>CAWIRT010000031.1:0-312994 GCA_963838445.1 uncultured Acidobacteriaceae bacterium
GGTTGTCTGGGCACATTTCGGGATCAACAACGACCTGAATTTAAGGCGAGCGTCGCCAACAACTGATCAGTCGCAGCCCATGGTAATCAGGCCGGATGGAACGTTGGCGGTGCAGAGCCACTGGGGGAAAAGCGTGTCGTGGTCCGGTGTAGAGCTTGGTTTGTGATAGCCAAGGCCCACTGCTGACGCCGTCTTTGGGTATGAAATTGGCGATCACAGGCTGCCATGCAGTTCGGTACATTGGAGGTGCCCTCGCAGCTCGGTGGACCTGGGGCAACGGGATTGGTGAAATTCGGAGATATCGCCGAATTGATTACCCGAGCCCCACGCGAACGATCCACTATTGTAGAGGAAAGTGTTGTTTCCGTTGTAACCGTACGCGAGGTTATTATGTAACTGAATCGGTGCCGTCACCGGCGGAAACGCCAGAGCATAGATCGGATGTCCGCCGCATCCGGTTGCACTCTTGGTAGAGATCAGATTGCCGTAGACGTGGGTGTTGCTTGCCTTATAAAGGGAAATCTCCGCGCAACCAAACCAGGTTTGATTTGGATCAGTAAGGTTTCCCCAGCTGGTGTTCTGACTGAACCAGATGGTCGAATGAAAGAGCCTGCAGAATTATTGTTGACTTCAATGCCCTTCGCGCCATTGTTGACTACGATGTTGTTGTAAGCGACCGCCTGCGACCAATAAGGGGAAATCCCGCCCTGGCTTCCATCGAAACTATCAAAGATGATTCCTTCGCCATCCGTGGGAGACCCGCCAGCACACTTACTGGGTTCGAGATTACTGTAGGAGAAGTTTCCGGCGACATAGATGTGGGTCCCCGGCAATGCGTCTGATTGAACCGGCTGGTAGATAGAGATTCCGCTCGCGCAGCTCGTACTTCCTTGTGCAGCATCGTAGGCAATGCTGCCTATGATCGCGAGGTAGTCGACACCAGCGAACCATGGTTTACAGTGGCGAATCCGCCCTGAGAACAGCCATTCGCGATGTCGTTGGCAAAGATGATGTGATGGATTTCAGCGGGGACGTAGTTAGGTTGGGCCATAAAACAGGTTCCATAGGTATCTGACGCACTGGTTGTAATTTCCCAGCCTTGCACTCCCCAATAGCTCTTATCGACCCACATCCCCTGGTTGGTAGTGGTGTGAATCTTGCATCCATCGAAGGTTTGCACATTGAAGCCAGGCGACATTGTTTTCCGCAGGGCATGTCACGGTTCCCCACTTGCCGGTGTAGAAGTTGGCGGCCGAATATCCTGTAGCTTGCAGCTGCCACGATGACATCTCCGCAGTTCAAAGGATGGTTCGGCGACAGCCAAGGGACGCTGGGGGATTGTCCGCTGTTGGAATCACTGCCGGTTGGTGAAAGGTAATAGGTTTTAGACTGGGCAGCGAGTGGGGCGCCAGTCTTGAAAACCCTGTCGCGTTCGAACCAGGCAAGAACGAGGCCGACCACACAACAAAGTATGATCACGAGAAAACCGCTGCCGCCACGTTGCCTTTGCTTCGGCGAAGGCTTGACTGGGGGCAAAATTTCCGGCCGCGGCGGGTTCATAGGTTTTCCCTTTAATCAGTTTTTGCCAGGATCCAAATTTGCCGTGGCATCGACCTCAACCATGGTGACGCCTTCCGGCTTTGAGCCCAGCGCGATAGTCATAGGTTCAAGCGTTTGCTTAAAACAGGGTGCTCCTCCGCTAGATCGTGTACACAATCGGGCCCGTAAGCAAGCACACATTTTACGTGAGCTTCAGATGACCCGACAACAAACCTTTTGAATGCGTGGCGGTTCCGACACCTTCGAGGTACCCCGGCCGCATCGTGATCGACAGCTTGGCCGTTCACGGCGGTTGAGGGAAGAACCTGCGCCGGCCAATGTAGAAACGGGATTGAAAGCCACAATTGTCGTATTGCTGACCCCGATTTGAGCGCGAGACGTGCGGTGGAACAACGCTGCGTGTCTGGGCGCGTAGGCAGGTCCTGCTCATCTCTCGCTGTACCATGTCGGCCGAGATGCGCGTCCAACGAAATTCATTACCTTTTCTCCCGCTTCGCAATCAATTGGCTCAATCGTAGCGGCCTAAGTAATTTGCATAGGCGCAATGAGAAAATGGACTGGACGCTTGAAAACTTTAACCGATTCGATACCTGCCCTCCCGCTCCCGGGGCAGGTGTGGAGTCTTCGAACAGTCGAGGGAAATACGATGAGACTAGTATCCACTCTAAAGAAGTCCTTGCCCATGTCCCAGAGGTTGCGATGGAATGTAATGCGGTCAAAGGCGATAGGGGAAAAGGAGCTAGCCTATGTCAATGCGCTCTGCGACGAGTCATGTGTTTCGCTGGATATCGGAGCGAACCGGGGAGTCTATAGCTACCTGATGCGGCAACATTCACAGTCTGTAATTGCATTTGAACCAAATCCTTTCTATGCGGACTTCGTGCGGCGCGCTTTGAAAGACGTTAAGGTGATCGAAGCAGCCGTTTCTGATCACGAGGGGACATCCGTCCTCCGCGTGCCCCTGAGCGAGCCGATTGCCGGGATGGGAACCATTGAGGCAGAAAACACTCTCGATCAAGTCGAAGTTCAGCAAATAACAATTTCGCTTTTAACACTGGACTCGCTGAAGTTGACCAAGATTGGCTTCATGAAGATCGATGTGGAAGGCCATGAGCTCGCAGCTTTACGAGGAGCCGCCAACACCATTGAAAATAGTCTGCCCAACCTATTGATCGAGGCCGAAGAGCGTCACCGGAAAGATGCTGTGAACTCCGTGCTCGGGTTCTTGTCGAAATTTGGCTACCACGGGCTCTTTCACGTAAATGGTAAATTGCACCCAATCGAAGAGTTCGACGCGTCAACCCATCAGGATGCTTCCGTGGCCGGCAAGCCATACGTGAACAATTTCATTTTTATTCACAAATCTAAGATGGCACACTTCCATGCAGCCCTTCGCAATTAGCAACCACACAACTACGCGTTTTTGGCGAAAAAGAAAAGCGATGGGCGGATCATGCCGCCCGATAAAAACAAAGGACTCGCTTTTCGATTCATGATTAGTTCCCGACCGTTGTGTTGCCTCCGCCCCGTGAGATCTGAACTCACCTGCGGATGGTGAAGGCAACCGGTCCTCGGTTGTTTCACTTCCGATGCCGCCCGCCTGCGTCTTACGGCCCTACCTGGCACCCCTTCGTCACAAGACCGGATGGAAGAGTGACATTGCATAGCCATTGTGGGAATAACGGGTCGTATACGTTGGCGCCTGCTGGCTGATAGCCGTAGGCTTTAGCCGCAGTCACAGTCGGAGTAAAGTTTGAGATCATCGTCGCCATGCAGCCAGCCGCGTTGGCTGTGCCGGAGCATGAAGGTGCGCCCGGAACCGAGGCCGAAGCAAATGCCGGGTTGGTGCCGACGGTTTGCGTGCCAAACGCGAATGATGAATTGTTACTGGAGAACATATTGTTTCCGGCAGCTGAGTAGAGCCAGTTATTTTGATACGTGTCCCCACTGCTATTGGCCACGGAAGCAGCGTAGATTGCGTCGCCCTGGCAACCCGTGGCCGCATCCGTGACCTCGAGGTTGCTGGTAACAGTAACGTTATTGGCTGCTTCGGCATATATCTCGCCCAAGCCCACGCAGAAGCTGCGGTTGGTGGCCTTTAGATTTCCATACGTAGTGTTGTATTTGAAGTAGACCGGCGCAGCACTGGAGCCGGTCTTATTGTTCTCGATCAGAACCCCCGATGATCCATTGCTGACTGAAATATTGTTTTCCACTACCGCTTGCTGGGTGTAGGCCGGTCCACCGCCCTGGCTGAAGTCGAAGGTGTCAAGATTGATCCCCTCCCCGTCGGTAGTGAGACCGCCCGAACAAGGACTCCCGTCCACGTTGTTATAAGAGAAGTTGCCCGCAATGTACATGTGCGTGCCGGCGTTGGTATCGGAGGCAATCGGCTGGTAGATATTCAGTCCGCTGTAGCAGGCCCCGCTTCCCTGTGCACCGTTGTAAGCGATATTGCCGATATACACGATGTAATCGACGCTGGCACTGGTGGAGCTGTTATAGGAGTTAAATCCTCCGCCCATACAACCATTGGCCACGTTATTAGCAAAGATCACGTGATGGATAGTGCTGCCCCGGGTAGGTCCGGCATGAAAGCAGGCTCCGTAAGTATAGTTACTGGTGGTAACTTCCCAACCTTGCACACCCCAATAGCTTGCATCGACCCACATTCCATCTGAGGAAGTCGCCGAAATCTTGCAAGTGTCGAAGGTCGCGCATTGCAGCCACGCTACATTATTAGCCGCGGGGCAGTTTACTGTTCCCCACTTGCCAGTGTTGAAATTCGATGCTGAGTACTGGCCGGAAGCTGCGATCACGACGTCGCCGCAATTGAGGGAATGATTCGGAGTCAGCCAAGGCAAACTGGCGGAGAGGCCGCTGTTGGAATCGCTCCCGCTCGGGGAAAGATAGTACGTCTTTCCAGAGGTGGAGGGAGTAGTGATGGTGAAGCTGTTGCTGGTTGCCGAGCTGAGGCCCGCACTGCTGGCCGACAGCGTGTAGTTTCCGGCCGTACTGACGCTGAGATTGCTGAAGGTGGCGATCCCATTCTGCGATGTGACCGTCAGTGTGCCGCCCAGGCCGCTACCCCCGGTGAGAGCAAGCGTGACTTGATTGGTGGCGCTGGTTACGGTATTCCCGTTGGCATCCTGTACCGCCACCTGGATCGCCGGCGAGATCGTGGCCCCGGTCGATGCATTCGACGGTTGCACCAGAAACGCCAGCCTGGCTGGAGTTCCGCCGCCCGACGTAGCAATGGTGAAGCTGGCGCTGGTCGCGGACGTGAGGCCCGAGCTGGCTGCCGACAGCGTGTAGCTTCCTGCGGTGCTTACCGATAGATTGCTGAAGGTCGCAACACCATTCTGCGCGTTAACAGTCAGCGTGCCTCCAAGACCGTTGCCGCCACTTATGGCGAGTGTGATTGGATTGGTGGCGCCGGCCACGGTATTACCGTTGACGTCTTGTACCACCACCTGGACAGCCGGTGAGATCGTGGCTCCGGCAGTCGTATTCGATGGCTGCTGCAGGAATGCGAGCTTTACCGGCAAGGGGACCGTAACCCCGGTAACGATAAAGGGCGTGCTGGTCGCAGACGTAAGGTCCGGACTGTTCGCGGTGAGTGTGTCGGCGAGCCCTGCGGCGCTGACGGTGAGATTGCTGAACGTCGCGATGCCGTTCTGCGGTGTGACCGTGAGCGTACCTCCGAGGCCACTACCGCTGGAAAGAACCAGTGTGACCGGGTTGGTAGCACCGACCACAACATTGCCATTCGCATCCTCTACCAGCACTTTGACGGCCGGCGAAATAGCGGCCCCAACCTGGGTGTTCGATGGTTGTTGCAGGAACGCCAGCTTTGCGGGCGGTGGGGGGACGGTGCTCGGCGGACTGATGGTAAAGCTGGCACTGGTCGCCGGCGTGAGCGCGGGGCTGGCCGCAGAGAGTTTGTAACCCGTGCCGGCCGTACTCACGGTGAGGTCATTGAAGGTGGCAACACCATTCTGCGCGTTAACCGTGAGCGTCCCCGCTAAGCCAGTGCCTCCCACAAGCGTCAGGGTGATTGGATTGGTTGAACCTTGTACGGTATTACCGCTCGCGTCCTGAACCACGACCTGGACGGCTGGTGTGATCGTCGCCCCAGTCACGGCATTGGAAGGCTGCTGCAGGAATGCCAGCTTCACCGGTGAACCACCGCCGGAGGGAGCATTGATGTTGAACGTCGCACTGACCGCAGAGGTCAGGGTCGGGCTGGTTGCAGAAAGCGTATAGCCGGTCCCGGCGGTACTGACACTGAGGTCACTGAAGGTGGCAATGCCATTCCGCGGAGTAACGGTGAGCGTTCCTCCCAGACCGTTGCCCCCTACAAGAGCGAGAGTGACTGGATTGGTCGCGGCCGTTACCGTATTCCCGTTGGCATCCTGAATCGCCACCTGGACGGCTGGAGAGATCGTCGCCCCAGTCACGGCATTCGATGGCTGTTGCAGGAATACCAGTTGTGCCGGTGACGGACCGGAGCCGGACGCGCTGATGGTGAAGCTTGCACTGGTCGCAGAGCTAAGGTTCGGACTGCCAGCCGACAGGGTGTATCCGCTACCCGCAGTACTGACACTCAGGTTGCCAAAAGTCGCGATGCCGTTCTGCGGTGTGACGGTGAGCGTCCCTCCCAAACCGCTACCGCCGCCAAGAGCAAGCGTGATCGGATTAGTGGCGGCCGACACGACGTTACCGTTGACATCCTCTACCGCCACCTGGACGGCTGGAGAGATCGTTGCACCGGCTAGGGCGTTGGAGGGCTGCTGTACGAAAGCCAGCTTCGACGGTTGAGTAGCGTTGCTGCCCGGTGTACTGATGTTGAAGCTTGCGCTAGTGGCCGGCACCAAACTGGGACTCGTCGCCGTGAGTGTATAGCCGGTTCCGGCAGCACTAATGGCAAGGTCGCTAAAAGTCGCAATACCTTTCTTCGGAGTAACGGTGAGCGTTCCGCCAAGACCATTTCCGCCGGCCAGGGAAAGAGTGACTGGATTCTTGGCGCCCTCCAACACATTTCCGTTGCTATCCTCTACTACAACCTGGACGGCTGGTGAGATGGTGGCTCCCGTCGCAGCATTTGAGGGCTGCACCATAAACGCCAGCTTTGCCGGTAAACCAGCGCCGCTGGTCGATGGGCCGATGTTGAAGGGTGCGCTGTTCGCAAATGACAACTGAGAGCCGGTCGCCGATAGCGTCAACCCCGTGTCCGGTGTACTCACGCTGAGATCGCTGAAGGTGGCGATGCCATTCTGCGGTGTGGCGGTGAGCGTTCCAGTTAAACCAGTGCCCCCCACGAGAGCCAGGGTGATCGGACCCGCGGCCGTGAGCGCCAGATGTCCGCTGGCATCCTCTACTGCCACCTGGACGGCAGGAGAAATCGTCGCTTGAGCCGGAGTATTTGAGGGCTGCTGCACAAAAACCAGCATGGTCGGCGTGATATCTTCCGCGGTGATCGTCAGCGTGGAAGAGGCAACTGCACTCGTCGATCCCTGTAAGGCCGCCATGGCCTGCACGGTTGATGAGGTGCCTATCGAGATTGCTCCCGTATAGGTTGGCGAAGAGGTTGTCGGAACCGTTCCATCACTGGTGTAGTAAATGGTGCTGCCCTTCGTCGAGTCACTCATCGTGAGCTCTTGCGGGCCGTTATAGGTTCCCGTGCCCAGCGATAGGTTTGGGGTCGCGACCGCGAAGGTTAAGTGTAAAGCCCAGTCGGTAGGCATGGCAGTGAGTGCCGGCTGGAAAGGGGTTTGCTCCGTGGCAAGGTCGAAGATCTCGCTCACGGCGTTCTCTGGGTTTTGCGCGATGCGGATAGCCGCAGTCACCGTATCTGTTGGAGCGCTGCCGCCAGGCGAGGTAGCTATCGAAAACAGACGGCCGCAGGGACTGCCATCGCCGGCCACTCCACCCGAGGAACCCGCACACTGTGCAAGAAGATCAGCGAGACTGTAGAGCTTGGCGTTTTCGGCAAAGCGGCTGGACGACGTGGAGACTCCGGGAGAGGTTCCCCGGCCAATATTTACGTATTGCGGCACGCTGGATACAGCCGCGAGGAAGGAAGTGTCGTTCGCGGCGGAGCCTAAGATGCGTTGACGACGTCATGTAGTGGGCGAGGGGCCAGACTGACCCAACTGTGGTGACCTCATTGACAGTGATGGATGAGGCGCTGGAAAGACTACTGCAAGCGCCAAGCATCGCCGTGAGCCTGAGAGCAGGGTTGCTCTCGCTTGTAGCGCCCGCTGGATTGCCCCCGCTGGCGACAACATAGACCTGCGAGGATGGGGAAGGACAGCGATAGTCAGCCGGTACGGAAAAATTGCCGTTTGTATCTGTCTTTATCGCGTTAAGGAGCAGAGGCTGCGCCGCTGAGCCAACTCCGTTGGTGCCTGCGGCGTAGAGCTGGATGGTCGATCCGGCAACAGGTTGCAGCCCGCCGTATACAGTGCCCTGCAGGGCAACACCAACGCCATTCGCCGAACCGGAGTATCCGCATCCGCCTAGCATCGCGAAGAACATTGCTGCCAAGATCACACTCAAGATTAAAGGAATCCGCTCTGCGTTCGAAACTTTCTGCGTTCGCAATGTACCCTCCGCTGGAGTCCTCATCTTGTTAAGGCGATTCTGTAGATGGTTGCGGCAGAGCAATAGCGAAAGGGCACCACAGCGCGCAAACGGCGTTGGGGTGGTACCGCCGTTGATAGCCGCGAAATGTTGGTTGGCGTAGATCGCCAGCGCAGTCAAATCGCCTTTAAACGTTCTTTTGCTTGTGTGGAAAAAGGGCACGACCTTCATCAAAATCCCCGTCTGAAGACTGGCTCAAACGACGATCGAACCGCAGCAAAAGAAGTGGTCGCGTACGAAGATTGCAAGAGCTGGAACTTAAGAATCGACGCCGGTCTACAAGCCGCGGGTGGCGTGCTCTTTCATTCAGGCTGGTTCACATGGGAGGGAGAATCTATATCGCGAAAGTGGTAGGCGCTCTTCGGCTGACGCAAACAAAGGACTTGCTGTCCTCAAAAGTAACCATGCACAGTCCAAAGGTAACGTCAGAATGAAGTGATGGTGCTCATGTGAGAGAGAAGTGCGCTTGGCAAATAGGGAGGTAGGCGATTGTGGATCTGATGCAAGGGGTGCGAAGCGGATCAAACCTCTTGGTCAACGAAGAGCGACGTCACGGTTTAGCACACCCCAAGGTCACCAGGCCGGGGGGAAGATTGACGTTGCACAGCCACTGTGGAAAAAGAGGGTCCGCGGTTGGTGTGGAGCTGGGCGTCTGATAACCGAACCCTTTCGCGGAGGCCGCCGTGGGAACAAAATCAGAAATCACCGTCGCCATGCAGTTTGCCACGTTCGAAGTACTCTGGCAGTTCGGTGCACCGGGGACAGTGGGATTCGAAAAAACTGGATTGGTGCCCAATATATTCTTTGAACCGAAAGCGAAGGTTCCGCTACCAGACACGAAGGTGTTGTTGCCGCTATAACCAAATGCAAAATTGCTGTCCACGGAGTCAGTAGCATCGCCGTTTTGGACTGACAAAGCGAAAACAGGGTTCACGCCGCACCCGGTTGCACTCCTGGTGGAGACTAAATTGCCATAGACCTGGGTATCGCTCGCGTCCTCGAGAGAAACCTCCCCGCAGCCTGTCCCGTTTTGATTTGGGTCTGTGAGATTTCCCCAACTTGTATTTTGCGTGATGCTGATAGCCGCGTGGGCAGAACCTGCCGAATTGTTGTAGACCTCAATTCCCCGGCCACCGTTATTCACAACAATATTGTTCTCAACCAGCACCTGCTGCGCATAGGCAGGCCCTCCATCGTGCGAGAAGTCGAACGTATCGAGAATGATTCCTTCACCATCCGTTGGTGCAGTGCCATTGCAAGGATCCGGATCCAGATTCCCGTATGAGAAGTTCCCGGCAATGAACAGGTGAGTGCCGGCGCTGGTATCGGAGGCAATCGGCTGGTAAATATTAAATCCGCTGTAGCATTCTCCAGAACCCTGCGCGCTGTTAAAGGCGATGTTGCCGACATATGCTATGTAATCGACGCTAGCGCTGGTGGAGAGGTTATAGGCGGTAAATCCCCCGCCCATGCACCCGTTCGCCACATCATTGGCAAAGATGACGTGGTGAACATTGACTGAAGTGGCAGATTTCGGTCCGGCATGAAAGCAGGCAGCGTAAATATTTGTGTTGGTTGTGACTTCCCAACCTTGCACGCCCCAATAATTCTCATCGACCCACATGCCATCTGACATAGCCGTCGAAACCTTGCAGGTATCGAAGGTTGCGCACTCAAGCCAGGCGACATTGTCACCCGAAGGGCAGGTGACCGTCCCCCATTTGCCGGTGTTGAAATTTGCCGCTGAGTACGTGCCGGAGGCGGCGACAATGTGGTCGCCGCAGTTCAAGGGATGATCCGGACTCAGCCATGGCAGACTGGCGGAGAGGCCGCTATTGGAGTCATTTCCGTTCGGGGAAAGATAGTAAGTTACCGGAAGAATGGTGATGGTGAAGCTGCTGCTGGTCGCTGAGGTGAGGCCCGAGCTGGTTGCCGACAGTGTGTAGCTTCCCGCGGTACTAAGGGTGAGGTTGCTAAAGACGGCGACGCCATTCTGCGGGGTGACGGTCAGCGTTCCTCCAAGGCCGCTTCCCCCTGCTAGGGCAAGCGTGACTGGATCAGTGTCCGCCGTTACGGTATTTCCACTGGCGTCTTGTATTGCCACCTGAACGGCGGGCGAGATCGCAGTGTCGGTAAACGCGTTCGAAGGTTGCACCACAAACGCCAGCTTCACCGGCGTAGTGATGGTAAAGCTGGTGCTGGTCGCTGAAGTGAGACCGGAGCTGGTTGCGGACAGCGTGTAGGTTCCCGCCGCACTGACGGAGAGGTTACTAAAGGTCGCAACCCCATTTTGCGGAGTAACGGTCAGGGTTCCTCCAAGGCCTGTGCCGCTGGTGAGGGCAACGGTGACGGGAGTGGTCGCGGCGGTCACGGTATTCCCGGAAGCATCCTGTACTGCCACCTGAACCGCCGGCAAGATCGGTGCCCCGGTCAACGCATTCGAGGGCTGCACCACAAACGCGAGCTTCACCGGCACAGCGATGGTGAAACTCGCGCTTGTCGCCGACGTGAGGCCCGCGCTGGTAGCTGACAGCATGTAAGTTCCGGCTGAGCCTACTGACAGGTTACTGAAGGTCGCAACACCATTTTGCGCAGTAACCGTTAGCGTGCCGCCAAGGCCTGTGCCTGTGGTGAGAGCAAGCGTGACTGGGTTGGTGGCGCCCGTCACGGCATTCCCGTTGGCATCCTGGACCGCCACCTGGACCGCGGGTGAGATTGCGATCCCGGCCAACGAGTTTGAAGGCTGCTGCACGAAAGCCAGCTTGGCCGGCGGATGCGCTGGCGTAATTGTCAGCGCGGCAGAGGCAACTGCACTTGACGATCCCTGCAAAATCGCGATTGCCTGCACAGTCGAAGAGTTAGCAATCGAGATTGGCCCCGTATATACGGTGGAAGAGGCCGTTGGCACTGTTCCATCCGTCGTGTAATAGATGGTCGCCCCCGAAGTCGCATCACTGATGGTTACCTGTTGCGTGCCAACGTAGGTCCCTGTACCAGGTGAGATGGAGGGCGTAGCGGTAACCGGCGGGACGATGCTGCCCGACCCTGATGACCCACCACAACCGGCAAGCATTGGTAATATCAGCGCGGGAAGGATCGCACTCAGGAGTAGTGGGCAAAGCAGTGCGCCTGTCCGCCGTGGCGTCAGGGCACCTCGGCGTTCGAGATACCTACGAGGCAGCAACAGTGTCATGAGTGCTGTTACACGCGATTTGGCGAAGATCGCCGCCACCCCCCCACGCATGGTGAGAGTTCTTGCACCTGTGCGGGAAAAAGGCGACACCTTCATCACCATACCTGTTGGAAACTGGTGCGTTAAATCTATCTCAAACGATGATTGAATAGCAGCAAAGCAAAAGTTCGAATGCAAAAACTGAAGGCGCCCAATCGGGCTCGATCGATCTCGAACCGCATACGGCGGACCGCTGGTGTTTGAGGTCGCACTCTTTTCGGTTCATACGGATGTCGACATGTCAAGTCCACCGGCCAGCAAATTTTCAGCGACGGGATGTGGTCCCGTCTTCAAAAAGAGATTCTTAGATTCTCCGAATAATTGCAGTTGCAAAATACGTTAGAGCAAGCCCACACAATGTGCAATCTATTTGCATGGAGCTTGTTTATGAGATAAAAGTTTGATCTATAATCGCGATGGAATCCTGTCGGGACGATACGACCGCGCCTTCAGGACCAGGATGAATACCTTAAGATTCCCCAGATGCCACTTTTGGCGCTGACCAATTTTTCTGGACCTCGATATAGCTTTATAGTCATGGCGTGGACAGCGGGCCCGAAGCAACTCCGTAAATGTTTTGCTTGATTTTTCTGCCCTCACCGTCACATCCACTGATCGATACTCTGAACCTTGCGCGGCGGGAACCAGGATGAACCACTCATTGGGTCAAGACATGCCAACTTCCCCTTCCATGGAGGAGTTGACACATGTCCGATCCTCAATCGTCGGACTATTCGAATCGCAGGTTACCTCCGGAGCACTCGCCACGGCATTAGAGGTAAATAATAAAACTTTCACGTATGCCTCTTTAAGCCAGCGAGCGGAACGGTTGGCGCGATACCTCAAGGCAAATGGCGTCGGGCCCGGGGACATCGTTGCACTTTGCCTTAAGCGGTCAGAGAACCTCATCATCGGAATGTTAGGCGTTCTAAAAACGGGCGCCGCGTACCTCCCTTTGAATCCGGGCGATCCAGCAATGCGCCTCGGGCAGGTCTTGGCGCATGCCGCCTCCCGATTCATCGTGACCGATTCCCAGAGCATGACGAACCTGCCTGCAGTTTCATCGCAAGTCTGTGTGGTTGATCACCTGCCGGTCACGGCAACAGAGGAATACGACAGTAATACGTTATCCCTTCCAGAGCTGACGGATTTAGCTTACGTGATTTACACCTCAGGCACGACGGGCACCCCAAAGGGCGTTGCTGTGACCCACGGTGCCCTGGCAAATGTTTTTAGCGACGTCGCTCAGCGCGTGGCTTTTACTGAACGCGGCAGTTGGCTTGCGGTTACTACTGTTTCGTTCGATATTGCAGCCCTCGAGCTTCTATTACCTCTTTGTTACGGGGGTAAAGTGATTCTCGTTTCCGAGGAACAAGCTAGAATCGGTCGGATTCTCGCCGGCATCATCCAGCACAAGAAGCCTACGGTTATGCAGGCAACCCCGATCACCTGGAGAATTCTGATCGAATCCGGTTGGGCAGGCTCCCCTGACCTCACCATTCTTTGTGGCGGAGACCGGCTCGACCGCGATTTAGCCAACAAGCTGATTACTCGATCTTCTTCAGTATGGAATATGTACGGACCCACGGAAACAACAATCTGGTCCACCGCAGACAGGCTTTCCCTCAGCGACGAGGTGGTCTCCATCGGACAGCCAATTGCAAATACCGAAGTCTACATCCTCGATCCAGACGGACGACCCCAGATTCCTGGGAATATTGGCGAAATCTGCATAGGCGGCGCAGGTTTAGCTGCAGGCTACTTGAACGATCCGCAATTGACACGTGAGTATTTTGTTCACCTTGACGTTGGCGCGTCTCGGAGGATGCGAGTTTACCGGACGGGCGACCTCGGACGTTGGAATGAGCATGGGAAGTTGGAATTCCATGGCCGAATCGACCATCAGGTGAAAATAAATGGATACAGGATCGAGCTGGAAGAGATAGAAAAGGTGATCCGCACGTGTCCAGGCGTTGCCGATGCTGCCGTTTTAGGCGTCGGGGGTCCCACCAACCAAAAGCGCCTTTATGCATTTGTCGTAGGAGAACCTAACTACGATATTGTGGCAGTTGAACTTATCGGTCACTTGACACGATATCTACCCAAATACATGATTCCGGAAAAATTCTGGTCTTTAGATCGTCTCCCAAGTACAGCTAATGGTAAGCGTGACATAGCGTCTTTAGAAGCGCTCACCAGAGTAAAGACTGAGTTAACGGTGTAAGTATCGCAACGGCCGGGGATAGCTTGATCTATCCCACGCGCCTTGCACCGGCACGAAGGTAGACCCCCGCAGAAATCCGACAAATCGGAATCTCCGCGACTGCGGGGCTCCAGGCCCAAACCAGGCCCACGCGGCTAACGGTCTGGACGCTGACTTTTGGTATCCGGTCGGTCCCAGAGCCTTCGCGTACTGCCACTGTTATCCAAAGAATGATGCTCTGCGGCCCGGACAGGATTGATCTGCATCCCCGGAACTACGACCGTACGATGGCAGCGCTGGCCTGCATTTCATCGAACCAATTTTTGCGCTCCCGACGCGCAATCCATGTTACAAGCCACACATGAAGCATGATACCTTGCCCCGTTTGCCCGTGATCTCCCTGTGCCTGCTCTTTTCGCAACTCGCTACCGTACGGAGTGGGGCAGAACGGTCTAGGAGTGGATCGTGGGCAGATCTCGGTTTCTCAGGCCTATAAGGATAGGAGGACGATGCACCCTGAAGAGGTCTTCAAGTTATTCGTAACCGCCATCAATCGCCACGACTTACAAGCCCTGATCGCTCTGATGGCTCCTGGTCATATTTTCATCGATTCGCTGGGGCGTCGCGTGGAAGGTGCGAAATCGATGGAGGCCGGATGGCGCGGGTATTTCGCGATGTGTCCGGACTACTGCATTCGCACCGACAACGTAATAACCAAAGATAACGTGGTGCTGGCCGAAGGCGAGGCAGCAGGATCCATCGACAACACGCACTGGAAGACACCTGCGGCCTGGAAGGCTGTGATTCGCGAAGGAAAGATAGCAGAATGGCAGGTGTTCGCCGACAACAAGCCGGTGTACGAGATCCTGGCGAGGCGTTAGGATGCCGCCAACGCAAAGCCGCTGTCTGACTGCCTGGAACAAAAGAACGAGATATCAAAGGTATAGATGGGAAACGTCGTAAGCCTAGGGATCGCCAGTTCCATCACTCAAATTTGCAGACATTCCCGTATTCCTATTTATGCGCACGTCTCCGTCTCCCCGGTAAGCGGCCGAACACTCGCCACGCGCGGGGCTCCTCATGTTTCGGGCCGAGTTGTGGTTCCGGTGAGATACGGCCGCGTGATTTCCCTTAGGAAACCGTGCAAGCCAACGATGCCACGGGCGGCTTAAGCGCAAGAACCTCTGATAAAAACCATGTGGATGCAGGTGTCGTTAACTAAAAGTAACCCCCAGTTTTCCGAAATTGTCTGACAGGACGCTCTTGACACGAGAGAGTGCCTGCCATATCGTTCCGCGCAAGAACAAAAGGGCCCGACGGAAGAGATTCTGATCAGGAGGTGTCAAATGCCACTCGACCTTGCCACTTTGACGTTGATAGCCAAGCCGGTGACCCTGGAGGAGGGAATCCGAGTTTTAGAACGGGATAAGTACTGTTGCAGGTACTGTGGACTGGACGGGAACGCCAGTTTCGAGAACGCTTTAATCATGTCGGTTGATTTCGTGGTTCCTCGGGCCCACAAGGGAAGAAAGGACCCGAGCAACCTGGTGGCCTGCTGCCGTCCATGCAACATGATTAAGGGCCGGCGTGTCTACGGCAGTTTGGAAGAGGCCAAGGCGTATGTCCTGGCACGCCGCAACGATCTGCGTATAGCATGGGAATTAAAGAGAGGGCGACCCCTTAGCCAGACGGCTTAGTTCGCTCCACACTGATTGCGAGATAGTCACGAGGAAGTAGCCGCCCAAGCGGCCCGCACATAGCATTGATGACACCAAAAACTATGCCGCGGGATCAACGTGCGGATGACAATGGACCGTCTGGTCGCGACGATAACGGTGAAGGCTGCCCGACTTCAGAGGCTGCGGAAAAACCCGAATTCTTTGAAGGGGACGGCCTTCAGGCCGTACATAACTGCTTTGTAGTGAATGCGGCTTTAGCCGCTGAGGGAGCGATTTTTTCATCAACCCAGAGTTTTTCCGCAAACTCTTCAGCCGGCTGACCTCTTTAACTCGAATCAAAACAGGCTTGCCTCTCACCTGGCAGCCCTTTGATTAGGGGGGACCCTTGCCCAAGCACTGATTTGCCATCCGGCTCAGACGGTGGCCTTGGGACGTGGTGGTAGACGATCGGCTCTACCGCCTCGCGCGCGCAGCCTCGATCGCGGCAATGTCAATCTTCCGCATCGTCATCATCGCGTTCATCGCGCGCTTGCCTGCGGCGCGATCCGGGTCTTGCGTCGCCGCCAGCAGCGCGCGCGGGGTGATCTGCCACGAAAAACCCCAGCGATCCTTGCACCAACCGCACATGCTTTCCTGGCCGCCGTTGCTGACGATGGCATTCCACAGGCGGTCGGTCTCGTCCTGGTCCTCTGTGAGGACGATGAAGCTGACCGCTTCGTTGGGGACGAACTTCGGACCGCCATTGAGGCCCAGGAAATTGCGCCCGCAGACGGTGAACTCAACCGTCAACTCCTGGCCTTCAGGCCCTGATGGCGTGTCCGTGGGTGAGGCGCTGGTCTTCCCGACGTAACTGTCGGGGAACATCGCCGCATAGAATTCCGCCGCCTCGCGCGCTTTGCCGTGGTCGAACCATAGGCAGGTCATCATCTTCTCGGACATCTAACTCTCTCCTCTCATCTTTTCAAACTCCCAGGTAAGTTCGGCAGCCGTTCTCCTGTGAACGAAGAACGGCTACACGGAATATGAGTACATCGCGGTTACGATTTTGGTCCCTGCATCAGAGCGAAGTGGCCATCCTGATCGTCTGTGGCCTGCAGGATGCGCGACCCTCCAGGGACGTCCATGGGAGGCAGCACTATTTTGCCGCCCGCATCCATCACACGTTTCTGCGCAGCCTCGATGTCGTCGACGGTGAAGTAGAACTGCCAGTGCGGCGGAATGCCTTCGGGCATGTCGGGGCCTTTACGAGCCATCATTCCGCCGGTATAAAGGGGCTTGTCGGTCCGGAAAGTCTGGTAAATGCCCATGGGTCCCATATCATGCGCATGATCTTTCTGCCAGCCGTAGTGCCTGGAGTAATAATCGAAGGCCTTTGCCGGATCATCGGTAAGCAGTTCGTGCCACCCCACATTGCCTACCGCCATTTGATCCAAACGTGGCTGAGCACCCTGCTTGCCGGGTTCGAAGAGCAGGTATTTTACCTTTTGAGGGTCCAGGACAACAGCGAAACGACCGACACCAGGAATGTCCTGAGCAGGCTTCGCAATCGTCCCACCATCGGCGGTCACAGCCTTCAGCTCTTCGTCTAGCTTTGCGGTGTGGATGTGGCCCATCCACTGGGCGGGAAGCTCAGGCGCGCCTGCGCCGGCCCAGGTCATCATGCCACCGACATCCTTGCCGTCTTTACCAAAGAGCTTGTAGGTGAAGCCCGGCATGCCGGCGTCCTTGACGTCCCACCCGACTACCTTGTTGTAGAAGCTGACTGCCTTGTCGATATCATTGGTTACGAGTTCGTACCAGATGAATCCATCTGCCATTTTTGTACCGTCCCTTTAGCGAGGCATCGCTATCAAGTAAACACTGTCCACATAAACTATCAGAAAGTGGATGCCGTCCACAAGCGACCTTTCCGCGGTACACTCTCCTTTGAACAGACGATGAAAAAGACCGTCACCCTTGAGAAACGCATCCTTGAGAAACGCATCCTTGAGAAGCGCAAGACCTTTCGTCATGGCGATCTGCGCAACGCGCTCCTGGCTGCCGGCATTGAGATGGCGCGGATCGGGGGGCCCAATACGGTCATTTTGCGAAAGGCAACCCGGCAGGCGGGCGTCTCTCCCAATGCAGCATACAGGCACTTTGCCAACCAGGCTGAACTGCTGGACGCGGTGCGATCGGCATGTTTTTCCCATCTCGCTGCGGCGATTGAAGATGAAATGAAAAAGTGCCGTTCAGGACGCGATCCGCAAGCGTTTGCGCGAAAGAGTCTACGTGCGGTGGGGATGGGCTATTTGGGATTCGCGATGAGAGAGCCGGGGATGTTTCGCACAGCTTTCTCGGTTCCACCGGCTGTCTATGAGCAAAACCCGGCGAACACGGCCTCCATGGGATTGAACCCGTTTCAACTGCTTTCGCTGGCGCTGGACCGCATGCAGAAATCGGGCTTGCTCAGCAAGAAGAATCGCAAAGACGCAGAGTATCTTGCGTGGTCGACGGTCCACGGGCTGGCACTTCTGGTGCTTGAAGGACCGCTGCATCAGATGCCGCAAGCGATGGTGCTCGCGCTGGGCGAGCGCCTGGTGCTCATGGTCGAACGAGGGCTCGAGTAGAATTGCTTTTTCTTCTCGCGCGGCGGTTTGGATTTTCTTCCGCGGAATCATCACCGTTTCCGTTCGAAACAGAGGTTCCTTGAAAACCAACAGGCACCCGACGATTGAGCTTGCCTACTTGATTCAAGATCGACAGAAAGTGCGGTGGGTTTGGATGCCGTGAGCATCTTCGCTCGCATGCGCCAGCGAGAAATCTCTGCCCACGCCCCACGATCTTCGATAGTGCATCACCAAAACATTCCATCCGGCTCGCCGCATCAATCACAAACCTGACCCAAACTGCCAAACTATTAATTTTATAGTTGACAAGCAAGCTACTCGCCGTATAAGTTCTTCGAACTATTAATTTCTTCATTGTTGGAGCGGCGGAGGAAGCGTTGGCAAGGAAAAAGTCACACAACCTGACGGAAGGCGAGTTGCCGCTCATGGAAGTGCTTTGGAGGAAGGGACAGGCAACCGTGGGCGATGTAGTGGCGTCATTAACGACCGATCCGCCGCTTGCATATAGCACCGTGCTGACAACCCTGCGTATTCTCGAAGCCAAGGGCTACCTGCGGCACACAAAGAAGGGGCGGGCCTTCGTCTATGAACCCATAATCGTTCAAGAAGAAGCCAGCCGCAAGGCACTCGGTTACCTTGTGAACCGCTTCTTTGGCGGTTCGCGCGAACTGCTGATCATGAATCTGCTGAAAGAGGAAAAAATCGGCCGGGCAGAATTGCGACGAATCAAAAAGATGATCGCGGAGAGCGAATAAGGAGAGCAGAAATGACGCACATCAACTTTGCGATGACAACTCTTCTCAACGGAATCTGGGAGGGAACGTTCCTGGCGGCGGCGATGTGGCTCCTTCTGAAACTGCTTCCGCGACTGAACCCGACAACTCGTTTTACGGTTCTGTGGGTAACCTTACTCGCTGTCGTGGCCTTGCCCCTAGGACCGCTCACGTCCAGAGCGTTCATTCCAAGCGCGCAAAGGGATTCGCCTGCCATTGCAACAACGAACAGGCCCACGACTACGACTCCTGCACCCATTAAGATTCAGGAACCCAAGTTTAGCTTACAGAGTACGGCGGCGAGCCCCGAGTCACCTCGTGTATCCATTCCGAGATCAAAGCCCGAGCCGGTATCTGAGCAGGTGTCTGCATCTGTAAAAGCGCGGAATGCCGCCTCCCGAAGTGCGTCGCCAGTGATGGCGACCGTCGAGCACCCTTTGATTCGCATTCGCTCTGCAAAGATTCTGGGCGCGCTCGAGATCATGTGGGCGTTGCTGTCTTTAGTGATGCTGGTGCGACTCGGATCCGGCTACCGGGAGTTGCGGGGATTGAAAACACGTGCCGTACCGCTTCCGGGAGAGTGGCAGCAGCGGTTGCGAAGCCTGAGCGGAATCAACGGTGTCCGCCGGCAAACGCAATTACTGGTTTCGAGCAACATAGCAGCGCCCATGTCGCTCGGATTTCTCAATCCGGCGATCCTTATCCCTCAAACGCTTCTCGACACTCTTTCGGGTTCGGAACTGGAACACGTCGTGCTGCACGAACTAGCCCACATACGGCGCTGGGATGATTGGACCAACTTCGCACAGAAATTGATTGAAGCAATACTACCAATCCAGCCGGCAATGTACTGGATCGAACACCGGATGTCGATCGAGCGTGAGATGGCATGCGATGACTGGGTTGTCGCAACAACGGGGACGGCGAAGCCGTATGCGGCCTCACTCACAAAAGTGGCAGAACTTTCGCAATGGGGGCACGCGGGCGTGCTGGCAGTAGGCGCGACAGGAAACCGTTCGCAACTTTTCAGCCGCGTCCATCACATGCTGGACAGAACTCGGAACGCGGCTCCGAAGCTTGCCCTCGGCCCGCTGGGGGTGGCGATTGTCGCAGTAGGGATATTGATCTACGTGGGCGCGCAGGCGCCGCAAATGATCGCCTTCGCGCAGAATCCGACGTACGAAAATAGCCAGCGTGAGCTGATCCCACCAAGTCCGCCGCACTCACTGCAAGCACCTCGAGCACCAATTGCAGCACCAGTGCCTGGTGCACCATTGGCCTCACCAGCACGGCCGACGCCAGTCGCGGCGCTGACGCCAATCGCACCGTTGACACCGATCGCGGCGGTTGCTCCGGCGGAACCGGCGCCGTCGCCAACATCACCGCTGGCACCACCCTCCCCCCTGGCGCCACTAGCTGCTATGCCGCCGCTGGCACCGATGGCGCCCGTGGGTGCGCCGCAGAGCGGCGAGACTCACATGCAGATGACGACCCGCAACGGATGGACGTCACTCAGCGTGAAGGTTGACGGCACCATCGAATTCACCGATGACGACCGTGACGTCAAGTCACTTTCTCCTGGCGGCCATTTTCGGGTGGAGGAAGGGACATGGCTCTCCGAGCGCGTGTACGAGGTGAAGGCAGATTCGGCAGGGAACCTCACGAAAACCTACTCGGTGGGTGGGTCCACGAAACCGCTGGACCCCGAGGGGCGGGCATGGCTGGAGCGCTTCCTGCCACAGATGATTCGAGATAGTGCGATTGGAGCGGGACCCCGAGTTACGCGAATACTCCGGCAGGGCGGTCCGCAGGCCGTAATAACGGAGATTGGATTGATTCACAGCGATGGATCGAAACGCATTTATCTGGAGCAGCTTTTTTCGCAAGCGACGCTAAGCGCGGAGCAGATGAAGGACGCCGCAAGACTGATCCGAGGGATCTCGTCGGATGGCGACAAGGCGCAGGTGCTTGTGACCGTGGACGGAAAGTATTTCACTGGCGATCTGCGCCCGTATCTTTTCGAGGCAGTTAGAAGCATTAGTTCGGACGGCGACAAACGCAGGGTGCTTTCCGACATCGTCAAGAAGGACGCGGGAAGCGCTGACACACTTGTTAGCGTGGCGAGGGCAGCAAAGCATATATCGTCCGACGGCGACAAGGCCGAAGTGCTGATCGAGATGGCGGACTCCTATCGTGCAAACGACGGTCTGGATATGGCTTATTTCGAAGCGGTGAACTCGATTTCGTCGGATGGAGACCACGCGCGCGTTCTCTCGAAAATACTGGCGGCGCATGGCGACGATCGCGACACGCTCGCTTGGGCGCTGCGGTCGTCGAAAAAGATTTCGTCGGATGGTGACAAAGCTCGTGTGCTCAAAGAGGCGGTTTCCCGGTACAGCGATGATGAGGTCATTCGCAAGGCGTTCTTCGACGCGGCGAATTCCATTTCGAGCGATGGTGACCACCAGCAGGTGCTCGTGGCACTCGTTCACCGGCAAGGAATTGGTGCCGGTACACTCGGCGGAATTGCGAGGTCAGCGCAGCTGATCTCGTCCGACGGAGATAAAGCTCGCGTCCTTGTGGAGCTGGCTGGGGCGAATGTGGAGCCGGTCCGAGACGATTTCTTTGCCGCTGCAGACACCATCCATTCGGATGGCGATCACAGCCATGTTCTGATTTCTTTGCTCGACAAACCCGGGACCTCGAGCGCAATGGCGATCGCAGCGATTCAGTCCGCAACTCGTATTTCATCCGATGGAGATATGGGTCGGGTGTTACTGGATGCCGCTGACCGGTATTCCAAAGATCCGGTCGTAGACGCAGCGCTACGCAAGGCCGTCGAAAACCTGCACTCGGATGGCGTGTATCGATCGGTTATGTCCGAGATTACGCGCCACGGTGGGAGCAGTTAACTACGTCAATTCCTGTTGCTCAAGACTCATCACTGCGTACGTCGAAACATGCCGAGAAGACAGTGTTCACCGATCTTCCTGGTCATGATCTTGGGTTGACGAGAACAGCCTGAGGCACGTTTCCAGCTCCGATTCCGTACGTCTTGTGAGTTCCGGAAGGATGGTCGCCGACCCGGACATTACACCCGTTTTGGGGTAACTTCCGGGTGGGCGGCCATCCGCCCGGCCAGGATGGAGTGCCAAGGTGAGAAGCCGACTTTGTGGAGACCAACCCGTGAATATCAATGTTTCTGTGATGTGCGGAGCCAAGGTGTCGAACGAGAAATCTGCGTGCGTCCGAACGCACAGGATGAGTCCAAACGCGACGCATAACGACCTGGATTCGCGGGCGAAGAGCTGGGTATCGCTCAGTAGTAATGGCGCTCGTTGGCCCACTTGAGGGGCGCGGAGGGGCGTCTGCCGCGAAGCAGGTAGATGTTGCCGTGCTCGAAAGGCATGGCGTAGGGCGTGTCGCGCACGCCGACGATGGTGACGGACTCGTATTTCTTCGAGACATCGTCCGGAGAGTCATCAATGACAGCGATAACCAGGTCGGGATCGCATCCATGCATGCCCCAGAGCCAGTAGTTGTTGTGTGCGCTGAGGGCAGGTGGAAGGTGGAGTTGATCGCGGCGGTTGAAGAAGTCGATCGCGCCCGCCTCGCCGTAGTTACCGCCGAAGATGCAGACGCGGCGCTGGTCTGCGGGTGAAAGGGAGTTAAATGCGCGAGCGACGATTGCCACCTGTTGCCGCCAGCCGAAGCGGTCGGCGTAGAACTGCGGGAGCTCACCGCTGGCGACGGTTTCGGTCTTGCTGCTCTTCAGGTGCAGCGCCGTGGTGTAACGGACCCAGGCGGCGGGGCGAAGTATGGGCGAGGACATCGGCAGGACGAGAAGGCCGGTGAGGATGAGCGCGCATTCAAAGATGGGGAAGGCGAAGACGCGGTTTGCGGCGACGAGGGGCTTTACAGGGACGCGGCGCTCCCAGGCGATGGCCCCGGCGGCGAAAAGCACTGGATAGATGGGGGCGAGATAGTAGTCCTTGGCGTGTAGGACGAACATGAGCACATAGAAGATGAGGAAGGTCAAGCCGATCCAGCGGCCGTGGGGGATAGAGCGTGCGCGCAGAAGAGAGATGACGCCGGTAATCCAGAGCAAAGCGTTGGTGGGGTGCATCTGCAAGAGTTGGGCGAGGAAGAAGCCCATAGGACCGAGGACGACGTTCTTGTTTCCGACCTTGCCGTTGTGGAAGAACTCGAGAGTGGGCCAGTGGTTGTGAATCTGCCAGAAACCGTAGGGCAGGGTGATGACGATGATTAATGCGATTCCGACTGCGGCCCAGCGAGTGAAGAGGATGCGGCGTTGCTGCGTTAGGAGCAGGCCTATGCCGGCGGCGATGAGAAAGAAGAGGATCGAGGGTTTGTTGAGAAGGCCGATGCCGGCGGAGAGGCTGAAGATGGTCCACCAGAATGGCTGCGGAGCGCCGTCGATGAGACGAATTAGCGCGAGCGCGCAGAGCATCCAGAAGACGGGCTCGAAGGAGTTCATGGAGAGAAAGCCGTCGAGGGCGATGTAGACAGGAACAATGAGGACGCCAAGCATCGCTAACGCCTGTGCGGGGCGGAGGCCGCCGAGGGCCCAGACGAGCAGGCCGGTGAGCAAAACGGTGGCGGCTCCGGCGAGTGCAGAGAGAATGCGGATGGCGAATAGAGAGTCGCCGAAGAGGAGCTCGCCGAGGCGTGCTTGCAGAGCGACGATGGGGCCGTGGTCGACGAAGCCCCAAGCGAGATGACGGCCGCAGGCGATGTAGTAGAACTCGTCGCGGAAGTAGCTGTAGCCGATGTGTTGGGTCCAGAGTGTCAGGGTGAACTGCAGGAGGAGCTTGATGGCGGCGAAGAGGAGGGCGAGCCGAAGGGCCGCACGCAGGGAAGGGTTAGATCGGGGGACGACGGTTGAGCTCATAAGGGTCAAAGAAAATGTACCAAAGATAACACACCGGTTCCCGCGCAAGGCCTTTTCCCCGATGACAGAGCGTGGAAGCTCAGAACCGCATACCGAAACGCGCTTGCGTTGAGTTGTCCGGTTGGTCGCCAATCCGGACATAACCCCGATTTCGAATTCTGTCCGTGGTAGGGTGGCAGACACTTGTCGTAGATAAAAGACCTCCCTCCGCCTCGGACTCGGCAGATCACCGGCAACGACACCCGACCAGAGGAAGTTACCGAAACCGGCTTTGCGGGAAGCTCGATCAGCTTGCGCAGTGTTCCCAAGCAGTATCGAGAACTGCACGGTGTACCACTTTTTCTCCCGCTGTCTTTCCGTGGTTCGCAAAATGACCTTGCCATGTCGTCCCGGATAAGCTATATCTACGTAATGCGTAGTACGCGCCACGTAGCTCCTTTCCGGCGGGACCCGGATGCGGGACACTACTCCGATCCCCCGCTGCTTGTGCTTGCCAGCCTGGCAAGTGGACCCAAGCACGGACACGCGATGATTGAAGATATAGAAGGCCTCTGTGGGGCCCGCTTAGGCCCGGGAACGCTTTACGGGGCGATTTCCCGCCTTGAACAACAAGGTTGGATTGAACCGCTCCCGGCAGAAGACCGCCGCCAGCCCTATCGCATTACCCCTCAAGGGCTAAAAGTCCTTCGCGCCAAACTAACGACATTGCAACATTTCGCGAGAGCCGGATTGCGCAGATTGGAACCTGTATGAATCCAGGACTTGCTCGCTTTCTAACACGGTTGTATCCACCATCTTGGAGAAAGCGTTATGGTGCAGAGTTCGAAGCGCTTCTCGAGACAGAACGCGCCGGCTTCGGTACGCCGTTTGAGGTAGCGTGCTCCGCGCTTGCGGAGCGTATCCACCCAACGCAAGGAGTCGTGAAGGAACAGTGGTTCGCCATGCGTGCAATTGGCTCGCGGTGGAGGTCGGCTCCAGCAGCAATGTTTTGCCTCGCACCTCTGCCGATGCTTGCTGGTGCTTACGCGATCGCCTGTTTGTTTCTGTGGGTGGGCTGGAGAATGTTTATGCCGGGATCTGATTCGCCTTTTGGCGCGAGAACCCATGGACTTGCAAATCTCTATTTCCAGGCTGGCAAGTATTACTATGTGGCCGCGCCCGTCCTTGTTGGCTGGTGCTTCGAAGTCGTCGCTGTTCGCTCGCGAGTAAAAGCCGTATGGCTGACTGTCGGTTTGTTGTTGGTCTCTTGGGCGGGCTCCGCGGTCCGAATCAACGCCAACCGCAAGACTGTCCACAGGGGAATTGGACACATCTCGATGTCCTTCGACTTTTTCTCTTTGGTTCCGAACGCATATCAGGGCATTCTTCACGCCGCGACGATTCTGCTGCTTGCAGGGTCCCCGTACCTCCTTTGGAGACTCCACCGAGGCCGAACCATCAGCTGACTGCCGATTCGAAGACACAGGAACGTCAGACAATGCTAAAACGCATTCTCAGGCGCGCTGCCAAAATCGTCGCTGTTCTGCTCCTATCTGCGCTGACCGGCATTACCGGTTTGCTGGGATGGCTCTGGCTCGACCATAGCCGGGTGACAACGCTACCCGCACCGACCGGGTCCTACAAGGTAGGCAGGGTCACCTACGATTGGACGGACGGAGCACGATTAAATCCCTACGCCCCTGTTGCCGGTACCAAGCAAGAACTTGCCGTTTGGGTTTGGTATCCCGCAGCAGTAACGCCGTCAAATAGGGCTGCAGAGTACCTTCCAGGATACTGGAGAAGCGCTGTAGAGCGTCACGAGGGTTTTGTCCTCGGACGATTGCTCAGCAGGGATCTCAGCCGTGTCAGATCTCACAGTTGGACCGATGCTGATGCTTCGCCGCAAGAGGCGATGTATCCCGTAGTCGTCCTGCGCGCGGGGGGCGGCGCAATGAGTTCGGATTACACATCGATTGCCGAGGACCTTGCGAGCCACGGTTATGTCGTGGTGAGTATGGATGCCCCTTATCGGACAGTCATTACTGCTTTTCCCGACGGGCGCGTTGCATACAGAAACACGCAGAGTGACTTTGATAGCATGCCCTACGCGGTAGGAGAGAAATTTGCGACTCAGCTGATGGGAGTCTGGATCGAGGATATAAAATTCGTTCTCCAGCAGCTGCAGGAGTTAAATGTGAAGGACCCTGCCGGCCGATTCACGGGCAGGCTTGATTTGGAGAGGGTTGGTATCGTCGGACACTCTCTTGGAGGCGCCACAGCTGCCCAGTTTTGCCACGACGACGCACAATGCAAAGCTGGAATCGACATCGACGGGATTCCGTTTGGCAGCGTCGTCCAGGAAAGCCTGCATCAGCCCTTCTTCTTTATTCTCAGCGATCACAGAAAGGAGAAGTCTGGGCCGGAAACGCTCATTGTTGAGGGTAAGATGGAATCGATATACAGCAAACTTCCTGTAGAAACTCGCTGGCAAGCGATGATCGACGGTGCCAACCACTTCTCGTTCAGCGATCAAATGTTCACCAAGAGTCCTGTAATGATCGCGGGATTGCGAATGATCGGTGTGATGGGGTCGTTGGAAAAGCGTCGTGGCATCACGATCTCCGATGCTTGCGTGCATACCTTCTTCGACGTATACCTCAAAGGGGCTCCGACGAGCCAGTTGACGGATCTTTTGTCACGATATCCAGAATTACATGCAGATTTCACGAGGGCATTCCCCAAGATGGAACCGATACCTTAAACCCGCGCCTCTCGTGACTGTGGTTGGTTTTTTCGGACGTAGGACGCTCTGCGATCTGAAGAGAAGTCCCATGCAAGCGTGTCGTAATCTGGCGGCGGATAGACCGTCGACACGTTGTCGTAGATTGCCACCCCCATCACCTGCACTGGGTCAAACAACAACAATCCAAGCAGAGTGAGAAGGTAGGAACATTGCGCCCGCCAGCGGGGCTAAGACGAAACTTTGCAGAGCTTGTAAAACCAAGCAAGCAACAACCCCGACCGTCGCAACCAGATTGGCGGCACTGCGTTGCGTTCGTGGGAACATCCCACCCATGCTCTGATATTTCTGAATTGCGATGCGCTTGCTATGTCGTCTCCTGTATAAATAGCATACTACATAGATATCAGCACATGCCCTCATTCGGATTAAAGCTTCCTGTCTTCATCTTCGCCGCCGTCTCGACTCTCGCCCAGACTGCTCTGGGCCAGCCCGCGACGCCTAAACCCATACCCGCCAACACCGCCCCCGATGTCGCCACCATCGAACACGGCGATTCCGGGATCAAACAGTGGAAGTTCGCAGTGGTTTCCATACGGAAAAATAATTCCGGCGGTCCCCGGCATATCGGAGTTGCGACGGCTGACGGATATCAAATGAAAAACTTGTTTTTGGGGTATCTGATCCGAATAGCCTACGTGCCGCAAACCGGCGGCGCAGCCTCCTATTTCGTTGACCAGCTTATAGGAATGCCCGCCTGGCTGACCGGCGATGACGATTGTTACGATGTGGACGCGAAGGTCGACGAAGCAGACCTTGCGGATTGGCAGAACCCGGCCAAGCAGCCTGCCATGCTGCGGTCCATGCTGCAGGCAATGCTTGAGGACCGGCTCAAGCTGGTGGTGCACCGCAGCACCAGGGAAGCTCCTTTGGACCTGCTGGTAGTAGGGAAGAACGGACCCAGATTCAAGGAGACGAATCCCGGCGAACCTCATCCTGGCTCACGTCCGATGCCTGGCGGCGGGACGCTGTCCCGAGAGGAAGAAGACGACCAGATGACAGTGCATTACTTTGGCATCTCGATAGCGCAGCTTGCGACATGGGTATTGGGGACAGGGCGCCCGGTTGTGGACAAGACCGGCCTTGCGGGAAGGTATGACTTCACGATCCAGAGGCCGGTTCTGCAGCCGAGTCCGCAGCAAGGGGGTATTTCTGCGCCCGATCCGGGGCCCTCGGCAGCCTCAATTGCCGACCAACTCGGACTGAAGCTTGAGCCGTCAAAAGGACTGGTGGAGACTCTGGTGATCGATCACGTCGAGCGGCCCTCGCCCAATTAGCGGTTAAGACCTTCTTTACACTCGCACAATGCCTCGTCACTCCACCGATCCCATTTGAGTCAAGAAATCGGCGTATTACAACGCCGCGAACAGCATGGATGGTTTGTCAACCTCATCGCCGGGGATGCATCGGGACCCGGCTTCGCTTACTCATTTAGACTCTACGGCGAGTTCGGCCACCCTGAAATCATCATCCTCGGTCTTGCTGAAGAAACGTTGCACCGGTTGACCAACCATGTGGGAAAGCAGGCGTGGAATGGAGTCATGAACTCTGCCGGGGATCATCGCCAGCGTGCCCGAGGCTGGCCGTCAAATCGGCATTCCGGAAAAATGGCAAGCGTTCGCGACCTGCCGTATCGCGCAGCCTACGCGCTTGTAACGCCGTGCGAAGGGGCTGGTGCGTGTGAACGCCGAAGCTACTTAAGCAGCGCTACTCCAAGCGCGATCAGCGCGACCAGCAGCGCCGCTCCGGCGAGGCCGTAAGCCAACAGTTGTGAGGCTTGCGACGCGGTTGCTGGAGTGATGCCTTCTGGCTTTGGCATTACCATTGTTGGTTCTGCAAAGATCGACTGTTGCATCACCCGCTTGCTCGCAACTACTTCCTCTATACCAGCCCGGAAATGACGTTGATGGATTTTCTTTATGGAATCGGGGATTGGCTCGGCAGCCGCAGCCAGGGCGGCCTTCAGCACAGCATTTTGGATGTCTCCGCCGCTTACTTCGTAGTGTTGCGCGAGAGCGTTGAAATCGACGTCGGGGGCCAGCGGCGTCCGGGACGGATGCAACTGCACCTTCCAAATCCGGGCGCGTTCCGTCTCGCCCGGCAGCTCGAACAGGACGTGCGTTCGGATACGTCGCTCAAATGCCGGATCGAAGTTCGCGGCAAGATTGGTGGCGAAGATCACGACACCGGTGTACCTTTCCAACTCTTGCAGGAGCACATTGACCACGCTGTTTGATTCCCGCTGGGAGCCACTATCGACTGACGTCGAGCGTCGCGCAGCAATCGCGTCCGCTTCGTCGAACAGCAGGACGGCTTGCTCCTCGCGCGCTGTCCGGAAGATGGCGACAACGTTCTTCGCCGTCTCGCCCATCCACATGGATTCGAGCTCGGCGTATCGGACGACGAGAAGCTGGCGGCCGAGCGAGTTCGCGATGGCTTCGGCGCAAATGGTCTTGCCGGTACCAGGTGGCCCAGCAAAATTAAAGGCAAGACCAAGGCCGGTTGAATGCCGTTGCCCAAGACCCCAGCTCTTGAAGATTAGATCGTGCTGTGTAATCTGGGCCAGCGCAGCTTCAAGAGCACTGCGGGTCGCGGGAGAAAGAATGACATCATCAAAAGTTCGGCGCGGCGCGATGGCTTCGACCGCGCGGCGGCCGGAGATGCCAAAGAGACGCGAGAATGTGGTAGGCCCCACCCGTTACACCCTCACAATGCTCGGTCAGAACAATGCGGTCGGCACCAGCTCTCCGGACCTCGCCCGCACAACTGTTTGTAGCAGATTCAGGCAACGTTTTCCTACAGCCAGCACATCGCGGCAAACCATAGCGGCGTGTGCGCCGTTTTCACATGGCCGTATAGCCGGCTTTCGATCAGGTGCTTTCCGACGGTTGAAGCGGAGTTCCGGGGATTTTCGGTAACTTGCCGGCTGGCCCCTCCAGTCAGGGGAATTCCCCGAAAACTCAGCCTTGCAGGCGACACCTATAGTTGCATCCGTAGCAATGAGCCGGACACGCTATCCTTCTCTGATGACGAAGTTGAGTACCTGTGCACTCATTGTGCCGGTTCTTATCCTTGTTCCGTGCGAAGCAAAGGCGCAGTCGCACAGAGTTGCGATGACGGTGGAGGATCCTCCGTTCGTTTCCGGCAATCCGCACTCGCCGTATCGCATCGAAGCTGCTCCCGCACACGAATCTTGCTGCGGTGCAATCACGCCTGCCGGCGATAGACTCGCGTCGATGCTGGACAGCATGAATGTTGAGTCTCTCTGGCTCGCTCACGAGCACGTCAATTGGGAGACCGGACAACCAGACCGGGACGCAAACGACGAGGGGCCAGGAAATCATACACACTGTAGTGCGTTCGCTGCCGCCGCCGCCAAAAAGCTTGGCGTTTATCTGCTGCGTCCGCCGGAACACGGACAACTGCTCCTTTCTAACGCCCAGGCACAGTGGTTGGGTGGCGACGCTGGACGACAAGCTGGCTGGCGCAGAGTTCCCGAAATGCGGGAGGCGCAGCGGTTGGCCAACCAGGGTCAACTCGTCGTGGTTCTCTATCCAAATCCGGACAGGAAGCTGCCCGGGCATATCGCCCTCGTTCGTCCATCAGAGAAGTCAGCATCGGCGCTCCAGGAGAATGGCCCGGAACTGATCCAGGCCGGAGAGCACAACCACAACAGGATTAACGTCCGAATCGGATTCGAGAACCACCCTGGTGCCTGGCCCGATGGCGTCCGGTACTACATGCATCCCCTACCGGAATAGTGTGTTCGTGGACAAATGGGGGAACAACCTGGGACCTCTCCTCCGGTCGTCACCGCATCGCAGAAGGAGCAATCGGATTCAACTGCTCCGAAGGAGCATCCAGCCAGGGCTACAGGAAAGAAGCTCTGGCTGATTGTTGGGGCTCCTCCCGGACATTTTGGTGTCCGGATTCGCGTGTTGGGTGGAGCGAGTGCCGACGATCGTTGCTGCGGAACACAGAAAGCGTCGCGGAACTACTCTCTCATCTTGGTACTTTAGCCTCGACGGTGCTCCCTGCCGGTACTGTCAACAGTATCCAGGTTACGGTACGGCCAAAGTGCTTTGGGTCGGTATGAGCTTTGAGTGGCTTGCCATCCACAAGCAATGTTTCGAATGATCCGGTAAACGCGGCCTTCCAGTGCAACGCGCTCTTTCCATGATTGGTAAGACGCGTGCTTCGATTTCCTTCGTGCCGCACACTGATTACATTGCCCTGAACAGGAAGATTACTGAGTTCAGCCCAGCCGGTTTTCGATGTCAGCTGAGGCAGCGTTTCAACGGCGGTTTCAAAGGGTTTTCCGGCAACAATGTCCGTGAGCGGGAAGGTGGGCTCGACACAAATACCCATGAGGCCCGTGACGAGGGCTCCGATGACAGAGTAGGAAACCTCGGGATATTCACGCCGTTCGCGACCGGCGCGGGTAAGGTCCATGATTTGTGTATAGGCAGCCTCGGGCTCCCCGTACCGGTAAAGGATCTCTGCATAGTGCGACTTTGCCTCGACTGCGCTTACAGGTTCGGTGTTCATCGTTGCCAGAAGAGTATGCAGGGCGCTTGCCGTCTTGGCGCCATCCTCTGCCGCATCCCGATAGAGTAGATCGCTTCCCGCGCGGCCCGTAAAGTGATGCTGTTTATTCAGGAAAGCGTAGAAATATCCCTGCGAAGCGTTCCACCACTCCGTATTGATCAGTGACTTCATCTGCGCGGCGGTCTCGAGAGCGAGCTGAGCCGACCTGCTTGTTCCCCCGGATTGCCTCCATCGCAGCATAGGCCCGGTACGCGGCATACTGTGTCGCTAGCAGGTCGATCCCCACCAGGTTGTCCCTGCTGCTCTCCTCATAGGTCGGGTCACCGCGGAAGAAAGGAGGAGTCTGGATATCGCTCTTCCGTTTCATGATCCTCTCCGGGGTCAGATCCCAACGTATCGTGTAGTCGGTGATCGTACGATCGTAGAAGTTCAGAAAGACGGGATCTTCAATGTAGGACCTGTCTCCAGTCCAAAGAAACATCCGGTAGCAGGTATCCAGAATATCGTAGTTAGCGGGCAGGTTGTACCAGAACTCAGCATCGTTCTTATAGTCGACCGGGGCCGGGCGGTTCAACCGATCGATCTCCCAGTAACTACACCAGTCCCTGGAAGCAGCGATATTTTCTGCGAACCTGCGAAGCATGTTGTGGTTGTATCGGGCAAGGCCTAGAGCCTGCGCGCCGTCAGCTTGATGCGCAGTATCGCGCATGCAGAAAGCATGACGTCCTGGAAGCGCGGCTTCATACCAGGGACCGACGGGGTCGTTGTCGGAGACGTAGGACAAAGCCTGTTGCCTGGCCCAACGAAACGAGTCAACCAGACGGGCATCGGAAGAAGCAAAATCGAGCTTCGAGTGCGCTCCATGCTCTGCCGGTTGAGGATATGCCGAGAAGGACATCAGCAACAGGACAAGGCATCCGAGCCAACCCTTGTGCAGGCGTGGCAGACTGAGCCTTTGATCCGGCGTGATGGAAGCACATCGTATCCTCCAAAGTGATGGGGCGCTGAATTCGGCATCCTCTAAATGCATCAAGAAAATGCAATCACTAAACCGGGCGCAGACAGATCGCCGGGAGTCGCATGGTGAAGTCCCACCTTGCGCATCAGCGTTCCTGGTAGATGCACGACATTTCCGCGAACCTGCACGGAATGGGAGATATCGATCGCCTCATCGCCGGCCAGATCCTGCGCCAGAATCCGCTTTCCTCTCATTTCTCTGTCGAAGACCATATTAAGGCTGTCGAAGTATCCGAAGACACCGAAGGGTCCCGGCGCGTCCGATACAGACAGCGTCACCTCGCATCCCGGCATGTACCAGGCCTCTCCGATACGGGTTCTCTCCTGCGCGGCAACGGCGACCGCACCATTCGGAAAACGCGTTGCAAAGACAAACGGCTTATCACCCTTGGCCTTCACCACCGGCAGTGCTAAATTTCTGGCGATCCGCGCAGGCGCTCCCTGGCGCACGGTCGCTCTCACCAGTTCCTTCTGCCAGGTCTGCGTTGGTTCGAAATACCAGCTGTCGACAAGCACTTCCTGGTCAATCGATACCACTCCCAACCCGGGCGAAAACGGTGGAGCAATACGCTGCCAGCGAAGCGCCCGGACAACCTCGTCGAGGCGCTTCTTGGTCTGTCTGGTTCCGTTAAAGAAGAGATCGGCGTCTTCTCCGGGCCTCATTCCGGTGAGCGGGTGGCGCATGATCCCCATCGTGCACCCCATCACGGCAGCTACATAAACCTCGTCTTCCAGGTTGAGCACACTCTTTATCTCGGGATGGTCTTCTGCCCCTTTCAACATGGCAGCGAGACGATCTAACGTCGTAGGCAGCGAGAGCATCGACGTCACGTCGTAGGTCCTGTACACGTCCGTATTACGCAGGATCGTCATGCGTCTCGAATCCCAGGATTGCGAACCGAAGCGGCCGTCCTTGTGCCAGTCTCCATTGACTGGCAGCTCTCCGTGCACATGTTCGAGGGTCAGAGGAATGTGCGCCTGGTTGCGGAGCCGGATCAGATCAAAGGACGGATCGCCGATGTCGATTTTCCAATAGCGAACCTCGGCAGAGTTGCTGAGCGTCTCTAAACTACGTACTCTCTCTCCCTCCGGCGTGTTGCGGCACCAAAGCGCGGCGCCACGCCATCCAGCCTTCTGGACCGCGCTGTTGAGCTTGCTGAGGCGTTCCGGAGCTGTTCCGGTGAAGGAGGGAAATTTTGCGGCATCCAGCTCGAAAGTCGCAGTGCCTCCAGTCTGCCAACCATCATCCAGCAGGAAGAAGAGATCGCTACGAATCTTCGGATAGAACGATTCCGCCCACCCGGCCCGGGCGAAGACGTTCTCTTCGGTCATGGCGTTACGCGCCAGATCTCCTCCGGCATCCCCTTGGAGAATCGTCGCATCCAGCTCATGGAGACCATGACCATACATATAGTTCTGCGTAGCCCAGGTGCACCAGTAGTGCGGTGCACCGGAGGGCTGCGCAGGCACCAAATTCAAGCCTTGCCTCCGCTCTATTCCGGTGTCCTGTGCAAAGCCTGTTAGCACCGGTGCGATCGTCGTCGCCATCGACGCGCCGAGAAAGCGCCTTCTGCTCATTCTCATCTGTAGTCCTTCGAATCGCTGAGTGGCCTGCTGAGTGAGCGTTGGCATCACTCCGGCTGGGTGATGCCAACGGGTAGGATCAAGACGCGAATCTCAGAACGTGAAGTGACCGCCGAGCTGGATATCGCGCGGTGTGCCGTTGGTACTTGTTATCTGGCCGAAGCTGGCGTTCTGCGCCGTGCAGCAGGTGGTATTTGGGTTGGAGTAGTGAGGCGTGTTGGTAAGGTTGAAGGCATCCACTTGAAAGCTCGCCGTCATGCGCTCACGAATCTTTACCGTCTTCGACAGCGAGGCGTCCGCGTTCCTGTAGCTGGGGCCGAGCACCTTTCCAACTCCAGAGTTGCCGAGCTGATACTGCGGTGGGGTGGTGAGGCAGGTAGTGTCAAACCATTCCGAGGTCTTTCCAATCTTTGGGATAGAGCGGCATGCAAGGTCGGCGCGATTGGAAAAGCCGCTGTTGAGATTGTCGTTCGAGATGCCGAAGCTCAAAGGCTGTCCGGATTGCAGGATGGTGATGCTGCTGAGCTGCCAACCACCCAACAAAAGATCCGTAGCGCGGGAGCTGTTGGATAGCCACTGCCTGCCCCGTCCGAAGGGAAGCTGATAGACGAAGGTGGCGATAAAGTTCTGCGGCACATTGGGCGCCTGACTTGTTCCGACTGCCCGGTTCAAGTTGTCATGCAGAGGGTAGAAGACATTAATGTCATCGATCTCCTTTGACCAGGTGTAGGAGACGCGCCCCTGTAGCCCGTGGGAGAAGTTCTTCCAAAGCTCCGCCTGCAGGGCATGGTAGATGGACAGGCCGTCGGAGGTGGCATAGTTGATCGACGTCACCTCCGGTGCGATCCCATAGTAAGGTCTGCGCGGTGTCAGGTCTCCTGGGCCAGGCGCCGGGGTATCGATGTTGTAGTCACGGTAGAGATGGATTCCTCTCGTTCCCACATAGCTGAGCCTGAATGCTGTAGATGGCGTTAGCTGTTGCTCTACACCGATATGCCAGGCATAGGCGTTGTCCGGACGGAAGTTCTCAGGAATGAGGGTGACCGAGGAGTTCGGTTGTGGGGTTACGGGCGCAGAGGTTGACAGGGTAACGAACCCCGGCAGTCCGTTGGTGCTGACCTGCCAGAATGGCGTATAGGCGAGCTGCTGGTTGAGATAGTACTGCTGGAAGAAGGGGAAGTTGCGCTCAAGATTGCCACCGATCGCTCCGAAGTTACCCGGGAAGGTGGTGATGCCGAAGGCGCCGCGAACAGCTGTCTTTCCATTGTTGGGCGAGTAAGAGAATCCAACTCGCGGTGCGAAATTGCCATAGTAGTTGTTGACGTTGGGGGCGCGATTGCTGGAGGTGGCAATGTCCAAGCAGGCCGGTCGAGAGGTTGAAGTTGGACTGCCGGTTGAATTTATCAATCGCCTGCGTGATGACGTCCCAACGCAGGGCCACATTCAGGGTAAGCGACTTCGACAGGTGATACTCGTCTTGCACATAGACGCCTGCAAGGTGCGCACGGGTCGCAGGATCGGTATCGACAAATCCGCGATAAAGCGAGGACGGAATGCCGAGCAGGAAGCTGGCGAAGGCATTTCCGCCAGTACTGCTGGTGCAGTTCGGTTGTCCCGTGCAGCTGCTCGTGTAGTCGGCATTGAAAGAGAAGCTGCCGTTTTGGCTGGCATTGGCATTCGTCAGCGAAGCCTGAAGGCGCCGATAGTCTTCGCCGACCGTGATCGTGTGCTTGCCGAAAACCTTAATGAAGTTGTCTGTAATTTGATAGACATTTGTGATTCGGTGGGAGTTTGTCCAGTCTTGCGATCCGGTGGGAGCGATATTGCCGATGTTGAAGATGGCTAACCCTGAAGCACCGGGAAAGTCGGCGTTGTTTCCGTTAGGGATGCCCAGAGTCGTGTTTTCGTTGGTCTGAAAATCATTCCCGAAGTCTAAGGTGTGAAAGCGATTAAAGCCAAAGCGAAGCTCATTCGTCGCGGTGGGGGAGAAAGAATGGTCGTAGCCGACGGCGATGTTGTGATCCCTGGATGCGGCATTGACGTCGTTGATCTGAATGAACCTGGTGCCGGGCGATGGGGCGTTCAAATCACGCCGCTGATAGGATTCACGAGCGAAGAGGCGATCGCCATTCGACAATTGATAATCTGCTTTTACGTCGAACTGGTGATTGTTGTCCGACTCCGATGTGTTTGCTTTGTAGTTCTGGCTGATACTGCTCTGGTCCGTTGGTTCGGGCCAGATGCCGGCGCCTGCCACGATCTTGGCTGAGACAGGATCGAAGCGCGATGCAGGAACCTGGTAAGCCGGTCCCTGGCTGGTATTGACGATGGGAAAGGGACTCCCTGTCGACGGGTCATACAACGTTGGGAATTGGCTGGTAAGAAAGCTCCCCTGTTTCATCAGGTCCGTGGGCACCGTGAGGTTGTAGGAAATGCCGTTGTTGAGCAGCAGTCCCTGGTAGTCCATGAAGAAAAATGCTTTGTTGCGAAAGATTGGACCGCCCAGTGCCCCCCCGAACTCGTTGGAACGGTATGGAGCTTTGGTCCGCGCCTGCCACTGAATAGCATTCAAGCTGTCGCTGCGAAAGAATTCGTAGGCCGATCCGTGCAGTTCGTTTGTCCCCGATTTGACGAAGGCATTCACCTGCGCTCCGCCGTAAGTGCCGACCGTTGCCTCTGCGTTGTTGGTCGAGACTTTGATCTCCTGCAGTGAGTCCAGCGCCGGCGTGACATTGATGAACGCATTCAGCAACTCCATGTTGCTGACACCGTCCAGAGTATAGGTGGTGCCGGACCAGGGCAGTCCATTGACGCTTGCAGTGATGGGACCCGCCGCGCCTGCGCCGGCGGCCGCTTCCGGTGCGCTTCCAAATCCTGTAGCTACCGCTCCAGGAACAGTCTGCACCAGCTGCGAGAAGACCCTCCCGTTGAGTGGCAGACTGTCGATGTCACGCGTGTTCAGGACCTCGCCCAGCGACGAGCTTGTGGTGTTGACCAGGGGGTTATCCGCGGCCACCTGAACCGTCTCCGCCGTGACGCCCAACGCCAGGGCTACATCTACGCGCGTGACGCCGTCGACGGTGACGACATTCCCGGAGGAAACAGTGGTGCGAAATCCAGGAGCGCTGACCTCGACCTTATAGGTACCGGGAGGGAGCAGGTTGGCGATGTACTCCCCGCGACTGTCAGAGACGTATTGGTTGATGATTCCGGTGTCCTGGCCGGTAACGCTGACCTTAGCGCCGGGGACTACGGCCCCCGTTCCATCCTGAATGGTGCCTTGGAGACGGCCGCTGACGCCCTGCCCAAAGCCCACTGCCGTAAAGAGGAGCAGGCAAGCGATACCTGCCAAAATTCCGCGAAACAATGTTGGCGGCAACCAGCAGCTGCCGAGTTTGGAGTGAAGATTCTTTTGCGATTGCATACAGCCTCCGTAGATCGTTACTTGGAACTGCGTTCTGTCACTGCGGATTGGTTGACTTCGTGTATCCGCTTATCTTGGCGTCCATTGAGTCGACCCATCCTGGGCCGAACGGTGCCGCAAAAAATGAGTGTTCTCAATCCGGGAAAAAGTAGAGGGACGGGGATGGGCCGGTCTAGCTACACGGCAGATACCAGAGAGATACCGAGGAAAATGTGAGTCTTATCTGCGAGATCGAGGAAAGTTACAGCAACGTTACCGACGTTACATGAGCATTTTTCGGGGCGAAAAAAAACCGTTAACCTATCAAATTGAGAATGTCCGCGAGGCCAATCGGGAAGATCGGGTCCCTAAGGGCAGAGAGTGAGGCTGTACATCAACTGGAAAAACAACAATCTACCCAAAGCAAATTTGTCATCTCGCCTGCCCCGGCTTGCCGTGGGACCGGAGGAATCAAGGGCCTGCGGCCCACCCACGGTGATGAAAACAGCTGTGAAGGGGACGGCCTTCAGGCCGTCCATAAGTAATTGCAAATCTGGCCGGCTTTAGCCACTGAGGGAGCGCTTTTAGCTCCTCATCTGCCCTTTAGGAAATGTTTTTCGACCGTGCTCATTGGCCTCCGGGCCCATCCAAGGTGATGAAAAACGCCTCGGTCCAGCAACCACTCTCTATGGAACCATCGCCCTTTCTTTTGTCATCCCGTCGTTGTGACTTTTTGATTTCTTTCATGGTTTTGGTGGCCGGAAAGCTCCGAAGAGCATCCGCCAACAAGCATCGCCGAGGTCCTTCGACTCCGCGCCATAAGCTCTCCGTCATGTGATAGATCCGCGAGGCGCTTCGCTACAGGATGACGCCTTTCCGGAGGGCATTGAAAAACATCTGGTCGGGTGCAAAAAATACGAGAAGTTCGAAAAAGTCACAGGCTCTCGGGAGGAGGGCTTTGAGGAGGGGGGGCGAAAAGCTCCGGACCCACCCGATGGATGGGCCGGCTATTTGTTGGCGGGGGTGGAAGCACGCAGGCGATTTCCTGGGGGGAAGGGCATGTACCGCTGCCAACTCGGTGCTGAGCACCTGGTCACCTTTTTCCAGATGAACGAGCACCAGGGCTTGAAACCCGTCTCTTGCGGCAGATCTGCCGTCCGGCAGGGGAAGCCCCTTGGCAGCCAACGCCGCGGATAATTGCTCTACTCCCGACCGGGAGGTGATGAAGCGGGTCACCCCCTCTGTTCCTTTCGTATCCAGGCCGCCAAGAACCGCGATGTTGCGTTCAGCAACGACCCCCGGCTGTACAGAGATCAGGCTGTAGTCCCTGGTTAGCATTTGGGTGTCCTGATCGCGTTCTGTTCGGTAGGCGGAGCTTTCGTTAAGGACGGGATGAGCATTCACTATCTGAGCTCGCCATTGCTCACGGCGAGAATCAGGATTCTGAAAGGCAAAATCTCCGGGAGCTATGAGCTGTGCCACGGCGATATTTTGAAAAGGAGACCCCAGCAAAATCACTGTGTGTTGCTGCAAGTCGTCGGGAGTAATGTTGCGGCTGGTTTTAACTGTTGGCTTCAGACCCATCTGCGCGAAGAGGGTCGACAACATGGCGACGCCCTCAAGTTCGCCCGTACCCGTATACCCGTCCTCATAGTAGAGCTGGCCGGCGTTTGCCACCAGCGCAGGATTGGATGCAAACTCCCGCGCCAGATGCGGATCGACCCGAGCCCCCCGGTTGTCGCTGGCACCCTGGCGGAAGCGAAATAGATCGTTGGAATCGTCCAGCAGGAAAACCGCATTCGGATAAGCGATGATCGGAGCACGATCATTGCCGAGAAAGTTTGCCCAGAACATCTTCACCGGGTCAACCGGGTTGTGAGCGAACCGGTTTGTACCCGATGCGAGACTGTCCCCGGCAATCGCGATATGCGCCTGATAGCTGCCGGCAAAATATCCAACGGCGAGAGTGAGGAGGAGCCCTACGGCCACCCCTACGGCCAGAATGATCGGCCGTGAAAAGTATCGTCGGGCGTGACTGCTGGCCGAGTCATTGACCAACTTCGGGTCCACAGGCTCATGATCAACAAAAGATGAACCATTCGCGTTCGTCTCCAGATCGGGCACTGCGCTGAGGTCGTCGCCATCGAGTTCCTGATGTTCAGGAAGATCTGCCCTGAGCCGAAATGTGGGATGGTAATGCCCTCTGGGAATCTCCACCAGGACCAGATCGTGTACCCCTTCGTCCTGGTAATACTCCTTTATCTTCTGGCGCAACCTATGGGTCTGGACGCGAACGATCGTATCCGTCTTTGGGTCGAAATCCGGCTTGCGGCCGAATGCCCCTACGCCAATCGTGTATTCCTTGAGCACCTCCGAGTTTCCTTCAATCGCTCGCGTGCCCAGGAATTGCAACAACTGTTGAAGTGTCAAGGAGTTACGCAGAGTATTGGAATGGAGAATCCGCTGCAGCTGTTGCCGAATCTGCTCGATGGTGAGCTCTTCAGGCTTGGTAGCGGGCGCTAATTGGCTGTCTGTCACTTCCGTTTCTCTCGGCGCCTATTTCTCACCCGGCGCAAGTCTAGCAGTTCGTGGGTACTGCGGCCAAACCATACTGGCGCCTACGAGTTTCCGGTGGATACAGGCGTCGGTTCCACGATCGTGGATCCATTGCTGGCAACCGAACTTCACCTGAAGCCCTAAGGCTCGGCCGAGGTGGTCGGTGTCGGTTTCATATTCCGCAAGTATCCTTCGCGACGCTAGCAGACTCCGGGGAAAACACCCTAACGTCTCGGCAAGATGGACTGCTGGCCACGGTAGTCTTCCGGCGCGTCTTCATCAGCTACCGCACAATCGACGTAATAGAGGAAGCGGAGAGGCGCATTCGCCAGGTTTAGGCACCGAAGCAACGCTGTCCGCTTTCAGACGTCACTGTTCGTTTCCGAACGAATCTGTCGCTCGCTGCGACCAAAGCCCCGATTCAATCGACCAAGTTTACTCAGTCTTTCCCTGCACTGGATCATCTCTGCGCGGTCTGCGAGATCCATTGGCTATTTAAGTGCATTGCAGTTTCTCCAAACGGGGATTCCCCAATCGACCTGCGGAGAACGCCATGCTGAAACGGCTCTTTCTATTACTGTTTGTTGTCGCCACTGCAATGACCAGGCTTCAGGCCGCTGACGCCTCTTTCGTAGGAAAGTGGAAGCTCAACCCGGGAAAAAGCACTATGCATGACCAGATGAAGGTCACGTCCGCAGGAACCAACCGCTACGCTTTCGACTTTGGCGGCGGCCCGGAATTTATTGTTGCCAACGGCACCGATCAACCCGGTCTCGAGGGAAGCACCCTCGCTGTAACTGCAGAAGCCCCTCGTGTCTGGAGAGTCGTCCGCAAGAAAGATGGTCGTATGCAGATCTCCGCCATCTGGACGCTTTCTCCGGACGGCAACTCGCTGCGCGACGACTTCACCGGCTACCCGCCCAACGGCTCCAGTTTCACCATCCATTACATCTACACACCCATTGGAGGAGCCTCTGGCTTTGCCGCTACGTGGGATAGCACCAGCGAAAAGCCCGGCCAGGTCGAAATTGAGGTGCAGCCCTACCAAGACAACGGTCTTTCCTTCATCAATCAGGCCCAGCACTCGACGAAAAATATGAAGTTTGACGGCAAGGACTACCCGGTGAAGGATGCGAACGCGCCGTCGGGCGCCATGTCTTCGGCGCGCCGTGTGAATGCCAGCACTCTCGAATTCACTGAGAAGAGAAATGGCAAGGTGGCCGACACACAGCATATCCAGCTTTCTCCAGACGGCAAGACTCTGACCATGACGATTCAGCGGGCAAGTGGACTCAAGCCGAACGTCCTCGTTTTCGAACCCGAATGAGTGTAAAGGGGATGGGGAGCCCAGCGGGAAGAGCCAAAAGGGGGAGAGCCTGTTCTTTGATCGGCGTTCACATCAGGAGCTGCCTTCCGCTGACAGAAAACGGGGTACTACCCTGTGCCCTGATGCACGCAGAGACTCTCGGTCATTGTCCGGTCATTCAGAGATGCGTTCTCCGCAAGCGGTGACAACCGTTTTCACCGACAAGGATCGACAGTCGCGCAAAATGGCGCGCCGCCATGATTGCCCTTCTTCTTCCCGCAAACAGGAAATTGAACCCTGCTCCTCTCGATTGCCTCTGCCGAAGAAGCGCATTACGCTGTGTGCGAATACTATTCGCTGACACGGAGCGATCGTCATGCCGATCCGGCCCCTTGTTCGTCCCGCCGTAGTGCTTTCATCGGCGTCTGTTTAAAAGGCACTTAGGGTACAACTGAGAATATTCTTCCCAACGATGCAGTGGGTCCCTTATTCGCGGCGTTCGTAAGACTCGGCTCCAATTGGGGCGAGCGCAGATAGCTTCCGCATTGCACCTGACTCAGAAGTGACCGTAGACCTACGTCAATTCGATACCGTTCGCCACAAGGGGTACCGAATCCCTGCGATCCGATTGATCACAAAAGCCTGTGCGGTCAGGAGGATCACCGCGATCTCGATCACGATAAGTTCTCTTGGCTGGGAGATGATTCCGAGAGCCACGATGAGCGTGGTTGCGCCTGCGGGAGGATGGTTCACTCGGAAGAGCGCCATAAGAGCACCGGTAGCCGAAAGCGCAAGAGCTGCGGCCAGAACTCTTGGAAGATGCACTTCCCCTTGCGCAGCGAAGGTTGGCCCGAAACCTGACGTGACTGCGAAGGCCGCGTAGCCGCAGATGAGCCCGATGGCGTGGCCCAGGATGGCATTGCGTGGGCTTGACGCTTCCGCCAACGGCGAAAAGAAGAAGAGATATGCGGTTGGACCAAGCGATGGAAAGACAAATGGGCTTCCTGTAACAAGGGCCAGCAAACCGAGCAGCCCGATGGTGGCGAAGCCGTTGACGCCGACATAGACGGACCACACGAGTCGAGGCGGCAGGTGCTTCAGCAGCCAAGTCATCCGTAGATGGGCAAGAAGCGCAGCGACGTGCTCGAAGCCGGTATGCCATTCGCTCCCGTGGTTCGTTTTAGTGGCCATTAGATGTTCGGGAGGAGATCGAAGTATTCGTCATCCTCGTTCCTGCCACCCTCGCCGAGACCGACGGTCTTCTCGGACTCGATGAACTCGATTCGTTCGATCCACTTGACCATCTTGTATCCCAGTTGATTTTCAACACGCAGCCGCAGTGGGGCACCGTAGACCTCGGTCAAGGGCTCGCCATTCATTTCAGTGGCAAGCAGGCATCCCGACTTGAGTACGTTTTCGAGGCTTTGCGTGTCGTAGTATCCAGCGCCGTACAGCGAATCGCCAAAGGAGTAGAACGCTACGACTCTTGCAGTCCGCTTGGGTCGAACCAGTTCGATGAGAGATTTCATGGGAAGTCCGCCCCACTTGGCAATGCCTGTCCAGCCTTGAATGCAATGGTGCATGGTGATGTTCTCGGCGACTCCCAGCTTTGCGATGTCCGCGAGAGAGAGCTCAACCGGATTGTCGACCAGGCCGCCCACCTTCAGCCTGTAGTCCTGAAATCCTGCTTTGGCCAACTGCTTCCAGTCCTCGCGCACGGGCATCATGCCGTTCGGCCAGAATCGTGGCGAGATGTCTTTCTCCGTATAGTGCTGGCTGGGAGTGAGGCGGTTCAACGTCATCAGCGACAGAGGATAGGTGATGGACTTCTGAACATGTTGCAGGAACCGTGGCCACAACCAGGAGACGTAGTGTGCTCCGATCCACGTAAGCATGACAACGCCGATGCCTACGAAACCAAGAATCATTCCCAACGGATTGTGCGGGTCGTCTGTACCCATCACGATGTGGTTCATGTTGCGGACGAAGCCGGTCATCACGATCAGCGTTACATGGACAACGATAAAGCCGAAGAAGCCGAGCATCGTCAGGAAGTGAAGAGAACGCGCTGACTGTCGTCCACCAAAGAGTTTGGCGTAGCGAGGAAACCGGTTCACCACTGCTGGCGACATCGCGATGCCGGTTAGAATCGCCAATGGACCGAAGACGAATACAACAGAGAAATAGGCAATTTGCTGTAGGGCGTTATAGCCGTAAAAGCCATTGAACTCGGGCGGAAGATGGAAGGTGGCGTAATGCACCCAGGTATTCCATGCCTGCAACAGAACGAGGGGCGATTGTGGCACAAGACGACGCCACTGCTCCGTGTCGAAGAGCATGATCACAAACAGAAAGCCAGTAACAATGAACCCGTAGACATTGAGGAAGTGCCAGGAACGGGCGATGCCGACGGTGTGCCGGTAGCCCGGCGTCGCAACGAGCGGCGAGATGTAGCGGGCATCATCCTTTGCGGTCCAGACTCGATCCGTGGGAATGCGAATCGGTGTCAGACGAATCCACTCGTTATTTGGAGTGCAGTCCGAGTTGAAGTACAAACGAGGGTGATCGACGAGGATGGATAGCCCGCTGCGGATCAGCATCATCACGAAGACGAAGTTGAAGAAGTGGCAATATCGGGCCCATAGCGGGAAGCCGTGTGGACCGGAGAAGTTATTGGGATAGACCTGCGGGACAGGCGGAATGTATGGCAACCCGGCGTGCAGAAACTCGATCCATGCTGCAAGAACTGGCAGTAGAACCAGCAGGGCCGTTGCAATTAGAAACGAAGGTTGAATCCAGATGCGAAACCGACGGTCTGGCGGATAGTGGACTGCGGCATGGGCTGCATCGAACGACACCATGGGTTACTCCTGAGACACGTTCGTGGGGTCTTTGGGTGGGTCCTAGGTGCCGTAGCCACGATGCGGCATATCCTGCAACTGCCGATCACTTGGCCAGGAGATGGTAAGGAGGAATCCCGATTCTTCCATCGCTTCAACGCTATGCTTGATCGAAGCGCCAAGGGTAAAGAGGCTACCGGCGCGCAGGCTATATACCTGACCCTGTGTGCTGTAGCGAATATATCCCTTCAGCACATACAGAGAGCTAGTGCCATCGGCGTGATGTTCTTTGATCTGCGCAGCGGCTTCCATCGAGACTAGAACGACCCGAAGATCCGGTTTCTTGAAGAGCGTTCGAGAGCGGATACCCGAAGCCCACGGCTTCTGCTGCTCGGCCTCCGCGATCTCGTTGAGCAGGTCGAACTGCGCGAGGTCGGCGATCATCGTTCCATCGTCGTTTGAACCCGGAATCGGCATTGACAAGATCCTCTTTGGTAAGACTACGCTTTCCCTGCTTTTGCGGCTGCCCTCTTGAAGATAGACGCAAGCACAACCGCTTCATTGTGTTTCGTATCTTTTGCTCCATAGATCAGCATCATAGTTGAATGTTTATGGGCCGCATTCAGGACCTGGGCAATCGCATCTTTCATTTCTGGAGCCGTTAGCTCGGCTTTATAGCGTCTACAGAATTCGAGCCAACGCGCCGGATCGTGTGCGAACCACTTCCTTAATTCTGTGCTGGGGGAGATGTCCTTGGCCCACACAGCCGCGTGGCCAAAGCCGATCTACAAGGACACGAAAGCCATCAGCGTTGTCCGGCTCCTCATACGCTCTTTTCAGCACAATCTTCATCGCCGGTACGACCCGTAGTGAGCATGGCACAAAAGGTATGCCATGCGATGTATAGAAGAGATCACTCTCCGGATCGCGCTCGGGACTGGGCTCAGGCGCCCACTGCGGCGCCGCTTCCAGGCAAGCAAAGTAATCAAAGCTCGTTGCCGCAGTAGACTATCTCGCGATGCATCGAAGAGTAAGACCATGCGATCCCGCCTCTTGACATCATTAGGCATTACGGCACTGCGAGCGGACACACGCGCGGAAAACGGGTTCAGGTAACTTGATGAGTTTCTTCCGTTGCGAATTTGCGAAACCTGTCCCGTTGACCCACGGTAGATGCCGCGGCGTGACCTGTCAGTGGAGGCTGTACATCTCCATCACATCCTTGCGCAGCGCATCGCGGCTGGCCGGACGGGTATAGAACATATGTCCGCCGGGATATTCGCGCACTGCTACCCGGCTAAGGTCACCCATGATCGGCATCTGGTCCACGGTCAGCAAGGATCCCATGAAGGGGCATGACAAATCGTTCCAGCCGTGAACAATCAGCACCCGTATCTTCGGATCGGCAGACACAGCTTTCCGCAGATCGTCGACCGAGCCTTTGCGCAAATCGTCTCCGCCATCCCAGAGGCGGTTAACATCGCCGGCGAGCGCGTTGTACCGCGCGTTCACCTTCCATCCCACCGTGGTGGTCACGAAGTTCACCATTGCCGTCGTTGTCGGAGCAATCAGGCTGGCGAGAATCGGATCGTTCGACCGCTGGTCGGGCGAATACGGAAATGGATCGAACGAGGTCACATTCGAGTCGTACACCGAACCGATCTTGCCCTGGTCGCGAAACACTTCGCGGAGATATGCGCGTGTCTCGAGCCGGCCTCCGGAACGCTTCACGAACTCCGGATCAAGACCCGTTAACTCGGTGACGCGCTTCACGATGCGCGGCGTGGCTTCAGGATCGGAGTGGCCCTTCAGCAGGTCGGTCACATACTCACCCCGGGTATAGCCGATCACTCCCGCCATCGCCTCCGGGGTAAGCTTCTGCTCGCGTTCGAGATGCGCTGCGGCGATGGAGGGCAGAGTCACCATCCACGGAATTGGCGAGAGATCGCCATTATCTTCCAGGGTAGGATTCAGATAGGGCGAAACCAGTACCACTCCATTCATGGCTACACCGAGCTGTGACTGCAAATAATAGGTAATTCGCGGCCCGCGAAAGCCGCCGTAGCTTTCGCCTACAAGGTACTTCTTAGAGGCCAGACGATTGTTCTTGAGCAACCAGTCATACACAGCGCGAGATAGATATTCGATATCGGGAGTGGTGCTGTAGAAGAGCTTCTTGGTTTCAGCCTCGGGGAGCAGAGAGCGGCTGAAACCCGTGCCGATAGGGTCAATGAAGACCAGGTCGGTGAAGTCGAGCCATGTGCCCGGATTGTCGATCAGGGTCGTAGGATCGGAGGGACTGTCACCCTCGTTGCCTGCCCGCAGATGCTTGGGTCCAATGGCCCCGAAGTTGAGGTAGACCGAGGATGCACCCGGGCCGCCGTTGAAAGCGAACGTCACCGCCCGGTTTTCGCCATCTACCGTATATGCAGTGAAAACAACGTCTCCGCTCTCTTTGCCGTCCTTATCGCGGACCGGCAAAGAGCCGACGGTCACGGTGTAGCGCAACGTTTTGCCGTCCAGCGTCATGCTCTGCGGAACATGAGCGTCCGGCGGCAGCGGTGGCAGGGGACTCTTATCCGCGGCTTTATCAGCCGCTGCAGGCTTCTCGCCGGCGGGAGGCGCATCCTGTGCCGCCTGCCCGAGGGTCAGGCGGCACAGCGCAACCAGGCAACACAAAGCGATGGCTGCAAAAGGGATGCGATGGGAGCCATCCGGGAATTTCGCGAAACTCATGTGGATAACATACATCCTGCGCGGAGGTGATTCCTATCGTCTTGTAGGAGCTGAGGATGATTGCGGCGTGATGCGCCCATTGAGAGTGCCTTTGAGATTACAGGAATACCAGCTTATTCGGCTCTCAATGCTTGCATCGGATCGAGGCGCGACGCACGCCACGCGGGAACGATACAGGCAAGCGCGGCCACCGCGAGGAGCGTTGCGGCCACTGCGGCAAACACTGCAGGATCGAGCGGCTTGATCTCGTAGAGCAGGTCGCGCATCAGGCGGCCGGCTTCCAGGCTTGCGGCGAGCCCCACGACCAGACCGAAGACCGCAGGCCTCATTCCATCCAGCAGCATCTTCCGCATCACGTGCTCGCGCTTTGCGCCGAGCGCGATGCGGATGCCGATTTCGGTCGTCCGCTGCGCTGTGATGTACGACATCACGCCGAACAGTCCCACCGCGGCCAGGACCAGCGATAGCGTGGCAAAAGCGACGAGCAGCGTCGTGCTGAAGCTCTGGTCCAGTGTCGATTTACCCAGCAACTGGTTCATGGTGAGCACGTCGGACACGGGCAGATCGCGATCCATGTCAGAGACGATGCGCTGTACCGGAAGAGCGAATTGCTCCAGGTTGTGGCTGGAGCGAATCACCAGCGTGCCCACGGCCTCGACGCCCGCATCCAGCGGGTAGTATTGCATCGGCCGCGGCGTTTCGCCGATGGCGTAGCGGGTATCGCCCACAATCGCCACAATGACGGCATCTTTCCCGCGCACGCGGAGGTGCTTGCCCAGCGGATCTTCGCTGGGAAAGTACTGGCTGGCGAAGGACTGGCTGATGATGGCTTCGTTCGCAGCATCCAACCGTTTTCCGAGGTCAAACGTACGTCCGCGCACGATCGGAATCCCCATCGCGGTGAAGTACTGCGCATCGGCCCAACGGCTCAAGGCAGACAGGCCACTGCCTTGCGGCAAGGCGGGATGCTCCACGATGCTGAAGGTCGAATCCGCCCCATAACCCTGCCCAGGGGCAGCCGACACAAAGCCGGCCGCGTGCACCCCGGGCAGCGCGCGCACACGCTCAAGCAGCGTGTCGTAGAAGTTGGCTCGCTGGGCGGGCGTGGCATAGCGGGCATCGGGGAGGCCCAGGTGCATGGTGATCACTTCTTGCGTGAGGCAGCCCATATCGGCGGAGCGGAGCCGTTCATAGCTCTTCAGCAGCAGCCCGGCGCCAATGAGCAGGATCACCGTCAGCCCGACCTCGAGCGTAAGCAGCCCATTGCGCAGCGTGGCCCGCGCGCGGCCCCCGCTCGCCGAGCACGATGCCTCGTAGAGCACGCGGAGAATGCGTTTGTCGTTGGTGCTGAACCTGGCGATGAGTCCGGAAAACAGCGCGCACAGCACGATCACGCCGACCGTGAACGCTGCCACCACGCCGTCGATGTGAATGGATGCAACGCGGCTCATGTCGTGGCGAGTGCGCGTCAGCCAATGCAGTGCGCCGGAGGCGAGCAAAAGCCCCAGCGCGCCGGCGGCGGCCGAAAGCAGCAGGCTCTCCATCAGCCGCTCGCGCATCAGACGCAGCCAGCCCCCGCCCAGGGCGGTGCGGATCGCCAGCTCTTTGCGCCGCGCCGCCGAGCGCGCCACCAGCAGATTCGCCACATTGAGGCAGGCGATCAGCAGCAGGCAGCAGGTTGCCTCCAACAGCACATAGAGAGGCTTCTTGATTTCGCCTACCAGGTGTTCCAGGAGCGGACGGCTTCTGGCGCTTGCCAATATAAATGGGTCGTTGCGGTGCGCATTGCGGATGCGCTGGGAGATGACGCTCAGATCGGCCACGCCTTGCGACGCGCTGACTCCCGGCTTCAGCCGCCCCACCACGCGAAACATGTGATTGCTGAACGAGGTCATCGTATCTTCGGGCTCGTCGTGGTAAACCGACGTCCATAGCTGCGTGGAGGGGTCAGGAAAATCGAACCAGGCGGGCATAACGCCGATCACGGTGAACGGCCGGGCGTCGAGATAGATCGTCTGGTTCAGAATCGCAGGGTCACCGCCGAAGCGGCGCTTCCACAGACCCCAGCTCAGCAACACCGTGCCGTTGGCAGCGGCGCTGTCGTCGGACTGCGCGAAACCGCGGCCCAGCGCGGGCTGCACGCCCAGCGTGGGGAGCAGATCCCAGGAAAACAACGCACTATTCAGCTTCTCCGGCAATTGGCCGCCCGATGCGGAAAGCCCGACGCGGATCTCCTGGGCGAGCGCGAGACTGCTGTAGCTGCGGTTCTGCTTCTTCCACTCGGCGTACATGCCGCCGGCGACGCCGTTGGCATCAGCGATATCGTTTTCATGCAGGCCCGTCTCATAGAGCATCACGAGGCGATCCGGATCCTGGAACGGCAAGGGCTTGAGCAAAACGCCATGCACCACGGTGAACAGGGCGACATTGGCGCCAATGCCCAGCGCCATCACCAGGATGGCGATGACTGTAAAACCAGGGGTGCGACGCAGCATGCGCAGACTAAAGCGCAGCTCGCGTGCAAGGGATTCAAGCCAGTTCCCGGACCAGGCGGCGCGAGTCTGTTCACGAATAAGAGTAGGATTGCCAAAAGCGCGCAAGGCCGCGTAGCGAGCCTCTGCTCCTGAAATGCCACCGTCCCGTTGCTCCTCTTCTTCCAATTCCAGGTCGGAACGCAGCTCCCGTTCCAGGTCTGCATCTCTCTTTTTGATCCGCCACCATTTCATGTCAGTTCTCCTCGGCGGCTAGCCACATCACGCCTGCCAGAGCTTCGGCCATCTGCGTTCACTGCGATTCCTCGACAAGAAGCTGCTTCCTGCCTTTGTTTGTCGAGCGGTGCTGTGCCGGCTTCGCTATAGAAGACGCTCTACCCTCAATCCGGCAACGATGGTAGACACTCGACTATCGATTGTCAAGGGGGCGAAGCAGAGGCGGCGCCTCCTCGATATGGAGCAGAGAAGCTGAAAACGCCTTTGAGATAGGCTTATTGCGTCATATCTCACCAAGGTTGAACGCGCATGAACCGAAGAGAAGTGTTGGGTGGCTTGGGTGGTCTCGCGGCGGCAGGGCTCAGTGGCAAAGTATCTTATGCCGCGGTCACGAACGAACAGGGCAAAGCAGGGTGGCCCTTCCGCGGGCCCATCGCGTTAAACCAGTGGACCCACATCCTGGCCGATGGTTTCCCAGCCCCGGTTCCTGCTTATGTATTCGAAGGCGCCGTGCTTGAAGGTGGGGTCCCCCTCGGCGCCCTGGGAACCGGTTACATGACCCTCGACGGCACCGGAAAGCTTGGCTACAGCTCCATCTACAATGACCTGGCGCCTCCGGAAAAGATCTTCGCCGACTGGCTGGTGGTCGAAGCAGGAACCAGGAACAGCCCACTCTCCACGGCCGATATCACTTATTGGGGACACTACCCGGTGGCGGATCTGTGTGCCCGGCTGCCTGAGCTGCCGCTGGAGATTGGCATCAGGGCCTTCACCCCATTCATCGTCGGCGACGCCGCTGCGTCCAATACTCCGGTCGCGCTATTCGACCTGGAACTTCGTAACCTATCCGATGAGCCTTTAAAAATCACCTTTCACTTGAAATTTCCAGTGAAGGATCCCGCCCACGGAGTAAAGGGTGCTGAGCTTTCCGTCCGCGGAGAAGGTGTGGTTGAGAAGGCGCCGGCTGAGGGCCTCTATTCCCTGCCCGTCGAACTTCCCTCAAGTGGATCGCGGCGGGTACAGTTTGCCGTCGCATGGTATGCGCCGGCCTGGCGAGATAGTGGAAACGAGCCTCACGTCAATCGCTATGCACAGCGCTTTCACAGCGCAGTGGACGTCGCGGAGTTTGGCCTGCGTAACCGGGAAGCTCTGCTCCGCCGCGTGCTCGCATGGCAAAACGAGATCTATTGCTCTGACCTGCCGGAGTGGCTGCGGGATGCCCTGGTGCAGGCCTTCTACAGCCTGGCCAAGAACTCGGTCTGGATTGCCCGCACCCGCAAAGATGATTGGTGGGGCGAAGACGGCTGGTTCACCCACAGCGAAAGCCACACCGGCTGCCCCATTGTCGAGACCATGGTCTGCCGCATCCATGGTCACTTTGCCCTGCTCTTCTTCTTTCCTGAACTGGAAGCGACGACGCTCGACGCCTTCCGGCATTTCCAGATCAGCACCGGCGAAATTCCCTTTGCCTTCGGCGCGCCCACCAGCATGCGCGATCCGCGTTACAGCTGCCAGCATCCACTGAACTCAGGCCAATATGCGCAGATGGTTTATCAGCTCTATTTGCGCACGGGAAATCGAAGTGTGTTGACCAGGTTTTACGAGTCCTGCAAGCAAGCCATACGCTACCAATATCTGCTCGACGACGACGACTGCGGCCTGGTGCATGACCAATCCCACGCTCTACCGGGTGAGCCCTGGCCGGCCAACCAGTTCTACGATATATGGCCATGGCAAGGCACTTCGAGTTACGTTGCTGGAACCTGGCTCGCCACACTCGCTGCCGGAGCGGCTCTGGCCAATGCCGCCGGAGATAGCAGCTTTGCCACCGAATGCGCCACCCGTCTCCGCAAGGCCCAGGGCGCTTTCGAACAAAACCTTTGGAACGGCAATTACTACCGTCTGTGGAACGACAAACAAGCAGGCGAAGTGAGCGAAGTCTGTCTGGCCAACCAGTTGATGGCTGTATGGTGTAGTCGGATCGTTGGCTTGCCGGATCCCCTTCCAGCAGCCCATGTCCGCTCAGGTCTGGCAACCATCGAGCGGCTGAATATGCAAGCCACTTCGTACGGATTGATCAACGGTGTCGCCCCCGATGGCAAGCCTTTCTATTCCGGGCTCGGCGGTGACGGCGACCACGCCAAAAACATCTTCGTTGGCGAAAACCTGTGCGCAGCCATGACATTCATCTACTACGGCCAGCGCGACACCGGACTCGAAATCGCGCGGCGTCTCTACGATGCGGTCGCCGTCAAAAACCGCTCCCCCTGGAACCAACGTTGCCTGCTCAGTGGAGAGACAGGCATGCCGCAATGGGGTACAGATTACTACTCAAACTTTGTGATCTGGGCATTGCCCATGGCCCTCGCAGGAGAGTCCGTAGAACAGTTTGCCAAAGCCAGCCTGGTCAAGAAAATGACCAGCGCCGCAAAAGAACATGCTTAAACAGGCTGCGAAAAGAACTCGTTTTTTGACAAATTACCCGCCAGATCAAGGAGGAGGATGTGAATGGATCGGAGAGATGTTGACTTGAGTGACCTGCTCACAAGAAAAGTCGGCTTGGGTTCGGAAATATGGTCCCCAAAGCGCGACCTTGCGATGGAATAACTTTACTAGGTGCCCGTGGGAACGGAGAATATACAACCGGAGAGATCGACCGACTGTCCGGTTCGCATGGCCTCGTCGGCGGCGAGCACGATCGAGAGGCTCGCGAGACTGTCCTCCAAGTGCGAGGTCAGATCGAGTTGCTCGCGAATGGCCCGTACGAAGAACTCCTGTTCGCGCCGGCAGAGTTCGTCGTGACCGGGCTCGTCAGCTTGCGTTAACCATTCGTCAGGGCGGACAAAGCTACCGGATGGAGTCAGCTCCGCATGATGCACGCGAATGGCATTGGAGCGGATGTGGTCTTCCACCTTGGCCGACGCGCCGTTCGAGTCGGAATGAATACTCTGGATCGATACCGCGCCGCGTGGCCCGATCACGTCTTTGACGAAGAACGCGGTCTCGCTCATCATCGGTCCCCATCCGGCCTCGTACCAGCCCACCGAGCCATCGCTGAAGACGATCTGCAGTTGGCCGTAGTTACACCGGCCATCGGGGAGGCTTGGGTCGAGGCAGGCTCCGATTGCGGAAACGCGCAGCGGCCTGGCTGCGACCATTTGGCACATGACGTCCACATAGTGCACGCCGCAGTCGACAATGGGCGAAGCGGACGCCAGCAGGCCGCGGTGCACCTGCCACGCCGCGCCGGAACTCTGCTGGTTGAGATTCATGCGCATAACCAGCGGACTGCCCAGCGTTCGCGCGATGCCGATGAACTTCTGCCACGTCGGATGGTGGCGCAGAATATATCCGACGACGAGTTTCCTGCCCGCGCGCTGTGCCGCCTCAACCATGCGGCGGGCGCCTTCCGTATCGGGGGCCAGTGGCTTCTCCACAAAGACATGACACCCGGCTTCAATCGCCGCAAGCGTGAAAGCTTCGTGTGTATCTGGATAGGTCGAGATGCAGACCGCATCAGGCGCGAGACTGGCCAGCGCAATGCCCACATCGTCGAACAGAGGCACCTGGAGCGAGAGGTTCGTGGCAAGGTGGTGTTTGCTTTCGCCCCGCGATACCAAGCCGGCAATTTCCACTCCGGGCATGTTGCGAAATGCGCGTGCATGCGATGCACCCATGTTCCCACAGCCAACAACAAGGATTCTCAACGACCCTGTGTTCCGAAGCATTGTGTACGCGCCTCCAGCGGATTTGCAATTGCCTCCTCATCATAGATGCGGCGCTCGTCCCGGAGCCAGCTTCGGTCGCCTCCCGCCGCCGTCAGGCAGCCGGGCGGGAGTACGCCTTCGCCGCTCCATTAGTTCGGCGAAGGATGTGTTGGGTAGCATGTCGCGGGAAATCACTTGCAGGCAAACTGGCCCTTCCACTTGACATACCAGTGAACGCGCGTCATCCTACTTGCTGGAGAGACTACTTGAATAGCTAGTGAAGAAGGGGAGCCGATCCAGCTCTTGCAAGGAACGCTGGACCTCACGACGGTCCTCACCGTGATCTCACGTTTGAGATTGGCGTTTCTCCACTTGGGTTCGGAGGCAATTCAATGATTCTGCGCAAATTCTGCATCCTGGCGGCGGTGATCTGCCTGATTATTTCCGGCGCATCCGCTGAACCCAGCACATCAACCCGACTCACCTTTGAGGTCGCGTCTATCAAGCCTTCGCAGTCGAGCCCTGGCGCCGTCTACGGAATCAAGCCACTGCCCGGGGGAAGCGGATACACCGCCCAAAACGTTCCGTTCAAGCTGATGATGAGCCTGATGTACAAGGTGCCCACGCGTCAGATCCTCGGCGGCCCGGACTGGATCAATACCGATCGATTCGACATTGAGGCGAGGGCCGACCATCCTTCGAGCGTGGACGACCTGCACGTGATGTTTCAAAATCTGCTGGCGGATCGGTTCAATCTCAGATTCCACAAAGAGGTGAAGGAGGGCCCAGTGTATGCGTTGACGGTGGAGAAGTCTGGCTTGAAGATGAAGGCCGACGGGAGTGGACAGGCTCTCGGGATTCCGATTGTTCCCGCTCCGGGTGGCCGCTTCACCGGCACCAGAGTGCCTATGCAATATTTGACTTGGTGGCTGAGCCAGCAGTTGCAGAACGATGGACGACCTGTCGTCGACCAGACGGGGCTCGGCCAGAGCTACGATTTCACGCTAAAGTTCGCACCGCAGCTTCCACCGGATATCTCAAGAGACAGCCTGCCTCCCGAGATGCAGAACCTGCCGTCAATTTTCGATGCCGTCATACAGCAACTTGGACTGAAACTCGAGGCGCAAAGAGGTCCCATTGAGTATTACGTCATCGAGAATGTAGACAAGCCCTCGGCAAACTAGCGGCCGCCGGGCGGGTGGGAAGAATGGCAGATATATTTCATTCACATCGCAAAGCCACAATCGGATTTACTCTGCTGGCAGATCTAGCCGGCAGTAGAGTCGCCATAAGCGCAACAAAGATCAACAGCAAGGTCACGATGGCAAACGTGCCCGGATCGTGCGCGTTTATGCCGAACAACTGGCTGGATAGGACACGTGTTGCTGCCAGAGCCGCAATCAGGCCAAGGGCAGTTCCCGCCGCAATCAATCTCAGACTCTGCCCTATCACCAGGCGCAGAATATCGCTTTTGTTCGCTCCTAATGCCAAGCGCACACCAATCTCCTGTGTGCGCTGTGTTACCAGGAAAGAGATCACTCCGTAAAGCCCTATGAGCGCCAGGACGAGGCCAGTTGCGGAGAAGAAGCCCACAAGGAGAGTCTGAAAGCGGGGCTGGTCGGCGAGTTTGCTGATTCTCTGATGCAAGGTGGCAATGTCAATCGGCAGGGTCGGATCGAGCGCAGCGACCTGCGAGCGAATCCAGCGCGAAGTCTGATCGGGTGGCAGCGAGCTCCGGATGACGACGATGGAGGTTTTGCCCCAAACGCCGCCTCTGGCCCAATCGCCGGGAAGATTGCGCCGCAGCCGGTAAACTTCTGGGACTTCTTCTTTGGAGAGACCGCTGTTTTTTACGTCTGCGGCGACTCCTACGATCGTGCTCCATCCCTCGGAGGTATCCAGCTTGTTGAACCGCATACGCTGACCGATAGGGTTCTCGTTTGGGAAGAAAAGGGTGGCGAGACGCTTGCTGAGGACAATGAAGCTCTGATTTGCGGTCATTTCCTCTTCACGGAAGCCCTCGCCCTGCAGCATGGTGATGTCCAAAGCGCGAAAGTATTCGGGCGAGACCAGCCGTGAGACTACAACTCCGGTGATACCTGGTGCTGATGTCAGTCTTCCTGCCACAACGATCTCGTCGAGGCGTCCGCCAAAGCCTCCGCCACCGGGAGGGAGGGAGTCGCTGACGGAAACACGAGTGACGCCGGGACCGAAGCGAAGCCGTGTGGTCAGCTGCTTAAAGAAGTTGAGCCTGCTCTCGGGCGTGGGGAAATTGTGCTCGCCCAAGGTAATGCTGGCAGTGAGCGTGTTATCGGTGCGCATGCCAAGATTCTGGTTTTCGAGATTGCTGAAGCTACGGAGCAGGAGCATCGCTCCCGCCAGCAAGACCATGCTTGCGGCGATCTGCGTGATGACCAGCCACTGTCGGACGGTCGCATGGGAGATGAAGGTAAGAGAACGGCCACTCAGCATTCCACCCTGTGGCTTCTGCAGTGCCGGCGCAAGGGCGAAGAGCGCGCCGCAGAAAATCGAAAGGAGGATAGTGACACTAACGATGCGAAGGTCGAGTTGGATTTGATTAAAGTACGGAATGTTTGCCGGGGCGATGGCGATGAAAAGACGCAGCAAACTCTCTGCCAGTGCGCACCCCATGATCGCTCCGGCGAGTGAAAGCAGAATTGATTCGGTGAATGCCTGGCCGGCAAGCCGGGCGCGGCCGGCGCCGAGGGCGGAACGAACGGCAAGTTCGCGCTGCCGCATGACACCACGGGCCATGAGGAGACTCGCCACGTTGGCGCAGGCGATGAGAAGCACCGCGAGAGCAGCGCCCAGAAGAACCCAGGCGGTCATGCGCACGTTCTCCATCTGCCGGTCGCGAAGAGAGCGAACTTTGAGATGGAAGTCGTAACGAAAGTCTGACGGGATCCTCTTCAAAGCTTGTTGAAAGAGGGGCTGCAATTCCGCTTCGGCTTGTTGAATGCTGACGCCGGGTTTGAGCCGGGCGAACGCCCGTCGCGGGCCTCCAAGCCCACCGTTTGATGTGCGGTCGGCCACCTCGTCGGTGGTTCTTGGAAACAGTATGTCGACCGCTTGCAGTCTGGGCATCTCAAACCCTTCGGGCAACACGCCAACCACGCGGACTGGGTTCCCATCGATGTCGATCGTCTTGTCCAGGATGCCGCTATTCGAGTTGCAGTGGTTTTTCCAAAAGCCGTAGGAGATGATAGCTACGCCAGGCGAGTTGGGGCGGTCTTCTTCTGGCAGAAAGTTACGCCCCAGCATAGGCGAGACGCCCAGGGTGGGCAGGAAATTACCTTCCACTGACTCACAGTTCAGTTGGGTAGGGTTTCTCTCAGTCAGGTCGCACTCGCTGGTCACAGCATCCTCGGAAGTGAGCGCTTCGAAAGGCTTTTGATTGCGTTGCCAGTCGTAGTAAAAGTAGCCCAGCATGAACTCGGATTCGAGCGAATGCACGAAACCTACCGAGACAAGACGGTCGGCATTTGCGTAAGGAAGTGGGCGAAACAGGATTCGATCTACCACGCTAAAGACCGCTGTGGTTGCGCCAATACCGAGCATGAAGGTAATGACGATGGTGAGAGTAAAGACCGGATTGCGACGGAAGCCGCGAAGGCTGTAGCGGATGTCTTGCATGAGGGTTTCCAGGAGATAGCCGGGGCGTTGTTCGTGAGATTGCTGCCTTGCCGTCTCGACTCCTCCGAAGGCAATAATTGCCTGCCGATGAGCCTCTTGCGGGATCATTCCCGCGGCCAGGTTCGCCTGGATTTGTTCATCGACTTCAAAATGGGGCTTCGCGGCAATTAAAGAACGAAGGCGTGTTAGCCATTCCTTGAGCATGGAGAGTCCCTCCTGCTTGAGCACCATTGCAATGGCCGTTGCTGCGCATCGGAAGAGCACCGCAGCAATGATCCCGAGCCAGATATTACGCATCGCGCCCTGACCCGGAAGCTCTTTTTCTCTCGTGCTATGTAGCATACAGCATAATGCGGATAGATCGCAGGGATGCGTCGAAATGATGCCTGTCTTAACCAACGGGTCCACTTCCGTCTGTTTTAAATCTTGTCTTCATCTGCGGCCGCGGGAGAAAACAAGCCGATTGCGCTTGGAAACCGTCGTAAGGCGAATGAATAACTTCGCAGAGTAAGAAGGGCGGGTCAGCCTGTATACTCCTTTCATCCTCGCACCCCCACGAGAACTCCAGTGACGCTCAGACAAAGCACGGTCTGCTGGGCGAGAGTGAGGCCCTGTGCGCCGCTTGCTATTTCTTCCTGCCTTTTGGTTGACGCTGAATGCTCTGTCTGGCCTCGCTGCCGGACAAACCGCCGCCACCACAACCGTGACTGCCAACCCCGGCACGATAACGGTCGGCTCCGCTGTGGGGCTCACAGCAACGGTCCAGCCGGGGGCCGCGCCCGGCGGGGGAAAAACCATTTCCAGGCCCACCGGCACGATCACTTTCCTCGATGGCACGACGCCTTTGAGTGGTACGCCAATTGCCCTTGCGCCGAACGGCCTCGCCAGCGCCACCTTCCCCCAGACCTTCGGAACCCCTGACCCTACCTTGGCGGCACAAGCAACTATTACGAATGCCGGTGAATTAGTAGGTGATTTGAACGGCGACGGAGTCCAAGATCTTCTTATCTATACCTTCGGAACTCCGTTCTCCGCGGAAACCTTTACCAGCAACGGGAAAGGCGGGTACAACACTGGCGCGGTACAGACGTTCAGCTTTGTGGGTGAGTGTTCCGCCGGCGGTTATGACGTCGTCAGCTCTCCGCAACTGATCGACTTAAACGGGGACGGTAAGACCGACATTCTATGCGGAATACTGGTCGCCTATGGAAATGGAGATGGAACCTTTGCCCAGGCGGTTCCCGTTCCGTTTCTTTCCAGCGGATTCTACACCGCGTACGTAGCCGATCTAAACGGAGACGGCAAGACCGACATACTTGCCGTACCTACAATCAGTGAGACATTCGGATCCCCAGTTCAATTTGCATTTACGGTTTTCCTTAACCAAGGAGGAGGATCGTTCGCATCTGCAGGAACCTTTCCTGTGGCCCCGGTCTCTTATCTACCGGGCACAGGGTTCTTTCCTCCGATCGTTGTAGATCTGAACAATGACGGCAAACCAGACATAATTTCGCAGACTCTGACCTTCGGTTATACGCAAGAAGACAACCCCCAACGAAGCGTCGACATACTGCTGAATAACGGAGATGGCACCTTCGGCATGTACATGCCGGTTACCCTCTCAACCCCTCCAAACAACACTGGAGGCCCAGCGCCCTACGTAATGGGTTATGGGGACGTTAGCGGCGACGGCAAACCGGATCTTATTCTGACCTTAACCGATACCTCGGCAAATTTGGCTGCCATGGTGCTTCTGGGGAACGGAGATGGGACCTTTCAACCCCAGACTAATCTAATCCTGTACGTTGGACCCGGCCTCCCGGCCAACCAGCCTCCCGCTATTTCAGTTGAAGATCTCAATTTAGACGGCAAGCAGGATCTAATCTTTGGCAATGGCCAGGTCGCGTTGGGCAATGGGGACGGCACCTTCGTTTTGTCTACCCCGCTCTTTGCCTATCAACCGGGCGGGCCGACGCCCCCCTACGCGTTCCCTCTGGTGCAAGTGACGCTTCCGGGCAGTCTGGTGCCCTCTCTCGTCTACTTGTTGCCTACGGCCACTCCACCGGCAGTGTCTGTCTTTACGCCGCAAACCAGCAGCTCGGCAACACTCTCTCCTTCAACCTTAGCAGTCGGAACGCACCCGATCACTGCCCGTTACTCCGGCGACGCAAACTACACTGCGGACACTTCCGCAGCGGCACCGGTTACCGTGAACCAGGCGGCTTCTGCAACTGCGGTCACATCCTCGGCTAATCCAGGCTTTGCCGGGGAGAGTTTGACACTAACTGCGAATGTAACCAGCCCAGGACCTACACCCACAGGCAATGTGACCTTCACCTCGGGATCAACAACTCTCGGTACCGTCGCCTTGAGCGGGGGATCAGCCACTTACGCGACTTCTTCTTTCACCACGACGGGGACGCAAACCATCACCGTGTCGTATTCGGGGGATGTCAACACACAGGCATCCTCGGCATCTCTCAGCCAGGTGGTCAACGCCGCCTTTACTCTGGCGCCAGATGGGGGTGGGAACACCACCTTGACCGTCAAGGCGGGTCAAACCGTGAGCGCGCCCATCAACGTGACCGGTGCGGCCGGCTTTTCAGGAGCGGTTAACTTCGCCTGCACGGGTCTGCCGGCAGGTGCTAGTTGCAGCTTCAGCCCGGCAAGTATCAACGTGTCCGGCTCGGCCGCTGTCCCTACGTTGCTCACCGTCAACACTGCAGCAAGCTCGACGGCCAGCCAGCTGATGCGCGGCTTTGGCGCTTATGGCGTGGCATTCGCTGGACTGATTCTTCTCTTGCCGAGGCGGCAAAGTGGTAACCGGGTCTGGGCCATGCTGATTTGTGTATCTGCGTTAGCCGCATTTGGATTGAGCGGTTGCAGCAGCGGCGGTGGTCCAACCTCAGCGGCACAAACGGCTACAGGCACTTATAACTTTACGGTCACGGCGACCTCAGGAAATGTGCAGACTCAATCCGCCTATACACTCGTAGTGCAGTAATGGACTCCTCAAACCAAGCGGTTGAGCGGTTTCGTGGACAAGCTGAAGCCCGGTTCTGGCCAGGAGCCGCGATTATTGCAACGATCCAGGAACAAACGACGTAAGAGGTTTTGCTGATTTTGCAACTGGTCCTGGGAGAAAGCTCGTACGCCTCGTCAGCCGCTTATCGTGATCTCTTCGATAATGGGTGGCTTCTGGTCGTAGTCACTGTAACAAATCCATCGTGGCCGAACCACAAAGTATGCGATGTCCGGCTCGCCTACCTTGTCCAAGGCAGACTTCATCCATCGCAGATCAAGATGCAAACTAAACGGTCCTTGAAGGATTGACATGAGCACAGGAGATGCAACTTTGGAAATGCTACGCGCACAAGTGGCGAATTCCAAATTACAAACTGGACCCTTCATTTAGTGCTTAATCGCCGGGCCGCACTCTGAAATCTGCCGACAGATGTCTCGACAGAACCACTCTAGAAAGGTCCCTTCCCGGTGACAACCCAGACCGTGCCGTTTCCGAGGCAATATCGGCAGCGTCCGCCGAACAACCTGCCTTCGCCCTTGCATTCACGGCACGCGACGACAACGTTGAGATCCTGAAGTTCCTTGGGCGGCAAATCCTTAAATTCACGAAACACTTGGGCGTTATGATAACGGGTCAACCAGTCGCTAAGCTTGGATTCGCTTAATTGTCGGTCAGCCTGGTCGAGACTTCGGCGGTGGTCCGGCCACCAACCGGAGAGGCAGGCGTAACAGATCGCATCCCTAATCGTGAAGAGATTGCCAGGATTGGAGATGGGATAGAACTTCCCGCAAAGAGAGCATGGCCGCAGCCCAAGCGTGCCAAGAGCATCCTTTAAATTGGCCATGTCGTGCTCGAGGCGTGCCAAAACCTCGGTGGACCTACTCTTAGACTCGGCGGCCATGTCAAATTGTATCCCCCTGGCGCGGCCGATGCTGCGGTTGTATTGAGCTCGAGCGTCAATCGGGCCTAGGGTGTGGGTCACAGGAGGTTTTCCTGGAACCGGCTTCGCCGCGAGTGTCTGGTTCATCGGTTCCGCGATGGCAAGCCCTGACGCGCAGATTGAAGGACAGGCCGCAGCGCCCGCGGTTTCTGTTTGTTGAGACGCACTTACATCCTATCTGTCCGATCAGACTTCGTTTCCCCAGTGCCTGAATCGACTGCCCCACTTGCTGAGTCCGGAAGAAATGACGGGCTGATCGACCCGGCCAACCCTTTCGTGCAACCTCGATGTCGATTCGTGTAGTACCACACGGTCTTACGTGTAGCACCCTCTATTTTGATTTTCGGGTAGCAGACTTATTGTCCTTCTAGAGATTGCGCTTCTGCACTTTATTCGTAGGGCTTGAAGGTTCAAAGCGGCGCAAACGAACGCAGGGGATTGTTCCCCGCGAAGCATCGCTCACCGGAGGATTTCAATGATCGCGAAATGGATGAAACAGACAATGTCGATGGTGGTCTGCTCGACCCTGATGATTGCGGGCGCGCCGACCGAGCTTCTTCAGGCACAGAATGCCTCCCAACCGGCCCCGGCGTCTCAGGGGTCGTCAACGCCGCCGGCGGTCGCGCCGCTGACCAGCAGCCAGCTTGACGCTTTGGTCGCCCCCATCGCGCTTTATCCCGACGCATTGGTGGCACAGGTGCTGGCTGCCGCCAGCTACGCAGATGAAGTGGCTTTTGCCGACCTTTGGCTCGCGCAGAATCAGAATCTGCCAGGAACTGCGCTTACCCAGGCAGTGGATCAACAATCCTGGGATCCCAGCGTAAAGGCGCTGACGCAGTTCCCGTCAGTACTCCACAACCTGGCCAAAAATCTTTCCTGGACGTCGAGCCTGGGCCAGGCCTTTGAAAACCAGCAATCCGACGTAATGGCCGCGGTACAGGTCATGCGCGCCGAGGCGCAGGGCGCAGGAACGTTACAGTCTTCACCGCAAATCAAGGTGGTGCAGCAGAGCCCGCAAACCATCGTCATTGAACCCGCGAACAGTAACGTGGTTTATGTTCCGCAATACAACCCGGCAGTTGTGTATGGCACGCCGTTGGTGGTGCCGGCGTATACGCCGCCTGTCGCCGTGGCAGCCGGTGTTTCCTTTGGCGCCGGGGTAGCGCTAGGGGCCAGCTTTGGCGGCGGCGGGTTCGTTGCCGGCGGCTTCGGCGGGGGCTGGGGCTTCGGAGCATGGGGAATGAACTGGGGTGGTGGAGGCGGTGGGGGAAACATCAACTACAACAACAACACCTACATCACCAGGAACAACATCAACAGAAACAGCAATAACAATAACAACAATGGAAACCGGAACAACAACAACGGCAACCGGAACTTCAACAACGGGAACCGCTCCAACAACACCAATGAAGCCAACAACCGCAACAACGGCAACCGGCCGGATGTGCCGAACGGAGGCCGCAACGGCAATCACGGACTGATCGGCGGCAACGGAGGAGTTCAGCACCAGACCGGTGCCAGCGAACGCGCTGGCAGGTTCGGAAGCGAACAACCCCGCTCCGCCATGAGCGGCAATGGCAACCAGGCCCGCGCCGAGTCGAATCGCGGACGCGCCAGCATGCGTCCCGCAGCCTATCAACGCCAGCGACAGGGCCAACAGCGGCAACAGCACTTCCAGCAGCCACGCCAGCAGCGAGGTGGTGGCGGCGGTGAGCGCGGTGGGGGGCGGCGTTAAGCCACCACAGGGCACTTGAAATGAGAAAGGAAGTTAGAAAGGTGAATTTGAAATTGAAAAACCGGACCAGACAGCAGATGCAATTGATCGCTGCTCTGGTAATGATTGCGGCCGTTTTCGTTCTCGGCTGCTCGAAGCAACCAGCCAACACTGCGGCGGAAACGCCCCAGAAAACCTTCGCCACACCGGCGGAAGCAAGCCACGCATTGCATGCGGCAGTCCAGACCAAAGATGACCATGCGCTTACCCAGGTACTGGGTGCGAAAGGACAGAAGTTAGTAAGCTCAGGAGATCCGGCAGAAGATAAGTCCGCGGCCGATTCGTTCGCCAGGAAATATGACCAGATGAATCGTTTGGTGGCGATGACCGATGGGAGCCTGGTGCTCTACGTCGGGGCCGACAACTATCCCTTCCCTGTCCCCCTGGCCCAGGACGGCTCGTCGAAATGGTACTTTGACGCCGCCGCCGGGGACGAGGAATTGCGCACACGGCGGATCGGAAGCAATGAACTTTCCGCCATAGATGCATGCCGGCTGATTGCGAACGCCGAGGAACTCTACCACCAGAGCACCAACCGGTATACCGACACCATTGTGAGCACGCCGGGCGAGCAGGATGGCCTCTACTGGGAGGCCGGCGAAGGCCAGACGCCCAGCCCATTGGGAAGGCCCAACCAGTTTGCAAGGAGCATCTTTAACGCTTCCGCGCCTGGTAAAGAAGTGGTATCTCATGGATACTCCTTCCGTATCATGACCACGCAAGGAGGATTCACGATCTTTGGCAGCCCCGTCCATTATCAGAATTCCGGCATCATGACGTTCAGCCTGGGTCGTGACGGCGCTATCTACCAACAGGATCTCGGCCCGCAGGCCGATGCATTAGCAGCCATCGAACAATACAACCCAACCCACGGATGGACGCAAGCGGAGTAGCTTGCGTCCAGTTCGTTCACCCGCTGAAGGAGTGTTATGAAGAGCCACAGATTATCTTTCACTTTGCTTTTCTTTTTGTTGCTGGCGTTCAGCCATATGGGTTTTAGCCAGCAACTGCCGCAGCAGGATCGTTCCGCGGCAAACGTCGCCGGCACCTGGATGATCTACACCCATGGCGACGACGGGAAGACGGGCACGCACACAGTCCAGATCGTGCAAAACGGCAATACCTTGACCGGGCACTTTAAAGGACCGTACCAATCGGGAGGAATTGAAGGCACGATGAACGTACGCCACATAGTGTTTCGCACCAAGACACGGAACGTGCTCACCTTCCGTGGCATGGTCGACGGAAACACCATGGAAGGAAACTTCGGCGTCCGCGGGCATCACGGAACCTGGCAAGGAAGACGCGCAGACTGACTGCCGTCAAAAGAGAGAAAGGACGCAGAGTCATGCCGAATCCATTAACCAGACGTTGCTTGCTCAAGTATCTGACCGGCGTTGCCGCGACAGGGATGGTTCGCTTGCCAATGCAGGGGCTGTGGCTCCCGCAGAATGAGGCAACCACAGGAATGGAGCGCGGCGAAATCGGACGCCTTGCTGCCGCCTTCAAAAGAAGCTTCAGCGTGCCATCGCTCTCCATCGCGATCTCACGCAACGGTCAATTTGTCTTCGATCAGGGGTTCGGCTTCAACCAGGGTTTCCGCTTCGGCAACGTGAAAGACATGGGGCCGACCGACATGTCGAGCCTTTTCCGCATCGCAGATGTGACCATGCCCATCACATCGGTTGCCACCTTCACACTGATCGAACAGGGCAAATTGAAGCTTACCGACAAGGTTTTCGGTGCATCCGGCATTCTCGGGACTAAGTATGGTAAGAGTCCCTACCGGCAATACGTCACGGATATCACGGTGGACCACCTTCTCACCCACACCTGCGGTGGCTGGCCGGCCGATTCGACCGATCCAATGTTCAAAAGCGAGTCCTGGGACCAGGCCAAGCTGATCGGCTGGACGTTGGAGAATTTGCCGCTTGCCAATCCACCCGGCGAGCACTGGGCCTTCTCCAACTTCGGCTATTGCCTCCTGGGACGGGTCATCGAACAAGTGACTGGCCAACCCTATGCCAGTTACGTGCAGAGCGCGGTCCTGGCGCCTTGCGGCATCAGCGGTATGCGCATAGCGGGAAACAGCCTGAAGGAGCGCGCACCCAACGAAGTTGTGTACTTCGGGCAATACAACGAGGAGCCTTACAAAATAAACGTTGCCCGCATGGACGCGAACGGCGGATGGCTGGCAACTCCCTCTGCGCTGGTTCAGTTTCTCAATCACGTCGGCGGCTCGGGGCCGATTCCCAGTATTTTGAAAGCGGAAACCATCCGGGTCATGACGACGCCCAGCCCGGTCTTTCCCAGTACCTCCGCGGCTAAGTATGCCCGGGGCTGGATGGTGGGGTCAGGCAACCTATGGCATAACGGCAGCTTTCCAGGTTCCACCACCATCATGGTGCGAACCGCGACTGGAATGTGTTGGGCCGCCCTCACGAATACTCGCACCGAACCGCACGACGAGATGGACACTGCACTCGATGGAATGATGTGGAACATCGTCCACAGCGTACCCGAGTGGAATGCCTGAGCCGTGGGCCTGTCACAAGACTCGTGTGGCACCACACGCATGTCCGCTTCCCGGAAAGTGACTTTCTCGTTGAACTGTCGAGAACAGGCTAAGGTACTCATCAAGCTATAGAATCGATTTACGGCTTCGGCGAGTTGCCCTATAAAGGTCCTTTTCACTGTCAACTGGAGGTAAACAAGGCTTCACCAGCTTGACGACGAAGTGCCTTTAGAATGGAATTTTCAGCAACTCCCTCGAAGGTCGGATAGTAGTCGTCCCGATCCTTTTTGCCTCGCGGGGGCCGGGAGAATCAACTGGCCATGACGGAACATCAGGTAGATGCCCAACAGAGCGGGCCGTGCACCTCCGCAAGGACGGGTCCGCTGAAACGAAACCTAGAGAATCCATAACATGTTGCCCAATCCAGCCGAAGACGGAACTATACAAGTGCAGACGGAAGACGCCCTCCAAAGTGTTGAGGAGCGCGTCCACTTGATACTCAATTCCGCAACCGAGGGGATTTTCGGCTGCGATGCAGAAGGTACTTGTCTTTTCTCCAACGCCTCGGCTGCGCGCATGCTTGGGTACAGCGATCCCAGGCAGTTGCTTGCCAAGAACATGCACGCGCTGGAACACCACACCCGAAAAGACGGCACGCCCTATCCACTCGAAGAGTGTCCAATTTATGTGGGTTTTCAAAAAGGGGAAAGTGTCCACAGAGACGATGAGGCCTTTTGGCGAAAGGATGGCACGAGTTTTCCCGTAGAGTATTGGTCGAATCTCGTCGTACGAGAGGGTGAGACGGTAGGTGCGGTCATCACCTTTATCGATATCACCGGACGGAAGCGGACCGAAGAGGTGCTCCGCAAGAGCGAAGAGCGGAACCGCAGCCTGCTTGAGATCAACAATGCCATTATTACGAACCTCAGCCAGGAGGCCCTCCTGCGCTCTATTTCCGAGGCACTGCATCGGGTCATTGCGTTCGATCGGTGCGCGATTACCCTCTACCAGGCCGAGCGTGATTCTTTCCTCTTCCTTGCGGTGGAGGGAGAGCTGTCCTCGGACTATTTTCGAACCGGGCTGGAGGTTCCCCGGAGCGAGACCAGCGTCGGCTGGGTGTTTGACCATCGGCAACCACTACTGCGCCGCGATCTTAAAAGAGAGTGTCACTATGCGAACGAACGCCGCCTCTGCGCCGAGGGAATCCAGTCGACGTGCGTGGTGCCGCTGGCTTTTCAGGGAAAGTGTATCGGTGCACTCAGCGTAGTGAGCCGGAAATGCGATCAGTACTCTGACCAGGCAGCGGCTTTTTTGCAGGACGCGGCCAACCAGGTCACATTAGCCATTCAGAACATGCAGTCTTATCAGGAAATCAACAACCTGAAAGCAAGGTTAGAGAACGAGAACGTTTACCTCCGCGAAGAAATACTCACCGAGCACAACTTTGAGGAGATTATTGGGAATAGCCCGGCATTGCTCAAGTCGCTCCATGCTGTCGCCCAGGTCGCTCCCACGGAGGCGACCGTGCTCATTTGCGGAGAAACCGGAACAGGTAAGGAACTGGTAGCGCGTGCCATCCATAGCCGCAGCGGACGCAATGGGCGTGCCCTGGTAAACGTAAACTGCAGCGCCATCTCGGCAGGCCTGGTGGAGAGCGAACTGTTTGGTCACATGAAGGGTGCGTTCACCGGAGCGATTGACCGCCGCATTGGCCGATTCGAGCTAGCCCACGGGGGCACAATCTTCCTGGACGAAATCGGAGAGCTGAGCCTGGAGACACAGGTGAAGTTGCTGCGCGTTCTGCAGGAACACGAGTTTGAGCCGGTAGGCAGCAGCCTCCCTTTGCGTGTGGACGTCCGCGTCATCGCCGCCACGAACCGCGATCTTCGGGAGGCAGTCGAATCCGGCCGCTTCCGCTCCGACCTTTTCTACCGCCTCAATGTTTTCCCCATTGGCCTTCCTCCGTTGCGAGACCGTCGCTCCGACATTCCCCAATTAGTAACCTTTTACATAGCCCGCTTCTCCAAGCGGCTGGGAAAGAAGATCGATGGTGTTTCGCGGGAGTCCATGCAGAATTTGATGAACTATCCGTGGCCCGGAAACATCCGTGAGCTGCAAAACGTGATTGAGCGCGCAGTTATTTTAGCGACGGATCCGACCCTCCGGCTGGACCACCAGCTTATGCCCATGGTCCCACCAGCGACAGACGACGCAGTTGCTGGAGACGAGTACTCAGGACGATCAGCACGCTATTCTCGAGCCTTCCCCGCGAATCGTAACCCTCGACGAGGCAGAGCGAAACCATATCCTGGCCGCGCTTAAACTCACCGATGGAGTGATTGATGGTCCAAAGGGCGCAGCGAAGGTCTTAAACATTCATCCAAACACGCTTCGGCATCGAATGAAAAAGCTGAGCATCCAGGGATCGCGCCACCGCCCGTCGTAGTTTCCCGAATCGGATTCGGGCGAGATCACCAAATATGGTGGTTCTGTCATCGACCGGGCGATCGGCAGCAAAGCGACCAAAGCATTGCGAGTTAGAGACCGCATGGCGACGCGGGCGGTAAACCCTCGTAATTTCAGCGCGATAGAGCGCTTGGCCGGGCGGGGCAGTTCGCTGCATATGCCGGGCGGATCGTTTCCCACCGCGTGAGCGGTGAATGGCAGGTTGATTGCAATACTAGCAACTGCAATGCTAAGGATCACGGTGATTGAAACATCTGAGGGCGCCGCAGTTCTCCGTGTAGAAGGCCGTATAACCGGTTATTACGTTGAGGAACTCCGCAGAGCATGCGACGCGCGTGCCTCTCTTGACAAAATTCGGTTGTCGCTCGAACTGGCTGACGTTTCGTTCGCCGACCCCGCGGGTATCGAACTGCTGAAAGACTTACGCAGGCGCGGTGTCGGTCTCGTGCAAACCACCCCATTTATGACTGAACAGCTCAAAGATGGGGTATCCTCCGACGTCACGAGGATTGCTAGTGACGATATTCCGATGTAGGAAACGATCCCGGCTCCAAACATCGGCTTGCAGATGGAAGGGGTTTCAATGCTCGAGCTATCGGTGTCCAGGAGACAGTGCTTGCCCCCTGGGTCTTTAAGCGTGGAATGCAATTTTCCAGGTCTCGATCCGGTTGGCGCTTTAATCAGGATCATTGCCCATATTTCCCATGATCTTCGCCAGCCTCTCACGGCCATACTTGCCAATGCCGAATTTCTCACCCAGCCAGATATCAGCCAGATGCAGCGGGATGCTTTTTACGAGGAGATCCGTACGAGCATCGACCGGATGGATGAATTGGTTTCCTCATTACTAGAGTGGTCCAGGGGCGGCAACATTCTGCGACCCGCGGTCGGAAACATTGTTGACACAGTGGGCCGTGCGATCCGAATGGTCGCTGTGAAGCAGGAATTCCGCCGGGTCAAGATTATGCATCGCCATGAAGGCCGTGCGGTGGGCTGCTTCGATGCCAACCGTCTCGAGCGGGCGGTCGCCAACCTGGTCTTGAACGCTTGCGAGGCGGTTGCTTCCAAGTCGGGACAGATCGTCATCAGCACGAATGGAAATCGATCCAGCCTGCAAATCGACGTGCGAGATGACGGACCCGGCGTCCCTGCGTCCATTCGCGACTCTCTGTTTGAACCCTTTGTGAGTTACGGCAAGACTGCGGGGAGCGGACTAGGCCTTGCGATCGCCAAAAAGATTGTAGAAGATCATTCCGGGAAGATTTACCTGGATAGGAGGATTGAAAAGGGGACGCTGATCACGATCTCGCTTCCCTTTGCCATTCCGTGCACTTGATGGTAGCCAGCTCTACTGACTCGGCCCGTATGACCCGATGAGCATGTTGTTCGCAGTGGGTATGTTCCTCTGTGGACTTAGAACCCAGTCATCGGCGTGCCTGCTGACCGTCGTTGCAATTCTCACACAGGCCAAAATCTCCAACCTCCTCCGGGTCAGCAGGTTCTCCTCGCCCGATGATCGGGCTGCGCATTAAGCCCGTGTATCCTCTCTATACAAGTACTCGCTTCTCGTGAAAGTGAACCTTACCCGCAGCCTGTTTCATAAGCTCGCGGCCATTGGCGTTCTCAGAAAGGAGAGCACGGGTTGATATCGGAGTCAGGCTGGCAGCCCGAACCGGATCTCGGCGTTCAGCGACCATCACATTTCGAAAATCCGGGCCGCATCCTACGTCTTCTTGCCCAGTTGGCAATTTTCTTCTGCATGGTCGAAACGGCGCTGGCGCAGTACGGCTTCGAAGTCTGGAACGTAGACAATGGTCTGCCGGAGAACGAGGTACGCGGCATTACACAGACACCTGACGGATACCTTTGGATTGCTACGTTTAATGGACTGGCTCGCTTCGACGGTGTCCATCTGACTCTGTTCAACAGGGAGACTCCCGGGCTGCTTTCGAACCAATTCGGCACCATGTTACAGGGGCGGGACGGAGACCTCTGGCTCGACAGCGTTGACCGCGGCGTGGTGCGTTATCACCATGGCGTGTTCCGCGGCTATGGACGACAGTACGGAGTGCCGGCGGACATCATCAATGGACTGACCGGTGATGATAATGGTGACGTATGGGTGCTTAGCGGGGGGCGAATCGTCCGATGGGATGAAGCATCAAACCATTTCGTCGACATCGCGCCGGAGAGCCCAAGCCTTCGGTATCGAACTCTCCTGTGGGACTCGGCAGGATTCTGGGTCCGCCAGCAGGAAAGGATCCACTGCTTTGCCCGTGGGCGCTTCGTCGACTTTACGCTGCCTGGGCAAATCTTAAAAGCTGACCTCTGGGGCGTGGCGCTCGATCAGAGTGGAACACTCTGGCTTGCGACCGTCGACGGAAAACGGGCCCGAATTACCGCGGACAACGTGAGTCACATGATTCCCGCCGGCTCTATCCAGGAAGTGACGATCGGCACTACCTACAACAAGTCTTTGGAAATGCACGTTGGTCCGCGCCTTCAGCGAACCTTTCAGTTCCTGAGCTCCAACAAGACTGTTTCGGTCACGCCCTGGCACTTCTACGAAGACAGGCAAGGTAATCTCTGGCTCGGCACCCTGGAAGAAGGACTTTACCGGCTGCAGAATCAATCCATCCATAGCTACTCCAAAGAGCAGGGGCTGGTCGATCGCGACACCTACGCAACTTATGAGGACCGATCGGGTGCTCTCTGGATCGGGGCATGGCATTCGGGGCTCAGCCGTTTCGCCGACGGAAAATTTACCAGCTACACCATGGCTGACGGACTGCCGAACGAACTCGTATTGGCGATGTTCCAGGACCGTGAGGGCCGTTTCTGGGTGGGCACACATGGCGGCCTCACCATGCTCGACCACGGGCATTTTCGTATTCCAAGCGGCCCGACTCTTCCTGACGAAGCGGTGGTTCAAGCAATCTGCCAGGACCGCCAAGGCGCGCTCTGGTTTGGAACCAGGCAAGGCCTGGCCCGCTATGAGAATGGTGCCACCCGGTTCCTTACCAAGAAGGACGGGCTGGCGGCAGACGACACCCATGCCCTCCTCGAGGCGGTCAACGGTGATTTATGGGTGGGCGGTTATGGCGGCATGACGCGGATTCACAACGGGAAGATTACTCGATGGACGGAGAAGGATGGTTTGCCGAGCGCCAACATCTGGTCGTTTTACGAAGACAACGATCGCGTGCTGTGGATCGGAACCTATGACGGTGGGCTCGTGCGCTTCAAGGACGGGAAGCTTACCAGCTATTCGGTCAAGGATGGTCTCTTTGATGGCGGCGTATTTCGCATTCTTGAAGATGCACATGGATACTTCTGGATAAGCTGCAGTCGAGGTGTGTACCGGGTCAACAAACGAGATTTGAACGCATTTGCCTCGGGCGGTCTGAAGAAGGTTACCTCCACGGCCTACGGAAAGATCGACGGCATGTTGGATATTGAATGCAACGGAGGAGTGGAGCCTTCGGGCATCAAGACACGCGATGGCAAACTCTGGTTTCCCACCCGCAACGGCGTGGCGGTCATCGATCCGGAATCTGTGGTCCACGATTCGGTTCCTCCCTTGGTGATGATTGAATCCTCCGTGGTGGACAGCGTAACCAAACCCGTGAATGCTCCGCTGCGCATTCCGCCCAGCCGGCCCAACGTGGAAATAAGCTACACCGCGCCGAACTTCATTAACGCTGCGCAGACGCACTTCAAGTACCTGCTCGAGGGCCTGGACTCAGATTGGGTCGACGCTGGAGGACGGCGCACAGCCTATTACTCGCACCTTCCGCCGGGAGAATTTGTTTTTCACGTGATCGCGGGCAACAGTGATGGAGTGTGGAACAACGAAGGCAAATCCCTGGCCATCACGGTGCTTGCCCCTTTCTATGAGACAGGGTGGTTTGAGCTGCTGGCGCTGCTCACATTGGGTGCTCTGGCCGCGTTGTCATGGAGATATCGCGTGTCGCAGCTTCAGCGCGCACAGGTTGCCCAGCAGGCCTTCTCCAGGCAGCTGATCGCCTCGCAGGAGGCCGAACGCAAGCGCATCGCTGCCGAAATGCACGACAGCCTGGGCCAGCGGCTGGTCGTGATCAAGAATCTTGCCTATCTCCTGCTCCGCTCAAAGAAGGCCGCCCCTGCCGATGACTCGGATGCGCAGACCATCGCGGAGATAAGCGATGAGGCTTCCTCCGCGATCGCGGAGACTCGTGAGATTTCCTACAACCTTCGCCCGTTTCAGCTCGACCGGCTCGGATTAACCAAGGCGATCGAAGCAATGGTCCGCACCACGGGCATCGCGTCCGGGATCCGCTTTACTTCAGAGCTGGATAATATCGATGACATTTTTCCGGAAGATCTGCGCATCAATTTTTATCGCATCGTTCAGGAATCCCTGGGCAACATCATGAAGCACGCGCAGGCAACAGAGGTAAGCGTCCGGGTGAAGCGTCGCATCGAAAGCGTAATCCTGACGATTGAAGACAATGGCCGTGGATTCACGCCCGACGAGCGAAGCCCTCTGCCCTCGCACAGCGGCTTCGGGTTAACGGGCATGGGCGAGCGGGCGAGTCTGCTTGGCGGCGAGCTCAAAGTGCGGTCCACCCCAGGCAGAGGTACGACCGTTCTATTCGAAATTCCATTAAAACAGAAGCACAGCGGATGACGGCATCCGCCTGCCCAATCCGGAGACGGTTCATTCATTCCCGCCGTCGGGTGTATCAGGGCACGACTTTGGTCGGGCCGCAAAAATAAGGACCGCAGCTCTCTCCACTACGCTACCCGCTCACTATCAACACTCAAGATCTAGATCCGTGGTATCCCACATCTCGCGAAAAACGAGCGAGATGTGGGGCACGTCATTGGTTGTCAGGGTGTCGTAGGAGGAGAGCTGCGGCCGCTGTCGGGCGCTTTCAGAGATGAAGCAATCTCAGGCAAGCCCGAAATCTCGTGCTTAAGCACATACTCGCGAGCTCCAGCCTCGAGCGCCGCAGCTTTCATATCCTCGTCCTGGTAATCCGTCACGACAATAATGCGGGCTGAAGGATCGTAGCCTCGAATCTGCCTGGTGGCCGTCAAGCCATCTACGTGAGGCATCCTGAGATCCATCAGAACGATGTCCGGTCGATGCTCTTCATAAGCTGCCAGCGCTTCTGCGCCGTCAGCACATTCCCAGATAGAACTAGCCGTGCCGGCTAAAATGCGCCGCAACACGCGCCGGATTCCGGCATTGTCTTCAACTATCAAAAACGTCATATATTCTCTTTGCCATGGTTCTCACCTCCGGGCGCCCGTTGGCGTATTGCCGGAAATCATTGAAAACCTGGATCTAGCCTATATAACAGTGAGGGCAAAGGACATAGAGGATGCTACATAAGGGACCGTGTGGTTCCACATGGGTGCGAGGCTGGGAACCTCACCACGATTGAGCCAATTCCATCGGCTCGCCGCCTCCGCTGGGGTGCGCGCAAGACTGATTGCGCCCGTGCCCTTGTAGCTGCGCAGGTCGTGGTAGGTTGGGATGTTGGATCGCGATGGAGGAACCGGAACCGTGGATGACGAGATTCGAATTCTGATTGCCGACGACCATCCGCTGATGCGGAAGGGTTTGCGGCTCAGTGTAGAAGAGGATCCCGGCTTGAAAGTAGTTGGCGAAGCTTCCGATGGAGAGGCGGCTTTGTCGCTCATAAAGAAGCATCATCCGCACGTCGCGCTGCTCGATATCGAGATGCCGAAGCTCGACGGGCTCGGTGTCGCCCGGGAAATAGTTAAGTGCGGGCTGAAGACAGAAATCATTTTTCTGACCTTCCATTCAAATCAGGATCTCTTCCGAAGCGCGATGGAACTGGGATGCAAGGGCTATATCCTCAAGGACAGCGCGGTCCAGGAGGTGGTGGCCGGCATTCATGCCGTGGCGTCGGGACGGCCCTACATCAGTTCAGCGATTACCACGGACCTGCTGCAGAGCCGCAATCGACCCCAAGCAAGCCATGCCTTGACGAGCAATCTCACGCCTACCGAGCTCCGCATTATGGGTTTGATTGCGCAAGGCAAAACCAGCAAAGAGATCGGCGCCGAGCTTTCCATCCACTACAGAACCGTCGAAAACCACCGCACCAGCATGTGCCGCAAACTTGAGCTGGAGGGCGAGGGCGCCAATGCGCTCCTGCGGTTTGCCCTGCAAAACAAGAATCTGCTGTAAAGCCCACAGTTCTATGGGCTGGTTCACCCTGACTGGATTGAACGCAGGAGCCCTCAAACGCAATCCGGCTTCGGCTACTATCCCATCGACAATCGCCGGGTGATCGCGAAATAGCGCTCCCTAACCCTTCATCCGGCGAGCGCATTGCGTGTAAAGAAGGCGGTTCTCTATTTTGAAAGCCGGCCAGTAAGAAGGAGGTCAATCGCGACCTCGTGGTCCGCTTTCCAGAATAAAAAGCTTGGATCCTTCAGTCCCCATTGGATGTACGGTACGGCAAAATGAGCCTTGGCGGTTGCGGTTGTGTCTTCAAGATGGACAAGCATGGGGATGATGATCTCGTGAGGCGTGCCGAGGAGCGTGAAGATACCAGTTACCTGGATGGTCGAGTCTCCCGATGGAGCGATGACGCCAGCGTAGGACTTCGGCTCAAACGAAACAGTGGCGTACTGTTCGACCTGCAGGATCTCCTTGTTCATCTTTTTGTCGCGGCTGCCATTGCCGGTCTTGCCGCTGCCGGCGAGGACGACGACCGAACCGGACATCTTAGTAGTGCTGCGGTCGAACTCAACCGATCCGGATTGGAGGTGAAAGGCACCGTTGACGAGCTCGTGGGTTGTTTTGAGAGTCATCTTGACCTCGCTGGCGTCGGGGTTGACGGCGAAGGTCTGATGCTGCGCGAGTGCGGCTGGGGCGAGTATGACCGCGAGGGCTAAGACTGCGAAGGATTTCATTGCATCTCCCCTGGAGGGTTCTGACTAATGAGAGTTGTTTTGGCGTGGCTCGATTTCAGCTGGCGACTGCCTGTGGAGCAACAGGGGCGTGCTGGGCGACGCGTGTGAGCCTGGCCGTCACGCGCATCACGCCGGGCCAGACCCTGAGGCAAAACGGCAATACAGCGCGCGCGAGTGAGTTGTTCAAGCCATCGGCAGCGAACTCGGCAAGGCGCATCTGAGCCAGCAGAGCGGAACGCAGTTTAGCCTGGAAGAGCGGCGCCGGCTCTGCTGCAAGATAGGCAGCGGCGGCACAGCGGGCAGTATGCAGCGCGATGGATATGCCGTCCCCTGTGAACGAGGGGATGACGGCTGCCTGATCGCCGATGCAGTAGAGCCCATTCTCGGATGTGCGGCGGATGTAACCGTACGGGATCTGGGTGATGGCGATTGGCCTGGCGAGCAACGGCTCCGCACCGGCAAGCCTCATGGCGAGGTGTGGACAGTCCTGCTGCATCTTCGCGAGGAAGTTCTCCCAGCGATAACCCGCACGTGCGAGATGCTTCTGCTGCACCACGCAGCAGAGGTTTGCCATGCCGCCTTCCACCGGCTGGATACCACCATAGCCTCCGGGATAGAGCATTAGTTCAGAGGCGCGCTCCAGCTCAGCGGCCTGCGCGGGCGCCAGGCGAAAATACATCTTGAAGGCGACCCATCGCTCGGGGTCCTTCGGACGCGTGTGGCCGCGGAGATCATGCTTGCCGGTGGCGAGAAAGACCGTTGGAGCTTCATAGGTAGCACCGTCATCGAGCGTAGCTTGCCAGAGGTTGCTTGCCGTGCGGCCGAGGGCCTGCACACTGCGACCACGCTCTACGCGGACTCCTGCGGCGATGGCCTCGGCGATGAGCGCTGTATCAAGCGCCTTGCGCGTGAGCGAAGCTGCGAGGAAAGGCAAGGGAGCCTCCGCGGCGCGCCTGGTGGCGGCGAGGCGAACGTAGTCGATGGGCACGGCGCCCAGCGAAGCCACGTCGATGCCGAGCGCGTGCAGGTCCTCAAGGGCCTCACCGCTCAGGAACTCTCCGCAGACCTTATGGCGCGATGTGGGCTCGCGTTCGATCAGAGTGACGCGCCGTCCCTTGCGGGCGAGCGCGATCGAAGCGGCACAGCCTGCCACTCCACCACCAAGGATGAGAACTTCGTCTTGCACAGGAATCCGATTCAGAGTGGACGTTGTAACTGGAATCTCCTCTTTCGGATGCGATGCGCTGGATTTGTATCGCTCCTCGTGGGTGTTGAATGACCAATGCTGTAGTTGGGTAGTGGTGCAGTTTGAAATCGACTGGACTGGCTCAAGGGGTATGACGGGGCGTAGGCGAGAATGGTAAGCCTCACCCTGTTCCGCCCGACCTTTCGCTCCAGCGAGATTGTTCATATAGCGCTGGTAACCTCGCCGAATTGAGGCGCGAATGGTTTCACATCGATAGCGTCTCATAGCCCGTGACCATCAGCACGACGAGTGGTTAGCTCGCGCCAGTTGAGTCCGAGGTCCACGATAAGCAGCGAGGCAAGAGTGAAGGCGATGACGCCGACAGCGGCGAATGTGTCGCCGAGGTGGCTCCAGTAACGGGGCCAGAGGTTGAGCACACGGCTGGAGACGAAGGTGAAGGTGACGGCGTAGGAGCGGGCCATCCATTGGCGGTGCTGGAGGATTTGCCGGTTACGCGCGGTGAGGAAGGCGGCGGTGGTGCAGACGATCCAGGCGGCGGCCTGCATGGAGGTTCCGGGCAAGCCCGGGCGGCCGGTGGCGAGGGCAACCCCGGTTGCGGCGCCGATAAAGACGGAAACGACGTAGATGCGGCCGAGGATGCGATGGAATTTAAGGTGACGCCGGCGAAATCGAGAGGAGAATTGAATGGGGCCGCTGAGGAGAGCGATGACGCCGGAGAGCGTATGCGGGATGAGGAGATGGCGGTCGGCGATGACCTGCAGACGATAGGCGTGGTACATGGGATAGTCGGTGATGAGGAGAACTTCTGAAGTAATGAAGACGAAGAGCGCGGTGAGACCGAGGGAGATCCAGAGAACAGTTTTGGATCTGGAACGGGTGGAGCTGGGCGCTAGCAGCGTGGAAGTTGGCATTATTCGCCTCTCAGATGGTTAGACGTGATGAGGTGCGCCATGAGGGCGACTGGCGCGAAAGAGTACATGGAGGTAGCGTGTTTCAGCCCGCCCGAAGCGCTGCCGAAGCCGAACTGAGAGGGAAATAGCGCCGCAGGGGCTAAAGCCCTCGTCCTACTGGCCTTTTCGGCACGACTGAAGCCGTGCCCTGATACAAAGCCTAATGCAGATCTCACGCAGACTCTAAAGCCCACCATGATTACATTGCATTTGCGCCGGGGAGCCCAGCTGCGCTCGTCCGCAACCACCAACACCGCCCTCACTTCCACCGCCCCACACACAACCGTCCCGGCCGCCAATGCTCCACTGTCACAGCATCTCGCGGGACCTCAGCCGCTGCCAGCAGGCGGCCCCAATCCTCCTTGCGGAAAGCGCGCCGGAACGACACCGGCCCATCATGGCGCACAAACCGGTGCCACCCCACCACCCCCGCCACCCACCCAAAGATCCTGCAAGTCCGCTCCGACCGCTCCAGATCATTTAAAAACCAACCCACCCGAGTAGTGGCCTCCATCCACCGCAGCAGCGCGACGATCTCCTCATCCTCCAGATGGTGTGCCGTCAGTGAGCTCGCCACGATATCCACCGGCTTCTCCGGCCGATACACCAGAGCATCGCCGGTCACCCAAGCAATGCCCAATTCCGCCGGCGTGGACTCCGCTGCCGCCCGCGCTGCGTAAGGGTTCAGGTCAATTCCAGTTAGTTGCGCAGCAATTCCTCGCCGCCGAACCCAACCCGCAATCTGCCGCAACAGGTCGCCGCCGCCACTTCCCACATCAACGATGTGCACCGGCTCATGCGGTTCACGCGGCAACTGCTCCAACCAAGCCAGCGTCGGCCGATAGCCCAGGAGCCAGCGGTTGACTTGCTCCAGACTGCGTAGGCAACCACGGAAATCCTCATAGCTACAGTCACCATCCATCAGCTCCGGCAACTCACGCGGAGAGACCCGCCGTCTGAAGTCGAACTCCGCACTAGACCGCATGGAAGCGCATCGTCTCCGCTGTCAGCCCCGGCCCAAACGCCATCGCACATCCACGTTGCCCAGGCAGCGCCTGCTGCATCATCCGCTGCAGCACAAACATTATCGTCGCCGACGACATGTTGCCGAAGCACGAGAGCACCTGGCGCGATGCCGCCAGCGCACCGACCGGCAGTTCCAATCCCTTCTCCACCGCATCGAGAATCGACCGACCGCCGGGATGCACCGCCCACAGGTCGACGCCATCGCGCTCGGCCATCAGCTCGCCCTCATGGAGCGCGCGGCCCAACTCCGCCGGTACCTGCCCGGAGAGCAGCATGTCGAATCCCAGCCCACGGATCTTCCACGTAATCAGCCGCCTCGTTTCGGGCACCGTCACTGCCTTGAAGCTGTCCAGTGCAAAGCCCTGCTCGCAGGCGGTAATCAGGCTCGCCGCCGCGCCATCGGCAAAGATCAGGAACGAGAGCACCTGCTCCAGCTCCTGCGTCTCCTGTAAGTGAAGCGTACACAGCTCCAGGTTGACCATCAGAACACCTGCCTGTGGATCTGAGCGCACAATGTGCCGCGCCAGCTTCAGCGCATTGATTGCGGCCGAGCATCCCATGAACCCAATCATCGTGCGCTCCACGCCCGCCGAAAGGCCGGCGTGGTCGACGATTTCGAAGTCCAGCCCCGGCGCATAGAGCCCCGTACAGCAGGTCACCAGCACGTGCGTAATACTCGAGCGTTCCTCCTCATTGAGCGCAAGCCGGTCCACGGCCTTCCTCATCAGCACCGGAGCGCTCTGCTCAAAAAGCTCCATACGCCGTGCCGTGTTGGGAAAGTTGCCTGGCCGATAAAACTCATGCGCGTCATGCGATGAGAATTGGCCGGAACCTTTCTCCGGATCGAGGAATGAATAGCGATGCGCGATTTTGGCGCGGCTCACCATGCGGCGGAAGACGGTGCGCAGCTGCGGGTCGGCAAGCATCTTCTCTGCGAAAACGACGAAGGCGTCATGCACATCATGCCCTGGTACGGCAGTGGCGATGCGGTTCAGGTAAGCGGTAGTTATTGGAATAGGCCCTCAACTCTGATTATCAGCGCTTGAATGCAACCTTCAAAGAAGGTGGCACAAACAAGTCTTCTCTCAAAGAAGCACTTGACATGTAATCTTAACAGATTAAGACTTGCAGAAGTAGTTCGTTTTTGATCATTTGGCGCCATGATGTTTGTGCACATGGCCAGAGTGACGTGAGAGAGAGCCAGATGGTGGCAGACGATGAAGATTTTCCCACTGCGTACTTGCTCTTTGCCGTTGCAGCCATAATTGTCATCGGCGTCACGGCGGCGGGGGCTTTCATCATCTTGATTCGTAACTGACGCATATTGGCTCTATCCGGCGAACGCAATTTCGGGTATACCCGGCCTGCGCGGCAAGGTGGTCAAGCTCAATGCGGATCGAAGCCATCGAATACATTCCCGGCTTTGGGGGGACTTCACTCCTTTAGCGTTACTCCTCTGCTAACGATTACTGCTGGTTTACGTCGAGGGTTCCCGGTTGGGGGAATCTCCACTTGACATGCTAGTGCACTTGGAGCAATCCTGAACGCAGGGATATCGCTTGGATGCCAAGTAAAGATAAAGATAAAGATAAAGATAAAGATCAGATCCAACTACTCCAGGGCACGCTCGATCTCATCGTTTTGCAAACGCTTGCCACCATGGGCTCCCAGCACGCTTACCAGATCGCCACCCGCCTCCAGCAAGTCTCAGACCGCCTGCTCAATCTTAACCAGGGAACGCTGTACCCCGCATTAGTAAGGCTGGAACAATACGGATGGATCAAGGGAACCTGGGGCAAGACCGAAAACAACCGCGAAGCCAAATACTACGAAATTACCAAAGCCGGACATAAAGCCCTGGGCGCCGAAACACAGAAGTGGAGAACCATGGCGGCCCTGGTAGAGCGGCTCTTGCTCGAGGAGTCATAGCCATGAAGCAGCTCAGACGTGTCTTCCTGAAGCTTTGCCGGCTCATTACCAATTCGCACGAGGAAACAGAACTAGCCAGAGAAATTGCCGCGCATCTCGCGTTATTAGAGGACGACTATCTCCGCCAGGGCATGGCTCCGGAGGAAGCGCGACAAGCCGCCAGGCGCGCCTACGGGGGCGTGGAGCAAGCCAAGCAAATGCACCGCAACGAGCGCTCCTATCAAGGGCTGGCGCAGACCCTGCGAGACACGCGCTACACCTTCCGTCAATTGCGTAAGTCGCCAGGGTTCACCATCACCGCCATCCTGATGCTGGCTTTGGGCATCGGAGCCACCACCGCCATCTTTTCCATCGTCGCCGGCGTTCTCCTCCGCCCGCTTCCCTTTCCCGACCCAAAACATCTGGTCATCCTGGGAGACACCCTTGAGGGCTCCCACGAAATGGCAGCCCGGCCCGGAGCCGCCGCTGCGGACGTCCGCAACTACATGCGCGACACCCACAGCTTTACCCACCTCGGCGGCTATGGGTTCACACGCTACGATCTGACCACCACAGGCGCCGCCGAAACAATCCGTGGCATCCGCATGAGCGGGGAGGTCTTTTCCGCGCTGCAAGTCGCGCCGCTCCTCGGGCGCACCTTTACCCAGGCCGAAGACGAGCAACAGGAGTCGGTCGTCGTGCTCAGTTACAGCCTGTGGCAGAGCCATTACCAGGGCAGGGCCAACATCCTCGGGACAACCATCCTGCTCGATCGCAAGCCCTACGTTGTTATCGGTGTCATGCCGCGGAATTTCGAATTTCCTCTGGTACCGGGCCACGTAGATCACAGCGACTTATGGGTTCCCCTGCGCCTGCAACCGGAGGAATTCCTGGCCGGCCAGGCCGCCGAGTGGAACTTTCGCATGGTGGGCCGCTTAAAGCCGGGCATCACGCCCGAGCAAGCGCAAAGCGACGCCGAGCAAGTCGCCCGGGCAACCGTGCGGGACTACCCAGCTTTCATGCGCAGCCTGCGCATTCACGCAGTTGTCAAACCGCTTCATGAGGACACGGTCGATCAAGCCCGTCCGATGGTGCACACCTTATTCTTTGCCGTGATCGTCATCCTGCTCATCGCCTGCGCCAACCTGGCCGGCCTTCTGCTGGTGCGCTCCATTCGCAGGCGTCGAGAGTTCGCAGTCCGCCTCGCCCTCGGCGCGCGCGCCGCAACCTTAATCCGGCAGGCCCTGGTGGAAAGCATGGTGCTCTCGCTCGCCGGCGGTCTCGTGGGGTTAGTATTCGCGGCAGCCGCGCTGCGCCTGGGGATCAGCCTGTTGCCGGAAACACTCCCACGCATTCATGAGATCGGTCTCAACTGGCCGGTGATGGCCTTCGCTTTGGGACTCGCGTTGCTCACTGGCCTGCTCTGCGGCCTGGCACCCGCCTTTGCTGCGATCCACACCAGCGTCAATGGAACCCTGAAGGAAAGCGGACGCACCGGCACCACGGGCAGCGGCCATGCGCGGCTGCGGTCCGTCCTGGTCGCCGCGGAGATCGCCATCGCCCTGGTACTGCTTACCGCCTCGGGCTTGCTGCTGCGCAGCTTCGAGAAGATGCGCGCGGTCGATATAGGTTTCCGCCCCGACCATACCCTCACGGCGCTCTACGTTCTGCCTGGCTATCAGTATGCAACCCAGGCAAGCATCGATACTTTCGATGAGCAAGTGCTGCGCAACCTCCGCCAGTTGCCAGGTGTAGAAGCCGTTGGCATCACCTCGGGCCTGCCTTCCACCGGCGACTACGAAGGCCCCGCGATCACCATCGAAGGCTCCGTTCCTCCAAAGGGAGCGGGCCTGAACCTTGCCATCGCTTCGCTGCTACGCGGCGATCCCATCCAGGCGCTGGGCATCCGCCTGCTGCGCGGGCGAACCTTCACCGAGGCAGATAACGCCCGCTCCCAATTAGTTGCCCTCGTGAACAGCACAATGGCCCAGCGCAACTGGCCCGGCCAGGACCCCATCGGCAAGAGATTCCGCCGCGGTATGCAGGAGACGAAGACTCCCTGGATGACCGTAGTCGGCGAGGTGGATAGCGTAAAAATGGGATCTCCGGATGAAAGAACTGCAGACCAGTTCTACCAGCCGGTAGGCCAAACCGCCATCTCCGAAGGAGACTTTGCCAGCGCAGGAGAAGTAAACGCCAACTACGGTTACATTGTGCTCCGCACCCGCGTGGAACCCGATCAAATGGAGAATGCGCTGCGCGCAACCGTGCACGGGATCGACCCGCAATTGCCGCTCTACCACATGCAAAGCATGGAGCACGCGATCGCCGGCAGCGAGGCGCCGCGCCGTTTCAACACCATCCTGATTTCGTGCTTTGCCCTTGTCTCCGTCCTGCTCAGTGTGCTCGGCATCTACAGCATCATCGCTTTCTCCGTCGCCTTGCGCGAACAGGAGATGGCCCTGCGCATGGCGCTGGGCTGCCAGCGATCGGGGGTGCTCGCGATCATTCTTACTTCCGGGGTAAAACTGGCAGCGATCGGCTGCGTGTTCGGCTTGCTTGGAGCCGTAGCCGTATCCCGCCTGCTGCGATCCTTCTTGTTTGCGGTCAGCCCATTCGATCCCGTGGTGCTTACACTTGCAGCAGTCGCCATGCTGTTACTGGCTCTCGCCGCCTCGGCGCTGCCGGCCAGGCGGGCTTCGCGAACAGATCCTATGCTGGCACTCCGTGGCGAGTGAGGCGAGTTCCATCACTCAGTGACAGTTGCAGAATGCTCGCCGCGTCGCCGCCTGTCAGGTTCTTCATTCCCGCCTCGTTTAGCCAACGAGCTGCATGCTGCAGAAACACGTCTGCGATTTTTCGGTCCGCGCGCGAATCCTGGTGTGGGGTGGATTTGGCAACGTTGCCAAATAAGTCGTTTGTTTCACGAAGATGCTCAAGGTGCTCAGGTAATTCATTTGAGCATCTTGCCTCGTTGACCGGCGGGTATTAATCCTCCGGAGGGGGCAAAGTCCACCACCAGGCACCTGATTTTCCGTCTTTGGAGCTGCGTACGCCGATATCGAATTTGGCGCGGCGCAGGGTGGTGATGCAGACACCATCGCGCTCGGCGGCTATCTCGATGGAGCCCTGGGTCTGGCGGCCCTGTTCCAGGCAGTCACGCAGCCATTGGGCGGCAAACTTGCGCTTGGGCAGACCGGCGCCGGTGGGACGGGCGGCGAGGAGATCTTCCGGGGTGAGATTGCTGAGCCCCGTCCAGTGGAAATTGCCGTCTTCTCCAATCCGGTAATCGAGCGGCGGAGCCAGCGGCCCAAGGTTCGATTTGACGTGCAGCAGAGCGGTTTGCGCGGGTGCGTCGGGCGAGCTGCCGACGAGAAACTCGGTACGGAGAGCGGCGGAGCAGTCCATGGATGCCCGACCTCGATGGGCGTGCCTGCCGGCGGGAGGTTTGGCGAGGTGGCGAATGAGGAGGATGCAGCAGCGGTGAAGCTCCGCCAGGCGGGCGAGACGATCGAGAAGAGGGCGTGTTTGCGAAGCGCGATCGAGGTCAACCTCGCAGAGACCGTCCCAGGGATCGAGGACCACGAGGTGGGCCTGGGTTTTCTGGAGCGCGAGCTCAAGATCGCGGAGAGCGGAGTCAGACGAGGACATAGGACTCGCAGAGGCTCTACGCAGGACGACCAGGCGCGCGGGATCTCCGCGGAGGCCGGCGAAGCGGGGTTGAATGACTTGCGCGGCAGCGTGTTCCGCCGAGGCGTAAAGGACGGTGGCTGGTTTGAGCTTTTCGCCGGTGAACGGGTCGCGGCCGCGGGTGAGCGCCGCCGCAATGGCGAGGGCGACCCAAGTCTTTCCCGATCCTGGCTCCCCGGAAAGCATCGCTAACGTACCGGCGGCCAGCCTGTGCTGCCAGAGCCATTCGACAGGCTGGGGCTGGAGGTCGGCGAGGCAGACGATATCTGTGCCGGTTACGGTTGCGTCTGCATCCGCGGGCAACAGTGATGGCGTGTGAGGCGAGAGTGCATCGTTCATCATGGTTTGCGGCAGGATCATCGCTTGCTCCAGGCGGGAAGGCTCCGCGGTGCTCTCTGTGCCGGAATCCGGTGAGGCAAAGGAGAGATGCTCGATCGGCGGCGGGGTTGAGGCCCGGGGCCGGAAAGTTCGATTGAAGAAACGGTTGTTGGGCCGGTTGATGTAGTCACCATTTTGTGGGGTAGTCTCCGCTTTCATTGACAGTGATGCCGCGTGTGACCGGGCTCAAGGCAACAACGACTGCTTTCATGCGACCGGTTTGGCATCAAAATCTTGTCTTATGGCCCTACAGTAATACGCTCGGGAGCCACGGTCCATGACCCTGGGAAATAATCATGTGGAAGAGCGGGTAGTAAACTCGTGATTACTCCCTGCTGTTCAAGAATAACTAAGTAGTTAGCCCGGAGCCGAGGGGAGACTCGATGCGGCAATCTTCCCGGATCGCGCTCTTCCTGTTGACATCCGACCCGAGGCGTGTCACCTTTATGTCGGATGTCGACCCAAGCGGTCATGATCGTCTGAGCGCTAACGGCTGGAAGACGAGAAGTGAAATCCTCACATCCAGGAACAACGGCAGCCCGGGAAACGTATAAACCGTTAAACGCTGGTCCCGCGGAGAATCCGAAAATGCATCCAGGCAGACGTTTTTCTCAACTTATCCCGGTCGCGCTGTTGGCCTTGTCGAGCGTGAACGCGTTTGCTCAAGGGCGGTCCGCGGATCGCGTTCAGTTTGTCATGCCGCTGCTACACCGTGAGCATGTCGCGAGCGTCTCGTTTGCAACGATCGCAAACGGGAGGACCATGCTGGCAGAGGCGTATGGCGAGGCCGCACCCGGCGTGTCCGCCAGCAACACGACCTTGTACAACATCGCTTCCCTGTCGAAGCCGATCTCGGCGGAGGTCATTCTGCGGCTGGCATCCGCGGGCAAGCTCTCGCTCGACGAGCCGATGTGGCGGTATTGGATCGATCCCGATCTTGCCGCCGATCCGCGGGCCAAGCTGTTGACACCCCGCATGGCTCTGGACCATCAGACGGGCTTCGCCAACTGGAGACGGGAGACGGGCGGCAGGCTGGCCTTCATCCGCGACCCAGGGACCGCGTTTGGCTACTCTGGCGAGGGCTATCAGTACGTAGCGAGGTTCGCGGAGAAGAAGACGGGCCAGCCGTTCGAGAAGCTGGCCCAAACACTCGTCTTCGATCCGGCAGGCATGACGCGCACCGCTTACACCGACCGCCCATGGATGAACGGACACATGGCAAAGCCGGCCGACCAGGACGGAAAGTGGATGGAGCCGCAGATTGCGACCTCATTCGTCGCTGCCGACTTGATATATACGACGCCGGCTCAGTATGCCAGCTTTGTCGAAAGCCTGATGAGTGGGATGGGCGAGTCGCGGTCCATCCGCATGCTTCGCGAAAGCGTCCTGACCGACCGTAAGGCGCAGCTTTGCGTTGGAAAACTGGCAGCATCCTGTCCGGAGCAGGTGGGCCTCGGTCCGGGTTGGGAAGTCATCAAATTCCACGACAAGACCTTCCTTATGCACACCGGTATGGATCCAGGCGTATTTACATTGGGCTACTTCGATCCGAGCGCCCGTTCGGGCGTCATCATTTTCACGAACAGCTCCAACGGTCCGCACATCATCCTCCCTGTTCTCAAGCTGCTCAACGCCGATCCCGACTTCATAGCCTTCCTGGCAGCACAGGTATAAGAGGCGAGACCGCCAAGGGGGCTTCGGGATATCACCATGAATCAGAGAGAGTCACAGCGAGAAAGACACGTTTCATCTCGATTGCTGTTCTTGTTCATCTGCTGCTTTGCCGCAACTGTCGCAGCAGCCGGTCAACAACTCGATGCTCCTGTACAGGCGCATGTACTGATGCCACCTGCACCCACGAAGGGTAGCGACGGAAAGATGCACGTCGAGTATGAGGTGCATGTGACCCGTCCCGATGCGGGCAATGGACCGCTCAGACTGACAAAGCTTCGGGTCTTCGCGCAAGGTGCGGAAGCACCTCTGGCTTCCTACGAAGGCAAGGAACTGGGTTCGTTGGCGAGGCCCAGGTGTCCAAAAGGTGCGGATGGAGTTCCGCTTGCCGCGGGGGAGCGCGCCGTGTTCCTGGTGTGGTTGACGCTGCCGCAAGGTCAGGCCGCGATCACCATGCTGTGGCACAGCATCAGCTTCGACGATGGGAAGGGGAGACGCCGCACCCAGCGATGCGCGGAGGTGGTGCTCGATAAAAAGCCCGCGATCTTGATCGGCCCACCATTCCGCGGCAATCGCTTGTGGCTGGTCACCGAAGGACCGGGAAATGCCGGTTCCCACCACTGGGGCGCCCTGTTGGACGCGAACGGGCGGGTCACCATCCCGCAGCGCTTTGCCATCGACTTCGTTGGGCTGAACGCAGCCGGCCATGCATTGCCAGTGGCGCGAGATGCACCACAGGCATCGCGGAACAGCGCATGGTTCGGTTATGGCGCCGACGTGTTCGCTGTTGCCGACGGAGTGGTCAGCGATGCTCGTGATGGCGAGCCCGACGGTCAGCCGTTTGCTCAGCGCGTGGAGTCAGGCGACCTGTCACCACGCGGACTCTACGGAAACTTCGTCATCCTGAACATTGCGTCCGGCGTCCATGCTCACTATGCCCACCTGCGTCCCGGCAGCGTACGAGTACATGCGGGCGACCATGTCCATCGTGGCGATGTCATCGCACATGTGGGCGACAGCGGCAACTCATCTGTACCCCATCTGCACGTCCATATCAGCGACAAGCCCGTGTATGTAGGCTCTGAAGGGACTGCCGTTCCGCTTCTCGCAGTTCACGCTTGAAGGTACGGCGGGACCAGAAGTGGTGCTCTCACCTTCATCCACGTGGAATCCACAGCCCTCTCAACAACATCACGCAATGCCTCTTGATAGCGACGTGATTGGCTTCCCATGAAGGAGAAGATTCTTTCTCATCGTCTCTGTCGCGAAGGTGCGCGTTTCTCCGATTGACATAAATAGGGTTGGCAAGTCCCGCTGGAAGGATTGGGAGTTGAAGCAGCTCCTGCTCGATGAGGACCGGGTTCTCGTCACCTGGAATTGCAAAGACTCTCGCTGACCGAAGAATTCACCGGACACCAAAGGAGTACACGCCGAGGTTCAGCTTCATGCTGGACGAATCTGCATCGATGGACCGACCGGGATGGACCTTGAGCTCCAGCGACTCCTGTTCGGATTTGTACTCGTATTCCGGTGACAAAGCTACTTTCGTTTCATCGTCCAACCAATCAATATTCCGGTGGCGATGCCTATGGCGACTCCGGTCCCGATACCTATCGCAAATGTCGCGACCACGGTTTCGACAGGATGTCGTGTCAGACGCTTGATTGTGTCATCCACAAGCTCTTCAGCAGCGTCGCCGCCAAGTTTTGCGGCGCGCCGCGTCGCTCCCAGACTCTCCTCAAGTGCATCCACAAGGACAGATGCCGCCCGAGAAGCCTGGCGCGCTGCTTCGGCAATTTGGTCGCCCGTCCATTCCACCACTGATGGCGCCATTAGGTCTTACCTCCTTTTGTCTCTGAAAATCGATTTGCCTTGCTTATTTTACCGACGGCCTTTTGACATGGCCCGACTGCGATTTGGGGCCTAAAACGCATTCTTTTCGGCTCGGCCACAGCCTCAAAGTCGATCTTAGTGAGATTGACCGCGCTCTCCTTAGGTTGTTCCCTTCTCGGCAGTTCCGCAATAGGTTTCGAGCGGCGAATCGTAGTCAATGAGAACAGCTGCCACTCACTCCGGCTCCGGGAGTCCAGGTAAGTTCTGCTTCAACAATGGATGACTTTTAGCAAGTGGTCACAAAAGTGTGCACAGGAGTCGATTCAAAAGATGGCGCGCTTTCAGAAGAAGCGCCCGACAGAAGGTGCGTCTGACAGAAGGTGGGTCTCCAAAGACGATCAATAACGAAGTCGGGACACTCCGTGGAATCATGCAAGTTACCGAAAACCCGACTTTCCGGGAAGTGAGCTTCACTTAAAATTGCGACACATGGAAAAGGCTATCGAGGTTCTTGAGACGATGGTGTTGAGGCTGCCCTGTACCTGCGTTGAGAAGGCCGGACACGTGTGGCAGTTCAGGTTTGGGGACGGAGAGGCAACTCTCAACCTCGAATGCCCTTGGAGGCTTCTTCTAAATGGTGCGGTCGCATTTGGAGGCGATGACGATGGGCAGCAATTCGGACTTCCAGCGCCACTCGATGGTGTGAAGGAGACTGAGAAGCTATTGTCGGCGTCTTTGGTGAGCCTTATTGAGATTCGTGAGGGCTGCGGCGATCTCAGTCTCACATTTCAGAATGGGGTTCGGCTGGAAGCTTTCAACGGCTCCTCTGGATACGAAGGCTGGACATGTTCTGGGAGGGCTGGTGTCACTGTAGTTGCACAGGGCGGCGGGAATCTATCGATATGGAAGCCCACCAGGTAATCTAGCGCATGCCAAACGGGATTTTCGGTGTGTGTCCAGCTAAAGGCTGGCGTATTCAGTAGGAGGTAAGACCTACCAGGGCAAGAGTCAGGACCCTGCAGCTTGGATCGCGTTCGCGGAGGAAACGAAGCGAATGAAGCCGATCGACAAAGCCATCTTTTGGGTGGTGAGCGAGTCATTGGGCTGCAACGAAAGTGAACGCATAGGTGGCCTCGAAATCCCAAAACCCAGAGGCTGAGCCCGCACCGAAAGGGCGAAAGCAACAAGCCGCTCACGCTGTTTCGAGCCGAATCGCTGAATAGAGTGAGTGAGGGTAAAAGCCATCGATCCGAACACTGTTACATGGGAAACGCTATGCACCGAATAATTCTCGCCTATGAGGGCCTGCCGCCTGAACTCGGCCCCGCTGCAGCAATCGACATCACCGAGGAGTTCACTCACAGGCAATGGCATCAGAACGTGCGGTGCGAGTGGGATCGAACCCGATTTGCTTCTCTATGCAGAGAACGATTGGGACGGGGATGCTAAAGCTCTCATCGATGAGTTTTCAGACGCTATTTGTGCTTGCATCCAAGGAGGCTTTGAGGGTGACATCAAGATCCTAGCCATCGACAATGCACCTGGGCAGAAGTAGTTCCCGTGAAACGGGGTTTTCGGTAACTTGCCTGCGTTCGTCCATACTGGTTGAGGAAGATACTGAAAACCCGACTTCACGGGCACCAGGTTTTCAGCTTGTGGAGCGCAAGGTATTTATCGCGGGTAGATCGAAGGGGTGATCGACCCCGCCGAACGTCTTTTGCGGAAGCCTTTGATTGTGTTGATTTTATTGGCTCCTCAGGTAGGACTCGAACCTACAACCCTTCGGTTAACAGCCGAATGCTCTGCCATTGAGCTACTGAGGAGTGTCCTGGCGGGAACGTCTTGACTTCCTGACGATTTTACCGCAAACCTGATCCCCTACGTCAAAGTTTAGCGTCGACCCTGCCCGCCAGGTCGCGGGTCACGGCCTCCGCAGCGCGTCTTCCGGAGGCGAGCGCCCCCTGGATCGAGGCCGTTTCGCGATAGTCTCCACACATGTACACGCCTCCTGTGCCGCCCACTCGCACCGGAGACTGCTCCCACTCGGCATGCCTCTGTTGCGGCAACGCCTGGGCCAGAGGATAGGCTCTGAGCAGTTTCCACGAATCCACGACCTGGCCAAACCAATTTCTCATATGCGCACGGACCCGGTTGTCCAATCGCATCAGCGCCGCGTTCTCTTGCGGCGCTTCTCCCACCACACTGGCTACCACCAGGTGCCCGCCCGGCGGCGCATAGGCGACCGATACCGCGGTCATTACCGCTATGTTGTTGACCGGTCCGGCACCGTGCCCTTCCCCGTTCAACATAAGGATGGGCTCGTCTACGGGTGTCTGCTCTGCCGCATAACAGAAGGCGGTGGTCCGGTTCCAGGCCCGGACCTCGGGCACACTCCAACCGCCAACTCCCCCTAACAAGGGGTTGCCTTCGTTGCCTGCCACCGCAAGTACCACGGCGCGCGCCTCCAGATTCTCCCTGCCGTTGATTTCGATCTGGAAGGATTGCGCGTTTCGCGTCACTTTGCCCACCCGCGCACTGGTCACCAGCGTGCCTGCCCGGAGCCTTGCCGCCAATTGCAACGGTATCTGTTCCATACCAGCTGCCGGAACGGCCGTGTCCCCTGCCGAGAACATGCGAAAGAGAAATTCAAAGAAGCGGCTGGAGGTCACCAGTTCGCTTTCCAGAAAAACGCCGCCGAAAAACGGCTCAAAGAAGCGCTCGATGATGCCGGAGCTCAAGGGAACCTGCTGCAGATAGTCGCGCGTCGTCTTTTCCGGGCGCGCGAACATCTCCTCGAAGGTGCCACGCGAGACCCGTGCCCGAAGCTTCGCCACATTTAGTTTGTCCGAAAAAGGCACGATGGTGTCAAAGAGGAAGCGGGCCGCGGCCCCGGGATTGCGAAATGGATCGGCAAAGCGATGGAATTTCCCGCCATGCCACACCAGCGCGCCGGGTTCGAATTTCTTCAGCTGCAGCGCTTCGTAATCCAGCAAACGCTTCGCTTCGGGATACGTCGTCAGCAACACCTGAAAGCCGCGATCGAGGCGAAAGCCTTCCACCAGGTCGGTGCGCACCCGGCCACCTGGCGCGCCGCCGGCTTCGAGCAGGGTCACCGATATGCCCATTGCTTCGAGGGATACTGCGCAACTGAGCCCGGCCAGGCCCGCTCCGATGATGACAACGTGCTTCGTTTCACTCATAGGGCGAGGGTAAAACGGCTTCTCCTAGCTGCACGGTATCGCGATGGAATGATGTTGATGGGGATGAAATGTGGATTTTTTTTGCAATTCGCCGCGGGGCCGTGCCCTTGAAGAATTTCAGTCGTCCCTGTCGGGACTATTCCGATCAGTCGAGTCAACCCAGGACTAAACGTCCTGGGCTAAACTCAGACGTCCCTGTCGGGACTGGACTCGGTTCCAAACAGCCTGGTAACGGCCCGATGATCTTTCCATCTTTACGGCCGGGCCTGATACAAAACCAAAGCTCAGCACTCAAACGGGCTTGCGTTCGCCCTTGGGCCGAGTCAGTCTTCCACGTCTCTACCGGGCGCCGCGGTCGGTTGAGGTCAACATGGTTCCGCGCCTATGGCTCTCCCCACGGCAGGCCCCACAGCGGGGCAGGCGGGATCATGATGGGGATTCCAACCCCGCCCTTCCGGGCAGGGCTGACGTTTAGCGGTCGGCCCTCCGGGCCTCGAAGGACTAAGTTTGGAAATGCAGTCCTCATCCCGTCTAAAGCCTGTTGCTTCACGAATAAGAACGTGCCCAGGGCCTAAAGTGTCTGCGTGAGAACTAAAAGAAACCGCAGATCTCTCCACTACGGTTCGCTCGGTCGAAAAACATTTCCACGAGAGGCCTGCGGAACTGCAGATCCCTCCACGGCAGGCCGGGACAGGTCTGCTTCGCTCGGAGCTTGTGACTTTTTTGATTTGGCCTGTAGTTTGTGGCTGGAAAGCTCGGAACAGCATCTGCCAACAATCATCGCCGGGGTTCCTTCGGCTACGCTCAGGACAGGCTCTTCGACGGGATGACAAAGGAGGGGGCGACGGTTCCATAAAGAGGGGTTGCTAGACCGAAGTGTTTTTCATCACCTTGGGTGGGCCGACGGCCTAGCTACTCTGTCGAAAAACATTTCCAGGAAGGGTCCGCGGAACTGCAGATCCCTCCACGGCAGGCCGGGACAGGTCGGCTTCCCCGGATTTCCTGTCGAGAGTTGCGGCTTCGGTCAACTGCATGTGGTTCTCTTTCGGGAGAACCACATACGTGGCGCCGGTGAGAGCGGCGATGTGGGAAATCCGGTTCGCTCCTAATGACAACCGACAGAGTTTTAGGTCAAGTACGGTGGTATCCCACATCTCGCGAAAAACGAGCGAGATGCCCCGAATTTCCTGCACGCTGCCATGGACAAGACGGCGTGTGCGCCTTTCTTTAAGGAAAGGCGCATGAAGTGCGCGGAACCCACCGAGCTTCACAGGAAATCGGGGATGTGGGGCACCCGATCTTTGTTGCCGGTATAGGAAGCCCGTCATTTGACAAAGGGGTGGGCGAAACTTCCATGAAGAGCAGTTTCGGCAGACATCCTAGTAGAGCAGCACCGCCAGCTTATACGTGGTAAAGCCCTGAGTGGGGTTGCCGGAGTCGCAGGCGCCCACGGCGGCTTTGTGATATTGATGAGTCGCGATTTTCTGTTCCAGTACGTCCGGCAGACGGCTCAAATCCGTTCCCTCCCAACGCATGACGAACCTGGGCGCCGAACCACCGGCCGAGCCGTGCTCCATTTCGCAGGTCTGGCGCGCATCCTGCGCCATGCCCGCAAGCTGCAACCCTCGCTGCTGCAGCAGGGCCCCGATCTTCTGCTCGATTTGCTCCGGCCCAAGCTGGGCTACGCCGTCCGCAAAGTCCACTACGGCGTAGTAGTTCCCTCCCCGCTTTACCAGGCCCACACCTATCGTATTCATGGATGGATTCAGGATGTTCGCCCGGTGAGGAGCCGAATTCATCCACTCCTTTTCCAGCGCCTCAGGAGTCGGCGCTAAGGCGACGTTCTCTGCGATGGAGCGAAAATGCGCTCCCGCCACGCCACATCGGGCGGCCAGGTCCGGTTCGCCAGGATACTGATGGGACAGCTCAGGCTGTTGCGCCATCAACTGCGCATGTTGGGCCGCTGCCTGGGCTAGCGCGGGGTCCCACTTGAGCGGGGCCAAGCCTTGCTGCGCCCGGTCCCCATTCACCAGGTCCATCAGCTGCTGCTCGGCGGGCTGCTGCGCCCATGCAGGCATGGCCAACATGGCCGCTGCCAGCGCCATCATCCATATGCATTGTTGTTTGCGCATCGCGTTCTCCCTCATCGTATCAACCCTCCCACGGCGGGCAATATGCGACCCAATATGCGATGATGGGGGCCATCGATGGCCTTCGCTCGCACTCTCCGCCACCAGCCGCTCGGAGTCATTGGCCTCTTCCTACTGGTGCTGTTTGTCGCCATAGCGGTGCTCGCCCCGGCTATTTCGCCCTACGATCCCGCCGCCATCGATCTTTATCAACGCCTTACTCCGCCTTCGCACGCTCATTGGTTTGGCACTGACGAGCTCGGCCGCGACATCTTCTCCCGCATTCTTTCGGGTGCACGTCTGTCGCTGATGGTTGCCGTGAGCGTCGTCGGCCTTTCACTTTCTCTAGGACTGGTTCTCGGCGGCCTGGCCGGCTTTTACGGAGGGCGGGTCGATACGCTGCTCAATGTCTTCGTTATGAATGCCTTTCTTTCCTTTCCGGGCATTCTGCTGGCTATCGCTTTTGTGGCCTTTCTCGGGCCCGGCCTGCTCAACCTGGTGCTGGCCCTGGCCATCGGCGGATGGGTGGGCTACGCTCGCCTGGTGCGGGCCCAGGTCCTTGCCGTTAAGGAACGGGAGTTCGTCGAAGCCGCCCGCGCTCTTGGCGCTTCGGATTTGCGCATCTTTACCCGCCATATCCTACCGAACATTCTGCAGCCCATCATCGTGCAGGCCGCCATCGGCATGGCAGGAGCCGTCCTGGCCGAGGCCACGCTCAGCTTTCTGGGTTTGGGGCTACCGCCGCCGGCGGCCAGCTGGGGCGGCATGCTGAACGACGCCCGCTCTCACCTGTTCGACTCGCCCCATATGGTCATTTTTCCGGCCATCGCCGTTATGCTCTGCGTGCTCTCGTTCAATTTCATCGGCGACGCATTACGCGACTACCTCGACCCTCGGACCCGGCTTCTTATTGGATTATGATCGGCGTTATTTCTGATACCCACGGTCTGCTGCGCCCGGAAGCAATTGAGGCTCTGCGCGGGGTCGAGCACATTCTGCATGCCGGGGACGTCGGGGATTCTTCCATCCTGGATTCGCTCCGCAGCATGGCCCCAGTCACGGCTATTCGCGGCAATATCGATGTGGACGGTCCCTGCTCCCAACTGCCGGCTACCGAAGTGATCACTCTGCACGGGCACACCTTCTATATACTGCACGACCGGCATGCGCTCGATCTTGATCCTGGGGCAGCAGGGTTTTCGGCCGTCATCAGCGGGCACTCGCACAAGCCCCTCGTTGAGTGGCGCAACGGCGTTCTCTACATGAATCCTGGGAGCGCGGGACCCCGCCGTTTCTCCTTACCTGTCTCGATTGGTCTGCTGACTATCGGTGCGGATGGGCTGCAGCCGCGACTGGTGACTCTGCCCTAGCTAGCCTGGATTTCTCGCAGCCCGGTCTGCGGGCTAGCTTCGGATTCTGGGATTGGCGACGGTATACAGCACATCGGTCAGCAGATTGACCAGCACGTAGGTCAAGCCGACGGCCAGGATACAGCCTTGCACCAACGCGTAGTCGCGATTGGAGATGGCTGACACCGTGAGCCGGCCAATGCCGGGCCAGGAAAAGATGGTTTCGGTCACGATGGCGCCCGCCAACAGGGCGCCAAACTGCAGGCCCACCAGGGTCATCACGGGGATGATCGCGTTGCGCAACGCGTGGCGGTAGACAACCACGTGTTCGGGCAGGCCTTTGGCGCGCGCGGTGCGGATGTAGTCCTGATTCAATTCCTCCAGCATTGCGGTTCGCACCATGCGGGTAAGAATGGCGGCCAAGCTACCGCCCATGGTGATCGCGGGCAAGACCAGGTGGGCCGGCGAGCCAGCGCCCGAGACCGGCAGCCATCCCAGCTTGATGGAAAACAGCAGGATCAGGATAGGACCCAGCGCGAAGCTGGGAAATGAGAGGCCGAGCAGGCTCACCACTCCCACGGCACTGTCTTGCCAGCGAGCCCGGCGCAGGGCTGCCAGAACTCCGGCGGGAATGGCCAGTAGAAGAGCCAGCACCAGCGCCGCAACCGTCAGTTCCAACGTATAGGGGTAGCGGGTAAGCACTAGGTGGGAGACGGAATCATTCAGGCGCAACGACCTGCCCAGGTCTCCATGAAAAACGCCTCGCCAGTAGTGCACATACTGCAGTCCCAGCGGCGCGTCCAGGCCATATTGGTGACGCAGGGCCGACAGGTCAGAAGCCGTCGCCCCCTCGCCCAGCATCTGCTGTACCGGGTCGCCCGGCACGAGGTGGATGAGCAGAAAGACCATCGACACCACCAGCCAGATGACCGGGAGGATATAGAGCAAGCGTTTGAGCAAGGCTACCAATTCAACCGTCTAATCCTCGTTGTTGCGGCCCTCGTTCTTGCGGCCCTCATTCTTGCCGGCCCTCGTTCTTGCCTGCGTCGCGGCCGAGATGAAATTGCGCGATCGAACCCTCTTGTGCCGCGCCCGTGGTTTCGCTGCCGCCGTGGTCCCCGTTTTCGGTTGAGTTTTCCAGCCGTTCTACCCGTACCTGGCTGATGCGATGATCACTCATTTCCAGCACCGTGAACCGTCTTCCCTCAAAGTCCACAGTCTCTTCGCCGGTGGGGATCTTTCCCAGCCGGGTCAGCAGAAACCCGGCCAACGTCTCGACCCCGCCGCTGCGCGGCAAATGCCAGTTCATCTGCGTCTCCAGGTCGCGCAGGTTCACCCCGCCGTCGAGCACGACAGCGCCCGAGGTTGTGTGCACGGCAGCCCGGGGACCAATGTCAAACTCGTCTTCCACCTCGCCGATGATCTGCTCAATGGCATCTTCTACCGTAACCAGCCCTACCGTCGAACCATACTCGTCCACCACGATGGCAATGTGCCGCCTGCGTTGCTGAAATTCGCTCAGCAGGTCGAGCACCGGTTTGGTCTCCGGCACCACCAGCACATCATGCATCACCTGTCCCAGCCGCAATTCGGTAAATGGAGCGCGGGCAAAGCGGGTTTGCGCCGTCATGCGGAAGTGCATCAATCGCGAAAGATCTTTCGAGTAGACCACACCCACGATATGTTCCGGGCCATGCGCCGGGTCGTACACCGGCACCCGGGAGTGCTGTTCCTCCACCACACGGGCGTTGGCGTCCTCAATAAGCATGTCCTGAGGCAAAGAAAAGATGCGCTGCCGCGGGGTCATCACCTCTCGCGTAGGCACGCTGTTCAGCTCCACAGCGCGGTGAATGAGGCGCTCCTGAAAGGCGGGAAGCATGCCCATTCTGCGCGATGCGGTCGCGATCAGCTTCAGCTCCTCCGGCGAATGGACTTCGCCCCCCTGCATCATCTCCATGCCAAAGAGGCGCAACACCACCCGTGCCGACCACTTCATCAGCCGCACCACCGGGCGGGTGAGGCGGATAAAGACATCCATGGGGCCGGCCACCGCGACCGCCAGCACCTCTGCCTTGCGCAGCGCCAGGGATTTCGGCACCAGCTCGCCCAGCAGCACGTGGAGGTAGGTAATCAACGCAAAGGCAATCGGCACCGCCAACAAGTGGGCGTAGACCTTGGCATGCGCCATCCCGGCAAACCAGTTTTCAAACAGGGCGGCCACGGCCGGCTCGCCGATCCAGCCCAGGGCAAGGCTGCACAAGGTGACCCCCAGCTGCACTGCAGGCAGGAAGTCTTCCATGTTGTTCTGCAGCCGGCGCACCGCCCGGGCTCCCGGCCGTCCCAGGGCAATCAAGCGCTCAATGCGGGTCTCACGCACGCTTACCATGGCAAATTCGGCGGCCACAAAAAAGCCGTTCGCCAGGATGAGCAAGGCGACCGAAACCATCCGAAAGAGCATCAGTTCAATCATTTCGCGCGGAAACCGGGTTATTACGTCATGATACCGGCGGGGGTTGGATTACGGGAAAATGGAACCTTCCCCACCCATCCTACGTATCAAATGACATCCAGGAACATCTGGGGACATCTGGGGGTTTTGTGGCAGCGCAGCGCAAAAGCAAAGGCATCTGGCTCTGGGGCGGTCTTCTTGCCATTGTCGCGGCTGCGGGCCTGGTGATCATGGGAATGCACCGGGGTGGCACCCATTTCGATCCCAGCCGCCTGGACAAAGTCACCCGCGGGGAGATCGACCAGAGCGTGGTTGCCACGGGTAAAGTCCAGCCCATCACCAAGATCGAGTTGAAGTCCAAGGCCAGCGGGATCGTGCAAAACTTGTACGTTGATATCAATCAGCATGTCCACAAGGGTCAGCTGCTGGCCCAGCTGGATCGCCAGGAGATTACGGCTGAGGTCGACGCCCAGCGCGCGACCCTGCAGGCCGCGGAGGCCAACGTGAAAAGCGCTGCCGCCAGCATTGAACATGACAAGGTGGATGCCGCTGCTCCCGACCTGCCCATGTACTACGCCACCCTGCAGCGCAACCGGGAGATGATTAAAGAGGGCATCGTCTCCCAGCAAGGCATGGATAACGCCAATCGCGATTACCTCTCTGCGCTCAACAAAAAGAATGTCGCCGTTGCCCAGATCGATGTAGACCGTGCCAAGCTGCACCAGGCAGAAGCCCAGGTGGCGCAAAACGAGGCCAGCCTCAAGTCGCTTGAGGAACAGCTGAGCTACACCACGCTCACCTCTCCGATCGATGGCGAGGTGCTCTCCCGCGATGTGGAGGTAGGCGACGCGGTCAGTTCCATCCTGGTTTTGGGTTCTACGGCTACGCTCGTCATGACCATTGGAGACACCCGGCAGGTCTATGTGAACGGCAAGGTCGACGAGGCGGATATCGCCGCGGTTTACCTCGGCCAGCCGGCGCGCATCCGCATCGAATCGTTCAAGAACAAGATATTTGCCGGAAAGGTAACGCGCATCGCCCCTCTGGGGGTTGAAAAGGACAACGTGACCACGTTCGAGGTAAGGGTTTCGATCGATAACCCGAATCATGAGATCAAAGCCAACATGACGGCGAACGCCGAAATCCTCAATCAGGAGCACAAGAATGCGCTTTCTGTTCCTGAGCAGGCCCTGGTATACGACAGCCAGAAAAATGCTTTTGTTGACGTGCCCGATGGCAAAGCCAGAAATGGCTTGCGCAGAGTCGCTGTGAAGGCGGGAATTGCCAACGGCAGCCGTACTGAAATTCTCTCTGGATTGAGCGAAGGCCAGACAGTTTATTTGCAACCTTAAGTTCTGCGAGCTAAGCAGCCCCGAAGGAGGGCGAACATGCAAACCCGATCGAATATATCCTGTAAGGCGGCAGCCACCATCCTGGTTGCCATGATCATGTACCTCCCGGCTGCCCTTGCCGCCGAGAAATCTTTCGACAAGACGCTGTCGGTGAATGGTCCAGTGACGCTGCACGTCGCTACGGGCTCCGGCTACATACACGTCTCCCCCGGGTCGGACAATCAAGTCCACATCGTTGGCCACGTCAAGAGCGGCAACAGTAGCTGGTTGGGGTGGGGTGGTTCGTCCGACGATGCGGTGGGGAAGGTGGCCAACAATCCCCCGATTGATCAGGCAGGCAATATCATCCGCGTGGGAGATGACCACGGGAACGACTGGTCTCACCATGTCTCGATCGACTACGAGATCACCACCCCAGCCAATACCATGCTTGTGGCGGAGAGTGGTTCGGGCGACCTTCAACTCTCCAACATCAATGGAACCGTCAAGGGGCACACTGGCTCGGGTTCGATCCGGGCGGACAAGCTGGGTTCTGGCTCCAGGCTTGAAACCGGTTCTGGAACCATCGAGGCAAGCAACCTGATGGGTGCTACCACGCTACAGACTGGCTCGGGTGAAATTCACGCCCAGCTCTCATCGGCAGGCGATGTAGTGGCGGGCACCGGCTCGGGCGATATAAAACTGGAAAACGTGCAAGGAGCGGTGAAGGCGGAGACCGGTTCGGGCACACTCGAGATCAGCGGCCAACCCACGGCGCCATGGAAGCTGGAGACCGGCTCGGGCGACATCTCATTGCGCCTCGGCAACGCGCGTTTCACACTGGATGCGGTCACCGGCTCAGGCTCAGTCAAATCGGATCCGCCGCTCACCATAACCACGCATGGCTCCACAGACAAACACCACGTGAGCGGAACCGTGAACGGTGGCGGCCCGACGATCAAGGCGGAAACCGGGTCCGGCGACATTCATATCCAGTGATAGGGAACGCAGCCCGGTGCCGCGCCTACGGCGCTCGCATCATGATGGATGCCAGCCCAGCCCTTCCTGGCTGGGCTGACGTTTAGCGGTCGGCCCTCCGGGCCTCGATGGTTCTGGTGCCAGAGGCGGCTTTTTTGTCCTCAAAACCACTCCCGCATCAGGTTGTGTTTATTAAGCCCGTCGCTTCCTGCAACAGAACGTGCCTCAGGGGCTAAAGCCCAGATCTTTGTTGGCCTACAACGGCCCGACTAAAGAGGCTGCGGAAAAATGAACGGTTTCGGCGGAAACGAGATAAAGGGCGTACCCCAGGGCCTAAAGGCCGGGTGATTTTGCTGCGTTTATGTACGGGCTGAAGCCCGTACATACCCTCCCGGACCTTCAGCGGTGAGTTTTTCCGCAGCCTCTGAAGTCGTGCCCTGATACAAAGCATCAGAGCGCGCCTAACCGCCCAGGCCAAAGTAGCTGCGCATGGTGAACTCGGTGACGCTGTAAGGCAACAATCGCTTGAGCCACACGGCAGTGCGCTGGGGTACGGGTCCGATGGTGTAGCGCAAGCGAGGGTTGCGTTTGTTTACGATCCGATAGAGCAAGCGAGCGATGTGTTCCGGGCCGGGACCGCTTTGCTCGTCGTGTGCCGTACGCGCCAGGGCCGCACGGAAAGATCGATCATAGGCATCCGTACCGCCGGACATTTCTGTTCGGTTTTGCGTAATCCCGGTCTTGTGATCGCCTGGCTCGATAATCACCACCCGGACTCCAAACGGCCTTACCTCCATGCGCAGCGCTTCACTCATTCCCTCCAGGGCAAATTTTGAGGCGCTATACATCGCCTGGTAAGGAATTGCGATGAGCCCGCCGATGGAGCCGATATTGACGATGTACCCGCTTCCCTGCTTCCGCATGGCGGGTAGTGCTGCACGGCATACCCGGAAAGCGCCGAAGAAATTCACCTCGAGTTGCCTCTTCGCTTCCTCAATTGAGGTATTTTCGACCGGGCCTGCGATCCCCATCCCGGCGTTATTCACCACGATATCCAGCCGTCCCTCGCGGTCCAGCACGGTCGCAACCGCCTGCTCCACCGAACCATCGCCGGTAACATCGGCAGCCAGCATGGTGAAGTTGCCCGCCTGGCCGGCGCCGGATCGCCGCGAAGTGCCATAAACACGATAGCCACGCCCTGCCAGATGCGTGGCACAAGCCAGTCCGATGCCGGAAGAGGCTCCCGTCACCAGGACAACCCGCTTATTTTCTTTATCCATATCGAACTAAACCGTATCACCTGTGCATCGAACAAGCTTGCGTCGCCCTTCCGCATGTTGCGGAAAAGCAGTAACCTTTACATTCGCGAGGACACAACATGGCACGTCAGAAATGGATCTACAGCACCGGCACCACATTTGCGCTGGGGCTCATGCTTGCCGGATGCAGCGGGTTTAAGGCAGCGACCCCGAAGAACTTCACCGGCGCATTGAACGCCTACTACGGTAACCACGACGATTGCCTGTTTTCCAGTTCCCTTCGCTTTCCGTACGAGGCCAGTACCACCGGCGCCGAAGAGGACAAGAACAAGAAGGGTCTCGATGCACTGACCGCGGCGGGGCTGCTCAAATCGCTGGAAGACAGAGACATCCACGTCAAGCGCTACGAGCTCACGACCTATGGCAAGCGCGTACCGCCGCGCTTCTGCTACGGACACCGCGTGGTGACCAGCATCGACAGCTTTACGCCGCCCGCCATGGTCAACGGTCAGCAAACTACCCAGGTCAACTATCACTACAAGATGATGGACGTTCCCGGCTGGGCCGACTCCGACTCGATGCGCAAGACCTTCCCTGCCTTCGCCAAATCGACCGCCCCCGACGCGCAGGACCATGCCACGTTAGTGTTGTCGCAGAGCGGCTGGCACGTGCCGGAGTAGGACCCGCGGGTTGCATCGACTATCTTAGAAAGATGTTCAGGATCTTTCGTCCCATTCCGGCGGCCTCACTCCGCCTGCTGATATTCGACCTCGATGGCACCCTGATTGATTCCGGAGCCGACCTCTGCGCCTCCGTCAACGCCACGCTGCACCACTTCGGCCGTCCGCCGTTGCCGCAGACGGTGATCTCTACCTTCATCGGCGACGGCGCTGCGCGGCTGATCAGCCGCTCCCTTGGCGAACCAGTCGACGCCGCTTTTCTCGATTCTGCCATCGCTTATTTCCTGGATTATTATCGCGAACACAAACTAGACAACACCTTCGTTTATCCAGGAGTATTTCCGTCGCTCGACAGCCTGCGGTTGGAGCCGGCCGGTACCGCGCGTTCCATGGCTGTGCTCACTAACAAGCCCATCGGTCCTTCGCTGGCCATCTGTGAAGCACTCGGGCTCAGTCCATATTTTTTCCGCATTTACGGCGGCAACAGTTTCGCTACCAAGAAACCGGATCCCGAAGGGCTGCATGCGCTGATTCGGGAAGCGGGGGTGACGGCGCAAGAGACGCTGATGATTGGGGATTCCGACGTGGATATCCTGACCGCCCGCAATGCGGGAGCCTGGAGCATAGGCTGCACCTTTGGCCTATCCCCACATACGCTGGCTGCGGTTCCGCCGGATTGCCTGGTGGATTCGCCGGCCGAGTGGCCTCTTGCGCTGGCCGGGGACTCGATCTGTACTTCTCCTTCCAGGTGAAGAGTGTGTCAGGCCGAAGGCCAAGCTGAACAGACGCTATCGGTTTCTTTTCGGTTCTCACACACCCTCTAAAGCCCTCATCAGCTCAGATCCAGTTCCCCGCGGCTGAAGGCGTGCCTTTCGTTAGAGAGAGTCTCCCACAGGCGTTCAGGATCGCCAGTCCTTGACGATAACAAACACATGTAGTAGAACTTATTACGACCGTAGGAGCACAGATTGTCCGAACCCAAATTGTCCAAGCTCGAATTTCAGATCATGGAGGCTCTGTGGACACAGGGCGAACTTTCGATCCGTGAGATTCAAGAGGCCTTCGCTGTAAAGCGCAGGCCGGCCTACACAACAGTCCAAACGACCGTTTACCGGCTTGAAGTAAAAGGCACTGTTCGCCGGGTGAAGAAGGTTGGGAACTTCCACATCTTCGCTGCCGCGGTATCGCGCGAAGCTGCCCAGAGAAGGCTCATCGATGATTTGTTGGCGCTGTTCGGGGGACGTTCACAGCCGGTGATGGCACACCTGATCGAGTCCGGCAAACTCACGATGGACGACGTAAAAGAAGCAGAGAAAGCTCTTCGCAAGCTGGAGAGAAAGGACAAGTCATGATCGCTGACAATTTGTCTGCAGTCGGTACGGCGATGGCCAATCATCTTTGGCAGTCGACAATTTTTGCGCTACTGGCCGGTATGGCAACCCTGGCCCTGCGAAAGAACCAGGCGCGGGTTCGCCATCACTTGTGGCTGGCAGCGTCGTTAAAGTTTCTGGTTCCCTTTTCGCTGCTGATGGACCTCGGCGGGTATCTGTCCAGGCTGAATGGCTCCTCGGAGACGCAACCTGTTTTCTACTTCGTCATGCAAAAAGTGAGCCAGCCTTTCAGCGAGGCTTCGGTGTCCCGAGGGCTGTTTGCTGCTTCCCTGCTCCGATGGTTGCCGGAGATGGCCGCGATGCTGTGGCTGATCGGTTTTGTCACCGTGATTGGTCTATGGTGGGTGCGGTGGCGGCGCGTCGCGGCGGCAATACGCGGCGCAGCGCCGGTTTCCAAGGGCCGTGAGCTGGAGGCGCTACGGCTAATGGAACGCTCGGCGGGAATGCAGAAGCCGATTGCCTTCCGGTCGTCGCAGAGCACACTGGAGCCGGGCGTCTTCGGCATTCTCCGGCCGCTCTTGCTTTGGCCGGCGGGAATCTCCGAACACCTGCAGGATGCGCACCTGGAGGCTATCCTCGCCCACGAGGTGCAGCATGTGCGGCGGCGTGACAACCTGGCCGCCGCGATGCACATGGTGGTGGAAGCCATCTTCTGGTTTCACCCGCTGGTTTGGTGGATGGGAGCCCGTCTGGTGGAGGAACGCGAACGAGCTTGCGATGAAGAAGTATTGCGACTCGGCAATCAGCCTCATATTTACGCGGAAAGCATTCTGAAGACTTGCGAATTCTGCGTGGCCTCACCATTCGCTTGCGTTTCCGGGGTGACGGGCGCCGATCTTAAGCAGACGAATTGTTCGTATCATGACGCAGGGTTCGGCAGACAAGCTCAGCTTTCTTAGAAAGCTTCTCCTGGCTACGATAGGAATCGGAGCCGTGGCCGGCCCTATCGTCGCCGGTCTGATGAAGACCCCGCTCGCCACTGCACAATCAGCGCAAACAAACACTCAGCCACAACCAGGCATGGTAGATGGTGCTCAGCAACCGATCGACGCCCCAGCCCAGGGCCGTCAGAACTCCAGAAGATCTACCACGTGGGAGGCGGACGTCTCTGCTCCAAAGTTAATCTATGCGCCTGATCCCGAATTCACCGAAAAGGCCCGGAAAGCGAAGTATCAAGGTGTCTGCGTTATCTCGACTATCGTTGACGCGCAGGGAAAACCAACGCGTGTGCAAGTGGTGCGTCACCTGGGTATGGGTCTGGACAAGAAGGCCGTCGAGGCAGTGAAGCAGTACACCTTCACGCCCGCGATGCGATTCGGGCAACCGGTTGCCGTGGAAGTGAACATCGAGGTTAACTTCAGGCTGTATTGAGACGGGTAAACGCAGATTCCTTGCATGATTCAAGAGCTTCAGATGTGGCGAAGGCCTTTGTAAGTTACAGGGAAAGGACAGGTCATGATCCCGAGTTACTTCTCTGCAATATGGGTCGCGGTCACACCAGCGATAGCCAACCACCTATGGCAGTCGACGCTGTTCGCGGTGTTGGCGACGATCCTGACGTTGGCCTTACGAAAAACTTACGCGCGGGTTCGTTATCGCCTGTGGCTCGCAGCATCGATCAAATTTCTTGTACCTTTTTCGTTGTTGATCAGCCTCGGCGGCCATCTGGCCCGACCGCGTGTTTCGGAAAGCCCGCAGAGCGGTCTGTATTCGGTGGTCGAAGAGCTCAGCCAGCCGTTCAGGCAGGCCGCTGCTCCCGCCGTTGCACCGGTTGAACACGCGTCGGGTGGCTCCTATCTGCTCCCCTGGCTAGAGGGAGTTCTCATCGCCGTGTGGCTATTCGGTTTTGTCGCGACGCTCAGTCTATGGTGGTGGCGCTGGCGGCGACTCTCTGCGGCAGTGATGCGGGATGCAGTGCCTGTATCACAAGGGCGGGAAGTGGATACACTGCGGCGCCTGGAACAGGCTGCAGGAACGCGGAAACCTATCGCGTTCTTGTTTTCACACAGCTCACTGGAGCCCGGCATCTTTGGCATCGTTCGGCCAGTGTTGGTATGGCCGGCGGGAATCTCGGAATACCTTACGGATGCGCATCTGGAGGCAATTATCGCGCATGAGGTATGCCATGTGCGCCGTCGCGACAATCTCGCTGCTGCCATACATATGGTAGTAGAGGCCATTTTCTGGTTTCACCCGCTGGTTTGGTGGCTGGGAGCGCGGTTACTCGAGGAGCGCGAACGTGCCTGCGATGAAGAAGTATTGCAGCTCGGCAATCCACCGCAGGTCTACGCCGAAGGCATTCTAAAGACTTGCGAGTTCAGTGTCGGATCACCGTTGGCTTGTATCTCGGGAGTTAGTGGTGCTGATCTCAAGAAACGGATTGTCGATATCATGCAAAGGCCGGGCGCGCTCAAGCTCGGCCTGGGCAAGAAACTCCTGCTCATCGTAGCTGGAGCGATGGCAGTCGGTGGACCCGTCGTATTCGGCTTGATACAAGAACCGCAAAGCCAGGCTGGGGCGCCGGTGGTAAGCAGTGCTTCCAAGCTCCCTGCTTACGAGGTGGCCTCGATCAAACCAGACAAGTCTGGCACAGATTTGACGATGCTTCGCACCACGCCCGTCGGGTTCAAGGCAACGAATGTCCCGTTGAAGATGCTTATTCAACATGCTTATGGAGTTGAAGACAATCAGATCTTAGGAGCACCGAGCTGGCTCGGCTCCGCGCGATACGATATTGAAGCGAAGGTGAGCAGCTCAGAGACAGATGCGTTGCACAATCTTGGTCCTGATCAACGCAGGCTCATGCTTCAACCGCTTCTAGCGGACCGCTTTCAGTTAAAGGTCCACACAGAAGTGAGAGAGCTTCCGGTATTGGCACTGGTCGTCGCGAAGGGCGGCCCGAAACTTCATGAGGCGAAGCCCGGAGACACGTACCCAAACGGAATTAAGGGTTTTGACGGTGAGGCCGGCGGGCCAGGTCTTATGCATATGGGCCCCGGTCAGCTAACAGCTCAAGGGCTTCCGATGTCGTCGGTAGCACAGCTCCTATCGCAGCAATTGGGGCGCACGGTTCACGATAAGACTGGACTTACAGGGAAATACGACTTCACTCTGCAGTGGACACCAGAAGCGGGTGGTTCCCCAATGATGAAAGGACCTGACGCTGGCCAGCAAGGGCCTGGCGGCCCACCATCGGCAGATAATGGCGGACCCTCGATTTTCACGGCGATTCAGGAACAGCTTGGGCTAAAACTGGAGTCGCAAAAGGGGCCCGTGGAGGTCCTGATCATCGATCATGTCGAGACGCCCTCAGAAAATTAAGGCGACAACAGAACAGAAGCGCAACAATAAATAATTCGCCAATCAAGCGCACGATCAGGAAAGAACGAACCTCTTATATTCATCTTTCCGTTTGCATGCACCCTGTCTGGAGTTATAGGGGCCGATCTCGAGAAAGGATCTCCGGTATCGTGACCAAACGTGTTGCGCTCAAGCTGGGCCTTATTGGAAACATATTGCCGATCCTGTCTGGAGCGATGGCCCTTGCCGTGCCGCTTGGGTTCGGGCTGGTATCTGCGACGCAAAGCAGGCGGACGACACCGCAGCCAAATTACCCGCGTATGACGTCGCTTCCATCAAACCTGGAAAGGCGGCATGGGTTCTACGCTGTTGTTCAGGCTGGACGGGCTTACTGCAAGCAGGATGACACTGAAGTCCCTTATCAAGCAAGCATATGGAATCGAGGACGATCAGATCTTAGGGGCACCGAGCTGGCTGAACACACAAACTTACGATATTGAGGCCAAGGTGGACGGCGCTGATCAAGCTGCGCTGGAGAGGCTGAGCGAAGACCAGCGTGAAAGCTCATGTTTCAGTCGTTTTTAGAGGAACGCTTCCAACTGAAGGTTCACCGGGAGACCAAAGAACTTCCGATCTTAGCTCTGGTCGTTGCGAAGAATGGCCCCAAGCTTCGAGAGGCAAAAGCCGGCGATACGTACCCTGATGGAATTAAGGGTCCTGACGGTAAGCCCGCGGGACACGCGGGCATGCTGATGTGGGGTAACGGCCGTCTGACTGGTCAAGGAATCTCGATCGCTGCCATGGTGCCACCGTTAGCACAGCAATTGGGCAGAACAGTCCTCGATAAGACAGGGCTCAAGGGTACGTACGATGTCGAGTTACGGTGGACACCCGATGACACGTCCACTCCGATCAGGGCCTGAGGGCCGAACTGCGGGCGAATCTCCAACGCCATCGATCTTCACGGCGATGCAGGAGCAGCTGGGATTAAAGCTGGAATCGCGAAAAGCTTCTGTGGAGGTGCTGGTCGTCGATCATGTGGAGGCGCCTGCAGCGAATTAGCTGGAAGAGCGCTCTATGGCGAGATCTGAGAGAACATACAGGCGCACCACAGATCCCTCGGCTCCCCCGGATTTCCTGTCGAGAGTTGCGGCTTCGATCAACTCCATGTGGTTCTCTTTAGGGAGAACCACATGAGTGGTCGGTGGTGAGCGCGGTGAAGTAGGAAATCCGGGTACGCTCGGGATGACAAAGGAAAGAGCGACGGTTGCATAAAAAGTGGTTGCTGGACCGACGTGTTTTTCATCACTTTGGGTGGGCCACAGGCCCATGGCAGCTCCGGTCGGGATGACGAAGGGGAAAGTGGGGGCTTTCACTCGCCGGGGTAGGGCCATTTGGGATCGGTCCACGGCACGCCGGGATCGGTTGCTGGGATCCCAGGTCTCAAAAGCGAGACCCCACGGCAAGCTCCAAGGCATGCCGGGACAGGCGGGGCAGGCTGGGGCGTCCTTCGGTTTGTTAACGGGCAGTGAGTTGGTAAGGGAACTTTAACGACAGACTAGCGTACTAACAAATATAATTCTGGCGCTGAGCAAATTGGACGATTCGAAACGTCTTATATGCAGCTTTTCGCTTTACATGCGTTGACTTAGTGTCCGGAGTTGTTGCCAGGGGCCGATCTCAAGTTGAGGATTCCCGGATCATGACTGACCTTGTTGTGCGCAAACTGCATTTCACCAGAAAGCTCTTGCTAAGTGTGGCCGGATGGTTAACCGTGGCCGCCGTAGCCCTATTCGGCTTGGTCGACGCGGCACAAAGCCGGGCGCAGGCTCCGACAGACAACAAAACCCAAAGCATCGCCGACACCTGGCAGGGGACGCTGCACGCCGGACAAGACCTACGTACCGTGGTCAAAATCACCAAGGCGGATGACGGCGGATACAAAGCGGTGTTCTACAGCATCGATCAAGGTGGCGCCGGCTTTCCAGTAACCAAAATCACGCTGGATGGCAGCACAGTAAAGATGACGCTTACCATGATCGGCGGCACGTATGAGGGCAAGCTGAGTCCGGATGGCAAGACAATCACTGGCACGTGGAGCCAGGGACCTCCTCTTCCACTTAACTTCACGCGCGCCACGCCGGAGACGGAATGGACCATTCCCCCGCCGGCACCCAAGATTCCGCCGATGGACAGCGAATGCGATCACCTACCTTCGAGGTGGCTACCATCAAGCCAAGCAAGCCGGGCGATCAGCGCAGAGCCATGATCTTCAGGGGCGCCGACTTAAAGATCATCAACCAATCCCTGAGTCAGCTAATACCTTCTCCTACGGGGTTCAGGCCAAGCAGATCGTAGGCCTTCCGCCCTGGGCGGACACCGAATCAAGTACGACATAGACGCCGAGCCCGACGGCGAAGGTATGCCCAACGACGAGCAATGAAGGGCATGATCGCGAAGATGATGACGGAGCGTTTTAAGCTTACCTTCCACCACGACAAAAAAGAGCTTCCAGTTTACGTGTTGAGCGTAGCAAGAGCGGCCCGAAGCTACAAGAACGAGGGTGATCCCAATGGCATTGCCCGCGCTCTTCTTTCGCGGGCGTCCGGCGAGTTGATGTGGGCGATAATGCGACCATGCCGGATTTTACGGGTCTTGCAGACTCGTCCTGGACCGTCCGGTGGTGGACCAGACCGCATTAGCCGGAAGATGGGATTTCCAGTGCAACTTGGACGCCCGACGATTCGCAGTTTAAGGGTCATGCGCGCCAAGATACCCCCGCCGCGCAGCGGACGGATCGACCAAGCAATGCCGCCCCAAGCCTGTACACGGCCATCCAGGAGCAGATTGGTCTGAAACTGAAGCTGACGAGGGCGCCGGTGATGTGATCGTCATCGATCATGTCGAGAAGCCTTCAGAAAACTGACGCCAGACGAACATCGGGGAACCATGCATGGCCTGGCGGCGAGCGCGAAGAGTCTTCTACCTGGTATGTATCCTTGCGGCGATTGCGTTTCCTCGCCTAGCCGCGGCTTCGGAGTATCGTGGCCAGGTCACCTTCGGTGGCTTGCCTCTTCCGGGTGCTACCGTGACGGTTACACAAGGAACGAAAAAGGTCAGTGTGGTGACTGACCAGGGCGGCCTCTACACCTTTGCTGACCTCGCGGATGGAGCCGGCAACATTGAAGTCGAGATGCAGTGCTTCACGACCGTCCACGCCGAGATTGCCATTTCGGCAGCGACTGCCCCCGGGCAAGTGGGAGTTGACGCTGCTCCCACTTGACCAGATCACGAAGTTGACCAAGCTGCCACCCGCCGCCCGGTCCCCTCGCTCAGCACGAGGCCGAAAACGCCCGCGCCCGGCTCGCCCAATGAGACCGTCGCCGAAATACCAAAACCGGCGGAGGACGCGAACCAGCAGTCGTCCGACGGCTTCCTGGTCAACGGCAGCGTTAACAATGCGGCAACGTCGCGGTTCTCGATCGACCAGGCCTTTGGCAACCGAAGGACGAACAGCAGGAGTCTCTACAACGGCGGATTTGCCGCCGTCTACGATAACTCTGCCCTCGATGCCCGCCCCTACTCGCTCAGCGGACTCAACACGCCCAAGGCCGCTTACAATCGCATCACCGGCATCTTTAACCTCGGCGGTCCCTTGAACATTCCGCATGTGATGCCGCGCGGGCCTACCTTCTTCGTTGGCTACGTCTGGACGCGCAACCGTATCGCTGAGACCGATTCCCGGCCTTGTCCCGACGGCGGCGGAGCGTACCGGCGACCTTTCCAATCTGGTCAACCCGCTTGGACAACCCATCGTCGTCTACAATCCCGAAACCGGCCAGCCGTTTTCCGGCAACATGGTCCCGGTCAGCCCCCAGGCCCAGGCGCTGTTGCAGCTCTATCCCACACCCGACATTGCGGGTAATTCGCTCTATAACTACCAAATACCGGTTCTTAACAGCACCCATCAGGACTCGTTTTTTTTGCGCTTGGATAAGACACTCGGCCGCCGAGACGAGCTCTATGGAAGCTTTAACTTTCAGAGTACCCGCGGGAGCGAGGGGGATCTGTTCGGCTTCGTCGATAAAACAAGACACTCTGGGCATCAATACCAACATCAACTGGTCGCACCGCTTCAACCAGCATCTCTTCCTAAACAGCAGCTATCGCTTCAGCCGGCTCAGAACCCACATCGTTCCTTATTTTGAAAACCGGCAGAATGTTTCCGGGCGATGCCGGCATTTCCGGCAACAATCAGGACCCGGCTAACTGGGGGCCGCCGAGCGCTCACCTTCTCCAGTGGCATTACGCCTCTCATGGACCAGCAGAGCTCGTTCAATCGTAACCGTACCGATGGCTTTTCCGGATCCGCCGGCATCTATCGCGGCCGCCACAACTTTACCGTTGGCGGCGATCTGCGCAAGCAGCAATTTAACGATTTCTTCCAGCAGACCCCCGAGGCATCTTCACCTTTACCGGCGCCGCCACGCAGGGCCTATCGAACGGCGTCACGGCCGGCGGATCCGACCTCGCCGACTTCCTCATCGGTGTGCCGGATACCAGCTCCATCGCCTTCGGGAACGCGGACAAATATCTACGCCAAACCGTTTACGACGCCTATTTCACCGACGACTGGCGTATCCAATCCAACCTCACCATCAACGCCGGGCCTTCGCTGGGAATACGGCGCGACCGATCACAGAAATTCATGGGCGACTGGTCAATCTTGACGTGGTTCCCGGTTATACTGCCGTCGCTCCTGTACTCGGCAGCGATCCAATCGGCTCGCTTACCGGCAGCCATTATCCCAGTTCGCTCATCCGCCCGGACAAGCGCGGTTTTGAGCCGCGCGTCGGTCTCTCCTGGCGGCCCATCCCTGCTTCGACCATCGTGGTGCGTGCCGGCTATGGCATCTATGACGACACCTCGGTGTACCAGACATCGGCGCTCTCAGCTCGCCCAACAGGCGCCGCTCTCGAAGAGCCTGAGCGTTGAGAACAGTGCCGTCTGCCCGCTCACGCTCGCGAATGGATTTGCAGCCATGCTCCTCCATCACGGCTAACACCTTCGCCGTCGATCCTAACTTCAGGGTGGGCTACGCGCAGACCTGGCAGCTGTCGATCCAACGCGACCTGCCGGGGCGCTGCAGATGACGGCGGCTTACCTCGGCATAAAGGGCACGCGAGGGGTGCAGCAGTTCTTACCCAACACCTATCCAATCGGAGCGGTCAATCCTTGCCCCAGTTGTCCAGCGGGCTTTGTCTACCAGGCTTCGGGCGGTGATTCCACCCGGCAAGCGGGCCAGATACAAATGCGCCGCAGGCTACGCAGCGGCTTCACGGCGTCGCTGCTCTATACCTATTCGAAGTCGATCGACGACGACGCGATGCTGGGCGGTCAGGGTCACGTTCTCGCCAGCAGCCAGACTGCGGCGCCTTCCGGCGGGCAAGGCCAGAATTCAGGTCAAGGCTCGGGCCAGGGCGGGACTGGGACAACGGCCACCACTTCGCAAAGCGCGGCAACCACACCGAGCCATCGCGCAGAACTGGCTCAACCTGCATGCCGAGCGTTCTCTTTCCTCTTTCGATCAACGTCACCTGCTCAACCTGCAGGCCCAATACACCAGTGGCGAAGGCCTCGGCGGCGGAACGCTGATGAGCGGTTGGCCCGGCAGGCTGCTAAAGAGTGGACGGTGGTGGCCACGGCTGTCGTCGGCAGCGGTCTGCCAGAACACGCCGGTTTACTTAGCCGCTGTCCCGGGAACTGGCATCACCGGCCCCATTCGGCCCGACCCTACCGGCGCGTCCATTTCCGCATCCAGCGGAAGTCAGCACCTCAACCCCGCCGCTTACAGCGCGCCGCTGCCGGGCCAATGGGGAACGGCGGGTCAGAAATTCGATCACCGGTCCCAACCAGTTCAGCCTCGACAGCTCGGTCGCCCGAACCTTCCGCCCCAGCGGACGCTTTTACCTCGACCTCAAGGTGTCGGCCACCAACATGCTGAATCACCCCGTCTTTACCGGTTGGAACACGACCGTGAACAGCACCCAATTCGGTCTTCCGCTTGCACCTAACCCAATGCGCAGCCTGGAAACTCAACTGCGCCTGAGGTTCTGAGAATGAGACGGAAAATGTCTAACAAGGTTGGCCGGGATGGCTGGTTTGGAAGAGGACTCCTCCTCGGTGGCTATTGAATGCTGGAAAGATATTGTCCTCCTCGCAGGTTGAGCTGCTGAGTCGCTGCCCGGCGCCGAACTGAGAGGGAAGTAGCGCCGCAGGGCGCTAAAGCCCTCGTTGTGCTGGCCCTTTCGGCACGACTGAAGTAGTGCCCTGACAAAGCGCTTTTCGAAATTGGCTCGAAACGGACTGAGCCGGCCATTAGTTTTGCAGTCGTCCATAGAGGGAGTGTGACGTCGGCGCCGTGAGGCACGGCTGAAGCCGTGCTCTTGCGTGCTGGGAATTTTTTCCAGCGAGCATGGGGCTCGGGGAGCGGGAGTGGAAGGATCCTCCGCTACGCTACGCTCCGGTCGATGACAAATTTGTTGTACAAGAAGAATTGTCATCTCGACCGGAGCGTAGCGTAGCGGAGAGTCTGCGGTTTCAAATTGGCGGGCAGCCCAGGTAATGACGAGATGAAAATTCTGTTTCTTCTCTTAGCCCTCATCGCGGCTCAGGCAACTGCGCAGCAGATCGGCCAGAACTCGTCTGCTAGCAGCTCAGGAACCTTCACCCTGACCGCTAAGTCACAGCTGGTTGTTGAAACCGTGGTGGTCAAAGACAAGCAGGGAAAATTTATTCCGGGGCTCAGCGCCAAAGACTTCACCGTCACCGAAGACGGCACTCCGCAAACGATCCGCTTCTGCGAGCACCAGGATCTCGCCGCCGAAGAAGCGCCGGTCGCTCCCGCTGCGCCCGGTTCGGAAGAGATAAAACTTTATAAGCGGCTCACCCGGACCCAGCTCGCGCCCGAAGGTGGCGAAAACAGCCGTTATAAGAATCGCCGCCTGCTCGCCCTTGTACTTTGATATGTCTGCCATGCACCCGGCTGACCAGCTACGCGCTCTTTCGGCTGCAGAGAAGTTTTTGCGCACGCAAATGACCACGGTGGACCTGGTCGCCATCCTCCGCTACCAGGGCGGCTCGGTCGACATTCTGCAGGACTTCACTGCCGATCGCAACAAGCTGCTCAGCATTCTCGAGACCATGATCGTCGGCGAAGGCCAGGGCTCCGCCGAGACCATCGACGACGCCAGCAGCGCCGACACTGGCGCCGCGTTTGGCCAGGACGACACCGAGTTCAACGTCTTCAATACCGATCGCCAGCTCTCTGCGCTGCAGACCGCGGCCAAAATGCTGGGCCAATTCAATGAGAAGAAATCGCTCATCTACTTCGCCAGCGGGCTCCGGCTCAACGGCATCGATAACCAGGCTCAACTTCATGCCACCGTCGACGCCGCCATCCGCGCCGGCGTTTCCTTCTGGCCGGTGGACGCACGCGGCCTCGTCGCCCAGGCTCCGCTCGGAGACGCTACCCAGGGTTCGCCCGGCAATTCCGGCATGTACTCTGGCGGCGCCGCCATCGCCAATACCAACAACTTCCAGCAGTCGCAGGACACGCTCTACGCTCTCGCCGGCGACACTGGCGGCAAAGCCCTGTTCGATAACAACGACCTGACGCGCGGCATCGTGCAGGCGCAGGAATCCGTCTCCGACTACTACGTGGTTGGCTACTACACCACCAACACCGCCAGGAACGGCCACTTCCGCAAAGTAAAAATCTCTCTCAACCAGGACACCACTGCCAAGCTCGATTACCGCCAGGGCTACTACGCTGACAAGGAGTTCAGCCGCTTTACCACGGTCGACAAAGAGCGGCAGTTGGAAGACGCGCTGATGCTTGAAGACCCCAGTCACGGACCTATCGATCGCCATGGAGATCGATCACTTCCAGCTCAACCGGGCTGAATATTTCGTGCCCATCGTTGTCAAGATCCCGGGCCGCGAACTCGCCCTGGCCAAGCGCGGAGGAGCCGAGCATACCCTCATTGACTTTGTCGGCGAAATCAAAGACCTGGTCGGCGGCACTACGGTCAGCAATGTTCGCGACAACGTCAACATCAAGCTCACCGACGCAACCGCCGCCGAACTGGCCCGACCGGCCCATCGAGTACGACACCGGTTTCACTCTCCTGCCCGGCAAGTACATGATCAAGTTCCTGGCGCGCGACGATGAGACGGGACAGAATCGGCACCTATCAGACCACGTTCGTCATTCCAAATTTAAATAAGGAAGTCGCGCACGTCCCCATCAGCTCCGTCGTGCTGAGCAGCCAACGGGTGGACCTTAAAGATGCGCTGTTTAATGCAGAAAAGAATAAGAGCAGGACCAAAGAGGAGGATGTAAATCCGCTGGTGCAGAATGGCCAGAAACTCATTCCCAGCGTGACGCGTGTTTTTCGCCAGAGCCAGAACATGTATGTCTATTTGCAGGCCTACGAGCCTGGCGTTGCAGCGGCTCAGCCGTTAGTTGCTTTTGTGAGTTTCTACCGTGAGCAAACAAAAACGTTTGAGACCCAACCGATGGAGATGACAACCGGGTTGGATAACCGGCTGCAGACGTTGCCTTTCAGCTTCAGCATTCCTCTGGGTCAGGTTCCACCCGGCGAGTATGACTGCCAGATATCTGTGCTGGATCCAACTGGAAAGAAGGCTGCTTTCTGGCAGGCTCAGGTCAAGGTCGTTCCGTGAACGCAAATTCACGTTGCTCCGCCGCAAGGCGCTGAAAAAACTCGATCGAAAGGTTCCAATCACCAGCGGACCCTGGGTGCCCCACATCTCGCTCGTATTTTCGCGAGATGTGGGATACCACAGGCCTGAACCGCACGCCTCCAAGGATGAATCAAGAGTTAAGAGCTACGAGGACAGAGCAGTGGTATCCCACATCTCGCGAAAAACGAGCGAGATGTGGGGCACCCGTCGATCCCTGGTCAGGACAGAGTCAAAAGCCGATCCGTGGTTAGGACAGAGGGGACGTGTTGAGTAGACGCATTTCGGTTTGGTTGTTGGTCGTGGTTGTAGTGGCGCTCGTTTGGGTGGGAATCACTTCCCTGCACCGCGCAAAGAGGCACGCCGACAAGCCGATCACGGATTTGGGTGTCGACCATGCCGCTCAACGAACCGGGCGGCGGCCCGGTTTCCGCTGAGGCGTACGAGGTTTATTCCGCACTCTACCAGGCTCCAATGCACGAACCTCTGGTATTTTCGGAGGAGTCGTTCGCGGATATTCCGCAGGTGAATGGCAACTGCCTCAGGCCCGCTGCCTCGCAGGAACAAGAGATGACCACGGCTTTCGTCGCGGCCAATCAACAGAGCCATCGCTGGGAACAGAAATTCTCCATCCCCCAGGGCTATCGGCTGCTGCCGCGGAACAAGGTTGCGCAAGCGCAGATTTGCCTGGCAACCCACGATCGCGAAAGCGCAGCGTGCGAAGACTATAAGCAGCTCAGGTATGTGCGGCTTCTGGGAGCTCCAGGATTCGACCACGCGCACACACGGGCACTGGTGTCGGTGATCAAGAGCTGCGGGCACGTTTGCGGGAGCGGCGGGATCTTCGCGGTCGAGAAAACGGGTGGCACGTGGCAGCGATCCGAGTTGACCGATTTTACTCGCGACTGCAGCTGGATCTACTAAAGCAACATTCACTCCGACAGAATAGGTTCCTTCACATCTTCTGTCGCCGGTCCCAGCGATTTGTGGCGCTCAAGAAAGCGAACACAGGCATTCCAGCGCAGAATAGGGTCATCGTTGCCGGCCGGCCGTACGCGCTCCGCCTCTTCGAATAGCCCCATCGCCTTGACGATCCATTCATAAACACGCCCGCTGGACCCTGGCCTGCCGGCGTCATGGAATGCCTTCGCGCGCCGTTCCCACGCAATCCCGGCGTAGTAGGCGCGATCATAGGCGGAGTCCAGCCCGGCAGTCTCTGCCATTGCACTGGCAAAGGCCCTATCGTCTCGCGGGAACTCGTCCGTCAGAGCCAGAATCAGGCTGATGCGCGCCTCCCGGTTTGCTGGGGCAATTTCGAGGATATCCCGGCAGATGCTCTCGGCTTCGGTGGGCTCGTTCAGCAAGCGATAACGTTCGGCCTTGGCCAGAGCGCCGTCAACGCTGTCTCGAGAAATAGGTTTGAGCGTGAACATTGGACCCTCCTTGTTACGTTAGAGGATGTTAAACAGCTGCTTCAAAGGATCGAAAAATTTATCCACCACCCGCTCTTTAAGCGGAATGATGGCGTTTTCCGTAATGGTGATTGACTCCGGACACACTTTCCGGCAGCAGGTGGTGATGTTGCAGTAACCGATACTGTGCTTTTTCTTCAAATCGTCGACACGATCTTCTGTATCGAGAGGGTGCATTTCGAGCGCCGCCACGTAAACCAGCAGGCGGGGGCCAATAAACTCATCCTCTTTGTGGTGTTCGCGCAAGACGTGACACACATCCTGGCAGAGGAAGCACTCGATGCACTTGCGAAACTCCTGCACCCGCTCGACGTCGGCTTGCTGCATGCGCCAAGTTCCGTCGGGGTAATCAGGAGAACGTGGCCTGAATTGCTTGATTGTCTTCTTGGCGCGAAAGTTCCAGGAGACGTCGGTGACCAGGTCGCGGATCAACGGGAAGGTGTGCATCGGCTCCAGGATGACCGGCATGTTCAGGTTGAGCGTGCTCAACCGCGTCATACACATGAGCTTGGGCATTCCGTTGATTTCCGCTGAGCAGGAGCCGCACTTGCCCGCCTTGCAATTCCATCGCAGCGCAAGGTCGGGCGCCTGCTGAGCCTGGATCCGGTGCACGGCGTCCAGGACCACCATGCCCTCTTCCACCGGCGTAACGTAGTCCTCGAAGCGGCCGGCCGCAGAATCTCCGCGCCAGATACGAAACATCGCCTCCATTGATTTCCCCCTATGTCATTCCCGAATGCGTCTCCCTATTTCATTTCCTGAATCACTGCTTGCAACTCATTGGGCATCGGGGGAAGAGCGCGCTTCTCCACCAGCATTTCGCCATCCGGTCCGCGCTTGACGACGATGTTGTGCTTGCCCCATTCAGCATCCTTGTTAGGAAAATCTTCGCGAAATTGCGCCCCTCGGCTCTCTTTCCGAAGCAGCGCAGCGCGGGTAATCGCTTCCGAGACCAACAGCAGGCTGCCGAGATCGATGGCCGTGTGCCACCCGTTGTTGTATTGGCGGTGGCCGGTGATCCCCACCTCGCCGGCGCGGGTCCGCAGTTCCGCGATTTTTTCCAGTGCCTGTTGCATTTCATGTTCGGTGCGGACGATGCCGACCAAATCCTGCATGGCTTCCTGCAGGTCGTATTGAATCTTGTATGGATTCTCCCCCGAAGCCCCGCGATCGAAGGCCGCGAGAGAAGCCTTGGCGGTTGCCTGGAGTTCGTCCTCGTCAATGGTATGTGGCCGGCACATTATTTTTGGCGAATTCCGCTGCGAACCGGCCCGCGCGCCGCCCGAAGACCACCAGGTCCGACAGCGAATTGCCACCCAGCCGATTGGCGCCGTGCAGGCCTGCCGCCGCTTCTCCCGCAGCAAACAACCCCGGCACGTTGGACATCTGCGAATCGCCATCGACGCGGATGCCGCCCATCATGTAATGCGTCGTGGGGCCCACCTCCATCGGTTCTTTGGTGATATCCAGATCTGCCAGCTGTTTGAACTGGTGATACATGCTGGGTAGTTTTCGTTTGATGTGCTCTTCCGCTTTCGGAAGGTGCTGCTTGATCCAGGCAATATCCAGAAAAACACCGCCGTGCGGCGTACCCCTTCCCGCCTTCACCTCGCGATTGATGCACCGGGCGACGTGGTCGCGGGTGAGCAGTTCAGGCGGGCGGCGTGCATTTCTGTCGCCCTGGGTGTAGCGCCAGCCTTCCTCTTCGTTGTCCGCCGTCTGCTCTCTGTAGAGATCGGGAATCTCGTCGAACATGAATCTGCGGCCTTCGCTGTTGCGCAGAACTCCGCCTTCGCCACGCACGCCTTCGGTCACCAGGATGCCGCGCACACTGATCGGCCAGACCATGCCCGTGGGGTGGAATTGGACGAACTCCATTTCCTGCAGTTCGGCGCCGGCCTGGTACGCCAATGCAAGCCCATCGCCGGTATATTCCCAGCTATTGCTGGTGACCTTGAAGGCGCGTCCGATTCCGCCGGTGGCCAACACCACCGCCTTCGCCTGCCACAAATGGAAGTGGCCCTTCTCGCGGTCGTATCCGCAGGCCCCGGCGACGCGCCCCCCATCCATCAGCAGGCTGAGCACGGTGCACTCCATGTGGACTTCCATCCCGCAGTGGATGCCGTGGTCCTGCAGGGTGCGAATCATCTCCAGCCCGGTGCGATCACCGACATGCGCCAGGCGCGGATACTTATGCCCGCCGAAGTTCCGCTGCAGAATGCGTCCGTCCTTGGTACGGTCGAACAGCGCGCCCCATGCTTCCAGTTCGCGCACGCATTCCGGCGCTTCTTTGGCGTGCAGTTCCGCCATGCGCCAATTGTTGAGGTATTGCCCACCGCGCATGGTGTCGGCAAAATGGACTCGCCAGCTGTCGCGATCGTCGACATTGGCCAGGGCTGCGGCAATGCCGCCCTCGGCCATCACGGTGTGGGCTTTGCCCAGCAACGATTTGCAAACCACGCCGACCTTGGCGCCGTTCGCCGCGGCTTCAATGGCGGCGCGCAAACCAGCCCCACCTGCACCGATGACTAGAACGTCATAGGAGAACCGTTGGAATTCCGGCATCTACAGGATTCTCCAGTCATGCCAGATCCCCATGGAGCAGAGGCGAATGTAGATGTCCGAAAATCCCACCCAGAACAGACTCGCCCAGGCCCACTTCTGGTGTTTTGCGTTGAGGCAGCTCACGCAATCGTAGAGCTTGTGCCGCACCGGATGTTCGGAGATGCGATCGAACGTGCCCCCAATTAAATGACGAAAGGCGTGGCAGCCAAATATATATCCACCGAGAAGCACCACGTTCAGCGTCAGGACGAGGGTGCCCACGCCGATGCCGAAGCCGTTGGGAAAACGAAAGGACACGACTGCGTCATAAACCAAAAAGGCCCATACCAGGTAGGAGAGCCGCAGAAAGTAGCGATGGAAATTCTGCATGATCAAGGGAAAACTCCGTTCGCCCAAGATAATGTCTTGCGCGGCTCGCTGACTGCGCATGCGGGAGGGTCGGCCCAGAACGATTTGTAATAGGCGCCGCGGTAGTAGTAACAGGTAAGGCGAAATAAGCCGGGGATCCATAGGATAAGGAGCGCCGGTGAGAAGTGGAGAAAGCTCGGATACCAGGCCGGCTTAGGACCAAACAACGCGTGCGACGAGGAACCGAAGAGCTCAGGGGAATAGAAGGGTGAGATATAGGGTCCAAATGTATAGTAGTTGCCCTGCCACGCGGCCCAGGTGGAGTAAATCAGAAACGCGCTCAAACCCAGAAGAACCGCCGTCGGCGAAAGCCACCAGGGGTCCCGTCGGGACGTCTGGCCGAACCTGCCGTCTTTCCAGACGACATCGGGAGCTGCCATCTTCTCCTCCACGGCAGAGGATGCGCTGGAGCCCCTTCACGCCGATGGCACGGCATTATATACAGCGAAGAACAGAGCCGCCAAGTGTGTCGTGGGGGCGGGTTAGAATCATTGTCACCGTCGCTCTTTTTGGCCTATCGCTAAATCTCTTGCATGGAGACTCTCATGAGCTTTCTGCCGTCCTCGAACGACCTGCTTCTTTTCATCTCAGCGGCTGTGGTCCTGTTGATCATTCCGGGACCGGCGGTGCTCTACGTCTTGACGCGCAGCATTGGTCAGGGACGCAAAGCAGGATTGGCCTCGTGTTCCGGCATCGCCACCGGCACGCTGGTACACGTCCTGGGCGCAACGCTGGGCCTATCGGCCTTGCTGCTTTCTTCGGCAGCGGCCTATTCGGTGGTGAAGTATGCCGGCGCCGCTTACCTGTTTTATTTAGGGTTCAAGAAATTGCGTGAACGCCCCGCCCTGGATGAAGAAACGAACCACGTGCCGGCGCTTCCCCTGCGCCGGGTCTACGCGCAGGGTGTTCTGGTAGAAGCTCTCAATCCAAAGGTAGCCATTTTCTTCTTTGCCTTCCTGCCGCAGTTTGTCAACCCGGCACGCGGACACGTGAGCATGCAGTTCTTTACCCTGGGAATGCTGTTTGCCTTGCTCGGCTTTACCACCGATAGCGTGTGGGCTCTCGCGGCCGGATCGGCCGCGGGCTGGCTACGACGTAACCGGTCCTTTCTTCGCAACGAGCGTTACGTCTCCGGAACGGTGTACCTGGGGCTGGGTATGGCGACGGCTGTGACTGGATCCAGGCACAAGTGACCCGGATGCCATGCCTGTGACCATGGTACTGTTGGCGGGACGATGAGTTCAACTTTGTTGCGCGCGAGGCGCTTATGAAGCGCCGTCATTTCTTATCTGGCCTGGTGACGCGCTGGAACCCTGCATTCCGCGGTGGGTATCAGACTTTCTGGTCTGGCTTCGGAGTCTGATGCCGCAGCAGTGTCGCGTGTCCTCGTGGTCTTCAAGTGCCATCTGGACGTGGGATTTCTCGATACGCAAGCCGCGATCATGCGCCTGTACTTCGATCATTACTTCCCCAAGGCAATCGAAATTGGCGAGCAACTGAGCCAGGCAGGTGGGGATCGATATGTCTGGACGACGGGATCGTGGATGCTCTACGAGTATCTGGAGCAGGCGAGCGCGGAACAACGCAAGCGGGCCGAGAATGCGATCGGCGCAGGATATCTGGCATGGCACGCCCTGCCGTTCACCTGGCAGAGCGAGATGCTGGATCGCAGTATGATTGCCGGGTCCATTGGATTCTCGAAATCTCTTGACCAGCGGTTCGGGCGGACGACCACAGGGGCAAAGATGACCGACGTTCCCGGCCACACCCGTGGAATCATCGCCCCGCTCAAAGAAAATGGAGTTGCCTTTCTTCACATCGGCATTAACTCCGCGAGCACGCCGGCAGAAGTACCGCGCCTGTTTTTGTGGCGGGACTTGAACGGCAACGAGTTGACCGTGATGTACCACCCGGACTACGGCGGAACGTTTGCGTTGCCGGGCTCCGGCCTGGCTGTCTCCATCGAGATGAGGGACGACAATAGCGGACCCCACACACCCGATGAAATTGCGGCGATTTATAAGAAACTTCGTGCCAGCTATCCAAATGCAAAGATCATCCCGTCGACCCTGACGGATGTCGCTGTGGCGATTGCTCCCTTTCGCGCTCAGCTGCCTGTACTCACTCAGGAGATAGGAGATACGTGGATCCACGGCGTGCCCAGCGACCCGGTAAAGGTGAGCCGCTACCGGGAGGTCGCTCGCTTCCGGCAAGAATTGATTGAGGAGGGAAAGCTGCGTACCGGTGATGCGGTAGACCTGGCTTTGCTTCGCCGGCTTACCCTCGCGGTAGAACACACCTGGGGCGTGGACACCAAGAAGTGGATCGACTACGACCACTATAAGCCCAGCGATTTGGCCCAGGTTCTCACTCTCCCCGGATACCGGACCATGACCAGCAGCTGGGTGGAGAAGCGCGAGGATATTGATGAGGGGGTCGCCAGCCTGCCCCAACCATTGCGCTCGCAAGCCGAGGCGCGGTTGCAGAGCCTGCGAGCCACGCCGCCTCTGGTTGCCGGCCTGAAACCTCAGGCGACGGATTCTGTCATCGAGACACAGCATTTTACGGTTGCCCTCGACCCGCGAACCGGGGCTATCAGCGGACTTCGCGCAAAGGCGAGAGAACGTGAGTGGGCGACAGCGAAGAACCCGCTGGGGCTTTATTCCTATCAGACGTTTTCCAAAGAGGATTTCGATCGATTCATTGCGAGCTATATCCATTCCACTGAGGATTGGGCGTTTAAGGATTTCGGCAAGCCTGGCATTGCGCGCTTCGGTGCGCAGAGCCGTGAGTGGGTGCCGACTCTGGTGAAGCTCTGGTCAGGGAAGGACAGTAACGGTTATCGGGTGCTGGCGGAACTGCGGGTGGATGATCCGAAGACCGAGAGATTGGGTACGGTGGCGTGGCCACGCACCTTGTTTCTTGAGTTGTTCATGCCTGACCATGCGCCGATGGTAGAGATGAATTTTTACTGGTTCGGGAAGGTGGCCAACCGCCTGCCGGAAGCGGCGTGGCTGAGCTTCTACCCTGCTGCCACCGGCGACGGGAAATGGTCCCTGGAAAAAACCAACGACTTTATTTCTCCCTTTGATGTTGTGCCCGGCGGGAACCGGCATATGCACGCCGTCACCCGGGAAATTCGTTGTGACAATTTCACCATCGACACCCTGGACACGCCAGTCGTTGCCTTGGGCTTAAAGTCGCCGATCTTCTTTACCAGGGAGCAGCCCGACCTCAGCAAAGGACTGCATTTCTGCCTGCACAACAACACCTGGGGCACTAACTATGTGCAGTGGTTCGGTGAAGATATGCGCTTCCGTTTTGTTTTGCGTCCTAAGGTGGGCTAGAGGCGGTGCTTTACCTCAGCTTTGGATCAGGGCGGTAAAATAACGACTTTAGAGGCTGCGGAAGAAGTCCAGGTTGAAGAAAAACCGCTCCCTCAGCGGCTAAAGCCGCACTCACTACAAAGCAGTTATGGACGGCCTGAAGGCCGTCCCCTTCAAAGAATTCGGGTTTTTCAGCAGCCTCTTTAGTGGGCGTAAAGAGTGGAATGAGAATTGGGACAGAAGAGGGTGTGTGAGAACAGGGAGGAAACCGCAGATCTCTCCACTCCGCTACGCTCGGTCGAAAAACATTTCCAGGAAGGGTCCGCGGAACTGTAGATCCCTCGGCTGCGCTCGGGATGACAAAGGGGAGGGCGACGGTTCCATAAAGAGTGGTTGCTGGACCGAAGCGTTTTTCATCACCTTGGGTGGACCGCAGGCCCATGACTACTCCGGTCGAGATGACAAATTTGTTAGGCCATGGACGGGCGTGCATCCACTGGATAATTGAGGATTTTCCGTGCAACAAATTTGTCATCTCGACCGGAGCGCAGCGGAGTGGAGAGATCTGCGGTTTCTTTTCGATTCTCACGCAGCCTCTTCGGCCATCCTGCACTTAAGCTGCCTAAGCCACTCCCTCGCGGGCTTCTTTCCAAAGATCGATTTCCCCTTCCTGCGCGTGGCGATCAATCTCATGCAGTTCTGCATCCGTGAACTGGAGATTCTTGACTGCATCCAGCGAGTCGTCGAGCTGCTTCACGTCCCGCGCTCCAATCAGGGCCGAAGTCACTCGCTTGTCTCGCAGCACCCAGGCAATGGCCATCTGCGCCAGCGTCTGGCCGCGCCCGGCGGCAATATCATTCAGTGCCCGCACCCGCTTGAGGTTCTCCTCGCTCAGAAAACCCTTCAGGAAAGAACCTTCCGCCTTGGCGCGTGAGTTCGCCGGCACCCCCTTGAGATACTTGTTGGTCAGCAGTCCCTGGGCTAACGGCGAGAAGCCGATGCAGCCCACGCCCAGTTCGTCCAGCGTGCTCAGCAACTCCTTTTCCACCCAACGGTTCAGCATCGAGTACGACGGCTGGTGGATCAGCAGCGGCACCCCTTCGCTCTGCAAAATCTTTGCCGCCTCGCGGGTCCGCTCCGGGCTGTACGACGAAATGCCCACATACAAGGCCTTGCCCTGGCGCACGGCCTGCGCCAGCGCCCCCATGGTTTCTTCCAGCGGCACGTCCATCGTGGGCCGGTGCGAATAGAAAATATCAACGTACTCGAGCCCCATGCGATGGAGGCTTTCGTCCAGCGACGCCAGCAGATACTTGCGCGAGCCGCCCAGGCCGTAGGGGCCGGGCCACATATCCCAGCCCGCCTTCGACGAGATCAGCAACTCGTTGCGGTAGTCTCGAAAATCCTTGCGCAGGATCTCGCCAAAGTTCTCCTCCGCCGACCCGTACGGTGGCCCATAGTTGTTCGCCAGGTCGAAGTGCGTCACGCCACGATCGAATGCTCTGCGAACGACTGCCCGGCCGGTCTCGAAGCTGTCGACGCCGCCGAAGTTCTGCCACAGGCCAAGGGAGACGGGCGGTAATACGATCCCAGATCGCCCACACCGCCGAAACTGCGCTCCGTCATAACGCTTTGCATTGGGTACGTAACTCATCCGTGTTGAATCTCCTTCTTCTCTTCAGATGATGTCACAGGCAAATAAGCTTCCACAGCTTTGATGTACCGTGGTACATTGGTACAAATGACGGAAACAAAACAACCTGTCGAGGTAGAGCGGATTCAGACCGGCGTCCGGATGGAAAAGCGGCTGGTGAAGGTGTTGAAGGCAGTCGCCGAACTGAAGGACATGACACTGGGTGACCTGCTGGAGGGAATCGTGCTCCACGCGTTTGAAGGTAAGTCTGCGTTTTCCGCGCAGACCCTGAAAGAGATTGAGCAGTTCAGGAATATTTACGGCCTGACGCTCCACGCCTCCGACAGCCATCGGTTGAAAGAGCGCAAATGAAAAGCGGGTTAATTCTATTTCTGGGACTTCTCTCCATGACAAAACCTGTGCACGTGAGTAACAGCTTTCAATTGGTCGTCCACGCCCCGCTGGACCGCGCTGCAAGTTTGTTCGGTCCGGATGGGGAGCGGTGCTGGGCTGGGCCACACTGGAATCCGGAGTTTCTGTACCCTCAGCCTGGTAAGGACATACAGGGCGCAGTGTTCACCATCCAGCATGGTCGCCACAAGATCGTTTGGGTAAACACGCTCTTCAACCCGGCGGAAGGGCGCATGCAGTACGTGTCCTTGATCCCGGAGAGGCTGGTGTCGGTCGTGGATGTTCGACTGAGTTCCCGCAACCCTTCCACCACAAGCGTGGAAGTGACCTATGCTCGCACAGCCTTGAACGCTGCCGCGAATGATGACGTGCAAGCGATGGGGAAGAGCGACCGCGAGAGCGGTCCGGAGTGGCAGCAAGCGATTGAACGCTGTCTTGCGGGTAGCGTGAGGCGCGCCGAATTAGTAATCGTAAATGTGCTCGATGCTGATCCCCAGGCGTTCAAGCAGCGGTAAGACGAGATGAAGGTTAGAAACGGGGCACAAAAGCACGACGCGGGTCTTCGCTCGATCGGTCAACATTGGCTGCGCAAGGAGCAACTGTAGATTGGGGACGGTGTTCGTCCAGTTGCCGGGGGCGATGGCAGAGACAACAATTAGCTGGTTGCCCGCGATCTGACGGAAGCGGACACCGGCCTCCAAAAGCTCCTGGGCGTCGGCGGTGAACTCCTGGTAGCGAGGTATCTCGACGATCGCTTCGCCCTCCCCGAGTTCGCGGACGAACTTCATGGAAGGCACCAGGGAAACCATATGCGTCTTTTTCCTGGGGCGGGAATTCAATCCAGGCCGCGGTGGTTGGTGTCCTCGAAGCCATACGTGGCATGCGTCCCGAGCTCGATGAGCTGGCAATAGGCCGCTTCGAAGGAGTAGTCCAGTGATAACCAGGCACGCCGTTCGAGGGTGCGGAGAAGGTGCTGGGAACGGAACGGCGTACCGAACCACAGATCATGCAGAGCGTGCGCAAAGGAGTACTCATAAAACGGACGAACATGGACAAAGGCGGCATAGTCTTCTGCCACCTGGGCGGCATACGCGTCCTCGGCCACCGGCTCATGATGGCTGGTCCATTCGCTCAGGCGTCCGATGGTCTTCTCGTAGAGCCCCTTCAAGGTGTACTCCACGGTGAATGACGAACCGATCACGGCCAACATGATGTGGTCGCCCGTAGGCGAAGGGTAACGAGAACGCGTAAACGAATAAACAGAACAGTAGCCGTGCCAGAATTGACCTATATCTCCGAAGTAGGAATATCCGGACGGTAGATGGTTGCGCTGGAAGTCGGCCTTCGCCTGGTAACTCCACACGATGTACCACTCGGGGTAAGTGTAGAAGGTGTCCACTTCCGGCCGGGCGTAGTCCTTTATGCCGGCGGCTTGCGCGGGGTGCCGGAGCGGCTCCGGCGTTGGCTCGAAAGAGAAGTTGCCGGGAGCGACAGCTAACCATAAAAACCACGATTGCTGCCAGTGCCAGTCCGGCTGCGCACGCGATTCCCTGCAGGAGCCGAAAGAGGATCCTACGCACGCGCCGTGATGGCATCCGTGCTCTGCTTGCCGACGTTGACGGCAATGAAAAAGGCGGCGATCGAGATGATGGTGTGGGGAAGGTTCACCAGCAGATTGGTCAGGGGCGAAACCAGGTGCAGATGGGTGATCACATAGGTGATGACGTCCGCGGCATAAAAGAATCCCAGGAACCAGAAGTAGACACGCGCGGTTCTGGAGCCAACAAATCCGCTGATCAGCGCCAGCGTGCCCAGAGCCAAGGTGGCCCACATCCACAAACGTGGTCATCGAAAAGAGGCCGAACATCTTGCCGTTGGCGGCCCATAATGCCAGGCACGTAGTCCAGCGAATAAACGGCAAGAAAAAGAACAGCAAAGCCGAAAGCGCACTTCTGGATCGTGGAATAGCGGCTGGCCATGGCGCTTATCCTACATCAAGCAGCAGGTTGCCGCCGTTATACTGCGTGGCATGGGAATTTTGCGCGGCCTGCTCTGTGCGCTGGCGGTTTTAGGTTTGGCATGTACGTCGTGCCGGGACGGTGCGGGTGGGCCGGCCACGCAACCGGCGGCATCATCCGCCGTCCCGGACAATGCGCTGCATGCCGTCCATGATGCGCTGTTCGCATCCTTTCTTCCGGTGACAGATCTCCCCAACGATCCTGCGACCGCGGCTCTGCTGGTGGCCGCCCGAGACGGTATCTGGAAACAAGCCGGAAGCTCGGCGGAGTTTCGCCAACTGCTGCTGCCCTTCGCGGATCTGCGGAGATTCGGTTCCGCCTGCGGAATCGCGCAAGCCATTCAAGGTACTGGCGCCCATCTCATTTGCCGGCCCTCACTCCAGATAATCGTCAGCATGTGCTCTTCCTGCTGCAAAGCTGCGCCGACAATGCTCCCCGCCGGCTGGCGGCAACGGTGCGGAATTTCTACATCGTGAAAGGCTACGGCGCGGTCCAGGGGCAGTTGACCGGAGTCAAGCTGAGCCTGTTTGCACCGCCGGAGTACGTGAAAGCTAACCTGCCCAAGCTGCCGCCCACGCGGCTCGCCTATAACAGCAGCAAGAAAGAGCTGGTCGAGAGTGACGGACATGCCATCGACGTACTCATCGTAGGCAGCGGTCCGGCGGGCTCCGTGCTGGCGCATGAGCTGCGCCGCGCCGGCCAGCGGGTCTTGTTGCTGGAGCGTGGATCCTTTGTGGTAGCAGGTTCCATGGAGACTCGCCTGATCGACGACCTGGTCGACACGCGCACATCCATGGATGGAACCATCCGCGTGCGCAACGGAATGGCGGTGGGTGGAGGGTCGCAGGTGAATGTCGATTTATGCTTCGCTCCGACCACGGACGCTATTCGCACCAAAATCGAAGGCTGGCGCAAAGCCGGCCGGATTGCGCCGGACCAGTTCACACAGCCCGAGCTGGCGCGGGAGTACGAGTGGGTCAAGAAAGCGATCGGCACCCGGACCCTGACGGAGAAGGAGATCAATCCAAACAATCGAGTGCTCTGGGATGGCGCCCGGTTATCGGGGCTGCACCCCAAGCTTTACAGCCTGAATACTTACGCTCCGGGGAAATCTCCTTCCCCGGTAACCGATAAGCGTTCTGCTGAGAGTCAGTTGCTTCTTGCCGCGCTGGAAGACAGGCCAACCCGCTGGGAATGATGCCAGACGCGGATGTGAGGCGGGTGATTTTTGAGGACCAGGGCGATCGGCACCGTGCGGTCGGCGTTGAGGTGCGCATGCGACCGGCGATACCGGAGGCCGGGACCATCGCGGATCCCAATGGCCTCAAGATACCTCCCGGTGAAACTTTCACGGTGCGTGCAAAGACCGTGATCCTGTCCGCCGGCGCGTTGGGCTCTCCCACAGTGTTGCTTCGCAGCGGGGTCAAGAACGACCAGATCGGCCGCGGGATGGTGCTCCATCCGTCGATGCCCATCATGGGCCGGTTCGACCACCACATCGACGTCCTGACTGGGACGGAGGCCTCAGTCTATGTCGATGACCGGCTGGTGGATCGTGGATACGCACTCGAATCGATGGCGGATCAACCGCTCTATGCAGCGCTGATGAGCCCAGGGCCCGCGTTGCATTCTCTGGAGATGATCGAAGCCTTTCGCGATTTGGCGGGCTTCGGTGTCATGTTGGTGGATACGCCGCAGCCTGGGAACCGTATCGTCCTGGACGAGTCTGGCGCCCCACAGATCGACTACACCCTCTCGGAGAGCGACAAGAAGCGGTTTGCGCGAGGGTATCGCGGAAGCGATTCGCGTGATGTTCAACGCCGGCGCAAAGCAGGTCTACCTTCCTACCACGAGGACATCTTAGGACTCGGCGGAGGAGGAGCCTCTCCCAGGATGGGCCTGCAAATTGGTTTGCAGCCGCAGATCCTCACCTCTCCAGATCAGGCCGTTCTGGTGGAGAAGAACCTGAAGTTCATCTCCAACCGCTCCATGGTCACCTCGGCTCATATGCAGGGGACCGACAAGATGGGTGCGGATCCCCTGGATAGCGTCGTGGGGCAGGATTTTCAGTGTGGGGAACAGAAGGACTCTACGTCGTCGACGGGAGTATTTTCCCAACATCGGTAGGTGCGAACCCAATGCAAAGCATCTATACGGTCGCGAAGATCTTTGCCGATCATTGGAACGGGAACGCCCCGGGGAATGCCCCGTGGACCGCCTCGGCCGGAGAGAAGCAAAACGCCAAATGACGAGGTAAGCCGGCGCTGCGCGCCTCTTTGATCGCGGCTTCAGCTCCTCATTTCAGAACCGTCTTCCCAAGGGTACGAGGGACCACTTTAATTTCGAAGACCGTGGGCCATTGCTTGCCGGTGACGAAAAGGCGCCCTCGCTTTGCGTCGTAAGCGATCCCGTTCAGTACGGATTCCTGGTTGATCTTTTGATCGGCCGGCAGCAGACCAGCGAGATCGATCCAGGCAATCACGTGTCCGTCGCGGGGATTGATGCGCGCGATCCTGTCCGAGTGCCATACGTTGGCATAGATCTCGCCCTTGATAAACTCCAGCTCGTTGAGCTCGTCGATGGTCGTCGCACCGTCCTTCACCACAATGTGACGAGTTTCCCTGAAGGTTTCAGGGTCGCGAAAGCGAAGCGTCGCGCTGCCGTCGCTGGTGATGATCTCTTTTGCCGTGCGCGTCATACCCCAGCCCTCGCCGTTGTAGCTCAACTGCTTAATCGGCCGCAGGCTGAAGCGGTCATAAACAAAGCAGATTTGCGACTTCCACGTCCACTGGTAGATGTCGGGGCCCCAATCGACGATCCCCTCGCCAAAATACTGCGGCGCCAGCTCGCGTTTCTGGACAGGTTTGCCGGTTTCGGGCTGGATGGCGAGCAGGGCTGAGTGTCCGGCGATGCCTGTGCCCTCATAAAACAACCCATCCAGATAAAGAAATCCCTCGGTGTAGCTGTCGGTCGAATGGGGGTAGCGGGCCACTACCGTGTAACCCATGGTCGGGGCGGCGGCCGCGCAATCGGCACTCAAGAGAGAAAGGGCAAGTACAAGACTCGCGGCCAGAATTGCGACAGCGAAGAAATGAGCTGAACACGTATTTTACCTTACCGCATATCGAAAGGAGCAGTACGCGCGGCGCTAAACTGGAATCCATCGTGATTTCCGGTGCACATGTCATCGTCTACAGCAAAGATGCAGCGGCAGACCGCGCCTTCTTTCGCGATGTGCTGGGGTTGGCGTCGGTCGATGCCGGCCACGGCTGGCTGATCTTCGCCCTGCCTCCGGCCGAAGCAGCCTTTCATCCGGCCGAAGAGAATGATCGCCATCAGCTCTACTTCATGTGTGAAGACCTTAACGCCGAGATGAGGAGCCTGGCGGGAAAAAACGTCGTTTGCTCGCCTGTTCACGAAGAAAGATGGGGATCGATCACAACCATCAGGCTTCCCGGAGGCGGCGAAGTTGGCCTGTATCAACCGAAGCATCCAACGGCACTCAACCAGCCCTGAGCTTGCCGGAAACTGCCTTGTCACTTCTCCGGGCCACAGCTTTGATGATCGAATAACCTTTACTTCCCTCGAGGAAACGCCGGCATGCTTTCACGGTGCTTGATCCTTTGCACTCTGATCCTGATGCCATCTCTGGCCGGTGTTTCGCAGGCCCCGGCGAACATAGGTCACTTTGGCCGGAATGTCCTGGTTGCCGCCGACGAGACGATTCACAACGCCCGCTGCTTTCTCTGTTCCGTAGAGGTGGAAGGGCGCGTAACCGGCAGCGTGCACGTTTTCGCCGGCAATGTTTTACTCAACGGCGCGGTGGCCGGTAACGTTCTGGTCTTCGGTGGCAACCTCACGCTCGCCAGTGGCACAACCATCGATGGCCACGTGCTCATTTTCGGTGGACATCTGCATCAGTATTCCCCCGCGCCCCGCAATCCACCCACGGTATTCTCGCCGATCATCTTTCTGCCCATCATTCTGGTCATCTGCGCCATCATCGGGGCCTTGATCGTGCTTGCGCGGCGTATGGTGCGCGGGCCCATCGCCTACCCTCCCCTGCCCCGGCTCTAGACCACTCCCAGCGTTTATAATCAGAGACAGCCCCAACGCTTCCCAGCACCCGCCCACGGCGGGTCGGCGCACGGCCCACTCTCTACAGGTATTCATGGACTTCCAGTTAGTAAGCGATTACCGTCCCCGCGGCGACCAGGGCAACGCTATCCAGGAACTCGTCTCCGGCTTAGCTGCCGGCGAGCAGCATCAGACCCTGCTCGGCGTTACCGGCTCGGGCAAGACCTTCACCATGGCCAAGATCATCGAGCAATCCAATCGCCCGGCGCTCATCCTGGCGCACAATAAGACGCTCGCCGCTCAGCTCTTCCACGAATTCAAGCAGTTCTTTCCCGGGAATGCAGTCGAGTATTTCGTCTCCTACTACGACTACTACCAGCCCGAGGCCTACATCCCTTCCGGTGACCTGTACATCGAGAAGGAAGCCACCATCAACGAGGAGCTGGATAAGCTGCGCCTTTCCGCCACCCGTTCCCTGTTCGAGCGGCGCGACGCCATTATCGTCTCCTCGGTAAGCTGCATCTACGGTCTGGGTTCGCCTGAGGCCTACTACGGCATGCTGCTGCTGCTCGAAAAGGGGCAGAAGATCCGCCGCGAAGACATTACCCGCCGCCTGGTCGAGATTCTCTACGAACGCAACGATAGTGATTTCCGCCGCGGCACCTTTCGTGTGCGTGGGGACGTGATCGAGGTTTACCCCACCTACGATGAGATGGCCTATCGCATCGAGCTCTTCGGCAACGAGATCGAGGCTCTGTCGCAAATCGATCCGCTCTTCGGCACCGTGCGGCAGAAATATGCCCGCCTGCCCATCTATCCGAAATCGCATTACGTAGTCCAGCCGGAGCGCAAGAAGACCGCGGTCGAATCGATTCTCGACGAGCTCGCGGTGTGGGAGAAGCAGTTGGAGTCGGAGGGGCGGCTGGTCGAATCGCAGCGCATCCATCAGCGCACCCGCTTCGACCTGGAGATGATCAAGTCCATGGGCTACTGCCATGGCATCGAAAACTACTCCCGCCACTTCTCTGGCCGGCTACCGGGCGAACCGCCGCCCACGCTACTGGACTATTTCCCCCGCGATTACCTGGTGTTTATCGACGAGTCGCACGTGACCGTGCCCCAGTTGCATGGCATGTGGCATGGCGATCGTTCGCGCAAGCAGAACCTGGTGGATTACGGCTTTCGCCTGCCATCGGCCATGGACAATCGCCCGCTCAAATTCGAGGAGTTCGAAACCCGCACCCACCAGACCATTTATGTCTCCGCCACCCCCGGCCCGTATGAGCTGACCAAGTCCGCAGGGGTAGTGGTGGAGCAGATTATTCGCCCTACCGGCCTGGTCGATCCTGAGGTTGAGATTCGGCCCATACGCGGGCAGATCGACGATTTGCTGGCCGAAATTCGGCTGCGCGTGGAGCGCAACGAGCGCGTTCTGGTCACCGTGCTGACCAAGAGAATGGCGGAGGATTTGTCCGGCTACTACGCCGAGGTCGGCGTGAAATGCCGCTACATGCATTCGGAGATCGAAACCCTGGAGCGCGTGCGGCTGCTGCGCGATCTGCGCCGCGGCGAATATGACGTGCTGATCGGCATCAACCTGCTGCGCGAGGGGCTTGATCTGCCCGAGGTTTCCCTGGTTGCGATTCTCGATGCCGACAAGGAAGGGTTTTTGCGCTCCTCCGGTTCCCTGATTCAAACCATAGGACGCGCCGCCCGCCACCTGAGTGGCCGGGCCATTCTGTACGCAGACGTGATGACGGACTCCATCCGCCGGGCGCTGGATGAGACGGACCGCCGGCGCACCGTGCAGCGGGCGCATAACGAAGAGCACGGCATCACGCCAACGTCGATCAGCCGCTCGCTCGAAATGTCCCTGGTGCATATCCTCAAAGCGGAATACGCCGACCTCACCAGCCAGGACGACGCGCTGCCGGAATTCAATACCCAGCAGGAGCTGGACGCCTATATCGGCAAGATGGAGTCGGATATGCGCGAAGCGGCCAAGAAATTCGAGTTTGAAAAGGCGGCCAAGCTGCGGGATAACATCAAGGACCTGCGGACTAAAGAATTTCTCTTTTCCTGAGTTAAAGTGGCGGTATGCACTGGTCAGGCGAAGTGATTCTGCTGGTATTCATTGCCGCGGTAACGGCAATCATGCTGTTACTGCTTCATCTCACCAAGCTCGGCCATATCCTCCGGCAAACCATTCCCGACCGCCCTCACCGCAGGATGTTTCTTGCGTCGATCAGCTTTTTCCTTACCTTCCTGGCCGTCCGCCTGCTGGTTGCCTCCATTCAGCACCACATCGGCCCATTCCAATACGTCACCATGGGTGGCCGCCACATCCACCACCTGGTCTGGGGCATTCTGATCCTGCTCGGCGTTGGCTACGGCTACATTAATGAGGTCGGCTCCGGTTCCACCCCGGCCTCCATCTTTGCCAGCCGGCTCGTGGCCATTCTGTATGGGGTCGGCGCTGCGCTTACGCTCGATGAATTCGCGCTCTGGCTCAACCTTGCCAATGTCTACTGGACGCGCGAGGGACGAGAGAGTATCGACGCGGTGGTGCTATTTGGCAGCCTCCTGGCCATCGGGACCTGGGGCGCTCCACTGTACACCGCTATCCTGCGAAGAAAATAAATTGCTTGCGTCGGTTACCTCTGCGGTTCCGCATGCTCCAATACGCTTGCATCTATCCGTGTGCATCTAGTATGCAAACTGTAGTGTATTTTGGCCGAATCAGACCGTCCTGCACTGGAATTCATGCAATAAAGCAAAGGAAGTGCTAATGGCATCCCACACTCCGATCCCCCCGCCAGAGAAGTATTTCGTGGCCTTCGTCATCCAGGGCGAAGATGTTTTTAAAATAACCTCCGAAAGCATCGTGCATACCTGCGGAAACTCAGGCGAGCAGGCTTTTCAGGGAATTGCCAAGCTCCGCGCCGCCGCCGCGCTTGAGCAGCTCACTGCAATCCACAACGAACGTCCCGACGAATTGCGTAAGATGGCTCGTGAGATGGCCCGCGAGGGCATGGCCATGTTGGCGCGTACCGGCAATAATGCAAAAACCAATATTGAAAGAATCGCGTAAGCTGGTTTCATGAAGTCGCGGTCGGTTTTTTAATCCCGCAAGACATGCGGAGGCAGCCCGGACAAAGCTCCCGGACTGCCTTTAAGCGTGCGCAGTGGAACGAAAATCTATCAGTATTTCGAGGTCAAGAGCCCGCTCTGACCTGGCAGAGCCCATCTCCACATTACCCTCTATACCCTCACTTTTTGGGAAACAAGGACACTATGCAGTTCTGGAACGAGTTGGAAGGACAAACAATCGATGGGCTTTATCCCCTGCGCCGCCTGGTGCGATCCGAAGGGCGAAGCGCATGGTTTGAGACCGAGACGTTTGAACCGCAACACACCCCCTCCACCATCAGCCTTACCGAGGCGCTGACGGATGCGGACGAAGTCACCGCGCGCCTGGAGGCTGCGCAAAACCTGGTCCATCCGAATCTGGTCACCATCACCAAAGTCGGGCAGGTCAAGGTGGACAATACCTTGTTGGTCTATGCACTCATGGAGCCCATCGAACAGAGTCTCTCCGATGTGCTGCAGAGCCAGACCCTATCGCCGGAGGAAGGCCGGGAAGTGGCCGAAGCCCTGGTTGGCGCGCTCACGGCGATTCATCAAAAGGGAATGTCGCATGGTCGCGTGGAAGCGGCCAGCGTGCTTGCCACCGAAGATACGGTAAAGCTACGCAGCGATTGCCTGCACCGAACCGCGGCGGGCCAGGCAGAGGACGTTGCCGGCATCGGGACAACCCTCTTTCATGCCTTCACCCAGCGAAAAGTATTCAGCGCCACGGATGCGCAGATCAATCGCATCCCGGCGCCGTTCGCGGAGATTATCCGCAACGCCTCCGCCGGTCGTTGGACGTTAGCCCAAATCAGCAATGCCTTGAAGCCGGCCCTGCCGGTCGCGTCTGCGGTGCCTCCCGCCGCCACCGCCGTGCCGCCCGTCGCTCCCCCCCGGCGCCCAACCCGGCCCGGCGCTCCGAGACCAGCGCCGGCGGCTCCGGCACCTAGACCAGCGCCCGCGGCCCGCGCCCGTTGCGCCAGCGCCCTCCATCCGCGCCCGTTGCGGCCAGGGTTCCGCCAAAAGCAGCGCCCACTGCCGAGCGCCTTACCACCCCGCCCCTCCCTCGGGTGAAACCGCTCGACATCGAAGAGGAAGACGAGCCGGTCGCCAAGCGTCCTCCGTTTCTCCTGTACGGTGCACTTGCCGTGGTCGTGCTGGCGATCATCGGGTGGCTGCTGCTCCGCCCCAGTTCCGAGCCCGCCCCTGCAACCGCAACCAATCCACAAACTGCGCCCCAGGTGGTTGCGCCTGCGCCCACCGTGGCCGAGAAGCCGCCCGCGGCGAAACCAACGGCTGCAAGACCCTCCGGCGGCAAACCCGCCGCTGCAAAACTTGCACCGTCCTCAGCCAGTGGCGCGGAAACTCCGGGGCCGGATCGTTCCGTCTGGCGGGTCGTCGCCTATACCTACAAAGGTCAAACCAAAGCTGAGGACATGGTGGCCGAGATCAACGGCAAACATGCAGACCTCGGCGCTGAGGTTTTCAGCCCTCCCAAACAAAGCGGCGATTACCTGGTCACCGTGGGGGGGCCATGGATCGTGCCGCGGCGGGAAAAATGCTTGATAAAGCCCGGCGCCTGGGTCTGCCTGCCGACAGCTATTTACAGAATTTCTCCAAGTAGAGGCTGCAAAAAAACTCGACGCTGAATGTAGACGAGGGTAGATACGGGCTTCGGCCAGTACCTAAATCTTCCTTCCTGACCATAATCACAGAAAAAACGCGAAGGGTGCCCCAGGTCTCGGTTTTGAGACCCGGGGCACCCGCAAACCAATGATTGCTGGACACCCGTGACGTAACCAAAGGGTAGCCTGTCCGTAATCACTTGGGAATGAATGCGGCTAAGCCGTTTGGAGCTCAGACGCATTTAGGGCACGGCTGGACAGGCTGCGGAAAAGTCTCTACTAAAGGAAAACCGCTCCCTCAGTGGCTAGAGCCGCATTCATCTGAGAGCAGTCATGTACGGGCCGAAGCCCCTAGGTACGTCTTCCTCCCTGAAAGGTACGGGCTTCAGCCGTACATCAGGAACAAGCACGATGGGCTTTAGAGTCCGCGTGAGAACTCCATTTCTAAACTCAGTCCTGCAGGGACGTCTGAAACTTAGCCCAGGACGACCAGTCCTGGGTACACCGTTAAACATGATTGAGTCCCGCAGGGACGGCTGAAGGTTGTCCAGGTTGCGTGGCGGCCTATTTTCAGCCGTCCCTCCGGGACTGGGTCGTCCTTTCAAATCCAACCCAGGACTGGCGTCCTGGGCTAGGTTCAGACGTCCCTGCGGGACTGAGTTTGAAATGGAGTTCTCACGCGGACTCTGAAGCCCGTACCCTTCAGGAAAGCGAGTTTTTCCGCAGCCTGTGGAGCCGTGCCCTTCGTTTCAAAGCCTTCCTCAGCCTCGAATGCCAGTGAATGCTTCCTGTGCTGTACAAGTTGGCCAACTGAGAAACCTAATTTGGATAAGACGGCTAAGTTCAACCGTCCCTTCGGGACCCACGGCAGACCGGGGCAGGCTCACGCCGGAATGCCCAGGTGCTCGCCTCCGAATCCCGCCCAAAATTTAAGGCCTTTCGCTAAGCGGTTATATTGCCTATTATGCAGAGGGCGTTTGTTCCAACCAGGCTCCTAACGGAGCACTTTCATCGGGGGGCATCACAGGATGCGCAAGTTGGGTGTCGGAGTACTGGGCGTTGGTGAGATGGGGAAGCAACACGCGACGAATCTGCGCCGCCTCGTCCCCCATGCGGAACTGCTGGCCGTAGCGGATGTCGATGCCGCCCGCGCCAGCAAGGTGGCCGCTGAGCTCGAAATTCAACACTCCTATGCCAGCCTCGATGCCATGCTCGAACGAAAAGACATCCGGGCTGTACTGATCGCGACCCCAGATAACTTCCACACCGGTGCAGTCGAAGCAGCAGCGCGAGCAGGCAAAGACATTCTCTGCGAAAAACCACTCGGCGTCAGCGTCGAGAGTGCGCAGAGTGCCTTGCAGGCGGTTGCCAAAGCCGGAGTTCGTCTACAGGTGGGCTTCATGCGTCACTACGATCCCGCCCACGTGGCTGCCAGCAAGCGGATCGAAGCGGGAGAAATCGGCGAGCCCGTGATCTTCAAGTCCATCGGCCGTGACAAAGATATGCCTCCACTTAGGGCTTATCAGTCCCGGATCAACGGAATGCTCTTTTATACCAGCACCATTCACGACTTCGACGCGGCGCGCTGGCTTACCCATGACGAGGTCGCTGAGGTGCACTCCTTCGGGACGGTCGCGATCCGGCCGGAGATCGCGGAATTCGGAGATGTGGTGGCGAGCACAGTGAACCTTCGCTTCCGCCGCGGAGCGATCGGCAATGTGGAGTCGTATGTGCAGTGTCTGTACGGCTACGATGTTCGCACCGAGATCGTGGGCTCCAAGGGGTCGATCCTGATCGGAAGCCTGCGGCAAAACTCCGCCACCTTCCTCAAGCCGAGCCATGGCAGCTACGAGTTAGAGGATCATTTCCTCACCCGCTTTCGGGAAGCTTACCTGGCCGAAGTTATCGACTTTGTCGACACGATCCTGAGCGACCGCGCGCCGCGCATCACCGGGGAAGATGGCTTGCGTGCGGTCGAAATTGCAGTGGCGGCCGAGAAGTCCTATCAAACCGAAGCTCCGTGCGGCCTGGGAAGGCCCGACTAGCCGCCAAGGTTACACAAGCAATCGATCATTGGCAGGTTGAGGGGCGGGGTTAAGTGGCGGGGTTAAGTGGCGGGGTTACGGCCGGACCCTCCCGGGCGGCCATTTTCCGTCGACAGTCCTCGTACGCGATGGTAAAGTGAAGGCCTATTTAGGGCCCCCGGTCCGCCCCTTTCCCCCTTGTTTACTTTCTGTCGATGGTGATCATGCACCGCTACGCACCAAATCTCCCCAAAACAACCAGCCTCAAAATAACTGCGGTGAGGTGAAGGATTTATGGCTAAGCGACCCGGCGGAGTCATGGTGCAGGGCACCGAGGCCACTCGCTCCCAACTTATCCCCGTCATGACCAAATGGAATGAGTTGGGAAAAACTGCCCAGCTCGGGCCAGTGCTCTTCTGCATCGTGGTGTTCTTCGGCATGGCGACGTTCGGCACCACCACCACGATCGTGTATGCCATCGTGGCCGCGGACGGCAAGCATTACATCGATCCCCGTTATTGGATCTACTCCTCCAACTTCCTGATCATGCTGGCTGTCTTCCTGACCATGGTAAGCATGTGGTTCATTTACCGGATGATTGGCAAGGATAAGTCCTGGTACATCCTGTTAGGCGCCGCCGGCTTTAGTGCTTACTATCTGTGGCTCATGCAGGTCGATCACGACTTCCTGTGGATGTACGAGTTCTTCCACCTGCATCTGGCGGGCGGAGAGCCGGATGCCAACGCTCCGTTCATTCAGCTGTTCATTCAGCACTTCCTCGGCACCGGGTTTTTCGAGGAGATAGTGAAGGCTTTGCCGATCTTCGCCCTGGTGATTGGCGCCCGCTATATGACCCCGGAAGTGCGGGCCAAGATTGGGGTGGAAGAGCCTCTCGATGGCATCCTGATCGGCGCGGCTTCAGGTGGAGGCTTTGCCATCATGGAAACCCTCATCCAGTACACTCCCCGGGATCTGGTGAATACCTGGACCACCACCGTTTTGGCATTCCGCGGAGTCCCAAGCCAAAATGCCGACGCCGTGATGAACAACATGAACGGTGAGCAGCTACGCAGCTTGATTACCCAGGGTAGCAACCTGCTGAACACCGCGCCCGGCATCAAGTGGCTTATCATCCGGTCGATCGATTTGTCCTTTGGGCACATGGCCTACGCCGGTTACTTCGGATACTTCATTGGCCTTTCTGTGATCAAGCCTGAACAACGCTGGAAGATACTGCTCATAGGCTTGGCCTCGGCGTCCCTTCCTCATGCGCTGTGGGATACAGTGGCGAGCATGGATACCGTGCCTCTGCAGGCTGCGATCGCACTGCTGTCGTATGCGGTGCTGGCGGCCGCGGTGCTCAAGGCTCGCGAAATCTCGCCCAATCGGAGCATGCTGCAACCGAGCGTGATCTTTGGTGGGGCCAGGACGGCGCCGGCTTACTCCACGCCCGCGGCCGGCGCTCCGCAGGTGGCGACCGCTCCCGCTAGTGGCTTATGCTGCCGCGGCCATGAGCGCTCCCCCAGTCATCCGGCCTGGGCTGGCAGCGGATGCAATACCCTCTCCGCTGATATCTCCCTCCGTCGGCCCGGCGGCCAAGATCGCCAACCGGCTGCGCGTAGGCGCCAAGTTCCTGATCATTGTGCCCGGGCTGCGCTTGCTCGAGCACCAGGTGCCAGGATTGCTGGCACAGTCGCCCGGAGGCCCGGTTGCTGAAGTGACCCGGAACCCCAACGATCCAACGGTTCTTGGGCTAACCAACCTTTCCAGTTCGGCATGGGAAGCAGTTTCCAACGGCACCAGGCGCCAGATCGCGCCCGGGCAGACGATCAAACTGGCTCCCGGAGCCAAAATCGACTTCGGCTCCATCGACGGTGAGGTTGGCTGACGTGGTAAGAAGTTCGGGCCAGGGACATCAACACAACCTGAAAGGGTGGGCAACATGGCAACCGAAATACCTCGCGAAAAGCTGAAAGAGCTCATGGAGAAAAACGGAGACGGTCTTCTCCAGGACCGCGACCGCTGCGAAGGTCTGTTGAAAGACTATTGCGGTGGACATCGCCGGGAAATCTCCGCGATCGTCGGCGCGCTGGAGGAAAGGGTCCCACTCGAGTTGAGGTCTTCGTGGCAAACCGCGATGACACCGGAGGCCATGCGAGCCCGTTTGGTGCAGCGGCTCGAGGACAACCGGGGACTCGCGCCAGAGATTGCCAACTATGCGGTCGATACCTGGTCGTACGCGCTCGGAGTAGGTCTGGGACGCAGCTCCGACCGCGTACAAGACGTGCCCGCCACAAACCTGAACGGTTTCGCAACCGGCGCTACGGCTGCCGAACGAGCTGCGGCGGATCGCCCCGCGGGCTCACTCCCGGCCGCGGCCCCGGTGATCCCCCCAGTTGTGGTCAAGGCCGGCATGAGCAACCAGAACAAGGCGGTGGTGGGCGGCGTGGGTCTGGTAGCGGTTGTCGCAGTAGCCTTTGCCCTGCTGCACCATCCCCAGCCCGCCGCCCCACCAACCGTCCAAGTTCCCCCTGCGCAAAATGGGCAGAACGGACAAAATCCAGAAGCCGCCTGTGCAGGATGGGCAGACGGGGCAGAACAATACTCCACCGGCGCAGGACGGCCAGAACAAGCCTAACCCCGGGCAAATCAGCCAGTCAGACACGAGCTCGGGCGTGAATCAAGGGAGTACGAACACCTCCCAGCAGACAAAACTATCCCCGGTGACGGCGGGTACTTCGGTGGCGGTGCGGCTCGACAGCGACTTCAATTCCGACAATTCCACGGTTGGCGAACTTGCTTCCGGCAACGGTGGTCACTCCGTTGACCAGCGAAGGCAATGTAATCGTGCAGCGAGGATCGAGCGCGCAATTAAAAGTCGTGAAGATCGACAAGAGCGGCAAGATCTCGGGTAAGTCGCACGTGGAGTTCGCCCTGGTAGGGTTGACCGCGCACGGCAAACTGATGCGCATTTCCGGCTCCTCAAAAGCGGTGGACGGGCCGTCGCAAGGCGTACGGACAGCGGAGAGAACCGGCATCGGTACTGCGGCGGGAGCTGCCATCGGCGCTATCACCGGTCACCTGTTCCATCACGCCGGCGCGGGCGCCGCGGCTGGTGCGGGTGCAGGGGGAGCCACCGGCGCACTCACCTCACACCCGGCGCCAGTAAAGGTCACTGCCGAGACTGTGCTTCAGTTTCGCTTGACCAAGGGCATCCCGACGGGAGGGTAGATACGGGCTTAGCCTGAAGAGAAACAGCAGGTCCACTTCGCTACCCGGATTTCCTGTGGACCTTGGCGGCGTTGGCTGATCTCATGCGCCTTTCCTTAAGAGAAAGGCGCTCACGCGGCTTTGTCCAGTGCTGCGTGGCAGGCAATCCGGGTACGCTGCGTTTCGCGCAACGTAGTTGCAAGCAGAGGAAGCAAGGAAAAATGCAAGAGTTCTCAGCCACACCTCCGCAGGGCGACGGTAAGGGTACACCCTCCCACCAAAGCGTTCTTCTGTTTTTGTATGGGTGTCAGTTACTAAAGCCATGCCCTTCGCTTTCTCTTTTTGCTGGGGCTGAAAGCCTGGGCTTTATTTCCGGCCAGACTAACGGGAGAATAGACGATATGGCGGTGCGACCCGGTGGAGAGTATGCAGGCAGACCCCTCCACGTAATCTGGCTGCTGGATTGTTCTGGATCCATGGCCATCAGCGGCAAGATCGAGGCGTTGAATAATGCCATTCGCGAGGTCGTGCCCGCCATGCGCAAGGCGGCGGAGGGCAATCCCGAGGTTCAGTTCTACGTGCGGGTGATTCGCTTTTCAAGCGGAGCCACGTGGCATATTGCCCAACCCACATTGCTCAACGACTTCAAGTGGGTCGATCTGCACGCGGAAGGAGAAACCGACCTGGGCCAGGCATTTGCCCTGCTGGCCGAAGAAATGAGCAAGATGCCGGCGGAGGCACGTATGCTGCCGCCACAGATCGTGCTCATCTCCGATGGCAAGCCTACCGACGACTGGAAGGGGGCACTGCAGGCACTGCTCAACATTCCATGGGGAAGGCGCGCTGTACGCCAGGCGATTGCGATCGGGCAGGATGCGGATCAGGAGACGCTGCGCAAGTTTGTCGACAATCCGGAGAAGCCGGTACTGCGGGTGGATAATGCGGAGCAACTGGTGCGCTATTTCCGTTACGTTTCCACTTCCGTAACGGCAACACCCCCGGGCAAAGATCCGGCGGTTGTTCCATCGGTACCTATGCCGCCGGCCGACGACGATGCGATGTGGTGAGGATTTTGTCAGCCCTGAGCACAAAATACGTTATCGTGGCTGAGGTGAAACGATGAGCTGGAAAGTAGCCCACGCCTGCGTACGAGGCAGCGCCCATCAGCGCTCCGGACTTCCCAACCAGGATGCCGTGCAGTGCACCGTAACTCCAGCTGGGCAAGGAACTGTGGCGGTGGCAGTTGTCTCTGACGGCCACGGAAGCCCGCGACACTTCCGCAGCCAGGTCGGCTCTTCCCTGGCCGTGAGCACGGTCGCCGCCACACTGCAAGGCTTTCTTCGCGATTCCGTGGCCACCAATGGTCATGTGCCCTTTGTCCCGGAGCAGGTGCATGAGTTGGAACGCAAAATTGTGAGTGGATGGCTGGCCGCCGTCCAGTCAGATCTTGAAAACAACCCGTTTACCCAGGCGGAGTTGACCACACTGGAAAAAGAGGAGGGAGCCGAGGGCCGGGCTGCGGTCGCGAGCTCTCCCGAGTTGGCCTATGGCGCCACTCTTCTGGCAGCGGCAGCCACCGATCGTGTGCTGCTCTATCTGCAGCTCGGCGATGGCGAGATCCTGAGCGTCAATGCGCAGGGAGCCACGACTCGCCCCCTGCCGCCAGATGACCGGCTGATTGCCAACCAGACCACCTCTTTGTGCCAGCCGGAAGCGTGGAGAGACTTTCGGTCCTCCTGGGTGACCGATGGGGCGCTCCCTACGCTGGTTCTGCTCTCGACCGATGGTTATGCCAACTCCTTTCGCTCCGACGATGACTTCTTAAAGATTGGGCAGGACTACCTGGAAATTATCCGCGAGCAAGGGATCGCTTCCCTGGCAGAAGAACTGCCCGCCATTCTGACCGAGGCGACGCAGCAGGGGAGCGGCGACGACATCACCCTTGCCATCCTGCAGGATGATCTCGGACAAGCCGCCGGGCAACCAAAGTGCCGCGGCCGCTGATGACCGCTGACTCGAAGTCTGCTTTGATTGAACAACTCAAGGCCCGGCATAGCAGCCAGCAGCATAAGCTGCAGGAGCTTGCCGTCCGTGTGGAACAGACGCGAAACGATAACCGGCGGCTGCGCAATACTCTTCTCGCTCTGGTGGTCGCGGCGATCGCGATCGTGGTGGCGGTTTTTCACAGCCGGATCTTTCCTCCTTCGCCGCCCCGGCCGCCCTTACCACCCGCAATCGAGTCCGGCGCCGGCAAGCAAGAAGCCGGTTGCTTCCGAAGGCCCTGCTCGCAAACAGTTAACCGAAGAATGGACGCTCCAGTTGAATGGCAATGAGATTCCGCTGAGCAAGGGATCGAATATTCCCTTCCAGCCTTATTCACCCGGAGGCAAAAGCCGGTGACTATCCCGAAGACTATGCCCAGGTGGCTTGGGATCCGGACAAGCGTGCCATGGTCCTGATCAATGGTTCAAAAGACAAGTGGACTGTGGGCACCGGGCAAAAGATCAGCGCCAACGAGGAAGTCAAGCTTGGCGAGAAGCCGCTCACGATTGTCTTTTCGCCAGGCGTGAAGGGAGCGCTGAAGCCCGCTGCCGATGTACCGCCGGCTGGAATGCACCGCCGGCAGGATCGGATACGCCGTAGTGAGGCGCCCGTAATGATCGGAGGGAATGTTGAAGCGGGGGCAGGTGCTGATCGCCCGCAATATGCAATCCGCGGCCGTGATCGAAGATACCCTGGGCGAGGGCGCCCAGGCAGAGGTGTACCGCGCGCGCATCGGCGACGCCTACTATGCGCTGAAGTGGTATCGGCCGGAATACCTGGCCGGGGACCGGAGACTTTGGGAACGCCTGAAGGTGGCCATCAACAGCGGCACGCCTGACCGAGCAGTTTTTGTGGCCCTTCGACCTGGTTTCCTATCCCCGCGACGCCGCTTACGGCGGGTACCTGATGCCCATCAAGACGCCCGACTTTGTCAGCATGGTCGACCTTATGCGTCGCCAGGCGGAACCTTCTTTCCGGGTGCTCACCATCGTGGGCTTCAAGACTGGCGCACAGTTTTCTCAAACTGCACGCCGCCGGCTTGTGCTATCGCGATATCAACTTTGGCAACGTATTCTTCAATCCCCTCACCGGAGATATTCGCATTGCGGATACCGACAACGTGGATGTGAACCTGAAGCCGGGGAGTATCAAGGGCACACCTGGTTTCATGGCTCCTGAAGTGGCCAACAACCTGGTGGAACCAAACGCCGCCAGTGACCGCTTCTCGCTCGCGGTATTGCTCTTCTTCATCTTTGTCATCGGTCATCCCCTGAAGGGTAAGCGAGAGCTGACCCTGCCCTACGACGCATCCGATCCCGATCAATCTCACCGGCTTTGCGCAAAGGATCCGGTGTTCATCTTTGATCCCAACAACGACTCCAATCGGCCGCAACCCGGGGTGCATGACAATCCGCTGAGCTTTTGGCCTATCTACCCCGGCTCCCTGCGCAAGCTTTTTATCCGCGCCTTTACCGCCGGCCTGCATGACCCCGACGCCCGGGTGATGGAGAATGAGTGGCGCAAAGAGATGTGCGCCGTTGCGCGATGCTATCTTTCATTGCCCGCAGTGCGGCGCAGAAAACTTTTTTGATCTCGATCTCTTGCGGCAAAAAAAGGCACTCGATCCCTGCTGGGGTTGCCAATCGCTGCCCCGCAATCCTCCTCGTATGCGCATGGGCGCAGCCTACGGCTCACAGCTGGTCATGCTCAGTCCCGGGACGCAGCTCTTTGCCCATCACCTCGAAGGAGACACCTACAACTTCAGTACCCCATTGGCCGAAGTTGTTGCCAACCCTCTGGGGTTGAAGAATCTTTCCCCACAGCAATGGACCGCGCGCGCCCAGAACGGCTCAGTGCTGGAAGTGAAATGCAACGAGGTGCTTCCCCTGGTGGCCGATTGCCATATCCATTTCGGGAAGACGGAGGCGGAAGTACGTGTCAGCTAAGCGTCAGCATACGCCAAATTGCGCCACTTTTTATTCACAAAGCCGGTATTAGGGATTAGTCTTAGCACGTTGCCAAACGTGATCTCTTCTGCTCCTCTCAGGAAGCTCTAGCGACCCATTGTCATCGTAACTTGCTCTTTTTGCGTTACTTCGCATCGATGGCGAGTTAGCTCTGGAGTGCTTGCGTCTTGAAAGGACGTGTCCGTATGGCCGTTTTCCTCATCAATCCCAGCGATCATTCTTTTGGCACCGCGGTGATCACTCCGCGCTGGCTTTATGTTCTGGCTGCAGCCACGCCGTTATCGTTTGGAGATCCCGTCATTGTGGACGAGACACTCGAAGCCCTGGATGCCCTCGAGCATCCAGAGCGGAGACCTGGTCGGCATCGGCATTCACACCGGGAACGCTTTGCGCGGCTACGAGGTCGGCCGCCATGGCGCGGGAGCGCGGCGCCTGGGTTAGTTTATGGCGGCATTCACGCTACTCTCTACCCCGAGGAAGCCCTGGAGCGTGGCCATGCTCACTCGGTAGTCAAGGGCGACGGCGATGTTATCTGGGCCAAGGTTCTGCACGCTTGCCTAAAGGGTGGCCCGAGCCAGATTTACGAGGGCGGCAGGATCGATGCCGATCAGTTTGTTCCCGCCCGCTGGGATCTGTTGCCCGCTGACAAATACATGTGGGCTTCGGTGCAGACGGTTCGTGGTTGCCCCAAGCATTGCTCTTTCTGCTCCGTCTGGCGCACCGACGGCCAACGCCCGAGACAGCGGAGTTTTGAGAGCGTCATTGAAGAAATTGTTCAGTTGCGGCGGAAGGGCTTCCGCTATATCGCCCTCGCGGACGACAACTTTTATCCCGTGACCTTGACCGATCTGCGGCTGGCCCGGGAACAGAAAAATTACGCCAAGCTGGCCGAGCTGGAGCAGATCCGCAGCGACAAATTCGCGCTTATGGCGGAGCTGGCGAAGCTGCCGAAGAACATGGTCTTCTTCACCCAGATCACCATGGAATCCGCAGAAGATCCGCAATATCTCGATGCCATGCGGAAGGCGAACATCAAGGGCGCTCTAGTCGGAGTCGAGGCGGTAACCCCCGAAGGCCTGAAGTCCATTTTCAAAGAGTTCAATCTGTCGGGCGAGGGACTGGTAAAGCAGCTCCAGACCTTCCGCGCGCATGGGCTGCACATGCTAGGCTCCTTCATCTTCGGGCTTCCTTCGGATAAGCCAGACACCTTCAAAGCCACGGCCGATCTCGCATCCAGGGCTGGGCTGGCCTTTGCCCAGTTCGTCATGTTGACGCCGTTTCCGGGTACGGTCGATTTTCTGCGTTGGGAGAAGGAGCAGGAGAAGCAGCAGGTGTATGTCGAAGGCATTCCGGTAACGCGATTCTGGCTGATTCCTGCGGCGATTCGGCCCAAGATGTTCATGCCCCATCCCCTCATGAGTTCGCTGGAGATCAGCAACCGGACCCAGGGTGTTTGGGACCGTTTCTACAGCTTCTCCTCCATCTGGAAGCGTTCCGAGATCGCGCCGACTCTGCGCTCCCGGGTGGCCTTTGTCTTTCTCTCCAAGCTCTACCGCAAGATGTACGCCGGCACCGGCATCAGCACCGATAGCGCGCGCCGCAGGAAAGCAAATTCGGGCGCTCGCTGGCTTTCCCGGTACACCCAGAAGTTCTTTATCTCGAAACCAATGCCTGAGCTTGCCATGCCTGTATGGGCAAACGCTGCCGCCCGTGCTCCGGGGTCCGGAGTGAGTCCGTTTCCGGTCCTGGAGTAAATTCAGGGTGCCTTGGCGAGCAGAGGTCGCCAAGCCTGGCAACTGGCTGCGAAAAAGCTCGCGCGAAAGGCACGGCTTCAGCGTCATACGTATTACAGGGCTTTACAGGCTGCAGAAAAATGAAGGGCTTCTGCGGAAACAAGAAAAAGACGTACCCAGGACATAAAGGCCATAAATTTTGCCTGGTTTATGTACGGGCTGAGCCCGTACCTTCCGCATATATGACTTTTTCCGCAACCTGTGAAGCCGGGCCCTACGACCAGAAGGCTTTCCGCAAGCCTTTGAAATCGGTGCCTTTAGGTCTAATCGTAAGGTGTCAAAATGCACCTTCGCGCGAACCGCATGCATCTCATTAGGCAGGTAAAATAAGTTATGCGGCGCAGGCTAACTGGTTTCGTTCAAGTCGCGTTCGGCCTTCTGTCATCCAGTCTCGTACTCCTGGCCCAGCAACGGGTAACCGGCGGACCAGTGCCTCCGTCGCATCTCGGCGGCCAGGTTCACGTCGGACCCGCCCCGACGCTCCCAGGTCCATCACACACGGTTGCTCTACCTTCAGGACCGGTAACCATGCGCCCCGGGGGTGCGCCTCCGGTAGCCCCTATTAGCGAACAACCGCACTGGCCTTCTGCGGGTACCGGGCCGTCCCATCGACCTGGCGGTGAGCAGGGTGGCGCCAGACACAATGATCGCTATCCTGGCGTCTACGCCGGCTACCCTTGGTTGAACAGCTATCGGTTATGGGTTCCCGGTGGCCTACGGGGGCCCATACATGGATGACCAGGAGGAGACGAGCGGACCTCAACCGGGACCGCAACCAGCGGATTATGGCAACGTGCCCCCGCCTGACTACGTCCAGGAACCCGCGGGCCCGCAGATAGCCGCCAATGCCGCACCCGCGTTTCGCCCCCCGTACCCGGTGCAAATCGACACTCCGCCAGTGAATGCTCAGCCCGCGACAACCTTGATTTTCAAGGATGGCCGTCCGTCGATGCAGGTGCATAATTACGCGCTCACCGCCAGCACGCTCTATGCACTCGACGGTGAGTCGCACCAGGAAGTACCCCTCTCTCTGCTGAATGTCCCGGCCACGATCGAAGCCAACCGCACTGCCGGCGTTGACTTCGCACTTCCGGTCAGCCGCTAGAGCGGTTTAACAATCACTGTGGCCCGGCAAAAGGCCGCGAGGAGTGGTTTTCCTTGGGAGAAAACCACGAAAAGGTCCTTTGCTTCGGTCTACACCAATTGTTAAACCGCTAGCCCCATCGGACCCCGCGGATATGTAGCTGTTGCTGTGTCTTTCTACAACTTTTGTAAGTACGCGGAGGGGCTCGAAGTGCCTCAATCTGCAACCTTTGTGCGATCAAAATAGAGCAGCATAGCATGCTAGCCTTGCTCTGCCATGAAGTACCAAACTCGACTTCTCGCTTGCTCGTTGCTACTCCTCAGCCCCGCCCTTGGCGTGGCTGCTAAGAAGCAGCCCCCCCAACCGCAGGTCAGTCCTACCAAGATGACGCCGGACGCCGCGGGCTTCCTGGACAACGCCATCGATATCATGCGGCAGCACGCACTGCATGGCCAGGACGTGGACTGGGATGCGCTGCGAACGGAAGCTTTCAAACGGGCGGGTGGCGCGTTTAATCCCATCGACACTTACCCGGCAATCTACTGGGCCCTGGTACAACTGAAGGATCCCGGAAGTCATCTTCGTCTGCCTCCTGGTCTCTATCCCGATCAAATCGCCCTGATGCAACAGGCGGAGCGCGAGGCTGCCAACAGCGCGCCTGGCGGTCCCCGAGTGGACACTTCGATTCCCACGCCGTTCACCAGCCGCCGTTTGCCTGAAGGCCATATCGTAACTGTGCAAGGTCGAAACTTTGGTTACGTCGTACTGCCCCGTTGCTCTGCCAAGGACAACGATGGCCTGCTGCTTTACGCCGCCGACGTGCGCCGCATTCTGACCGACCTCACCGCGCAGAGCCCCCAGGGATGGATCATTGATCTTCGCGGCAACACCGGCGGCAATATGTGGCCGATGCTGACCGGCATTGGGCCCGTCCTGGGCGATGGCGCTGTGGGCTCATTTGTAGCCGCCGACGGAAATGTCACCTGGTTCTACAAGGATGGCAAGACCGGCACCCGCAACCCCGCCGGCCTGGAAACAGTTTCTCTGACCCTGGACGAGGAGCCCGCGCTGCAAAACCCGTCCGTGGCTCCAGTCGCTGTTCTGGTGGATAGCAGCACCGCAAGTTCAGCCGAAGCCATCACCATTGCCTTCCATGGCCGCCCCGGCACCCGCTTCTTCGGTACCCCGACGGCCGGTAAATCCACCGCCGTACAGCCCTTCAAGCTGGACGACGGCGCCGAACTTTACCTGACCACCGCCATCGACGCCGACCGTAGCGGGAAGTCGTACCCGACTGGCTTCACGCCGGACCAGATCATTCCTTACAACGGGAGCAGCATGCCCCAGGAAGGCAATGACGCGGTCGTAAGCGCCGCGCAAACATGGCTGGTGACAAGCAGCACACCGGCCGCACCGCAGCCGACACTGGTCCCCAAGTCGACCCGGCGCAAGAAGGGGGCTGCTCCTAAGAACATTGCCTCCACCACGCCCGCCGCACCGCAAAAGAGCAATGAACCGGTCGCCCCTGCTGCGCAAACGCAGATGGTGGCAACCAGCACACCCACACCGGCACCCGCCGCTGCACCAGCACCTGTTGCAGTAGCCCCAGCGCCGGTTGCAGCAGAACCTGTCGCAGTTGCGCCAGCGCCTGTTGCCGCACCAGCACCTGTCGCTGTGGCAGCAGCACCTGTCGCCGTAGCGCCAGCGCCGGTTGCAGCAGCCCCGGTCGCAGCAGCCCCGGCTCCCGCAGTAGCGGCGCCTGCTACAGTGACACCGGATTCCACCGTGGCGTCGGCTCCCGCAGCCGCGGCGCCGCCGGCCCCAGCACCCAAACCTAAGGCCCACAAGAAAGTCGTGGTTCATCAGGGCAGCTAGGTAGATTCAGCTAATAAACAACGACGTTCTCCCCGCTTGGGGAAAGGTGCTGGAAAGTGCACCTGAACGAAGGCGCACCCATCTAAGGTGCGCCTTCTTATTTATATTGGGGCATGGTGAAGCTTGAGGCCCTGTTCGGCTCGGAGCAGGGCGCGGCGGACCGGCTGATACCGCGCTGGATTGTGCTGCGCGCGTTCGGCCTGATTTACTGCTCCGCCTTTGTCTCCCTTCTGTTCCAGATCCGCGGTCTCATCGGGCCGGCCGGCATCCTCCCCGCAAACCGGTATCTGGAGGCGGTCGCGCAATCGTTCGGACCGGGGATGCGCCTTTGGTTCGCCCCCACGCTGCTGTGGCTGGCCAGCGGCTCCCACATGCTCATGGCGATGTGCTGGGTGGGCCTCGCCGCTTCGCTGCTGCTTACTGCCAACCTCTTCCCTCGGATCATGCTCCTGGTCTGCTTTGTCTGCTTTCTTTCCTTCGTGAGCGCGGCCCAGGATTTCTCCGGATATCAATCCGACGGCATGTTATTGGAGGCGGGATTCCTGGCCCTCTTTTTTGCGCCGCCAGGTTGGCGCCCGGGGCTGGGCTATGACCATCCACCGTCGCGGGCCAGCCTTTTCCTGCTGCAGTGGGAGTGGTTCCGCATCTACTTTGAATCGGGCCTGGTGAAGCTCCTGAGCGGCGACGTCGAATGGCGCCACCTGACCGCGATGGACGAGTACTACCAGAACGGTCCCCTGCCCACCTGGATCGGTTGGTACATTCAGCACTTGCCCCACTGGTTCCACTGGGCAACGGCGCTGGCGACCCTGGTCATGGAATTGGCCATCGTCTGGATGATCCTGCTTCCTCGCCGCTGGCGCATCCTCTGCTTTCTCATCGTCACCCCGTGGGAAATCGGCGTAATCTTCACCGCTAATTACACCTTTCTCAACTACCTGGTTCTGACCCTGGGATTTCTGCTGCTGGACGATCGCTTCTTCGGCCCACGGGTAAGAGACAGATGGAAGCGCGAGCATCCGCAGCAAACCGTCGAAAGTTCCGAAGAGGCCCGCAGGATGCCCCGCCTGGTGGCTGGTTTGGGTCTCGCTACCAGCACGGTACTGCTCACCCTGGTTGCCTACGTGACTACGGTAGAGCTGTTCTCCATGGTGTTTGGCCGCTTGCCACTGCCGATGCAGCCAGTGACCATGCTTGAGCCGTTTCGCATCGCCAACCAATATGGTCTGTTTGCAGTGATGACCCGGGGCCGCTATGAAATCGAGTTCCAGGGTTCGCGCGACGGGCAGGTTTGGGTCGCCTATCCCTTCCGCTTCAAGCCGCAGGCGCTTGATCGGGCACCCGGCATCTACGCCCCCTACCAGCCGCGCTTTGAGTGGAACCTCTGGTTTGCCTCGCTCGGTTCCTGGCAACGAAACCCCCTGGTTCCGCGAACCGAAGAGCGCCTGCTCACCAACGACCCTGACGTGCTCGCGCTCTTTGCCGGCAACCCCTTCGCCAATTCCCCTCCTAGCCAGGTGCGGGCGGTGTTGTGGCAATACTGGTTTACCTCGATGGAGCAAAAACGCAAAACCGGCGACTGGTGGACTCGCAAACTCCTTGGCGTCTACGCCCCGGTGCTGGAGCGCGATGCTGCGGGTAGCGTCAGCATCGTAGCTATGCCGGACGAACTGCCCATCCACGACTAGCCAAGTTAAAATAGGTGGCATTGTAAGTTATGTTTTCTCCGCTCCCAACCCGGCGCAGATCCGTGGGCTCAACGTTGCTCTCAGTCGCCGCCCACGCTGTGGTAGCAGCGGTGGTCGTTCTCAGCCTGCGGATGCATCCAGTACAGGTTTTCAGCTTGCCCGGCACCGACCTGGGCACACGGGTGGAGCTCAGTTACCTGCCGGGCCGTGCGCCCGTGCCGGCGCCTCATCCGCAAGTGCGGGTGAAGCCCAAAGCGGTTTCCGGACCAGAGATTACTCCGTCTCCAGCAGTTCCGGCGGCGCCGGATGCCATCCACCTGCCGCCGCTGCCGCACCTTACTGTGACTGAGGCCGCGCCCTCACCCAATGTTGCTTCCCCAGCGTCGGCCACGCCGGACTCCAGTAGCGGCTCTGACTCCTACGGTTCAGGTTCGATACAAATAGCTCTTACCACCTACTCCCCGAGCCCGGCGCCGGATCTCTCGGCACTCCCCCATGGCGTACAGGGGGACGTGGTCGTCGATGTCACCATCGATCCCAACGGTAAGGTCGCCGATCTTGCCGTTCTGCACACGCTCGGCTACGGCATCGAATCCAGCGTGATCGGCACCCTGAAGACCTGGACCTTTCGTCCCGCGACCAAGGATGGCGCCCCCATCGCCAGTGTGCAGGAACTGCACTTTCACTATGGCCCGGTTTAGCCTTCAGGGATGGTCCTGCGCGTCGGTATACAGCCTAGTCAATACCTGTAAAAAAGCACCGCTGGTGAAAGCAACCGTTTTCATCGTCTGTTCATCCACCTATCGATTAGTCATATCGAGAGGGCAACTGGGCCATTTGGGATGAGTGTGCGCATACTGCTGGTGGATGATAACCATATTCAGTCGGCCACCCGCCGCGCAATTCTGGAGGGGTGTGGCCGCGAAGTCTGCATAGCGCTGCAAGGCCAGCAGGCACTGGAAATAATGAATGAAGGGGAAACCTCAACTCCTATTGGCTTGATCATTACTGACCACTTAATGCCGGTAATGAGTGGCCCGGAATTTGTCACTGAGCTGAGGCGGCGCGGCTATACGATTCCGGTTTTAGTGCTGAGCGGCCTTCCCGATGCCGAATCCGCCTATGAAGGGCTCGACGTAATCTTCCGCCTTAAGCCTTTCGATCCCGATAGCCTCATCCAGTTGGTTCGGGAGCTGCTCGGCGAGTGTATGCGCCGCTCCGCATAAGCTTTGCAGCACGCCCGTGCGCATCACACTTGGCTAAATAGGGTGCGAAAAGGTCCCAGAACGAAGCGCACGGTTTCCGTCGCAAGTTGAAAGCTTTGTGCCACCATTGCCGTCTGCCGTCTGGCTCTGCGACAATCGGGAAGGGTTTGTGACCCTCTCATGCCGGAATTTGGAAGTTTTTCTCTCCTACTCGCTCTTGTCCTGAGCGGCTACACTTTGATGGCCGGCGGAGTCGCGTTGCGGCAACTCGCCACTGGATCCCGCGGCCGGATACGCCCCGACCGGCTGGCGGAAACCGCCCGGCGGGCCGGCATCGGCAGCTTTATTGCTGTCACCTGCGCGGCCGTGGCCCTGGTGTACACCGCCTTTACCAACGATTTCTCAGTCTCCTACATCCTGCATCATTCCAATCGCGCCCTCCCTGGACCCTACAAGTTCGCCGCCCTATGGTCTGGCCAGGAGGGATCCCTGCTGCTTTGGGCATGGTTGCTGACCGCCTACGGATTTGTGCTCCGCATGCGACATAAGGTCGACGTCACCCTTACCGCATACGCTTCCACCATCCTCGCCGGGATCCAGATCTTCTTCCTGCTCCTGCTCAATTTTGCCGCGCCTCCGTTTGCGCTGGTGCAGGGCCAGACACCGGCGGACGGCTTCGGCCTCAACCCGCTGCTGCAATATCCGGAGATGGTGATCCATCCTCCGATGCTTTACCTGGGATACGTCGGCTTCAGCGTGCCGTTCGCCTTTGCCCTGGGCGCACTGATGATGCGCTATCCGGGCGAGAAGTGGATTCATATCACCCGCCGCTGGACCATGGTCACCTGGCTGTTCCTTACCTGTGGCATCTTCCTGGGCGCACACTGGGCTTACTCAGTGCTGGGCTGGGGCGGCTACTGGGGCTGGGACCCGGTGGAAAATGCCTCGCTCATGCCCTGGCTGACCGGCACCGCCTTTCTGCACTCGGTCATGATGCAGGAAAAGCGCGGCATGATGAAGAACTGGAATGTGTGGCTTATCTTCAGCACCTTCCTGCTGTGCATTCTGGGAACCGACCTGACCCGTTCCGGCCTGGTGAGTTCCGTCCACGCCTTTGCCCAGTCCTCCATCGGCAGTTGGTTTACCGCGTTCCTGGTGATTGTGCTCTCCATCTGTCTCTTCACTTTCCTCAGGCAGCGGGATCATCTCAAGTCAGAGCACAAACTGGAGTCGCTGGTCTCGCGCGAGTCGAGTTTCCTTTTCAATAACCTGGTGCTGCTCGCCGCCTGCTTCACTATCCTGTGGGGCACTCTGTTCCCCATCATCTCGGAGTATGTGCAGGGCAACAAAGTCACCGTCGGCGCACCGTTCTTTAATCGCGTCGCCCTGCCAATCGGGCTCTTTCTCCTCTTCCTTACTGGTATCGGCCCGCTCCTGGCCTGGCGGAGCGCATCTTTCAAGAGCATCCGCCGCAACTTTGTCCTGCCCATTGCGGCCATCGTAACCACTGCGATTGTCCTGATCGCGGCCGGACTTCGCCCCTGGCACGAACAATCCACGTTCTATTCGCTGGTTGCCTTCTCTCTCGGCGCCGGCGTCGTCACTGCCATTTCTTCTGAATTTCTCCGCGGCGCGAACGTCATTCGCAAGCACACCGGCAAGAACCTCTTTGCCTCCATGATCCAGCTCACGCGCCGCAACACGCGCCGCTACGGCGGCTACCTGGTGCACTTCGGCGTGGTAATCATCTTTATTGGCATTGCCGGCGGGGCCTTCAACCAAAGCCATGAGCAGGAGATGAACAATGGTCAAAGCATGACCATTGGACCGTACAGGATCGTGTGCGAGAGTTTCACCCAGGACTCGAACTTGAATTACGATACCGAGTTCGCCCTGCTCGACGTCTATCGCGGCAACAAGAGGATCACCCAGCTTTCCCCCGAGAAGCGCTTCTACGCGGCTTCGCAACAACCATCCACCATAGTTGCCAATCATTCGACCCTGGCCTGGGACCTGTATGCCATCTATGCCGGCAAGAATCCTGACAGCGGCCTGCCCATCATCAAGATATTCCTGAACCCGCTCATGGCCTGGATCTGGATCGGGGTTGTGGTGGTGGCGATTGGCACCCTGGTCGCTCTGGCACCCAACCTTAGCGCGGCGCTGGCCTCAGGGCGCACCCGAACTGGCGCTGCCGACGGCAGTACGCCGCCCTCCACCGAGCCGCGGCCGGTCGATGAGGCCGAGGTAGCCGTCGGCAGGAGCCGCAATTGATCACTCGTAATGTACTTAACCGGGCCTCGCAGCTCGCCCTGCTCGGCATCCTGATCGCGGTAACCGTGGGCGCAGCCGATTCCGCGGCGCGGTTCGACAAAGACAGCCACGAGATGATGTGTGTCTGCAGCTGCAATCAGCTGCTGGGCGAATGTAACCATGTCGGTTGCCCGGATTCCGAGGGGATGCGCGCACAGCTGGCGGCGAGTATCGCCAAAGGTGATAGCGACAACGATATCTTCCACCAGTTCCAGGAACAGTACGGACCGGTGGTGCTCGCAGCCCCCAGGTTCACGCGATTCAATCACCTCGCCTGGATCATGCCGCCGCTCATGCTGTTTCTTGGCATCGCCGGCGTTTTGCTCATCGTGCGCAAGTGGAAACTCCACACCGTGCCCATGCCGGCAGTGCCCAATACGCCCGGCTTTGCGGCCACCCGCGACCGCATACGCCGCGAGACCCAGATATGAGCACCATTGCCTGTGGCGTTCTTCTGCTCGCGATCTTTGCTTTCGTCTTTTATCCCCAACGGAATACGGCGCGACAGATTCCCAAGTCGCGGCTCGACTTCCTGCGCGAACAGAAAGACGTGCTCTACGAGAACCTCCGCGACCTGAATTTCGAATACAGTGCGGGGAAATATACGGCGGAAGATTACGCTGCCCAGCGCGCTGGTCTGGAGAACGAGACCGCTGCAGTGTTGGCGGAAATTGAGCAGCTGGAGCTGCACGCCACGCTCTCCTGAAACCACGCCCATATAGAAAGATGAGAATGAGATCGAATTTCCTCCCGTGCAGAAGCCTTGCGCAATCTCTGTGTGATGAGCGCGCTCTGCGCGATGTTTGCCTTTACTGCAGCAGCGTCCGCAGCCACCATCACGGGTACCGTCACCAACGGTACGACGCATACTCCAGCTGCGGGAGACAGCGTCACCCTGATCGCACTCGATCAGAGTATGCGGGAAATCGCGAAGACTACGACCGATGCTCAGGGTCACTTTTCGATCGATGCGCCCGATCCGGGTATGCACCTTCTGCGCATCGATCACCAGGGCGCCGGGTATTTCCAGCCGGCACCGCCGAACACCCCCAATGTGAATGCTCAGGTCTACGATGTCGCTGCCGTGGTCCCCGGCGTGAGCACTGTGGCCAACGTGATGCGTGTCGAGACCGACCAGCAAGGGCTTCGCGTCACCCAGAGCTTCTTTATCAAGAACGATTCCAACCCGCCCCGCACCCAGTTCAGTAAAACTTCCTACGATTTCTATCTGCCGCCCGGATGCGCAGATCGAAGGCTCGGCCGCGATGGCTCCGGGGGGAATGCCGGTCCAGTCGTCGCCCATGCCTCTGGGTGAGAAGGGCCACTATGCATTTCTTTTTCCTCTGCGCCCAGGGGTAACGCAGTTTCAACTCAGCTATCACCTGCCGTACTCCGGCAGCCTCGCCTTTGACCAGCGCTTCGCCGGCCCGACCGACAGTTTCGTGGTCATGATGCCCAAGAGCATGAGCTTCAAGCCAAGTGGCGGCGTATCCTTCGAATCGCTGAACGAGACCCCGGGTGCTCTGACATTTCTGGCTCGCAACGGTTCCCCGTCGCATCCATTCGCGTTCACCGTCTCCGGCTCCGGCGCCATGCCGCGCGATACGCAGGCCGAAAGCCAGGCTAACGACAGCTCCTCGGCGCCCCAGTCGGGGAGTGCGGCAGCGAACGACACTCGTCCCGGGGGTGGTCTCGGCGTGCCGATCGATACACCCGATCCACTGGACAAGTACAAATGGTGGATTTTAGGGGCGATCACCCTGGTGTTCGCTATCGGTGCGGGATTCATGTTGCGCCGTCCGGGAGACGGCTGAAACTGCCGAGGTGGATGCACCTGTTCCGGCTGCCAAGGGTTTGCCGGCTAGCCCAGGTAGCCTTCTGGCAGCGCTGAAGGACGAGCTCTTCTCGCTCGAGACGGACCATCTTCAGGGGCGTCTTACTGATGCCGAGTACGAGCAGCAGAAGCAGGCGCTGGAGCTGGTTCTACGCCGTGCTCTCGCTAAGAAGCCCGCCTGATGAACTTGACCTGTCAAACAAATCCTGGGTGCCCCACATCTCGCTCGTTTTTCGCGAGATGTGGGATTCCACGGGTCTCAACGGTTCGCCTCCGAGGGATCCGCTAAAACTCAAGGGTTACAAGTACACGGCAGTGGAATCCCACATCTCGCGAAAAACGAGCGAGATGTGGGGCACCCGTCGGTCTTTGGTCAGGACAAAGTTTGTCGGGATCGGTCGGGACAAAGTTTTCGGTCTTGGGTTAGGACAAAGTTTTCGGTCTTGGGGTCGGGACAAAGTTTTCGGTCTTGGGGTCGGGACAAAGTTTGCGGTCTTGGGGTCGGGACAAAGTTTGCGGTCTTGGGTCAGGACAGAGTTTGCGGTCTTGGGTCGGGACAAAGATTTCGAGGTCTTGGGTCGGGACAAAGTTTGCGGTTTGCATGATCAACCTGACTCTAAAATCAGGTTCGCGTACTGCGTGGTGTCGCCCGTGCGGATCAGGCCGATGGCTTGTGGCACTCTCCGCTTAAAGATCACATGAGGCTCGTAAAGAATCGGCGTGCCGTTCAGCGCCTCTGTAAATGCGTCCTTGGTCGCCGGCTGGTTTACCGAAAGGAACTCTTCAGCCATGAAAGCCTGGGCAATGACGAAGTTCCTGGTCAGAGCCTGTAATACGTCCAGGACCCTGGGTATGTCGTCGATCAAAGAAATATCTACCGTTTCGATATGCGGCCAAAAAGGAAATCCCCGGTCAGAAATGACCAGGGTATTCGTATGCCGGATGCGGCTGAGAAGAGAGTTGATGGCGGGATTGAGAATGCCTGTCTTAAGCACGCCAACCAGAGTAAACCATGTGGGAATCCTCTTACTTTGGTAACGGGTGGCTAGAGGGAAACGCCGCGCTTCCAAGGGATAAAGTCGTTCTGATCGAGCTGCTCGGCCTTGGTTCGCACCTTTCCACTGGCAACTTCGACAATCAAATCCAGAATCGATTCTCCCACCTGCTCGATCGTCGTTTCGCCGCGGATAACCGCGCCGGTGTCGATATCAATGATGTCTGACATGCGCTCCGCAAGGCTGGTATTGGTGGAAACCTTGATCACCGGCGCGACTGGGATTGCCGGTCGGAGTTCCCAGGCCAGTGGTGAAGAGAACCACATTGGCGCCCGCGCCCACCTGCGCCGTCACACACTCAACGTCATTTCCTGGAGTACAGAGCAGAGCAAGACCGGGCGTGTCGTCATACTCGGGATAGTCGAGAACCGCGCACACGGGCGAGGTGCCGCCCTTCCTCGCCGCGCCGGCGGACTTCATCGCGTCGGTGATCAACCCGTCCTTGATATTTCCCGGAGAGGGGTTCATCTCGAAACCGGAGTGGACCGCCTTTGCCCGGGCAGCGTAATCCCGCATGAGTTGGATAAAGCGATCGGCCTGGGTCGCGTCCACACACCGATTGATAAGACTCTGCTCCATTCCACAGAGCTCGGGAAACTCCGACAGGATCGACTTCGCGCCCAGGGCGGCCAGCATGTCGGATACGTGCCCGAGCGCAGGATTGGCGGAGATGCCGGAAAATCCATCGGAGCCGCCACACTTCAAAGCTACGGTGAGCTTGCTCAGAGGAGCGGGCTTACGCGTGAGGCGGTTGGCTTCCACCAGGCCTTCAAAAGTGGTGCGGATGGCTTCGGAAAGCATGGCCGATTCAAGCCCGGACTGCTGTTGTTCAAACATCAGAACCGGCTTGCGCAGCGCCGGGTCCCGCTGGCGAAGCGCATCCATCAGGATCGACGGCTGGGCATTCTGGCAACCGAGACTCAACACCGTGGCACCGGCAACGTTGGGATGATGAATGTAGCCCGCGAGCAGCCCGCAGAGCGCCTTCGAATCCTGGCGGGTGCCGCCACAACCGCCTTCATGCACCAAAAACCTTACTCCGTCGACATTCGGAAAGATCCGCTCAGGTCGATCCGAAGTGAGATCCGCTCGCTCCGTTGCCCGCGGACCCTGATGGTGCTGTGCGATCAGTTGGCGCACTTGCTGGCGGTAAAGTTTCGGCCGTCCGTAACCAAGCTCTTCCTCGAAGGCATCGCGCAGTGCTTCCACATTGCGGTTTTCACAAAAAACCAGCGGGATCACCAGCCAGTAATTGCGCGTGCCAACCTGGCCGTCCGCACGATGGTAACCGTCAAAGGTGCGGGAAGACCAACCCGAGACGTTGGGCGCCGACCAGGAATAATTGCCCACCTTGGGACCGAAGCCGGAGGCATCATGCTGCACGTTTCGTGTGCTGAGCAGGCCGCCGCGGGGGATCGCCTGGCGGACCAGCCCGACGATTCCACCGTACATGATGACCTCATCTCCGATGGCCAAATCGCGCATGGCAAACTTTTGCTTGGCGGGTATTTCGGACTGCGGAATGTACTGCTCCCCGGAAAAGGTGATGGCTTCCCCAGCGGGTAGTTGGGTTAGTGCTACAAGTACGTTGTCTTTGGGATCGATCCGGAGTATTTTTTCGGCAGCCATTTCTTTTCGCCGGCACTCTGCCGTGGATATAGACTCAATGTAGCGCTTAATGTATCGATGGTCAAACCAACGGCCGCCGATCTACCCTGAAAGAAAACAGCCCCGCGCATGAGTGCTTCCATTTTTGATTTGCAGGGAAAGACCGCCGTTGTTGTCGGCGGCACCACCGGCATCGGCCATGCTCTCGACTCTCGGGTTGGCGGACGCGGGTGCGGATGTAGTCGCCTCGTCGAGACGGCCGGAGCAGGTGGAGCAGACGGCCGCCCAGATCGAAGCCAAAGGCCGTAAGACACTGCGCCGCACCTCTGACGTGCACGATCGAACTACTCTGGAAGCACTGTGCGATGACGTCTTGCGTGCGTTTGGCAAAGTGGACATTCTGATCAATTGCGCCGGCATCACCAAGCGCGCGCCCACGCTCGACTTTCCCGAAGCAGATTGGGATCAGATCATCGATACCAATCTGACCGGCACCCTGAGGGGTTGCCAGGTTTTCGGAAAACATATGATCAGCCGCGGCTACGGACGCATCATCAATATCGCATCCCTCTCCACTTACGTGGGGTTGTTCGAGGTCGCCGCATACAGTGCCAGCAAAGCAGCCGTAGGGGCCTTGACCAAAGTCCTGGCCGTGGAGTGGTCCCGCCATGGAGTGCTGGTCAATGCGATTGCGCCCGGGGTATTCCGCACCGATCTAAACGCAAATTTGCTCGACAGTACGGAGCGCGGACGGGAATTCAAGATGCGTACTCCCATTGGCCGCTTTGGCAGAACGGAAGAGCTGGTGGGTGCGGCCGTTTACCTGGCCTCAGATGCAGCATCGTTTGTATCGGGCGAGATACTGGTGGTCGACGGCGGCTTTCTGGCCAGCGGAGTCAATCAATAACAATGGAATACAGGAAGCTCGGGCAGACAGATCTCAGCCTATCTTTGATCGGCTTCGGAAGCGCTACGCTGGGGGACGTTTTCGGCAACGTCGACCCCAATGACGCAATCAGGGCGGTTCACCTGGCGGTGGACAGCGGCATCAACTTCTTCGATTCGTCGCCTTACTACGGGATTACCCTGGCAGAAACACGGCTGGGGCAGGCCCTTGTGGGCAGGCGCGAACGTGTCGTCCTGGCGACCAAGTGCGGGCGCTACGGGTTTGACGAGTTCGACTTTTCCGCCAAGCGCGTGACCGCCAGCATCGATGAGTCACTGCGACGGTTGCAGACCGACTACATCGATCTGTTTCAGGCTCATGATGTCGAGTTCGGCGACGTGGAACAGATTATCCATGAGACTTTACCGGCCTTGCGGAAGCTGCAGCAACAGGGAAAGGCGCGCTACATCGGCATCACGGGGTATCCGCCCAAGCTTCTTAGGCGCATTGCCGAAGCTGCACCGGTCGATAGCATCCTTACCTATTGCCGCTACAACCTTATCAATACCGATATGGACGGAATTCTCACCCCCTTCGCCCGGGAGCGCGGAATCGGGCTGATCAACGCCTCTGGTTTGTGCATGGGTCTTCTCACCGAGCAAGGGCCGCCGGATTGGCACCCCGCCCCGCAGGAAGTACGGGATGCGGGCAGAAAAGCCGCGGAATTTTGCCGCGCGCATGGAGCGGATATATCGAAACTGGCCCTGCGCTTCTGCCTGGACCACCCCTTCGTCTCCAGCACACTTATCGGTATAGCATCGACACGTCAGGTGGAGACGAGCCTGGAGCTGCTGCGACAGCTCCATCGATAAGGAACTGCTTGCCCAGGTCGAAGGTATTTTGACGCCGGTGCTCAATTACGTCTGGCCGTCCGGGCGTCCGGAGAATCAAGAGTAATCATGAAAGCATTCGTGATGAAAGAACCCGGCAACGTGGCAATCGAAACAGTGGCGGATGCAGTCGCTACCAATGATGACGTGTTGCTGAAGGTTCGCATGATCGGACTTTGCGGAACCGACCTAAGCTCTTTTCGGGGAAAAAATCCGCTGATCACGTTTCCTCGCATTCCAGGTCACGAGGTGGCGGCGACCATCGCCGAACCGAGCAAAGCGCATCCGGAACTCCCCGCTGGAATGGACGTTACGCTTTCTCCCTACTTCGGCTGCGGGCGGCTGCCCCGCGTGCCTGCGAGGACGGCCGAATGCCTGTCAATTTAACGAGACGCTGGGCGTACAACGCAACGGGGCAATGACGGAATACATCGCCGTTCCAGCCACCAAGCTCTACCCTGCCCGCCTGACCATCAAGGAACTCTGCCTGGTCGAACCATTGACCGTTGGCTTCCATGCGGTGGATAGGGGCCGTGTTACCGCGCAGGATGCGGTGGCGATCTTTGGCTGTGGCGGAGTGGGGCTCGGCGCCATAGCCGCCTCCGGCTTCCGTGGGGCGAAGACCATCGCCGTCGATCTCGATGACGCAAAGCTGGCCCTTGCTCGCCACGCCGGCGCCACCCACAGTATCAACACCGCCAAGGAACCTCTGCACGAACGGCTGCTCGAGCTCACGGGGGGCCGGGGGCCAGACGTGGTGATTGAAGCGATCGGGTTGCCGCAGACCTTTCGCAGCGCCGTAGACGAGGTAGCCTTCACCGGGCGCGTGGTTTACATCGGCTATGCCAAAGAGCCGGTAGCTTACGAAACCAAGCTCTTCGTACAGAAGGAGCTCGACATTCTGGGCTCACGCAATGCCCTCCCTGAAAACTTTCGTGAAGTGATTCGCATGCTCGAGGAGCATCGCTTTCCGGTCGACGAAGCGGTGAGCGCCATCGTCCCACTGGAACAGGCACCCGCAATGATCAAGGCGTGGAGCGATAATCCCGGCGGATTCTCCAAGATCATGGTTCGCTTCGACTGAGTCCGTTTCGACTGAGGTCATCCCCCGAGAGATCTTCCCTGTCTCATCCGAAACGCCTGAGGTAGGCAGAGCAAAGGCCAACCGTCTGGTCGGTATAGGAAACTCCCAGCGACCTGGCGAGACCGGTTTCCGGATGGGAACTTACCCAGGCTACAAGCAGCAACCGCCGTAGCATAACGAAGGTTGGAATTTCTTCTTCTTCGGCCTGGCTGACCGCGGATACCGTCCGATAGCCTTCCAGCCAGAGCTGGATGAGGCTGGGCCCGTAGGGCAAGTGCTCGTAAAACGAAAGCGGCGTAGCGGCGTCGTACATATACCAACCGAAACCGCAGTCGTCAAAATCGATGACTTTGAGTTCCCTTCCGTGCATCAGCACATTGTCCAGCCGCAGGTCGCAGTGAGCCAGACCAAAGCGGTCAGGGCCGCTTCCATAACAGGCCAGGCGTTCCCGGATCAACTCGACGGTGCGGCCAAATAGATCGAGCCTGCCTGCGTCCATACCCAGTGCATCGCGCCAACGGCCCCAGCGTGGAGCCTCTCCCAGAGCAGTCTCGAAGTTCCAGGTAAATCGCTCAAAATCGTCCGGCCGGCGCCATTTCCTGCTATGCGTGTGCATCTGCGCCGTGATGGCTCCCAGGCTCTTGAAACATTGGCGAAGATCCATAGTGATCCGGGGGTGATCGCCTTCTTCCCATTCAAAGAGAACTACGTTGCGCGATTCCTCCGCAGTTCGCTGGGGCACAACCTGCACCCATTCTCCATTGAGCCCGGCTACAGGCACGGGAGTCGCGACCACGCCATCTCGACGCAACGCGACCAGCCACGCAATCTCCGAAACCAGCGAATTCCTCGACTGATATCCCGGGCGCTGGAGGCGTAAAACCCAGCCTTTGCCAGAAGGATCTTCTACTTTGTAAATCTCATTCTCGGAAAGGCTGATGAGATGGGCGCGCGCGTTGCGGGGAAGATCATAGAGGCTAAGCGCCTGCTCGGCCGACTGAGTTGCCACCGTTTGCCAGTCTCCTTTGCTCACTTTACACCGTCGATAAAATCCTTTGACTTCCCCTGGCGTTTCCCCGCAAACTAGGGACATCGCTCTTCAGGCCCTCCGCCCGGATTTCATCGTCGCTCGCAAATTCAGTTACCTTGAACCAGTGTTCTGGAGACGCACCACTGCCGCCCGAGACCACAGCTGTACTTGCATCGGACTTCCCCGCGAGCCAGACCGAATACGGTCTACGCCATAACATTCTGACGCCCTGGGAAACCCTGGCCCAGTCGGTCGCGGCCATCGCGCCCGTCACCTCCCCCGTCCTGACCATCCCATTGGTGTTTGCCCTGGCCGGCAATGGAACCTGGGTCGCGTATGCCCTCGGAACCGTCCAGATCACGCTGATTGCCCTGCTCATCGGAGCGCTTGGACGACGGTCAGCCTCACCCGGCTCGCTATACAGCTATGCCACCGATTCGCTTCCGCCCATGGTTGCCGCCATCGCCGCTTGGGCCCTCGTGCTTGGATACGTAGCCACGGGTTCCTCGATAGTCGGGGGCTTCGTTCAGTACTCTAATATCCTGCTGAAATCCTTCACCGGCCACATCATCGCGCCCGACCTGCTGGTTCTGTTATCTGTAATCGGAGCCGCTACCATGGCCTACCGCGATGTGAAGCTCTCCGCACGAGCCATGCTGTGGCTACAAGGCGCGTCGGTGGCTTGTATCGTGGTGGTGCTGGTATTGGTTTTGTGGAAGAACGGTCTTCACCTCGATTGGCCGCAATTGCGGCTGCAGGGCAGTTCGCTATCGGGCATCCGCCTGGGGTTGGTACTGGCGATTTTCAGCTTTGTTGGGTTTGAGAGTGCGACCGCGCTCGGTCACGAGGCCAAAGAACCGCTACGCACCATACCGCGCGCAGTTTTGCAGTGCGCGCTGGGCGCGGGGGCTTTCTTCATCCTGGCTGCGTATGCTGAAGTGCTTGGTTTTCGCAATGCCGGCCTCGCCTTCGACAAGACCGATGCCCCGGTCCACGTCCTGGCTAACCAGGTCGCGTTACCTGTACTTGGCCTCATCATTGACGCCGGTGCCGTGATCAGCATGTTTGCCTGCCTCCTGGCCTGCATCACTGCCGCCGCCCGCATCCTGCTGCTCATGGCCCATAACGGACTGGTTCCGATGCGGCTATGCCGGACCCATCACCGCAATGAAACTCCACATGTGGCCGTGCTGATCACTGCCGCCGTAGTCGGGATGCCGGTCCTGATTCTTATCTCTCTCGGCTTCTCAGGCACTGACATCTACGGCTGGCTTGGGTCTTTCGCGGTCTACGGTTTCATCACCATCTATGGACTCACCTGTATTGCGCTGCCGCTCAAGCTGAAAAGGCAGGGCGCGCTGTCGATGACTCTTCTCGTCGTCGCTATCCTGGGGGGTGTCTCGATGATGATGGCCTTGGCGGGAACGCTTTATCCCGTACCTGACCCGCCCTATTCCTGGCTGCCTTATCTCTACTTCGTCTACCTGCTCATCACCCTGGTGTTTTTTTTCCGCACCCGGCACACGCGCGGTACCGCGGTTACCGGGGACTTCTCTTGACCAGGTAGGTTCATCGTGGAGTTGGTGTAACCCGAAAGGGTGACTCGAACTGGCGGTTAGCGCCCATCGTTGTTGCTATCATTAGTGCCATGAAAAAGGCTTTGCTGTTCACCATGGTCGTACTCTTTACGGGCTCCGCGTTCGCGCAGCACCACCACCATCATCGTCATCACCACCACCATTCCCACGCGCAAGTTCGGTAGTACGGGGGGATTTAGTGCGAGGCTGCCGGCGGGGCTACAGTAGCCAGCCAGCGAAGAAATGCGCTCGATAGGGGACCGCGCTGATCTGAGTAAGCGTGATCGGTAGGCAGGTGCAGCGTAGCCACCCGGCTGTTTCCAGCGCGTCGTAATGCGGCCGCGAATGCCTGGTCTCCTCGAGCGTACGCGTCCTCGGAAGTGACGATCAGCAACGGCCTGGTCTTGAGTGCAGTCACCTTATTCATGAAGCTCCATTGGGTTGCGTTGGCGATCGCTTCGTGGGCCAGCCCCTCGGGGGAGCAGCCACTCAAAGGCTCCATTCCATCTCGATCGTAAGCAGCGCTCAGCGCCTTGATCGTTGCCTGTTCCTGATCCCTGGTAAAGGGTCGGGCAATGCGTCCTCCCACGTCAGCAGCGGAAATAAGACCAACCCCCGCGATCCCCGGGTCGGCAGCCGCGGCTTGCACTGCCATGAAGCCGCCCAGGCTGTGTCCGATGAGAACAATACGCGACGGGTCCAGCCGCAAGATCCTTGCCATTGGGGCAGAACGCAGATAATCGATTGCGGCCGCCGTGTCTTCGATTCCGTGGGAGAAGGAGAAGTCACCGAGAGAGCCCCAGGAGCCACGGTAATCAAAGTAAAGAACATCCCAACCGGCACTGCGAATATCCTGGGCCAGATCAAGATTGCGCTCGTTACCTGGAAACCCATGCAGCAGCACCACTGCCGGGTGTGGGCCTGGGCCCGCGGCAACGTAAACGAACGCATTCAGAAGCGCTCCGTGACTCGGGATTTGAAAACTCTGCATGGAAGCGCGCTGCCCGAAACTGAGCGGGGCCAACATGCATAGAATGGCGGCCGCGATCCGTTGCCGAAGCATCGCCTTGAAGGATTGCTTAACACCGGGATAGGTAGCCACCGCGCAATGACCACAAACCAGCCTATGGTTGTGCAGAGCTACCTCCAGGACTTTTGGGCTTTTTAGCCCAGTAAGTTCCCATCCTACCGGAATAGGATCGCGGCGCACCCTCACCGAAACGGGGCACAAAGGGTACGGACGGTGCTTTCCCGGGTTTCATGAAATCTACCCTGAAATGCCTTCCTGGGCCGGTCTTACGCCGTTGTCTTCAGGAATTTTGCCGGTTATTCCGAGAGAGCAAATACGCGGTGCGTACGTTTTTTGGACTGTTCACGCAGGGCGCGACGCCTGGTCGCAGAGCGCCTTCCTGGCTTGCCGCAGAACGGCCAGGACCTGGTACCGCTCCCCGCACGAAGCGTCCAAGCTACCCCGGCAACCCCATTGGATCCTGGCCTGAATGAAGTAAACCGCATGCAATGCCGATGACTTGGTAGCCAGGACCACGCATGCTCGCTATGAGAGCACCGGCCCAAAGGAATGCAGGGAATGCAAGGAATACGAGGTGAGGCGACCAAGCCCGGTCAGTCATTTTTCAGATCGATAAAAACCAGTCTTATGATTGTCGTGCTTGGCTTGATGGGGCTATTGACGATCATGCAGTGGGCCGCGCGAACCATACTCAAGAATGTGAGGATTGGTCATCAACAGATTATCTCTTTGCAGCGCCGGATCGACGACCTGCAATCGCGGTCAAAGACTGCTTACCCGCCAGCGGCGGACGCCAGCGTCACGCACCCTCAAACGCTCCAGCGGGACTTGAAGGAACCAGCGCCACAAAATAAGGAAATCCAGAGCGCTTTAGAAACGCTGCAGAGCGGCCTGGGGTATGACTTAAGGGCCGAGCTGGCATCCATTGACGGCGTGTTGCAAATGCAGGCAGTACTAGGAACCGTGCTGCTTGTCTGCGTGATAGGGGCCTTGTTCTTTAATACGCGTATGTCGGTGGAAGCCGGAGCACGAAGGCGAGGGGTCGAAGTCTTAGACCAGGCTCATCGGGATACCAAGGTCCTTTTGAATTCCATCCCATCGCTGGTGATCGGGCTGGACGCGAATGGCCGCATTCAACAATGGAACAAAGCGGCAACCAGGATTCTGGGATGGGAGGAAGCCTTTGTCCTGGGCAAGACTCTGGATAACTGTGGAGTGAAGTGGCTCACGACCGACATAAGTTCCCGCATCGCAGGTTATGTCCGGGAGCCGGCAGCTCACAGCCTTGACGGCATCAGGTTAGAAAAACACGGAATGGTCCGGTTTCTCGGGCTGAAAGCGATTCACCTCCATAGGGAAAGTTCTACCGGAATCCTTATCGTCGGCGCGGATATCACCAAAAGAATGGCGCTCGAAGAACAACTGCGCCAGGCGCAGAAACTCGAGTCCATCGGTCAACTCGCGGCGGGGATCGCGCACGAGATCAATACACCTACGCAGTACATCGGAGACAACGTCCGGTTTCTGAAAGATAGTTTCGCGGATCTGAAACTTCTGTTCTCACAATACGGCCGGCTGTTGGCAGCGGCGAAAGGCCCCGAGTTCTTCAGCGAAACGGTGGGAGAGGTCTCAGCGGCAGTTGACAAGGCCGACCTTGGCTACCTGCTCAAAGAGATTCCCAAGGCCATCGATGAGACCCTCGAGGGCGTGAACCGGGTAGCTACGTTGGTGGGCGCAATGAAAGACTTTTCCCACCCGGGCACGAAAGAAAAGGTCGACCTCGACTTGAATCGCGCCATCGACAGCACAATTACGGTAGCGCGCAACGAGTGGAAGTACGTGGCTGACCTGGAAACCGACTACGATCCATCGTTGCCAAAAGTCTCCTGCCTCCCCGGCGAGTTCAATCAGGTAATCCTGATCTTGATCGTCAACGCCGCACACGCAATTGCCGATGTCATTGGAGAAAGCGGTTCGGAGAAGGGCAAAATCAAAGTGCAAACCCGACATTGCCCGGAGTGGGACGAGGTCCGAATTCAGGATACGGGCCCTGGAATCCCGGAGAGCATACAAGCCAGAATCTTCGATCCTTTCTTCACCACCAAAGAAATCGGTAAAGGAACCGGACAGGGACTGGCCATCGCGCGCTCCGTGATCGTCAACAAACACGGGGGAACCATTCATTTCGAAACTGAGCAGGGTAAGGGCACAACCTTTGTCATCCGTCTCCCGCGCGATGGCAAGAGCCTCAGCCTCCACGCGGCCGGACGAACTGCCTCTTAGAGATTCTTCTCCCAGAATGCAAGCATGGCGTTGTATCGCTGCAGCAAAGCCGGTATGTCGACGAATCCATGTTTGCGCATAGGGAAAAGCTCGACCTGGTAAGGCTTGCCGGCAGCGATCAAGGCATTCATAAACGCCTCTTCGTTCTGCGGATGAACATTGTCGTCGTAGGTGCCGTACATCAGCATGAGATAGCCATGCAGATCGCGCGCACGGGGGATGAGCGACGCGCTGTCGTAGCCTGCCGGATTATTCTGCGGCAACTGCAGCAACGACTCGCCCCACTTGGAATCGTAGAAACGCCAGTCGGTCACGGGCGCTCCGGCGATGCCGGCTTTGAATTCCCGTGACCTGGTCATCAGGTTGAGCGTTACCGTCCCGCCTCCACTCCAACCCCAGACGCCCACGCGGCTACCATCGACCCAGGGCTGCGCCTTCAGCCAGCGAATGCCGGCAACCAGGTCCGCGGTTTCTCCGGCGCCCGGGCTTGCTGCGAGGGTGTTCTCAAGTGTCTTACTGATCGCCGTGGCAGCGCGGTTATCGATTGCCACCGCAATATAACCCTGGTTGGCCAGCACGTTGTCAAAAAGGGTTTCGTTCTGCCATGCGTCTTTAACTGTTGGCGCGGAGGGACCGCCGTACACGTGCAGGATCACGGGATACCGGTGGGTGGGGTCGAAACCTTTAGGCTTCAATACCTGCGCGGGCATGGCAAAGCCGTCCGCCGCCGGGATGGTCGACAGCTGAGGATACTGCAAGTCGCGGGGCAGAAGCTCTGGCCGTGGTGGCGCGATGGTTGCTTTCAGGTCTCCGTTCGCAGCGTGCAGCCGTAACGACGGAAGACTACGGATATTCGAGTAGGTGTCGAAGTAATAGGTAGCGTCTGGCGACATCTCAATCGCATGGGTTCCCGGCTCCGTGGAGATCCGTTTCAGGCCGCTGCCGTCGCTATCGATCCGGTATAGCTGGCGCTCCACCGAACCATCCTTAAGCGCAGTGAAATAGATCCAGTTCCTGGCTTGATCGATGCCGACAACTCCCTGGTGCACCCAGAAGGCTCCGCCGTGGGAGGAGACGATAGGCCCAGTCGCCCCTGGTCACCTGGTTGACCAGGGTTCCGTCGGCAGCATAGCGATAGAGGTGCATGAAGCCATCGCGTTCCGAAGCCCAGAGGAAGTGTCCGTCGCGCAGGAAATAGAGATCGTCGTTTACATTCACCCATGCGGGGTCGGTCTCCGTGAGCAATCGCTTCACGTCGCTTCCCTCGCGATCGGAAAGATACAGTCCCAGTTCTCTTTGGCTGTGATCCAGGGTCTTGAAGCTGAGGTGCTTTCCATCGGGCAGCCAGTTCACGCGTAACAGCCACTCATAGGGCTTATCCCTAACGGGGATCCAATGGTTCGAGGCAGAATCTACGGCAATGACGCCCACCCGCACGACCGGGTTGTGATCGCCGGGCCTGGGGTATGTCTGATGGATCAAACGAGGATTGGCCGGTGAAAAATCGACAAACGTGCTCACCGGCACACCCGCTTCATCGGTCTGCAGATAGGCGATTGATTGCGAATCGGGCGACCACCAATAGCCAGTGTCGTGACGGCCAAAGACCTCTTCCCAATAAACCCAGGAGAGTGTGCCATTCAAGGTTGTTTGCGAACCATCGTGAGTGAGCTGCGTCTCCTTCTTTGCGGCTGGATCCCAGATGTAGAGATCGTTGGCGCGGACGAAGGAGACGAAATGTCCATCGGGGGAGAACTGAGGGTCCTTTTCGTCCTCCGGCGTTCGGGTTATCCGGAAGAAAGCGGACGAGTCCAGATCGAGCAGAAAGAGGTCCCCGGCGAAGAGGTAGAGCGCCTGCTTGCCCGCGCTGTTAAACGCGACTGGCCAGGGGAGCGCGCCGCGAATATCAACTTCGGGCGCGATCGATTTGAGCGAGGCCACGGCCCGTTTCATGTCCAGAACCGGATGCCGTTTTGCCGTGACCGGGTCGAGACGCTCGAATGTTTGTTGTGATGCCGGTAGCCGCAGATCGTCAAGAATCGCTGTGCCGTCTTGAAGCCAGACAAACGAGGGCACGTCGTCAACCTTGTTTCCCGGACCAGCTATCCACTCCGTGGTGAGGGCGGGCGTCTGGGCGTACAGCCTCGAAACCGTGACCAGAACAAGGATACCGAGCAGGATCCGGTGGATAAGGTGCCTCGCAAACTATTTTTTGAATTTCCCTGCGACCGCGGCTTCCACAGTGCGAAGGCGGCAAACGTCATTCTAATCGGATTCAATCCCAAAGCCGCAAACCGCTCATGGGTCAGATCAGGCGAATACTCAGAGAGGGCATGAGAGGCTGCGGAAAAAGTCTCGGTTGAAGAAAATCGCTCCCTCAGCGGCTAAAGCCGCACTCACTACAAAGCAGTTTATGGATGGCCTGAAGGCCGCCCCCTTGAAAGAATTCGGTTTTTCCGCAGCCTCTAAAGCCGTTGAAGCGTCCCGGCTGACCGAAACGTAAAGTATCCCGGTCGCGGGACGATAAGTCTTCCAGGAACCATTCCGGTTGGGGGCGCCCCTGCGTCATTGGCAGCCTCCGTTTTCGTACAAGCCTGTTGTCTACGATCGAGATCGACCCCGTGCATGACCCAAGGAGTAATGGCTATGTCCAATATTAAGAACGCAGCGTCCCCGAAGCTGATATCTGTGCTTGCTCTGCTCACCCTGGCCACCCAGACGGCTGTCTGTCAATTGAATTCCAACACCGCAAGCGTGGCGCTGAGAGCCACCCTGACGGAGTCGCTGACGGTCGCAGCGACCCCCAGGGCGGTTTCTATTCCCCTGGTGTCTGGCGGCGTGGCAACCGGATCGTCGCCCGTAGCGATCACCACCGCCTGGGTGCTGAATGGGGGCCGCACGGCAGTCACGCTGGTTGGCTACTTTTCCAGCGCGACCGCTGCCCTCACCGACGGAGCCACCACGCCAACGAATATTCCCGCGTCGGAAGTATTGGGTCAGGTAACGACAGGAACCCCAACAACCTTCACACCATTTACACAAACCGCACCCCTGGGCCCGGCAGGAGCGGGGTTGACATTGTTCTCTTTGCCGCTCACCAGCAGCAATCAAACAGCAAGCCGGACAGATAACCTGCTGCTCGAAATCAACCTGGCGAGCCAACCGCAGCTGCCCGCGGGCACCTATACAGGCACACTGAATATTCAGGCACAAGCCCTATAGCTCGTCCAGGAATGACACAACCATTGATCGCGATGCCGGTGCCTCAGTCCCCAGCCTCTGCCCAATGCGTAGTTTCCCCTTAGGAGCGCAGTATCCGCAAATACCGCGCTCCTCATCGGATGAGGAGGAGAAGGTTTGCCGCGTGTGGTCCTGTTCGGCTTTGCCTGGTTGTTGCTGGGAACTCTTGCGATCGCCCAGACCGTGCAGCCGGTAATTTCCGAGTACGGCGGAAAAGCCGACGGAATGTTCACCCTCACCAACGGCACGCTGACACCCATGGTCGTCGTGATGGAACCCGAAAGCTTCAGCATCACACCAGATGGCCAAGGCGTATTTCGCCCACTCGATCGAAGCATTCATGTTGAGCTCTCGGCCATGAGCGCACGGCTCGAACCGGGCCAAACCTATTACGTCTTCTATAAGGCCCATGCGGACCAATTGCCGGCCTGGTTCACGGTTTATTCCACTTTCTCCTCTACGCAACATGAACCAGGCATGGACGTGCGCATCATGCTTCCCCACACCGTTTATCTCTACCAAAAGAAGCCTCTGAACAAAGAAGAAATCAACATCGCGTCGGCCACTTGGGATGCCGGGACAAAGAAGATCGTCTGCGATGTGGAGAACCGCGGCCTTAGCCTGGTTCGGGTACAGGAGGTGCGCATTACCGGTCCTCATGTCTCAGAGAGTACTGCCGGATTTCCGCTCCTTCCCCTGGGCCGGCGGCACCTGGAACTGAGCTGGGACGAAAAGCAACCGCCAGATACGCTGCAGTTTCGTTTTCAGCACTTCACTTTGAAACAGCCGCTCGGCACTCGCGGCAAATGATTGTGGTTTTACCGATGGGCGGCGTGTGGCGTGCGACTCTCCTGCATAGTCTTGCTGATCGTGACCCTTGCTTCCAGGTTGACAGGCCAGGTGTTCGAGGTGAATGGAGGCGCGTCGAGTCTCTACCAGGCACAGGGCGGATCCCTCTCCATGCGCGCCCCGAGTTATCGAGCTTCGCTGGGCGTAGGAACGGTGGCCGGCCGGTTTGTCGGCGGCGCGAATCTCACCAAGGTCGCGGGACGATCCACCTGGATCGCCGGAGATGACTACATCCATTTCGTGTTGCCGACTGACATTTTCGACACCAGCCATTACGTGATAGCTCAGGGAGCCGGGGTGATGACCACGCTGAGGAACACCGGCCTGATGGCTTTCGCCGGAGCCACCTCCACCGGATTCAACAGCCCGCTGTTCGAAGCAGCTCGCGCGGAAAACCCGGCCCTCATCCTATTTCTTGACCGGCGCCTGGCACCGGACCTCGCCATCTCTTCGAAGATGATCTTTTCCCGCCAAACCACCGCAATCGAAGGCGTGGATTGGGAGCCGGCTGACAGGTTGAAGATGGGCATCTCAGGGGGCGTGGGCGCGAACCAGCCTTATGGCGCCGCCAGCATCGATTTCCGGAGGAAATGGATCATCGTGCAAACCGCCTACATTGAAGCCGGCAACCAGTTTCACCGCGCTGTGGTGGAAGCGCCCCTGCAAAGCGAACCTGACCGTGAGAACGTGGCGATTACGCTCAAGCCCGCGAAGTACTTCAGCGTGACCGGGGCGCGGCAAAACTTTCTCTCGCCGATCAGTAACTCGCAAAATAGTGCACGCAGCTCCATCGATCAGGGCACAGCCAACCTCAACCTTGCCGGCGTAACTTTGCTTGCCTCTTTCTTTCACTCAACCTACCTCGGTAATTCGAATAACTCCACGGCATACACGGCTGGCAGAGACTTCACTCATCGCGTGCACGCCACGGCGAGCTACCTGGAAAGCCGGCCCGACAACGGCGCCAAAACGCGGTCGTTTATCGCCAACGTCTCCGAGATCCTCACCCCCCGATGGAACGTGATTGAGGTGATCAGCCGTTCGCACGAACAAACCTCAATTTCCTTCGGCGGCGGATTTCTCTCCAACCTCGTCTCCGTAAGCGCGCAGTATGAGACGTACTACGTTCCGGAGCGGAATGCGTCGCCGTTTGTGCAGGCGATGATTGTGGATCTGCAGGTTCATCTGTTCCGTGGCATCGCCTTGCACGGCGCAAGCTTTGTGGCGCCGGACGGCAGCCTCCGCTACACCGCAGACGCTTCCGGGGTCATGACGCACCGGGCCGCGGGCGTCGGGGGTTCAGCGCAGCGCTACTCCATCGGAAGCAGTATCCTGCGCGGGCGCGTAGTGGATGCCAAAGGTGAGCCGGTCGCCGGGGCTGCACTGCTGATCGATAAAGTGCCGGTATTTACGGATTCTGATGGGCGATTCTTCCTGCGGGAGCGGACTCCACACGCGCATACTCTGCAGGTACTGACAGACAAATTTCTGAATGGTGGCATTTATGAAGTGGAGTCAGCACCCTCGAGCGTAATGGCAACCAGAAATGCGGAGGAACCGGGGGCATTGATTATTGTTAAGCGGGTTGCAGCGGTTCCCGCACAGGGAACACCGTAGCCTGCAAACGATTGGCAGAAAGAAGCCTGGATGTGAAGATGATCAGAATTGGTCTTACGCTCTGTCTCTTCCTTTGCTTTGCAACAGGGCAAGCAGGGTCGCAAGCGATTCCTGTTAGCAAGGGTCGAGTGTGGCCGGCAGTCACCGGCGGCGGCTCGGTAACCGTGACCACCTCTCCCGCGCTGGTCAGCTTCTCGCTGGTGTCAGACGGCGAAGCCGCCGCTGACAGCGGTGTCGTGGTGACCACGGCCTGGACGGGGCACAGCCGCGTCTCCGCGCTCAACCTTTATGGTTATTTCTCCGCCGCCGGCGCGGCCCTGACCGGCGGCTCTCCACCCGTTTACATCCCCTCTTCGGCCGTGCTCGGCCAACTGTCTGCTGGACCAAACCGGATATACACCCCATTCACGCAGAGCAATCCAATTGCCGGCGCCAGCCTGCTGCTCTATTGCGAGCTTTTTCTAGCCGGCAGTACCGGCTCTCGCACCGACACATTGAACATGGAGATCAACCTAAAAGGTTTGCCCCCTCTTCCCGCGGGAAGCTATACAGGAACCCTTTATCTGCAGGCACAAATGCTGTAATGCCGGGTCGCGAGAGTCCCCTCAAGCAGCAGCCGTGGCCACCGCTGCCGTTCTCGAAACCGGGCGCGAAATGTGACGCCGCCGCTTCCGTGTGACGGCCCCCCCATTTTCAAAGACTTATGGATGCTTCCTGATCCTGGCCAAGTCCGCGAATCAAAAGCGTTTGCCCGTTCATGCCACCTTGTCGCCATGACTGGAACAGGCAGACAAGCCGTAATACTTCTCGACGCTGCTGCCTCCTCAGAAACGCGACTGCCTGTTCTGGAGCGCCGATGAAGCTGCCGCGTACGGAGGTACCCAATGGTCTCCCGCATTTTTGCCGCAATTTTTGTCTTCACATCCCTGGCTGGCTTCACGCAATCGATCGATTCGACCAAAGTTGCTACCGTCCACGTCTACCGTCAAGGTAGATTATTGGTCGAGACCTCGTTGTTTGCTGATGGGAATCCAGTTGTTTCCCTGACGCCTTACGAGAGCGCAACCTTCTATTTGCATCCCGGGCAGCATGAACTGGCGATGCAATCGGGCGAGATCAGCCCCTCCGTTTCGTTCCTGGCCGAAATGGGTCAAGAATATTGGTTTAGGTTGAACTACGAGCACGTTGTGTCCGCCACATCCCTTAGAGATCTCAGCGTGAGCCTCTCCATGCAGCGGAACATTCCCGACTGCGACGAAATTCGAGAGGTAACGATCGAGCAAAGTAAACTGCTGGAGATCCTGGAGAAAAGCGGCCCGCGCCGCTTGCCGAACCGGTTTTCTCGTGTACCCGACGAACGCCCAAGGGCGGCAGAGTGATCGGGGAGTTCCTTCCACCCCTGGCGTAAACCTAGAGTGATGTGAAACATGATCGGATTCGATGCGAATAGGTGTCCAAATCGGATTCAGCTCGAATGCGTGTCCAGATTTCCTCCGGAATGCGAAGAAAGGCCTCCACTACATCGGGGTCGAACTGGGATCCGGAGCAGCGCACAATTTCTTCTCGCGCGACCTGGTATGACAGGGCGGCGCGATAAGGCCGATCTGAGGTCATCGCGTCCAAAGTATCCGCGACGGCAAAAATCCTGGCCCCCAGCGGGATTTCCGTTCCCATCAATCCCTGCGGGTAGCCCCTCCCATCGTAGGACTCGTGATGGGTGAGCACCATTTGAGCGGCGCGCGAGAGGAACATATGTTGACTCACCAGGTCATAGCTGATGTTCACATGCCTGCGCATGATCTCGGTCTCTTTTGGGCTCAGCTTTCCTGGCTTCAGCAGAATCGCATCCGGGATACCTATTTTGCCGATATCGTGGAGCGATGCGCCGAGAGCAAGTTCTCCAAGCTCTTCCTCACTGCAAGCCATGGCTCGGCCAATCTCCAGGGAGTAGAGGGTTACACGCTGGGAATGACCGGCGGTTTCGTTATCGCGCAGATCCAGGGCTCCGCCTAACGCGCGCAAGGTTTGATCGTACATCGACCTGATTCGTTGCACCGCAACCTGGAGTTGCCTGGTTCTCTGGTCTACCAGCTCTTCCAATTGATCGTTCTGCCGCTTCAATACTTGCTGCAGCTCATGCAGTTTAAGGTGAGTATCGATACGAGCCTGCACCTCTTCCACCTGGAAAGGCTTACTAATGTAGTCCGCACCGCCGCTATGAAAGGCTTTGACCTTGTCTTCGGTGGCGTGGAGTGCACTGAGGAAGATCACGGGGACAGCCGAAAGCTCCGGGTCGGTTTTCAACCGCTCGCACACCTCGTAGCCATTCATCTCCGGCATATTGATATCCAGTAGAAACAAGTCGGGGGGATTCTGGGCAGCGGCCGCGAGTGCCAAACGTCCCCTGGGAAACGAACGTATCTTATAACCATGCACTTTCAGCATGTCTTCCAATAGCCTTAGATTGGCGGGTTGATCATCGACCACCATGATGTTCGCTTTTTCAGTAGGTGTCATGGGTTGTGCTTCATCGCTGTCATTTCGAGCTTTGTCTCTGCCAACAAACGAGTCAGGTCATCGTACTGGTAGTTTTTTGCAAATTCCTCTAACGCCCTCGCGGCCTGTTGGTCATACTCCTCGACTCTCTGGACCAGGTGATCCAAACGGTCCTTCTCGCCTTTTTGAACCGCATCCTGCAATTGATGGATCAACTCCCAAGGCAGTTTCTTGAGTTGTTCCGGGCTCACCGCGTGCGGTAACGCGGCCACCGGATACAGCTGCTCGATCGCGTCTTTCTGGCTTTCGTGGGGAGCCCTCTCTCCTACGTGCTCCATAGCCGGGTCGGGCTCGATTGGCATTTCGAAGCGGAACATCGAGCCCTCGCCTAAACGGCTCGTTAGCGTTATGTCCCCTCCCATCAATCGCGCGTAGCTCCGGGCAATGGCCAGTCCCAAACCCGTTCCTTCCTGCTCTTCAAGACCACGCTTGATCTGGCTGAACGGCTGGAACAACTTGCCTTGCTGCTCATCGGCAATGCCCGGACCAGTGTCCTCCACCTGGGCTGCCAACCAAAGCCGATTGGCGCTCCTTCGCTCCAGTGTGATGTGCAGCGTGACATGGCCTCGAGCGGTAAATTTGATCGCATTGCCCAGAAGGTTGATCAGCACCTGGCGTATCTTGCCTTCATCCGCCACAACGTAAGTTACAGATTCCCCATCCACGCCTACTTCGAATCGCAGTGCCTTTGCCTGCGCCCACAAGCGGAACATCGATGCGAGGTTATCGACCAACCGGGAAAAATTGAATGTCGTCGGATAGAGCTCGATGCGGCCGGCCTCGATCTTGGACATGTCCAGAATGCCGGTGATGAGCGTGATCAGATGCTCGCCGCTCTGGCAGATAATCTTGAGATTCGCTTTCGCGTCGGTTCCCAATTCCGGATCCCGCGACATCAATTGCGCGTAGCCAAGAATAGCGTTCATCGGTGTACGTATCTCGTGGGAGACGGTCGATAGGAACAAACTCTTGGCGCGGCTGGCCGCCTCCGCCTCTGCGGCCGCAACTTCCAGCCGCCGGTCATAGCGCTTCCGCTCGGTGATGTCGCGGACAGCGGAAACAACCAGGGTTCCCTCCTCAGTCTCCAATGGGCTGAGGCTGATCTCAATCGGAAACTCCGTACCGTCCTTACGCAAGCCGTAGAGTTCTATTCCGGCTCCCATGGGCCGCACCCGTGGATCGGAAAAAAACACCGAGCGGTGCCCTGGATGGCTGGCCTGGAAGCGTTCCGGCATCAACCTCTCCATCGTCTGCCCGATCAGCTCTTCTCGCCGGTAGCCAAACGAGCTCTCCATCTGGGCATTGACTAAAACAATCTTCCCCTCTCGATTCACCACCAGCATCGCGTCTGGCGCGGCTTCCAATAGCTCGCGAAACTTACCTTCGGTGGCCATCCGTTTGGTACGGTCCACAACCTGGCCGAGCTGGTTGCCGACCAGCGCCATTACTTCCAGAAGCGAATCGTCTCGATCCTGGCAGTCGACCGCGAAAAACTCCAGCACGGCGATCACCTCGCTTCCACTCAGCACTGGAAAGGCGAATGCCGACTTGATCCCGGCTTGTTCCGCTACCGAGTGCCGGGTGAAGTTCGCCTCGCTCGCCACATCTCTGACCCAAATAGGCCGTGCGTTGGCAACGACTTTAGCGAGAAGGTCCGCTCCTACAGAAAATTCACCAGACTCAGAAACTGCGCGGAAAGCCTGGAAGCGATCTTCTGGTGTGGAACTCCAAATAGGGGAAGAAACCAAATGCTTCTTCCCCGGGGAGGCTAAGCAGGCATGCCCCAGCGGCCAACCGGTAAAGTCACAAACCCGCTCGACGGCGAATTGCATTGCTTCGGCAATGGTGGTTACCTGGTTAGCTGTGGTGGCCACGTCTTTCAGTAACTCAAGCTGCCTGTTCTTCTGGTATAACGTCAGTTCACTTTCTTTGAGCCTGGTAATATCAAAACCCACTCCGTGAATGGCACAAGGCCTGCCATCGTCCCGCCTGAGCATGCTGGCTTCGCATTGAAACCAAACCACCCTGCCATCGCGCGCGATTACCCGGTAAATCGATTTGAGCGGCCTCCCGGAAACAAACATTTCCGCGGCCTCTGTACTCCATCTTTCCTTGTCATCCGGATGTATGTGCTGGTACCAGCGAATGGGATCTGCCAGCCATTCGTTCTGCGAGTATCCCAGGCTGGCTTCGATTTGAGGACTTACGTAGGCATCGCCGATGCCACCCTCGAGGGAGGCCATGAAGACAACCGCAGGGAGCCGGTCGATGAGTGAACGATATTTGCTTTCCTCACTGAACGGGTTAGTCGCATCAGGTTGGCCAGGGAGGGATGCCGGACTCGATGGATCGTGCGGACCGAACACGTCGGCCAGCACATTGAGTGTGGCCTCGACGCTGGCCAGATCGAACGTCGTTTGATCCGATTGCGAGAGCGCTGTAAGTTCTTGCCGCAAGCCGAGTCCTCGTGGACTTTCACCTATCTCAGGTTCCCAACTGATCGCGTCGCCGGGGATTATGTTGTGTTGGTTTCTCCGCTCATCTCTTTCTCCAGCTCGGCTCTTTATTGAGCGAGGCCTGGGTAAACCTGCGCAGAGCGTGGATTGCTTTTCCGTAAGTGGCGACTGCGCTGGCGGATAGCAAGGAACCGGGTGGTTGGTTCATGAAGGGCATAAATTTATCGGGAAACCCGGGCATGGTACAGCCGATACAAATGCCGCCTATGTTGGGGCAGCCGCCTATGCCTGCCATCCAACCACGCTTCCCAACGTTGCACTGGACAACTGGTCCCCAACACCCCAGCTTCACGATGCATTGAGTCTCGCCGTACCTGGTCGCGAAGTCGGCCTGCTCATAGTAGCCACCCCGGTCACACCCTTCATGGACCGTCTGACCGAAAAGCCAGGTAGGGCGCAGACACTCGTCGAGGGGGATCATGTGCGCCCTGCCGGTCGCCATATGCAGCAAATAAAGTAGCGTCTCCATGAAATTATCCGGTTGCACCGGACATCCAGGGACGCAGACGAGAGGGATGCCGGCCGTCGATCTCCATTTCCACCCCAGGTAATCCGGCAGCCCCATGCACCCTGTGGGATTTCCCTCCATCGCATGAATGCCGCCGTAAGTTGCGCACGTCCCGGCAGCAACGACGGCCCAGGCCTTCGAACTCAGACGGTCGATCCAATCGCAGGTAAGGATAGGTTGGCCGGTTTTCTGATCTGTCCCAAGGGCCGCCCAGTACCCTTCGGACTTGTTCTTTTCGTTAGGAATCGATCCTTCGATCACCAGAATGAACGGGGAGAGGTCACCTGCGGCTGCGCGATGAAACGGCTTCAGGAAGTCTTCGCCGTTCTCGTAGGCGAGGCATGGATTATGGAAATTTACTTTGGGAATCCAGGGTATGCCACCGAGAAGAATATCCTCGAGGCTTGGCTGCGTGGCCGCGGTCATGGAAATGGTATCGCCGTCACAGCCAAGTCCAGCGGTAATCCAGAGCACATCCATTTCGGCGAAGGGTGGCGTATCACGCGATGGGTGGTTGCTCGTCATTCAGGCGACTCCAATGTTTGACCGGCGCCGCGGCGGGGGCAGTGGCGAGGGATTGACGGCTAATGCCTCTGCGGAAAGCGCCGGTCGCAAATTCCGGCGCGCAGAATTGTTTGAGAAGCTGGCGCCCACATACCTGTTCCGAATGAGTCGAGGTCCCAATATGCCCAACGCAGGTGGAACGCAATTAGACAAAGATAGTATCGGTCAAAAAGAAACATCCTTTAGCAGTCCGGATTCCTTCGCTTGACGCGGGCTCGGCGAGTCTCGAAAAAGGTCTCCATGCTCTGACTCCAGCGGACATGACAACCATTGCGACGCTAGATGGCGGCCAAAGTGGACTCGGTGCGCGAGAAGGCTCCGCTTCACTACCGTCTTGGCAAAGCAGTCATTTGCACAGCTCCGCATGGTTCGCTCTCCTAGCAGGCCGGCATCTGCCCTTCAGACCGAGCCCCTGGCCCAGCTGCGGTGTGGCAGTTGGTCAGCAATATGCTTCGCGACGTTCCAGGGCGATTTTGCGGTCAATTCCGGTTTCGTTCAAGGACACCACCCGCATTTCGACACCAATGGTACAAGGTCTTTCGTACCCAGAGCGTAGTTGCGCCTTCGCGGGCTGCTCATTCTTTGGTTAAGCGGGTGCGACCGCAGATCTCTCCCAGGTTTCCTGTTGAACCTGGTGGCGCCGATATATTTCATGCGGCTTCACTGGCATAAAGAGGCGCGGAAGACTGTCTGAGCTGCCGACGCCGAACTGAGAGGGAAATAGCGCCGCAGGGGCTAAAGAGTCTGCGTGAGAACAGGAAAGAAAGCGCAGGCTCACTCGGCGATGCTCTGTGGAACGCGTTGCCCTCAGGGCTTAAAGCCCCTGCGTGAGCACCCCGTTTCCAATGTATGTACGGGCTGAAGCCCGTACCTTCAGAAAAGGAAGACTTACCTCAGGGGCTTAAAGCCCTCGTCCTACTGGACCTTTACGGCCCGACTTTAAAGTCGTGCCCTGATACAAACACTTTTCGAATTGGCCCGAAACAGACTGACCCGGACATTAGCTTTGCAGTCATCAACAGCCGCTGAGGTGCGGTTTTTCGAAACACAGGGCGAAGTCCTCTCCTTTCGCCGGCAGTGTTCGCCAAACCCGTAATCCCGGACAAGGTAATCCTGGGACCAACGGAGACTTTAATGGTGCGCCGGTAGTTTCGCGGTGTTCCGCGAATTCACGCTTTGGGGGTAATGGACTGTTGGAAAGTGTTCGAAAGCAGGCTTTGCAAAGAGGTATCCCTGAAACAGGTGTATCCCCTGACTTGTCAGCCAAGCATACTCCTCTTCGGTCTCAACTCCCTCCGCAATTACGTCGATTCCAAGATCGAAACACATCCTGTCGATTGCCTGAACGATGGACTGGCGTGGGCCATGACACTCTATGCCTCGGATCAGTTTCATATCCAGTTTTACCTGGTCAGGCTGGAAGTCGGCAAGCAAGTTGAGACCGGAATATCCGGCGCCAAAATCATCGATAGCCACCTTTAGACCAAGGCCGCGAAACTTGTTGATGAGGCCGGTGAAACGGGAGTGGTCGTGGATGATCTCGCCTTCCACGACTTCGAGGACGATGCGGTTGATCGGCAGACTAGCCCGGTCGGCTGCCTCCAAAGTAGCGAGAATGGATTCCGGCGAGGAGTCTAAGCTCTGCGGCAAAAAATTGAGGTTGAGCTGGCAATTGAGCCGCAGCCGCATGGCTAGATAAATTGCTTCAACGCGGACCCTCTGGTCAAATGCAAACAGTCTATCGGCGGATACCTGCTGCAATATTTGGTAAGCAGGCTCATTGCCCGGTCCGCGAATGAGCGCTTCGTATGAGAGGACTTCCCGCGCATTCGTATCGACGATTGGCTGAAAGGCGAAGGTGAACATCGGATACGAGCCTTCCTGCGCTTTGGTGCTTAGACTGCTATTCACGCTGCACCGAGGAGTTTCGTCCGCCAGCGGCCTTCCGCAAACGCTGCCAGAAGCTTCTTGGCGCGACCGGCGTCGAGCCCGGTAAAGCATGAACCGTCTTTGAAAAAGTCGTTCAGCCCAGGTACTTGAGTCAGTGTTTCCGGCGAGACGCTGGAGAAACCCATGGTCCATTCGTCGAAGGACCGCCGCACAATCGGCTCTCTGATAATCGTAGTGAGATGGGAATGGCGCTTATCCACAAGGAGTCTCTCGAAGAGCTGATCAATTGACCTGGGCTCGCCTTCCAGCACTTGAAAAAAACTGCCGTCAGAATCAGTATGCAAAAGCATCCCAGTGAGGCCGCGACGTTCATTCGCGGAGCGAGCTTTTTGCAGAAGATCAGTCAATTGCGATGCTTCGAACCTCCGGGTTGCAACGCTGGCATAAATAAGATGTTCCAGGGGTTGCATTCGAGCCCTCACCTTCTCGCTTACACGTGAATCGACACCCATCGGAGGTTATCGGCAGCAGGTCCGGTTCCTTCAATCATTATTGATGTGTGGGCGAGCTTCCTCGAAAGCTGTCTGGCCGCTATGGCCAGAAGAATGCAAGGCTAAAACTCGCCTCCATGAAGTGCCTGGAAGATGAGCTTTTCTCGATCTCGCCCATGATTTGTTTGGCATGGAGATGCACACCTTACTATGGTGCTGGAGGCGAAGGATTCCTCCGTCACCGTTCGCCAGCTCGCAGCCGATGCAAATAGCATCGTCAGGGTAGGTAGACCAGCTCTGTCGATTTCCAGAATTGAAGCGCGATAGGCGCAGAAAGAGGAAACTGGATGGCTGTGACTGATTCCCAAACCCTCCAACGGCTTAGACGGGAAGAAAGTTTAGCCGAGCAGCAGGGCAGGCAGGCGTTGAACATCTCGATGATCCTCAAAAATCATCCACAGTATGATGCTGCCCGGCAGAAGGCTGATGCCCTTCTTGCCAAGGCCTCTGCGTTGCGTGAGCAGATTGTGAAGATCGAAACTGACTGAGGAGGCAAACATCAATTGTCTCAACCAATGTATCGGCGATTTAACGCCAATTGAGAGCTGGGGCGACCGTAGTCAAAATTGCCTCCATGACATGCACATTGTAGGCAACGCCTAGTTGGTTTGGGACCGTTAGCAATAGTGTGTCGGCCTCTGCGATGGCCTCGTCCTTTCTTAGCTGCTCGATGAGGACATCCGGCTCAGCAGCATAGCTACGGCCGAAGATCGCCCGCGTGGTTTCGTCAAGGAAGCCTATTTTGTCCTCTTCCTGACCGACGCGTCCGAAATAGGCGCGATCACGGTCGTCGATCAACGCGAAGACACTGCGGCTGACGGAGATCCGCGGAGTGCGAGCGTGGCCAGCCTTCTTCCAGGCTGCACGGAAAGAGCGAATCTGCGCGGCTTGTTGGAGGTGGAGCGGCTCGCCGGTCTCGTCGAATTTGAGGGTTGAGGTCTGCAGGTTCATTCCCAGCTTCGCGGCCCATGCAGCTGTCGCGTTGGAAGCAGATCCCCACCAGATCCGATCACGCAATCGTTCAGAGTACGGCTCAAGGCGCAGAAGCCCCGGCGGATTGGGGAACATCGGACGCGGGTTAGGCCGCGCGAAGCCTTTTCCGCCCAGCAGCTCGAGAAATTCCTCGGCGTGCCGTCGTCCCATGCCTGCATCATTCTCGCCCTCAGCCGGGCGATAGCCAAAATACCGCCAACCATCGATCACCTGCTCTGGAGAACCGCGACTGATACCCAACTGCAGGCGCCCACCGGCGATGAGATCCGCAGCGCCGGCATCCTCCGCCATGTAGTGAGGGTTTTCATACCGCATGTCGATCACAGCGGTGCCAATCTCAATCCGTGAGGTCTTTGCACCAACCGCCGCGAGCAGCGGGAACGGTGATGCGAGTTGCTGCGCGAAGTGATGGACACGGAAGTAGGCTCCGTCCATTCCCAGGCGCTCGGCCTCCACGGCGAGGTCAATGGACTGCAGGAGCGCATCGGCTGCCGACCGAGTTTGTGACTGTGGGGAAGGTGTCCAATGACCGAATGAGAGGAAGCCGATTTTCTTCATGCAGGATAAGTCAACTGTTCCGGTTCGAAGTTTTACTCCATTCTTCCGATGACGCTGGTAGCCGTACAGTCGCACCTTGTCGGCTCAAGCCGGTTTTTCGTTACCAATCCGTCGGTCCATTGACCTCTGCCATGACCGTGAGAAGCCAACCGTACACCATTGATTCTAAAGTGAACTAAGGACTCACAGGGCCGGCTGCCGTCAATCTCGGAGTGGCGGTGCCCCTCAGGGGGTTAAGCAGTAAGGCGATCGGCCAGACGGCCGAACCGGGCCGTGCATTGACGTGTGCATCACATGCAACTATGTTCGTCGCGTGGCAAGGAGGATCCAGGTTCGAAATGTCCCGGATGCTCTTCATCGCAGCCTGAAAAGCCAGGGCCGCGATGTCGGGCATGTCGCTCTCCGACTATTTGCTCGGCGAGCTAAGAGAGATCGCGGAACGTCCGACGAAGGCCGGGTTTCCAGAGCGCTTGCACAGGCGCGGCGGGCTCTTGCGCGAGGAAAGTACTGCGGGAGAATCACGCGTGACCAGAGGATCGCCGCTGCGCCCGGTCATGCGGCCGCGATCGAGGTCTTCTAGGTGAACGTCCGTCTCCGACAAGGACCCAACCAGCGGCGATTATCCCGGCAGATAGAATTGAACAGCTAGGGAATAGTTTTGCCTGTTGTGGCTTTTACCGCGTCGCTCAGCTGGGTAAAGGAGTAGCTCCCCCAGGGACCCATGGTGTAGGTCTTCTTCAAATACGCCTGAGCGTTCGCACGGTTTTTTTCGTTGGGCTTAAAGCCGCCGTTCCGTAACCAGCGCAAGTAGCCAATACTGCGGATCTGAGTGGTAAGGCAGTTGTTCCAGTCCTGGTCGCCGTTGATCCCATAGGGAGTCTCGGAGAAGGCGTGTTCTTTCATGGTCTGGCAAATCTTGCCGGCAGTTGATTTAAGCGGCTTATTGCTCCATACGTAGCCCTTGGCAATGAAATCATAGTCATACTTATTGGTTGTGTTCTCAAGCGCGTTGTGAACTGAGGTCGGAAGGGCTGAAGACCGGGCCATTGCGGCGCCCTGTGTTTGACCAGTAGCAGATAGCGCACTGAGCAGGAAGAGCCCTACGATCATGCGCGGACCAGGTATTGTTTTCAATCGTTTGTCCTCCCTCTAACTTTGAAATTGAATCGAGCGGCGGAGATGATCTGTCTTTGTCATCCGCGCGCCATTGATCAGTTGTCCAGTTGTCGCTGGTGAGATCCTCGGGCAGCCTTGGTCTTCCTCACGGGAAGGCGCCTGCCTCTCTCCCTCTCTATTCACAGAAAATGAACAGGAGGAAGATCTTTTTCAGGGATGATAGTGCATCTTTCGTGTTAGGGGAACGAAAAACCACCCACATCTGAGGAACGAGAGCTCGCGGAGTTGACTGCGGGAGATCGCAGCCCGCGCGGCAAGTTATTTGGCTTCATGCACTTCTGTCATTGTCGGTGTTTCGAATCGTGTCCGCGCATTGCTTGACCAGGTTCCTGCATAGTACACACCTCCTGCGACAGGACAAGCTCGCACTCTTCTTTAGCCAGTCTGCAGTCGATTTACCACTGTGAAGGCGAGATCGTGTCTGCAGACCGAGGCAACCGAAACCGCGAAGATTACAAATAAAGGGGATAGGCACTGCGTCTTTCGGTGCAGGTGGGAGCCTGGCCTCCTCCTCTAGGATCAAAGCACGGTCATTAGCCTTCTGTCCCGGGAGCCACTGTGAGAGTGATTGCTTTGCTGTTTGCAATTCTGATGGTTGGCGCCGCGTCTGGCCAAGCGAAGGTTGCCTGTAAATTACCGATGTACATTCAAGCGCCGCGCGCCCCCGGTGATGCCACTACCGATACAGTGAACTTGTTTCTTTACGGCCTCAAATCAGCGGTGAGGCAACATCAGGGATGCGTCGTTGAGAAGATGGCTGATGCCCATCTGGGCCTCTACGTCACAACCGTAAATCTCGTCAATGCTCAGGGACGCAGCGACGCTTCCGTGATAGCGGTAGCGCTGGCTGTTCCGCTGAATGGGGTCCCAGTCTATATGGATCACTACGTGCTCATCCTCCGGGAAACGGAAGCCGTCGACGGGCCAGTGAACGCGTTGCTCGAAAGTATCGGTGAGACTCTGGACAGGCATCCCTCACCCGGTCAATGATCCGCGCTTGAGAGCGGAAAAACCCCAAATTCATTGAAGGGGACGGGCTTCAGAGTTCGCGTGAGAACCGCTAATTTGCATGCGCTCCCGCAGGGACGGCTGAAAGACTCGGTTATGTCAGCCGTCCCTGCGGGACCGTTCGTCCTTTCGGATCCCACCCCAGGGACTACGTCCCCTAAGTGCTAACTTGTTTGGAATGTTTTTTTTCAAAACGCCCATAAAATCGTCATCGTGAGCGGAGTGCCTCAAGGATTTCTCGTGGGACACCGCACTTAATGGCGCGGAGTCGAAGGACCCCGAGGATGCTTATCTTGCCTATGCCGTTCGGAGCTTCTCAACCACAGAAGCCGACACCGGTCGGACCGGCCACGGTCTCCGAGAACAACAACTGCTAGCATCTTGCCATGTCCGGCAGCTACATCTACATTCTCGGCAGCCGTAGGGGCACGCTTTACATTGGCGTCACCAGCAACCTGTATCTGCGCGTCATACAACATAAGGAGGGCACGTGGGAAGGTTTCACTGCTGCGGCCTATGGCTGCAAGCGCCTGTTCTACTTTGGGGGTTATGAAGACCATCAGGTGGGTACCGTAGCAAGATCCTGTATGCGGGCTTCGGTGGTTGAAAAGCTCCGAACGGCATAGGCAAGATAAGCATCCTCGGGGTCCTTCGACTCCGCGCCATCAAGCACGGTGTCACGCGATAAATCTGTGAGGCGCTCCGCTCAGAGGCTGTGACTTTTTTGATTTTATTCGCGCCGCTGGGAAGAGCACCTAACACTTTGTGGTTTTCATGCGTCGCCATAATCTTTCGCAAAACCAATAAATCGTCGCGGCACTTCGCTCAGGATGACAGCTTTGTGGGGGGTGAAAAGCATTCGGTTAGCTACGCAGAAAACACGAAAAGATCGAAAAAGTCACAGGCTCTCAGGATGACGATTTCGTGGGAGCTTTGAAGAAAAACACCTCCAAACGGGTTAGCGCTTATGGGACTGCGTCCTGGGTTGGATTTGAAAGGACAACCCAGTCCCGAAGGGACGGCTGGAATGGGCCGCGACGCAATCCGCCTTCAGCCGTCCCTGCGGGACTCAATCATGTTTCATGATGCACCCAGGACTAACGTCCTGGGCTAAGTTCAGCCGTCCCTTCGGGACTCGTTTGGAAACGGGGTGCTCACGCAGGGGCTGAAAGGCCGTCCATAACTGCTTTGCAGTGAATGCGGCTTTATTGATGACTGCAAAACGAATGTCCGGGTCAGTCTGTTTCGAGCCAATTTCGAAAAGTGCTTTGTATCAGGGCACGACTTCAGTCGTGCCGAAAAGGGGCCAGTAGGACGAGGGCTTTAGCCCCTGCGGCCCTATTTCCCTCTCAGTTCGGCTTCGGCAGCGTTCGGCAGCTCAACCCTGCGAGGAGGACATTACCTTTGCAGCATTCACTGGCCGCTGAGGGAGCGATCTTTCGCGCAGAAAAGATGCCCGGAGCGCAGCGCCTCGACCATTGCGGTGGTGACCGCCACGCCGGGATCGACCGCCCAGCGATGATACTCACAGAATCCTGCCTCCCCTGGAGTTTGGCTATAGGCAATCCTTCCCTGCCTAAGGTACGCGGGGTTTCGAACTGCCGCACCGCGACTGTAAATGGCGGAGGGGTCGAACAGACGTCCGACTTGAGCTCCGGAGCGACGGATAGCGTGGAATAGCTTGGATATTTCACCTTGGTCCGCTGTCTTGCTGGCGCCCTTCTCAATGCTGTGCCCCGTCTTGCTCACAGCGTGACCTGTGGCGTGGGTGGTCTTTTTAGCTTCTTCGGCGGTGCCATGAGCGGCGTCCGTAGTTGGTTTGACAGTCGCGTGGCCGGTATCCTTCGCCGCGGTATCCACATCCGCCGCGGCACTCGCCGGCGCGCCGGAATGCAGCATCGAGGCCATGGCGAGGGCCATAAAGAGGAGACGTTTCATGGTTTTTCTCGCTATCTCTCATTTACGAGGTGCGTGGGTATGCGCGTCTCGCTGAGAGATGAATAAGCACGTTCTCCGCCAAAGTGAATCGTCAGGAGAAATCGTCGCAAGCGACTAAATAAAAAGCGTGGTTTGCTTGCTCTTTCCGGCGTTTCTCGGAGCTTTGATTGCTAATCAGTCGCAGCTTACCAACGGCGCGATGCCAACCGGCTGACTCGTCAATAGGCTGACATCTGGCGCGTTTGGATTGGCATCTAGCGTGAAAGTTAAAGTGAAAAAAATTAAAGGGACTGGTGGCTACCACCCATGCACCAGAAGCTGGTATCAAAGATGCATGGGATTCTCTCTTTCCGTCGGCAATCACGGCTTTAGTGGACCTAAGCTTCAAAAGAAGCTGCTAAAGCATTTCGCGGTCTCTGCTCGCGACATCGCAACCGCCGGACGCCAGTTCCCTATCACTGCGCGCATCGATGTTCAGTCCGGGTTGGAAAGCTTGCTGAAACAGGATCCTCAAACAGAGCTGGTTGGACTTGTCTCAATGAACCCGCATGAGAGTGTCACCTTCGCTCAAATGCTCGGCGGTCCTCACTTCCAGGTAGACGTGGGTCCACTGCAATACGACGAGATCGATATCGGCGATCCGGTGCCGATGCGTTGTTTGAAAAACGGTTTGTGGATGGGTCGCGAACATGGTCTGCCCGTTCGCGATTATGCTCGCGCCGGGTGGGAGATTTGGTTTCCAGGCCGGTGTCGGCGTCGAGGTTGCGGTTCCCGCAGGCGAACCAGGGGCCCAGTTCTCACAGGATTTCTTTCGCCAACTCGAGCAAGTGATTAGTCAGGGCCGGAGCTATCGTGGTCGCATCATTTCGCTCGAGGCACATCACCATCCGTTCGGCGGTGGCAGTTCGGTGAAGGTGCATCGGCTGGCCAAGGTGAGCCGGGAGGACGTGATTCTACCGCAGAAAACCCTGGCCATGCTCGATCGCAACGTGGCCGGCTTTATGGCTGCACGCGACACCTTGAAATCCATGCGGTTTCAGGCACGCAAGGGGCTGTTGTTTTATGGTGCGCCAGGAACAGGCAAGACCCATACAATCCACTACCTGGCTTCGCAGTTGCCCAATCACACGACCCTGCTCGTGACCGCCGAGCAGGTCGGGCTGTTGGGGGAGTATTTCCGTCTGGCACGGTTTCTGCAACCATCGATGATGGTGATTGAAGATGTGGATCTGATCGCTCGCGAAAGAACGCAGATGCGAGACGGAGGCGAGGAGGTCTTACTGAACAAACTGCTGAACGAAATGGATGGACTCCGCGAAGATTCCGAAGTGCTGTTTATTCTTACAACCAATCGTCCGGATCAGATCGAACCGGCACTGGTCTCGCGCCCGGGCCGGATCGACCAGGCGATCGAGTTTCCGTTGCCCGACGCGGAAGGCCGGGCGAAGTTGACGAAGCTATACGCGCGCGGTTCGCAAATATCGGATGACCTGCTGGACCTGATCGTTCGGCGTACGAAGGGTGTCAGCGCCGCCTTCATCAAAGAGCTGATGCGCCGCTGCGCGCAGTTTCAGTTCGAAAGCTCGGGCGGCAAACTCCTGGCGCAAGCGTCCGTGGATGCGGCGCTGGAGGAAATGCTGTTCGCCGGCGGTGCTTTGAACCGGCGATTACTTGGCGGCGAAGGAGCCGATCCGTCGCCCGCATAGCTCAGACTTGTCCAAATTAGCTCTTTTACTGCTTGCTCCACCGGTCGCTGGTAATGCCAACGCTTGATTAGCTCCTGCGTGAGAGACCCGCAGAAGAGAACCCAGCCGCTCCCTAGGCCCGGAGGGCCGGCACGCCAAACCGTCAGCCCAGCCCGGAAGGGCTGGGTATCAATGGGGGATCATGATCGCGAGCGCCGTAGGTGCGGCACCTCCCGGCCTCGCTCCGAGGACCCTGACGCTTCCCATAGCCATTCGAGTGGTGTATAACGTTTCCATAGTCATTCGAGGGGAGGAGGCGGAAATGGAATCGAAAAAACCGCCGGAAGCGGGCGAGATTCTGCAGGGCACCCTGGACATGCTGATCCTGCGCACATTGATGATGGGTCCGGCCCATGGACACACCATCGCCCAGGTCATCGAGCACACATCGGAGAACGCCCTCGAAGTGGAGCAGGGCTCGCTCTATCCCGCACTGCATCGCCTCGAAGACCGCGGCTGGTTGTCCTCGGAATGGGGCGTGAGCGAAAACAACCGCAGGGCAAAGTTTTACCGGCTCACTGCCAAAGGCCGGAAGGAACTGAGCGCTGCCGCCGGCCGCTGGCGCAGGATGACGCGCGCCATTGGTCTTATTTTGGGTGACTCGATCAAATCAGCAGGAGAGTGACGCCAATGACCATACGCCGCTTCATGCATCGCATAACGAAAGATCAGGATTTGGCCGAAGAAATCGAGTCGCACCTCGCTCATGAGCAGGACGTGAATGCCGAGCGCGGTCTGCCTCCGCAGGAAGCGCGGCGCCAGGCTCGTCTGCGCTTTGGAAATCCTCGCGCAACGCGGGAGCGCGTATGGCGCTATCGCTCCTTCCCCATGGTGGAAGATGTATGGCGCGACCTGCGTTCGGCTCTGCGCGGGCTGGGAAAGACACCGGCATTTACCATTATCGCCATTCTTGTCATCGCTGTCGGCATCGGAGTGAACACAGCCGTCTTTTCCGTCATCAATACGGTGCTGCTTAAGCCGCTGACATATCCAGACCCGCAGTCACTGTTCGAGATGAGAAATACCAGCGCACAGGGATCGTTTCCCGGCGCGAACATCCCGAAGTTCAATATCTGGCATCAGCAAACTGGAATTTTCCAGCAGGTCGCGGCCTACGACTTCGGCGGTGCCGGGCTCAATATCACTGGTGGCGACCATCCGGAACAGGTGCAGGGCTCTCACGTTTCCGCAGAATACTTCGGCCTGTTCGGCGCTCCGATCATTGCCGGACGCACCTTTACCGCCGCGGAAGACAGTCCACACGGTGGGCATGTCACGGTACTGAGCTACGGTCTCTGGAAGAGTCGCTACGGGGCCGACCCGAAGGCCGTCGGCAGGACTATCCAGCTTGATGGGCAGCCATATCTTATTGTCGGCGTCATTGGCCGCGGGTTTGTGACCAATACTCCGGCAGATCTCTGGGTGCCTTTCCAGTTCGATATGAATTCGCAGGACATGGCCCATTACTTCACGGTGGCAGCGCGTCTCAAGCCCGGTGTGACTCTGGCGCAGGTGAATGCACGGTTACGGCTCGCTGCGGATGAGTACCGCCGTATCTATGGCAAAGACTCACTTCCACCCAATGGCGGATTCGGCGTTGTCTCACTCCAGGAGGCGACGATCGGCGACACGCGCTTTCCACTGCTCGTACTGTTGGGCGCTGTCGGCTTCGTTCTCCTGATTGCCTGCGCCAATGTTGCCAACCTGCTGCTGGCAAGGGCCTCTTCGAGAAAGCGCGAGTTTGCTACCCGTGCGGCTCTCGGAGCCGGCCGCAGTCAAATCATCCGGCAACTGCTCACAGAAAGCCTTACGCTTTCGCTTGCCGGGGGTCTGCTTGGCCTCATTCTTGGGTTCGGCGGCGTTCGCTTTTTGCTCAGCGTTAACCCCGGCAACATTCCACGCATTGGAGAAGATGGTTCAGCCGTAACGCTCGACATCCACATCCTGCTCTTTACGCTCGGCGTTTCTATTCTCACCGGAATCCTTTTTGGTTTGGTCCCCGCAATCAGCGCCTCTCGACCTAATCTGGCTGCTATGCTCAACGAAAACGGAAGCCGTTCCGGCGTCGGCTTTCGCAATGGCAAGCTCCGCTCTGCGCTGGTCATCGGCGAAATGGCCCTCACACTTGTGCTGGTGATTGGAGCAGCTCTGCTCATCCGTACGTTCCTTAAATTGCAGGCTGTGGATCCTGGCTTTGCGACCCACAATGTCATCAGCATGGCCATGTCCATGAGCGGCGACCGCTTCCAGAAGACAGCGCCTGTCGCTCAGATCATTCGTGAGGGCACGGATCGTGTGCTTGCGGTTCCGGGAGTGCTCGATGTGGGCGTGACCAACGGGCTGCCTATGGCCGGCGGTTTTGGCATGATCTTTGATGTCGTCGGCCGTCCCAAAGGAAATTCACCGTTCACCGGCGACGCAGGCTTTTATTCCATTTCCTGGCGCTACTTCAGTGCACTCAAAATTCCGCTGTTGCGTGGCCGCAGTTTCACGGAACAGGATGATGCCGCTGCACCCGGGGTCGTCATCATCAACCAGGCCCTGGCCCGCCAGTATTGGCCCAAAGGCGATCCGCTCAAGGATCGCATGCAGATCGCACCCGGCGCCGGACCAGCCTTTGCTGAAGGCCCCCGTGAGGTTGTCGGCATCGTCGGCGACACGCACGATGGCGGTCCCAGTCGCGATCCCGTCTCCTATGATGTACATTCCGCTGGCGCAGATGCCGGACCTCGAGACCGCGCTCAATTCACGAGTGGCGCCGCTCTGGTGGATCATCCGAACCCAGGTCGATCCGCGCACAGTTGTTCCTGCCATCACTGCTTCTCTTCACGATGCCAGCGGCGGTTTGCCGGTTGCGCATATTCGCACCATGGAGGAGATCGAGGCGCACAATACGGCGCGTCAGCGCTTCAATATGCTGCTTCTCACAGTCTTCGGGTCCGCAGGCTTGCTCATGGCGGCCATCGGAGTTTACGGAGTCATGGCCTACTCGGTACAGCAGCGTACGCAGGAGCTCGGCGTTCGCATGGCACTTGGGGCACAGGCTTCGAATCTGCGCAACATGGTGATCGGGCAGGGAATGATGCTCACGTTGGTTGGGGTAGTGATCGGCACAGGCGGAGCTTTCTGGCTCACTCGCTTCCTGGCCAGCTTCCTCTTTGGTGTCAAAGCGTGGGATCCCGTCGCCTTCATCATCACGCCTTTCCTTCTCAGCGCGGTCGCCCTGCTCGCCGTGTGGCTTCCGGCGAAGAGAGCAACTCGCGTCGACCCGATGACCGCGCTTCGGCTCGAATAGCAGAGTGCATATCTGCCGGCAGGAAAGGGGGAACCAATTTTGTGAATGCTTCCAAATCCCTCGCATGGTCATCGATACTGATTCCGGTTTTGATGATGGGCCTGCGCGCAGGCGCGCAGAGTGTAACTACGTCGCAGTATGACAATGCGCGCAGCGGCGCCAACAGGCGCGAAACCATCCTGACTCCGGGCAATGTGAATGTTCGCCATTTTGGAAAGAAATTCACGCTGAAAGTGGACGGAGACGTCTACGCCCAACCGCTCTTCCTCGCAGGATTGGAGATACCTGGCAAGGGCCGGCACGATGTACTGTTTATTGCAACCGAGCACGACAGCGTATATGCCTTCGACGCCTACGGCCACCCTGCTGTGCCGCTCTGGCGGGTAAACTTTCTCAGTAAGGGCATCACGACTGTTCCCGAGGATGACGTCGAATGCCCCTTCATCGCGCCGGAAGTCGGAATTACCTCTACACCCGTAATCGATGCGGATAGTGGAACGCTATACGTGTTGGCACGGACCAGGGAATCGACACCGGGGCCTTCGAGTCATTACGCCCAGCGTTTGCATGCGCTGTCGGTGACAACCGGGCTTGAAAAGTTCGGTGGTCCGGTCGATATCAAGGCCATGATCGCTGGCAGGGGAACCGGTAGCCAGTCGGGCAAATTACCATTCGATCCGTTGCGCGAGAATCCTCGCGCCTCACTCCTGCTGGCGAACGGATCCATTTATCTTACCTGGGGTTCTTCCTGCGACGTGGGGCCCTACCACGGCTGGGTGATGTCCTATAACGCGCTCACCCTCAAGCGGAAGGCAGTCTTCAATGCATCTCCTGACGGGGATGACAGCGGCTTTTGGGCAGGCGATACAGGACCGGTTGCCGACCAGGGAGGCAATCTATTTCTTGCTACCGGGAATGGGCGCTTCGACGCAACCAGGGGTGGGCGCGATTATGGAGATAGTCTGCTCAAACTCGACGGACAAACTCTAAAACTCGACGACTATTTCGCACCTTTCAACGTCGACAAACTAGACGGCGAAGATAAAGATCTGGGTTCCGGAGGACCGGTGCTCTTGCCTGCCCAGCCGGGACCGCGCCCACACCTCGTCGTGATTGCCGGCAAAGGCGGGACCATCTACCTGATCGACCGCAATCACATGGGCCGCTACCAGCCAGGCAGTGACAGCCAGGCGGTGCAGACGATCCCCAGCCCCGGTGGCGGCGTCTGTGGCTCAATGGGATATTGGAACCACAATCTCTACGTGCTGAGCGACAGCGCAAAGGATGCCCTACGCCAGTTCACCGTGCAGAACGGAAGACTCTCGCTCAAAACGGCAAGCGGTTCCCGTTTTCCGGCTATCTGCGCAACCCCGACTGTTTCCGCGAACGGCTTGCGGGATGGTGTGCTTTGGGTGCTGCACTCGAAAGCATGGAATGCCGACGACACAAACGCGGTGTTGTTCGCCTTCGATGCCCTCGATACCTCCCGGGTGCTCTACGCCAGTGAGCAAAATCCCTCTCGTGACCGCGCCGGGCTGGCCCTTCGGTTCAATATTCCAACCGTCGCGAACGGGCAGGTCTATGTGGGAGCAAAGCACGAAGTGGATGTGTACGGACTGTTGTCTCAAGAGAAAGCACGCAAATGAACGTCAGATAAGGCGACAGCATACCTTCCACCCGGGCTACTCTGTCTGTGTTTTGCCATTTTGGTGGTGGGCTTCGCCCTGTGGATCTTTCATCCACTTCGCCAGGGAGTCGCCGCTCAGTTCCATGCGGATCACATCCAACTCACCGTGGTCGTAGTCAGCGATCATCATGCGCAGCGTGTCACCCTTTTCGCGAACGAAAATGATGGACTGGCTCTTGCCTTGCTTGTCGTGCTCGTTGATGAACGGCTGCCACTCGGGTCCCAGATGATTGCGGACTAAAGAGGAGAGCTCGGATTCGTCGAGTGTTGCTTTCACGTCGTCGAACTCGACTATGCGAAGACCCTTCACGCCTCCGTGGGTGGCGAATCGAGCACACAGACTCACCAAGCTCATCATAGGAATGCGGGTCGCGTGCGCATCATAGCGATGGGCGAGTTCGCTCACCAGGCCGTCGAAGTCGCGGTCCGCAGCAAAGGAGTAAACCGTCGCGCTCACCAGCAGCAGTACTGCGATTGAGATAAAGCGTAGACGTGTCATTTGCCACCTTCCTTAGCCGTATGCGCGGCAATACCCTTTGGGATTCCGAAGTTGCCGTCAAGCTTGGAAAGCTCTGTTGGATCCAGGGTGCCCGCGATGTACACCATATCCAATTCTTTCAATTCCGCGTCCAGCACAAACATGCCCTGCATTTTCCCGTCAACGATCTTCATGTAGATATCTGTGTCTCCCTGGCCTGTTTTTGAGCGCTCGCGGACCATGGGCGACCACTCCGAACCCTTGAACTGGCTGCGGATGCGTTCCAGGTCTGCAGCCGTGTACTGCCCTGGCTGGTCGAAGTCATATTCGCGAACATAGACGCCGTCAAGTTTTTCGATGATCCGCTTTGCCTCCACGTCGTCTTCGTCCTTGCTCAGGAACTTGCCGGCAAAGATCAGCATCTTCTTGTCCATGGAAACTTCCGTGTAGTTGCTGGCTCGAGCCGCGAGTTCTTTCTCGAGCGTGGCTGGAAAGGGAGCAGTGCCGTTCTGCGCTCCAGCCGAAAGGGCAAACAGGCAGGATCCTAATGTTGCGACAATGGGAAGGTTCCTCATTCTGAGTCTCCTTTGGTAGATCTCATCACCTTGTGCTGCACGTCGTTCAGCGTCGCGGCACTCATGCGTAGCGCGAGAATGAGCTGGTTGCGTGCGCGCTCACCGGCGATGCGCTCGTTTTGTTGGTGCTGCCAGTAGGTGCCGGCTGCAACCCCCAGCAGCAGGGTCGCCATTGCCCAGCGCATCATCGGCAGCCAAGAAGTTCGCTCTTTCTGGAATGAGGGCACCGGCGGCGTTCCGGGTAAGCGGGCCATCACCCGCGCGGTGAATCCCGCCGGCGTTTGCCGGGGCCTCAGGCCCTGCCGCAACAGGTGCTCAAGGTCTTCGCGTTCATCCATGACGTGTGTACTCCTTCAACGTATCTTCCGCTCTTGCGCGCATTAACTTCAGCGCTCTTTGCAGATGGCTCTTCACGGTTGCCAGGGGCATCTGGAGCGTTTCCGCAATCTCTCCTGGCAGCAGGTCTTCTTGATAACGCAGCAGAACGACCACCCGCTGCGCCGGCGGCAGCGCAAGTAGCAACCGCTCGATCTCCGAGGCCAGGGGTAAAGATCCCTCTTCCCTGGGCGTTTCCGACATCCAGTCTTCGAACTCGGCAGCGCCATGGAGGGTGCGTGGTCTGCGGCGGAGTGCATCTGTTGCCCGATGCACCGTCACTCGGCGCAGCCACGCGATAAGGTGCTCGTCCGACGCGATGGCATCGAACACCCGGTACAACTCGAGGAAAACGTCTTGCGCCACTTCTTCGGCAGTTCCACGGTCGCCGAGCACACGGTACGCGATGCTGTAGACCCGCGATTGATGGGCCTCGACAATCTCACGAAACTCGCCGGTGATCCCTGGCACTCCGCCTCCGACCTGCTGCCGTACTCTCATATACGAGAAACAACGCCGGCCGGAATGCAATTCGCTGGGTTTATTTTTGAGCCGGATGAGGCAGGCGATTGACGCGGGGAGGCCGGTTGGGGACGCGCCGCACGCGCTCAACGCCGAAGCCCGTCGCGACCGCATCGCATTCCTTGTCGAGCAGCTCAACATCAAGGCGGCTCCGTCGCCGGCTCAGATCGCTGCAATTCCCGATCTTCCTCAACAGGGAGCAGCCGGGCAAGTCGAGATTGCCCAGCACATTCAGCGTCACAAACCCGCGGGCGCGGACCCTCCCGGGTGGGACTACCGCCAGGTTTGGAGCGTCGACGAACCGTCAATGACGGGGTGGGCGCGATTCTTGACCCTAAGTGCTCATTGGGATCCGAAAGCTTGGGGGTTTATCGCAGTGCTCGCATAAAACCAGCGAGATGTGGGCACCCGTCATTCGTGGTGGGGACACGTCCTAAAACCCCGTCATTCGTGGTGGACGTAAACACCGCATCGAGGCACCCGTCATTCGTGGTGGGGACCGTCCTAAAACACCCGCCATTCGCAGCCAGGGACAGGTTCCCAATAGCCGCCATGCATGGCGTGATTGGGAGCGCCGGAGGCGCGGCACTCCTGTACAGTGTTGTCGAGCCTCGAAAAAAGGAAACTAGAGTGTCAAAACACTGCCCCCACCTGGACAAAATTCTCGGTCTCGATCAGTCGATTTCCCGCCGTGACTTTCTGGAAGGGGCACTCGTCGCCTCAGCCGGTTTGGCCGTGACCTCGTCTCCCCTCGACCTCCTTGCGCAAGCAAACGCGCCCGCCGCCGGAGCCTGGACCGGGTACACGGGCGAGGGTGATTACAAACTCTCCGCGGGCAATAGCGAGCAGGTCGTGCACGATGCTCACGCGGTTCGTGACGGCGCGTATGATCAGCTTCCTTCGCAAATCACGGATACCGGTGAGATCTACGACTGTGCCGTCGTCGGAGGAGGTCTTTCCGGGGTGTCTGCGGCCCTGTTCTTCCATCAGAGAACAACTGCCAATCGCAACTGTATCGTGCTCGACAACGCGGCCATCTTCGGTGGTGTGGCCAAACGCAACGAGTTCGAAGTCGACGGGCATCGTCTCTATGCAGCCCAGGGATCCGTGCACTTCCAACCCCCTTACCCGAACAGCTTCTTAAGCACAGTCTACGAATCGATGGGCTTGGATTGGAACGCCTTCAAGTCCTACCAGGAGTGGCAGGGGCCTACTCCGAAGATGTCTTTATCCAGGAGCACATACGGCCAAGGCACCATCGACGGCAAACCCGCGTATGGCTTCTTCTTTGGCGCAAAGTTCGGTCATCGCCCGGGTATTTGGGTAAAGGATCCGTGGGGAAAAAATCTTGAGGGCACCCCATTCCCAGAAAAGACCCGCCAGGAATTGCTCGCCCTGCACCACAATCGGTTTATCGCCCCGCCCCTGGTCTACGACTATCCCGGTGACGCGGTCTCCCGTCAGTTAGACAGCATGACGATCGAAGACTACCTGGTGCGCACCTATGGCGTGAGCCGGGAGACCATACGCCTGGACAAAGCTGAAGTCTCCGATGGATTCGGTCTCGGCCCAGACGTGTTGTCGGCCTTTCTGATTTACGAATGGGAGAAAACCGTTCCCACCGTCGATAACAGTATGGAGACGGGCATCCAGATGTTTCCCGGGGGAAACTCGGGCATGATGCGGCTGATGGTGAAAACGCTCATCCCGGCAGCCTTCGACGGTCCACGGACCATGGAGGCGGTTTGGAAGAACCCAATTAACTTCGGCGCCTTGGACGGAGCAGGGCAGCGTGTCCGGTTGCGGCTGAACTCCACAGTTGTGCGGGTCGAGCATATGGGAGAGCCAAATAAGTCGGAGTTTGTTTCGATCGTGTACGTGAAGGATGGCCGCCCGCAACGCATCAAGGCCAGGACGGTCGTGATGGCCGGCGGAGGATGGATGACGAAACACGTGGTGCGCGATCTGGACGAAACGCGGCGTAACGCGTATGCGCAGTTTCATTATTCGCCCTACCTCCTTGCCAACGTGGCGGTTCGCAACTGGCGGTTCCTCTATGATCTTGGCCTCGCCGGCGGGAGCTGGTTCGAGGGGTTCGGCAACTTTGTCAATGTACCTAAGCGTGCGACGTTTGGTGTGGATACGCCCGTTGTTGGCCCCGATCTTCCCACGGTGCTTAACCTCGAGGTGGGCTTTGCAAAACCCGGACTTCCGTTGGCCGACCAGGGTAGCTTGGGCCGTGCGGAACTGCTGTCGACCTCCTTCATTGAATACGAAAAGCAAATACGCGAGCAGATGATGGACATGTTCGGGGCTTCGGGCTTCGACGCCAAGCGGGATATTGCGGGAATCGTTCTCAACCGGTGGGGACATGCGTTTATTAATCCCCAGCCGGGGTTCTTCTTCGGCCTCAACGGAAACCCTGCTCCTCGTCAGGCCCTCCGCGATGGGCCGTTTGGAAGAATCGCCTTCGCGCACTCGGATCTTTCCGGTGCCATGGATCATCGCAACGCCTTCATCGAAAGCAACCGGGCGGTCAGCCAATTGCTAGACCGGGTGCTGGTTTAGGTTGGAAATACCCCGGGCGGTCTGTATTCCCGAAGGCGGTTACACCGTAATGGAATCTAATTTTTGTGGGAAAGTTCGGAAGCCTGCGCTGCGGCTTGGAGTGCCCCGTGCCGCCCAGGGGCATTTACGAGTGCTGTTTCAAGTTCTTTCAGCGCGAGAGCCGGGTGATTCTGCTCGAGAAGCAGGCAGCCTAGCTGTTCGCGGGCGGGAACAATCGGCCCGGGTGTCACCGGAAGCTTCTCGATTGCATCTTCCTCATCGGCAGACGTGCGCATCAGGGTTGCTGCTTCGTCCGGTTTCCCGTTCGCCTGGTCTGACCACGCCATGATTTCCCGCTTCATAATCTCCACCTGCGTGGCCCAATAGTCATCGCGTGACCTGCGAAGCTGCTCTTCGAGCTGCCGCAATCGAACGATTTCAGTCTGCGCTTCAGCGGCGTGTCCACTCCGCGCGAGTCCCACGCCACGAGCCCAAACCGCAGTTGCGACCACAGGAAGCGGGGCTCCCTCCGCAGGAACGATGGCAGCAGCTTCGGCCCATTGACCCCGCTCAACCGCGTAACGAATCGGCATAGCAGTAGAGGCGTAAGCTATTTTGAAGTCGCCGATATCCAGCTTCGGCGTGTTCTTAAGTTGCTGAATGGTTTGGAACGCGTCATTGTCACGTCGACTCTGCAGGTAGGCATACACCAGATAATCCATGGCGTGGAGTTCTTCTCCTATGTCGCCCTGTCGATGTGCTGCTTCCCTCGCCGCAAGGTTGGAGTTGATCGAGTCTTCCCATAGGCCGAGTCGCGTGAATATATGCGATGGCATATGCAATGCGTGCGGCGTTGAGGGGGCAATCTGGGAGTAGGCCCTTGCCGCCGGGAGGCCTTTTTGTGCGAGCTCTGCATTGTCGTATGCATGGATAAGGTAATGAGAAACTCCCGGGTGTTGCGGGTAGGCGCGATTAATCGGCTCAAGCAGATCGGCGGCCTCTTTCTGCTTCGCGTGCGTCTTGTCCGCAGGAGATGCGTTCGCCAGCAGTGCGAGCGCGTAAAACACCTGTGCTTCAACGTCTTTCCTGTTCCCTGCAGCGAGATTGCCCATCGCGTGCTCGTAGTTCAACACCCTCGTGGTATACGGAACGGCGGCAGCGTCCTGGTAGAGCAAACTCAGCGCATGGATGAACTGGCGCTCGCGTTCGGATCCCGTCCCGATCTGCTGCGCCCGCTGGACCTCCTTTTGCGCGGTCGAAATTGTCGCGGGCTCAATGGGCGGGTCCCAAAGCTGGTGAAAGTAGGTCATCGCCACTCCCCAACGTGCCATGGCACACAGCGGATCCAGTTCGGCCACGCCCTGAAATGCCTCTTCTGCAGCGGTGTAAGCGAAGGAGTGAAGCAGAGCCACGCCTCGGTCGAATGGGTCCTGAACGGCCGGTATGCAGGAGATGGGAAACGATACTCTTCCCAATTTTTCAGGTGCTCCGTGACTGTGTGTCTCTTGTGCTGACGAGAAGGAAATAAGAAACAGCAGGGGGAGCAAGATTCGCCATAGATCGGGCATCCCTGTCTCCATAGCGTACGGCGCTTCTGAGTGACATCCTGATTGTAAATGGAAGACAGGCGGCAAAGCCCCGGCGACTCTTTTATCCTCCAGGGCCTTTCCGTCCGGAACTCAACCCTTGTACGACATCGAGGAGGCGGGTCCTATCCCCTATCGCATTACCGCTCCGACAGAAGGCTCTTGACGTTTGTTGCAACGTTATCCTTGTTTATGACCACTCCGACATAGGCGACCGCAATCTTACCGGATTTGTCGATCAAATATGTGGCCGGAAACGCGTTCAATGAGTAGGCCCTGGAGATTGCATCATCACCCATTGCAATTGGGTAATTGACCCCGTGCTTGGCAATGAACGGCCTCACCCTGCCCCATGCTTCGTTGGCGTCCTTTAGGCCTTCATACGATATATCCATTGAGACACCGACGGCGGTAAAGCCCCTGCCTTTGTAGGCATTCTCAAGCTCTATGAACGATGGAATCTCAAGCACGCACCCGCCACAATCGGTAGCCCAAAAGTTGAGTAGAACGACCTTTCCCCGATAGTCAGAGATCTGCATCTTCGTACCGTCTTCAGTCACGAGTTGAAAGGCGGGCGCGGATTTTCGATTTGCCGGGGGTGTCAGTGCCGCATGGACATCTTGCTGACCGAAGAGAGACGGCGTGATACACGTCCACACCAGAAGCATGATGAAACCAGCAATCTTATGCGTCGGTTGTGAACCACCAGGTTTAGATGTGATGGCCGGTTCTTTGCTCTGCATAGCGTTTCTCCTGTCCTTTGAATGGGCTTACATTATCTTGTCAAACAGTCTGACCTACGAATCGCAATGGACGGGCCAGCCAAGCGGTGCTGAAGGAGAATGCCGGACAGCATTTGTGGCTTCCGTGATGACGAGTGCAGCACGTTTTCATAAATTTCGTCCGTCGCAGGCCGGCCTTTTATGGCAGCACCGAATGAGAGACAACCCTGCCACCGTGCAAGCGCCGCCTGATTGCGATTGCAAGCATGAACACAAGTGGCCAGTACGCAAAAAGCTGCAATAGGCGTCCTTGCCAACCATGCCACGGAGCCCTCGCTAGCCTATATGATTTCAGAAACATCCACAGGTCCGGATTCTGGATCACAACGGCGGCCAGGGCCGCGATTGCTGCCATCCATAGAATCGCGCGGAACAACAGAGGAAGCCTTACCGCCCTTGCGCCCTCACGCATTCCCCACAACGCTGGGAGCAGAACAAGAACTGCTTGCACCATCAAGGGAAATATTACCCGGTAAAAAGTCAGTGCATTAACCGGGTCATAGTGCTGGTGGGCGAAGATGGGGAAGCCGATTGTAAGGTGTAGGTAGTGTCGATAATAGGCAAAGTAAAGTGGCGCGCCCAGCAGCACCCCGAATGCCAACATGAGACAAAACAAAAAACCGTTGATCCGAATGATGCCGCGCGACGCGAATCCGAGCACAAAACCACTGGTCCATGACCAGCAACCCAGTGATAAGTACATCTTGAAGATTTCTGCGACGGTATCGGCAAACTGGTACCAGAATCCGCGATATGCAAACAAGCCCGGGTCCAGGTTGTTCGCGTACATCCAGATATAAACGGCGCTCGTGGCGGCCATACGCCTGGAAATTACCGAGAGCAACAGGCCCAGCGGGACGACCAGGCCCAGCAGGGTCAGCCACGGTCGCCAGTCTGTCCATATAGATAACTGGCGCCGGATGACCAAACCAACTACATGGCGCAAAGCCTGGCTGCCAGTCTCGCCTGACTCCGCAAGGTCCCCGCGCACCGCCTCGCGTTCACCGGACTCCAACATTTGGGCCGAGCTATTCGCCAGCCACCACAACAATCGACTGATAGCCGGCTCGTAACTCATTCTGCCTCCCATGAGACATTCCGGCTCACTCGCATGATCGCAAGATAGAAGGCGGAAGCGGCGCGATTCCCCTTTGCAGTTACGCGGACCATTCGCTTGGCCCGACCGCCCCGTTGCGGAGTCGAATCGCCCATCCACGTCTTCACAAAGCCTTTTGTCTCCAGCCGATCGAGGGTTGTGTAGAGCGCTCCGATGGAGCAGCGGCGTTCGGTTGCTGCCTCGATCTCTCGCCGGATTGCCGCGCCATAGGCATCTTCGTCCAGGTGGATGGCTGCGGTCAGCACCAGGTATTCAAACTCGCCGATCATTAGGATCACATTGTGACTCTAATGATGGTACGTGTCAATCTTCCGAGCCATGCTCTTTATCAGGTTTGTCCTGGAGCACAGAGCATCACGCGAGGGCTGTTGAACTGCCCGAAAAGTGGGCTTTCAGTAAATTGCCTCTGCTCGACGGCCGGGAGAGCTGATTTCAGGTACTGTCTTTTCTTACTCGCTATCGTTGAAGCCAAGAGCAATGCATTCCCCGCCGGGTGCGTGCCGGCGATTCAAGGCTCTGTGTACATTCATGAAAGCAAAAGTGTTTGTTGCGTTTGTCGATCTCTGCATTTACGCTACTGTTCCTTCCGCTCATTTTAAACTCCTGAAAAGTCTCATTTAAGGTACGTTGCCCGTTGACAGTCGACCTCAAATGAGCGCAGTGTTGTTTATAGCCGTGTAACGGCAGTAGGAGTCCGAAACCCACCGCGATACGCGCTTGGTCCCGGCCTCGAAACGCCGGACAACTCCTAAAAAAGTCCCTAGGCTGTGGCAGCTAGGGACTTTTCCTTACCTCGGGTTGGCCCAAAACGTCGCAACCCAAAAGAGCGTAAGCTTGAAGATGTCGCTACGGGATCCCCTCCTCGCCTTCACCCTTAGCGAAGCTCTAGCCGAGCCCAAGTTCACGTATACAACGACACGATATGTGGCCTCTATGAGTATCCAAAAATTCGACGTCCGCAATCCTCCGTCCGACCGGCTGAGCGTGGTAGAGGGCAAGCACAACTCGGCCACACGGTGCGCAAATCTAGAATGTTCTAAAGAACTGCTTTATCTCCGGGAGGGATCGCTCCGATGGCTCGAATTGGAATCGGATTCTGACGATCAGTCTCCTCCGGATGATGGCTCATTTGCGGTGAAGCCTCTGCGCGGAAAGTTTTTTTGGCTTTGTGGTGAGTGCGCGAAGACACACATCGTTAAGCGATGGACAACCTCCGGCCTTGTCCTGTTGCTTCGCAACCAAAGCACGGCTGGCGGTCAACTCAATCTGGCCGCTCGTCCAGCCACCGCCGTAATGACGCGGCCACTTCCGGTGTCACCGGCCGTCTTGCCCATACCGCCAACGGGGCATCCGCTCCATCGGACCGCTTTGCTGGCGTTGCAGAGAAATTTTCTTGGCCCCAAGGCAGGCTGACGAGGCCCCACGCTTGTTCAGCGGCCACGTGCAGTAAACACTTTCCACGGTCCCGGCCCTAGATAGTGCTCGCGAGGCGTGCCATGAACGCGGAGGTGAGCGGGCTTTTCGGCATCCCCACGCTGGAGGTGATCAATTCCGCGTAGAACATTCAATGAGCTTCCAGTGTCGCCATATTTTATCCTCAAGACCGGTTTCTATCCCGGACGCCGGCCTTATTTCGGCGCTTTGCGACCACCGGCGCTGTGATGTTCCGTTTCGCTTTGACGCTGTTTTGATCCAGCCAGCCTCGAACGTCTTCGAGCATGGAAGCACCCCAATGCTCGACGGTCTTGAGCCGGTACAGCTTTTGCCCATCCAGGGTTTTACATTCGACTTCGTTGGGAACCATTCGCCGCAGTGTTGTGTGTATCGACGTCATAGGATTCCCCTTATATTTTTCAAAATTGAACCCAATGCTAATCAAGTAATCCCTGATCTGAGTAGGGGTAAGCCATTCCTTGCCAGAACCGAAAGCGCCCCGTACAAGGTTCGTTAATCCGGGCGAGTAGACGTGATTGAAGTGTTCGATCAGGTCGCCGGCAAATTGAGAGCGTTGTTCTGGCGAAAGCATTTTGACCGTTGACCGGATCAACTCGGACAGGCGCGAGAATTCACGGTCCGCATCTTCCCGTTTACGAGCCCAACTCTCGCGTTCTTTCATTAGTTCGCGCAGTAGTTGCACGTAATCGATTGGCATGTCTTTACGATAAGACAATTGTCTTATATAAACAAGTGATATTTATGAGGGAATCGTCTATGCCTTTGATTCTCACCCTCCCGACGCAAGGTGTGCGATTCGAGTTTGACGATCATCAAAGGAGGCCGGGAAAATGTGGCCGCGATCTGCCGCGAGTGGCGTCAATGACGATCAATCCGGACGAAATCCTCGGAGCGCAGCCGTTCTCGTTTGTGCGGGGATAGGTATGCCGTCGCCCTATCTCTCATCTCTCATTACAATTGGGCCGTCGCCGGGGTTCCCACGTTGTGAAAACGGGTCAGGTTACTGGAAAAGATGCTGGAAGAGTTTTACGTTTGCTGTCAGAACCTGCATGATTGACCAGCAGCAGAATTGAGGCCGCAAGCCGAGGTGCATGCAACGGCGTGCACACGGACGAGGAATACGGTGGCGAATGAGCTATTACCTGATCCACATAACCTACCCCATCCTTTTCCTTGCGGTTTTGGCCCGTCAGCTGTTTCTTCCGGTTCCTGCAATCCTGTTTCTGCTTTCTGGCGGGGCGTTGGTGGGCGCCGGAAAACTGAGCTACGCCGGCATCCTGTTGGTGGCGGTTCTCGGCTGTGTGTTGGCGGACCTGGTGTGGTTCGAAGCAGGGCGCATCTCTGGAAAGAGAGTGGTGCGATTGCTATGCGCCCTGGCAACGGATCCGAGCTATTGCATTCGTCGAGGAAGAATGATTTTTCGTAAGCGGGGCATTCGACTTCTTCTGATTGCGAAATTTGTGCCCGGGCTCGATGGCATCAGCGCGCCAATGGCGGGTACACTCGGCGCTTCACGCGGTTCCTTCATCCTTCACGATATGGGAGGGGCGACGCTATGGGCGGCCGCATACATCACCTGCGGTTTCTTTTTCGCAAAAGAAATGGATTTTCTGACTCGGCGTGTTTCTGTGTTTGCCAATGCTCTAGTTCTGGCGTTGGGTGTTCCTCTGTTGTTGTTCCTGGTGTGGAAACTGCTGCTGCTTTCTCGCATGATCCGGTTGCTTCGTCCGCAGCATATAACACCAGCGGAGTTGAAGAGCCGCCTGGATGCAGGCGAGAAACTTGGCGTGATCGATCTGCTTCGCTTCGAGGACGATCCGCATGGTGTGCCGGGAATTCCGGGAGCGGTACGACTGGATCCACCGGAGATTCGACGGAAGAAACACATTGTTGTTCCCCCGGATGTCGGCGTTGTCATCTATTGCCACTCGAAAAGCATTTTCGTCAGCGCGCGGGTGGCCGCCGCGATGCGCAAGCATGGAATTCTGCGTGTGCAGGTATTGGAAGGCGGTCTGAACGCCTGGACTTCCTGTGGCTACCCATTGAGCAGAACGTTCGCCGATCCAGAGGCCGAACTGAAACGCCTGGGTGTCGAGATGTCCCCGCCCTGGAGACCGCTGCCGGCAAAACGGCGATAGGGGGCGACTTAGACCGGCATATGTCTAAGAGTGGCCACTGGTTCAAACCGCAATCGGTGGGCCCGGGCACCTTTTTCCACTTTATCAAGGCCGTGGTAAGATATCCTTGTTTCCGTGAAACGAGGTTTCCGTGTTGGCCAAAAAAACCACCAAGAACCAGATCACCCTTCCCAAAAAGGTGGTTGACCGTTTTACTGGGGTGGAGTATTTCGAGGTGAGCACAGACGGAACGTGTATCATCCTGCGGCCTCTCCAAAGGAGCCGCGCAGATGAAGTGCGTGCCAAGCTGGTACAGCTTGGGATTGATGATGAGGACGTCACGGCAGCTGTCTCGTGGGCACGCAAGAAAGCGTGAGCCGGCGTGTGGTCTTTGACACCACGGTCGTTGTCTCGGCGCTGGTATTTGCCAATGGCCGCTTAACCTGGCTTCGGCGGCATTGGCGTGAAGGCAGCTGCGTACCTTTGATTTCAGCCCCTACCTTAACCGAGCTTACGCGGGTCCTTGGATATCCGAAATTCAATCTCTCCTCCAACGACAGGAGAGAATTGCTGTCTGACTATCTTCCGTTCTGCGAGGTCGTCGAGCGAACGAGAAGGTCTAACATTGTGTGCCGCGACGCCAACGATCAGCCATTCCTCGACCTGGCTCAGAGTGGAAAAGCCGAGCTTCTCATCAGCGGTGATCGGGACCTGCTGGCGCTGACAGGAAGAACCCGATTTCTCATGGAAACGGCCGAGGCCTATCGCGTTCGGATATTCGGCGCACAGAACCCTGCACCTTTGTGAAAGCAGTCTATGAGACATGCCAAGGCACCGGCGTATGCGGCTTACTCGCATCTCAGCGTCAGTTCGATTTACTTTTCACTGGAGTAGTCGTCATAGAAACCGCGGCCTGATTTGACGCCTAGCCATCCGCCGTCCACGTACCGTTGCAGCAGCTTCCGCGGTCCTTCCGGAACGTCCTTGCGAACGGCGGCATAGTGCTGTTCAATCGCGAGCACGGTGTCAAGACCTACCTTGTCCATGAGGCGGAAGGGACCTGACATGTGGGCGGTGAACAAATTCCACATCCTGTCGACGTCTTCGGGTTCGGCCACACCTTCTTCGACCACAGACAAGGACTCGCGTTTGATCGCTGCCCAGATGCGATTGAACATGAAACCGACGCTCTCCCGTCCAACGCGGAAGGGCACAAGGCCATAAAGCGGCAAACGTTCCATGAGGAAGTCGATGATTGCCGGATCGGTTTTGCCGCAAGACATCAACTCCACCGCGGGCATTTCCGGCGGCATGTAATAGTGCATGTTCAACACGCGCTCCGGATGGGCGACCTTGTCGATGAGTCGACTTGAAGGATATGAGGAGGAGTTGGTTGCTAGAATTGCGTCCTTCGGGGCGAGAGAATCGAGTTCGCCAAACACGGTTCGCTTGAGGTTGAGTTGTTCGGGAACGGCTTCCACTACCAGCCAGGCATTGCTTACTGCGCTGGCGAGGTCTATTTCTCCCCGCACACGCCCGGCTGCGGCCCCTGGGATCGATGCAAGGATGGCCGGTTGTGTTTCCGTGACATAGTTCAGTCCCTCCGCGAGTGAGCGCTCCTGGGTGTCAAATATTCGAACGTCGCCTCCCCGCGTGCTCGCCATGAGGGCGATGCGCCGGCCTAAAGTTCCACTACCGATCACGGCAATCGGGCGACGGGCGATCTCTTCCGCTGTGGGTACGCTCATTCCTCAGTTCCTTTCCAGGTCATTTGTTTCTGTGCGCGCAGGCGGCTTCCCTTTCGAGCACAACTGCCGGCAAACAAGGAAGTATACAAGGCGCCGGAATCGTCCTACTGAGACTATGCCGAATCCATAATTTTCTAACCCATCGGGAACTGGCGCCCAGATATTTTCGTACTCAATCCAGGCATTGGAGGACGGGAGGGACGAATGGTAGCAGATTTGCGCGATGCGCTTCGACAGCTGCGGAAGGCGCCGGGGTTTGCAACAACCGCCATCATCACGCTGGCGCTGGGGATCGGAGCGACCACGGCGATCTTCACTCTCATTCACCAGGTGATGTTGAAGTCTCTGCCGGTGGCGAAGCCGGAGGAGCTTTGGAGGATCGGAGATAAAATTCGCTGCTGCAACTGGGGCGGGTATACCCAGGGGGCCGATGGGAATTTCTCGCTGTTCTCGTGGGAGGCTTACAAGAACTTTCGCGAGCACACACCGGAGTTCGCCGACCTGGCGGCGCTACAAGCCGGCAATGCGCCGCTTGGCGTTCGTAGAGCGGGGTCACAGGCGGCCGCGGATACACGCAATGGAGAGTGGGTGTCTGGGAATTTTTTCAAGACCCTTGGCGTGCAGCCGTGGATTGGCCGGCTCATGACCGACGCGGACGATCAGGAAGGCGCGCCGCCGGTGGCGGTGTTGAGTTATCGCATCTGGAAGGAGAAGTACGGCTCCGACCCCTCGGTCGTCGGTGCCGGCTATCAGATCAACGGACATCCATTTACCGTGATCGGCGTAGCCCCGCCGGGATTCTATGGAGCGAAGCTGGCTGGGGGAGGCATGCCGGATTTTTGGCTTCCGCTGACCACGGAGCTAATCATCGATGGAGAGACCGCACGACTGAAAAGGCCGAATGGCAGCTTCCTGGACCTGATCGGACGAGTGCGTCCGGGAGTGAATCCGAAGACGCTCGAAGCCAAGCTAAGGGTCGAACTGCACGACTGGCTGGCTAGCCACGTGCCGGATATGGAGCCTGGCGAGAAGCAGCTCTGGCAGCAGCAGACGCTGCACCTGATTCCCGGCGGCGCTGGGGTCGCGGCCATGAGGGACCAATATCAGGATGGGCTGAAACTGCTGTTGGTGGCGGCCGGCTGTGTGCTCCTGGTGGCCTGCGGTAATCTGGCAAATCTGATGCTGGCCCGGGGGTTGAAGGATCGCGCCCAGACCTCGATACGCATGGCGCTTGGTGCCTCGCGCCGGAAGCTGGTGCGCAAGGCGTTGGTGGAGTCTGTACTGCTGGCCGTGATTGGAGGATCCCTCGGCATCGCCGTGGCGTATGCCGGGACAAGGCTCATTCTGTATCTGGCTTTTCAAACCGGAGGCCCCAACAACTACGTCCCCATCCACGCGACGCCATCGTGGCCGGTACTGCTCTTTACCCTGGGAATTTCGGCGCTGACGGGGATAATTTTTGGCATTGCGCCGGCGTGGATCACTTCGCATGCCGATCCGGTCGAAGCCTTGCGCGGGGCAAATCGATCTGTAGGCGGACGGCGCTCCTGGGCGCAGAAGTCTCTGGTCATCGGGCAGGCGGCAATGTCTCTGATATTGCTCTCAGCAGCAGCGTTGCTGGGCCGGAGCCTGCGCAATCTGGAGCACCAGAATTTCGGGTTCGAGACCCAGGGCCGCTACATCGCGTGGATCAACCCCATGCTGGGCAACTATAAACCGGAGCAACTGGAGCCGCTGTTCCGGCAAATTGACGACCGCCTGCTGCAGATTCCCGGAGTACGGATGGTGGCTCCGGCGCTCTACGCGCCCATGACGGGCGACAGCTGGAACGGCGGGATTCGCGTGCAGGGCAGGCCGGAGCCCGGGGCTAAGGAAGACACGCTTGCCTCGTTCGCGCGCGTGATGCCGGGGTTCTTTGAGACCGTAGGGGCAAAGGTCGTTCTGGGCCGGCCGATTACGGCGGACGACACCGCAACCACACGCAAGGTAGCGATCATCAACGAGGCCTTTGCCAGGCGGTTCTTCAAAAACCAGAATCCCGTAGGACAACATTTCGGCCCTGACAAGATCAAGTATTCCTCCACTTACGAAATCGTAGGTGTGGTGAATGACATGCGGTACCTCACCTACGATTACAAAGACCCAGTGCGGGCGATGTATTGGTTACCCGAGGCGCAGACCGTGAAATGGGACGATCCTGCCTATGCGAGCGGCGAAATCTGGTCGCACTATCTGTACAACATCGTGATCTGGGCGCCGGGTAACCCGCCGGGCATGGAAGAGCGGGTGCGCAGGGCGCTGGCCAGTGTTGATTCAAACCTGGTGCTCTACGCGGTAGACCCGTATACCAAAGTGGTGAGCGCGGATTTCCAGCAGGAAAACATGATTGCTACATTAACGACGCTGTTCGGTGTGCTTGGGCTTATGCTGGCGGCGATCGGGCTCTATGGCGTGATGGCCTATATGGTGGAACAGCGGACCAATGAAATTGGCGTGCGCATGGCCCTGGGGGCGGATCGCGGTAGCGTGGTGAAGATGGTGTTGCGTGGTGCTTTCTCACAAATAGGGCTCGGGCTGATGCTTGGCATTCCGGCGGCCATTGGGGCCGGCAAGCTGATGACCGGTCAGTTGTTCGGGGTTAAACCCTGGGACCCGGTTATGCTGACCGTGGCCACGCTGCTGTTGGCCCTGGCGGCACTGCTGGCGTCGGTGATCCCAGCGCGGCGCGCGGCCGGGGTTCAGCCGATGGTGGCACTGCGAAACGAGTAATCAGGAAATCGTAGCTCTTTAAGCGTCCTTCCATGAGAAGCATCGCGCTCCCCTTGTCATCCCGTCGATAAACCGAAAGGTGTTGTCAAGGGCGAAGGAATGCGTAGAGTTGCGGTGAGCAACTCGTTGGCCATGAGTTTGGAGACCTGGCGCCAACGCGAGCCCTCTCTAGGGAATCATTTTCAGTGGAAAAACTTTTTCCACCAGCCATCGATACGGACGAGAACTACTCCATGATTGTCTTTTCGAACATCCCGCCTGATGCGAGATGCGGGGGTGCCCATTCAAGTGAACGGCATTGGCTTTCGCCGCCACGGGATGACGCGGGCTGCCCCCGTTGAGAACAAGCTCTGAGTACGGCTTGTTGGACTTCAGCATCCAGTAAAGCCGTACGGCTAATTTGCGTGCTGCTGCCACCTTGGCGATGCCTTTTTGCTTGTGGTGGCAGCGGTGTTGATACTCTTTGCGAAAGCCTGGATCGTGGCGGACAACAGAATGGTGCCGCCTCCACCAGAAGGCGCGCAGGAAAACATTGCCTTGCTTGGAAATGCTTCACAGCCTCCGTTTGCTGCCCGAGCTGTGTTCTGTGGGAATCAGCCCGAGATAGCTGGACACCTGCTTGCTGCGCTCAAAACGGGATACGTCGCCGATGGTGACAGAAAAGGCCAGTGCTGTGATAGGCCCCACTCCTGGCTGGCTCATCAGCAGTACCGCCTGGCGGATCGGCCTCGGCAGCTTGTTCCACCGCCTTATCCAGCTGCTCGATCTGGGGCTGGACGACCTCGCAGCAGCTGCAGCAAGTCTTTGCGCCGCTGCTGGGTCCACCCCTGCAGTGGAAGGCTGGCCAACAAAGCTCGACCCTTCTCATTCCATAGCTGGCGTTTTTTCTGTACCCCCTGATTCAAGGCCAGATGTTGTAACTCTGTCTTCAACCGGGTGCGCACGCTCACCAGCTTGTGGCGATGGGTGAGCAGCTGACGATATCGCGTTGCTGGGCATCCGGCAGCCACAGGCGGGGAAAACGCTTCACCAGCAGCTTTAGAATATGGGCGGCGTCTCGCTTGTGGGTCTTCTGCTTGCGAACGTAGCTGGCCCGAATCTTGGCCGCATCCCCAATCCACAGGTCGTGTCCTAGCTTTGCACCAGCAACTCAAACCAACGGGATTGCCGGTGGCTTCCATGCCAATCAGCGCCGGCCCGGCAGTTCGCGATAGAACTCTCTGCCTCGCCGTTGGCATGCATCAGCTTCTTCTCAGCACCTCCCCGGTTCCGTGTCCAATACTGCTATTTGCTGGTAGCTCGGGTGGAAATCACAGCCTACAATCTTCATAAGGCTCCTTTGCTCCCGCGCATACGCTTCGGTCTCCAACCCAAAGTCTAATGCCGGGGCCACTGGGGCCTTTCGGTTTATACAATCAAGCGGAGCCGAGGGATCTGCAGTTCCGCGGACCTCTCCTGGAAACGTAGAATCTCGTCCGACCAAAAAGTTGTCATCTCGACCGGAGCGTACCCGGATTTCGTGCCACGCTGCACCGGACACGACCACGTGTGCGGCTTTCATTAAGGAAAGCCGCATGAAGTTCGCCGGGGTAGCGCAGTGGAGAGATCTGCGGTTTCTTTTTCCTGTTCTAACACACGAGCTCTACCCCGTACCTAAACCAGCAATACCATTCGAACCTTTAGTGTGATTGCGCCGACGGTACGATGCCGGTCATCCTTGCCGAAACAGGTCTTCGACCGATCAAGTGCGTGATGTGCGGAGATACGGTTCCGGGTTGGGACGTTGAGCGTGGGTGCGCTGCCCATAGCAGTGTCCTCGAAGAGGCGATGTATTGCGACTAGGCTCCTTCAAATCAACGGCCGATTAGTCGACTAAATCTCAGTCGGAAAACCATGATCGAGCCCCTACTACTCCCTTCCGCCTTAATTCGCGTTGCAGCAAGTCATCCTTCGCACGGCGTCGGTATATTTGACCGCAGCGGACGAAAATGCGACAGACGAACGTTTCCCGAACTTCTGGCGATGGTTCAGGACTTTGCTGGTCGCTGGCAGATTCTCGGGGTGACTGCAGGGGACCGCGTCATATTATCGCTCGATACTTCCTGGATGTGGATCGGAGGATGGCTGGGGGCTGTGTGGCTTGGCGCACTGCCTGTGGCCGTGCCGCCACCAGGTCATCTGGGTTCGATTGAGCGGTATCGGCTCAGACTGGATGCTGTTATGCGAAAGCTCGATGCCCGGTACGTATTAGTGCCGGCGGGATCTCTGGCCGCAGAACTAACTGTTTCCCACGAAGAGCCTCTTGCCGGAACGGTGATCGCAGCCGACCGTTTCATGTCGCTAACGCCAACGTGTCCACAACCTAATCGACCCGAAGATGACGATGTTGTCTCTCTCCAGTTGACGAGCGGATCGACTGGCACACCCAAAGCAGCGATGCTCTCTCACCGGGGACTTGTCCACAATGCAATGGCCCTACAGGAGGCGATCGCAACTGATTCTGCGCCTCATGAAGCATCACTGACCGGTTGGCTTCCGCTCCATCACGATATGGGTCTGATCGGATATTTAATCAGCTCGATTATTACGGGTATGAACCTGTGGTTGTTCCCGCCCACCGCATTCCTGGGCCGCCCAAACCGTTGGCTCGAATTCGTCAGCAACTCGGGTCCATGCATAACATTCGCCCCAAACTTTGCTTATAGCCATTGCGTACAATACTGCACCGCGAGGGACATCAGAACCATGGATCTGTCACAGTGGCGCGCGGCGGTAGTCGGAGCCGAGATGGTGCGTCCCGAAACCATGGAGCTTTTCTCCACTACATTTGCGGCGAGCGGCTTTACACCCGAGGTTCTGCGCCCAGGGTACGGGCTCGCTGAAGCGACGCTCGCCGTTTGTGTGGATCAAAAACACGGTGGCGTTCGGACGACCACGTTGCCCGAAAACGGCGGCTCATATGGCGGTAGACGATCCGTCGTCTGTGTAGGTGCTGCCGTGCGAGACACAAAGATCCGCGTGATTGATGGCGCGGGTGCGGCTCTGTCTGAAGGTAATATCGGTGAAGTAGTTGTTCGGGGACCAGGAGTATTCCGCGGGTATTTCAACGACACGATTGCGACGAACGAGGTACTGGCCAATGGATGGCTGCGGACAGGTGATCTTGGACTGATCCGCGATCACGAGCTGTACTTGACGGGACGCCTCAAGGATTTATTGATTGTTCACGGTGAGAATTTTATGCCTCATGACGTGGAGGCTATCGCAGAACAAGCGGCAGGGGGTGGTCTGTCTCGAAGCTGCGCATTTTCCACGTCACAAGATCTGGAAGCAGAGAAAGTTGTCCTTGTGGTCGAGGTAACGACAGGCGATGCCGGCACTCTTGCCGCACAAGGCAATGCCATTCGGCGTCTCATTGCAAGAGAGCTCTCATTCAGTATCGGGGAAGTGCTCCTGGTTCGTCGAGGAGCTGTCCCGAAAACCTCCAGCGGTAAGATCAGGCGAGACGCACTTCGCGACTTATATTTCAAGGGAATGCTTGAACCTCTTCTTCGGACCTGAGTACAAGGGGGAGCGCACAACCCGTCAATCCTTCACAACAATTTCCCCATTGCCGATCAAATGCAGCTCTTCGATGGACATCTTAGTTTTGGATCGTCCGCAATAGCTCCACGAGCTTGGGTGCTGCGATGCGCTGGTAGTCGGGCGACAGCAACCCATAGCTTTCGATCGCATCGTACTTTCGGCTGACTCCGGTCGATTGTGTGCCGTTGAGGGCCCAATAACTCCAGGCAAGATCATTCTCTTTCATGTAGCGGATATACATCACGAACCAATCCGAGTTCGCTCCGCAGTCTAATGTTTGGCAAGTACCAAACTCACCTACCCATAGGGGAACGCCAGGCTCTGTGTGCAGCAAAAATCCCGCACGTGCATCATAGACCTGCTTCAACTCGTCGTAACTCCCGAATGGATGACCGGCGATGTTGTATGCGTGAGGCGAATAGACCAGCCGGTCAGCGATCTTGAGACGCACTGGAAGTTTGTCGAACCCGGCGAAGTTGGTCGAGTAGTCCGGGCTCTCCACCATGATCAGCAGGCGGGGATTAGCGGTAAGCACCGCGTTGCCTCCGCGTTCCGCCGCTGCATGCCAGTCAAGCCTGGGATCTGTTCCTCCCCATGTTGCGTGGTTACGGAGTTCGTTGCGCAGGTCTGCGCCGACAACCCAGGGCTCGCTCTTGTAGCGGCGAACAATGGTCTGCCAATCCGTGAGCCATTTGGACTCTGGATATTGAGCGTTGTACCAAAGGCCATTGCCATCGGTCTCACTGCAACACCAGTCCGCTCTGCTTACATGGTTATCGAGGACCACCATGATATGGGCGTCGGCCAGCGCGCGGACGACCGCGTCCATAACCTCCATAGCATGTCTGCCTTTCAATTGAGGGTTTGCTTTCACCGCATAATCGGGCACCTGAGGATTGTGCTCCAGCGTCTCATTGGCCCAAGGGAGGCGGACGGAGTTCACGCCCAGATCGACAATCTCTTTCACAATGCGGCCAACGGAGCATGGTCGAGGCCTCCAGCCACAAAGTCCTGCTGATCGAAGCCGTACCAATTGACCGAAGTCAGCCGCACCCGATGACCCGCCGTATCGAGAATGTCATGGCCGCTGGTGTGAAGGGGTGGCTCAACAGGGCGCAGTTGCGCAGCGGCCACCATAGACGTGAAACCAAGACAGACTGCAACCAGCGACCGAACAAGCGCCTTTTGATTCCCCGTCAGATTCATCGATCGAAGGATAACTTACGAACGGTCGCATTCGTGGCGAGCCACACCAGGTTCTTCTAGTTTCCATCGTCAGGTTTCGTGCAGCGTTTCGATAGGGTCGATTTGCGTGGCGCGCCACAACGGAACCGCCGCTGAGAGTATGACGATCAGCAATGCGACCAGTGTGGCGGAGGAGAGAACGATTGGATCATGGGCTGAGACCCCGAAGACCAGGCTGTTCACCCATCGCGAGGCGCCCCAGCTCCCTGCCAACCCGATGACCAATCCAATCGCGCCCAGCCTGGCTGCCTGTCTCCCGGTGCGGCGTAAGATGGCGAAGGTCCCAGCACCCATCGCCATTCGAAGCGCGATCTCCTGCTTTCGGCTGCTGACCCAGTAGTTCAGAACCCCATAGCATCCAATGGCCGCCAGGATAACCGCAATCCCTGCGAACAGAGCCAGTAGAAGCGTGATAAACCGCCGCTGCACCAGAGTTGCGCCAAGCCACTCATCAAAGGGCTTCAACGACTGAATCGGAACATTGCTGTCGATGGAAAGCAATGTCTGCCGCACTGTTCTTGTCATGCTTTCCGGAGTGCCCCGCGTCCGTATCACAACCACCATCGCGGGACTGACCCGTTGTGCGGACGGGAAATAGATCTCTGGCAGCGGTGGGCTGTCCAATCCCATCTGGGGCACATTGGCTGCAACGCCTACGATTTCAAGAACAGGACCTTCCTTGTACGGTCCGCCAAGCTTGATGTGCCGGCCCAGAGCCGAGCGCGCGTCTTTCCACCACGCATGCGCGATCTCTTGATTGATCACCGCAACAGCCGGTCCGCCTGCCCGGTCATCATCGGACGGAGCGCGCCCGGCCACGAGCGGAATCCGCATGGTTCGGAAGTACCCTGAATCGGCCATGTTCACTAGCGTGAGGGGCACATCCTCCCGGCCGGGCGTTGCCTTTTCCACGATGGAATACCACCAGTCCCCACAGTCGCCGGCCGCCGGGGGACAGTTCACCGCTCCCACCGATTCGACTCCTGGCTCAGCGCGGAGCGCTGCTTCAAGGCGCCCATAAAGGTCGAGAATGGCCTCGTCGCTCTTGTACCGTGAGGTTGGCAGTTGCAACTCGAGCGCAAGCAGGTGCCCGGGCTCGAATCCGGGATTCACGGTCTCGGCAGCCCACAGGCTCCGCAGCAATATCCCTGAAGTGAATAGCAGGACGACAGCCACTGCGATCTCCGCGACAACAAGACCTCCACGCAGCGCGTGCCCGATTCGGCTGCTGCCTGCGCCGGTACTGCTCTCCTTCAACAGAATCGATAGATTGACCTTGCCTGAACTGAGGACGGGCGCCAGTGAGCAGACCAGTCCCACTGCCAGCGTCAGCGCCGCGGCGAAGATCAGCACCGGCAGGTTCAGGCTTGCTTCCGAGATTCGTGGAATATCGCGCGGTCCAAACGCCTGCATCGCGCGAAGCCCAAAGCCTGCGAGCAGGATTCCGAAAGCTCCGCCCAAAAGCGTGACCAGCACGGTTTCCGTCAGGAGCTGCCGTGCAAGACGGCTGCGCCCCGCGCCAATTGCGGTTCGGATCGCCATCTCTCTCGCGCGGGTCGTCATCCGAATCAGCAGCAGGCCGCCGATGTTTGCGCACGCCAGAACCAGGACCAGGCAAACCGACCCCATCAACAGAACGAACGCGCGCCGCACGTCGCCTGTTCGCTCCTCTGTCAGGAACTCGGCATACGCGCGATGGTCGTCCTCAGGGCCTGGATCTGCCTTCGCGAGCCGCTGCAGGATCGTATCCAGATCCGATCGCGCCTGCGCAAGCGTCACTCCGGGCTTGAGCAAAGCCAGAACGCGCATCGAGCCATGTGCGTCACGCTTTGAAGCCTGCGCAGCCGTTGGGCGAAATGGAAGGTAGTAATCCACCGGCCGCAGGAAGAACCCCGGGTCTCGTGCAAGTACGCCAATGACCACATAGGAAATCCCGTTCAGGGTCACCGCCTTGCCAATGATCTGCGAATCGCCTCCGAGGATTCTGCCCCAGAATTTTTCGGTCACTACGACCGTCGCCGCGGACCCCGGTTTATCATCGCTGGCAGTAAACAGCCGGCCCATCATCGGACGGGAGCCGGTCAGCCGAAAGAATTCGTTGGTGACGAGACCGGCGTGGGTGAGCATCGCCTGACCACGGCCGGTGAGAGTCAGATCGGCATTCTGGAAGCCGGCCATGGTCTCAAATGAGTGGTTCTCCGTACGCCAGTGCTCGAAGTTGACCCAGGTTACGCTGATGCCGGTTGCTTTCGCTGAGGACTCGCCGAGCCAAAGTAGCCGTTCGCCCGAGGGGAAAGGGAGCGGCTTTAGAAGGACTGCGTAGACTGCGCTGAAGATCGCTGTATTGGCGCCGATTCCGACGGCCAATGTGAGAATCACCATGAGCGAGAAAACGGGCGCTCTCACGATCCCGCGCATCGCATAATGAATATCCTGGACCAGCGATTCGAACGTGGGAAATTGCCACGATTGATAGCTTCGCTCGCGCACGGTGGCCGCATTGCCGAATTCGCGCCGCGCCGCGACACGCGCCTCTTCAAGCGGAATGCCCCGTTCCAGATTCTCATCGATCAGGAACTGAAGGTGGGCCTCCATCTCCTGCTGCAACTCATCGGTGAGATTCCGCCTTCTCCCGAGCCCGCGCTTCACCTTGGACCACCATTGGCGCATGGCTTATCCCTCCGGTGCCAGAACTCTTGTCATGGCGAGAGCGAAACGCTGCCACTTCGAAGTTGCCCTCACCAGTTGCTTGCGTCCGGACGGCGTCAGGCTGTAGTAGCGGGCGCGGCGCCCATTGGGCGAAGTCTTCCACTGTGCGGAAATCAATTCGCGCTGAAGAAGACGCTGCAGTGCAGGGTAGAGCGAGCCGTTGTCGACCAGAAACTCGCTCTCGGTCTGTTGTTGCAAGAATTGGGAGATACCGTAGGCGTGGTTGGACTGAAGTTTAAGGCTCCGGAGAATCAGCACCTCGAGGGTTCCCTGAAGCAGTTCGAGCCGGTCGTCCTCAGGTAGATTCTCTACGGTAGACACCCTACCTGTATAGGCTGAGAAACCCGGGTCTGTCAAGCGAGCCTGCCTGACCACTTCCACCTTCTGGAGCGTAAGTGTCGGGACAAAACCATAGAAGAAGTTTGGCTAGGCGGAGAGTTGCCCGGCATGTAGTCAAAACGCACAGGCAGGAGGCCGTTGCGAGTAGCAGACTTTGGCGCCGGCTCCGCCATCCAACACGAATGGGACAAGGTTTGGTTTATTCCACGTAGCGGGCAAACGCCTGCAGTGATTCTCGTTTATGCCCGGATAGGTATCCTGCTGCCCTATCTCCGTCCAGTAGTGCTACGACTGGCTTATTATCACCGTTTGCGGTGCCCGGTTGAGGGAGTGAAGCTTGGAAGACTTATATCCCGCGTTCAGGAACATGGTCTTGTATTCGGCAAAGGTGTAGGCATCCCCGGCCGCCGTCGTCCCGAGCATCATCATCGCAAACCCCGCAGCCATTGGCGGCGACACACGATCGTCATTGGGTACGAAGTCGAGCGTGACACAGCGTCCGGTTGCGGTGAGAGACGCCCGAATTTTGCGCATCAATTTCTCGCAGGTTGGCCGATCGAAATGATGGAAGAAGTTGGTTACGAGCGCCAGGTCGTAGGGCCCTCCAAACTCCGTCTCGAAGGCGCTACCCGGGAGTAGGGAGTGACGGTCGGCCACACCGAACTTTTGAGCATTCGCAGTCGCGACTGCAAGCACGTTAGGCCAATCCAAAGCCGTGATCTGCGCCTTGGGATTGTGCTGGGCGATCAGGATACCGAACAGCCCGTGTCCCGCTGCGATGTCCAACACCCGCATCGCTCCGTCGCCTGCCACCAGATCTGCGATCTCTGACGCCGCAGGGAATATCATCGGCGCCATCTGCTTCGCAAAATCTACCCAGATAGGGTTATCGTGACTGACCGTTCCTTCCCCGGGAAGCGTTGTTGTTCCCGCCCTGACGACGTCAGTCAAGTTGAGATATGGAACGATCAGGTGAGGGTTAAGAAGAAAGGTGGCAACAGTGCCGAAATATGCCGGTGAGTTCTTGTCCAGGAACGTAGCGGAATCGAGGGTTAGCGAGTATTCTGTGCCGTCTTTTGCCAGGAATCCACTGATGACGAGGTAATCGCAGAGAATGCGAACGCCGCGAGAGGATGCGCCGACCGCTTTAGCGATCGCATCTGTATTGCGGTTCCCGCGAGCAATCTCGGTGAACACGTCCAGCTCAATGGCAGCTTTCAAGGCTGCAGATCGCTGGTAAGCGTTTAGGCTGTCGAAGATGATCCCGGGATCGGGTTTGCGAGCGGATGTAGTTGCGATGGTCATAAGCTGGCAATTCTACACGCACCAGGTAAAGATTTAAACGACGCTGCCAGCACGGCGATATCCTGTCGCTCCTAGATGCGCGCGCCGCACAGACCGCTGATGATAGCGACGGAAATCAGCCCGCTCACGACGAGTGCAACCGCCCAGACCCGATTGGCGACTGCGGCGGCCACGCCGTGCGTGATGATGACTCCGCGAAGTCCCGAAGAGAGATGCGCCAGGATGAAGAAGACGCCGAATGCATAGTGCGGAAGGAGGCGAATGTTCCACGCATCGTGGATGAGGCCGGTCGGCGCACCCGAGGCCCAGGCCCAGCCTGTGTCGATCTTGTGCACAGTCCGCGCGGAGATCAAGGCCGAATTCAAGTGGGCGAGAATAAACGCGGCCAGGTAGGCGCCGGACCCAATCTGAAAAACGCGGTACGCATCGGCCGGAAGAGAACTCCAACGCCAGGCAAGACGTGCACCACTGACTACCTGGAACAACAACAAGCCGATAAGGACTGGCTCGACCACAGGCGATCGATAGACGCGGCGCCCCACCTTCATCACCGCCGCGTGAACGTCGGGCCCAACCAGACCGAGGAGGTGGTTAGTAAGGTGAAACAAGACGAAGCTGACCACGAGAGCTGCCGCTATCCCGTGGGCAACCCGCAACCTGGTAGGTGGCCGCGCCACCGGCCCAGGCACCGATTCACTCCCGAGCACGACATAGACACACGCCGCCAGCCAACCAACGACCCACACGAGTTCGTCGCTTACATGCAAATGCAGAAGCCCGAGAGCCACGCCTATGAGCACGAAAAACGGCGGCACGCCGATGCTGAGGTAGGCCAGCCGGAGAGCGCGCAATTCGAAGTACGACGGATCCGCCGTGGTCATTCGAAATGCGGAGGCCAGGCCAAAGAGCGGCATCGCCATCGCAGCGAGCAGGCAAAGCGCCGCCCCAATTATCCAGATCATCGATACCGGAACGCTTGCCGGAGATACGGCGATATGGAATCCATCGAGCCAGAACGGGTAAGAGATCGCTGCGGCCGCCGGGGCCAGCCAGCGGAGTTTATGAACGATCGTATTCGCCGAGCCATCTAATGGTGGCATCCGTTCAATCCTCGGACAAGAAGGCCGGATTCCAGGCGACCTCCCACAAGTGGCCATCGGGGTCCTGGAAGTAGACCGCATAAACGCCCCAGAACGTATTCCGGGCCGGTTTGACGATGCCGGCGCCGCTGGCCTCGGCTTGTTTCATGATGGTATCGACCTCCTCGGCTGAGCGGACGTTGTGGCCAATACTAAACTCGGTGGGACTTTGGTCGGACCTCGCGATCCCAGCGTCGATCGCGAGGTCGCCCCGTGGGAAGACGGCAGGCTTCAGCCCGGCCTGCAGATCGAAGAAGGCGACGGCGCCGTGTTCAAATTCTTTTCCGACGATGCCCTCGGTAGGAAAGCCCAGACCATCTCGATAGAATTTGACGGACCTTTCCAGGTCGTCGACGCCAAGTGTGAGCATCATGATGCGTGGCTTCATTCGCTATCCGGTATAGAAGAATCTATTTTTTTGCGAACAGGTGCAACACCCAGCAACGCGGCCACGCGAAGGATATCAATAACGAGCTCATCATTACCAAGTTGCCTTGGAGTGACCAGATCTCCGCGCCGCAACAACCGACCATCGTCGAGCCGGCGAGAAGCTATCGCGAACAACGCCGTCAGCCACCCGTTGGAGAGTCGCTTCTCGGGAAGAGCACCGGCATCTGCCCTCCGGGACATCGCGGACACAGGCAGTACAATCTGTGCCATCAGGATGATTGCCCTCTTTGCCTTCTCGAATAAGCGGGAAGGACGCTTGAACTGAGGCCCCACGACATTGGTTTGGCGATGGGAAGGATGAAGTAAATGAAAGACTCGGTCCGGGATTTCCGCTCCGGAATCAGATGCCAGTGGATATGGGGAGATTTGAGGTACGGAGCACGATGCCTGCGCCGGTCACCGGGGTTTTCGATTGCCGCAATATTCGTGCTCTCCCTCGCAATTGGTGCCAATTCAGCGATCTTCAGCGTGATCGAAGGAGTGCTTCTCCGGCCTCTGCCGTACAGCAATCCAGAACGCCTATGCGCCTTGTGGAAGTCTATTCCGCAAAAGAACATCGCATGGGATTGGACCTCGGCTCTTGCGATTCGCGACTGGCGAGAACAAAGCGACGTATTTGAGGACGTGGCAACGGTGTTACGTCCCGAAGGATCTAAGGTAACGATTCGGGGGGATTCCGGTCCCGAAGAGATTCAAGGATCGATTGTCTCCGGAAACTTCTTTGATGTTCTTCGTGTGCGGCCTCTGATAGGCCGCACATTCTCTCCCTCTGAAATACAGCGCGAAGAAAACGTTGCAGTGCTTAGTTACGGAATGTGGAAGGGACGCTTCGGTGGAACGGCCGGGATTCTGGGTAAATCGATTCAACTTAACAACCGGAGCACCTCCATCATCGGTGTTATGCCCCCGGACTTTCAATACCCGAACAAGCAAGCGCAGTTGTGGCTACTGTTAAGCTCTGATCCACGATGGCCGATGTTTCAGAGATTCCGCATCGCCGACGCATTCACCGGCCTAGGACGGCTGAAGCCGGGACGATCGATCGAAGAAGCCAGAGCGGAGATGAAGTTGCTTTCTTCCGCACTGGCTAAGCAGTATCCGGCGACAGATGCGGGATTAGAGATAGAAATTGTTCCGCTGTTCGATCAAATCGCAGAGTGGCCAGTGCGTCGCGCGCTCTGGATTCTCGGAGGCGCAGCTCTTTGCGTGCTGCTGGTTGCGTGCTCGAATATCGCCAGCCTTCTGGTAGTGAGAGGGGCGAAACGCAGGAACGAAATAGGAATTCGTGCCGCGCTCGGCGCCGGACAATGGCGACTGGTGTGGCAACTGGCAAGTGAAAGCGTCCTTCTGTCGCTGGTAGGAGGAATCGGCGGAGTCATACTCGCGTACATTGCACTGCATTTACTCTTGGCGCTTGCGCCGGCAGATCTTCCGCGCTCGGATGAAATCGGGATCAACGGCGTTGTCCTTGGCTTCAGCTTCGGTCTATGTCTGCTCACCGGGTTGGTGTTCGGACTGCTTCCCGCGTTCAGGGTTGCCCGTCTTCAGGCGCGTTCGGGCTCACCGGAACATGGGAGAAGTGTGTCACCAGGGCCTGGAGTGCGGCGCATCCGTGGCATGCTAGTGGCGGCGCAATATGCCGTGGCCATTGTGCTGCTGATGGGGGCGGGGCTTCTTATTCGCAGTTTCCAGGTTCTCAACTCGGTGGATCGTGGAATTGACACGACCCGACTCTTGACTGTTTCCGTGCCGCTGCCCTACGAAAAGTACAAGGAACCGGCGCGCGGGCAGGCGTTCTTTGAGGAGGCAATTCAAAGGTTAAATTCCATACCGGGTGTTGAGGGAGCGGCTACGGGCTCCGCGGTTTTTGACACCTTCCGGGGGAACGTTCCCGATGAAACCATCGTCGTGGAAGGCGAACCCCTTACTCAGGATCCTACGCATCATGAACGAAACATTGTGAGCGAGAGTTACTTCCGGCTGCTTGGTATTCCTCTGCAGGAAGGAAGGCTGTTCACGGAACAGGATGGCGAGGGCAAACCGCCTGTCGCGATCATAAACCGAAGCATGGCTCGCCACTTCTGGCCGTCCGGGAACGCTATCGGGAAGCGGTTCAAAGAGGTTCTCCCAGGTATGGACAGGAATTGGCTGACTGTAGTCGGAATAGTCGCAGATGTAATTTATAACCGTGACGGAGTCACTCTGCCGGTGTTTTATCGTCCGGAACGGCAAGAGTATTTTACGGAGCGACAAGTGGTTGTCCGCACCAGGAACGATCCGAAAGCCTTGATTGCTGCGGTGCGCCAGAAATTGCAGTCTATTGATCAAACCCTGCCTCCATTCGAGATTGCGACCGCGGATGACCGGCTGGCTGCGCAGGACACGCCGAGGCGCTTCCAAACAGAGTTGATCGGGATCTTTGCAGGTATTGCCCTTGTGCTTGCCGCCACCGGTCTTTATGGGTTAGTGGCCTACTCTGTCGAACAGCGAACCAAGGAAATCGGAATTCGCCTCGCGCTTGGAGCGACTCGAGGCACCGTTGCTCGCATGATGCTGTACGAAGGTCTCGCATGGGGAGCCAGCGGCATCACGGCCGGTGTAGCAGGCGGGGTTGCCTTCGGTCGGGCACTTTCTGCATCGCTATATCGTGTAACGGCTACTGACCCGATAACTCTAGCGGCCGTCATTGCTTTGGTGGCCCTGGTGATGCTGACGGCTTTGATACCTCCAACCCACCGGGCCAGCAAGATTGACCCCACAGGGGCGCTTCGGCACGAATGACACCACACCCCTTTGCTTCACACCTATTGCCCTTGGATGATGGGAAATGCGGAAGTGCGCCGCTTCGACGTAAAAACGTCAGTGTCCCAGCTGCCGAGCTTTCGGCCAGACGCTTCCGCAGATCGAACTGCACATCAACCGAGCGCGGCGGCTTGATCACGACGGCGTTCTCGATAGGCGGCGACCTTGTGGCGGTTTCCACATATTTCCATGCTGCACCAGCGGCGATGGTGCGATTTGGTCTGATCGGAAAACCATAGGACACAGGTCTCGTCTTCGCACCGTTTGACAAGCTCAAAGTCAGCGTTTGCAAGCAGATCCGCAGCAGATTCTGCCACCGGCGCCAAGATCGACTCGGACGTGTCCTGACGTCTAACCCTGTCAATCTTTAGTGAGTTTGGCTTGTTCCAAAGTAACCGGGGATGGCTTTGGCTGGCCGCCAGAAAATTATTGAGAAGCGAAGGATCTGCCCGCTGCCCCGCCTTTCGCCTTTCCACCAGCAGGCGCATGTGCTCCCGCAGCTTTCGCGCGGACCGCAATAGGGCTAATGGTTCTATTTTTGTGCCCGCCGCCGGGAGAGGAAATCCGGCTTGCTTAAGCCAGGCAAGCACATCCTCGTCGCCCTCAAAGATGTCGACGAGAGCGTGATTCACTCGCATCCGAGTGTTCAGAAAATCCAGGGCAGGATGCCCGGCCACAAATAGTGCCCGAACATTCCCTAATTCTTTCTGGCTCAAATATTCGCTCGGGATCGGAACCCCAAATAAGCGTAACCCCTCTTACAGGCCTTGACAAGTGTTGCGGCCTTATGATGTAACCTTTGATAGATGCTTTCTGCGGTGTACTACATTTTGCTACGCAGGAAGCAATGGGAAACAGCCATGAGCCAGACTTTCCTTGTGCAAGCTCAGGAGAATCGGTCGATCGCCGGGACCGGGATTCGATACAGCACAGCAGAATTCAAGATTTTCTATCGAGAAGCCGGCGTGCGAGGCGCACCAGTGGTCCTCCTGCTCGGCTTCCCAACCGCAAACCACATCTTCAGGGGTTTGATTCCGCTACTTGCCGATCAGTTTCGCCTGGCGGCGCCGGATTTTCCCGGCTTTGGGCAATCAGACATGCCGTCCCGGGAAACCTTCATCGCATCCCGCCCTTCCGGGCGTGGTGTTGAAGGTTAGTAGTTATGAACCGCGTTCCCTTGCCGGCCGAGCCACAGCGGCTGCTCCTGGGCGCCAGCGAGACTTCGTCCTCGTGGAAACAACTAAAAAAATATCCATTTTTCGCGGTCAACATTCTTCACGGAGATCATCAAAACGTTGAGTTTGCCGGACGTGGCGGACTGAACGGCCTGGATCAATACGGCGGAGCTAACTGGACCCGCCTGTCGGCGGATGGCGTTGCAATTCTCAACCTCGCCCTTGCCGGGGTCGACTGCGCCGTCGAAGAGATTTTGCCCCGGCACGGTCACGCAATTGTGATCGGCCGTATAAAAGCCATCGTGATTCGGTCTAACGGGCACCCGCTGGTCTATGGCGGGGTGCCTACCAGCAAATCGCCCAGAAACAACCAACCCAGCAACAGTGAGGAGAAGTTTTATGAGTCAAGTTCTTTCAGCGCAACAGGCTAATATCGCCGCAATTGTACCGGTCCCGGTGACCTCCATCCACAAGGTTGAAGCGGATGGAGTCGAGGTCTTCTACCGGGCGGCCGGCGATCCGAGTGCACCCGTGGTGCTCTTGCTCCATGGGTTCCCGACATCATCATTTATGTTCCGTGAGCTCATACCCCGGCTTGCCGATAAGTACCGGGTGATCGCACCGGACCTGCCTGGTTTCGGATTTACCGAGGTGCCGATCGAGCGGAAATATACATACTCCTTCGACGCGCTGGCTGTAACCCTGGGAGCCTTTACAGAGGCACTTGGATTGAGCCGCTATGCGCTCTACGTATTCGACTACGGCGCCCCGACTGGCTTTCGTCTTGCTATGGCTCATCCCGAGCGAGTAACAGCCATCGTTTCACAAAACGGCAATGCCTACGAAGAGGGTCTCGGCGATGCGTGGGGACCGATCCGGAAATATTGGGCGGAGCCTACGGCGGAAAACCGCGAGGTGATTCGGCAAAACGTTTTGACCCTGGAAGGCACTCGATGGCAGTACACCCATGGCGTGACGGTTCCGGAGAGCGTTGCGCCGGAGTCGTACACATTGGATAACGCGCTGATGGAGCGACCGGGGAACAAGGAGATTCAGCTGGACTTGTTTTTGAACTATGCCTCAAACGTCAAGCTCTATCCAAAATTCCAGGAATATCTTCGCAAATCGAAGCCTCCTTTGCTTGCGATCTGGGGCAAGAACGATCCATTTTTCATCCCCGCCGGAGCGGAAGCATTTCGGAAAGACGTGCCGAATGCGAAGGTCCAGTTCCTGGATACAGGACACTTTGCAACGGAGACGCACGTGGTGGAAATTGCCGCTGCCATGAGAGACCTTCTTGAGGCAAACCTCACTCCGCGCCGAGCCGATAAGGCGGTGGCGCGATGAATTCCTCTCTTGACAACGGTACGGTCGTGTTGGTGCACGGAGCGTGGGCCGACGGATCCTGTTGGCGCAACATTATCCTGCCGCTACGACGACAGGGTCTTGCAGTCACCTGTGCGCCGATTCCCCTCACATCGCTCACGGAGGACGTAGCCGCTCTCGAACGAACGCTGGAGAGAACGACTGGGCCAGTCGTTCTGGCAGGACATGCCTACGCGGGCGCTGTGATTGCCGCAGCGCGTGAGGAGCGAGTGAAATCGCTGGTATACATAGCTGCGTTGGCGCCCGATGAGGGGGAAACGGTTGCGGATGTGTTTTATCGCGCCGAGCCCCATCCACAAGCCCCGCACCTGGCGCCGGATGCGCATGGCCTTATCTGGATGCAGGAAGAGGGTTTTGGCCGCGCAGTGGCGCACAAAGTTTCGCCGGACGAAGCAACCATTCTGGCTGCGGTACAGCGGCCGATCGCGGTGCAATGCATTCAAGAGAAGGCTCCCGCACCGGGGTGGAGAACGAAGCCATCCTGGTTTTTGGTCGCGGAAGAGGATCGAATGATTAGCCCGGAGACACAGCGCTTCATGGCGGGACGGATGGGGGCCAAGGTTCGCTCCTCTCAGGTGGACCATAGCCCCATGCTCACGGCGCCGGATGTGGTGGTTGACGTGATCCTGGACGCTGTACGCACAACGCTTTCGCCGATGGCAGTTTTCGCGTCGTGAGCCGCTATCCATAACTACGAAGAGATGAAGCCATGAAAACCGACACTGTTGCTATTGTTACCGGCGCCAGCCAGGGCATTGGTCGAGCTACCGCCTTGCGGCTGGCAAGGGATTTCGCAGCTGTTGTACTGACCGCAAGGAATGAGAAAGAGCTTGAACAAACTGCGGCCGATGTGAAGTCGGCAGGCGCAGAAGCACTCACCTACGCGCTCGACCTGCGGGAGCCCAAGTCCGCTGAGACTGTGGTCAAGGGGACGCTCGAACGCTTTGGCAGAATCGATGCCCTGCTCAACATTGCCGGTGCGGTGCCACAGATTGATTTGTTCGAGATGACAGACGCGCAGTGGGAAGACGGTATAGCGCTTAAGCTACATGGCGCGCGGCGCCTGACGATACGGGCGTGGGATGCTTTGAAAGCATCGAACGGGTCGGTTGTTTTGATGTCTGGAAGCGCGGCTCTCGACCCCAAGCCCGGGTTCGCGGCGGTGGCGGCCACGAACGCCGCCATTATTGCACTCGCCAAGGCATTCGCAGAGCAAGGAATCAAAGACGGTGTGCAGGTGAACAGTGTGGTGCCGGGCGCCGTGATGACCGGACGCCGGCGTTCCTTTTTTGAGAAGTGGGCGCCGGCGCACAACCTGACGGTGGAAGAGGCGATGAAGAAGTTCCCGGAAGAAGTCGGCATCAGCCGCTTTGGAAAGGCAGAAGAGATTGCCGATCTGATGGGTTTTCTGGTGTCACCGGCAGCGAAATGGATGACGGGAACCTCGGTGCGTATGGACGGTGGTGAGATCAAAGGGATTTAAAGCAGGCCATCTCATTGCCCATCTCATTACGTTTTGATCCGCGGAGTGCACTGGTTCAGTGGGCTCAAGTGGAGGGCGCATGCCGCAGCGAAGAACGTCGGTGGAGCGGCTAGGTGCGTTTTCAGACGCCGTGTTCGTAGTCATTATCACGGTCATGGTGCTGGAGCATTGAACGAGCGAAACATTGTTTATATCGCCGACAGGGATGGGATAAAGTCCTCAGTTCTGTGGCGGGGCCGCGGCGAGCAAGGTGAGATACCCATCCACCAGTAGCCCTTCGTACCCGTGCGGACTGCCGTCCCAGGCCTTCCAGTCATAGCTCTTTCCACCGGGGCCGTACCCCTGAAAACCACCGTCTTCAAAAGCTTTGAGCATCGGGAAGAGAATGGCGTTGGCCTCTTTCGTTCGGCCGAGGTCCTTAAGCGCCTCGATCGTAAAATAGGCATAGCAGGCGGTCGCACCACCATTCTCATAGAATGGAAAACCGCCCGAACCGTCCGGCTTGTCGGAACCGCCGGAGTCCCTTTGCCGGACGACATAGTCTTCCCGGCGAATGGGAATGAGGTTTCCCGGCAAGCCCAGATCGAAGCGGTTGTATCCAACCTCTTTCATCTTGGCCATCAGCTTGTCGTAAATCTGGTTGCCTTGTTCAGGAGTGACCACTCCATAGGTCACGGCGACCCCATTCACAAAGGTGAAGTAGTAATCATGCAGCTTGCCGTCGGCGCTCTTCCACCCCGCCAGCACTCCAGTCTCAGGATTGAAGAAGGTCCTGTAATACACGGCTTTCAACAGCTCCGCCCGGCTGGTGTAAAGCTCGACATCGCTGGAACGGCCGGCTTCACGCGCAAGCTCGGCCATATCCCTGAATGCCTTGTAAGCCAAGGCATTGGAATAGGCATCTTTATGTCCGAATCCAATCGTGTCCCACCAATTCGATGGATGCAGAGTTGAGACGATCTTGGTCCAGTCGCCGGGCCACTCTTCAACATCCCAGTTTGCCTTCCAGGACCCCGCATTTCCGCTGGCCGGATACTCCATCAATCCGTCCCCGTCGACATCGAACTCGATCATCTTGTCTGCCCAAGTCTTGATGACCGAATAATTGCGATTGAGCCACTGCTTATCATGGCTGGCCTGCACATAATCAGATGTTGCCATCACCAGGGATGGATATGTATCCAGGTATTCGTCTTTCAAATCGGCCTGGTCGTCATAATGCTTCATTCCATAACCCTTCATTCCACCCACGTAGTGATCGAGCGTTTGGCGCAAAATATCGCTCGCGGTCAAACCCTCAGCAAGCGCCGGCGTCCGAACCGCCATCATGGAATATTCAAAGACCGTGAAGGCCACTACATCGCTGGCGGCATTGTTGGCCAGCGCCCGGCGGCGGGGGTTGATCTGGAGAATGCCGAGAAAATTTCTGCGATACCCGTCATAGAGAGAATTGTTATCAATGCCCGGCCCGTCAGGATAGATCGCTGTCACCTCCAGTCGATATTCAACCTGCGGACGGCGGTCCGATGCCGGAGGAAAGCTGACTCGAATGAAATTCTCGGCGCCGCGCGTTGCATCATAGCCCAGGTTTATATTAGGCAGTCCCGGCACATTGTTTGAAGCGGGACTAACAATGCGAAACGTTCCGTGGTCGGGAAAGTTCAGCAGCGCGGGCAGGCGCATCTCCCCCTGGTCGTTGAGCAGTCCCAGCATAGTCGCGTGGCTGCCACTCGGATCAAAGTTCAATACCAGAGCTTGAGGCGGATTCTTCTTGGAATACGAAGACCGAATGACAAATCCCTGCTCGTTGAAGAGGAAGCTCCATGCGGCGGGCTCATTTTTTGCGCCGGCCACGTGGTACTCGATGGTATTGCCGTCACGCGAGACTGCATACTTGCGCCCGGCCTCGGCAAGCGGCAACATCACGTTCAAAGCGAGCTTGCTCTTGCCCAACGAATCTACGGAAAACGATTTGAAGTTGGGCTGATCCGCCGCCATCTGCACGCGAAGAAAGCGCGATGCGTATTGCAGGTCCTGTGCGCCTGACGCTGCCGCCAGCCCCCATACGAGGACCAGCAAGAACCGGCCACTCTTCAATGAATCGAGGAAACCATTGCGGCCCTCACAGCCAGAATGGCGACCGGAAAACAGGCGGCACAAAAGTAGCACATTTTTCATGCAGAACAGCATACCCGAAAGCGCCCGCCGCGCTGGCGCGAACGAAGGAGGGGGACTTTGGACTCCTTAGAGATGAAAGACCCTCGCGTCGCCGATTCTCCTCAATGGAGAAGGCGATGTGGGTAAGCAGTTCCTGGTCGAGTTCCTGATCCACCTTGCGTTTACCGAAGAGGCCTGCGCAGCGGCTTAACAGAATGCGAATCCAATCCATAGCACCATCAAGTCCAGAGTCCCTTGCAGAACGTCTGATTTCGCTTCTGCCATCAGGTCTCCCTGTTGCCGTTCTACATATACAGTGCAACACCCATAGGTTGAATGTCAACATGTTGCTAATCGGATCATTTCGTTGCCCGCAGCGACGAACCGTCAGGCAGGTCGCTCAGGGGCGCGCGCAGGGCGAGATTCGTCTGCGGTCTGCATGGCCAGGCGCCCCAGTTGGCGAAACGTATCACGCAACTCCACGGGACGGTACACCACGATGCGCCGTCCCATGCTGAGCAGCATGGCAGCGAACATTTCCAGCCGATCGCGCCCGCAGCGCAGACGCGTACCGCCTTCCTGCGGCTCAGTGGCCACTCTCCAAGGGGCAAAGGTATGTGCGGCCTCCTCGATCGGCATGTCGATCCACACATCGATCTGGTAGTCCGACTGGATGAACGGCATGCGGTCCTGAAGATAGGAGCGCGGATCGAAATTGGGGGGACGGCGGAAGGTGGCAGCGCAAAGCTCCAGGTTGGTCACGCGATCGAGGCGGAAGGTGCGCAGCGCCCGTCGCGACAGGCAATGGCCGATCAGGTACCAGCGCCCGTCAGTGTGCATTACCGCATAGGGTTCAATCTGGCGGCGTGACGCGGTACCGTCATGGGAGCAATACGCAAAGCGGATCCGTTTGCCGGTGCGGATTGCGGAGGCGGCGCGGATCAGGTGCTCCACCGGGGTCGAAACCACCCAAGGACCGGGCTCGATGGCCACCACATCTTCCACGGTCCGGATGCTCTCGCGCAAAGATTCGGGTAGGACGCGTCCCAGTTTGGCCAGCGCCCCCTCTGTGGCGGGTGCGAACGCCGATAAGCCAACCTGCCGCAGCGCCCGCAGCCCTAGAGAAAGCGCAAACGCCTCCTCATTGGTCAGCAGCAGCGGTGGCAGCCGAAAACCGGCGCGCAGACGATAGGCCCCGCCGACGCCCCGTGAGGAGTCAATGGGAATGCTCAGATCTTTGAGGCGAACGATGTAGCGCTGCACGGTGCGCGGATTTACTTCCAGGCGCTCGGCCAGTTCTGCTCCGGTCACATGGTCACGTGCCTGGAGGATTTCAAGGACCATGAGCACGCGCATGATGGGGTCGTACATAACAAATCGATCCTTTCTCTAATTTACGACAGGATCTGTCGGGAATCCTCCGTAGTCTCAAGAACGAGGTCCAGAAGGGCCACACGGAGGATGGAAATGGCAACGGAGACGACACCAATGAACCTGCTGACAACAGACGCTCTATTGAATAACTGGCAAGGGCACAGACGGCTGACGCGCAGGACTATCGAGGCTTTCCCGGAAGACAAGCTCTTTCAGTTTTCGGTGGGCGGCATGCGGCCTTTTGCCGAGATGGCCTGGGAGTTCATGCGCATGGCCGTGCCGATCGTGGAGGGCGTGTCGACCGGAAAGTGGGAAGAGTTCAAAGCGGAGAAGCCAACCAGCAAAAGCGAACTTCTCCGGCTGTGGGATAAGCAGACCACTGAACTGAACGAGAAGTTCCCGAAGATTCCATCGCACCGGTTCAGTGAAATGGACAAGGCGTTCGGCAAGTGGGAGGCCCCCGGGCTGGTGACGATTCAGTACGCGATCGATAATGAGATACATCATCGCGGCCAGGGATACGTCTATCTACGTGCGCTTGGCATCGAGCCGCCGCCGTTCTGGGAGCGCGACTGACGACCTCTTGGACCATGGCTGCCGTACACCGCGCATCCGTTCGAGGCACGGCAGCCGCTCGAATCCAGACCTTTCCAATCCGAGCTTTATTCCTCGCGCAGCAGGATCATCGGGTCGACAGCGAGCGCGTGCCGGGCCGGGATCCAGGAGGCGACCAGGCCCACTGCCACCATGGACAGGATGACGCCTCCGAGCACGATCGGGTCTCTTGGCGTGGCCTGATAGACGATGTAGGAAAGCACACGGGTTGCGAGCACGCCCAGGATGATGCCCGCTGCGGAGCCGATCGCCAGCAGGCGGAAGGCCCGTCCCAGCGCAGCACCGAGCACCTCGCGCCGGTTCGCACCGACCGCGATGCGGATGCCCAGTTCGCGCAGGCGCTTGCTCACCGCGTACGATGCCATGCCAAAAATGCCGGTGATGGCCAGCATGGCGCCCAGCAGTCCCAGCACGCCCAGAGCCACCGTGGCCACACGCGCGGCGAATAAGGCGGAATCCAGTTCGCTGTTCCAGCTCTTGATCTCCAGCGGCAGTGCAGGATCGAGGCGGCGCAGGGATCGTTGCAGCGCGCCGGCCACCTCCTGTGGGGTGTGCTGTGAGCGGACGATGATCCAGGTGCCACAGGAGGGCTGCTGCAAAAACGAATAGAACATGGCCGGTTGAGGAGTTTCGGTCAGGGTTTCATACTTACCGTCCTCCACCACGCCCACCACTTCCACGCGCGCGCCGCCCCAGCGCTTGAAATGACCGCCGACTGCCTTCTCCACCGAGCCGAAGAGTTTGCGCGCAAATTCGCGGTTGACGACAGCCACCAGAGGCGCCTTGTTCTCATCGTGCAGGGTGAAGGTTCGTCCGGCCAGCATCGCGGTCCCGGCCGCGCGGAAGTAGTCCGGGGAGACAGCGAACTGCTGCGCATCGGCGATGGTATTTTTGGGCCGGTAATCCGTGGTGGTGTCGGCAAAGACGGATGAGTCGTTGCCGCCCATGCTGAGCGGCAGCCGGTCGCCATAGCCCGCGGCGGTCACGCCCGGGATGGCTGCCGCTGCCTCGAGCATGCGCTGCTGCATTTGCATCCGCTGGTCGCCGTCATAACCGCCCATGTGCAGATCGGTCTTGACCAGCATCGCATCCTGCGGCTCGAAACCATAATTGCTCTGGAGCGAGCGCGCCAGGCCCCGCACCGCCACCAGGGAGGCGGTAATCAAAACCGCGCAGATGGCGATCTGAAGCCCGAGCAGCGCGTCCCGCAGGGTAAAGCGGCGCAGGCGGCCGGCGCCCGAGGAGCCCGAGCGGATGATCTGCCAGGGGTCCGCGCGCAGTACCTGGCGAACCGGAACCAGGCCAAACAGAAAACCGCTCACCAGGGCCAGCAGCAACGCCAGGGCATAGGTCTTCACATCCGGATTCACGGGCACATTGATGGGAAGGCCGGAAATAGGCCGCCACGTGCTCAGCACGCGCAAAATCACGACAGCTCCCGCCATGCCGCATACTCCTCCGGCCAGCGAAACCAGAATCGCTTCGGTGAAAAGCTGCCGCAGGATGTACTGGCGCTTCGATCCAAGAGCCATGCGCAGGGCAATCTCGCGCGAGCGATCCGCAGCCCGGGCCGCGAACACGCTGCCCAGATTGGCACATGCGGCCAGCAGGATGAGGCCCGCCAGCAGCATCAACCCAGCCATGAAGGCCCGCGCCGGCCGCCCCAGCGTATCACCGACCAGGCCCGGCCGCGCCAGGGAGAACTTCAATAGCTCATCCTCTTTCGGATTCGCTTTGGCCATCGAAGCGGCAACGACATTCAGGTCCGCTGCGGCTGCGGCCGGCGTCACGCCCGGCTTCAAATGGCCGATCACCCAGGTGAAATGGTCGCTGCGCTCATCTATCGGATCCCACCCGGTCAATCTGCGGCATGTCGACGATGGGCGCCAAAAGGTCAGGCGCGAAGAAGAGTTCCGTGCCGCGGAAGGCGGGCGGCGCCACTCCCACAATGGTGTAGGGATGCTTGTTGATTTGCACGGCGCGGCCCACCGCGGCCGGATCGCTGTTGAAGTGATTGTGCCAGTAGGCATAGCTGAGGACGATGTAGGGCACGCTGTTCTTTCCGTGTTCGTCGGAGGCATGGATAAACCGGCCAAGATAGGGCTGCACGCCGAGGGAGTCGAAGTAATTGCCGGTCACCAGGTACGGCCACACGACAGAGGGATTCTTGCTGCCGGTATCGAGCCCAACTCCCCCCACAATGTCATACGACATGAGCGACTCGAAGCTGTGGTTCCGATCGCGCAGGTCGCGGTAATCGGGATACGACTGCGAGGGACTGTCTCCCTGGCTGTAAGCGCGCTGCAGCATGAACAGGTTTTCGGAGTGGGGCACATTCAGCGGGCGCAGCACCAGCGCATTCAGCACGCTGAACACGACCGCATTGGCGCCAATGGCCAGCGCCAGCGTGAGCACTGCGGTTACGGCAAAGCCCGGCGCCTTGCGCAACTGGCGCAGGGCAAGTCGTAAGTCAGCGTTCATGCTTCCTCCTCGTCTGACCTCTCAGCGGACAGGCCTCGTCTTTTGCCCGCGCGCTCGAGCTGATTCCCAGGTATACGCACGCTCGAAAGCCGCGGTTCCCCTTGGATATCAGTCTCCGGGTCTCACCTGTTAGTGACGGGCCGAGTCACACATTAAGCTGCACTGAGGTCCTCTTTAGCAATGAGGGAGTTGTCCAATTACGAACAGCCGCCTCCGATTTCGGACAAGTATGATCCGATGCTTCATTACGCGCCGAGCTTGACCGCCTATAGTGATCGAGTTGCGTTTTGCTTGAAGTGGTCAAAGGATTGCATTGGTTGCATATACGTCATAGCTGACTTAGGGGAGGTTCCATGCGGACGATGCTTCAGGATCTTCGCTACGCAATCCGGCAAATCCGAAATTCACCCGGCTTCGCGATCACGGTCATTGCTACCCTCGCGCTCGGCATTGGCGTCAACACTGCCGTCTTCATTGATGGTTTACCATACGATGCCGGGCAAAGTGCCGGAACTCGAAGCTATCTTTCGCGACGTCTCGAAGCTACAGGAAAAGCATGATCTCCACGTCCTCGGCTACTGGGTACCCAACGACGACCCCGCCTGGAAGGATACATTCGTCTACGTTGTGGCTCATTCCAGCCTCGATGAGGCGAAAAAGAATTGGGACTCGCTGCATGCGGACCCACTGTTTCTGCCATATAGGAAAGCAGCGATACCCCTGATTCAAAAAGTAAACGGAAACTACAACGTGGATGAAATCTACATGCGTCCAACGGACTATTCGGCGATGAAATAAGCCCGGAGGAGCCGGTTTTGACTCGCTAATTCAGCGAGAAAAGCCGCTGTGCAGTCCAACAGCTTCGCTATAGGTAACAATGCGGAGTTCGATCCTGCTACTCGCGTGACGGTGAATATCTCCGAAGGGGGACGACGGTTGAGTTCGAGCAGGACGAGTGGGAAACCATTGAATTGGCTGATGGGCTACCTTCGTCATTTGTAACCTGTCGGTGAGTGACTCGGCGAAGATAACCGGCCAAAAATCTGAATCAACTCTCAAGAGCTGTTTATAAGAAGCTATATTTCTTTCAGTTGGATTCTTCAGGAGGCGGGGCTCTGTTTCCAGCTGAGATCTTGGCGGGTCACGCCTGGAGCAGAACCCCTGTGAGGTAACGATCCTCTTTGTCCCAGTTTCCGTCTCGCTGGACAGGGCTGCGGCCGGCTGGACGGAAGACTGCGACGAAATCATCTTACGCCATTGTCCGGTTTGTGAGAGCGATACGATCATCGGTCACGGGCGCCGCCGCAAGCAGGCGCACGACGAGCATCACGACTGGATCGGGATTCGCCGGGGCCGCTGCATCAAGTGCGGAAGGACCTTCACCTTCCTGCCGGTGTACTCGCTCCCTTACACCCATTACAGCCTGGTGGCGCGCTGTCACACATTGCTACGGCGCTTTGTAGAGCACTGTTCATGGGAAAGAGCAGTGTCGAGATTCAAGGATGCGGATCGCGTGCCGGATTCCTCCACGGTTCGCCGCTGGTCGAAGGGTCTGGACTGTTCTCAGCCGGCACTTTCGTTTCTGCAGCACACGATGAGTCGCGTGGCTCACTGGCTGGAGCGTGGTAACCCTGGCGCGCAGAAAGCAGCACCGTTGCCCTGGATCATCTCGGCTCTCGAAGTCCTGTGGCCCATGCGCTTATAAAAAATCCGCTCGCCCACCATCCTTGCCTGGGAACCGAAGAGGAGTCGTCCCAGACTGGGTTCCAGAGGCGGAAAAAGAGCATGAGCCCAGATGTCGAGACACGCAGACAGCGAATGCCCCTGCTGGAGTACCTGCGGCAACAGAACTGGATTGGCCGGCCTGCGGGCCGTTGGGAGTATGTGGGTCTATGTCCGCTGCATGAGGAGAGCCGGCCCTCGTTCTACGTCAACACACACAAGGATGTCTTCTACTGCCACGGCTGCGGGCAGGGCGGCGATCTGATGCGCTTGCTGCAGCTCTCGCATCACCTGGCCTTCCACGAAGGCCTTGCTTATCTCGATCCAACGGCCACTCGAGACAAAGATGCAATCGCAGTGCTCGAACAGGCGGCTACTTTCTATCAGCACCAACTGGATCAGTATCCGGAGGCGCTCGACTATCTCTGGCAACGCGGAGTTTACCATCCTGGCTTAATTCGAGAACTGGGCATCGGCTATGCGCCCGGCGGAAATCTGCGCCGTCATCTCACCGCGCAAGGTTATTCCTTCGAACTTTTGCGGACAGCCGGTCTTATCAACGCACAGGGCGCGGATGCTCTTTATCAGCGCATCGTCTTCCCGTTGCGTCAGGGCGAGCGCATCGTCAACCTCTACGGCCGCAGCATCGGCTCTGCCTTCGCCCATCGTTTCCTGCGCGGCTGCAAGGGCGGCTTGTATGCATGGGAAAAGGTGCGCCATTATGACGAAGTCATCCTGGTCGAAGGACTATTCGACTATGGCTCGTTACGGCAGGCCGGTTTTCAGAACGCGACCTGCTCGTTGGGCACCCATCTGAATGACGCCCAGTTTCAGCAACTGTGTGATGGCCAACGCACCGTCTATCTCACCTTCGATGTCGACACCAACCAGAGCGGACAGCGTGCTGCAGAGCGACTGGCCCATCGCCTTGGCGCACACGGCATCATCGCGCTTCGTGTCCTGCTGCCACAAGGTTACGATCCCAACTCGTTCTTCGTTGGGGGTGGGAACGCGGAACAGTTCCGGTCTCTGCTGGAGGCTGCCCAGCCATGAAGTTCCGCGTGATTCGTCAGCCCGCATCATCAGGTGCGCGCAGCCCCATGCGCGTGATCGAGCAGGATACCGGTCGGGAAGTGGCGTGGATCAATCGCTATCTCGATCGTGAGCATGTCCGCCGGCTGGCCGACAAATCCCTGTACAGCTACGCGCACAGCCTGCTGCACTTCGTGCGCTGGTGGGAGAGCGTTCATCACACTGGCGATATCTCCCAGCAAGATCTCACCGAATCGACTCTGCTCGATTACCTGCGCTTCCAGTCGAGCCTGGAACGGCGCCCCTCCGCGTCCACCATCAACGATCGCGTTGCAACTGCCGATCGTGCGATCCGCAATCAGTTCCCCAATGCTCCCTGTCAGGTGGCGCATGGCTTCCATAAGATTTACCTGCACCGCAGGCCGATGGGTCTGGGACGCCCCCGCTTCGAGCTCAGCAGGTTGCGCATCAAGGAACCACGGCTCAACATCGTTCCCCTCTCGGTCGATGAAGTGGCACGCTTCTGGTCCAGTTTTCGAAACGCCCGCGACCTGGCCATCGTCGGTCTGATGCTCCTGCATGGGCTCCGCTCCGCCGAAGTCATGGCCTTGAATCGCGATGATGTGTTGTTATCCGAAGGGCAGCTTCGGGTGCGAGGCAAAGGGAACAAGCTACGCTTGCTGCCACTGGCGCCGGAAACCACGCAACTGCTCGATCACTATCTCCGCGTGGAGCGGCCCGATCCCTGCTCGGCGGCACTGTTCGTGGTGTTGAAAGGGCCCGCTCGTGGCCAACGTATGACACCCGCGGGATTACGTTCCCTGTTCCGCCATCATCGCCGCACTACCGGTGTCCAGTTGGCAAATCCCCACCGCTTCAGACACACGTTCGCCTCCGATATGGTGCGCGCCGGCATCAGCCTACCCGCATTGATGCAGCTGATGGGCCACGCCGATATCGAAACTACCTTGCACTATGTGAAGGTCTCGCCGCAGGACGTCTACCTGCAGTACGCCCACGCGACAGCACAGTGCATCCATCCTCAACCGAGGATCCCGTGATGCGCTGGCGCCGTGCTCCACTCCAGCATCCGCTGGCGCCGCTCTTCGCGCATACGGTCGAGTCTCTGTGCATCGCACTCACCCCGTCCAGCAAGCGTAACTACAACATCGTGGTGCGCAGCTTCCTTGTCTATCTCGGCGCAGAATATCCGAAGATTGCTCGTCTCGACCAACTGCACCGCGATCCTCATATCCTCGGATGGATGGCGCACCTGCGCGCCCAGACTCCGCCTCTGGCCGCGGCAACCTGCATCGGACGCCTCTTTGCTCTGCGCACCATCTTCCATGACCTGGCTCGCAGCAGCCATCTCCCTGAACTGGCTCACTTGCTGCTGCGCGAGGATATACCGCGCTCGCCTCACACTCTGCCACGGCCGCTCACCGCCGAGCAGGATCAACTCCTCCAGCAGGAGTTCCTGCGTCGCAACGATCTTGGCGGAAATGTCTTCCTCCTGCTCCGCTCCACCGGCATGCGTATCGGCGAATGCGTCGACCTGTCCTATCACTGCCTGCGCGCCACAGGCCCCAACCAATGGGCCATCCATGTTCCCCTCGGCAAACTCAAGACCGAGCGCATGGTACCCATCGATGCCTTCGGCCGTGATCTCGTCCAACGGCTGCGCTTCTTCCGCTCCCTGGATCCTCTGCCTGCCGATGGACGGCTTCTGGCGCGCCCTGGAAGCAAAGTGGCTCTGCTCGTTCCACTCCGCGACTACCTTCATCAGGTCTGCCACTCCCTCGGACTCTCTACGCGTATCGTCCCTCATCAGTTCAGGCATACCTACGCCACCGAGATGCTTCGCTCCGGGGTCAGCTTCCCCGTCCTGATGAAACTACTCGGCCACGTCGATCCAGGTATGACCATGCGCTACGTCGATGTCGCCCTCACCGATCTCGAACGTGAGTTCCAGTTGGCTCGCTCCAAGCCTAGGCATCTGGCTCCGCAACCCAAAACATCTACCGCACCAGTTCGTACAGGCATCGATGGCCTCATCGACTCCTTAGTCGCCGCTAAGCACGTCATGGAGATGTTCCGCCGTTCTCTCCCTAACGGTAATGCGCGCAATCGTCTCCTCAGACTCTCCATCCGCCTCATCAAGATCCTGACCGAGATAAGAAAACTCCAGACCAACTGAATGAAATGGGAAGCGATTGGCCGGTTATGGCGCTGTTGGCATAAATTGAGAGTCCCGCCGGGCGACATGAGCGCATCTCAGGATCTATCCCAGGTGTCAGGTCTGTTCAGTCTCGATGTCCCGGGGCAGTATAGATAGTGCGGCCCGTTTCAAGAACCGACAGCAGGAACGGCGATTTCGCTGTTCCTGCTTCAGCAACTTCAGCAGGAGTGGCAAGGACAATGTCGATCGCGGGAAAGCAATCGGCGGCCAGTTGCTGAGCGTGACGCTGATGGACGGCGGGATTGCCTACGATATTGGCGATCACGAGCAGATCCACATCGCTCCCGCAGTGCGTGGTGCCCTTGGCGTAAGAGCCAAAGAGCACTACCCGCTCGGGCGCAAAGACGCGAACGAGGCGATCGAGCGTTCGCTGAACAAGAGCCGGGACTTCGGGTACTGCATTAGCTCGCGTCATAGCTCACCACCAGGATCACGTCGCCAATCACATTCTTGGTCAGCGACTGGAAGTCTGGCGCGCCCTGCTGCTGCATCTCGAAAGTCCATGTGGCCGGCAGCGTGCCGGGCGTGGGTATCGTTGCCGAGACTAGATTGGGCTCTGAGACGCCGGCCACCGGGGTCATGGTAATCGGCGTGGTGGGCAACGGCGACTGGGGCACGAGTACGAAAGTCGTCGTTGGCCAAGCAATAGCAAGAACTGTGAGGCTGGTCACGGTGATTGTCTTGCCTCGTGTCCATGCCGGGAACTTCAACGGAGAGATACCAAGCGTGAGTTTCTGCGTTGCACCGGCAGTCAGGAAGACCTGCCATGGCGTGAGCGGGTACGGGTTGGCGGCGGTCGCGGTGGGCGCCCCGAAATCGTTCTGCGCACTAAATATCTTGATGCCGGAGACCGGAAGGTTGGCGAGATTGTTCGCCTGCACCGCGCTCTTGAGGCCGTCGCCCCCGTCGAGAGCCGTGTAGTAGAGGTGGAGAACGACGTCGCCCACCGTGGAAAGATCTACTTCGTTGTTGATCTGCGGCATCTCCAGGTGCCAGGAGCTCACCGCGCCGGCGTTTTCAAATGGCAAGTAGCGCTGATCGGCGATGTTGCTGGCAATGGCCGTGATGAACAGGCCCGGATCATCCTGCGCATTACCCATCACGATCCTTTGGGAGTTTGCGGCGTAGTTATAGATAAAGCGTGGATCCGCACCTGCGGGGTTCTCCGGATATCCTGATGTCACGTCGGTCTTGACGCGAACCTGGTTCGAAACCATGGTCAGCGCGGCCTTGATGTTGTCGAATTTTCCCGGGCTCGGATAGACAACAGTTACGCTCATGCGTGTAAGGCGGCGATTGTAATGACCGGGATAGTCGTTATCGAAGAGCGACTCGGACAGAGTGAAGTCGCAGGATCCGTTGACCAGCAGATTTTGCAGAGCGCCCGGATTGAGCACCCCCAGGGAGACGTATCGGCTCGTCTCATAGCGCCGCTTGTTCTGCTGCAGATAGGACGACTGCATGCGCCGCAGATCGTGGTTCAGTGTTTCCCCAGCCAGCAGTCCTTTGTACAGGCTGTCCCAGTATCCGAACTGGATGAAGGAGCTGTTCTCGATGCCGAGTTCGAATTGATAGCAGCGCTCAACCTGCTTACACATCTGGTAGGCCAGTTGGTAACTCTGGAAGTAAGTGGCTGAAAGACTGCTTACCATCCAGTCATAGAGACTGTTATTGGTGAACTTGTCGTTGAGGAAGTCGATCTGCTTCTGAATATTGTCGATCTGTTCCTGATGCAGAGTCTGATTCTGCTGCGCAATCTGCAGGGCAAACTGCGCGGCATTGATCTGGTTCTGCGTCTGGTCCATTTGCGTTTGCGCTTCTTTTCCAGCTTCGGCCGCATTGTCCTGCCTGTGCTGCCAGCCACCGATGGTGGTCGAGATGGTGGCAGCAATATCCAACACATCGGCCCAATTGGTCATGCCCCATCCCGCCGCCTTTGAGGAGTCGCCGACGTTTTTTCCCCCTTCAGTGAACGCGCCTTGTGGTGTGCCGCCAAAGCCGCTCACTCCCGCCGTGCCCGCCGGCAACAGATAGGCAACCGTTGCCGTCGTGTGCATCGCTGCCGCAATTGTTTTGAGAATTGCGCCTGCAGCTTTTGCGGTCATGCCCGCCAACTCTGCGACGTTGGCAAAGTTGCTTGGTTCGGCCAGGTTGTTGTTGAAGTCGCGCTTTTGCTGTGCCAGCGTGAAGGCGTCGTTCAGGGCCGCCAGGTTACTTTCCGCCTGCTGAACCTGCCAGTCGAGCACGTCACTGCCGTCTGCCAGCAACTGTTGCTGCAGCGTCTGTTGCATCAAGGCCAGCGCTCCGGCATCGCTCTTTTCCAGGGCCGCCTGCAGCGAGCTGCCATAGGCGCGTACCGCATTCACAAAGTCCAGCGCCTGCGGATAAAGTGCCGTGAAGCGATAGTTCGGGAGCGATGCGCCAAGGTCGCTGAGAACGCTCGACAAATCCACTCCAGCCGCCTGCGCGGCGATCAGCAGGCCGGGATCAATGGGAGCATCGAAGAGCGACGGCTGCAGGGGCGCTCCGGCAATATTCTGGCAGTGACGCAGCTTGTAGAGCCGGTTCGCGACCGTATCCCAGTAGCCGAGCAGTTGTTCGTTGGGCGGAATTGTGAAGTAGAAGGTCTGTGGCAGGGGAAGGTTTCCCTGAGTCGAAATCCCCTCCCATCCGCTTCCGCCTGCGCCGCCGATCACATTCTCGATGTTGACCATGGCATTGGCAAATGCATCGAGCAGCGGTTCCAATTGCGTGTACGACATATCTGCATGCGCCGGAGGGGGCACTGCCGAAGGCGCCGGCCCCAGTATCTCCGAAGCGATCACATAAATCAGCGTCGCTTCGCTCAATGCCTCGCGCGACTCAGTCGCGAACAGGTTGTCGCCCCACGCGATGAGGTTGTCGAGATAAGACATTACCGTCGATTTCATGTACGCGACGGGGCGCATGTCCGCCAGCACGAAGGGATTGAATGGGTCCTGGCGCCAGGCATTGATCTGCGCCACGGCGTCGGGATCGCCTTGGTTCACCTCCGCGAGCAGAGTGTTGATTTGCTGCTGCAGGATCTCGGCGCTGGTGAGTCCGCGCAGCGGCTTCGGAATCCAGAATCGCTGCGGCACCGGGTCGTTTCCCTGGCGTGTGGGATCGAAGATGTATCGGAACCACGTCTGCGCGTCCTCGAACTGCTGGTTCTGGCTGAGTAATTGAGCGATGTAGAGAGGGATATGGTAGAAGAGCTCCCAGTTATAAACCGAGAAGGTTCCGCTGGGCGTGAAGTCAAGGAACTGCCTGTCCTGGCTTGTCGATTTGGGAGTTACCTCAGCGCCGGCAGCGGCAGCCGCGGCGGTTGTTCCGGATTGTCCCCGGTTCACGGTCCATAACGTCCGGTTGGTCCCGCTTACCGCTGTCACCTGCAACAGCTCCGACCCGATGTAGACATAGAACGCGGGCAGCGGAACCCAGATGTTGTTGGCGACCGTAATCTCCGTCTGACTCGACGATATCGCCGCGGCGAGAGTGGTCGCAGCGTCGGCGAGATCCCATTCCACCCGCGATGTAGGCTGATAGCCGTTCTGGAAGCTGAAGACGTCGGTGTAGCTGGGATCCACCGAGTCCGGCGCCTGCTGAAAGTTCGGGTCATACAGAAGGTCGAAGCCGCCGGCTCCGAGTTGGTTCCACGCGAGCCGGGTGAAGGCGTGATAGAAGGGGTGGAACTGATAGAGAACCTCATACGGAACGCTACTCGGGTCAGAAGGCACCGCCGGCGAAAAAAAGCTCCCTGTCCAGTAATATTTCGGCGTTTCAACAAAGTAGCTGCGCCGTGTGTCCTGCAGGAAAAAGTACGATGTCGGATTCAGGTTGAGATCGGTGCATGGCCCAACCACGCGCATCGGCAGCGGAACCGTAACCAGCGGACCGTAGTTCTGCTCGTATGCAACCGCGGGAAAATTGAGCTGGATCGCCTGCCCCGCGGATGTAGCGTTCGGGAATGCAGTCAACGCTCCGGCGATGGGAAGCATGCCGGACTCGCCAGTAAGGTTTGGATCCGCGCCGGTGAGAGGAATCAGCGGTTGAGCGTCCGGCCCATAGGTGCTCTTCGAGTGCAGCAGCAGAGGCACTCCAAAGGCGTAGTTCACCCCGCTTTGGAAGTCATCGGGATACACCCCGGGCACGATGAAGTTATTCAACTCCAGATCGCTGAATCGTCCGTCGAAGACAGCCCGGCCAAGATGCACCGCAACCGATTGGCTGCCGCCCGTGACTTGATAGTTCAACGGGTCGTTCGGCTCGTTGTACATGTTCTTGACGTTGAACGTCCCCAGCCGGAAGACGTCGAGGAACAAGGCCGCGCCAAGTCCGGGCGTGGGCGTCTGCATCTGCACCTTGAGCGTGTAGAGCGATTCGATCGACTTGGAATCGCCGGCCTGCGCTGTCGAGTCGAAGATCGGCTTGTCGAAGAGCTTGCCCTTCGCCGATTGCGCCGGCGTCCAACTGCCGTTGCGGAAGACGCTGAAATTAACCCCGATCGCCATGTACCGATTCACATTCCCGCTCGGCGGTGAAGACGAAGCCTGCGGAGACGTGGTGGTCTGTTTGGGTTCGTTGGTGGCTTTCATGTCGAGCCAGAAGATGCAAACGCGGCCGCGATACATGGCTGGAATTGCTTGATGCGCCTTGATGTCCAGTGGAATCTGCGTCCAACCGGACCATGCGCCGTTGGCATAGGAGCGGATGTAGAAGACTGGTGGATCGGCCAGGGTGCGCGCCACCACGTAGATGGTCTGCGTTTGAGGATCCTCGCAGGTGCCGGTTACATGGAGGTGCGCCAGCCCATCCAGCCGATCGATATAGTTCAGCACCACGGTTTCCAGATAGTCTGTTGTGCTGACTCCCTGATGCACTTCCTGTTCCAGCTTCTGGTAGATCTCAGTCCGGTTGGGGCGCTGCGATTCGATGAGCCAGTTCTCCGGATACAGAAACACTTCGCGATTCGCCTCCCAGATGCGGTAGCGTTTCATCCATTCCCATTGGCTCCACGTATCGTCTGTGTCCTGGTTCACAATCACGCCCGGCGCCGTGGAGTTCCACAGCGTCGTTTCCAGGTTCATGAAGCAGCGCTCCACGAAGATCTGCACTGCGATGTACGCTTGCACGATGCGCGAAGTCAGCATGCATGAGCTCATCTGAACGTCGATAAGGAAGTAGTCGAAGAGCTTGTTGACGTCCTGGTAGACGAGATTGCCGGAGCCGTCCCGCTGCCCGGTGAGATAGGCCTGCAGCGCCGCTGAGCGGCGTTCCCGGATCGGGTTCATGAGCGTGGGTGCAAGAGCCAGCCAGGCACCCTCGGTCGCCTGCTGCGCTTTCAGCACGCCGAGCGCGCTTGCGGCCATGCTTTCGGCGCTGATCTCATCCGCCGGAACGCTGCCCCAGCTCACGATCTGTGCGCCATTGGTCGGGGTCACGGTCGCGCCGCTGACCGCCGCTGCGGCCGTGGTGCCTTGCTGCCCGCGGAGAACGGTCCAGCTTGTGTTGTCCGTTCCGCCCACCACGGTGACCAGCAAGATCTCCGCGCCGATGTTGATGTAGAAATTCGGGGCGGGAAAGCCGATCGCACTGGCCACGGTGATTGTCGTTTGCGTGTTGTTGATGGCCGCGGCGAGTGTGGTGCTTGCCGTGGTTGAGACGGGGCCGCTCGCAGTCACCTTTTGCGACATTGCTTCGAGAGTGCGCAGCGCATCGTAAACCGATGGTTGCGTGTAGCTGGCGGGATAAACCAGACCGAGGGCCGGAGCGAACGCCTCAATATCGGCCAGCGGCCAGCCGGAGACGGTTGCCAGCGCATTCTGTACCTGCGCTTCGGTCGCCAGCGTAGCCGAGCTTACGCCGCTGATCACGTCATAGAGAGTCTGCACAGCAGAAGACGGTAAGGCTGCGATAAACGAGCGCGCCAGCTTGATGGTCAGCAGCGTCGTCAGCAGCAGCGTCAGGTTAAGCGGCGGCTGAACGGGCGCCACCGGAAGCTGTGTCAGGTCGAGCCCGCCATAAACCGCGGCATTGGCCAGCAACCAGCCAAGGTCGGTCGAAACCAGCCGCAGGCCGCGCACCAGCACGGCAATCTTGTCGAAGAGCTGGATCGCCATGAATTGCGCCGGAAAGTTTGCCTGTGTCGCCGCCGGCACGCCATTGAGCACCGTCAACTGCGGAGTCACAGATGCATGAGCCGCGCTGCCCGGCTGCGCCGCATTGGTGCAGGTCACGTTGCTGCCGGGTGCGCCTGGGGTTAAGCCCGTCAGCGTGATCACTGCTCCTGACGATGTGCAGGTGGCGAGGAACGCATTCGGACCTGCCACAGCGGTCGAGGCATTGATCGCTTGCGCGAAATCAAAGGCAGTCTGGTTCACGTCGCCGGCATCGGCGGGAGCAAGCGTGTATGACACAGTAGCCGTGGTTCCGTTCAGAGCGGTCAGAACGGATGTCAGTATGTCGCCGGCAACCGGAGTTCCGGCGATAGTGATGGTACCGGTGGGCGCGACCAGCGACGGTTCTTCAAGCACGGACAGCAGGCTCTTGCCGGCGCCGGGCAAGTCGACCGTCTCCAGGATGAGTGCGGTAACGTCGTTTGCCAGCGGTGAGGCGCCCGTGGGATAGGCGTTGGCGGCAACCGCGGCGATCACCGCACCGTCCATGTCGCCGCTGGTGGGTGTGACAGACGCCCCGATTGCCGCTGCAACCGCCGTCGTACCCTGCTGTCCGCGCAGAACCGTCCAGGTAGTGTTACCGGTGCCGCTCGTCGCGGTCACCTGAACGATCTCCGAGCCGATGTAGACATAGAAAGCGGCTGTGGGAAATCCCGCATCGCTGGCCACGGTAATGGTGGTGTCTGTCGCACCGATCGCCGCAGCCAGCGTGGTGCCGGCCGAAAGTAGCTTGACGATCGCTTGTTGCACTGTGCTGAGCGCCGACGCAATGTTCGCCGGAGTCATCTGTGTGGTGGTCGCCCAACCGCCGTTTCCCGCGGGAGTTACCCCAGCTCCAATAGAAGCCGAGGCTGCAGTCGTCCCTTGTTGGCCGCGCAGCACGGTCCAGGTGGTGTTGCCAACGCCGCCGACAGCCGTGACCAGCAAAATCTCTGCGCCAATCGCAATGGAAAAGTTAGGCGTTGGGAAACCCGTATCGCCGGCAACGGTAATGGTCGTTTGTGAGTTGGTGATGGCTGCTGTGAGCGTGGTCGTGGTGGTTACGGGAGGGATGACCGGAGGAGTCAAAAGATAAGTCAGCGCGTCGAGCGACAGGCCGGATTGCAGGATGTTCTTGAGCTGCGCGAGAAACGCAAGCGTAGCCGCGGGAGAAACAAAGAACGTGGCCACTGCTGCAGACTGGCTCGCGGCCGCGGGATTAAGAAGCGTGGCCACCGTGAGCAGGTTTGCGATGGAGAATTTCGAGGCTTGCGCGAGTGCGCTCACGCGATAGATCAGGCTGAGGTTGTCCAGGGTGAGCGTATTGTCCGTAAGCCCGAAGAGCGTGGCCGCATCGGCCCCCGATACTCCAAGCGCCGGTTGCAGCGCCTTCAGGTGGTCGCTCAAAACCGTATCGCCAATCGCGCCTCCCGCCGGCAGGTTCACGAGGTCAGGATCGGGAGCAACCCAGGTTACCGTCGGGTTCAGGTAGACCTGCGCATAAAGCGGCGTTGTGGCGCTGCCATCCGGATCGCGGTGCGTTCCAGTATCGATGTCCTGGTAGAAGGCCATAAGCTGATTCACTGCCAATCCTGTCACATTCTGCAACTGCCAGAAGGCCTGCAGTGCGATCAAAGCATTCTCGTCCAGCGTTCCGTTACCGATGCTGGGAGCGTTGAGCAGAAGATCCAACTCCCACATCTTGTAGCCGGTGGCCAGCCACAGCCGCAGAAACCGCTGCGCTCGATCCAGAAATCCTGGATCGAGCGGCGACGGCGTGAGCGCCTGCGTCTCCGTCTGGCACGAGTCGTTGATGCCCGCAATCCCGACGTTGAGGCCGCCCTGCACCCACCTCACCTGGAGCAGCTCAAGCAGCGATTCATAAGTTAGCGAGGCAGCCTGCAGAAACGCCGGCACGGCAGCAAGACCAGACGAAGAAAAATCCGCAGTGTTCCAGACGGTCGCCAGGAATGCTGGTGTTGTGTTCGACTGCGTCACCAGGTTTTCTGCAACCACGTTCATGCCCAGACGTTCGGCTGCCACCGCCGCCTGCTGATCGACAGTCGCACCACTGAGCGGCAACAGCGCCTGCCGCAACTGCCAGAGTGGAAGGTTCCACTGCTGGAGATACGTACGAAGCTCGTCGAGCCCGGTGCTGTAAGGCAGGCTCTGCGGATAGACGGCCCTGAAGAGCGTCACGAATGCCGGCTGGTTGAAATATTCCGGCGCCGCGCTCAGTTGTTCCGATGTCAGGCCATAGGATGTCTGCTTCCATATAGGGTTGATGGTCGAGTTGGGATCGGTTGGCGGGCTGATCTTGTCTGCCAGCAACTCATTCACCAGGTCGATGTAAGGGAGTTCGGTATCAGTGTTGGGGCAATTGAGAAGCAGATTGCGGATGTCCGGTCTGCGTGCGTCGAGCACATCGAGCGCCGTCTGCGCGCCCTGGGGGTGGTTTCGCAGCCACAGCAACAGGTCGCACAGGTACGCTGCCGGGCTCAACACCGTGCTGCAATCGTCCACCTCGCAATAGTCGACCGAGCCGAAGAGCGTGGTCAGTGATGGGTCGCTCTGAATGGCCTGCTGCACCGGGGGAACCATGTCATTTACGTTCCCCACCATGCTTGGCAGAACGCCCGTGGCATTGAAGTTCAACTTCATATAGAGCGACACGACGTTGGCGTATCGCTGGGCCGCCGCATAATAGACCTGCGTTGCTTCTTTCCTGGTCAACCCGGCGGCGGTCGCTTTGATGAAGAACTGCTGCTGGCCGATGGTGGCGATCTGCGTTGCCGATTGAATGCCGATGCCAAGCAGAGCCTGAGCGGCGTCCGTGTTCGGAGCCACGCGCAGAACCCGCTGGAAAACGCGTAGGTTTGCGATCACGGCCGGCTGGTCCGCCTGGTTAATTCCTTTGAATGCGCCAGCGCCTTGCGCGGCAAGGTAAGCCGGGATGTTGTACTTGATCAACTCCAGGTCGGGATTGTTCTGAAAAAACTGTTGCAAAGGCTGCTGCTGCGCCTGAGCAACCAGGTTCCCGGAGGCGACCTTGTTGGAGAGGGCCGCTGTGGGAAAAGCACGTGTGACCCGCGTGTACACAACGCTCGCAAACACTTCGACCGGCGTCAATGTCCCCGCGGCATCGATTCCCGGAGGTGGGCCCGTCTTGGTCACCAGCTGAATCCAATCCTGCAGGCTGAGCCGTGCCAGGTCGGAAAGGGACTTGTAGCTTCCGCTGTTGAATCCCTGGATGAAGGTGTCGATCAGGGGCACATAGTTCTTCACGAACGCGCCGATAGACAGTGCGCGTTCAATCGACGATGCTTCTGCCGCCGTGAAGCCGTGCTGACCATCTCCCAAAGTGCGCCAGAAATTGCGCATCGGCTGGGTATTCGTCGCCAGGGCCTGCGAAAAGGCCTGCTGCTGCGCCGCGGGGACCGCTGCCGCGCCGAGGATCTGAGAGAGCGTCGCGCTGCCCACCAGGTAGGGCTGGTTAAGCATGTCCGTCACGCGCAGTGCCTGAAGCTGCTTCACGATCTCCGGAATTCTGTCGGTAAAGCGCGGGTCGATGAGGTCGAGAGCGACCGCGGAAATGAGAGTGCCTTGCTGCACATCGGCAGACAGGGCAAAGATCAGTGAGCCGATGTTCTGGACCAGTGCGTCGATCAGGGTAAAGTTCTGGCTGGCGTCGAGCAATGGTGTCGGCAGCGAGCTTGGCGTCTGCTGGTAAAGAAATGCATAAAACACCGGCGCGGCGACAGAAAAAGCGGCCTCCATTCGGGCCGCCACCGCCAATTGCATTAGATTTTCGGTGCTTTGACCCAGTTCCTGGGCGAGAAACGAAAGGTCCTGGTGCGTGCTGTTCTCGACGATTTCGCCCATGCTGAGGCCGTCGAGCAGCGGTTCGATGAGCCTGACCAGATTTGTCCACTGCGACTGGTCAGGCGATTGGTAATGGAGATCGATCTTCAGATCGGGTTGAGCGGGAGTTTGGGGCGACAACAGCGGCGCTTCGAGGAATTCAGAAACCGCCTCGACGACCAGCAATACGGGCAGATGCTCGTTCGGGGGCACTTTGTAGCTGATCTCGTAATGGCCGCGCTCGGATGTCTCTCCGAACGCCAGTTCCGAGCGATTGCGGATATGCTGCCACCAGACAATCACGCGGGCTCCCCGAATTGGCTGGCTATCGCGCCCGGTTACCACGCCACTAATTCTGTAGATATCTCGAGGATCATCCATGAGCTTTTGCTCCTTTGAGGAAAGTGAAGCGGTAATGTTTAGATTCCGGCTGACTTAGTAGAATGATGGCGGATGGAATCCCGCGGCCAGGAACCGCACCATTACAACACTTCCCGCTCCGAGCGGCCTAGGGGTTTAGTGCGATCGATCGCACTATCGTTACAAACGATGCGGCAATGGTAGATCAAAGCAGCCGGAACGTAGCGAGTTTGATACCTGTTTGGCGGCACCGTCAAGTGAACGTGTTGTGCCCAGCTTGTGGAGGTTCCAGTTACCATCAACTGGCCTAAAACGACTGATGGGGCTCGCCTTGTCCGGCTAATGCTCGTGAGCCAAGCGCACTGCCCGCCAAAGTGATGCGGCGAACGATAAATGGACCAACGGCTCTAGCCCCCGCGTCGAGGTGTCGGCTAAGCCGACCCAAACCAGATTTTTTCGGGGTGCTTGGAGGAGCAGGACGAGGCGACTCAATCCTTGTCTATGCGTTCGGCCCGGTTCATATCTGGAAGTCGGGCAATTGCCGCGGCGTGCACCCAGCGCGATGCGCACACCCAACTCGCGCCTCCGCTGGGTCACAACATATGCGAGCAGTCCGTATAATCCCGCCACGCATAGCAGCAACGCCGATCCGTCCGCGCCACCATTGTCCTACACTACTGCTATAGTAGCATTACTGACATATATAGTTTTATTACATACATTAATAGTAGATGGACCCATGATGAATCGGAAAGTGACAAAACTACGCGCCGGGGGCGTACTCGCTAAAGCTCTGGCGCCTGCGCGTGGAGGATTGAGTAGCATGCGGAGTATGGCCTTTCTTTTGAGCGTTCTCTTCGTTTTGATGGGCGATCGGGGCCTGGCTCAGGAAAATGGGACGCCGCTTTCTCCGTCTGAGGCCTATAAAGCTGCCATGGCGCCATTCAATGCGGCGAGAGCCCAGCCGGGCGATCTGACAGACGCGGACAAGCTTGCGCTCGGAATCGGGATGGCCGACGCCTCTCGTAATTGCCGGGCACTCTCGGGCGCTAGTTCCGCATACACGGCGGATCCCAAAGAGTTGCTAGCGTTGAGCGAGTTATGCATCTTCGGGCAACAATACGAGCCGGCTCGCGCTACCCTGGTAAAGTATCTCGCGTTACCCGAGCCGCCGGAAAAGAAGTTGGCTCTGGTCTTGCTGGTGCGAGCGCTCCTGGGGTTAGATGCGCCGAACTCGGCCGAGGCAGAAGTGCGTTCGCTGCTACGTGATTATCCCTACGATGCTCAAATTCATTTTGCCATTGATCAGGTTATCGATGGTCTGGAAGGGGAGAACCCCGGCTTCAATCAACTGGCGTTGCAGTTGTGCGCGACGCAAAATGCCGTTACGCTGCCACTGCTTACTAGCGGAAAAGCGTTCGAGGGCAAAGATATCAATGCCTCCCCAAGTGTTTTATTCGGCGACGCGATACGCTGCGCAGCGCTCGAAGCAGAGTTGGGGAAGGCCACAACGCTAGACACGTTGCCCAAACTAAGCGCAATCGCACAACAGCCTGGCTGGACACAAACGGCCGATCTGCCGCCCATGCAAGCAGCTCTGGCGCGGCAAACGGCGGTCGGAGGGAGGGTCCCGCTTAGCGGACTACATGGACATTCGATTAGCAACAGCGCGCTGTTACCCCGCTCCATCTCCTTGGTAGGCGGCACTATCCTTTTAGTTCCCTTCACCCTTTGGGCTCCAAGCGCTCCAGATGTTGTCCTCGATCTGGCCAGGGTTGCACCGCAACAGCCCATCTACACAATTACCAGTTGGAAGGCAAACACGGGCCGTGAGGACGTACCGTCACATGAGGTTCTTATGGCGTTGAACTCCTGGCGACAGAACTTGCCGTCGCACGTCTACATGCTCATTGTGCCGGACGTGGAGATGCGCGCCTTTCATGCCGACTCGTTTCCTTCGGGAATTGTGATCAGTGGTGGAGTCGTCCGCTGGAATGGCGTTCTTTCCAGCCGTGGTGCAGAACGAATGCTTGTCCACACTCTGAAGGATCCCAGAAAGAAGCCTTAGCCATAACTAAGATTGGGCCGTGGGAAGGGATTTTACGGCAGGTTTAGGACGTCAGTTCCAGGTAATTGGGCACACAACGCCGGAGTCATGAGACCTTGGCTGCGGACATGAAGTGAGACAAATGTGACAACCATCACCCAGCCACCCGATACGCATCACTTTCGTGCTGTGAATGCATGCAGCAAGCTGCTTCATGCGGCCACCTGTCTGGCTCTGCTACTATCGCCGGCCTTGAGAGTGGAAAGTCAGGCTCCAAACACATCCGCACCGGCGCCGCCAGGCATTCTCACAGATGTAGGCGGCTATCGTGTCCACTTGTACTGTATCGGCCAGGGAAACCCAACGGTGATGATCGTGGGTGCTGCCTTCTCCTTCGATTGGGGGTTGGTCCAGCCGGAAGTGGCGAAGTTCACTCGGGTCTGCACGTTCGACCCGTCAGGAACTGCATGGAGCGATCCCTTCCGAGCCACCACGAGTGCAATTTCATCGAAGTCTACGCCCGTAAAGGACTCATCTCCAACTTGCGATGATAGGGTCGACGAAATCCATCGCTTGATCATGATGACGCCGATCAATGGTCCCTATGTTCTGGTCGGTTTTTCCGTGGGAGCTCTTTGGGAGCGGCTTTATACCGCACGATACCCCGACAACATCGCCGGGATGGTTTTCGTGGACCATGCGTTCGAACCGATTGGCAACACCGCCCCCACGCGTTCTTCAAACCCGGGTAGTTCTCACAGTGGGTACAGTACGCCGGTACTCATATCGAAAGCGCCCATTGCTATAGGTTTTGAAGACGATTCGAATTTCACCAGGTTGCCAGAGCGTGATCAAGAACTCCATAGCTGGGCTCTGTCTCGGCATCCGATTCGTGTCGACCACGAAATGTTTGTCGACTGCCTCTCTCGTATCAAGAACATTACACGCGGACAAGCATATCCGCTTGGAAACATCGATTTGGCAGTGATCAGCACGGCGAACGAAGATCCGGGTTACGTGCAGCTTCAGGCGAAGCTATTGGACCTGTCACGCAACAGTAAACATATAATTGCGTGGAACAGCACTCACATGGTTCCAATTGATGAGCCCGCTGTGATCGTCGATACGATTCATGAATTAGTCGAGCGTATCAGGAGGCCAAGGGATACGTCTTCAACACCCTGAAGGCGGAATTTCTGGTCGAAGTTGACTGCCATATCCATGGCGTCAATCGTTTTTCGCAGGCAGGGCTACCGTTTGGACAACTGGCCGACCGGCCATACGCCCGGGATTCGTAAGGGTGGGTTGCTGTCGACTGCAATCGGAGGCGGCGCAATCCCCGGCAAGAACTGTCGGCCCGAATCGTTGTCTAGTCATAGTTCAACGGTTTGGCGGCGGCTTCATCGGAACCTGACCGTTGACCCCAGGAGAAGGTGTTGCGTCCGGTGCAACGTCAAATCCCGGAAGCATGCGAGCCTCTGACCCGAACCTGTGGTAATCCGTATACACGATGTCGTTCAATAGCGTCTCGTAGGGCGCATAGATATCAAATGTCTGACCCCAAATGGTAAGAGTACTCACCGTCCGGACTCGCATAATCACGACGCTGCGCTGCGGGCAGACATACCTCTTTCCGCCGATCTCGACCGGCCCGTATTCGACCATCATGGCGGCTCCCTTTACGGGCAGTACCGGATACAGGTTCGGTTCACGAATCCATCCCGGTTCCGACTCCATCGTCAGTCGAAGAATCGCTCCCGTTCCTGGATCAATCGCCAATTCTCCGAGGTATCGGGGCGACGTCAGAAAGGTCTTCCCACCCACAAGGCAGCAATGCATCACGTTATAATGAGGGCCCTCGGCGCGCACGATGTAACGAAAGACTGCCTCCCTGTGTTGTGCGCCCTGTACCCAACGGCTCCAAATCAGCTTGCTGTCGCCGCGCGTCGCATCGACCAGCACCGAGCCAAGAATCGGGCCGAAAACACCGATGAAATTGAGGTCCTTTTTCCTGGCGCGCGCGCTGCCCTTCTTCTTCTCTGCATCCTGTTCCTCATGGCCATTCCGATACCGGAGAGTTGCTTTCTCGGTCACCGCCTCGCGCAACGACTGATCGGCCAGGGCGGTCTTCCAGGTATCTCCTTTTTGCGGCGACGGCTGTTCATACTCGGCCGTGGTGCGTATTGCGAAAAAATCCGGCAGTTTAGGAATCACTTCCTTCAGATAATTCACCGTTCTCGACATCATCTGGCGCTGCGTGTGGAGATCGGGCGGTGGGTCGGAGGGAATTTCCGCTGCAGGAGGGTCCAAAAAGGCCGACTCATCGGCCAGAGCTACCAGCGCCGCCTTCGACTTTTTGCCCCGCAGACGATCCTTCCAGAGTGAGAGTTGATTGCTGCTCAAACGTTCGCTCAGTTTGAGACCAGCCAGATGCTCTGCCAACTCGCCATCATTCTCCTCACTGGCCGCTCCCAGCATCTCCCCCAGTTCCTGAATAGTGACGCGTTTCGTGGGAACGCGGGGCTGATCGTAAAAGACCGGCTGATTGTAATAGCCGCTGTTTGTGCGAGCTGATAACCCAGGCGTTTCGATTTGTACTTTGAGGTCGTGATACTCGTCCGGCTTGGCTGCATGCGGAGGGTCAAAGGACACCGTATAAAACAGGCGCGCGTCCTCAACGCAATCTTCGATAGCGCGCGAGATGTCTGACAATGGATCCAGGACAAGGCCACCGCTCTGAATGGCCAATACCGGAAGCGCAAAATGCATGTACGGATGCACGCTCGGCTCTTCCACCCCCGACGGCGCGCGACCCCCGGCTCTCCAGCTCCGACGGTGCGCGAACCCCCGCCAGATAATCCTTGTAGGAGTCATTGAAGCTGAAAGGCGCCGGTTCAGTCCGGGCTGTAATCTCCGAGATGACCATCCGCGCCTCACGTATGCGGGTGGAAAGCTCCACCAGTGAGGAAAAAGCGGTGTCCTTGTGTTCCTCTCGCCCGTGAATTACCGGCCACCCGAAGCCCATCCACACCAAAAGCTTTCGGCCAGGGTCGCCTCTTCGCTCGACGGCGATGGTGTAAACGGCTCGCAGGCTTCGATCCCACCGTGCGACCCTCTCTGATTCCGCTGTCATGAAAGGATTTCGCGGAATCGTCCAGAGCACGCGGGGTGAGCGGTGCTGAGCAACATCCTCAGCTATGGCGTTGCCTTCGGTTGTCGGTTTCTCGGATGCGTACAGTCCGGCAGTTGTGAACCAGTAGACGGATGTGGGTTCAGCGAGATGTCCGCCATTCTGGCGCAGAAACTTTATCGATTCGCCCTTCACAAGTTCCAACTGCACGGGCGAAAGGTTGACCTCATCGAGAACCAGCACCACTTCGGTAAGCCGCTCATCTTCATCTGTGGCTTGGTTCGCTGCTTCGAACGAAACGATCTTCTGTGGCAGGCCGTTGTCTAAGAGCGTGAAATCCTTCGCACCAAGCCCCGAAAATGGCTTGCCCTCACGGTCTATTGCAGCGACATCGAGATGGATAAGGCCTTCCGGCGGCGCGTTCGCTTGCATCACGGATGGCTCAGACGATACGGTGGCTTGCACTGGAGGTTGCGAGGTTTCAATTTGATCATCAGCACGGGTCACACGAATGAAAGCCAAAAAGAACAGGAGGAAGCCCAGCAGCATCGATCTCCCAGTTCTCAAAGCTTCACCTCGTTTGGAACCGCCCCAAGGACCAACGATCCAGAATACCTCCATATTCGGGCTAGTTGTGAATCTCCGGAACGCCCACTTGCGATTAGCCAAACCACTCACCCGGAGCCCCGGATCCCGATGACCCGCCTTTCTCTTCAGCGATCCCCTCGCTCACCACAGGCGCGTTTCTCATGATTGATGTTGTGATTGTTAGACTCAGCAGGTGGATCCTTACTTCAACGCCATCGCTTTTCACCAAACACTGCCCTCTGCATCCGTTCAACAGCTCATTGAATCGGGCTTTGCGATCATCCCCGGACCGGTTTCGTCTCAGCGATTCCCCCAATTGCAGGCGGCGTACGACGAGGTGATGAATTCCGGAGCGGGGCCGGATCTTAAGATCGCAAGTACTACCACTCGCTTGTACGACCTGGTAAACCGTGGACCGGCCTTTGACGATGTCTATACTCACCCTGCTCTTCTCGAGGCCTGCCGAGGTGTGATCGGCGAGCCGTTCAAGCTCAGCTCACTCCTGGGTAGGACCCTTCGGCCGGGATCGCCTGCTCAGGAACTTCACGTCGACTTGGCAAGGGATTCGACGGATGCGCCCATGATCGGATTCATTCTGATGATCGATCCTTTCACCGCTGAAAATGGGGCCACCCGGTTTGTCCCGTGTTCTCAATACTGGCCTGATGTTCCTTCCGACCGGCTCACCGACCCGCGAGCTTCTTTCCCCGGCGAAATTGCTGCCTGTGGAGAGGCTGGTTCCATGATTATTTTCAACGGGGCAATATGGCACGGTCATTCGGCTAACAATACTCCTGAGCATAGGCGGTCGATACAAGGCTACTTCGTGCGGCGAGACGCACAGTCCGGCATAAATTTCTCCACTCGCATGCGCTCCGAAACGCTCGGCCGAATAAGCGCCTTCGCTCGATACCTGCTGTCGCTATAAACCGCCGTCATTCAGCCACTGCGTCGTCGGATCAGCATGGTGATTTTCCTGAGCGTCGGCTGATGGACCTGGAGAATTGGCTCCACTCCCGGCCGAGTCGTAAAGGCCCAGAGGGCCGACTCCAAACGTCAGCCCAGCCCGGAAGGGCTGGGGTAGTGATGCGATGATCCTCCCGAGCGCCGTAGGCGCGGCACTCCTCGGGATTCACTGCAGCTGAAAACGAAATCGTCGAGGCATTCATCGCGGAGTTTGGAAAGACGCCGGGGCGCAACCAATACTTTCTGAAAAGGTGGCCTGCCCTATAACCGGACACCCCGTGATTCCCTGCTTCGTCTCGCCGATACCGATTGTGTGTTGCGTTGGGACTATCTGGTGAAACAACTGACTTGGTTTGCGTTCCTTTGCTTGCTTTGGGTGGGCTTTCTTCTCTCGACCGCGAGTCTGCTGCACGGGCAGATGGTGACCTTCACCAGCCCGCCGGCCAACTTCGGCAATGTCAATATTTGCCAGGGCGCCAAAACCAAGCCGGCGCCCTGCAGCAAAACCATGACGTTGAACTATAAGGTAACCGCGGCCGGCACCTTAAGCACACCCGGAGCGGCGCTGACTCTGGGAGCACCCGGTCAAGATTTCATTGTGCTGAGCAGCACCTGCAAGGGCAATATGCCCGCGGGCGCGGCGTGTGCTGTGCAGGTGAAATTCGCGCCCGTCTTTCCCGGACTGCGCGCCGGCGCGGTCGAAATCGCCGATGGGCGCGGGAACGTGGTGACAACGACGCTTCTCCACGGAGTGGGTATTGGACCGCAGATTTCGTTCGACGGAATCCCTCCGGAGTCTCTGGTTGGCGACCAGAATGGAAATATCTTTTGGGGCGGAGTGGCGATCGATGGGTACGGCGATTTGTTCTTCCCCAACGGGGAGCGCGCCGATGAAGGAGTGGCGCCGGCAGTGTTTGAGTTAACCCGGGACTTCACGCTGAAAACGGTGGGTTTTGGATTTTCCAGTCCGCAGCAAGTGGCCATCGATGGGGCGGGGACTCTGTACATCACGGACGCGGGCACGAATCTGGTGGTTGAATTGCCTGCGGGCTGCGCGGCCAGCACCTGCCAGCGTACGCTGGATGGCGGATTCTACCTGCCGGACGGCATTGCGGTGGACGGCGCGGGCAATCTGTACGTGGCGGATTCCGGCAATAACCGAGTGGTCGAGTTGCCATTCGGTTGCACTAGCAGCGCTTGCGAAATTCCGATCGGCAGCGGATGGAACGGCCCCGGCGCGGTCGCCGTGGACAGCGCAGGAGATGTGTTCGTTGAGGATTTCGCCAACCATCGGGTAGTGAAGGTGCCGGCAGGCGGCGGTGCGCAGACAACGGTGGTAAGCGATTTGCAATCCTCCTATGGGATCGCAGTGGACGCAGGAGGCGACCTGTTCGTCTCCGACTTTGGCAATCAGCGGATATTAGAGGTGCCGGCCGGAGGGGGCGCAGAAAGCACGATAGCCAGCGGCCTCGACCGGCCTTACGGAATCACACTGGATGCTACCGGGAATGTGTTCTTTTCCCATTCCGCAAGCCACGACGTGATCAGCGAAATCAGGCGCGCTCAGGCTCCCTTCCTTACCTTTGCCACAACGGCCGTGGGCGCCGTGAGCAGCGATAGCCCCCAAGTGCTTACCATCGGAAACAGCGGCAACACACCGCTACCCTTCATCCGGCTGCTGTTGGAGCCAGGCCCGAACTTCACCCGGGAACCTGGTCCTGGGACGCCCGCCGACTGTGCCGTGAGCTTCTCCTTAGCGCCCGGCGCAACCTGCGACCTGAGCATCAGCTTCACGCCTACCGAAGACGGTCTGCTCAACGGGACGGTGGTGCTGAATGACAATACGCTGAACGCACCTACCCTAGCAACGCAGATCATATCGCTGGTAGGAACGGGGACGCGGAGTGGCGCATCCATTAATTTTGTCAACGGATTCGCGAGCGCAGCTTCGGGCTTGGCGTTGAACGGAGGCGCGACCATCCAGGGTACCGCCCTGCAGCTTACCGACGGCGGAACCAACGAAAGGCGCAGCGCGTTTTACGACACCCCCATCGGTTTATCTTCGTTCCAGACCGAGTTCGATTTCCAGTTGGGGGGCAAAGACACGCCTGGGACGGATGCGGACGGGTTCACTTTCGTGCTGCAGTCGAATGGTCCCAACGCCCTCGGCTCCTCGGGCGGTGGACTCGGTTATGGATTGCCGGCCATAGGGCAGTCCGGTCCCTCCATCACCAACAGCGTCGCGATCAAGTTCGATTTGCACAATAACGACGGGGAAGGAAGTAGTTCTACTGGGCTCTACGTGAACGGAGCAGCACCGACGACGCCGTCGATCAACCTGCTGCCGAGTAACATCGATCTGCACAGCGGGCATACCTTCCACGTGGAGCTGCTCTATGACGGATCGACTCTGACGCTCACCATCACCGACAAGTCAACCCAGGCGGTTCTGAGCCGGCCGTTCACCATTGACATTGCCGGCATTCTTGGCGGGCCCACGGGATTCGCGGGCTTTACCGGCAGCACGGGTACGAAGACCGCGGTCGAGAGCATCCTTGACTGGCAATTGACTTCTACGGAGTGCTGCAAACCCGGGGAGCCATCCTTCCTTACCGGGTTCAATTCCGCTTCGGAAATCAGCCTAAACGGCCAGGCCAAAATCAGTGGAGAAACCTTGCTGTTGGCCACAGACGCCGGCCTCGAGGCAAGTAGCGCCTTTTTCTCGACCCCCGTGCCCATCAATAAGTTCAGCAGGGATTTCGATTTCTTGTTGAGCCGCGAGGCGGGCGAGGGATTTACCTTTGTCGTGCAAACGGCAGGCCTCAATGCAGTCGGTTCGGCAGGGGGAGGACTAGGGTACGGAGTAGACCTGCCGGGAGCCGGGGGGGCGAAAATCGAGCACAGCGTCGCGGTAAAATTCGACCTGCATAGCGACGCCGGAGAAGGCTCTAATTCAACCGGTGTTTACCTTGGGGGCGCGTCGCCGACAGTGCCCTCGACCAACCTTGCGCCCAGCGGCATCAACCTGCACGGTGGGCATGCTTTCCACGTGCGGCTGAGCTACGACGGAGTCAACCTAAGGGTAAGCATCACCGACCTGACGCAGTATGCGGTCTTTACCGGGACCTATGCAGTAGACATTCCCACGGCTGTCGGTGGGGCGACTGCTTATGCTGGATTTACTGCCGGGACGGGCGACTTACACGACACCATAAAGATTCTTAATTGGAGCATGACCTCTTATTGAGCCAGGCGCGACCAAGGGTTCGCGCAGACTACAAACCCAAACCCGAAGCGGGACGGGACTCACCTCAAAAGACAACTGCCTGTCCGGATAGCCGACTATTCGGCCATGTGGCCCGCGTTCCATTGTCAGTGAGTGCTTTGGCGATTTGGGACCCGCCTAAACATCATTCTTCGCGCAACGCGCGCATCGGGTCTGTCCTCGATGCCCGGTACGCAGGTAGGAATGCTGCGAGAAAGGTGGCTGCCAGCAGTAAGCTGAGGCTGGCGACGATAGGCCCAAGCTCCGCCGCGTTGGTCTCGTACAACAAGCTACGAATGGCGCGTATGACACCGACGGACATCAGACCGCCGAGCACAAGGCCCGCCGTTACAGGCTTCCAGGCCTCCAACAGGACGAGGCGAATCAAAGAGAGCCGGCTCGACCCAACCGCAATCCGGATTCCAAACTCCGCAGTCCGGAGCGAAACGGAGTAAGCCAGGACTCCATAGACTCCCAGGATTGCCAGCGTCAACGCAGCGCCCCCGAATGCAGTCAATACGATTGCCTGTAGCCGATCGGGCGCAACCGACTGCGCTATCTGCGCGTCAAGCGGCTTGATAAGTGGAATCGCCGCTTCCGGATCAATCTCCCAGATTTCCCGGCGGACCGCCGGTGCGAGGCTCTCAAAAGCCTGCGAACTTCGGATCAGAAAGAAGATGGTCGTGGATGGCTCATGCCAGTACGGCAAATAGACAACAGGGACATTCTCTTTAATGTTGGCAATCCGCGCATCGGCAGCGATCCCAATCACCGAGTACACCCGGCCGTTGATTCTGAAATTCTTTCCGATAGCCGAACCATCTGGCCATGTAAGCTGGGCAGCCCTTTGCGAGATGATCGCGTCCACGGGGTGATCGCGTTCGCTCTCGGTAAAGTTCACGCCCGCCACCAGCGGGGTTTGCATCGCTGCGAAGTAGCCAGGGCTGACATTGCGCAGATTGGCCTGGGGCAGCTCACTTTCGGGCAGTGGGTGGTCGGGCCGGTACATGCTGTAGATGTTTGTGTCTCCCGTCAGCGGCATGTGGCTGGTGATTGCGGCGACCTCGACCCCGGGATTCGCCCGCAATCTCTTGAGGGCACGATCGACGAACAAGGATCGAGCCGATATGCCGGAGCTGTTGCTGTCTTGATACTGCGGATTCTGCAGATAGACTTCGGCAATCGTCACTCGGCTGGCGTTGAAGGCGTGATTTTCATGGAGCACGCGCGAAAAGCTGCGCAGCATCAGGCCAGTTACCAGCAGCAGGATCACCGTGCACGCAATCTCGATGGTCACGAGCAATTGGCGTGCCTGCGCAGCCTGCCGTACATTCACCAAACGAGTGGAGGAGGCCTGCAGTGCCCGCTGAGGATCGGTGTGCAGCGAGCGCAATGCGGGAAAGATTCCTGACAAGACGGCCGTCAGCACCGAGAGGCCACACGCAAAACCCAAAACCGGCCAGTTGATTGCGATCTGTTGCATACGGGGAAGATTCGCTGGCGCAATTGCCTGAAAAGCGTGGATCCCCACAATCGCCACGCCCATGCCCGCGCATCCGCCGAGAACGGCAAGCAGCAGGCTTTCCATGAGCGATGCCTGAAATAGCCGGGTACGTCCCGCCCCGAGCGCCGCGCGCACTGCGTTCGACCGGTCGTGCGCAACGGCGCGTGCCAGCTGCAGGCCGGAAAGATTGACACAGGCGATGAGCAGCACGCCAAGAACCGCGCCGAACAGCAGCCAGATCGCCTTGCTGATGCTGCCCGTCACCTCCTGCGAGAAAGGCTCGACGACGGCGCCCAAATGGACCGGCAGGTGGTGGTCGGCCGAATAGGCCTTCAGTATCCCATCCAATTCGCTTCCCGCTTGCTTTGCGGTGACGCCCTGCTTCAGCCGCGCAATGACCAGCGAACCCCAGTCCGTACCATCGGCAGTCGCTTCCTCTTCAGTCGGAATGAACGGCTGAAAAATATCGTAGGGGGAGGCATCGCCCGGAGTCACTCCGCCAGGCATCTCGTTCACAAGGGGAAATTCGAAATCCTTCGGCATGACGCCAACGATGATCGCCGGGCTTCCCTGAACGCGCAGCGTGTGCCCGATCGCACCCGGGTCTCCATCGAAGAATCTCTGCCACGCGCTGTAGGTGATCAGAATCCTGTCCCGGCCGATTTCCTGCGCTTCCTGCGGCAAGAATGTTCTGCCAACGACCGGTGACACGCCGAGAACGGAGAAGAAATTGGGCGATACTCTGAGCCCCTTCACCATCTGCGGATGGCCGTTACCCGCCTCAACGGCGAACGACGCGTTTTGCAAAATTGCGGCGTCCGCGATCGTGCCGGAGCGTGCCTTCAGATAAAGGTAATGGCGGTAGTTGTCAGGCGCTGTGGGAAAACGCTTGCTGATCTCCTGGATCGTCTCTCGCCACACCAGCAATTGACCTGAGTCCCGAAAGGCGTAGGGCCGCAGGAGCACGGAATCCACAATGCTGAAGGTAGCCGTGCTGGCTCCGATCGCAAACGAAAGGATGAGCAGGGCCACCAGGGTGAAGCCAGGCGCTTTTCTCAATTGACGCAACGCGATCTTGCCATCGGTCAACGCGCTTTCGAGCCGAGGCCATTGCCACACCTCGCGGCCGGACTGCTCGATCCCGGTCACATTGCCGAACTCGCGTCTCGCCGCATGTTCCGCCTCTGCCCGGCTCATGCCGCCGGCCATCCGCTCCTTCACCTTTTCCTCAAGGTGCTGCTTGATCTCCTCACGCAAATCGTTGTAGATCTCGTCGCGTTGGAAAAGCTGACGGAACCAGTTCATCGTCGACTCCTAAGACTCGGCAGGAGAGAGCACCAGGTAGATGCCTTTGAGCATCAGCTCGCGCTTCCGATGCCGGATTCCTAACGTTGTTATAGGCACCCCCGAAACAGGTCGCTGTGCAGTCGTCTCGACGGGAGGCATAGTTCGATAATACCTAGAATGAAATAGTATATCGGGTTCCGTCAAGGGGAATTTAAGAGGCTGGTGATTGCGGTGAAACTGATATTTTTGGCCCCGGGGGATCGCCCCTGCTCTTAGAAACCGCCGATCCGGCTTGCACCCTAAAGGAGCGGCTATGAACGACTATCGGCGACAGCCAAGAACGTTGCCGATGGCATAGGCCGCGTTGAAAAAGATCGTGGCAAAGGAGTGCGCCGATGAGTCAATCACCTATACTGGCCGCAAGACGGAATTTACCCAATCGCTGATCATGCAGGAAATTGTCGTTGGCAACAGACAGAAGATCAACCTGGAGACTTGGGAGCGCCGCGCGGCCTTTCACTTCTTCAAGGAGTTTACCGAACCTTATCATGGTGTCTGCCTCCGCGTTGACTGCACGGCGACCTACCGTTACGCCAAGCAGCACGGCCTCTCGGTCTTCCTGTCTTTGCTGCACCGCTCACTCGTCGCTGCGCACCAGGTTGAGAACTTTCGAACACGCATTGTCGACGGCATCGCCTGGCGCTACGAACAGATCAACGGCGGCAGCGCCGTCGGACGCGCGAACGGCACCATTGGCCTGGGACATTACCAGTTCCGGCAGCAAATCCACGAGTTCGTGCGCGAGGCGTCCATCGAACTCGACCGGGTGCGGCAGCGAGACGACATCGAGCGCTATCCCGAGGCTAACCTGATCCGTTATTCCGTTCTTCCCTGGTTCGACTTCACATTCGTCTCCCATGCGCGCGACTTCTCCCACGAAGACTCCGCCCCTCGCATCACCTTCGGCAAAATTACTGATGCGGATGGCCGTCGGACGATGCCAGTGTCGATCCACGTACACCACGCTCTCGTCGACGGCCTGCATGTGGCACAGTTCGTCGATAGGTTTCAACATTCCCTGGATGCCCCAGACTCGGAACCTGTGTAGCGTAAGATGGTGTTCCATCGAGGAACACTCTCATGGACGATCTCGTCAAGAGCACCCGCTCCGCGCTCACTCGCGCCGAACTGCCCGGCATGAGCCTCATCGAACATCTGGAAGAACTCCGCAAACGCCTTATCCACTCCGCCATATATCTTGCGATCGGCTTCGTCGTCGCTTACGCCTTCCGCGAGGGCCTGTATGGCTTCATCCAGGCACCCCTCGACCAGCTTCATATTCCATTGAACTTTACCCATCCGACCGATGGTCTGATGCTGTACCTGAAGACCTCATTCGTTGGTGGCGCGATATTGGCCAGCCCTTTCGTGCTATTTCAGATTTGGCTCTTCATCTCGCCCGGCATGTATGCCCATGAGAAGCGCTACGTCTGGCCGTTCATGTCCGCAACCATCGGCCTGTTTCTTGCCGGTGCGTATTTTGGATACCGCTGGGTTCTGCCAGGTGCAATCAAGGTACTGGTGCTCGAATACGGCCACCGGTTCCACCCGATCCTCACCATCGATGACTATACCGGCTTTTTTCTGTCGATCATCCTTGGCCTCGGCATTGCGTTCGAACTCCCCATCCTCATGTTCTTCCTGGCACTGTTCGGTCTTGTTGACGCCAAGTTTCTCCTTCGTAATTTCAAATACGGCATTATCGTCATCTTCATCATCGCGGGTGTAATTTGCCCACTGCCTGACCCGTTCGGTATGTGCCTGTTCGCCTGCCCCTTGCTCGTTCTCTACTTACTCGGTATAGGGATGGCTTTCCTAGCCCACCCGTCGCGTAGGAAGGCAAAGGTCAAGCCACACAACGCAGAACTCGGACTGCTTGTTCTATCCCTTCTGCGATTTGCAGCGCTTCTAAAGGCTCAGCGCGAAGCACGGCGTACGTCACCTCACTGGAACCCGCAGGCTCCCCCACAGGTGGTCACTTCCCTTATCCTCTGAGCCAGGACCATGGAGAAGAACGATAGGTGGGCGGTGAGTGACAGGAAGTCGAACGTTCTGCGCGCTGGATCGGATGGTGCTCAAGACTTTGGAGTCAATGGGATCGCTGCTCGACCGATCCATGCTCGCGCTGAGAGCGGAGTAGAGGGCCTGGAACCCATTACCAACACGAGCCCGGTCAGATTACGATGTTCTCCGCACTCAACGGTCTCCTAACCCTGCTACGCACAGCTGTTCGTCATTGGATTACGCCGCCGGAATTTGCTTCCGGGAAATATTTCTCCAGCCAGGCCTCGCTGTGCTGGCGAACAGCCAATCGCCCTGCGCGATTTGAAAAAGAGTGGTCCGTGTCGTCGATCTCTTGAACCGTGAATTGATTGCTGCGTTCTGCAAGTGAGACGATGTAGTCGAAATAATCGAAGTCACTCGCGCGCAGCACGCTACCACCCACAGCCGGCGGCTTAGGGGCTCTGAAAATCAGGATGGGCACTCCATTCGCGACGACCTGCTTTACGCGAGCGAGCAAGTTGAGATTTGCATTCGCCGGCAGTTTCTCTTTGCGCAGTGCTTCCCGAAGCTCTCGAATGCGGTCATAGCCAGCGCGCATGAGTGCTCCCGTTTTGCTGCTCCTCACCCAAAGCACCAGCCCCGGCCGCAGCGACGGGGTTAAGCTTCTGGGCAAATTGAAATATGGATCCATGAGGATCAGGCCCTTGCATTCTTTGGACCGCGAAGCCGCGTAGATTGCGGTTGTGGCCCCCGAGCAATGGCCGAACATCACCACTCCCGGTAACCCGCGGCTATGTACGAGTTCCTTTACCTTCGACGAAGCGATGGTTCCCCATCCTCCTTCGTCGGCGAATTTGACCAGGTCGTTTGGTATCTCTCCGTAGCTATCCCCCAACCCAGGCAGGTCGAAACGGAAGGATGGATAGCCAAGGGCTGCAAACGAAGTTGCCCAATAAACACCTGACTCCCCGATCAACGAACGGGGGGTAGACAAAGCATTCAGGAACAAGACTCCAATATTCTTCGTCGATCCAACTGCCCCATTTGCCGCTTTGCCCGTGGCCTTGTGATACGTTCCGTGCAGCAGCACACCGCCGCCATCCAATGTAACCAGCTCTCGTGTTTCGAGCGTGCTGCTAATCATGAACCGCCTCCAACGGGACGCTTAGATTTGAGCTGATCCACTCGCAGTTAGGCTTGAATAACCAGCTAAAATCCTTATTCTCGTCATAGCCTGGAACGGCGCCGTAAACCAGGGGGGCGGCATTCTTCGCTAACGCGACTATGTGCACAGGCCTTTTGTAAGATACAGCCGGGTCGTTGGGGGGCACCATCGGAGCCGGTAATGCAAAGGTAAGAGATTGACGCCACAATTCTGCTGACCACTCATAGCCTTCCACTTCCACGTTTTTCCCCTCATCGAGAAGACGGAAATAGTGCGATGGAGGCCTGCGTTCACCCTCACGTTTCGAGAGTTGTAGCGGCCCAATCCAATGCTTCAACGCAGATCGCAGGACCTGGTTCGCATCGGTAGGAGTGGCCCACAACATCAAAGCGTCTGCTTCGCCTTCGTGAAATGCCCTGGCTGCGAGAAGGCCCCCCAACTCAAGACCGTGGAGTAATAAGGGTGCTTTCCTTTCCAGTTTCCTAAGCCATTCAGCGAGACGGCGAACATCATCGGTCCAGGACTCAAGGGTCATTTCCTCAAAGGCTCCAGTGCTCTCCCCCACGCCGCGGTAATCATATCGGAGCACTTCTATTCCGTTCGCCGCCAAATAGCGCGCCCATTGAACCCACGTTCGGTAAGACGTGTGACGCACCGGGGCAAAAGGACCCACGAGAAGAACGCGTGCTACCGGGTTCTCAACCTGGTGTAAGACTGTGTACAAATGAGCGCCGGAAACCGGGAAGTATCCGGGGTATTCGGCGAGGGTATTAGCAGGATTTCGATGAGTTTGTGTCAACACGGCCGCTGAGCTCCCTGGGAAAAGTCGCTGTTTTGACCGTAAGCGACGCGACGGCTCGACAACTTTTTCGGCTTGGGGAGCGGGACGATGGCAGGATCGATCGTGGCTTGAGTGGCTGCCTCTTTTGATGTTTTGGGGGCAACTACAAGCGCATGCATTTTCTTACCTTTCCAGACCTTTGAGCTTACGAGCAGGCCGAGATCTTATCTAACGTGAGGCAGCAACCAACTGGCGCCAAAGCTGGAGCGTGGGGGGTGGAACCCCGCTTGAGCAGAAACCGCAACACATCTGGAATCAGGAAACCTGAAATATCGTAATGGCGGACCCTCCGAAGGAAAGTGGAAAATCGGTCCTTTCTCCAAGATCTTTGGTCACCAGATGTAAACGCACGAAGGTCCTGTACTAGTAACGACACGAAAGTTCATTTTTTGATGGTTACCCTGTTGCCTCTCCCTTCGACGTCCTGAAGAGCACCTTGGGTGCCTGGTTGGCCTGTCAGGTTAGAAATCCCCTAGGTTAAGGCGGCTCGAAGCGGATACGCGCAGAACGGCAGCAGGTCATGACCGATAGCCCGCCTCCACTCACTAAAACAGAATCGTCATCCGAAGAGGAGTCATGGCCCTGTGGCCCACCCAAGCTGAACCCGCCTTCTGTCCAGCAACCACTCTCTATGGAACCGTTGCCCTTTCCTTTGTCATCCCGCCTGCCCCGGCCTGCGTTGGGAGCAGCCGACTTGCCTGGGGCAAGTTAAGGGAGGAATGAACATGGGAAAGCGGTGTTTGCAATCCAGGCCCAGAGGGCCGGCGCCAAAAATCAGCCCAGCCCGGAAGGGCTGGGTCTATAGGCAAGCGGTCGAGCGCCGGAGGTGCGGACCACACTCTTCGTTTGTTCATTAGGAGCGTACCCGGATTTCCTACTTCGCAGATCTCATCAGCGCCCCTTATGTGGTTCTCCTAAAGAGAACCACATGCAGTTGACCGAAGCCGCAACTCTCGACAGGAAATCCGGGGCAGCCGACGTGTCCCGCCCGCCCCGGCTTGCCGTGGGGCGTGCCGTGGAGGGATCGGCAGTCCCGCGGACCATTCCTAGAGATGTTTGTCGACAGAGGAATCATGGGCCTGCGGCCCACCCAAGGTGATGAAAAAACGCTTCGGTCCCACAGCCACTCTCTATGAGACCGTTGCCCTCCCCTTTGTCATCCCGCCTGCCCCGGCGTGCCGTGGGAGCGAAGCCGAGGGATCTGTAGTTCCCCGGAAATGTTATTCGACCGAGCGTAACGGAGCGGACCTGTCCCGGCTTGCCGCGGAGGGACCTCGTGTTCTCCCAAGGAGTATCCAAAACCGGTTGGACGAATCCAACCGGTGCCCATATCGTTGACGTCAGAGCCTTATGAACGACCGTTCTTGACTCAATGAAGACTGGGATCATCCCTGGAATACACCGAAATGCAAAGCAGAAGAAAGCAAGCATGATCCTGATACCAAAAGCGCTTCGTATTTGCCGTCGCGTCTGCTTCTCAGCGAAGACCGCGTCCATAGTTTTGTGTGCACTTACCTGTCTACCGCAGGTCGCGACCGCGCAAACTTCTCCGTCGCCGCGTGGCCAGGCTGGCATTGGTCGACCCGTTCATCGGGACCGGACCGGACGGCCATACCTTTCCCGGCGCGACGGTGCCGTTCGGCATGGTACAACTGTCTCCCGACACGCAGATTCGTCCCTTCAAACAAAGCTACAAGTGGGCTTCCGGGTATCGCTACGAAGACACCACGATCCTCGGCTTCTCGCACACGCACTTTTCTGGAAGCGGACACTCCGATCTCGGCGACGTTCTAATCCAGCCAATCGCAGGCGATGTGCAACTCGAGCCCGGTGACATCGAGAAGCCGGGCTATCGATCCCGTTTCAGCCACCAGCAGGAACGGGCCGAGCCCGGCTACTACGCGGTGGACCTGCTCGATTACGGAATTCACGCCGAGTTGACGGCCAGCGCACGTGTCGGTGTTCACCGGTATACCTATCCCGCAGACAAGCCCGCGCACGTTCTCATCGATCTTCGTTCTTCAATCTACAACTATCCCGGCAAGGTGCTCTGGTCGCAGCTGCGCATTCGCGAAGATGGCACAGTAACCGGCATGCGCGAGACACGTGGCTGGGCGCCGGGACGTCAACTCTACTTCGCGATGCGCTTCTCACAAACTCCGCAACAGCACAGCTTGTACAACCGGGAACCTTTACCGGTCGAGTATCACGGCTTCAAGACTCCCGGAACCACTCCAGAGAATACGCAGGCGATGGAGGGCCGGGGCATCATCGCCGTATTCGATTTCAAACCGCAAGCGCAGCCTCTCGTGGTGAAAGTCGCCCTCTCATCCGTGAGCGAAGACGCAGCGATTGCGAATATGAATGCTGAGGTACCTGACTTTGACTTTGACTCAGTGCATGCGGCGGCGACGGCCGCATGGCTGAAAGAACTGCAGCGCATGGATGTCGAAGCACCGCCTGCGGTGCAGAAGAACCTGTACACGGCTATGTACCATGCACTGTTGTCGCCGAACTTGAGCATGGATGTCGACGGCGCCTATCGCGGCCCGGACAATCAAGTTCACCACGCTGAAGGCTTCCACTTCGTTTCCAACCTGAGCCTGTGGGACACGTATCGAGCGGAACAGCCGCTGATGACGCTGCTTGAGCCGGAGGCGCGCACCAGTGATCTGGTGAACTCGATGCTGGCCTCGCGGCGCGAGAGCCCGTTCGGCATTCTGCCCATCTGGCAGGAGCAAGGGCTTGAGACCTGGTGCATGATTGGCTACCACGCCGTACCAGAGATTGCCGATGCTTACCTAAAAGGCATCCGTGGATTCGACGCTGACGAGGCGCTCCGTGCCATGGTTGCCAGCGCCAGCTATGGTCCGTATGGCAGCCTGGACGAATACATGCGGCTCGGCTATGTGCCGGTAGACCACGATGATGAGGCCGCCTCGAAGACGGTAGAGTATGCCTTCGACGATTGGACGATTGCTCGCATGGCTGGAGCAATGAAGCACACGGAGACGGCGGACACATTCACCAAACGAGCGGCCAACTGGCGCAACAACTTCAACAGCAAAGATGGCTTCGTGGAGCCACGTCTGGCCAACGGCGAGTATCGCGTTCCATTCGATCCTGCGCGGGCCGGAGCCGGTAGCGGCTTCACCGAAGGCAACGCCTGGCAATACTCGTGGTATCAGCCGCAGGATGTGCAGGGGCTCATCGATCTGCTGGGGGGTAAACAGCAACTCGTTGCCAAGCTTGACGCGATGTTCGACGCCAGGGTCGACCCGCATCAGTATGCGGATGTCGAGGATATCAGCGGCATGATCGGGCAATATATCCATGGCAATGAACCGAGCCACCACCTTGCCTACCTCTACGACTACGCCGGCGAGCCCGCGCGTACGCAGGAGAGGCTTCGTCAGATTGTGGAGTCGCAGTATCGGCCTGCACCAGACGGTCTCGTGGGCAATGATGATCTCGGACAGATGTCTGCCTGGCTCATCTTTACATCGCTGGGATTCTATCCCGTCGCGCCTGGTTCCAATGAATATGTAATCGGACGGCCGTTCGTAGATGAAGCGGCTTTGCATCTTCCCAATGGAAACACGTTCAAGGTAATCGCCGAAAATCTAAGCCCATCGAATGCGTTCATCCGATCAGTCACACTGAATGGCAAACCGCTCGCGCGCATGTTCCTGCGGCACGAGGAGCTGATGCGTGGGGGCGAGTTGCGCTTCGTGATGAGCACCAAAGCTGAAGGGGCGTGGTCGACGCAGCAACTCGACGCTCCTTACTCAATGACTCCGGCACACTAACCCTGAGGTCAAAAGCGCGTGGGCAGGCTGCGCACGATGTGCGAACAGATCGTTACTACCAATAAAGCTTGAGCGCCAATTGCACGCGCCTCGCTGGACCGGCGTACCCAATGGTGCCGAAATTGGAGGCTCCTAAAGTTGCAAACGGGGCGCCAAAATTGGCACGATTTAAAGCGTTGAGCAACTCCGCACGGAATTGCACGCGGAGCGACTCCAGCGGGTTGAACCACTTCTGAATGGCCAAATCCGTACTGTTGTATCTCGGTGTCTTTACCCATTTCAAGCGCGAAGAGGACTCCAGTATGGAAAGCGCGAAACTTGACGAGGAACTCAGGAGAATGAGTGCAATTGTCGATCAGATTCAGCCTTACAGCATGGCTCTGTTCAACGAATCGTTCGCCTCGTCAAACGAACGGGAGGGATCGGAGATCGCGAGGCAGATCGTGCGTGCCTTTGTGGCGAGGGAGGTGAAAGTGCTTTACGTCACCCACATGTTCGATTTAGCAGACGGATTTTATCGCCTGAACATGGGTGACGCCCTGTTCCTTCGGGCGGAAAGACTCGGTGATGGCCAGCGGGCGTTTCGACTAAGTGTGGCCGACCATTGCCGACAAGCTACGGTGAGGACTTGTATCGCCAGATTTTTGGCCCGACTCCTGGTGGAGTCAGTCAACCGGCCATCCTTTGATCCAACATCATTTGTAAAACAGCGCCAATCCCAGGATAAGCACCAGAAGCATCCCGATCAGCCCGTTATAGAAATTCAGATAGCCAGATTGCAAAATGCTTACTTTGTCGGCTGCGGCTCGCACCAGACGAGTTAATGGGGTAAACAAGTATGGACCAAAGATGGGAGCAACTTCCTGATTGAAGATCAGACGTGTCACAAAGTACGGTCCATGGTCATACTCGCGCTCCAGGTTGTGCGTGGGGCCGTAGATGAACCCATAGAAGGTCCGAAGAGCGTTCGAGAACGCCAGAGAGGTCGTGGCGATTCGCCGTGCCTCCTCACGTCTCCCGCCAGACCACACGGGTACGCGACGCACCAGAAATGCGCGCCGGCTAAGCAGGAACAATGCGATGGGAAGCAACGCCAAAAGCGGGGCCGCGACCATCAGTTTCGTCGGTGAGATGAAAGCGAACTTCCCGCTCAATGGGACCAGCAGCCAACCATCCTTCATCGCCGCTGCAGCATTGATCCCAAAGAGAAACCGAGTTCCTGCGCCGAGCCCCTGTACCCACCAGGGCATACCTACCGCTAATCCCAGGACGCACATTCCCAGAATGAAGACACTGCCGCAGCGTGCCGTAGAAAGGCGTGTTGCATGGGTATCGCCGTCTCCGAGCAGACCGATACCGAAGAGCTTCGCGAATGTGGCCAAAGCTACAGCCACGACCAACGCGAGGCCCGCTGCCGCCAGGGCTATGGTCAACTTTGCAGCGACGACATTCACCTGCATTCCCTGAAAGAGAGTTTGAAAAACATACCATTCGCTAACAAACCCAGCCTGTGGAGGCAATGCCGCAAGACTCATCGTCGCAAAAAGCGCGCCCACACCGAAAAGTAGAGGACTATTGCGCAATAGCCCGGTCTGGCGGATGAGATAGCTGTCGTTGACGGAATATACCCCATCGGCAGTGAGGAAAAGCGTGCCCTTGGCCAAGCTGTGGGCCGCCAAATGCAGCAAACATACGATCCATGCCAATGCCGCGGGACCCCGCAATCCACTGGCGGCAAACAATAAGGAAGCGCCCAGCACCGCCACGGCGACACCGGCATTTTCGGCTGAAGAAAGACTTAGCATGCGTCGCCAATCTTCCTCCTGAAAAGCATTGAAGATGGAAAGGATTGCGCTGAGTACTCCGGCGATAATCATGATGATCGCGACGCTCATCGTCCACACTCCGGCACGGGGCAGCCATTGCAGCGCCCCCCGCGCCAGCGAATAGAACGCGGCATTCAGAACGACCCCGGAGAAGATGACCCCTGTGGCACCACTGCCGGAGCCATAGGCCGCAGGAAACCATTCGTAAAACGGAAGCACCCCCAATTTGGCCCCAAAGCCGAATAGCAGCAGTAACCCGATCACCAGGGTTCTCGGGCTCAGCAAAGCTTGTGGGTTCGCAAGACTTCCGAATGCGTACGAGCCGGCATAGGATCCGAGCAATAAGAGCGCTAGAAGAATTGCGACCGCCCCAACTTCAAGGAGAGCCAGCATGAAGAGCATTGGGCCGCCCGGAGATCGAGAGACTCCTTCCCCCAGGATCATGACCGCGCCTCCGACGCTCATCACTTCCCACGCAATCAGAAAAGACATGGCATCCTGCAAACCGAAGACTCCGAGTGCTCCAAGCAGCGTGAGCGAGAGTCCCGCGAGCCAATATCTCCTTGCTGGGTGCGAAGACGCCGTTGTGCTTAGACTGGCTGCGAAGAGCGCCGGAAGAAGCCCAAAGAACAACAGCCAGGACCCGCCGGTGTCCATGTGAAACTGCACCGGTGTGTCGCTCACCCGGAAACCGAATGAGAGAGCGGGCATGGCTCCCTGGAGATTTATCAAGCAACCTGCGATACCTGCGCCACATCCGAGCACAATTCCAACACGTGCCAACCATCCACTTTTTTCAAGCAGGGCAGCCGGCAATGAAATAGCCCAGAGGACCGCCATCGCCAATAGGAGGTCACTTTGCATAGTGGCCTCCTTGGACGAACTGTGTGGAGCGATTGAGCAGCAGAAGTAGTGCCTGGATCATGGCTGCCGGATTTGGCGGGCAACCCGGTACATAAATATCTATAGGCAGGACGCCTTCAACGCCGTGGCCGCAACTGTATCCGCCCGCAGTGGCGCCGCCTGAAACTGCGCATGTGCCCATGGCCATCACCCATCGTGGTTCAGGCATGGCGTTGTAGGTCTCGAGCAGCGCCTCGCGCATCGCATACGTGACCGATCCCGTGACCAGTAGCAAATCGGCAAATCTAGGCGAAGGCGTGAAGAAAATTCCCAGCCGATGCAGATTGTAATAAGGATTGTTCAGCGCCTGCAGTTCCGACTCGCACCCATTGCAGGAACCAGCGTCTACGTGACGGATGTGCAGGCTGCGCCCAAAGCATCGCTGGATATGCTTTTTGAGCTCCTGAGCTGGGTGCGAGGCCATCGCTTCGACCCACACCAGATCTTGGCGTCGTTGCACACCAAACGCCCAATCGTTCGACTTGATCAAGGCTTCTGTCGGGCACGATTCGGTACATAACTGGCACCCGATACACTTCCCGTAGTCGATGCTGAGCCTCTCGCCAGTCTTTCCTGCCTCGACCCCGATCGCTCCAGGAAGGCAAACCTCGGCGCAGGCACGGCAATTCTCTTGGCATTGATCCGGTTGGAAACGGGGCAAACCGAGCACTCCCGGCTGGACGTCTGCATTTCCGCCATCCGGCCATGGATTTGTTGCGATTCCCTGCCGGATACCAAATAGAGTCCAGATCGGCATAGTGTTCTCTCCAGTTCTAGCGGTCGCACCCAGCCATGGTTAACCCGAAGCTTGCCTCGTTGATCGCATAATCCATCATGTTGGTGTCGTGCACGGTAAACGGAAAGACACGCCAATTGGAAAATGACGCAGATTTCACTTTCACACGCGCCAGTCTGCCTACAGGGTCAAAATGCACGCAGTAGTAGATCGACCCCCTTGGACCTTCACACCATCCCAGGCCTTCCCCGCCTGGTGGTAAATCGATTGCCGCGTCAACCGGTCCCTCCGGCGCCTCCTCCACTGCCCTCAGGATGAGATCAATGCTGTTGCGGATCTCTTCCATCCGTACCTGCACGCGGGCGTGCGCGTCGCCTGCTGTGCGAACTGGAATCTTCATTGGTAGTCGGTCATAGGCAGCGTAGGGATGGTCGCGGCGCAAATCACGCTCGATGCCCGAAGCTCTCTTGATTGGCCCGGTAGCCCCCTGGTCGAATGCAGTCTTAAGTGGAAGATGGCCGGTCGTAATCAGCCGATCGAGATGGCTGTTTGTTACTTCAAGAGCTTGCATGTAAGCGGCGATCGTGGGTTCGAGAGCGCGCAATTCGGCCGGGAGAGCCAGTAGATTGAGATCACGCCGTAGACCACCCGGCTTGAGCAATCCGCGCAAGAACCGGCTGCCGGTAAAGATGCCATTCAGCTGCTTGCATTGCTCAGCCAACAGCTTGCCCTGCGCCTCACCCACTTTGAGCGTAGTGGTGTGACACAGGTGGCCAAGATAATGAAGGTGATTGTAGAGACGTTCCATCTCCGCGAGGATGGAGCGCAAGTATCGAGCGCGTTCGGGAATCTCGCATTGGCTCGCTGCCTCGATTGCCTCGCAAAAAGCTAGAGCATGGGCGATGCTGTCTACTCCCGAGATACGCTCTGCGATCAGAACGCCGAGAAGCGGGGATAGCCCTTCGAACCGCTTCTCCATGCCGCGATGCTTAAAGAAGAGCCGCGGCAGACAATGGAGAATCGCTTCCCCAACATAGTAAAAGACAATCTGTGCCGACTCGAGCACGTCACCCCGCACCGGGCCAAACGGCAATAGCTGAACATCGTTACCTTCGATCGGAGGCAGTTCCCACGGCTCCGACGTGTACGGAAGGATCGTATCCTTTGGGTACCTTGGATCAAGCGGTGGAAGCAACGGGTGAGCACCTTCGTGCAACACCAGACGGCGCGGCTCCGGATGCCCTGCGAACGAGATGCCGCAGAGATCTGTCATTTCCCGCTCGTACCAGCCCAGCAGGGGAATGCGGGTCGCCAGCGACTCCAATGGTTGCGCCTGGCTTTCAAGACGGCATCGCAGCAAAGCAAATGGTTCATGAGCGCGCTTGTTTGCCAGGTAAAGTACTTCGGCCGGTTCGCCCGGTTCAGGAAACCAGGCATAGGCCATCTGCAGACGCGCGCCCTCCTCCATAAGCTCTTCGCATGCTTTCGGCACTGCATCTGGCCGAAGCCTCTGTTCCGTTGCAGGCATCATTGGCCCCCTCCCAACACGTCATACGAGATTCTGGTGAAGATATCCCACAACGCATGCGGCCACCACAGGCCAAGGACAAGTAGCGGGAGAAATGCCAGCCACATCGGGAGACTTCTCCATACCAGCCCGGAAACCCTCAAGTGTTGCTCTTCCGGCGCGTCGTCAAAGTACATGGCACGAAAGTGCGCAAGAAAACCGATGAAAACGATGATCAGGAACACTAGAAACAAGACCGCAGCCCACCTATAAGGACCGCCGATCCCAGCACGCAGGATGGTGAACTCGCTCAGAAACAGCGCAAACGGTGGTGCTCCCGCAATTCCCACTGCGCCTAACAACCACAGCGTCCCACTCACCGGAAACGTCTTCAGTACGTGCCGGATACCGGAGATCTCCTTGGTTCCATAGACGCGCATCGCATTGCCTGCGCCAAAGAACATGAGCGACTTGTTCAGGGAATGGTTCAGCATGTGGTAGAGCGCGCCGGCAACGCCCAGGACACCGCCGAATCCAAGGCCGAGGGCCTGTACGCCAATGTGCTCCACGCTTGAATAGGCCATCAAGCGCTTGATCCCCGTTTGCCGAACGATGAAGAGAGCCGCTATGACAAAGGAGAAGATTCCAAAACCAACGACTGCGGAATGGGCAAACTGATTGATAGACGTTCCGCGCACAACTGCCAGAAAACGCGCGATACCCAACATGGAGGTGTTTAAGAGTGCGCCGGAGAGCATGGCAGAAACCGGAGCGGGAGATTCGCTATGCGCATCGGGTAACCAGGTATGCATAGGCGCCAATCCTGCTTTCGTTCCGTAGCCGACAAGGACAAGCAGAAACGACACCAGCAGGAGGGGCGGATAAATGGAAGGCGCAGATCGATGAAGCGCCGCCCAGGTCATTGCATAGCTTGGCCCGAGGACAAACGAGCCTCCCCAGTAGAAGAGAACCGTGCCCAGTAGAGCGAGGCTGATACCACCTGAAACCACGACGATATACTTCCAGGCTGCTTCCGTGCTTTCGGCTTCCCGTTCGAATCCGACTAGAAATGTGCTGATGAGGGTCGTCAGCTCGATCGCAATCCAGAAGACCCCAACGTTGTTGACAACGCATGCGGCAAGCATGGTGAAGGCAAAGCCGGAAAACAGCCCGTAAAATAACGGCAATCGGCTTTCTTCACCGAGAAGACGCATGTACCCAACGGCATAGATCGATGAGAGCGTGTAGACAATGGAGATGCAGAGGATGACCCATGTTCCCAATAGATCGACCTGGACATAGCTGTGTGCAAGTACGACAGGACCATACAGCGCGCGCAGGAGGAGAGGAATGCTTACCGTCAGATCAATAAGCGCAGCAATGACCGTTGCATATTCCGAGAGTCTCGGAGCCTGAACGGTAAACGACAACATCACTGCTGCCACTGGAGCGGCAAACAGGATGATGAGCAAGTCCTTCATAAACCCTCAGCCAACCAGCCGATTGAGTTGACGGCTGCTGGTTGTGCCAGCATGTACTACCAAAAACCGCACGAGCATGCCGAAACACGCGACGACGATGAGCAGATCGAAGAGGATCACGATTTCAATCAACAATGGCATTCCTGGAACCAGAATCTGTGATCCGAGAAAGATCCCATTTTCCAGGACCAGCAAGCCGAGGATCTGGCTAACTGCCTCGTCGCGTACAGCGAGCATGAGGAAGCCGAGAAACTTCATCGAAAGCATGATGGTGAGTGCGAGCACCACAACATGCGCCGACAATAAGGATTGCCAGTTCATATGGTTCGCGATTACGAAAGCAAACATCACCAGGAAAGCACCGATGACAAGGCTGGAACTCGGCTGCAGCACAGCGTGTAATTCGCGCTTCACGTTCAACCGCGCAATAATTCGCATCAGCAAATATGGCAGGACCAGGCCACGAAAAAGCGCGGTGAGAACTGCGATCACGTAGAGTTCCGGATAGCCGGCGAAGTAGCCTACCGACGCGGAGAGCGCGGCGATTAGCCATGATTGCGCGGCAAACGCATAGACGTAGTTCCGCAGCCAATGTGATCCCAGCATCACAAATGTGAGCAAAAGGCTGAGAACAGCCAGGGAGCTGAAGATCGAAGCCTGCAACGAATTGACGTGGGCCAGGAACATTAAAAAACTCGCTTCAGAGCAGCTGACTGGAGACAATTGCAAGCACAGCAAACAAAAAACCCGCTGCCAGGGGTTCCTGGTATCGATAAAACCGCAGACGGGACTGTACTGTTTCGACGACGATGACAGCGAGCGCCACAAAAAGGAATTTCAACAGTAACGCTAGGACAGAGCCGAACTGGCCAAGTGCTGTGCCCAGCTGTGACATCCCCCAGGGAAGCAGAAATACATTGCAAAAGATCGTGTATAGGATGAATTGCTTCATCATGGATGCCCATTTGAGCAGGGCCAATAATGGACCCGAATATTCGAGAATCCGCGCTTCGTCGATCATGTAAATTTCGAGATGCGTGCTCGAATGGATGGGAAGGCGGTCAGTCTCCACCAGAAGCAAGGCAAAAAAAGCCAGGATCAGAAATAAGTGCGCCGGGCTCCAGTAGGCAGATGCACTGCTCAACAAGAGGTGGTTTACCACAAACGGCAGCATCGCCTTGGCCAGCAGACTTATACCAACCAGAACAAGAATCAGCGTGGGTTCAGCGAGTATGGCCAACATCACAGCTCTGCTCGAGCCAATGCCGCCATACACATTTCCGCTATCTAATCCGGCAAGGATGATGGCAAATGATCCTAGCGTCAGGATCATTCCGCCGCCTAGCATGTCTCCCATATCGGACTGCGGCAAGGGACGGTCGGTTAAGACCGGAATCAAGATGGGAACAATCATCATCGCTGTGAAAGCGACGATAGGAGCGGCTAGATAGATCCAGGAGGCGGACTCCGGCATCACGCATTGCTTGTGAAATAGCTTCCAGAGGTCGCGATACGGCTGAAGGATGCTTGGTCCGCGGCTTCGCTGAACACGTTCTTCTGCTTTCAGAATGAATCCCTGCAGTAGCGGAGCCAACAACAAAACGCATAAAACCTGCAGGATCTGAAGGAGAACGTCCGCAAGGATCACGGCAGTCTCCTGCCATGAAGGGGAAAATGAAAGGGATCCCGGACGGGACGTAGACAGATGTAGGTTGCCGGGGTAACCGGTTCCAGGCTTTCTTTCATCACAAGACTCCTCCTGTTGTAGGAGTCATCAGCCTGGAAGGCGGTTAAAGGTGGACTTCATCACCCAAGCGAATTGTATGACTTTGAATGTTGAAGCCGAAACCATTGACTTGTCAAGGCCACAGCTACTTTTGGTTCGTTTCTTTCCTGGGGGAGCATCTTGATAGGGCCCCGTTCTCTACAGCACCTTCCCACCCTAGATAGACGGCCAAATCGAATCCATGGACCCGTCGACGTTTTCTGCAGACAGTTGACAAAGCTGGACCTCGCATCATACAAAGATTGTGTTGCGGTGAAGGAGTTCGCCCTTAACCGCCGCCCAGCCAAACGAATCGCACTACGGATGGGCGGATGATGACTCCTGACAGGGAATCCTGTCGCGGAGTCATGTCCACGCCAAGATTCCCAAACAGACTCGAATAAGTGACATGTGCAGTGCTGAATGGCGGCCGGCACGCGGACAACAGCGTCGACTTTCAGGAGTTCATGGGGAAGGTCTAGCGCAGCTAACGCTTCTAGAGGGGAAAAGGGCAAGAAGCGGCAAAGGTTTAAGCCACAAGTTTAACGGTGTTGGAGTTCACCGCAATCGCTCAAAACGGGCAAATGACTCCTCAAAGTTGTTTCATCACTTGGAGGAGTCATGTCAGAACGAAACTCAGAGAAAACGATGGAGCGGCAACCAGGACAGCTCAACGAACACCAGCAATCCAGGCTGAGAGTTACCTGTCAATATATCGACAAGCTGCTCAGTGACATGGAGGATACCCTCCACGCCGCAAGTTCATCCTCGCCATTTCCACAGTACTTGGTGGATCTTAATCCTGCGCAGATCCGGCTCATTGAGGACCACATCAGGAGACTGCGGTCGCAGTTGATCCACTCGCTCAACTGGCAACAAATGAAGCCTTCACCGCCAGAGATTCCTGCTACGCGAGCGGTCCTCACCAATCTGGCGTTCGTCGATATCGCCATCGAAGAACTCAAACCGCATTACATGCGCGGTTTCGGCCCTGTCCCTGATGACGCCGTCAGTGAGCTCAATGGAGTCGTCCATGAGCTTCGGTCGCTGGTTACCGGGATGGAACGGTACCTCAGGCAGGAGTTGGATCGAGATTTGGATAAGCGGCTCCGGCAACTGGAGCGGACCGGATTTGATGTAGTCTTACTCCGCCTTCTCGAACAGGTCGCGACACGAAATGGGCTGGTCGAATTTCATCTGCGCATCGATTCTCTTGCCTCCCGTCTGGAAGAGGATACTTTCGAGGTTGCACTCTTTGGCCGCGTGAGTTCGGGGAAATCCTCGCTACTCAATGCCCTTCTAGGAACCGACATCTTGCCCGTCGGAGTGAATCCGATAACAGCTGTGCCGACCAAATTGCGCTACGGCAAAACCCTCAAGGCTGCGGTTGCCTACGGAGATGGCCGCACCGCACAAGTCCCGGTCGAAGAATTGGCTCGACTTGTCACCGAGCAGGGAAACCCGGGAAATCTTAAAAACATCGTGCACGCGGTCATGGAGGTTCCCTCTCCACGGTTGAAAGACGGCATCCTGCTCGTCGACACTCCCGGACTTGGTTCCCTCGCGAGGCGGGGGGCGGCAGAAACACTGGCTTACCTACCCTCCTGTGACCTTGCTCTCCTCTTGATTGATGCCGGCGCCACACTCAATGACGAAGATATCGGAACGCTGCGGCTGCTGTACGAGGCTGGAATTCCAGCATTGGTTCTGTTGAGTAAGTCTGACTTGCTCGCGAATGGCGACCTCCACCGCGCAATTTCTTATATTGAAGCGCAACTTAAGCATGAGCTTGGAATTGCCGCCACAGTGCACGCAGTAAGCGCATTGAGCAAATACCAGGTCTTGCTGGATCAATTTTTTGAACGGGAGCTGCTCCCTCGCTTCGAAAAGGCTCGATTCCTCAGGGAGGCTTCCATAACCAGAAAAATAGGGGCCATGCGAGATGCCATCATGGCTGCTCTTGATAGCAACCTTCACCGCGAAAAGAGAGGAGCTGCACCGGCCCCAGCGATTGGATCAGACGTCGAATCGGTCCTGCGCGTGGTGACCGGGGAAATCGGAGAACAACACACGGTTCTTGACCACGCATTCCGTACACTCGGCGAAACACCGGACGTTGTCATTGAAATGGTTACGGATAAAGCAACATCGTATTTGCGCAGCACCTCGGAACACCAGGTGTCCCCTTTGCAATTCTCCGAATGGATTCATGAGGTTGTTAACGATTCTATCCAATCGGCGATGGAGACCTTACGCAAGGTAGGTAATGGCGCCGTCGAGCAGCTGCAACAAATTGCAAAGGAGCTGGGACGCAATGATGCTCCGTCGCAGAAGGACTTTGAAGCGATTCTTCGGGAGATGCCACGCTTTGAAATGGCAACTTTGCCAGGGCCTTTCGATGATGGGCCCTGGAGATTCTGGGGACACAAAATACTGCGTTCCCGGATCAAAGTCAGTCTGCGCCAAAGCATCGGTGCCCCTCTTAAAGAAGACCTGCACCTTTATGGCATGGCATTGTCCCAATGGAGCGACCAGATTGTGCGGAAGTTGGAACTTCTGATAAATTCTTACGCCGACGCCTATCGAATGCAGATCCATCGCTTCCGTGGAACATCGGATTCGGCGGTGAATCCAGATCAGCTCCAGGCGGACTTGAAGCTCTTGCGGAACTGGCATCCGGCGAACAGCGCCACTCTTAGCGATACTCATGCATGAACAAGGAGAGATAGGGTTTGCAGAAATATTTGTGGATTGCCATCGGGGGTTCACTCGGGTCCTTGGCTAGATATTGGGTTGGGTCAACGATTGCCGGCCGTATGGGAACTAAATTCCCTTACGGCACATTCGTGATCAACATAACGGCCTGTGTGATCATCGGCTTCTCCCTGGCCTTTCTGGGACGTCGCACCGGGCTGAATCCGGCATGGCGGTTCCTGATTCCCGTGGGCTTCGTGGGCGCATATAGCACGTTCTCCACCTTTGAGTGGGAGACTTTCTCGAACTTGCAGACGGGCAGCCTTTCAGTCGCCGGACTGTACGTTGTTTTAAGTGTCGTTGTCGGTCTTGTGGCTGTCTGGTGCGGAGTTCTGATTGCGGGAGTTATGCCATGAGAGCAAATAAGATCATGAATTACACGTCGGTTCTCCAGGTATTAGGGGAATCCGGATGTCCATTTTGTCGTTTCCTCAAAGACGTTCAGGCCGCCGCTCTTCAGTCGCCGGGGAGAACGCAGATCCATCACCTCTGTAACTTTCATACCTGGGGACTGGCAGCCATGCAGCGCGCTCCCTTTGCGGCAGAGCTATTCCTGAATCTACTCGAGGAAGACCTGCGGGCTTCCCCGAACCTTCCGTGCGATATCTGCTTGTTGCTATGGAAGGAAGAAGATCTTCGCATTCGAGAGTTTGTGAGCTGCCTGAACCATAAACTCGTCGCCCAATGGCTACGGTCGCAGGCGACTCTTTGTCTGATCCACGGAACCAAGCTGAAACAGGGCGCGCCTCCCGTCCTTGCTTCAACCATCCAAACCGTCATGGAGAGATACCGTAAGCAGCTCGCAGAGGAACTCGAAAAACTCCGTGACGAGTACCGATCGGATACAGCCCATTGGGGCTTGCTCGGAGATGCGGCGGAGTTTCTCGCATCGCAGCGCGGTCTTCACACTTAAAGGAAAACACATGTTGAACGCTGGAAAGGCTGTAAAGTGAATTATTAAGGTATGTGGAGATATATAAGTATTTTAGAATTTCTATTTTTTAGTGGTGTCTTAGGTGCAAAGGTGCTGAAGGGGGTTGTAGGATTAGGAGAAGATTATTATCTATATAAGTTTCTATGGTAGATATCTCTGAAAGGCTAAAGCTGAAAATAGAGTTTATTGAGATGTGGGAAAAGGTTGATGAGTTGTTTGGAAAGCTGGGGGAAATGGTAGGTTAAGGAATGATTGAGGTTTAGGAGATAAAGATTGTTAAGTAAGTGGAGATATTAAAAATAAAGAAAATTGCAATGTAGGTGAATGTTAGGATTGAAGGTAAGGTAGAGAAGATGAGGATATAAATAGGAGAGAGAGAAAGTGGAAACAAACCGCTCTACGAGGGCCTGGTCCGCGCCATGCGGAGTCATGATCTGGCGGGCGTTACCGTGTATCGGGGCGTCCTGGGTTACGGAGCCCACCGCAGGGTTCACAAAGACAAACCGCTTCGTCTTTCGCATGACAGCTCGATGATGCTCTCCGTCGTCGATACTGAGGAAAAGCTGCAAAGTTTTTTACCAATCGTGGATGAGATGGTGTCTGAGGGGCTTGTTGTTCTATCCGACGTAGACATCGTTAAATATGCTCATCGCGCCGTCGAGCTCAAGGAAAATCAGGGGTGAGCCATGAAAGAGCAATTCCAGGCCAGAATGTTGCGCATCCACTTTACCGAGGCTGATAAGTGGGAGGGCGAGTCGCTCTATAAGGCCATCGTGGCCAAATGCATCGATCTGGGAATTTCGGGCGCAACCGTCTACCGTGGCCTCGAAGGTTTTGGAGCGAGTGCCCGCATCTACCATGCTCGAAGCCTCTCTATTTCAAAAAATGCTCCCATCATGGTAACGGTAATTGATAGGGAGGAACAGATTAGCAAGCTAATTCCCCACCTCGACCGAATGATTGCGGGAGGTCTGATCGCTAGCTCGACTGTTGAGGTGATTCGTTATTCACGATCAACCAGAGAGTCCCCGGCGCCCGGCTAAAAGCAGACAAGAGCCGTCGTATGACTGCGACTGAGCAAAACACGCCATACTCCGCCGAGCAGCGCCATTCGATGGCGGGGGTGTTGCGCGCCCTGCTGGGAATCTCAGACTCCGGAACAAGAAACGATAGCCTGCACGAGAAGCTCCTTTCCCTGGAACGAAAGCTCGCTTCCAATCAACTTCATCTTGCCGTTCTGGGTCAGATGAAGAGAGGGAAAAGTTCTCTTATCAATGCCCTCATGGGAGCCGAAATTTTGCCAACCGGGGTTCTCCCCGTGACCGCCGTTATCACGGAAATCAAATATGGCCTGACTCCGGAGGCCATTATCCTTTACACCACAGGAGCGCGGGAAAAGGTTGATCTCAGAACTTTGGCCGACTACATTACGGAATCCGGTAATCCAGGAAACAAGAAGCAGGTTGCGTCTGTCGAACTTGCTTACCCTTCGCCCTTCCTTGAGAGCGGGATCATTCTGATCGATACTCCGGGCATCGGCTCAACGCACGCCCACAACACCCGCACTACCGAGGGCTATCTCGAACAAATAGATGCCGGGATCGTGGTACTTTCTGTAGATCCCCCGATTACTGAAGTTGAGTCCCGCTTCATTCGAAACGTCAAAGAAGAGATTCCCAAGCTTTTCTTCGTCCTGAATAAGGTTGACGCAGTCTCTGCAGACGAGGTGTGTCACATCTCGCGTTTCCTCGAGGAAGAGTTGAGCCGGCTACAGATTGAGTCGCCAGAGGTCTTCTGCCTCTCCGCACGTAGAGCCATCGAGGGCCGAGGCAAGCCTCCCACCACAGCGGCGTCGAGCGGGTTAGAGATCTTCGGCCAGCGACTAAGAATGTTTCTCCTGGAGGAGAAGGACCGCGTCCTCGTTCGTTCCATTGCCTTGGACGCTCTGCATATTGCGCGCACTCTCAAGTTTGCCGCAACGATTGGTGTTCGAGCGCAATCCATGAGCATTGACGAGTTGCATCTCAAAGGGCGCGCGATCGACCGATTGTTGGAGCAAACGGAATCCGAAATGCATGAGCTGCAGGTGTTGCTGCGCCAACATTCAGCCGAGATGATTGGCCGCGTTGAGCGCGATCTGACCACTCACGTGCAAGAGTCTGTTCCCGTTGTGCGGCAACATCTAAAGCTGTTTCAAGCTCAGCATCCCAAGGAAACCGGTCGGGCCTTTGGTGTACTTCTAGAAAGTTTTCTGATGGAAGAAATCGAGATTGTGTTCCGAACCTGGCGAATCCGGGAGGATGAAGTGGTTCAGTCACTACTTGACATCCTCTCGGCTCGTTACGTGAATCGGGCCAACGCTATCCTAGACCGTCTTCAACAAGCTGCCGGAATTCTCTTTGAGATACCGGCAGAGCCGGTGATGATTAACTGCCCGCTTCGCGTGGAAAGTCATCTCTATTACAGAGTTGAGCGCGTCTTTCATTCACTCGATTCGTTCTTTCTGGCGCTGCCTCGCTTCCTCTTGCGCCCGATTGTTCTCGGCAAAATGCAGGGGCGAATCTGGCAGTTCCTGGATCTGAATGCAGGACGCATCCGCTACGACTATATCGAACGCCTTCAGTCAAGCATGACTCAGTTTGAAAAAGACCTCAGTGCTGGCGTCACGATGGTCACGGAGAGTCTGCGGTCCGCTCTTCGCAGGTCAAGGGACCACGCGAATCGAGGAACAGAAGTCTTGGAAGATTTGGACGGTGTCGCCAGAACCTGCTCTGAGCTGATGTTGTAGGCCTGGACCTCGATCGATCGCATAATTGCATTTTGGCTTGATCCGAGCGTAGGACCGGTGGGATGACTTCCCCTACGTGGCAGCAACACGCTTCGATCCATTCACCTGATAAGCAGGGGGATAGCTGCAAGCTCCGCAATGACGCAGAAAGCGATGACAGGTCTGTAAGTGATTGATTCTATGGTGGGCGCTGCAGGATTCGAACCTGCGACTTCCACCGTGTGAAGGTGGCACTCTACCGCTGAGTTAAGCGCCCCTCGGGGCAACCCGTAGTTTACACGAACCTTCCACGCCCACCCAAGCTGCCGCGGCATCCGCCTGCGGTTCTCTTAAAGTGTTCAGCACGTCCGGTTGTGCTATGGTTTCACCCAACACCTCCTCCCGGGCTCCAGGCCAGTTAGTACAACAATGTCCGATCGAAGAGGGTTTTCCGTTCCCCGCAGAAACACGATCCCAGGATTGCTGCCACGGCGGTTCGTCAAAGCGCTTTGACAGCGTCCTGAACGTTTCTACCCGCGGTGATTTAGTTCGGAATTTTCGTTACGGGATCCACTTGCGCTTCACCATCATGATCGACAGCCGGCACATCCGGCTCTGAACAGGGGCTCAATCTACTTGGAGAAAATTGAGGATGTCGCGTTTATCAGTGCCTATTGTCCTTCTACCGCTGGTTCTCACCGCAGCAGCTCTGGCTCAGAGCCCCTGCCCAACCCAGGAAATCCTGGGTCGGCCGCCAAGCGATCGTCTGACCTGGTCTGCATTGTTCCGCAGGTCTACGGCCCTGGCGGCCTGGTGGGTGTCGACAATGGAGGGCCCCTTACGGCCACGGAGTTTCACGAGGTTCACTTCCAGGCTTCCAGCATCAATAACCTTGGTCCCATTAATGCAGAGATCGGCGTGCAACTCAGCCAGGTGCCGCTGGCGTCGCCCGTTTCCGGATTCATCTTTGCCAATGGAGTCATGCAAGAAGCCACGAGCTTCGGACCCGTGCTCGCTGATCGCGCGGAAACTCTCGGCAAGCGACGGATTTTCGTGGGCGCGAGTTATGAATATTTCGATTTCGATAAAGCGGACAGTGTCAATCTCAGATCGTTTGGCGCTGTTTTCCAGCATGAGCAGGAACCGACCATCTGCCAGGAATTTCCGGCCACACAGTGTCTCGACGGCGAGCCCGTCTATACCCGTGACATCGTTGCCACGCAAAACCGGATCGACATCAAGGTTCACCAGGTGACGCTGGTAGGTACCTATGGCCTCTCAGACAGGCTGGACGTATCGTTGGCTCTTCCCATTGTTGACGCGCGTGTGAGCATGACGTCAAATGCCACCATCTCTAACTTCGAGGACGGCCCGCCGAACCACACGTTTGCGCCCATCACCGACAACCCGCGCGAGACTTACATCAGCCCGTTTAATGCAATCCTCACCAACAGCGGTTCCTCCGCGGGCATCGGCGATTTGCGGCTTCGCGGCAAGTTCGTTGCCTGGCGGGATTCTAAAGAAAAATCGGCGGTGGCCGTCGGCTTGGACCTTCGCCTGCCGACCGGGGACGCGTACAAGTTCCAGGGGTCTGGGACCTGGGGTTTGCGGCCCTTCGTAATTTACTCGTATTCAGCGAGAATTTCTCCACACGCCAGCGCTGGGTTTGAAGGGAATGGCAATTCCGTCCTGGCCGGCACCGTCACTTCGCAGCCAGTCACCACGGCCCAGCTGCCAAACGTATTTACATACTCCGCAGGTGCGGACGCCTCCATACGCCGCTGGGTCGGTATCTCCGGCGATTTCATCGGGACTTCGCTGCTGAATGAGTCTCGTATCGAGAACTCCACCTTCACGGATTACCACAACCTCACCCACCCAAACGTCACCACGTTTACCTCCACAGTCAACCAGGCAAATATATCCTTGGGAGCCAAGGTGAGGCCGCTTGCCAGGCTGCTGATAACGGGAAATGTCCTCTTTCGTTTGAACGATGCCGGCCTGCATTTCAAACCGTCGCCGCTCATCGGCGCGTCGTATACGTTTTGAGCGCCACACGGGTTGAAAGAGGCTGCGGAAGCCTGTTGAACAAGGGGCACGGCTTTACAGGCTGCGGAAAAACCTTTGACTGAAGGGGACGGGCTTTAGAGTTTGCGTGAGAACTAGAAAGAACGTGCAAGGCTCCGCTCCGCGATTTTCAGTGGAGGGCGTTGCCCTCAGGGGCTAAAGCCCGTCGTTTTGTTTCAATGCATGTACCGGCTGAAGCCCGTACCCTTCAGGAATGAAAGACGTACCTCAGGGGCTTTAGGCCGTCCGTAGTCAGCTCTCAACGTATGCGGCTTTAGCCTCAGAGGGCAACCGTCCTTCAGCGAAGCGTCGCCGTGACTTACCTGCCCCGTTCAACCAAACCCGTCGTTTCCGGCACGCTGTACCAGTCCGTTGAAGTTGAAATGGCTGGCTCCCTGATCAGACCCCACTAGACCCGGAGGGCCGCCCGCTAAAGGTCAGCCCAGCCTGGAAGGGCTGGGTAAACCATCCATGCCGATGACGAGCGCCGTAGGCGCGACACTCACTCTTCGCTATCCTCTCATCTTGCATGAAGCTCAGACGTCCCAGCTAGCGGATCGAAGTGATATGCCACGAACCACCGTCTTTCCTCAGGGTCATTGTCACTTGTGCCTTTGCCGCCGCATTGGTGATGATTTGTTGCTGGAAGCTGACCACGGCCACATTGCCTGCTACGTCTGGACCCTTGGTGATGGCGTAAGTCAACGTGACTTTGCCCGCATCGTGGAAAGCCGTACGTAACACACTTACCTGCTTGGGACTCATATCTGGCCAGAGCTCCTGGAGCTTGGCCAGGTTCTTGGTGTCATAGGCAGATTTATAGCTCTCCAGAACGCCACGAATGGCATTCAGGTCGTCAGAAGTGTCGGGCATCTTCGGAGTGGCCGGTGGAGTGGGAGCTGGAGGCGCCGGCGCCTGTACAACCTGCGGCGCCGAAGCCACCGGCGGCGCCGGCGTAAGCCTGGCAAGCTGCGCGGTCGCTTCCTCTTTGTGCCTGCCTGAAGGATAGCTGCCCAGGTAGCCCTTGAGACTGGCGGCATCTCCCTTACGGGTTGCTTCCCCCCAGGTGAGATCGTCGAGAAGACTCATTGCCCGGTCGTGGTACTGGCCTCTCGGATTCTGATCCAGAAATTTTCTGACCTGCTGAGGATCTGTTGTGTTCTGGATTGGCTCCCACTCCAGGCGCGCAATCTCCGCCAATGCAGCCGGGAGATGGGGACCCGGAGGGGAAGCATACTTGGCCGCATAGTCCTGCAGGCCTTTCAAGCTCCCACTGCTGCTGGCCCGGGACCAATAAAGATTTTCGAGTTTGGACTCCGCCTGCTCCCGGAAGGAGGAATTTGGATAACGGCGGAGGAAGTCTTCTACCGCTGCCGTATCAGCTGTGCTGTTGAGACGCGTCCAGGCGACCTGCTCTTCTGACGTGGCCGGAGCAGGCTGCTTGAAGTCGGCACGGTTGAGCATCACGGTTGCATTCGGCTTGAAGGAACGAGGATCCGCGACCAGCTCCTGCGTTCCGGCCATAAGCCGAAGGCGATGGGAGCCGGGCGTCAGTTCCCAGGTACCTGGCGGCCCGCTCACCGGAAGCCGAACATCGTCCACAAACAGTTGATCACCGGAATGCACTCCCTTCACCACCAGCCGGGCCGTCACCGGCTTTTGGCTCGGAACCGCAGGAGGAGCCGCCGCCAGAGGCTGCTCCGGCGTGAGCTCGATCGAAATGGCCTCGTCCTTGTGGATGGTTACCGATTGGCTCCGGGAAACATATCCCTTGAGATCTGCTGTGACGTTATAGGTTGCTCCCGGCGCAAGTTTAAAGCTGCAGTTTGGGGTAGTGCACTTGCTGCCATCCACCTGTATTTCGGCGCCGGAAGGAGAGCTGGCCACCGTCAAAACAGAGACGTGCGGTCGAGTCATATACCGGATCAGGACGCCGAGGACCCCCAAGAGCAATAACGCAACCGCTGCGGACATGATATAACACTCTGCGTGGCGCCCTCGACGGGCGTTGCGCAATCTGCAGTTGACGCTGCTGGATCTTTTGTTGCTCCGCGGTTTGCCGGTCAATCGCTTTCCGTGCTGTAACCAGCATCTTCTCGAGTTGCTTGTCGCCAGGCCACTGCTGGCCGGCAACTTCAAGCAAGGCCGCAGCCTCTTCATAGCGACGATTTTTGATAAGAACGGTTCCCTTATCGATGGCAGCCTGCATTGCTGCCTTTTCAGCGTTTGCCCGGCGTTTCGCCTCCTGCTCCGCCTCGATCTGCTCTCTGCACCGCAGCAGGAGAGACCGTAGTTGTTCGCTTTCGGAATATTTTTCCGCCGCTTCTGCAAGCGAGCTCAACGCCTTTGCCGCCTGCCCCGATTCCAGCAGCCGGGTATACGCCTTGACCTCGAGAGCAATGGCAGAAGCACGCGCCGTTGCCTCATAACGCGCTCGTTCCGCACGCTCCAGGCTCTCTTGTGCCCGGAGCAGCATCCCACGGAGCTCCCCACTTTCAGGGAAAGTCTTGATCAACTCCTGCAACTTCTTGACCAGGGACGCACTATCCGTTGTCCCCATCTGCGCCATCGAGGACTCGACATCCTGCCCCAGGGACAACCGCTGCAGCTCGGTCTGCAACAGCTTGGCGCGCGCCGACCGAACGTCATTTTCTATCTGCTCACAGAGAGCTACGATTGCCGGCTCGGCGCCATGCTTCTTTCCTGCCTCTTCCGCACGGCGCCTGATAGAGTCCAGCTCCGCCGGCGAAAGGGCTTGACTGATGGAAGCATGCAGCGAGCTGAGTTCCTGGCAAACAAGGTCGTGTTCGATCCGGCGGCCATGAACCTGCTCGGATACGCGAACAATTGCTTCCTGAAGGTCGTCGAGTTCAGGGTAAGCGGACGCGCGCCGCTGGGCTTCGGCAAGTAATTTCTCCGCATTCTCAATGCTCGGAGCGGCAGGCGCACGGTTCGCGACCTGGTTGACCTCTGCCAGCAAACGGGTGATGGTCTGACCGCGAGCCTCGGCTGCCGCTTTCACCCGCTCGAGAGCAGCGTCCACTTCCGGTTCGCCCGCGGCGGCAGAAGCCACCGAGTGCGCATTACTGACCAACTGAGAAAGCCCGGCGTTCGACCGAGCCTGGGAAGCGGCTCCTTCCAGTCGCTCCAGTTCGCTGAGCAGGGCTTGCCGTTGCGCCAGGCGGCGATTCACTTCGGACTCAATCCGTTGAGTCAGGGCTCCAACTTGCGGATCCATCGAAAAGGCCGCCGATATCCGCACGGCATGGTGCAACAGATCGGTCGACTCACTGAGCGGCGCCTGCTTGACCGATTCGGTGATCCGCGTGAGCTCCGCAATAACTCGTTCGTGTTCCTCCGCAGCTTGCCGGTCAATCGCTTTCCGCGCCGTAGCCAGCAGCTTCTCGAGATGTTTTTCATCTGGCCACTGCTGGCCGGCAACTTCCAGCAGGGCCGCAGCCTCTTCGTAGCGACGATCCTTGAGAAGAACGGTTCCCTTATCGATGGCAGCCTGCATTGCTGCCTTTTCGGCGCTTGCCCGGCGTTTCGCCTCCTGCTCCGTCTCGATCTGCTCTCTGCACCGCAGCAGGAGAGACTGTAGCTGTTCGCTTTCGGGATATTTTGCAGCGGCTTCTTCAAGCGAGCTCAACGCCTTGGCCGCCTGCCCCGATTCCAGCAGCCGGGTACAGGCTTTGACCTCGAGAGCAATGGCAGAAGCACGCGCCGCTGCGTCATAACGCGCTCGTTCCGCACGCTCCAGGCTTTCTTGTGCCCGGAGCAGCATCCCACGGAGCTCTACACTTTCAGGGAAGGTCTTGACCAGCTCCTGCAGTTTCTTTACCAGGGACGCAGTATCCGTTGTTCCCATCTGCGCCATCGAGGACTCGACATCCTGCCCCAGGGACAGCCGCTGCAGCTCGGTCTGCAACAGCTTGGCACGCGCCGACCGAACGTCATTTTCCAACTGCTCACAAAGAGCCATGATCGCCGGATCGGCGCCGTGCTTCTCTCCTACTTCGACAGCGCGGTGCCGGATAGGGTCCAGCTCCGCCGGCGAAAGAGCCTGACTGATGGAAGCATTCAGCGAGCTGAGTTCCTGGCAAATAAGGTCGTGTTCGATTCGGCGGCCATGAACCTGCGCGGAAACGCGAATAACTATTTCCTGAAGGTCGTCGAGCTCGGGGTAGGCGGAGGCGCGCCGCTGGGCTTCAGCAACTAATTGCTCCGCGTTGTCAATACCCGGAGCAGCAGGCGCAAGATCTGCGACCTGGTTGACCTCAGCCAGTAATCGAGCGATGGTCTCACCGCGAGCCTCTGCTGCCGCTTTCACCCGCTCGAGAGCAGCGCCCACTTCCGGTTCGCCCCCAGCTGCAGAAGCCACAGAGTGGGCGTTATTGATCAACTGAGAGAGCCCAGCGTTCGACCGGGCCCGGGTCGCGGCGCCTTCCAGCTGCTCCAGTTCGCTGAGCAGGGCTTGCCGTTGCGCCAGGCGGCGATTCACTTCCGACTCAATCTGTTGAATCAGGGCCCCGACTTGCGGCTCCATCGAAAAGTCGGCCGATATCCTCGCGGCACGGCGCAACAGATCGGTCGACTCACTCAGCGGCACTTGCTTGACCAATTCAGTGATCCGGGTGAGCTCAGCAATGATTCGATCGTGTTCCTCACCGCGTGCATCCAGGGCCCTGGCCACTTCTTCGCAGGCGTCCTGAACCTTTCTTTCCCGGGGGAACTCGGCTTTGACCTCTTGCAGGCGCGTCTTCGCTCGCGCTCTCGAGCCGGGGTCGAAAGAGTCCTCGACGCTCTTCCTCAGCTCTTGCAGTTCCGCGAAAACCTGCTCCTTCGCCAGCTGCCGCGCTCGCACTTCCTCAAGCACAGGATCGAACGACCTGCGGGTCGCCTCATCGAACTCAACACCCATCAACATCTGTCTTAGTTGAGTGGCAAGATTTTCCACGTGCTCGAGATCTGCCCGCTCGGCCAGCGCAGTTCGCAGCGTCGCCGCCTGGTGTTGCGCCGCCTGAACCTGAAGCAGTGCCCGCTCGGACGCCTCTTTGGCAGCCTGCGATTCCTGATCCTGGGATTGCCGCTCCGACTCGGTCCGCGCCAAAGCCAACAGCGCTTCCAGATTGGGCTCCGCGGGATGCTTATGCAAAGCGGCTTCGAGCAGTTTGATTGCCGCGTCGAAGTCGCTGCGATCCAGGAACTCTTTCGCCGCCAGGCTCTGGTCCTGAACAAACCTTCGCCGATCTGCGATATCTCTTTGCTTCTCGGCGATCGATTTCAATCGCTGCAAAGTTGGTTCGTTGGGAAAACTGCCCAGCCCCACTTCACAAATGGTGTAGGCGGACGAAAAATCTTCCGCGCGCAACGCACCATGAATCTGGTCTGTTAAATCCAACAGATCCTTACGGCGCTGCTCCTGATCCTGACCCCGGTTGGCCCATTGCAGCAGCTCCCGCACATTTGAGTCCGCAGGATCTAACTGCTCCGCCTTGCGCAAAGACTCAATCGCGTCGCCAAAAAGGCGCTGCGCAATCCCATGGCGCGCACTATCGACCAACCCCTGCACCTGCAGCCTGCGTGATCGCTCAGACAGTTCTTTGTCGATAATTTGCGCCAGCGCCTGTGCTTCGACACCGTTCGCATCCAGGCGAAGAGCCGCGTCGACTGCCTCCCTGGCTTCATCGAAATCTCCGGCATACAGAGCCGATTCGGCCCGGCGAAGCGAATCGCGGACCGACTTACCCAGCGAGATTGCATTTTGTATTTCTTCGCGGAGTGAAACCGAAACCGCGTCAGCGGGATCGAGTTGCAGGGCCTGCTCGGCGCAGGCAAGCGCTTCTTCATATTGCTGGCCGGCAAGCGCCACCTGGGCCTGCGAGCGCATTTGGACGATTTGCGCCGACCGTTGTTGTTCCTGGATCGCCTTACGCACTTCCGCCAACATGCGGTTCGCCTGATCGTGATGGCGGTCAAGGCGAAGGATTTCCTGCAGGTGCAGCTTGACGCGTTCCAGGTCGCCGCGGTGCATGGCTGCTTCCGCTCGCTGCATGAAATCAGAAGCCATGCCCTGCTTGATTTTCTTTTGTATCTGCAGCAGGTCAAAACCAAGTTCCTCGGCCGTTTGGTACCGGTCGTGCGTCTTTTTTGCGAGCGCCTTGCTCACGCACGCCTGCAGCTCGGGCGGAACATCGTTCAAGTGGCTGGATAGCGGTGCGGGCTCTTCGCGGAGTATTTTGACAAAAACCGCTGCCGCCTCATTCCCCTTGAAGGGCAAGTTATACGTCAGCAGTTCGTAGAGCATGACGCCGGCGGAAAAAATGTCGGTACGGGCATCGATAGGAACCGAGTTGATCTGCTCTGGCGACAGGTAGGAAAGGCTGCCCAGAAGCTGGCCGGTTTGCAGAGTGGAGGTTTCAATGCCAACCACCCTGGCAATGCCAAAATCGACGATCTTCGCTGTGCCATCCTTCAAAAGGATGACGTTTGCCGGCTTTATATCGCGATGGATAACCTGCGGCTTGCGGTCGTGCGCGTGTTGCAGCCCATCGCACACCTGGACAAACAATTCCAGTTTGTCGACGATCGGCATCGGCCGGCGCTCTGCAATTACGCGCGATACAGGCTCACCATCCAGGCATTCCATCACCAGGTACGGATTCCCGTCCTGTTCCCCGCTTTCATAAACGGTGACGATGTTTCTGTGTTGCAGGCTTGCGGTGGCTCGCAGCTCGCGGTTGAAAAATTGCTCCAGCTGGTGAACCTTGCCCGCACCGGCATCCGCCCGCTTGAGCATCTTGATGGCAACGGTTCGATTCAACGCAGCATCATGGGCGCGATAGACGATGCCCATCCCGCCCGAGCCTATAACGTCTATCACGACGTACTTGCCGATCTTCTGTATCAGAGGATCAGAACTTTTCAAACCGCTCCTTGGCTACCTCCACTTAACCCGGGCAAAAACATCAGGGCGGCGTTTGATCTGCTGAGCGAGATTCATCAGGTTCGGCGCGGCTTTGATTGCCTACACATCTGGTAATTGGCCGGAATTTTACAAGCTACCATGGTAATGCAACCGGCCTGAACTGCTTCCAACTGATTTCTAACCGCTCATATTCGTGAACACGATCTGGCAAAAGCGGCATCTCGTAAGCCAGGCGGATACCCAAATCGTCCGGCACAGCGTTTCTCGCATAGGAGTCTTGCGCAGAGTTAAACGCGGGGGAGCGCGATGAAACTCGTCACTAAAGGCCACGCCAGCACAATAGGGATGTCTCTTAGGTACTTAAGAGCCTCTGTCCAGATCCCATCGAGGCCCGAGGGGCCGTCCGCTAAACGTCAGCCCAGCCCAGCCCGGAAGGGCTGGCCCGGAATCCCCCTCATGATCCGCCCGCCCGCCTTCCGTGGGAGCGCCATAGGCGCGGCACTTCTCTTCCGGGTTCTCACACACCCCCTTTAAGCCCCTGCGGTACCCCTTCTCTCCTTGGAGGGGAGGGCTTCAGCCCTACATACTTGGACACAAACGATGGGCTTTCACCCTGACGTATGTTCTTCCTCCATAAAGCGACGGGCTTAAGAGTCCGGGCTGAAACCTAACCACCTGAGTGATAGTGCGTCCGCGTCGGGCGCCGTTACAGCCCCCAGCCATCCGATTGAAAACAAACGGGTTAGCGGGGCCTGGCGGGAGGTGACCGGGGCCCTCTGATTTTGACCGGCTTTAGAGCCCTCGGGCGGCCCTGAATCCCACCAAACTGGGCGAGACCACCCCTGCGGCAACATTTACAATCCATTCATCTTATGGTGCCTGTTCCCCCAGAGCGGCAAGTCCCTCCCACTCCTGAAGAATCTGCGGAAAACTCACCCGCCTCCGCGCAACCTAGTCAGGAGGGTGGGGTTACAAAGGGTATGGGTACCGTAGCCATTTCGCAGAACGGGTTCCAGGGCGCCCAGCAGGGTGCAGCACTCCATCAATCTGGGGTCAACTGGGCACAGCTTTCGGACGCGGAGATCATGTTGCGCGTGCGGGAGGGTGACGATTCGGGCTTTAGCATCCTGATCGAGAAGTACCGCAAACAGATTGTGCATTTCATGTTTCGCATGTCTCGAAACCAGGCGGTGGCCGAGGAGTTAGCGCAAGAGGTGTTTCTGCGCGTATATCGTTCGCGGCAGACCTACCGGGCCGAGGCAAAGTTCAGTACCTGGCTTTACCGCATCGCAACCAACCTGGGAGTGAACCACGCGCGCGATACCAAGTACGAGCGGACAGCACAAAATGTTTACCTGGACCAGCCAGACCCGGAGACTGGGACCAGCCCCGATGTAGCGGACAGTACGCTCAGCGTGGAACAGGAGCTGGTGCGCGAAGAGAGAATGAACGCGATTCGTAAGCACGTGATGGCGTTGCCCGAACGGCAGCGCAGCGCGGTGCTGATGCACAAGTACCAGGAAATGGATTACAAGGAGATTGGTGAGGTTCTCAAGCTGAGCGAATCGGCAACCAAGTCCTTGCTTTTTCGTGCTTACCAGACTCTGCGCGAAAACCTGAAGAATTTTGCTTAAGCAGAAATAGAGGAAGATATGACTTGCCCTGAGATTAAAAACAATCTGGCCGAAGCGGTCTACGAGTCGCGGCCATTACCTGCCGAGGCCCGGAAGCACGTTGCGGAGTGTGCCGCATGTGCCGCTGAACTGACTGAGATGGAAGCCACCTTTAAGCTGCTTGACCAATGGCAGGCACCGGAGCCCAGCGCCTTCTTTGACGCTAAGCTGTATGCCCGGCTGCGAGTGGAGCAAGCCACCGCCCCGGCCAGTTTTTTTGAGCGTGCCAAGGCTTGGCTGCTGTACAGCAGCAACCTGCACATGCGTCAGCTGGCCGCGGGTGCCCTGGCAACGGTATTGGCGGTTGGTGGCGGAACGTTTGCCCTGCTCGACCACCAGGCGGTGCCGGCGGCGCAGACGTCGGCCACGGTGCGCGACTTGCAGTCTTACGATGGGAACGCCCAGCTCTTTCAGCAATTGAGCGCCCTCGATGGGGACGAGGATAACGCCAGCGGCACATCGAACTGATCCTTATTGACGCACCGGCAGAGGAATTCAAGAGACGTGCCGATGGGCACAAAAACCGGGAAACGAGGCGCCCGAATACGACGGTTGACGTAACCGCTTCGGAGGGCACCACCATGGCAAGGCACAACGAGCTCGAGACGACACCCCACCGGGGGAAGCTCGCTCGGAGTGTCTTTGCGGCGCTTCTACTGGTACTCCCGTTGGCGGCTTCCACCTGTTTTGCCCGGCCTGCGCCACAAGCTCCACGTCCACGATATGAAAACAACCAGCACCTGGGCACTTGGCTGCAAAGGCATGGGAACCTGCCCCCCGAGCAGCAGGAGCGAGCTTTGCAGAGCGAGCCGGGCTTCAACCGCCTGCCGCCGGAGACCCAGCAAAAGTTATTGAATCGGCTGCGGCAAATCAACCGTATGCCTCCCAACCAGCGCCAGCGTACGGTTGACCACATTGAGGCTCTGGAGCGCCTGAGCCCGCAAATGCGCCAACAGGTGCGCGCGTCGTTCCAGGATTTCCACGCCCTCCCTGAAGACCGGCAACGAATGGTGCGCAAGGCTTTTCGCGACCTGCGCGAGTACCCGCCCGAACAGCGTCAGGCGCTGATGAACTCCGGCCAGTTTTCGGCCCAGTTCACGCCGCGGGAGCGCAGCATTCTCGGCAACATTCTCGCCGTGGAGCCGTACCACCCAGGACCCAGATCAGGGCTGGACAACAGCTTGCAATACGGCCACGAATAGTCGCGCCAGCGGTCATTTCCAAGATTCCGGCCAAAAGGGTCCTTCGGGGGCGAGTGGTCGACGTTCGTGGTATCCCACATCTCGCAAAAAACGAGCGAGATATGGGGCACCCAGGGTTTATTTGCGGGGAGAGAGCGCAATTCGGGGCTCTCACCCACACTCTAAAGCCCTGGGTTGGAACCGACGCGCAGCTAAGTCCTTTGCTTCGAGCGACGCTTGAAAGTTATGCGTGTATTTCGCCTCCAGGGTGGTGAAGAGTGGCCGACGGAAATGGTGCGTGATATGCGTGGTATGCGTGGTAAGTCCGGACGAAAAGGGTGCGTGATATGCGTGGTATGCGTGGTATGTCCGACGAAAAGGGTGCGTGATATGCGTGGTATGCGTGGTAAGTCCGAATCCAGGCAAGAATTGTCCGGGATAATTTGCCGACTGAGCCGTCTGGCGGGCCGCGTTTCCTGCATCATCTGTGCATTTGGCGGGCAAATGATTTGCAGCAGCACAAAGTTATTGGTGGACACACCTATATATATGCGAATTGGGTTCAGTTTTGCAGCAGGAGAAATGCTTTTTTAGTACGACCTCTAGCGGGTACCCGTGTCTTCGGATGGATGCTCCTTTCATGGGTCTGAAGCTCTCCCGCGCCCTCTCCCCCTCCCTAATCAGCAAAACGCCCGGTAAATCAAAGGTTCGGAAGGCGGCGGCTCGGCGCGCAGTGTAAAGCATCGGCTCAGCAGCGCAATCACCGCCGGCAGCCGCGTCTCATCCTCCAGATAGACGGTAAACAAAGTGTCGCCGGCAGCGACGGGATCGCCAATCTTCTTGTGGGTCTCGACGCCGGCGTGGGCAGACACGGCCTCCCCGGGCACCGTCCGGCCCGCTCCGGAGCGCTGCACCGCCCATCCTACCTGGTCGCAATCGACACTCGACAGGAACCCCGCTGACGGGGAAAGGATAGGGTGCTGATGCGCCGGCCGATGCAGCCATTGTGGACTGTCGAACCAGGCCAAATCCCCGCCCTGCGCGGCAATCATGCAGGCAAATTTCTTAAGCGGAAGGCCGCCGGTCAACAGATCCTCAGCCAACTCGGCGCCCTCTTCCGGATTGCGCACTTTGCCGCCCAGGTAGAGCATCCATCCCGCAAGCGCGAGGGACAGCCGGCGCAAATCCTCAGTAAGCGGGTGGCGCTGGTTGCGCAGCACCTCCACCGATTCGACGATCTCAACCGCATTGCCAGACATGCGCCCTAGCGGCTGACTCATATTGGTGATGAGGGCGGCGGTCCGGGTACCGGCATGGTTGCCGGTGGCGACCATCAACTCCGCCAGGTGGAAGGCCTCCGCCTCCTGCTTCAGGAACGCGCCCGAGCCGGTCTTTACGTCGAGTACCAGCGCATCGAGACCGGCGGCGAGCTTCTTGCTCATGATGGAAGCACAAATGAGGAACGGGCTCTCGACGGTGCCCGTGCGGTCGCGCAGCGAGTACAGCGTGCGGTCTGCGGGTACCAGCCATTCCGTCTGGCTCACGATAGACAGGCCGCAAGCCTTGAGTACGGCGAGGATTTCCTCTTCATCGAGATGCGTCCGGTAGCCAGGGATGCTTTCCAGCTTGTCCAGGGTTCCGCCGGTGTGGCCGAGGGCTCGCCCGGAGATCATGGGCACGAACAGACCGGCGGCGGCCACGATGGGCGCCACCAGGAACGAGGTTTTGTCGCCGACCCCTCCGGTGGAATGCTTATCCACCTTGACCCCAGTGAGTCCGCGGTAGTTGAGGACCCGGCCGGAGTCACGCATGTGGGTGGTAAGGCTCTGCACTTCTTCCAGGTTGAGGCCCCGCCAGACGACGGCCATGAGCCAGGCCGCAAGCTGATACTCAGGAATGGAATTGGTTGCTGCCCCAGCGACCAGGTAGGCGATTTCGGCATCCGTCAAAGCTTCGCCGTCACGCTTCTTCCGAATCAGATCAACTACGTGCATGGAGCAGGCTCCCCTGCTGCCATTACAGCATTTTTATGCGGGTGCGCCTGGGACCAGAGGAAAAACGCGAATTCCTTGAAGGGGACGGCCTTCAGGCCGTCCATAAGTGCTTTGCCAGTGAATGCGGCTCTAGGCGCTGAGGAAGCGGCTTTCACTCGCTATTCGACTTTTTCCGCCGCCTGTTTAGTCGGGCCGTTGGGGCTCAATAAAGATTGGGCCTTAGCCCCTGCGCTCTCTACTGCCGCGGGTAATAACACCCGCGCGATCTCTTAAGGACATCAGACACCATGGCGCTTTCATAAGAAAGGAGATGCGGGTGGGAAGAGCATCATTACTACTTGCAGTTACCACAAGGCGGCGGTTTATTACTCAAGAATCATGGCGTATTTCTATAGAAACAGTATTCTCTCTTCAAGCGGCGATTCTCCACTAACGTTCATCGATTCTTTCGGGGGAGGGATTCGATGAATGGGAATGGGGAGTCGCCGTTAACTTTTTACCGCCTGGACGGGATCGTGGTTGCGGGTGTCTTTGAGGCGAAGGACCTATAGACAATGGCGGCCCCGGGGCCAAGGCTAAATTTGGTTCACGATTTGTCGCTGCTACCGTGGCCAGGAGAATTTTTGGTATCCGCCACAGATTAGCCGTCGTGCTTCTTTTGCACCGGATTGGCTCGCATCCGCCGAATACACGTCCACAGCAATCTTTTTGATGTCATGTTGTGGCGACGGGCATCCTCGCCGTTGCGTCCGAAACCATCGCGGTTGCCTAAGGGTGGGATGGGCGCTGGGTGTGTGCCATTACCACCTGCTGTTACCACAACCCGGTGGTTTATTACTCAAGACTTGTGGCTTATTTCTGTGGAAGAAGTATTCTCTTTTCAAGCGGCGATTATCCACGAACGCTTTCATCGATTCTTTCGGGGGAGGGACTCGATGAAAGGGAACAGGGATAGTCGCCGTTAGTGTTTTGGGCCTGGCCAGATTTGTTACTTGGCGACCCCTACAGATTCCAGCCGTCCACGGCCGATTACAGAAGAGCGCTTCTTCTCCCAAGCCCAGGCAGTCCGGATAATCTCTCCAAGATCGTGCCGCGCCTCCCACTGAAGTAGTTTGCGAGCTTTGCTTGGATCCGCATACAGGACAGGCGGGTCTCCGGAACGGGGTTCCACTATCGCGTGCGGAACAATGCGCCCAATAATTGTTTCAATTTCCGTCAGCAACTGCCTGAGCGTCGTTCCTTTTCCTGTACCTAAATTGAGAGCAACCGGTTCACCCCCATTCATCAGGTAATTGGCGGCCTGCGCATGAGCTCGGGCAAGATCCGATACATGGATGTAGTCGCGCACGCAGGTGCCATCCGGAGTGGGCAAGGTTCCTCCGAAGATCTTAAGCGGCGGCGCCGTTCCTAACGCGGCACGGATTGCCCGCGGAATGATGTGTGTCTCCGGATCATGACACTCACCGATGGTTCCATCCAACTCGGCGCCCGCCGCGTTAAAGTAGCGGAGTGCTACATAGCGCAAATCGTGAGAGTGGGCGTACGCGGCAAGCACACGTTCAAAGAATAGTTTCGTGGCTCCATATGGATTGATGGGCTCTTTGACGCTCTCTTCAACGATCGGTAAATGGGAAGGGGCCCCGTATACGGCGCAGCTCGAGGAGAAGATGATCTTCTGTACCGAACGCTCAAGCAGGCAGTCCACCAACTTCAGACCCGCCTCCACATTGTTGGCAAAATACTTCCTTGGGTTCGCGACCGACTCCCCGACGTACGAGAAGGCGGCAAAGTGCATGACAACCTCCACCCCATCGAGACAGCGTTTGAGCTTCTCTTTGTCCGCTATATCTCCGACGACTAGCTGGAAGCCCTCAGACAGTGCGATCTGGCCGGTGCTTAGATTGTCATAGATGATGACTTCGTGCCCTTGTCGCGCCAGTTCTCGGGCTGTGTGCGAACCCAGATAGCCGCTGCCGCCTGTGACCAAAACACGCATACTTTTGCACCTCGCGCCGGTATTGCGGCGCGTCTAGAATAAGACTAACGCAGGAGCCTATCGGAGGCGCGGCTTCGATAGGCCGGGTTGCACAGATGATAACTTGCCGTCCGGCAACTATCTGAAGATTTTCTCTGAAACTCCGAACGCTTTTAGCTGCAACGCGCAGCGGTTCATTGCCATGTAAATTTCTAGAAGGACAACCAGCTACATGGGCTTTGTATTGTTCGGGTTGACTGCGCTATCATTCTGGAAAGTTATGGCGCGTCTAGATCGTCGATGAGGGAATTGTGACGCCAGGCCGTGTGAGTATTATTACTGCCGTTTATAACGCCGCACCTACTTTGGAAGAGTGCATCCTAAGCGTGCGGAACCAGTCGTACCGTGACGTTGAACACATATTGATCGACGGCGGTTCGACAGATGGATCCGTAGAAATTCTTCAACGTCACTCATCCGTATTGGCCTATTGGGTAAGCGAGCCGGATAACGGTGTATTCGATGCCTGGAATAAAGGTCTATCTATGGCGACCGGTGAATGGATCGCATTTCTGGGTGCTGACGATGTTTTACTCCCGGATGCGCTGTCGAAATATCTTACTGTTTGTGGGGGAACAGACGCGCAGTACGTTTGTTCTCTCGTTCGTTTTATCCGTCCTGGCCTGCCAGACAAGATCGTAGGACGACCTTGGAGTTGGCCGGCATTCCAACGCAAGATGACCACGGCACATGTCGGCAGCCTGCACAGATTCGATCTATTCGAGAAATATGGTAATTACGACACCGGCTATAAAATTGCCGGGGATTACGAGTTGCTACTACGCCCTGGTAAAGATTTGAATAGTATCTTCATGGGTGAGGTCACTGCAGCGATGCTGGCAGGTGGCGTTAGTGATTCCTTTGCGGCTTTAACAGAGATCCAGCGCGCCAAAATTCACACAGGTGGACGGAATCGGCTCTGGGCCTTTTGGGAGCTTTGGGTTGAGCGTTTGAAACTTACAGTTCGGCGGATCGAAACTGCTTTCGCCAGTTTTGTGTTGTAAGCGAACCCAACTCAAGGCTCATCGCGGAAGGAACGTGGGACTTCTCTCTCGTTCAAACGCAACAGTCGCCCAAAGCGTCAGGAGCGTAGCTGCGGATGATAAGTAGCATAGCGGCATGGAAAATGGGCGAGACAGGCCTTGCCAAAGACAAAACAATACGATTGGGATGAATGCCAGGAGGGGCTTAAACAGCCCGTTGGAGATGATCGACCCCGGCGCCATCAGGTCGGTGACGCTTACGCGTGAAGTGACAATCAGAATCCATACAACGCCGACTACGGCCCCAACAAGGGTTCCATACGCGACACCGATTGGCCCCATAAAGACTGCACCGAGAATGCTGAGGGGCAGGTTTACCGCAGCCTCGATGACCGTACCACTTATGAGCGCCTTGTGTCTGCCGGTCGCTATGACGCCGGAGGCAAAAGGACTGGCGACAAGTCTAATCGCATTTGCGGCGAGCAGCACTTGTAGGATCGGGAATGTCTTCGGCATGTAAGCTGGTCCCACCCACAAGGTCAGCAATGCCTTGCCTAGCAGGTAGTTAGCCACGATGACCGCCATATTGATAAGGCTCGTGAATAATGTCAATCTTTCCAGGCTCGTTCGGATGCCGGCTTGATCGCCCCGTTGTTCCATCACCGCGATAGGAGCGTAGAACGCCGCGCAGACGGTGGCATTTAGGCCATATAGGAATGTTGTCAACGTGGTCGCCACGGAGTATGGACCAACCGCAATAAAATTGAAGTGCCCAACAATCGTCAAGTCTACATTGCTAATGAGTATCATGCAGAAGATACAGCACCGCTAAAACTAAAGAGTGGTGCACAAGCATCTTCGCAAGGTTTCCGTCATAGAACTGAGCAGCCAATCTCAGCGAAGGAAGTAGGCGCTTGACCCACAAAAGTTGCGCCAGGCCCCCGATTAGATTCCAGCTCGTGAAGCACAACGCGAGGATCATGAGAGAGCCGGTGTAACGGGCGCAGACAATGACAGTGAGAGCTCCTAATAGTCGGCTAGTCCCAATCGCCAATGCGGGAATTTCATTCTTGTGTAACCCCACAAGTAGACCAGTGCATGCGGATAGAGGAAGGGAGAGTGCCGTCCCAATCACGAGAATCGCCACCCCTTTCTGAATCTCATGAAGGATCACAATGGAAGAAGAATGAAACAGCAGCGGCAATAAAGGAAGAAATAACCCACACGCGGCAAGAGGGATTAGGCTGGCTACCGCGAGGAGCATCATCGACGTACTAGCTAGCTTGCTTAGGGTTTCATCCTCTCCGCGCTCTGCGGCTTGCGCCACAAAGCGCCCAAGTATGGTCTGTAGACCAAAGTCGAAGTAGGCTGCGATCGCGCTCATTTGCAGCATCAACGACCAGGCCGCAAATCGTTCACCTCCAAGGCTACGCGTTAGAAAGTGAGGCAGCGCTAACGCTACTGCAGCGGTTGCTCCCCCTCGGCAGACGTTCGCCAAGGCGTTTTTTCTCGTTCTCCACCGCCGTTCTTTCGCCAATGTAACCCCTTACAGAAAGTTATGGTGTTCGGTCGATTCACTGTGCTGCGCGATCCGGCAGGACATTGAACATCGTGGGAGGCTCGCTCCTCCTGAGGCCATCTGGAAGCAGGTCGAGGCCTGGGCGAGCGGAACTATATGTACTGCGATGACGTCGAATCGGTTGTATCCGGACCACAGGTCATCGAAGTGCAGGACCAGCGGCCTATAGCTGCAGCGGCGTCTGCAACAAAGTGCGATACGCAGATGCGACAGCGGCCGCGGAAGCTTCCCATCGAAATTCCTGCGCTCGCGCCGCAGACTTAGCCCGGAGTTCCTTCAAGAGATCGTCGTCATAGACCAAACGCCTAAGTCCACTAACGATCTCGTCTTCGCTGGTAGCATCCACGAGCAGTGCCGCATCGCCGCCAATCTCGGAAAGCGCTGTTCCGTAGGACGTGAGCACCGGGACGTGGCAGGCCATGGCCTCGACGATCGGCATACCGAACCCTTCTGCAAGCGAGGGATACACCATCGCCCGCGCATTGCGGTAAAGCGGTCCAAGCATCTCGTCGCTGACGTTCTCGAGGATCTGCAGCCTGTTGCCAAGACGGCACTCTTGGCTGACGTGGAAGATCTCATCGAATCCAAAGTCCTTTTGTCCTACGATGACCAGCTTGGGCGCGTCGGCCGGCAGCTTAGCGTAGGCGCGGATGAGACGAGGGTAGTTTTTGCGCGGTTCCAGGCGTCCGACACTGAGAAAGTACCCGTCTCGCACCAGTTGCAGGCTGGCAAGCTTATCCGCGCCGGCGTCTCCCGCATAGAACTTATTTGTGTCCGCTGCGTTTTTGATCAGGATGATCTTTTCCGGTGAAATCCCATAGCATCGAACCAACTCGTCTCGCGAAAACGCGCTCACCGTAAAGACTCGCTTCGATTGCCGCGCGGCCCGGCGAAACAACACGCGGGAGCGAAAGTTAAAAAATGGGGTGAAGAACTGCGGATGCGTCTCGAACAGAATGTCGTGAATCGTCACGGCCGTCGCGCAGCGGGAGATCAAAGGGCAGACGTACTGTGTGTGCAGCAGGTCGAGTCGATGTCGGAAAGTGATCAAGGGAAGCTGTAGGCACAGTCGTTGAATGCTCGAAGTGGAAGGCATCTGCACCAACTCCGTGTTGGCGCTGCTGAAGCGTTCCGCCAATCCTGGAGCCCACCCGAGGATGTCACCGAAGAACAGAAACTTCATCTCTGGCAGCAGCGCCGGCACTCGAGAAAAGATCTCGATGCAATGAGTCCGCGAGCCCTGGAACTTCCCGTCGAGGACATGCAGATCAACCCCGATCCGCGGTGCAGATTGTAGATCTAAGTCCACGTCTCGTTCATCTCCCATCCCCGCGCCATGCCGACAAATGGATGGAAAGACCAGGATGCCTCATTATACAAAGCGGGCAGCGTCTAAACCGTTTCGTCCCCCCATTAAATCGAGCGATGGCACACATTTCCTGAGATAGATCAGCCGCACCGGGATGGCGGCCGAATCCAGACCCTCCCGCCCGGTCGAAGTCCGTATGGGAAACCTATCAATGCTTCGAAACAGCAACCCATTCTCTCGTCCGGAGCGCGCTGATCCGGCCCGTTCAGAGCCGGGAAAGAATCGTCGCAGACAAGCCCGATGCTACAAATTTATCCACAAAACAGAAACTCAATCCGTGCTATGGCCGAATCGGGCAGAGTGGCTGGCTTGATCGCCAATTAAAGTCAACGAAGAGTAAAATATGCCCGAAGCCGCTGATGACAAAGAAGACATCCACACTGGCCAGAACCCAGAGGACCTGTCCCAAATAGGTAGGACGATTTGCCACATGTCTCTTCACGTTCCTGAGAGGACTCCTCCACCATTCCCGACGTCACCTTCGCCGGACAATTCACCTAACCGGCGTGCCGCCGAGAAGGACAGAACAATTCCAAATCCTTTACGAGTCTTATTTTCATCCAGAACCACGCTTTACTCGACTCCAGGCGGGGACACCATCATGCTTCACAAAACCGCTGAGGCGCTTCGCTTGCTGGGCTGCGACGTCACCATTTCTCTGGATTTCGACCATTCATTGCATGGCTACGATATAGTGCACCTTTTTAATCTCACTCGCCCCCAGGAAACCTATTATCAGGCGCGGCGGGCGACCAGGCTTGGCATTCCGGTAATCCTGTCTCCTATCTACGTCGACTACACGGAAGTTGATCGCGCGGCTCGAGGACCATTACAAAGTATTAATGTTTCGTTCGATCTCAGGGTCCAAGGCAGAATTTCTAAAGATGTTGGCACGGAGTTTTACAAATGGTGAGTTAAATCGCGGAACGGCGGCTATTCTCGCTAAGGGATTCCGAGGGGCCCAACGCGACCTGATTAAAATGAGCTCTGTCTTATTGCCGAATTCTGACTCTGAGACAGCCCGCCTCCGCCACGACTTTCCGGAAACCATCGAAGTTCGGAGCGTGGTGGTGCCGGTTGCCGTTGACCCAACATTGTTCAACCCCAAGTTTTCCGCTCCAGCTCCAGAATTCAATGACTGCATTTTGAGCGTCGGAAGAATAGAACGGCGGAAATGTCAGTTGCAGCTCGTGCGTGCCCTCAAAGGTACCGGTCTGAGGTTGGTATTGATCGGAAATCCAGGGCCCAATCAGATGGCGTACTTCGAACAAATTAAACGCGAAAGGGACGATACTGTGACCATCGTAGGCCATGTTGACCAGCCCTCTCTCAGACCATACTATGCTGCATGCAAAGTGCATGCTCTTGTCAGCTGGATGGAGACTGCAGGAATGTCCTCCCTGGAAGCCGCCGCGATGGGCGCAAATATCGTCATTACGGACAAAGGCGACCCGCGTGAGTACTTTGGGGACCTCGCATACTATTGCTCTCCAGATTCGGAGGCCTCGATCCGCGAAGCAGTGTTGCGGGCCCACAGCGCGCCACGCTCCACCCTACTGCAGGAGAGGGTTCTGAGCAACTACACCTGGACTCATGTTGCGCAAAGTTACGTTTGCTGTCTACCGCGACGTCATGGGTTCGTTCGCTGGCCGATGCTTCCCGTGACCTGCGTCTGACTGACTCACTCCGTAGTCCGCCACTGCTTGAGCACCTTGTGCAAAGCAGCCACCTTGTCGTGAGCGAGCTGCGAGCGCTTGGTCCACCACAGGAGCTGGTACGTGAAGAGCCGAAGCGAGATAGGAGTGGCTGACGTAACGTTCACCGAAATACTGACAACTACCGTGGCCACGACTGTACTTCTCGGATGAAGGGCAGCATTGTCTCGATCGGATCGGCGGTTTCAACCTCGGTAGCGGAGGCTGTCTGATCCGTGGGTAGCCGTGGCAGGCGGCCTACAGTCACATGCATGGGGGCCAGGGATACATTCATGTCGGCGCATAACACCTCCCCTGCGGACTTGGCCATTGAGTATTCGGTCATCCCTTTTGGCCGTTCAGTAACAGCGACTGAGGACGGGTAAAATAGGGATAACCTGGGCTGGCGAGCCCGCAGCGCCCGCGCTAACTGCCAGAATCCATCCACATAGATGGCGAGGAATTCCTTCAATCTCTCTGGGGCAAAAATCTCCGGCTGAAACTTAAAGATGGCCGGTGTCGCAAAATAGTACGCGTGTGTAGGTGCCGATGTCAGGTCGGCCAATTGCTCGACAGCCGGCTTGCGCGCATCGTAGGCAAGCGTTTCGCACCTGCAGCCTGCAGAGCGGATTTCCTGGGCAACTTTCTCGGCATCGCCTTGCCCTGTTTGCCAAGTCACGATGACGTGCCCGCCGCCGGCAGCAATAAGCTTGGCTGTCAGCTCACCCAGTCCGCGCGACCCTCCGACGATCAATGCGACTCTCCCGTCGAATTCGGACGGACCAACCACGCCGGTTAGCGACCCCATCGTCATCTGTTGCACGGGTTGGGGGCGGACAATGCTTTGCACGGTTCCGGTCAATCCTCCACCAACGATCTCCTGCTCGACTGTGCGGAAGCGTGGATCCGTCTCAGTCACGCGAAATGCAAGAAACCCTTGCGGGAAAGATTCGGCGCATGCTTGGACTGACATTTCGCTGTAAATGGAGTGCAGGCCAGGGCATATCATGCCAATTAGATGGGTACTGGCCGCCAGGGCTGCGATGCGCGGCGCGCCAAGCCATTTCGTTGCAGCCGGGAAAAGTACTGTGGCGTCTCCCGGTTTCATTTGAAACGAAAGACAGCCGGAGCGGCCCGCCATCTGCTCAAGACTTAAGTTCAGCGGCGCAACTGAGAAACGTACCGGCTCCAACGAAGTGGCGGACCAGAGCGGGGCAATCCTCAACGCCATCACCGAATTCGATGGTGACTTTCGACCGTATGGCGCCGTCGACACAGATGTTCAGTCGGACGCTGGTTGGCTCTTGCTGGGTAAGTACTACCTCCACGCGCTCATTCAGATAGACGAATCTGTTGAATTGGGCACGCAAACTGCGGAATCGCGGCAAATCGTGTTGCGCGGCCGACAGAGAATCGAGAGCCCAAAGTAGCAGGTTTATCCCGTGCACTGCCGGCGCGCCTGCCTTTGTGCGCCGCGCCTGAAGCGCATCCACGTGCATGGGATTAAAGTCTCCAGAGACCGATGCGAATCGCTCCTGGTCGCTTGATCTGAATTCCCTTTGAGCCAGGCTCGTCAATTTTGCGTCCCCCACACATCATGGCATGATCGTTTCATGGGTATTGTTACTCGGATTCTGCTCTAGACTAGAACGCCTTGTAGGCAATTCCCGCAAAGGTCGGATCAGTGCGATTTTAGCTCCAAAATTATCTGGCCTCGGCATTACGACCCGCCGGCGGGTCGGGGCTTCCCAAGGATGATTGGCACCTGATCTCTTCACGACAAGTCGGCGCGATATCGTGCAGATCCTTCCATCACATCGGTAACGCAGCATTTCGGGGACACCAGCTAGCTTTTAACGCGTGACGGCGCATTCCGTACCGTCGTCCGTAACGTCAAAATGCGCATCAGACCTCTGTTCAACGGACAAAGGTCAACGGTCCAGCCTGGTCTCGATCTGCCCGGCCGCCCACTGCGGGGCTATTCTAAAAGGTCTTGTAAACAATCGTGGGAGGAGCCTGGTTTAGTAGGAAGGTAATGACGAGCGCCGCCAGCCCCATCGCCGATGCATAGGCCACGAGTGCATAGCGGCTGACGAGCACCGGCCCCTCGGAAGTTCTGATGGACAACAGAGCGGCGCGCAGCCACTCCCACGCAGCTAGTACCACTGTCGCCGCCAGCCAAGTCGTCATCCCTACCGCCAGCCATTCGCCCACTCTCAACGCGGAGAAGATTATGTCAATCTGACTCCAGTTACCCCAGAACCAGAAGAGGGTAAAAGCAAACCAAACGAAGTTGAGTCCCCGTCCAAATGCCACGTAGATGGCGTTCTTCGCCAATTCCTTGTAGCCCCTGCGGCCCATCGCGCGAGCCAAACCCAATTGCCAGAGTTTGTTGATTGCCATGCCTCCGCCCTGGAGGATTCCGAAAAAAACGAATTCCGAAGTACGCCCGTGCCAGACCCCGACAAGAAAGAATGTCACGAAAAAGCAGAAGACGCCGAGGAAGGGTTCGAGCGCAGACGACGAGTTGCGTCGCATGAGTGCCACCAGGAGCGGGTTATAGACATACGTTTTCAGCCAGACAGACAGCGTAATATGCCAGCGATTCCAGAAGTCGATAAAGGAAGACGCCGCGAATGGCCGGTCGAAGTTTTCCGGCAAGCGCACGCGCATGAGGCGCGCCATGGCAATGACGATGTCGATGTAGCCGGAGAAATTGCAGTAGAGGAAGAGCGGATAAACAACGGCCAGCCTACATGCTGCCAAGAACTTGACCGACACCGGCAGGGGCTGAGACATCTGCGCGAGTGCATTGACATGCACCATGTTGAACAGCATCGCGACCACATTGACCTTGACGAAGCCGCGCACAATGCGTTCCAGTTGTGAGCCGATCACGCGGGGGCCAAGTGAAATCGGGTCGGCCGCGAATTGGTCGCGGGCAAACTCGTCGTAGCGTTGGATGGGGCCGGAGATAAAGGTAGTGAAGTTGAGCATGTAAAGCAGGTAGGCGCCGAGGCTGATGTGGCGCCTCTCATTGCCTTCCCCGGTTTCGATGATCAGATGAAGGACGCGGAAAAAGATGTAGGAAAGCCCAAGCGTAAAGTACGGATAATGGAGGAAGATGCCCTGGGGAAGGAAGGTGTATTTCTTGAGCCAGACATAGACAAGGATGACTGCGATTACCGCCCCGGAAAGCAGTCTTAACCAGCCGCGATCGATGAGAACGATGGCGAGATATCCGAGGAGGAGAAAACTCGCCAGCGGAATGAGGAGGATGACGTTGTGCGCCAGCATGTAAAGAAAGCCGATGCTGGCCACAAAGAGCACAATACAGCGCCACGCCGCGGAGCGGTGAATGTTGGAGATGAACGCTACCGCGACGCCGAATGCGATGAATGGAAGGGAAGCCGAATCCATCTTCATTACCTTTCCGCTATTACCTGCTGGTTTGAGCGCAGGACTGCTTCGGTGTCAGTTCGCTGCCCGCAGGATACACGCCGCGACTCTCAGCTCAAGGCGTCAGTGTCAGAAACGACCCGTATGCGGCGGGTTTCCAGCTTGCCCCACTCGTGCCTGCCAAAGCTTTTCCCTGGGGTGCGAGTGCCGGCATTTGCTCGGCCAGCAGGTGTTCGACCACAACCCTCGCGACCACAGCATTCCCATTGGCGTTCATGTGGCCATCTACCACGTAGAATGTGTCGTTAGGCTTGGTGAATGCGTCCGTTGTGTTAATGAATTGCATTTGGTGTTGCGATGCAAGCTGCTGCAGGCTGTGGGTGAATGCATACGGGTCCACGCCGGCAGGGAGATTCTGATATCCCATCAATGATACTTGTTGAAATGTCGGAATTTCAATGAAGACGAAAGGAACATGCGCATTGCGACACTTAGCTTCCGCCGATTCCAACAAGCCGTCCAATAGCTGGATGCGGTCATTCCAGGTCGCAGGGAAAGGCTTCCAAAGATAGCCGGCGAGGTCCCCATTTGTCAGGTATGTTCTGACTCGTACCCTTGCAAACGCCGGGTTGTTCTCAGTGAGGAAATGAGTAACAGCTACCACTGCCTTTTTTTCTTTCAGATACGAAAATACCTTTTCCTTATACGTGGGGGCTATAGGCGCGATCGCTTTCGCATTCTGGAGTGCCGCCCCGGTAGTTTCCATGTTCTGCATGTCGAAATTCGACATCGCCAGCATGACAAAGTCGGGTTTAAGCGCAAGAGCCTCATCGACACGATTAAGTGCGCAGATCGGGTCGCAGCCGGCTCTGCCCAGATTTTGAACCTCAACCGGCCGCTTGAGGACATTTGTCAACTCGGCGGCGGTTAGCGAGGCGAACATTTGATCGTAGCTATTATAGTAACCTTCACTTGAGGACGAGCCCAGGAGGGCGATTCTCGTGGTTCCCGGTGGCTTAGGTCCACAAGACTCCTTCGTTCGATACCCGCAGTCGTTATAACTGCTGGTGACCCACGGTCCTTCAGCCGCTTTCATCCGTACCGTGCAGTTGGGTTTGAATTTTGCACCATGCACAGGGTCGGAGACCATGCAAGTGTTCAGTTCCTGCGACGCGAAGAAGTATTCGGCTAAAGATTCCGCCGCAATAAGGCACAGAACCTATGGTGCAAATGCTGATGAGCGGAAGGATCAGAAGATCACGCCGCGGCAGCGGTGCTTCCTCCGCGGTGCTCGTAGCGTTGGCTTTCGCTTCTCTCGTATCCACAGCGTCTAGCTCCTTAGCAGCGGGAACCCGTCTGAAACTACTTTCATCGGGGCGGCCTCTGGCTCTGACGCCTTCAACCGTCATCTCCCAGCGAGTAAGACCGTTGTCTTCTGCCGCGATCCTGGCAAAACCGAGCTTTAGATAGTGGTCGATGACCAGCTTGTTCTTTTCGGTTGGCCGGTAGGCTCCGAGCAATTTATGGATGCCGGATTCACGGGCGTGCGAGAGAATCTCGCGCAGAACCATGTGCTCCACCTTGCGGCCGAGCACGCGGCAGCTCATCAGCCACGTATCGATTTCCCAGATACCGGGTTTGCCGGGGCGGCATATAACAACGCTGATCATGCCGTTATCGCCGAAGACGTCGGCGAGCCGCACCTGCAGAGTGAAGACGTCGGGGTCGTTTTCTGCCTCAGCCACCTCAGGATCCGTGTAGCGGCGCGTAGTCAGGTTGTACTGGTTCGACTTGTTGATGAGCTGAACGATGCGCGCTCTTCCCGTGGCGTCAAAAGGCTGGAAGGTAATAGTCATATCCAGCGATGCCAGATAGGCGTCCACCCCGCCCACCTGCTTCTGCAGGCAGGCGCGCTTGGCGTTGTCCTGATAGAAGCCGGCGCGCTCGAGATCTTCCCTTGCGAATGCGACGGCTTCAAAGTAACCCGCCGCGGCAAGCGTGCGCGTGTAATATGCAGGCTCTTCCGGCAGTTCAGGAACAGCGACCTGCGGAAGCAGTCTGCGCACCAGGCCACGCTCGACCGGATTGTCGTCGAGAAAGACCATGGCATCGACGCCGAGATTGAGTTCTGCGGCGATGGCCTGAATGTTGGTGGCCTTGTCATTCCAGTTGGCCTGAAAGACAGCAATGTGATCGAGCTTCAAAAGCATCTCTGGATGCTTCAGAAACGGCTCGCGCGCTACCTCGTCCGTATTCTTCGAAGAGACAGCGAGAACAATGCCGCGTTGGCGCAAATCCAGAGCCAGCCGCTGCACAGCCAGATGAGCTTCGCCACACGCATCACCTTGGGCGATTGCTATACCTTCGAGGCCATCGTCGCCGATGACGCCGCCCCATACAGTGTTGTCGAGGTCAAGGATCAGGGCCTTGCGGCTCTTGCCGCGGAGCGCTGCAACGGTGCGGGCGACGTGATCAGCATAGAGCGGGATGAACTGGTCGGAGAAGGAGAACTTGCCCATGTTCCATAACCGGGTGTCGTGCCAGTTCGCGAGCCCTACTGTCTCAGCGAGCGCGGCCACATCGAGAAGCACATCACCCGAGCCGAGAACGAAATCGCATAACTCGCGATTGACGGCATCGACGATGCTGCGGAGTGTGCCGGGGAGCGCGCGGTCCAGGCTCCCGAAGAGCGATTCGACGGGCGGGGCGAAGGTCTGAAAGATGCAGACTGCGTTGGAGTTCGATTTGATGCCGTTGCGAAGAGCCTGCAGGTAGCCGATCACGCCCTGGACTGTGCCTTGCGCGGCCTCGGGGTCGCCAAGTGAGAGCTTCAACGGAAGGGCGCGATAATCGAGCGCAAGCAGTACCGCATCCGGACGGGAGCCGTTGACCTTGGAGTCTGGAGTAAAGACCTCCTGCGCCACCTGATCGTAGGATGGCTGAATCGCTTCAAGCGCGATGCCGTGCCGCGCGGCGGTTGCCACAAGCGCGGGAACGATCATGTCAGTGGTGGAGTTGCTCAGCACGGCCAGGCGGAATGGCACCAGCGGATCGAGCGATTTGCCCTCGCCGCGTGCTTTGGCGATGGCCTTGGCGAGTTTGGTGAGCTGGTTCAGGTCCAGGCCATAAGAGGCCAACGCCTGCAACTCACGACCAAGGGGCGCGGATGAACTTGCAAATGCTTTTAGTGTCGCCGTGAACTCTTCAGGGACGCGCGGCAGCCACTGCAATTCGGCGTAAAGAGAACTCAATGGGTAGAATCTCCGTTCGCAGGCTTCAGCTTTTGGATCGAAATCAGACTTTCCCTTGGATCAGTGCGACCAGGTCGCCTACGTTTTCGAGTTTGCCGATCTCGGAGGTGGAGAACTTGATCTTGAATACCTTTTCGATCGTAAGAATGAGTCGGATATGTGTGAGACTATCCCAACCATCCACATCGTCCGCTGAAAGCTTGGGAGTTACTTCGATAGAATCTTCGTCAAACATTTCCTGAAATATCTCGGTCAGGCGTTGATAAATTTGAGGTTCATCCATCCGACGGAGCCCCCCTTTGCAGGCCATGATTTGTTTTAAAGTCTAGCACCGTACAGGTCTTGGGTTTGTATTCG
>CAWIRT010000032.1:0-244305 GCA_963838445.1 uncultured Acidobacteriaceae bacterium
CGTCAGGCCGTGGCTTTCGGCCCGCGTCCGGCTGGATCGGACGCCGACAAGAAGTTGCAAGCGTACATTCTTGAGCAGGTTCGCGTCAGCGGCGCGCAAGTGACCGAAGACGCCTTTGTCGCCAGGACGCTGCGTGGCGAAATTCCGATGAAGAACATCATCGTGAAGTTTCCTGGCAAGAGCGGGACGGCCATCGCCATCACCGGGCACTTCGATACGAAGTTCTTTCCCGGACGCAAATTCGTGGGTGCGGACGACGGCGGCTCGTCGACGGGCGTGCTGCTGGAGCTGGCGAAGATGCTCGCCGGCCAGCCTCGCATCGACGACGTGTACCTGGTCTTCTTCGACGGCGAAGAGGCCTTCGGCGGAATGGACGATACCGACAGCCTGTACGGCAGCCGCCATCTGGTCGAGCGCTGGCGGCACGACGGAACGCTGCGGCGAATCAAGGGCTGATCAACGTGGACATGATCGGCGACAAGAACCTGGACATCCCGCGGAGATGAACTCCAACGCGCCCTGAGCCAGCTGGTCTGGAAACCGCCGCCGACCTGAAGTATCAGGCCTATTTCGTGAACCAGCCGATCAACGAAGACGACGATCACATGCCCTTCGTCAAAGCCGGCGTGCCCGCCCTGGATGTAATCGACGTCGACTATCCGCCCTGGCAACCGACGACGACACGATGGACAAGGTGAGCGCCAGAGCCTGGAGATTGTCGGAACGGTCATGTTCGAGGTATCCATAGGCTGGAGCTGCAATAGTGGCGCCAGCGATTCTCACCGGACAGCCTGCCGCTATCGCTTTTCGTTTTCGCGCAAACCGCCTTGTGCGGCTACCGGCCGCTTCAGCAATCTTTCACGGTGGATGAGTCGAACCAGCTACCTCGACCTACGTCCGCGGTCCATGGGAACGGATTTACTCAGAATTACGACCCCAACAATCACGTCCTCTATTCCATCCTGGCGAAGCTGTCCATCCGCGCCTTCCGAACCTCCGAGTTCACGCTGCGCCTTCCCAGCGTGCTGGCGGGATTCTTTCTGGTGCTGGGAATCTACTGGCGTGTTGGAGACGGCCGTTTCCTCTCGCGCGATCCGCTGGGTCGCGCTGGTGACGTTGAGCTTGAATCCGCTTTTGCTGGATCTTTCGGTGGCTGCCCGAGGCTATGGTTTAGGGTCTGGCGCTTCTGGTATGGGGGATTTATTTCTCGATGCGCGGGTCGTGATTTCTGCGGCCGGAGTGTTGCTGGGCTCGGCGTCTCCGCGAATCTCACCATGGCATTTCCCGCCGTAGGCGTGATGGCTTGTCCGCTTATCTGGGAGAGGGAAATCTGGAGATGCGCACGCGGCGCATCCTGACGCTGGCGATTCCCGCGGCCGCGATTGCCGCCGTCGATCTGCTATCCGGCGTTTCGCCTGGCGCAAGCCTCGCAATTTTACGTGGGCGAACCGACCTCGGCGCGGCTTTATTCGAATTGATATTTACCTTTATTCGCGCCAGCGTGACCCGGCCGGGCCTGTTCGGTACCGGGGACGGGACGCATCGGATCGAATTTCTATTTCTGCCGGCCGTGATGATTTTCATCCTGGCGGTGTCGGTGCGCACTTTCGACGCGAACCGGTCGAGGCCGTTGCTCATTCCGAGTCACGTTACTGTTCGCGTTGTCGAGTTAGCGGTGGCGCACTATCTGGCCGGGATCAACTATCCCGTGGACCGCGTCGGAATTTATCTGTTCCTGCTGCTGGGGCTGGCTCGGGCGACGGCCGCCTCTCAGGTCGCCGTATTCGCGGTGCGTGCGGTCCAAGGCGCGCTTGCCGGCCTGCTGGCTGCTTCAATTTCTCACGCAATTCGAGACTCGCTATTTCGAGCTGTGGGCTTCGATCTTCCCGCGAAAGAAGTCGGGCCGCGAATCCGCGAGGACTCCTCGGGAAACCACCCGAATCACTCTCGCTCAGTGCGACCTGGTTTCATCAGCCGGCGCTTGAGTTTTATCGCCACTACTACCGCATCGCCGCGCTCAAGCCAGTCGAGCGGCACGCCAAGACGATGCTCGAAGGCTTCGATTATTACGTGCTCAATCTCAAGGACGATGACGACGTCAAGAGGGGCAATGGAAGCCGGCTGTCCGCCGCTGTACTCCGAACCCATCTCGGGAGTCTTGCTGGCCAAGGAGCCCTCCGTGAAGCGACTTCCGTCCGAGCGCGAGGCAGCGATCGCATTCGCGTCGATTCGGACGGCAGTATGCGCCTACCGCGCCGCGACGCAGTCCTTCGTCGGCGACGAAGCGTTCACCTACAATCAATTTCGTCGGCCGCTCATGGCACGACCTGTACTTTCAGTACGACGCCAACAACCATGTGCTGTTCTCGCATGCTTTCGAGGCTTTCGATGACGATTTTCGGAGATTCCGAATTCGCGTTGCGGCTTCCCAGCGTAATCGCGGGATTCTTTCTGATGCTCGGCGTTTGGCGGATCTTGGAGAGCATCGACTCTCGGGCGGTTCGATGGGTTGCGTTCGCAGCCATCGGGCTGCATCCCCTGATGTTCGACTTTTCCGCCGCTGCTCGTGGGTACAGTTTGGCGATGGCATTTCTGGTGTGGGCGCTATACGCGGGAATGTCTCAGCGCTACAGGACCGCCGCCGTTCTGCTAGGTCTCGCCGTTTCCGCCAACTTTAGCGCGGCGGTTCCGGCGCTCGGACTGCTTGTGGCCTGCTTCCTCCTGGGTGACGGCTCCTCCGTTCAGCAGCAATACGTAGTGTTCTGTATATTTACTGGGCGCCGAGCGTATTGCTAGAAGCGTTTGCTGGGCGCCGGTATTCCAGTGGAACGCGCCGGCGAGCGATTCGAGGAAGAAGTACTCAGCTTTGCCGATCCGGACGGCATGCGGTTGGAGATCGTCGGCCATGCAGACGCCGGGGAGGCAAAGGCTCCGCGTACCAGCGATGTTTCCGCCGAGCACGCGATCCGTGGTTTCTTCGGCGTGACCCTTTGTGAGGGCGGCTACGAGAAGACTGTGGCCGTGCTGGGCACCATGGGCTTTCACAAAGTCGGCGAGCACGGCACTCGTTTTCGCTTTGCCGCAGAGGGCAGCGCGCTGGGCAATCACATCGATGTGCTCGTCCAGCCCCAGCTGACCTATGGGCGAATGGGTGCGGGCAGTGTGCACCATATCGCCTTTCGAGCATTCGATGATGCCTCGCAGCGGGAATGGCGCGAAGTACTGGTGGCGAGTTCCCTGGACGTGACACCGGTACTCGACCGCACCTACTTTCACTCCATCTACTTTCGCGAGCCGGGCGGCGTGTTGTTCGAGCTGGCCACCGACCCGCCGGGTTTCGCCCTGGACGAACCGCTCGCATCGCTGGGCGAGACGCTCAAGCTGCCTCCCTGGCTGGAGCCGCAGCGATCCCGGGTGGAACGCATGCTGCCGCCGATTGCACTGCATACTCGCAAATAGACTGGAGACCTGCTTGGAAAACGATCCCCATCGCGATCAACCTGTCCTCAACGTGGGGGCGAAGCTAACCCAGGCGGCCGCCGCCGTCATTCTTCTGCACGGCCGCGGCGCGTCGGCAGAGGACATACTCGGCCTGTCGGCGGGGATGTACGACGAGCGGGTTGCCTACTATGCCCCGCAGGCCGCGGGAAACCGCTGGTATCCGGCCTCGTTCATGGCTCCGATCGAAGAGAACGAGCCCTGGCTTTCGTCGGCATTGGCCAAGGTGGGGACGATCGTAAAACTCGCTGTGGACGCCGGTTTATCGCGCGAGCGGATATTTGTTTGTGGCTTCTCTCAGGGCGCTTGCCTGTCGAGCGAGTTTGTCGCCAGAAACCCCGCGCGCTATGGCGGGCTTATCGCGTTCACCGGCGGGCTCATCGGACCGCCGAATGCCAATCTGCACCATGCGGGCAATCTCGGGGCAATGCCCGCTCTGTTCAGTTCCGGCGATCCCGATCCGCATGTGCCGTGGAGCCGTGTGTTGGCATCGGCGGAGCAGTTCACTGCGATGGGGGCAGTGGTGCAGACGAAGCGCTATGAGGGCCGTCCCCACACTGTGCTTCCGCAAGAAATCAAATCAGCACGCGAGCTTCTCTTCGGGAGTCTGTGAAGGCTGCGGAAAAAGTCTCTGCCCGGACGGCGTCGTTCCCTCAGTGGCTAAAGCCGCATCCATTCCCAAGTGATTACGGACGGGCTTTCAGCGCTACCTGTGGTTACGTCACGGGTGTCCATGAAGCATTGGTTGCGGGGATCCCAGGTCTCAAAAGCGAGACCTGGGGCACCCTTCGCGTTTTTCCTGTGATTCGGGTTAGGAAGGAAGATTTATCCATCCCGTGCCTTCAGCATCTGCGGTTTCTCTTCCGGTTCTCACGCACCCTCTAAAGCCCGTCCCCTTCAAACGAAAGAGTTTTTCCGCAGCCTGAATCTAGCCCACCCCACGGTCGCCTCTTTACAAGATAGGGGTGAATTTCATCCCTTGTCATGTCCTCAGGTATCAACCAACTCCGCACTCCGCAACATGTATAACCAGAAATACCTATCGTCGATCGGAGAAGAATTGGTCAAGTACTCACTTCCCTTCCTGTTGCTTCTTTCTCCTATGGTGGCCCTTGGCCAGTTGGCCGCATTACCGGATGTCGCACCGGTCCAGGCGCAACACGCCATGGTGGTCAGTGTCCATCACGACGCCAGTGATGCAGGGTTGAAGATGCTGCAGGCGGGTGGAAACGCGGTGGATGCGGCGGTTGCTACCGGCTTCGCGCTGGCGGTCGTCCACCCGGTCGCAGGCAATTTGGGTGGGGGCGGCTTCATGATGTTGCGCCTGGCCAACGGCGAGTCGCACTTCCTCGACTTCCGGGAGCGGGCGCCTTTGCGCGCGAGCGCCAACATGTATGTCGACAGCCAGGGCAAGATCATTCCCGAGGCTTCTACAGTCGGCTACCTGGCGGTCGGAGTGCCAGGCACCGTTGCCGGACTGGTCGAGGCAGAGCGGCGATTCGGCAAGCTGTCGCTGCGGCAGGTGATGGCTCCGGCCATTCAGTTTGCCACCGAAGGCTTTGTGCTCAGCGAGCAGGAAGCAGGTGCGTTGCACGATCCCGTGCTTTCCCGGTTCCCTGAGTCGCGGCGGATCTTCCAACGCGATGGCAACTTCTACCAGACCGGGGAAGTTTTCCGGCAACCGGACCTGGCGCGTACGCTTACTCGCATCGAGGAGAACCCGAAGAGCTTCTATCGTGGCGCCCTGGCCAGCACACTGGCCCAGGCCATCCAGAAGCATGGTGGGCTAGTCAGCAAAAAAGATCTGGCCGCTTATCGGGTGAAAGATCGCAAGCCGCTCACTGGAACCTATCGCCAGTACGAGATTCTTGCCCCGCCACCACCCTCGTCCGGCGGGGTTGCGCTGCTGGAGACGCTGAATATCCTGGAGGGTTTCGATCTGGCTGCCCTGGGCGATCGCACGCCTGCTTCCATGCACCTGATCCTTGAGGCTTTTCGCCGCGCCTTCAGCGACCGCACCTCATTCCTGGGCGATCCCGATTTCGCATCCGTGCCAACCTCGCAGCTCATTGGCAAGAGCTATGGTGCCGCCTGGCGCAAAAGCATCAGCGAGACGGCCACACCTTCCAGTGCCCTGAGCCGGCCTACAGGCTTCATTCCAGGCACCGAATCAACGCAGACAACCCACTATTCCGTCCTTGATGAAGCGGGAAATGCAGTGTCAGTTACATACACGCTGAACAACAGCTTCGGTTCCGGAGCGACCGCGGACGGACTGGGCATCCTGCTAAATGATGAGATGGACGATTTTACTTCGAAGGCCGGCGAGCCGAATATGTATGGCCTGATTCAGGGCCCGGCAAACGCGATTGCACCCAGGAAGCGCCCATTGTCCGCCATGACGCCCATCATTGTGCTCGAGAACCACAAAGTTCGTTTTATTCTTGGCTCTCCCGGGGGACCACGCATTATCACTACCGTGGCTAACATTCTTTTGAGCGCGACGGATGGTGGTTTGAATATTCAGCGAGCCGTGGATGCCCCTCGCTTTCACCATCAATACTTGCCCGATGTGGTTTTTGTCGAACCGGGTTTTCCTGCTGCGACCCTGCAGGCACTGCGGGACATGGGTTACACCATCAAGGAGGAGGGTCGCTACTGGAGTGACGGGGAATGCATTGCCGTCGACCCCAAGACCGGGATGATCGAGGGGGGCCAGGATAAGCGACATAATTTTGGAAAGGCTGCCGGGTACTAGTGGGGGATCCAGCGAATGGTATTTCAACGACAGTAACTCTATTGGCTGCTGAGTTTTGGCTTGTATCGGGGCACGACTGTGCCAGCCCGGACTTTCGGTCGTTGCAAGATAAAGCGTTTACGCGGGTTTGACCCTGGACTAAAGTCCAGGGCTTTTCCCCGGACTGAAAGTCCGGGGCTGGCACGGATCATACTGGCTCGGGTTCTCAAGAACAGCTTCCACCCAGTAGAGTAAAGACATGCAGATACACTTTGCATTTGGCCGGCAGGGACTGGACGTCACATTGCCGGACGGGCCCAGGTACGAGGTGATTGAGAGCCGCTCCGCGTCGGCTTTGCCGGATGTTACGGCGGCACTCGACGCAGCCCTGGACAACCCTATCGGCTCCAAGCCGCTGTCTGCCCTAGCGGCGGGAAAGAAGACTGCGGCCATTTCGGTTTGCGATATCACCAGACCCGCACCCAACTGGCTGACGCTGCCTCCGCTGCTCCGGCGGCTGCACGATGCCGGCATTCCGGTCCATGGCGTGACCATTCTGATCGCTACTGGATTGCACCGCGAAGCGACGCCAAGCGAGATCAATGCCATCCTCGGGCCAGAGATCGCGGCCAAATACCGGGTGGTGAATCATGACGCGCGAGCGCTGGACCAGCATCGCTGGCTGGGGGAGACGCAACGGGGTATTCCGGTTTACATCGACGAACGGTTCATGGCAGCCGATCTGCACCTCACCCTGGGCTTCATTGAGCAGCACCTGATGCTCGGGTTTTCCGGCGGCCGGAAGCTGGTGGCTCCAGGACTCGCAGCGCAGGAGACGATCAAGGTCATTCACTCGCCCAAGTTCATGCGGGAACCGAAGGCGATCGAGGGATCGATCACCGACAACCCTCTGCATGCGCAGTTACTGGAAATCGCCAGGATGGCGGGACACGATTTCATTCTCGACGTAACCCTGACCCAGAGCCGCGAAGTCTCGGGAATCTTCGCCGGTGATCCGGTCGAGGCGCATGCCGCCGGGGTGCAGTTTCTGCGCACTACTTCGCTCGAGCGGCTCACCGGGTTGGCAGACGCGGTCATCACCAGCGCCGCCGGCCATCCGCTGGATCTGACCTTCTACCAGACCATCAAGGGCCTCACCGCCGCCCAGCACATCGTGAAGCCTGGGGGAAGGATCCTGATCCTCGGCGAGTGCGCGGAGGGTGTGGGGTCCCCCGAATTTGCCGGGAAAGTAGCGCGTTTTTCCAGCTATGACAGCTTCCTGGATGAGATCGGAAGCGCGGATGTCGAGATAGACCAGTGGCAGCTGGAAAAGCTGGCGCTCGCCGGGCAGAAATATGATCTGTTCTTTTACATGCCAGGGATTGCAAACGACCAGCTGGGAAACCTGGCTTCCCGCGCCTTTCCTAGCTGGAAGGCGGCGATTGCTGCGGTTCTCGATGGTCTCCCACCCGGCGCCCGCGTGGCGCTGGTACCGGAAGGCCCTTACGTGTATGCGCGGGTCCCGGACGAATCCCAGGCGGTGTTGGCCTGAGGGTCGATTATCATGAGGCAAGATGCGAAAGTGGCGAAATTGGCAGACGCACCAGACTTAGGATCTGGCGGGGCAACCCATGGGGGTTCGAGTCCCCCCTTTCGCACCAAATTTTGCACTCTGTCCCTGCAAATAGCCCCTGGGTGCCCCATATCTCGCTTGTTTTTCGCGAGATGTGGGATACCGCAGCCCTACCTTCGTAACTTTGACCCTCCAGACGCCCTTAAGCTATCGCTTCATTCTCTAGAGGCGAGTGGTCGAAGTTCGTGCCATCCCACATCTCGCGAAAAACCAGCGAGATATGGGGCACCCAGGGGCTATTTGCAGGGACAGAGCATCCGGCAGTGGCGTGGTTAAAAAAGAGCGCCATAAGAGCGATAAGTCCCCGCAATGCGGCTTTCGTTCCTCCACTTTGCTAAGCCTGGGCAATGACAAAGGGGACCCGACCGCCTTCAAAGGGGTAGCCGTGGAGTGTAATAGGATACAAAGATGAAGGTTTGCGAACGGAGAGATGGGCTGACCTGCGCCAAGGGAACAAGACCCATTGCGCCCTTATTCCGATGAAGATTCAGCAACGGCGCGTGGTCGTGACCGGGGTGGGCCTGGTAAGCCCCGTAGGTGTGGGAACAGAAGTGACCTGGAAGGCGCTGCTCCAGGGGGAAACCGGCATCGACCGCATCAGTCTCTTTGATGCCACCGGCTTCAGTTGCCGGATCGCCGGCGAGGTCAAGGACTTCAGCCCGGAAGATTACATCGAGCGTAAAGAAATCAAGAAAATGGGCCGGTTTATCCAGTTCGCTATGGCGGCCTCGGAGTTCGCGGTCGCGCAAGCGCGGCTGGACATGAAGGCGGAAGATGCGGAAAAGGTCGGGGTGTATGTCGGCAGCGGTATCGGGGCCTTCGAGGTCATTGAGCGGGAGCACAGCAAACTGCTCTCGGCAGGCCCGAACCGGGTGTCGCCCTTCTTCATCACGGCCACCATCGCGAATCTGGCCGCTGGTCAAATCTCGATTCGCTATGGCGCGACCGGACCCAATCTAACCTGCGCCACCGCGTGCACCACCGGAGCCCATGCGGTAGGGGAGTCTTTCCGCGTGATTCAACGCGGAGATGCGGACGTCATGATCGCCGGGGGCAGCGAAGCTGCGGTCACCCCGCTCTCGGTAGCCGGCTTCGCCGCGATGCGCGCGCTCTCCACCCGCAATGACGACCCTAAGACCGCGTCGCGGCCCTGGGATGCCGGCCGTGATGGGTTCGTGGTGGGAGAAGGTGCGGGCGTGCTGATTCTGGAAGATTACGAACACGCGGTCAAGCGTGGGGCGACCATACTTTCCGAACTGGTAGGGTACGCCGCCAACAGCGATGCTTACCACACCAACGCTCCGCCGGAGGATGGCCGGGGCGTGCGCCGGGTGATGCAGTTGGCCCTGCACGACGCGGGAGTTGCCCCAGGCGACGTAAAGTATCTCAATGCGCATGCGACCTCCACTCCCCTTGGCGACCGGGCGGAAGCCAAGGCAATCTGCGAGACCTTCGGTGAATCGGCAAAGCAGCTTCTGGTCAGTTCGACCAAGTCGATGACCGGCCATCTTCTGGGCGGGGCGGGCAGTCTCGAGGCCGGGATCACGGTGCTGGCGCTGCGGGATCAGGTGGCTCCGCCGATGACGAATCTGCGGGAAGTCGATGAAGCTTGCGGCTTTTGCCTGGTCAGAGACAAAGGGGTGCCCACGACGATGGAGTATGCCATGACCAACTCCTTCGGCTTCGGGGGAACCAATGCATCGCTCATCTTTCGCCGGTATCCAGCGGGCTGAGAGCCCGTAGCCTTCAGGAAACGAAAGACGTACCTCAGGGGCTAAAGAGGGTGTGTGAAAACTCGGGATTTACGAGTTTAGTCCCAAAGGGAAGGCTGAAACTGGCCTCCTTCAGCCGTCCCTGCGGGACTCGATCATGTCTCTTGATCTACCCAGGACTAGCGTCCTGGGGTAAATTCAGCCGTCCCTTCGGGACTAAACTCCGAACTCTGGATTTCTCACGCACCCTCTTCAAGCCCAATTCTCTTTCCAGCCTTTACGGCCCGAATAAAGTCGTGCCCTGATACAAAAGCAGAAACTCCCGGACCCGTCCAGCCCGGCACGCGAGATCTGCGGTTTCTTTTTTCCCTCATGGGGAAATGGTCTAGTCTATAGCCCATGAGCCAAGACGCTTCTCAACCGAAGGTCATTCTGGAGCGGATGCCCGACTACCGCGAGGGCTATGCCAACAGCGTTCAGGTGCAGAAAAGCGTGTGGGACTTCCGTCTCACATTCGGCACCGCCTACCAGGAAGTTGCCGAACAGATCACCATCAATACCTTTCAAACTGTGTACCTGAGCCCACAACAAGCCAAAGCATTGTGCAGCCTGCTGGAGCAGAATCTGATTCAATACGAGCACACCTTTGGCACCATCGCGCTCGAACCCCGGCCCCCAATCATGCCTCAAGGTCCAGTCCACTAGAACGTTTCCGGAGGCTCGTGGCCGCCCTTCCCGAACAGCCGACACAGGCCGCCCGCCCGCTGCCGCTCAGGCTCGTCTTCCCGCTGCTTTTTGTGGGAGTCTACCTCTCGCACCTTACATTACTGCGCCTGCCTTACTACTGGGATGAGGCCGGGTATTACATCCCCGCGGCCTACGATTTCTTTCGCACCGGCGACCTCATACCCTCGACCACTCTGGCGAACGCCCACCCACCGCTCCCTTCCCTTTACCTGGCGCTGTGGTGGAAGTCAGGGTTTACGCCGACGGTTACCCGGACGGCGATGTGCCTGGTCAGCGCGATTGCGCTCCTGGCCGTGTACCGCCTGGGCATTGTGCTCAATGGCCGTACCCGGGTGGCGGCAACGGCGACTGTGCTAACCGCGATTTATCCGGTCTGGTTTGCGCAAAGCACGCTGGCCCACGCGGATATGTTCGCGGCGGCCGCAAGCCTGTGGGGCCTGGTCTTTGTTTTTCCCGGCCGGCGCCACCCTCCAGCCCTGTGGGCGGCGGCGGCCTGCTTTGCAGTGGCGGCGTGGTGTAAAGAAACAGCTGTTGTTACACCTGTGGCCATCGCCTTGTGGGAGTTGTATATCTGGCTGCGCAGCAACGACCCGGATCGCATGCTGGATCGCCGCAGGCGCCTTCGTGCCGCAGTGCTGCTATTATCGGCTCCGGCCACGCTCCTGGCCTGGTATGCCTATTATCGTCACCGTACCGGATACATTTTCGGCAACCCTGAATTCCTGCGCTACAACGCGGCCGCCACTCTCTCGCCGCTGCGCATCCTGCTGGCATTGGTGCATCGGACTCTGCAGCTAACTGCGCACATGAACATGTTCGTGCCCGTGCTTTGCATGCTGGGGGCCATGCTCCTGGTGCCCCTGAAGGAACGCGACGGCAATCTGCGGCCGCGCATCTCCCCCGAGAACCAGGCGATTCTCTATGTCGTCCTGGTGGCCAACGTGCTCTTCTTTTCCGTGCTCGGGGGTGCTCTGCTCACTCGATATTTGCTGCCACTCTACCCCTTGGTTCTGCTGCTGTGTGTCTCCACTTTCTATCGCCGGGTGCCGTACTGGTGGGGTTTGATTCTGCTCAGTGCCGCGAGTTTTTTGATCGGACTTTTCGTTAACCCGCCGTATAAGTTCGCGCCCGAAGACAACCTGAACTACGCCGATGTGATTCGGCTGCATCAACAGGCCATTCGGCAAATCGTGACCCGGTTTCCGGGGAGCACGATCCTGACCGCCTGGCCGGCTACCGATGAGCTCACCAAACCTGAACTGGGCTACGTCAAGAAGCCGCTGGCGGTGGTGACGATGGCGAACTTCTCTCTGCCGGAGGTGCAGAAAGCTGCCGCCTCCAATCAGGATTTCAGCGTGGGCTTCGCCTTCTCCACCAAATACGATCCTCCGCACCAATGGATGAATCTAGGCTCACGCAATGAGGCCCTGGATACGCGTTTCTTCGATTTCCATCGAGACCTGACGCCCAGCGCCATCGCTCACCTTTTGCAAGGCAGCATCGTCTGGCGGGACGAACGGCAAGGGGAATGGGCCGCGGTCCTGCACTTCAATCGTCCCCAGGTCGCGAGCCTGAAACGATAATCCCAGAAGCATAACCCCCAGAACTATACTGAGGGGGTGCTCCCTCGGCCTTCCATGCGCTTCCTGTTGGTATTGGTCCTCTTGCTTCCGAGCGGGATGATGGGGCAAAGTCCGGCTGCCATACCGGGCCGGCTGCTTTTGGTGCTTCCCTTCGACAACCTTACCGATCAGCCTAACCTGGATTGGATCGGCGATGCTGTCCCTGAGGTTCTGAACCGGCGTCTTGCCTCAGCCGGCTTTATGCCCATCAGCCGCGACGATCGTTTGTACGCGCTCGACCACTTAGGTTTGCCCTCCACTTTTCAACCCTCGCGGGCCAGCGCGATTCGGCTGGCGCAAACACTGGACGCGGACTACGTGATTGTGGGGTCGTTTTCGACCAGCGGCTCGCGCTTTCAGGCCAAGGCCTGGATCCTGAAAATGGACGCTCTGCACATGTCTGCTCCACTGCAGGAAGAAGCGGATATGACCCACTTGCTCGATGTGCTGAACAGTCTTGCCTGGGGCCTGGCCAAGCAGATCGATCCGCAGTTCGCGGTAGCGCGGAGTACTTTCGTTGCCGCCGGCGCCGGGCTAAGGGTGGACGCGTTTGAGAACTATACCCGCGGATTGGTGGAAACTGACCCTGCAGAACAGATCCGGCACCTGAAAGAGGCGGTGCGACTGGACCCCAGCTTCTCTCCGGCGCTGCTGGCCCTGGGCAAGGCTTATTTTGCCAACCAACAATTCGAGTTGGCGGCCAATACCCTGGGACGACTGCCGAGGAACGACCCCAGCGCCCTGGAGGCCGATTTCGATCGCGGGCTGGCTTATTTTTATCTCGGCAGCTACGTCAAGGCGGAAGATGCTTTCGCCTTTGTCAATAAGCAGTTGCCGCTGCCAGAAGTAGTCAACAACCAGGGGGTCGCGGCCAGCCGCCGCGGCCAGGACGCCTCCTCCTTTTTTCAACAGGCGGTGGCCGCCGATGGCAACGATCCGGATTATCAATTCAACCTGGCCTTAGCCTTGAACCGGAAGAAAGATGTCGCGGGCGCGATGCGCGCCATCGGACAGACGTTAAAGCTTCGGCCGCAGGACACAGAAGCGCAGGCGTTCCAATCGACCTTGCGGGCCGAGCCAGCTCGTACCCCAACGACACCCGCGCCGCCCAGCGGTCGAGTCAACACTGCGTTCGATCCCACCGCGGCGGCTGAGACGGGGCCGCTGGAACGGATCAAGCGAACCTTCAACGAAGCCTCCTTCCGCCAGGCAGCCTTTGAAATGGAACAGGTGCAGGAAGAGCGCATGACCAACCTGCCGCCGCAAAAGCGCGCGGCTGCGCTGACCGAGGCAGGAAAGCGCTTTTTCAACCAGGGGCTGATCCTGGAGGCGGAGCGCGAGTTCCAATCAGCATTGCAAGCCCAGGGTGACGATGCCGACGCTCATGCCGGGCTGGCGCTGGTGCGAGAGCATGAGGGCGACACCAAAGAGGCGCGTACGGAGGCTGCGGAATCGCTCAAAGCGCAGCCGAACGTCACTGCCTACCTGGTTTTGGGGCGGCTCGATCTGCAGGCGAACCAAAAACCTGCGGCGGCAGCAGACGTAAGCAGCGCGCTCAAACTCGAGCCGCAGAACTCAGCCGCGCGGATGCTAAAGCAACAGGTTGAAAGCAAGGGGCAACCGGTTCCGTGAAACGCCTGCTGGGCGTGCTGGTTCTGGCCTGCTGCTGGACGCTTGCTGGTCAGGCGCAACAGCCACGCGTGATCTTAATTCACCTCGACGACACCATTCAGCCCATCAGCGCTGACTACCTGGCGCGCGGCCTGGATGCGGCTGCGGTGCAGCATGCCAGCGCGGTGCTGATTGAAATCAATACGCCGGGCGGACTGCTCGATTCCATGCGGCAGATGGTCAGCAAGATTATTGCCTCGCCGGTCCCGGTCATTGTCTATGTCGCCCCCTCGGGAAGCAGGGCGGGATCGGCGGGATTTTTCCTTCTGGAGGCCGCCGATGTGGCGGCGATGGCTCCTGGCAGCAACGCCGGAGCAGCGCATCCGGTGGTCGAGGGAGGCAAACTCGACGACATCATGAAGCAGAAAGTGGAGAACGATACTGCTGCATTCCTGCGTTCCTATGTCGCTCGCCGAGGGCGCAACGTGCAGGCGGCCGAGGATGCGGTCCGATCTTCGAAGTCGTACAGTGACCAGGAAGCGCTGCAACTGAAGTTGATCGATTTGGTTGCCCCCGATGACGCAGCCTTGCTGAACACGGTGGATGGCCGTACCATTACCCGCTTCGACGGTTCCAAGACGGTGCTGCATACTCGGGGTGCGCAGCTGGTAGCCGTCGATCCTACTCTGCGTGAAGAGATCCTGGACCGGCTCACTGACCCGAACCTGGCAGTCCTGGTGTTGATGGTGGGCGGACTGCTGATTTACGTGGAGTTCAATACTCCGGGCACCATCATTCCTGGCACTTTGGGAACGATCATGCTGGTGCTCGGACTCTTTGCCCTGAACCTGCTGCCGGTACGGTACACGTCGGTGATGCTGCTGGCTGCGGCGTTTGCGTTGTTGATCCTGGAGGCCAAGTTTGCCACGCACGGGGTTTTGGCGGCTGCAGGCATCGTCTCGCTGGTGATTGGGGCTCTGACGTTGGTAGACGCTCCTATTCCCGAGCTTCGCGTCCACTTAGGAACAGCACTGAGCACTGGCCTGGCGTTCGGGCTGATCACGGTCTTTCTGTTGCGGCTTGCCCTGCGGGCTCGGCGAAGCAAGGTGCGCATGGGAGGGGACGCCATGATTGGCCTCATCGCGGTGGTTACCCAGCCGCTTTCTCCCAGCGGGCAGGTGATGGTGAACGGCGAGCTGTGGCAGGCCGAGTCCGCCACGCCGGCTGCTTTGGGTGACCAGGTTCGGGTGCGCGGGTTGCGCGATTTGACGTTATTAGTGGAGCGGGTTCCGTAGATCGGCCGGTTGAATCTGTCCTGTACAATTTAGGAAGAGCGAGGCCCCCACCATGATGGGTATTGGCATTCCAGGCCTGATTCTTATCTTTGTTATTGCGATTTATCTGATCAACTCTGTCAAGATTCTCAGAGAGTATGAGCGGGGTGTGGTCTTCCGGCTGGGCCGCATTCTGCCTGCGCCCAAGGGCCCGGGTATCATCCTCATTTTTCGTCCTTTCGATCAGATGGTGCGGGTTTCCCTGCGTCAGGAAGTGCTCGAGGTTCCACCCCAGGACATCATTACCCGCGACAATGTGACCCTTAAAGTGAATGCGGTTATTACCTTGAAGGTCGTTGACCCGTCTCGAGCCGTGATCGAGGTGATGAACTACGTTTATCAGACCTCGCAGTTTGCACAGACCACGCTGCGTTCGGTGCTGGGTGAAGTGGAGTTGGACGAACTGCTCTCGCGCCGGGAATCGCTCAACCAAAGAATCCAGAGCATCATCGACCAGCACACAGCTCCATGGGGAGTAAAGGTGGTGAGCGTCGAGGTAAAGCAGGTGGACCTGCCGGAATCGATGCTACGCGCCATGGCTAAGCAGGCCGAGGCAGAACGCGAGAAACGTGCCAAGGTGATCCATGCCGAGGGCGAGTTCAGCGCCGCTCAGAGGCTGGTGGATGCGGCTGCCCTGCTCGCCACGCAGCCTATGACGCTGCAATTACGTTACTTACAGACTCTGACGGAAATTGGCGTAGAAAAAAACACAACTATTGTCTTCCCACTTCCGTTAGAAATGATGACGCTCTTTAATAAAATGGGCGATGTACGGGAGAAACAGCAATGAGAACCCTTTTCGACACGGATGAAGAAGAGCTGGAAGGCAAAGCGTCTGAGATCACGCTCAGCACGGCCTCCCTCTTAGGTATTTTCTTTGGCCTGGTGTTGATTTGCGGTGTGTTCTTTGGTTTTGGTTATTCCATGGGCCGGGGCACGGGCGCACAGGCGAGTCTGCCGGCTCCGCCAAACAGCGCCAGCGAAGCGGATGAGACAGCGGCAGCTGAAAAAGCGCCAGCACCCGCGCAGGCGGAGACGCAGGATGATAGCCCGGCGAATGGGAAAGCGACACCGCCGGTTGCTACCCGTTCTAAAGCGGACGAGGCGCCCGCCGAAGACGCCAAGGCTGAGGTGACACCGGCTCCAACGACACCGGCTCCAACAAAGACTTCGGTCGAGACGCCGGCGCAGCTGGTCACCAGCAAGCCGTCCGCAGGCCGGCAAAACCCATCGTATTTGCCTCCGGCCGATGCGCCGCCTTCCGCTAGCGGACAGGCGATGGTACAGATCGCAGCTGTCTCTCGTCCGCAGGATGCGGATGTGTTGGTCGCGGCTCTGCGCCAGCGCGGTTATGGGGTGGTGGTCCGCAGCGAGCCCCAGGACAACCTGCTGCACGTTCAGGTTGGTCCGTTTGCCAATCGCATGCAGGCTACGGCGATCAAGCAGAAGCTGCTGTCTGATGGGTATAACGCGATCATCAAACAGTAAGTGCATGTGGCGAACTCGGGATTTAGGAATTTAGTCCCGCAGGGACGGCTGAAGGAGGATTGTGTCGCGGCGTTTTCAGCCGTCCCTGCGGGACTGGGTCGTCCTTTCAAATCCAACCCAGGACTAACATCCCGTAAGCGCCTAACCTACGGGATCTTTTTCTTCAAAACGCCCACAAAATCGTCATCCCTGAGCGAAGCGCCTTACAGATTCATCGCATGACAAAGCGCTCGGCGCGCGGAGTCGAAGGACCCCAGGGCTACTTGTCCTACCCATGCCGTTCGTACCCTTTCCAACACCGAAGCCCATACCTGGCGGACCGCCACGGTTTTCCCCGGGGCCGAGAGCAAAAAAAGGTAGCGTCTTGCTATGTACGACGGCCACATCTACATCATGAGCAGCCATACAGCCACGCTTAGCTTGGCGTCACCAACAACCTGTATTTTCGCGTTATGGAACATAAGAGCCGAAGCGGAGAATCGTGTTCTCGGGTCTGGGTGGTCGAAAAGGTGCGAACAGCATCGACAAGATAAGCATCGTCGGGGTCCTTCGACTCCGCGCCCCAAGCGCTGTTGACCCGATAAATTCGTGAGGCGCTTCGCTCAGGATGACGATTTTGTGGGAATTTTGAAGAAGAGCCTCCCGTAGGTTAGCGCTTATGGGACTAGCGTCCTAGGCTAAATTCAGGAAATTCAGCCGTCCCTGCGAGACTAAAGGCTAATGGACGTCAGGCATTCCCAACCCGGCCCTTCCAGGCTGGGCTGACGTTTAGCGGGCGGCCCTCCGGGCCTTGGTGATATTGGTCCCAGACGCAATCGTTCCAACCTCTATCGACGCGGCGGTTTCCACTTTGCCCGCAGCCGGACGTTTTCCCGCAGACTGTAAAGCCTCTCCTAAATTTCGTTTGCTTGTTCCGCTTCGCTTCCCCACATCGATTGGGGCAAGGATGAAGTGATGGCCGAACGAACTGCGGTCGCGAGTTGCTCGCGGGTGGCGAACTGCTGCGGGTAGAGAGCTGGGTGAAAGGTCAGATGCGCGGTTCCGGGCTTGATGCGCAGGCTGCCTTTGGTCATCATGTGTTCCGATCCCCAGATGGAGATGGGGATGATGGGGGCACCCGATTCCATGGCGAGGTAAAAGGGTCCTTTCTTGAAAGGGAGCAACTTGCCGTCGCGCGAGCGGGTGCCCTCCGGGAATGTAGAAATATTGACTCCGGAAGCCAATACCTTGTTCGCCGCCAGAACGCTTTCCCGCGCAGACTCCAGACGCCCATCGCGGTCTACCGGAATGAAACCGGCCAGACGCATGCCGAAACCCACCAGGGGAATCTTGAGCAGCGACCGTTTGATGAAGAAGGCGGTGCGAAATGGTAGCAAAGGCAGGATGATCGGCGGGTCAAGATTGGAAACGTGATTGGCCATGAAGATACATGGCCGGGCAAGCATGTGCTCGCGGCCGGTGACCTGGACACGAATGCGCGCCAGCTTCACCCCGGTGCGCACGATCCACATGCTCCAACGGTAGAGCGGGCCGATGTCGCCGGTGATCAAGGCCCAGGGAATGCCGATTGCACCCGCCGGCACACCCAGGACCACATACGTAACCAGCATGGTGAGAGAACTGAGCATGGGACAGCTCCCCGGAGCTAGGTCCGGTGCTCCAGCTGCTTGGGCAGTTTCTCATATATTCCGTCGAAGCCGCCGTTGGAAAGAATGGCCACGACGTCGCCCGGCTTCAATCGGGGCGTAAGTCCCTGGACGATCGCGTCCGCGGTGGCATAGAAGGTGGCATCGTGTCCGGCGCGCACCAGGGCGGCGACCACCTTCTCGGGATGCATTCGTTCTGCTTCGGCAATGCTCTCCTGCTTGAAGACACCGGCCACGACGATACCGTCGGCGAGCGAGAGGCTCTCCACCAGCTCGCGCTCAAATACATTTCTACGCAGTGTGTTTGACCGTGGCTCAAGCACAGCCCAAAGTTTTTGGCCCGGGTAGGCGGCGCGCAAAGCTTTCAGCGTTTCGCGAATGGCGGTAGGGTGGTGGGCGAAATCGTCGACGATGGTAACCCCGGCAGCGACGGCGCGCACTTCGAGCCTGCGCTTGACGCTGCGGAAGGTAGAGAGGGCTTCGGCAATCGAAGTGGGGTCAATTCCCTGCCCCGCGGCCAAAGCCGCAGCCGCGGTGGCGTTGAGCGCGTTATGCTCCCCGGGTAAGGGTAGGGTTACGTGGAGCCATTCCCGGCCGGAGCGAAGAATCTGCCAGCTCGAGTTGCGGCTGTCGTGGGTCAGATCCCGCAGCTGCCAGGTGGATCCGGATTTGAATCCATAGCGCTCGACGGAACAAAATGCACGGGCCACGCATTCATCCACATTCGGGCTGCCATCGAAAGCAATGACGCGGCCACGGCGCGGAACCAGGTTGACCAGGCGGCGGAACGCAGTCTTCACGGCGTCGAGGTTGTCGTAGATATCGGCATGATCGAACTCCACATGGGTGAGGATCAGGGCATCGGGAAAGTAATGCATGAACTTGGGGCCCTTATCGAAGAAGGCGGTGTCGTATTCATCGCCCTCGAGGATGAACGGCTTGCCCTCGCGGACGCGAAAGCTGGTGCCGAAATTCTCTGCGATGCCCCCGATCAGGAAGGAAGGCGCGACCTCCGGCTGAACCCGCGAAGCGACTTCATAGATCCAGGCCAACATGCTGGTGGTGGTGGTTTTCCCGTGAGTGCCGGCAACCACCAACGATTCTCTTCCAGGGAGAAACTCATGCTGGATGGTTTCGGCAAGGGAACGAAAGGGTATGCGTTGATCGAGCACGGCTTCCAGTTCCACGTTGCCGCGGGAGATCGCGTTGCCCACGATCACCAGGTCGGGGCGAGGCGAGAGATTGGCTTCGGCATAGGGTTCCTTAATCGAGATGCCCAGGGCATGAAGCAGGTCGGACATGGGCGGATACGCCGCGGCATCTGAGCCGGTTATGCGATAGCCCTTGGTTTGGAGCATGCCGGCAAGCGACGCCATCGCCGAGCCGCAGATCCCGATGAGATGAATGTGTTTGGCCATAAATTATTTCTCTGTCGCCCGCTCGAGAAAGCTCAGCACCGGTTCGCGCTCGAGGTGCAACTCCGCTTCAATGCCGAAGGCGAGGGTGACATTGCGCCGGGACGTGTGACCGGAACGGAGACCGATCGCGATCGGGCCTGGAAACCAGTCCAGCACGCGCAGGATAACCTCGTCCAGCAGACCTGGCTTTTGCCCCGGAGCTACGCAATCGAGCATCTCGCCAAAGATGATGCCGGTGACGCCTTCGAATTTTCCGGCGAGCACCATCTGCCGCAGTAACCGGTCCAGTTGATACGGCTTCACGTCGCGATCCTCTAGAAAGAGCAGCTTGCCCTCCGTCTGCGGCGCATACGGAGTGCCGAGCGATGCAACGAGCAGAGTGATGCAACCTCCGTAGAGGATTCCGGTGGCTTTTCCCGGCTGCAGCACGCGGAGGCCGGAAGCTTCGCCGACGAACCAGCGATCGCCACCCAGCGCAGCCAGCAGGCTGGCTTCATCGACTCCTTCGGGTTGGGAAAAATCACCGGCAACCATGGGCGCGTGGAAAGAGACGAGGCCCAGTTGATCCAACAGCCAGGTCTGCAGACAGGTCATGTCGGAATGAGCGAGGAAAGGTTTGGGATGCTCGCGCACCAGCCCCAGGTCCAGGGCCCCGAGCAGGTAATTGCAACCGTAACCTCCACGGCTACAAAATATCGCGCTGACGGCAGGATCGAGGAAGGCGGCATGCAGATCCTCGAGCCTGGCCTGGGCGGTGCCGGCAAAGTAGTGATGGGCCTTGCTGAGCGCGTGCCGGCCCACCCAGGGTAAGAAGCCGAGACGGCCCAGTGCTTCGACTCCGTTGGCCAGCCTTTCCGGCTGGGGATAGCTTGCCGGGGAAAGCACGGCTACTTTGGCTCCCCGGCGAACGGCGGGGATGCTCAGCTTGCGCTGCTTCACCATGTCTCCCCAAAGCAGATGAGCTCGGCGGGGCCGGTCAGCAGAATCTCAGTGCCGGGGCCCGGCCATTCCACGGTTTGCGCGCCCCCCGGGGCGATCACGCGGAGCAATGGCGCGGCGCCACGCAGCGCGATGGCCGCGCTCCCCGTCGCGCAGGTGCCGGTTCCGGACGATGAGGTGGGGCCAACGCCGCGCTCATAGATGCGTATCTCAATTTCATCATGTCCAGTCATGCGCACGAATTCCACATTCGTCTGCTGGGGGTAAAAAACGGGGGTGTCTGCAGATCTCTTCTCCGATCGCCTCCCAGGGATGGCCGTGAACGCTGAAGTCCGGCTGATCGACAAAGATCACGAAGTGGGGGTTGCCGGTTGAGACCACGGCTCCTTCGATCGGTACTCCACCGCCGAGATGCCAAGTTTGCGTATGCCTACGTCAGGCACGCCCATGGACGAGGTGATGCGAAAGGACCTGGCCGATGCGGTCGTCGATGCGGCAAATGCGCCGTCCGGCGTCGGTTTCGAGGACGATCTCGTCGCCCGGGCCGGCCTTGGTTTCGTAGGCAATCCAGGCGGCTGCACACCTGGTCCCGTTACCGGATATTTCCGCAATGGAGCCGTCGGCATTATGCAGACGGATCCTGGCCTGGCGCTCCCCTTGCCAGGTCAGGAACTCCACGCCATCGGCGCCTATGCCCTGATTTCGGTGACAGAGTCTGCGCGTCAGATGGTCCCTGGCTTCGATCCCTGCGAGATCTTCCTGCACGACCAGAAAATCGTTTCCGCAGGCGTGTGCCTTGACGAATGGGATCACTCGTCCTCCGCGTCATGAAGCACCATTTGCTCCAGGTCGCTGAAGTGGAGACTGCGGACCGGCTGGTTGAAATCAAGTGCGCTCAGGAACATGGCCTGAGCGTGATGCTAACATCGCGCCGGTAGGGGTTGGTGTAACCAGTTTTGTTCGCGGAGGTTGGTCTTGATAACAACGAATCAAAAGCTGAAATCGAAGGGTGCCCCGGCGTGCCGTGGGGTCTCGCGTTTGAGACCTGGGATCCGTGCGACTGATCTCTGAATGGAAGCGCCGCCCCACCCTTTGTCGTCCCGTCAGCTGGACTTGCCTTCGGCAAGTTGAGGGAGAAATGACAGTCGCAAGGAGATGACCACAGATTGCAAGGCCCGGAGGTGCCGACCGCCGAACGTCAGCCCAGCCCGGAAGGGCTGGGAAATCGATGCCCGAAGAGGACTCAAGAGCGCCGTCAGGCGCGGCACTAAAACCGATCGTCCGCTCTCCCTGTGTCATTAGGACGAAGCCTGAGGAATCTGCAGTTTCACTCAACCTCGAATACGAATCTGCCGGGAGGGCTGGGCTAGGGGCGACTGGCAAGCTGCGAACGGTAGATGCGGGCGCAGGGTTGGCCGGTGGAGCAGACTACGTTCACCAGCTGTAAGCCTTGAGGATGACGCTGTACGGCCTGGGCTACGGGATCTCCGTCGAGTGCGACCGCGATGGACACAGCTTGCGCCGGATCTTCGAGCGCGTGTTGCCAGGTCAAATAGTCGCCTTCGTTCACTGTGCGGCGCAGCGGGATACCCGCTTGCTGCAGGGCGCCTACATCGCTGGAAACGCGCATCAGGATCAATCCCTGCGCAGGCAGATTGCTCAGAGCCTTCGCCAGAGCGGTTTCAAACGCGACGCGGGTGCGCGAGTTGACCACTGCCTCCTGAAAGACCAGGGGCCGGCCCCGCAATAGCACCACGCTGTTCGCCACGACTAACAACAAACTCGCCAGCACCGCGTAACGCCGCAGTTTAGGCACAGGAGTTGCCAGCAGGGGAAGCAGGCATCCGGCAAAGAGGGCGAAGGCGGGCAGCAGTTCCATGCCATAGCGCGTGTTGTACCAGGAATACGGCCGCCAGATGGGGATGAAGATGGGCACGGATCCATAGGCAACGGAATAGGCGTAGAAGGGCAAGGGCAGCCACAACAGCAGTACGGGCCAGATCTGTCGCCGGCGAAAGGCCCACAGGGCCACCAGCGTGCCCGCAGCGCTCAGCCAGCACAGCAGCCTCCCCCGCGCAAGGGGAGCCGCGCCCAGCTGCGCAGCCTTGAGGAAATAGAGGGCCGAGACGCGCAGGTTGTGCACGCCAGGGTGAAGTGGCGAACCGGGAGGCGTGGTTCTGGCTTCGATGGCACGGGCCGAGTAGGGACCACGGACAAAGTCCAGTGGATCGCCAAATTGCTTTGCGTTGTAGGCCAGCCACAACGACGGAGCGGCAATGAGCAGGGCGGTAAATAGCACCCATGCGCCCAGCACCGGCTCTTTCCAGTGGCGGAGCCTGGCGTGCATGAGCAGCGGCCAGGTGGCGAAAAGCCAGGCCACCGCGGCGTAAACCCATCCGTCGTAGCGGGTGAAAATCGCGCAGACCAGAACCAGCCCGGCGGCAATCAATAGCCTGCCGTCAAGCAAGCGTTGAAACTGAACGATCAACAACACCGCCCAGATCATCTCGGCTAAAAAGAGAGGCTCGGTCATGGCCGTGGTGGCCATATACAACAATCCTGGATTCAATCCGTAAAAGGCGACCACCACGATGGCCGCAGGCATCGACAACCATATGCGAGCCAGCCGGTAGATGCCCGCGCATCCCAGCACGTAGCTGGGGATGGAGAGGCAGGCTCCGGCGAGACCACTTCGCCACCACGCCATATTCCAGACAAAGGGCAGGAGAAGGATGTGGGGCAGGGGTAGCCAGACGGACCCGAGCTGGCGAAAGCCGGGGGTGATGGAATCGAACACGCGACGGGCGATATGAAGATGCGCCACCGCATCGCCGTAAAGCAGAAGCGTGCCGTGGCGCACGCAATAGGCGAGTGCCACCAGGGCGATGGCGAGGGCCGCCCACGCTACCAGGAGAGTTTCCCGCCGGATGGCCTCCGGCTCGCTTCGCGCGGCCGGCATCGATAAGGGACCGCCTCGAGGCTCAGTCAAGATGAGATAGCTCACGGAAGAGAGCGAAGCGTTGATCGATCTCCTCCCGCGTGAGCGATTGCATCTGTTCCGTACCGAAGCGCTGCACCGCAAAGGAGCCCATAACACCACCGTAGAACATGGCGAGTTTGAAGGTCTGCAAGGTGATTTCCGGCTGCGAAGCGAGGTAGCCGAAGAAGCCGCCGGCAAAGGAATCGCCGGCGCCGGTGGGATCCACTACCTCGTCCAAGGGCAGCGCCGGGGCGCGAAAGGGCAGCGCCATGTGGGTGGGGCTTGCTGCCTTGAAAATCTGATCACCGAAAAACGCCGTGGCCCCGTATTCTCCATGCTTCACGATCAGGGCCTTGGGACCCATGGCCAGAATTTTGCGCGCGGCCAGAACCAGGTTGTTGTTGTCGGCCAGCAGCTTGGCCTCTCCATCATTGATCAACAACGCGTCCAGGCCGGTCAGCACCTTGGCCAGATTTTCACGGTGGCCGGTGATCCAGTAGTTCATGGTGTCGCCGCAGACCATTCGGACCTTCGGCATTTGCTGGCGAACATTGCTTTGCAACACGGGGTCGATATTGGCGAGAAACAGGAACTCGCTATCTTTGTAGGCCGCCGGCACCTTGGGTGCAAAGCTCTCGAAGACATTCAGCTCGGTTTTGAGGGTCTGTGCTTCGTTGAGGTTCTTTACGTAGGAGCCAGTCCAATGGAAGCTTTTACCCGAGGTATGTTCAAGGCCCTGCGTATCCACCCCGCGACGCGTGAGCACGGCCTCGTGTTCCGGGGTGAAGTCTTCGCCGACCACAGCGATGACGCGAACATCAGTGAAGTAACTTGCGGCCAGAGCGAAGTAAGTGGCCGCACCGCCAAGGCACCGGTCGCGCCGGCCCTGGGGTGTCTCGATGCTGTCAAATGCAACACTGCCTACGACAAGAATGGACATGGGTTTCTTTCTGTTCAGGAACTGTACTTGCCCAGCAGCAAATCCAACTTGCTGCGGGTTGCCGCGGGAATCGCTTCCCGGACTGGTGAGGATGGCAAATTGCAGAGCCGTTGGACAGGCGCAGGTGCGCTCTCGAGGCATGGCCGCAACCGCAGCCCGCACGGCGTTGGCGGCGTTGGCGGAGTTTTGATGCAGCACGGCTACGACCTGATCGACGGTAACGGAGTCATGCCCTTCATGCCAGCAATCGTAGTCAGTGACCATGGCCATAGTCGCGTAGCAGATCTCGGCTTCGCGGGCCAGTTTGGCTTCCTGCAGGTTGGTCATGCCGATGATGTCGCCGCCCCAACTGCGGTAGAGATTCGATTCGGCGCGGGTGGAGAACTGTGGACCTTCCATGCAGACGTAAACGCCGCCGGATTTTGCCACCACTCCGGCGGTCTGTGCGCCTTGGTGAATGGCCTTGGCGACGGTAGCGCAGACTGGATCTCCAAACGACACATGACCCACGATACCGTCGCCGAAGAAAGTAGAGGTGCGCAGCGATGTGCGGTCGATGAATTGATCGGGGACGACAAACTCGGTCGGCTTATGCTCCAACTTAAGCGAGCCAACGGCGGAAACGGAGATGATCCGTTCCACGCCCAGTTTTTTCATGGCGAAAATATTGGCGCGGAAGTTCAGTTCGGTGGGCAAGATGCGATGGCCGCGGCCATGGCGGGCCAGGAAAACCACCTGCCGCCCCTCCAGTTCGCCGGCTATAAATACGTCTGAGGGGTCGCCGAATGGCGTGGACACCTCAACCTGGTGAGAATTGCTAAGGCCGGGCATCGTATAGAGCCCGCTCCCGCCTATGATTCCAATTTCCGCCTGCTGCAAACCGGCTCCGAACGCTGGGGATAGAGTGCGATTTAAGTATACCTGCCCGGAAAATGACGGTTTTGGCTGGGCTTCGAGGAGGTGTGTGAGAACTCGGCGATTCAGATTTAGTCCCGAAGGGACGGCTGAACTTAGCCCAGGACGTTAGTCCTGGATACAATCATCGAAACATGATCTGCGTCCCGCAGGGACGGTCTGAAGGAAGATTGCGTCGCGGCCCATTTTCAGCCGTCCCTGCGGGACTGCGAGATCATGTCCTTTCAGAACTGCCAACCCAGGACTAGCGTCCTGGGCTAAGTTCAGCCGTCCCTGCGGGACTCAAGGCGGCCCTCCGGGACAGCATCCGATCGGGTCTGGCCTAGTGCCTTAAGGAGGCTTTCATCATGCCGCAACTGGCCATCAGGTGCGTCAGGTGCGCGTGGAGTTCGTCTGCGGGGGCGTGGCGTGCGCGGCTTGCTGGGTGTCGCTGTTCTGCTGGGCTCCGAAGAAGAGGAACTGAAGTTTGCGTGCCGTGGTCGGATCAAAGCTCTCGCTCACAAACACCTGCTTGCCCTGGCGCACGATCAGGATTGGTCCTTCACTTCCGTTGTAAACCTGCTCGTCGATGGATGATTCCGCAGCGGGATCGCGCACCACACCGGAATATTTCTTGTTCAATTCGCCGGCGTAGACTTTGGCGAACTCCCTTGCCGCGCCTTCACTCCGCCAGGCGGAAAGATAGAGCAGCGCTACCGACGAGGTCGCGGCCTGCTGCGCGGGTGTGACCGCCTTACGGCTCTGCACCGCGTAGTACAAGCCACCCTTCCACTGTGGGGTGAGGATCGCCGCCACGTCCGGACCGCCGAAGAGCTCGGTCAAAATGCGCACATCGAGCTCGCCCATGACGCCTACGTCATACGGCTGGTAGTCAGGATCCAGCAGCCCGTGCACATCGGGCATCTGGAGCAGAGGAACTGTTGCCCGGCGTTCATAGGCTGTGGGGTTCATAATCTCGTAGCTGGTTGAGGGCGGCCGGTCCAGGACCCCGGCAAAGGCATATTGCGGGCCCTTATCCTTCAACAGTCTCTGCTCGAATCCCAGCCCGTCGCGATAGGGGAAAAGCAACGATTGCTGGAGCAGAAGGGGGGCGCGATCCATCACTGGGGAACGTCCCGGAGCTGTCCAGGTCCTCTTTGGGGGTTCGCATCACATCCGGCAAAGTGAGCAGACTCTTGCCCTTCGGCTTGAGGTCGTAGTCCAGGTAAACCGCCATCGCCTGCCCTTCGAGCACCGCATCACGCGCCGTATCCCGTTCATCGATGGCCAGGCGTCGATTGTCTTCGGTCACGTTTTTGGAAAGCGTGTCCGGCTCGTCGGGCTCCCACTTGTCGAGATCGGTGTGTTGATCCTGCAAGGCGTGCGTAAGCTCATGGGCAATGACCGGCTTCTGCTCTTCCGGGGAAACCCAATCCAGCAGATTCACCGTCTTGGTCTTGTTGTCGTAGTAGCCGGCAATCTGTTCCTTCAACAGACTTACCAGGAAGGGCTGCAACTGGAAATCCCGGTCAAGGAGCCCAAACTTCTTGAGCACGATCTCTTCGCGCTGCATGCGTTTGGCGTCCTTGTCTTCGTGGAACTTATCCAGAATGTACTTTTCCACTTCCTCACGGGTGATGAGCCGCCGCTTTACCTCGTGCCGTATTTGCAATTGGGTGTCATCACTGGCAAAGGTAAGAATTTGATTCAGAGAGCGAAAGAGCTCCTTGGTTTGCTCGGGAGTGATCCGGGTGTCCTTTTGGGGATGGGCGTCCTGGGGATGGGCGTCCTGGGCAAAGGTAGAGAGGGCACAGGCCAGCAGGAGCGCCGCCGCGACTAAAGTGCATGAGTTCCTGCAGATAAGCTTCATTTCTTCAACCCTTTTCCGAGCCCCGCCTGCGCCTTGCAGCACTCGCTCTGCTGCAAGGCTATAATTTTCTTGTGCTTTCTGCCACGAACCATCCAGATTCGACCGCCGGTTCCCATAGCTCCCCAGTGCCCGAAATCGCCCCCGGAACCTCTTGGAGCCGTCGCAGGACCTACGCCGTTGTGCGCTGCGCTGGGTCCCTCGTCCTCTTCGGGACTGTATTGCGGCGCGTTGACGCCACGGGTATTTGACGGTCTACCAGGGGAGATTGATTCCCTGCTGCACTCCGCCGGCGTCAGCGACCTGGGCTGGCGGGGGAAGATTCTGGTTACCGGAAGCGACCGGCTGCGCTGGTTAAACGGCATGGTATCGAACGCGGTGCAAGCGCTGCCGGAGGGCGAGGGAAATTACAGCCTTCTGCTGAGCGTGCAGGGACGCATTCAGGGCGACTGCTATGTTTACCGTCGCGCCGGCGACGTGCTGCTGGATACGGGAATTGATCAGGTCCCGGCCCTGATGCGCCATCTGGATCACTTTGTGGTAATGGACGATGTGGAGCTGGCAGACGTTAGCCAGCAATGGACAGGCTTGTCGTTGACCGGACCGCGTGCACCGCAGGTGCTGGCAACGCTGGGCTTTGTGGCGGCAAATTCCAGCCTGGAAAACGCCCGTATGAGCAGCGCCAGCATTGGTGAGGTAGCCTGCACCGTCGTCGAGGCCTATCACGTCTCAGTACCACGCTACGAATTGTGGTTCCCACCTGAGCATGTGCTTGCGGTTTGGGAGACGCTGCAGGCAGCCGGGGCCAACCCGTGCGGATGGGAAGCGATGGAAGCATTGCGGGTGCTCGATGCCATTCCGTTGTATGGTGTTGACCTCAACGATCGCGATCTGCCGCAGGAGACTGGCCAGACGCGCGCGCTTAACTTCAGCAAGGGCTGCTACCTGGGCCAGGAAATCGTGGAGCGCATCCGCTCGCGGGGGAAGGTTAACCGGCAGTTCCGGCAATTTGAGCTGCAAGGTACCCGGCCTCATTCTCTCCCTCTCGACTTGCGCAGCAATGACCAGTCCGTCGGACGGATTACCAGTACTGCATCGCTGTCGAGCGCCGGGCTGCCGCAAATCCTGGCGCTGGGCTTTATCCGGGTCGAAGTATTGGAACGCAATCAGGAGATCGCCTACGACGGAGGGGTGGCAACGGCGTTGGCCGCGCCGCCCAAGGTCGCGCGGCCTGTGGCCCAACCGGCCAGCTGAACCGAACCCTAGCCTGCCGGAAAGAGTAATGTTTCATTCAGTTTCAGGCAGCGTTACAAAAGACGATTGGAAAAAATCATGCGTGAAAAAGAACCCCAATTCACGGTAACGGACCGCCGCAAGTTCACCGCTGAAGGCGAACTGCGCGAAGGCGAAGCCAAGCCCAGTGAAAGCATCTGCTCCGCCGACCTGCTCCGCCGGCTGCCGCACAGGCGGCGAGCCCGCAACCGGTTGCTCCCGCCCAGGCTATGCAAGTTGAATTGGATGAACCGGAGGCAATGGATGGAGACGAAACCATTCCCGAGCCAACCGCCGCAGAATCCGCACAGCAGAGCAAGGAATATCACGCCTCCGCGAGCCGCCTGGACGACATGTTGCTGAAGGCTAATCCTGGCCAGCCGGCTCCGACAGTGATGAACTTCGACCGCCTGGTGCAGTCCCTCTATATGACCGCGGCGATGCAGATGGGCGCAGGCACGGCTCCCAACGAGCAACCCCGCATCGACATCCTGGGAGCCAGGCAGAGCATCGACATGCTGAGCGTGCTGGATGAAAAGACCAAGGGCAATCTTACCGAGCAGGAGAAGCGGCTGCTGCAGAACGCGCTTTTCGATTTGCGGATGTCGTTTCTCGAGATCACGAATGCCATTGCCAATTCTGCCCAGCGGCCGCCCCAGTCGAAGAAACCTCACTAACGCCTTTTCACTTCTACTCCGCACAGGGCGGGTGAGGAAAAGCCCTGTCAAGAGCGGATGCCTGGTACAGGCCAGAAGTGAAATTGATGTACGGAGCGTGTTTCATCCATAGAGCAGAGATCACCATCCTGGGCAGTGGCACCTCAATGGGGGTACCGACGCTTGGCTGCACCTGCCGGGTCTGCACGTCCAATGATCCGCGCGACCGCCGCACACGTCCGTCGATCGCTGTCAGCTGGGATGGACACCGGGTGGTGATCGACACCGGGCCGGATTTTCGTATGCAGGCCCTGCGGGAAGGGATCGATCATGTCGACGCGGTGCTCTACACCCATTCGCATGCGGACCACATCCTCGGCCTGGACGATTTGCGGCCTCTGACTTTCAAACTCAAGAACAAACTCCCGCTGTATGCCGATGATGCCTCAGCCAGTGTGATTGAACGTATTTTTGACTACACCTTCGATACCGAGGCCTGGTACCCGACCCGGGCCCGGGTGGAGATGCACCGCCTGGGGCAATCGGTCGAGGTCGAAGGTGCGGTCTTCCACCGTGTACCTCTCACCCACGGCAAAATTGAAGTCGCGGGATTTCGCTTCGGCAATGCCGCGTACCTGACGGATATGAGCGATATCCCGGAAAGCAGCCTTCCGCTGCTCAAGAACCTGGACGTAGTGATTCTCGACGCTTTACGCAAGACGCCCCATCCCAGCCACGCTACGCTGGCACAGGCGCTTGAGTTCGTGCGCCGCATGCAGCCAAAGCGGGCGTTTTTTACCCATATGTCGCACGATCTGCCCCACGCGGAAACCAACAACGAACTTCCTCCCCACATCCAGCTCGCTTACGACGGGTTGCGTATCCCCTTCGAGATCTGACATGCAAGTCTTCCGCAATCCCGGCGAGATATCCCAGCGGTTGGGGCCCACGGTTTTGAGCATTGGCAACTTTGACGGTGTCCATCTTGGTCACCAGTTCGTTCTTGACCAGCTCAGACAGAGGGCCGCGGCGCGATCGCTCCGGTCCGTAGCGGTTACCTTCGATCCTCACCCGTTGCGGTTTCTGCGTCCTGAGACTTGTCCCAGGCTGATTACGCCGCTGGAAACGCGACTCGAGTTGTTGGGGGACACCGGCATCGACGCTGTCCTGGTGCTGCCTTTTACCGCGGAGCTCTCCCGAATGCGGGCGGCGGAATTCGTCACTGCGATTGTGCATGATGCGCTGGGCGCGGTCGAGGTTCATGAAGGCACCAACTTTCGTTTTGGTTATCGCGCCGAGGGCGGTATTGCTGAATTGAGTGAACTCGGCCGGGCGCTGGGATTTGAGGTGGTGATCCATGGCGCGTGCCAGGTACGAGGATTGACTTGTTCGAGCAGCAAGATCAGGGAGTTGCTGTCCCGGGGGGAGATCCGCACGGCCCGCGCGCTGCTGGGGCATGGGTTTTTTATCGACTCTACGCCGGCTCATGGACGCGGCATCGGGTCCACGCTCACTGTGCCTACCATTAACCTGGCGCCGTACCGGGAGCTGTTGCCGCCGAATGGTGTGTATGTCACGCAGTTGCGGGTTGCCGGGGAGTGGTTTGATGCGGTTACGAATGTGGGCAACCGGCCTACGTTCGGGGCTGATTCGTTTGCGGTGGAATCGCATCTGCTGGATTTTCACCCGATTCAGCTGGAGGAGGAGACTCCGCTTCGGCTTGTGTTTCATCGGCGTCTTCGCGAGGAGCGGCGGTGGCCTTCTCCTGAGGCTTTGAAAGAGCAGATCATGCGGGATGTCGGGCAGGCGAAACGGTATCTGCACTTGATGCGGGTTCTGGGAAGGTAAAGGTGGGTGGGCTTTTCTTTGTCTCTTCCACCAGCCTTGGGTGCCCCACATCTCGCTCGTTTTTCGCGAGATGTGGGATACCGCAAATCTGAACGTTTTTGTAGTTTTTACTGCAACTCCCTCTGAGTCTTACTGCGGGGTGGCTGGGGGACGGCCGGTTGGGTGGATGATGGCGTTCTTTGTCGCCACATTGGTTGGTGGCGGCGGGCGTACATCTCCGGCAAAATGCTCGTCGGGGTGGTCGGCGATGGCTACCTTCATGAAATTGATCCATAGCGGAAGGGCCGCGTGGCCTCCGCTCTCTTTGTCGCCCATCGATTGACGGTTGTCGTAGCCAATCCATACGCCGCAGGTGATGGAGGGAGAAAAGCCGATGAACCAGGCGTCGTTGAAGTCGCTGGTGGTGCCGGTTTTACCGCCAAGCGGATGGTGGAGCGCCATGGCGTCTGCGGCTGTACCGCCAGGTCCAATTACTGCCTTGAGCAAGGTCATCATGGCGCGCGCCGTCTTCTGGGTGGTGGACTCGGCGACGTTGGCCGGGCTCTCGGACAGCGTGAGCCCATCCGCGTTGGTTACCTTGCGGATCAGGTGGGGGCCCAGGCGAACTCCATCGTTGGGAAAGCTGCTGTAGGCTGCAACCTGCTCCTCAAGCGTAGCCTCCACGGAACCGAGTGCGACGGGGAGAAAGGGCGGAATGGTGCTGGCGAGGCCAAACTGATGTGCCGTTGCGATGACCTTGCGGATACCGACGCGTTCCGCCAGCTTAACCGCCGGGATGTTACGGGAATCCGCAAAGGCATGAACCAGGGAGACGGTTCCTTCGAAAGTGTCGTCGTAATTGCGTGGTGTGTAGGGGCCGACCGCGGTGGAAAAGGTAACCGGCGCATCGACAATCGTCTCGTCCGGGCGTGCTCCGGCTTCGACGGCGGCCGCATACACATAGGGTTTAAAGGAAGAGCCCGTCTGCCGCTCAGCCTGGGTGGCGCGGTTGAACTGGGACAGGTTGAAATCGCGCCCGCCGACCATGGCGAGAACTTCGCCGGAGGTATTGTCCACCGCCATCAGCGAGCCCTGGATGCCGGAATCCTGCTCCAGCACAGCATGTAATACGAGATTTGAATCGGCCGAGGGGACAATGTGGACGTAGATGATGTCGCCGGGATGAAGAAAGTTCTCCGCATCCCGCTGTCCGGTCCAGGCGAAATCATCGGGGCCGAGGATCAGCTGCTGCTGGCCGATGCGGGCGGTCACCTGATAGGGCAGAACATTGGTCACCAGGGCGTGCACGTACGATCCCGGAGCGACCGGCTGGCGCCAGTCAGGATGACGAAAGTCGTCCAGTGAACCACCGGCGACGAGCACGTTGAGCAGGTTTCCCTTCCACCCGTGCCGGCGTTCGAGGGCCGCCAACCCATCGAGCACGGCGCGATTCGCTGCCTGCTGCAGATCCAGGTCCAGGGTGGTGTAGACCCTCAGGCCTTCCTCATGAACCTGTTCACTGCCAAACTGACGTTCCAGTTCGCGGCGCACGTCTTCGACGAACCAGGGAGCGACACTATTCGACGGTGGCTCGATATGCAAACCGAGGGGCGCAGCTTTGGCTGCATTGGCCTGGGCATTGGTGATCACCCCGTCTTCGAGCATGGAATTGATGACCATGTTGCGGCGGCGGAACGCGCGATCAGGATTCACCAGGGGGGAATAGGCCACCGGGCCTTTGGGCAACGCCGCCAGTAAAGCTGCTTCCGGCAAGGTCAGCTCACGGGCGTGCTTGCTGAAGTAGTATTCCGATCCGGCTTCGAATCCATAAACGCCCTGACCCAGGTAAATCTGGTTGGCGTAGAGGGTAAAGATCTGCTGCTTGGTAAACGCCCGCTCGATTTGGATGGAGAGAAAAACCTCCTGCAGCTTGCGTCCGAAGGTCTGTTGGCTGGAGAGAAAAAGATTACGCGCCAGCTGCATGGTCAGGGTAGAAGCGCCCTGGGTGCGGCCATTTGAGGTTAGATCGTGATACGCCGCGCCGAGCACACGGAAGATGTTGACCCCCCAGTGGCTCTCGAAGTTTTTATCCTCGATGGAAATGACTGCCTGACGCAGTATGGGAGGAATCGCTTCATAGGGGACAACGATGCGCCGCTCCAGGGCGAAGGAGCCGAAGACGCGGCCATGCACATCGAGCAGGTCTGTCGAGGTGATGGGACGGTAGCGTTCCAGATCGGCGATTTGTGGCAGATCTACGGAGTAGACCAGCATGAGGCCGGTCAACGATCCGGCGATGATGGCGAGAGCCAGCAGGGCGAGGAAGGTAATGCTGCCCGCCAGTTTCATGGGCCCCAGTCCGGAATGACCGGGCGGACGAAATCTGGCGGCGCCCGAAGATGGAGCTTGCCCAATCAATGAGGGGTCCGCTTAATCAGGCGCTTTTCTGTTTCAGAATATCGAGCGCCTTGGTTAGTTGATCATCCGGTTTTGGCGTCTTCTGGGCGCCGGCCTGGTCATCGTTTTCAAGATTGGCGGCGACCACGATATTGGGGGTCACTGCCTCGTCCTGGATTTTCTTACCCAACGGCGATGCATATTTGGCAACGGAAAGAATCAGAGCGGCGCCATCGGGGAGTTCCATGGTCTTCTGAACTGAGCCTTCCCCAAAGGTGCGGTCACCCACTACATCGGCCCGCTTGTTATCGAGAACCGCCGCGGCGACAATCTCGCCCGGTCCGGAAGTTCCATGGTTCACGAGGACGACCAAAGGCGCGCCGGTAATGAATTTGGAAGTGTCTGCGTTAAAGGCTTCGTAGGTATATTTCTGTCCGGAAAGAGTCGCGATGGTGCCCGACTCGAGGAAAAAATTGGCCAGGCGGACGCCTTGCTCCTCATCGCCCTCCGCAACGTCGCGCAGATCCAGCAAAACCTTCTTGTTGCCGTTCTTCTGCATCGCCTTCAGCCGGCTGGCAATTTCATTCACCCGCTCTTTGTTGAGCACTACCGGCTTGAGGTACAGGATGCTGCTGCTCTCATACTCCGTTTGTCCCATGGGAGGAGCCGGCGACACGGCGCGAGTCAGGGTGATCTTGTCGGGTTCTGCTTTGCGCGGCCGGACCAGGGAAAAGCTGACGTTAGTCCCGGGCTTACCTTCGAGCAGGAGACGGATCATGACCAGAGACATTTCCCGGGTTGAATGTCCTTCGATGGCTTCGACGATATCGCCATCCTCGATTTGCTCTTTTTCCGCTGGGCTTCCCGGCTCGACGGAGACGACGGTGGCGTATCCGTAGCGCTTGGAAATATTCAACCCAACCTGGGCAACGCCCTCGTTGGTGTGTTGCTTGTAGGCGGTGTACTCTTCCGGGGTCAGGTAGCTGGAGTCAGGGTCCAGTGACTCGAGCAAACCATGCAAGGCGCCGACAGTGACTTTGGTCATGTTGGGATCGACCACGTAGTCGGTCTGAACCTTCTTCAGGACCTCGCTGTAGACTTCCATCTCAGGGTAGGCGCCATCCTGCTGCGAATCCGCGCGCACGCGGCTGGGGCCCAGACCACCGATAAACACTAACGCTACGAGCAGGATCGAGACGGCAAACACGGCACGCTTAAAGCTTCGGGACATAGCACCACTTTGGACCATTAGGATGGTTAAAACAAATAATACTACTGGGTTAGACGCAGCCTGGAACCAGATAGGGGACGGTAGTTTAGGCTGGTGGCGGCGAGTGGAATCGAACCACCGACCTACGGGTTATGAGTCCGTCGCTCTAACCATCTGAGCTACGCCGCCTTGTGTTGATTCTACAACAGTTGCAGAGCATCTATTACAATAGAGGAGCTATGCCTTTCCCGGTAAAAACCTGCGCCATCTGCTCGGAAGAGTTTGAGCTGAAGCCGGATAAGCCCGGTTTCGCGAACCGTTGCCCCGCCTGTAGCGAACCTGAGTCGGAAGACCTTTCCGCCAGGGAGCGCCTGGACCCTGAAATGAACGAGGCCCGGCGGCAAGCGATGCGGGAACTCCTCTACCGCAAGGATAGCTGAGGCTTGCGGGCAATGACGATGCGTAAAGGCGGAAAAGTGTAAACGGGGATTGCCCCACCGCCTTTCAACCATCAGCCCCGCCTGACGAAGCTGCTGAGCATATTCCGCGGTGTGCTTGTAGTCCGACAGGATGGCAACGCCTCCCGGCTTCAGTACGCGCACAATCTGCTGCAGGGCCTGGCGCCGCATCGTGCGGTCATAGATGTTGTGCAGGCACAGATTGGATACAATCACGTCGAAAGCTCCGTCGGGAAAGGTCATGTCCTGGGCGGGAAGGCCGAGCAGAGTGCAGCGATCGCTGATGCCCTCAAGCTCCAGGTTGTGCCGGGTAGCGGCTTCGGAGTTGCCGCCCATGTCCTGGTTAGACCAGATATCGATGCCGGTGACTTGTCCATTTCCGCGGAGGCCGGCGAGCAGTTTTGCCGCTCCGGCTAACAGGAGCCCACGACCACATCCCACATCCAGCACTTGTTCATCCCCGCGCCACTGGTGCAGCGAAAGCATCCGATCCCGATGATGGAATTTGCCGAATTTTACATAGAAGAGGAAGAGGAGCCCCTCGAGGACCAGTAACGTGCCGGTGACGAGGAGCATCGGCCGAGGGAGAAAATCGACCGGCCCAAGGTGAAGATGCTGAGGCCCGAGAGCTCCGAGAAGCACACAAGGGATGCCAATGAGAAAGAGGTTGCGCAGGACATTCGGCGCGTCTACGCCGTAATCAGGCTTGCTGCTATCGCCGACCGCCATTTGGGCTCTCCGTCCTCCAGTACTGATAAGGTAAATTGCTGTCAGTCCTCTGACTCTACATTTGCGCCCGTTTTAGGATGCTGCCATGTCTGATTTCAAAACAGCAACAAACATCCCTGGCCTGCGCATCGTGCGTAGCGGTGAGCTCGACAGCAACACTCCGCAGACGGCCGGCATGACCCGTGCTGAAGCGATTTCCTACGCCCGAGTAGGGGCGCAGAAGCTCTGGGCTGGGACGGTCGTGGTGCATCCCAACGCGAAGACCGGTCCTCATCACCATGGCGAGTTGGAAACGGTGATCTACATCGTGCGGGGACGGGCCCGTTTCCGTTGGGGAGAGCATCTGGAATTTGTCGATGAAGCTGGGCCCGGGGACTTTGTGTTTGTGCCCCCGTTTGCGCCCCATCAGGAGCTGAACGCCCGCAAGGATCAACCGGTGGAAGCCGTGATCGTGCGCAGCGGTCAAGAACCTATCGTCGTCAATCTGGACATGGCCAGCCCAGAGGACGAGATCGATGAGTTGGGACGCGATCCCTTCCACTCGAACGCCTCATGAGTGAAACTGCCCCACGCGAGCGCATCGTGGCCGTCATCCCGGCCCGCCTTGCTTCTACCCGGTTGCCGGGCAAGGTGCTGCGCCCGATCGCCGGCGTTCCCATGCTGGGCTGGGTCTATCGTGCCGCGCTCGCCTGCCATCAGCTCGACCAGGTGCTGATTGCCACCGACTCTATCGAAGTCGTTGCCTATGCCGATTCGGAGGGCTGGCCCAGCATCATGACCTCTGCCGCGCTGGCCAGCGGTACTGACCGGGTGCATGCCGTCGCCGCGCTGGTGGAGGCCGATATCTATGTCAACATCCAGGGGGACGAGCCGTTGCTCCGACCGGAGCACATCGAATCACTGCTCCGGCCTTTCGCTCGCACAAATGCAGAGGTCACGACGCTCTCGACACCCTGTACGCCAGAGGAGATCAATGATCCCAATGCGGTGAAAGTGGTGACGGCGAATGATGGCAGGGCGCTTTACTTTTCCCGGGCCACGATTCCGTACCAGAGAGGAGCTCCTTTGACCCCCCGGAAACACATCGGTATCTACGCATACCGTAAGGCGGCGTTGCGGCGGTTTGCGGAGTTGCCTCCGAGCCCACTGGAATCGTGCGAGCGCCTGGAGCAGCTACGGCTGCTCGAGGAAGGAATCAGTATCCATGTGGCGCACACTCCGTTCGATACCATTGGGGTCGACACGGAGAAAGATCTGTTGGCTGTGGAGCGGGTTTTGCGGGAGCAGCAGATCCGCTCACCGGGGTGAAGCGCGCAGATCTTTGGGCACAATGGCACGAAACGTTGAGATTCGTGGTATCCCACATCTCGCGAAAAGCAATTGAGGGCGCACCCGTCGTTTGTTGCGGGTTTAAGGAACTGGATGGTCGCGGCCTGGCTTTCTGGCTTTCGCGAATGGGCCGGAGTCTGCCAAGATAGTAAGAATGACCGCACCAGCTGCTACCAGGATTTTCGCCGACCGCATCGGCCGCATTGAGGTTTCCGCCACGATGGCGGTCACTGCGGAAGCTGCCAGACTGCGCGCCCAGGGCGCCCAGCTGGTGGATTTTGGCGCCGGGGAACCTCATTTCGCGACCCCTCGCCACATCAAAGACGCCGCGATTGCGGCGATCGAAGGCAATTTCACCCGCTATACCGTCGTCGCCGGCATCCCGGAACTGCGCAAAGCGATCGTGCAACGCCACGCCTGCGACTTCGGGTCTGACTACACCGCGGACGAGACCGTTTTCACCACCGGCGGCAAGCTGGCGCTGTTCAACGCCATCCAGGTGTTGGTGGACCACGGCGATGAGGTGATTCTGCCTGTCCCTTATTGGGTCTCTTTCAAGGACATCATCCAATATGCAGGCGGCAAAATAGTGTATCTGCCAACCAACGAGGCGGAGAACTTTCGGGTTACGGCAGACGCCATCGAGCAGGCTATTACCCCGCGAACCAAGGTCATCATCCTGAACACGCCGTCAAATCCAGCCGGCTCGGTGGTGTCTCCCGCAGATCTGGAGCGCATCGTGAAGCTGGCCCACGCGCGGGGCATTTTCCTGCTCCTGGACGAGTGTTACGTGTACCTGCAATATGCCGGTGCTCCTGTCTCCGGCGGTTCGTTCGTAGAGGCAAAGGAACACGTGATTGTGCTCGGTTCCCTCTCCAAGACCTACGCTATGACAGGCTGGCGTGCCGGGTTCGCTCTGGGACCCAGGCCCGTCATTGCCGCCATGAGCAAGTTGCAGAGCCAGTCCACTTCGTCGACGGCGGCAATCGTGCAAAAAGCGGCCATCGCAGCGCTGAGCGGTTCGCAGACATGCGTCACCGAGATGCGCGCGGAATACTTGAAATTGCGCGACCGCATCCTGGAAGGTTTGAGGGCAATCCCCGGAATTACCTGCACCAAGCCGGACGGCGCGTTTTACGTTTACCCCAATGTGTCGTCCTTCCTGGGCAAACCGGGCGCAAAGAGCGCCACGGAACTGGCCTCACGCCTGCTGCATGAGGCGCACGTGGTAACGGTTCCCGGTGAGGCTTTTGGCACCCAGGAAAACATCCGGCTGTCCTACGCTGTCGCGCAGAGCGACATCGAAGAGGGCCTGGTCAGGATGAAGAAATTTTTCAGCAGTCTTTCGTAGGAGTCCATGGAATCTAAAGTCGAATTTCGCCCCATTATCCTGGCGGGCGGGAGCGGAACGCGCTTCTGGCCGCGGAGCCGCCGCTGGCGGGCGAAGCAACTGCTGGTGCTGGATGGTGCGCGCACCATGATCCAAAGCACGGTGGACAGGCTGGGAACGTTGGCCACCTCAAACGAGCTTTGGGTGATCACCAACGACCTGCTCTCCAAAGCCATTTCCGAGCAGCTGCAAAACATGCTGGGGGAGCAGATCATCTGCGAGCCGGCAGCGCGCAACACTGCGCCGGCGGCGGGCCTGGCGGCCTTCCTCATCGAGCGCAGTGCCCCCGATGCAGTGCTGGGTATCTTTCCCGCCGACCACGTGATCACCGACGAGGATAAGTATCGGGCCACCATCGAGCAAGGCATCGCCCTGGCCGCAGCAGGCGAAAACATCGTCGTGCTGGGAGTGAAGCCTGTGCGGCCAGAAACCGGGTACGGCTACATCGAGACCGGAGAAGTGCTGGCTGACGGGGTCAAGCGCGTGCGGCGATTTACCGAGAAGCCCAACCGGGATCGGGCAGAGGAGTTCATGCTCGCCGGCAGATACTACTGGAATAGCGGCATTTTTTTGTGGACGGCGCGCACGCTGGCCAACGCTATCCGCGAGCATCTGTCCGAGACCGCGCCTTATCTGCAACAGATCGCCGACGCCTATGGAACGCCGCGGTTCGAGCAGGTTTTTCGCGAGCTTTATCCTTCCTGCGAAAACATCAGCATCGACTACGCAGTGCTCGAACCCCGCTCGGCCAAGGGCGAACATCATTCGAATATTTATTGCCTGCCGGCGGAGTTTGGCTGGAACGACCTGGGTTCCTGGGATGCCCTCTACGAACATCAATTGGCGCAGGGCAATGCGAAGGATGGCAATGTCACCGAGGCAAGGGGCATGGTGGGGATCGATGCGCGTAACAATTACGTTTACAGTCCGGAGAAATTCGTCGCGCTGGTCGGGGTAGATGACCTGGTGGTGGTGGAGACCGAAGATGCCATTCTGATTACCACGCGGGAGCGGTCGCAAGATGTACGCCGGGTCGTCAGCGAGCTGGCCGGAAAACACGACGAATTGATTTGATTCTGGAAAAACCCATCAAATTCGGGACTGATGGCTGGCGAGGAATTCTCGCTGACGACTTCACCGAGCATAACGTGCGTCTCGCGGCTGGAGCCATCGCCCGTTATGTCTGCGAGCAGGAAAACTCCGCTCGCGGCATCTGCGTCGGATATGACACCCGGTTTTTATCCCAGCGGTTCGCGCAGATCGTCGCCGAAGTGGCCGCACGCAGCCGGCATACCGGTGCGCCTGGCCGATCGCATCACCCCCACACCGGCGCTCTCCTACGCGGTGAAACATCTGCGCGCGGCCGGCGGGGTCATGATCACCTCCAGCCACAATCCGTACAACTGGAATGGGGTGAAGTACAAAGCGAGCTACGGAGGTTCGGGCAGCCCGGCCATCATGGCAGCGATCGAGGGCTACCTGGGCAAGGGATTGCCCCTGGCCACGGCTAGCGCAGCGATCACCGAGGTCGATTTTCTCAGCCCGTATGTAGAAGCCATCTCTGTGTTTGCAGACCTCAAACGGATCGCGGCTACAGGGCAGAAGTACGCTGTCGACTGCATGTACGGTGCGGGGCGGGGGGTACTGGCAGGGATCTTCGGTCGCATGGGCATCGACCACGTGGAGATTCGCGCGGAGTTGAACCCGCTGTTTCCCGGCATTCAGCCGGAGCCGATTCCGCCGCATATCCGCGCACTCGAAGTCGCGGTGCTGGAGCATCACTGCCAGGCTGGATTTGCCACCGACGGCGATGCGGATCGTATCGGCGCGGTGGATGAGCAGGGGCGGTTCGTCGACGCCAACAAGATTTACTGCATCCTGCTGGAGTGGCTGCTCAAACGAAAGCAGTGGCCGGGGGACGTGGCCCGGGCCTTCAATACAACTAAGATGCTGGACCGCATCGCAGCCCGGTACGGACGGAAACTGTATGAGCATGGCATCGGCTTCAAGCATGTATGCGAGCTGATGTTGGAGAAGGACATCCTCATCGGCGGCGAAGAATCGGGCAGCATCGGCATCGGCAGGCACCTGCCGGAACGCGACGGGTTGTTGAATTCCCTTCTTCTGGCCAACGTTATGGCGGACGAAGGGCGCACCCTGGGCTCGCTGGTAAGCGGGCTGCAGGAAGAATATGGCGAGCACTATTACGGCAGGCTCGACCTGCACATTCCCGAAGAGACGAAGCAGGCTGCCATACGCCGCGCAACTGCAGGGGTGGGCGAGTTTGCCGGCATGCGCGTCTTGCGCCGTGAAACGCTCGATGGAATGAAGTTTTATCTCGACAATCCGGAGGCAAAGCGGCTTACACGAGCCGCCGAAAGCTGGATATTGCTGCGCGCGTCCGGCACCGAGCCACTGTTGCGAATCTATGCGGAGAGCGGGTCAACGGAATCGCTTCATGCTCTGCTTGAAGCGGGAAGACATTTTGCGATGGGAGATGCGGCGTGAAAGTAAGAACCAGGGGTTTGCTGTTTGACATGGATGGGGTCCTGATCAGCTCGCTGGGCTCGGTTGAGCGAAGCTGGCAGACCTGGGCGGAGCGTCATGGCCTCGATGTGCGGGAGACGATCAAGACAGCCCACGGAATGCGGGCGATTGAAACTGTGCGCACCCTGAAGCCGGATGCCGACCACATGGCGGAGCTGAAAGTGATTGAAGACCTCGAGGTGGGCGACAACGAAGGCCTGGAGGTATTGGAAGGCGTGACCTCGATTCTCCAATCGGTTCCGCAGAAATTCTGGACCATTGTCACCTCGGCGACCGAACGGCTGGCGCGCAGCCGTCTTGCGTTTGCCGGCATCCCGGTGCCGCAACACATTGTCACCGCGGACGTGGTGACGCATGGCAAGCCGCATCCGGAGCCTTATCTCAAGGGTGCGAAGATACTCGGCCTGGAGCCGGCGGATTGCATTGTGATCGAGGATTCGACTTCTGGCGCGAAGGCTGGCCACGCCGCTGGATGCAAGGTTCTGGCAACCACGTTTTCTCACACGATCAAACAACTTGCGGCGGCCGACTGGATTGTTGAGTCGCTGGCCAAGGTGAAGATCACAATTCTGCCCGGGAATGAGGAGCTGGAACTCGAGTTCACGCCGCTGAATTTACATTCCACAGCAGGGGCTGAGGAGCGTGTGTGAGAACTCGGGAAGAGAATTTAGTCCCGAAGGGACGGCTGAAAATGGCCCGCGACGCAATCCTCCTTCAGCCGTCCCCTACGGGACTCAATCATCTTTCACGATGTACCCAGGACTAGCGTCCTGGGCTAAGTTCAGCCGTCCCTTCGGGACTAAATTTCTAACTCTCGGTTCTCACACATGCCCTGAAGCCCAATGCTTTTCGAGCCTCTTCTCCTTACATCCCACCTGGGTGCTTAGAACGTTGTTGACCGAATCAAGGCCGCAGCCTGGGCGGGCGTCAGATCACGGGGCACCGGCTTAAAACCAAAATGCGAGGAGTCCTCATCCCGGGAGACGCTTTTCATCAGCAGGATGCTCCCATCCACGTGTACACGGATTTTCGTTGTTTTCCATTGGCCCGGCGAGACCTCCTGGCGCATCACTGAGAAGTGGCTCTGGTCACTTACCTTGCCGAGAAGACCAAAACCGAACTCCACGCCATGATCCAGGTGCGCGTCCATCCCGCAGAGACGCATGTCCGTATTATGGATCAGCAATTCTCCAGACATGGCGTGAACCACCCGGTCCTGAAAGCTTGCTTCCTGAAATTGCGGGTTAGGGGAAAACGTGATGCGGGTACACTCGCCCTGCGAGCCGGCGGTTTGGAGGAGAAAGAGCCTTGGAAGCTCTCTCAATAATTCCGCCATGCGCGTTTCGTCGTCTTTACGCCCTTGAGCTTCCCGGCGAAAATCACTGGGGTGATTAGCCAGATACGTGATCCGTTTATCTTCGGCTGACTGCTCCCCGCTGGATAGCGGCTTACCATCCACAGCGATGAGGCGGTGCATGCGGCCTTCCGTGGTCTCGACTACCAGTTCGTCCCAAAGGTGGCCCTTCGTCCGGACTGACCTTTCTTCCCTTCTATAGAGGAAACGCTGACGCTTTGCTTTCGCAACCGTTTCAGCATCCACCATCTGAGTGACCATCTGGGTCGCAGAGAGGGGTTGCCGCACCTGGGCGCCTGTACTAAAAAAAGACAACGCGAGCAGGAGAGAAAGGAGAAACGTGCCTCTGCGGAGACTTAAACAGCCGCAGATTTGGAAAGCCTCAGTCTGACACATCCGATTGAACCAGTCTCTACCGACGTCGTAGCGTACTCGAGCCTGCCCTGCCGATATCTTAAGCAGCTAAGACTTATTGACAAGCCTTATCTTAATACGTTAAGACTTTAACCAGCAAAGATGTACGTGGATCGCCGCTTGAGTTACGACTTTTCCGGCAAGCACCTCAGGTTCGAGAACCAGGGACACCGGCTCGGCTCCAGATGGAATCAGACGATCAGGATCTTCCGGCTTCGTACTTGCTCTATATCATCGCAGTTATGGTTGCGATTGCGGTCGCAGGCGTGAGTACTTTCCTTGTCCTTTTCCGGTAAGCGTTCAGGAAAGCGCCTTTGGACCGACCCTCCGGCGCCATGCACACGATGCACAGAGAACGCTAATGGCGATCGAGAGCGGCGACTCGTTTTAATACCGCGGCCGCAGTTGCTGTCTGCTGCAGGGCCTGATTGTGATCGTGGTCTCCAGCTTTACTCACCTGGCCCGAGGCATCGTCAATCGGGATCACGGTCTGCTGTTTGGCACCCTTTCCGGGAGTTGCCGAGCCCCGATGGAGTAGCTGCGGATCGCCATTCTGGGCTAACACAGGACTTTCCGTGTTTCGGTCGGTGGAGAAATCCGTGGTTTGGGGCGTCTCAGGTGCGCTTGCAACCGCGGTATCGCGACTGGTTGGGGCCAGACCCTTCGACAAGCGACTCCTCCTGGTTGCTTTTACTCTCGCCTGTGCCGTGGACGGAGTGGTGGAGATCTCCAGGACCGATGGCTGCGCTATCTGCTGCTGAGCAAAGGAAAGCAATAGTCCCAAAGACGGTGCGACGCGGACGAACCCGGCAAGAAGAACGAGTCCACAAGCAATCCGTGACCCAACCAACCAGGCCGACGATTTCTCGTTTCCAGCCAGGATGGAATGAACACGAGCCTGTAAATGTGCCGAAGATGCCGCGAAGTCTATTCCCCAATTTCTGCAGTCTTGCGAGGAATTCAACCGCGCAAAGTGGATCAGGCATTCGGCGTACTTCGCTCTCCCTTTTGGAGAATCGGAGACGGCGGCAAGATCGCATGCGAGTTCGCGGTCGAACTGCATCCGTTTGACGGCGTACCAGGACGCCGGATGGAAGAAAAGAATTGCCCGGGAGGCAACGGCGAAGCCGTTCCAGAGGAAATCCCATCGACGAACGTGGTGCAACTCATGGCGCAAAATAACTTCGAGATCGGACCCGTCCTGTTCCAGGCAAGCATCGGGGAGGAGGATGGTCGGCCGAACAAAGCCGAATGTTGCCGGCGACGACACCCCCGACAACACGAGTAGTCTTGAACGTCCTACACCAAGGCTCTCCGAAAGCGGCTGAAACGCTGCCACGATCTCCTTCGGCGGTTGACTGGTAAAGCCCAGAACCCATTTCAGCTGCAGGTGCTTCTTAATATGCGTAACCAGCAGGTAGGTCAAAACCAGCAGATAGGCGATGCCGATCACACGCAGTGCGATATCCAGAGGAAAGGCCCAGGAGCCTGGAATCAGCAAAGCGCCAAAGCCTGACGTGGCAGGTTGAGCAAGAGAGTGGGTTGTGGAAGCTGGGAGTGGAGACACCTGTTTGGCTGCCAGAACGCTCTTGGCGATCCAGAACCAGTAGGCCACTGTTCCGTAGAGAAAACCTGACCAGACCATGAATCTCCGGCCTGGAGACCTGACCAGCCAACCCAAGCCCAGACAAACCCCGAACGCAAGTGCAGTCTTGAGCATAAAGCCCGTGAGGGCGCTCATAACACCAAGCACGAGGTCTGGATTCATGGCATCCCTGGATTATTCGCGATCGCCCAACTCATACTTTTTACGATACTCTCGCATCAGCGATTCGAGTTCATCCAACTCCTTCTTTTTGATGGAACTGGACTCCAGCAAATTGACCAGCAGCCCGGCCGCCGATCCTTGAAAATTCCTGGATACCAGTGCCTGCACGGAGAGCTGATCGATGGTTTTTCGAGACACGAGGGGGCGAAAGACAAACACCCGGCCTCGAGCCTCATGGGAGATAAACTCCTTATTTTCCATAATTCGGAGCAGCGTCTGCGTGGTCTTATAGTGCGGCCGCTCCCTTTCAGGGTGAGCATTCACTACATCATCGACGGTAGCTTCTTCCAGTTCCCAAAGGATCTGAAGTAGCCGCAGCTCAGCTGCGGTGGGGACGGTGAGCTTTTTCTTTCCGCTCCCGATTCCCGGCAGTTTGTTTCGCATAGGCGCCTCACCCAGGTATCTTAACAGTTTAAGATTACAGTTGGCTTGCGATTCTTATAACGTTAAAGAAACAGATTCTACATGTTGCGGGAGGAAGACCACCGTTTAATCGTGGTTAACGAAACTTGCGGACCAATATTGTCAAGGTTAGAACGAGATGAGGGGCCAAAAGCAAAGCATCCGGAAATATTGCCTTGTACCAGGCTTCCTTTTGCTAGCGCTACTCTGCAATTCCCTGGTTGCTCAAACTACAGATGCGCAAACCCCATCTGTGGAGATCCCGGCCACGACTCCACTCTCGATTCAACTTCTGCAGCACGTTCCCATGAAGACCGGCGAGGCTCTGGAGGGCCGCCTGCTTTATCCGGTTTACATCGAGAATCACATCGCCATCCCGGCGGGCTCCATTCTTCGGGGCACGGTCATACAACTTGATTCCGACCGCGGCCGCCGTATTCACGCGCGGCTCCGGGGAGACTTTACCCCATTTCATATCCCGGTGGTGCGCTTCGATCAATTGATACTGCCCGATGGGGCCCTGGAGCCGATTGTGAGCAACGGGGCCAGGGACGGGGTCCCGATCTTGCGCTTGTCGCCTGCCCCTGGGCAGAAAAAGGGCTCTGTTATTTCCCGGCAGATTGCACTGGAAAAACAGCGAGTAAAAGATGCCGTAGCACAGATCACCGCGCCCGGCCGGGGGGACCGCCTGGTTCAATTCATCTATACCCAGTTGCCTTATCATCCGGAACGGATTGAGGCTGGGACTGCCTGGATGGTTGAGTTGGCCCAACCTTTAAATCTCAAACTTATAGATCCTCAGCCGGTGAACCAGCCAAAGGCAGATCCGCCAGGACCGCCGGTCGAGAAGGAATGGCGATTGCGGGCTTATTTGCAAAAGACGATCAGCTCCGCCAATAGCAAGCCCGGAGATACTTTTCAGGCGCTGGTAGCGGAGCCGGTGTTGAATGCCGAGCAAGCGGTGGTCGTTCCCCAAGGCTCCATACTCATTGGGGAGATCACCCAGGCCAAACCCGCGCGCTCCTTTTCGCGCCAGGGGAAGCTTCGCTTTCGTTTCCGGCAATTGAAATTACCCACGGGTTTCACCGAGCCGGTCGAAGGCACGCTCGCCGGAGTGGATGCAAATAAGTCAGCAAACTTGCAAATGGACCCTGAAGGCGGGGTAGCGCCGAAGCCGCAAAACCGCGTGCTTCTTCCGCTGATGCTGACCTTCTTAGCCGGGCGTGGGCTTGACGACGACGGAAGCCAAGTGGCGCATAGCGCCATCGCCTCGAATGGTTTTGGAATCGTGGGTCGCATTGTCGGGATCGCGGCAAGTTCACGGAACGTCGCCGCGGGGATAGGATTTTATGGGGCGGCGCTTGCCTTCTACGATCTTTGCCTGGCGCGGGGTCACAACGTAGTTTTTGTGAAGAATACGCGCATGGAAATTACCACTACGCCGGGACGAAACCCCATGAGCACACCTTCCCCGTCTCCCTAGGCCGGCACGGCTTTGGTCTGCACTGCGCGACGCAAGGCGACCCGCGCCAGCAATCGGGTCGAATCGAGTGTCGGCAGGGGCGAATTGGCATCATTCATGAGCAACGGAATCTCGGTGCAGCCAAGTACCACAGCGTCGCACCCTTCATTTTTCATACGTTCCATAACCCCCTGAAAGGTTGCGACCGCTTGGGGTTTGAAGACGCCGTAGACCAGTTCATCCATGATGATGCGGTTCATTTCTTCGCGTTCGGCCGGGTTGGGGCGCATGTACTCGAGGTCACGTGCTTTGAGCTTTTCCGGGTACAAGTCGCTTTCGACCAGATAACGCGTCCCGGTCAATCCGAGGCGGCGGAACCGGCGCCCGACTGCCTGGGCGGCGACTGCCTCGGCAATGTGCAACCACTTCAGTGGCAGTTGCCCTTCGATGTAGGGAAGCGCCTGGTGAATGGTGTTATCGGGACAGATGAGAAAATCGGCGCCAATTTTGGCCAGTTTGTTGGCGGAGGAGAGCATCAGCTCGCCCACGCCCTGCCAGTCATCGCGGTCAATGCATTTCATGTACTCGGCCAGGGAATGGGTGTGCATCGAGATCTCGGGGTGATCGTGGGGACCGAGAAGGTCCGCGCCTCCAACGCAAATTGAGCGGTAGCAAAGAGCGGCACCTTCGGCGGAACAAGCGACGATTCCAATGTGCTGGGCCATGGATTGATTTTAAGATAGGAAGGATGCGCGTTCGTCGTGCGGTCTGCCTTCTGGTCTTGAGTGTCTTCTGCCTGGCTCCTGTTGTCCGGGGGGAGACCGGGGAGCAGGGCTGGCTGCGTTATGCGGCCCCGCCCCTGCAGGTAGCACAGCAGTACGGGACGATCCCTCACCACATCGTCATCACCGGCCCATCTGCCGTTTCCCGCAGCGCGGCCAATGAACTGGCCCGGGGGCTGCAATCGATGCTGGGCGAAAGCCTGCAGATTTCGTCAACGCTCCCGGCGGCTGACTCCTTCATCCTGGGCACGAGTGTAGAAATTCGGCATCTGTTACCGAAATGGAAGCCGCCGTCGTCGATCGCGCCAGAAGGCTTCTCGCTCTCGCAATTTGCGGAGCAGGGCCACCACTACTGGGTACTGGTTGGCGGGACCGACCGTGGAGAACTCTACGGCGTTTTCCGCATGCTGGAGCAGGTCGCCCAACAAAGACCCATAGCGGTTAACAGCGACGCCCCTTCTTCGCCCATTCGCTGGGTGAACCAGTGGGACAACTTCGATGGAAGCATCGAGCGCGGCTACGCCGGGCGGAGCATTTTTTTCGACAACGGCCACGTGCGCTCTGACCTTAGCCGGGTTTCGGAGTACGGCCGGCTGCTGGCCTCGGTGGGCATCAACGGCGCCACCGTCAACAACGTGAACTCAAACCTGCATACGCTTGACCCGGAGATGATTCACGAGCTTGCCCGCATCGCAGATGCCTTTCGCCCCTGGGGCGTGCGCATGTCGCTTGCTGTCGATCTTTCGAGCCCACAGGCGGTGGGCCACCTGAGCACCTTCGACCCAGTGGACCCTGGTGTCGCTGCCTGGTGGCGCAAGAAGGTGGACGAGATTTACAAAGCGATTCCTGACTTTGCCGGCTTCGTGATCAAGGCTGATTCGGAAGGCCGCGTCGGCCCCTCGAAATACCACCGCACTCCGGCGCAGGCGGCCAATACCGTTGCCCGCGCGCTTCGGCCGCACGGCGGCGTAGTGCTTTATCGCGGCTTCGTCTACAACAATCACCTCGACTGGAATGACCTCAAGGCCGACCGCGCCCGGGCCGGCTATGACAACTTCCGCGCCCTCGATGGCGCTTTCGATCGCAACGTGGTCATCCAGATCAAACACGGTCCTATCGACTTTCAAGTCCGAGAGCCGGTGTCTCCGCTATTTGCCGCTCTTCGTCATACCAACCAGGCAATAGAACTGCAGATCACGCAGGAGTACACCGGCCAACAGCGTCACATGGTGTTCCTGGTCCCGATGTGGAAGGTCGCGCTCGATACCGACATGCGGGCACAGAATCGCAGAACACCGGTGAGCGAGATTGTCGAGGGCAAAAGTTTCCATCAACCCCTGGGTGGTTTTGTGGGAGTGGCCAACGTTGGCCTCGACGCCAACTGGCTGCACCACCCCATGGCCATGGCTAATTTGTACGGCTTCGGCAAACTGGCCTGGAACCCGGAACTTTCCACCGCTGAGATCAGCGACACCTGGACCCGGCTTACTTTCGGCAACGATCCCAAGGTCAATTTTATCGTCAACGGTCTGCTGGTAAATTCGTGGCGTGTCTACGAGCAATACACTGGTCCGCTTGGCATCGGGACACTCACCAATATTCTCGGCATTCACTACGGTCCCGGGATTGAATCGGCGGAACGCAACGGGTGGGGACAATGGTTTCGCGCGGATAGCAAAGGCATCGGAATGGACCGCACAGTGGCTACGGGCACCGGTTACATTGGCCAATACCCACCTCAGTTGGCAAAAGTTTACGAGTCCTTAGACAACTGCCCTGACAGTCTCCTGCTCTTCATGCACCACGTCCCCTACAACTATCAACTGCATAACGGGAAGACCCTGGTGCAGTACGTCTACGATTCGCACTACGAAGGTGCTGCTATCGCTGCTTCGTACGTGACCCGTTGGAAGACGCTTTTTGAGCGAATTGATGACCAGCGCTATTACGAAACGCTGGCGCTGTTTGAGTATGAGGCGGGGCACGCGGTGGTGTGGCGCGATGCAGTCACGGAGTGGTTCCAGCACATCTCCGGAATACCCGATAAGCTGGGCCGCGTCGGCCAGTACCCCGACCGCATTGAGGCTGAGTCCATGCAGGCGGACGGATATACCACGGTCGATGTCACTCCCTGGGAAACTGCTTCCGGCGGCAAGGCAGTGGTTTGCAATCGGCCGGGTGGGTGCAGTCTAAACACAAAACCCGGGCGGCCGCCTGGTACTTATTCTATTTCTGTGCGGTATTTCGACCTGCGGACGGGCGCGGCACGTTACGAGCTGTTGCTCAACGGCAACTCCCTGGCTCATTGGACGGCAAATGCGGTGCTCCCACCGGCGGCAGTGGATGCACATCTTGATGGTAGCACCAGCACGCTTTTCACCGTCCCTGAGGTTCGACTGAAACCGAAGGATGTACTGACTCTTCGCGGGACGCCGAACCAGGGCGAACCGGCGCCGGTCGATTACATTGAGGTCGACAGTCGATAATGGTGGGGCGAGAAGGATTTGCGTCCTGAAATAATTTCAGCCGTCCGTGTGTGAACTACTTTTTGAAGGGTTCGGCCTTTAGGCCGTATGTTGGAGTGTCTACATTCAAAGAGGACGGATAGATCAAAATCTTGTATCAGGGCACGACTTTAGTCCGGCCGTAAAAGCCGCAAACGAGAAGGGCTTTAGAGTCCGCGTGAGAAGCATCGACAAACTCAGCCCCACAGGCATCTGTCTCTGGTTCCTTCACTAAGTGAGCGAACCAGAGGCCCGACTAAGTCGTGCCCTGATACAACAAAACCAGACTAGTTGAAATACCCACCCTTCGTTCCTGAAATGCAGAAACTCCAGGGTAGGGGTACGCTCTTAAGCCCCCTTGACTGTTACCTATCCGGACATCCTCGATAAGGGCCCCACGTCTTGCAGGGGTTCGCTCGGATCTTCGCTTCTACTCTATGAGGTGCCTGGCGTGGCTCGGGCCTACTGCAGCAGACTCGCATACTCCGCCTTCGCCTGCTGGTAGACCGGGATGCCCGCGTCGGCGCCCTTCCAGAGCGTCAGAAAATCCTTGTACGCAGCCAGCGCCCGCACTCGCGCCGCATCGGCATCGGCGCCGCTCGCGCTCTTCGCTTCCTGCGCATAGGCCCGCGCCACGCCCAGCTTAGCCAGCGCGCCAGTCGCGCAGTTCCACACCATGCCGGAGTGGTCGATGATCTTTTGGAACTCCGCCGCCGCCTGCGATCCCTGACCCTCCGCGAGGTAGGCTTCACCCCGCACGTACGTCGGATACAGGCAAGTCAGGTTGGTAAGGAATGCGAATTGCGCATACTCAACCGGCGGCGTCGCGATCTCCAGGTTGCTGACAGCTCCCGCCGTATCCTTATGGTTGAGCGCGATCTGCCCGTGGATCGCCGGCAGCCACAGCGACTGCATTTGCGTATCGCGCGGCGACTTCTGGTTGAGCGCGTCGCTCATCTTCTGAGCATCGGCATTGTCGCCGATCATCGCGTCCGCCAGCGCCGCTTCCACCTGCACTCCCTGGCTCGCCGGCGCCAGCTTCAGCCCCGCCGCCGCGTCCTGACGCGCCAGCGCAGTGTTGCCGAAGGCGGCTTCCCGCAACGCCGCATTCTCCCACCAGACCCCGCCGCTTTCCCGGCTGTCGGCCTGTATAGCCGATTCAACAGCTTGCCGGGTCAGGTCCTGCGCCTGCTCCTCGTGCCCGGAAAAAGCCGCTGTGTCCGCCGCAAGGGTCAAGCCGAAGTTCTGTAACTGGGGATGAGTTCCCAGCCAGTCCTCCTGCGTCTGCATAGCGGAGCGATCGCCTGCCAGAAAGGCCAGCGCATAAAGGTCGAGGTGGAGAATGAAATCGTCCAGCTTGCGCTGCTGCGCCCCGGCGATCAACTGTCTTGCCTGATCGAATTTCTGCAGCGCCATCGCGTAATTGGCTCCGTTCTCCCACCCCCCCACAAAGTCGGGGTTGAGATCCCGAGCCTGCTTCACCTCCCGCGTCGCCTCCTCGTACCGCCCCAGCTCCGCATACACGATCGCTAGATCGTTCGCTGTGCGGAACTCCCGGGGGTAAATCGCCCGCATCTCCTCAAAGGCCTCTGCCGCCTTGTCCAGTTCTCCGGTAACGTTCAGATAATACTGGGCGCTGATAAGCAGGTTCTCCCGCTGGCTCGTGTGGTCCCGCAGGTTGAACGCTTTGGTGTAATACTCATTTCCCCGCGCTATCTCCCCGACGCTGAAGTAAGCGGACGCAATGTCCTCATAGCCCGTGGCGAAACCCGGGTCCAACTGGATGGCGTGCTGCAGGTAGGGTATCGATGCTAAGGACCCCTTTTGGGACAATACTCTCTCGCCCAGGCTTAGGGACTGCAATGCCTGGAGTGACGAGGTGGTTGCCTGAGCCAGCGGCACATCAAGCTTCTGCACCGTGCTCACGCTCTCGCCCAGCTCAGTGCGCAGCTTTGCCGCCGCATCGCCCACGGCATTGAGCACTCTCTCTTTCCCGCTGGCCGTCACCTGGTCTTCTGCCAGAGCGTCGCCATTCTGGCAGTTCACCGCCTTCAGTCCGATCACATATTCGCTGCCAAGGCTGGCGACGGAACCTCCAATATATGCCTTTGCTCCCGCCCGCTCGCACAACTCCCGGGCCACGTCCGTCGTCAGCCTGGCATCCGCCGGCAGGGTCATCAGCTTCAGCGTCGCCTGCACCTGTGCGTCGGACATCACGTTGAGGAACGGGGATTGGTTCAGCGCCACCGTCAGCGCCGTCTTAAGCGTATTGTCGAATACGGTATCTCCCGTGGTGTTGGCGAAATCAGCCACCACCACTGTGTCTTTATCCGTCAGATGACGCCGGCTCGTCCGCGCAAAATAGTAGAGGCTTCCTGCAGCCACCACCGCCACAGCAACTGCCGCCGCGGCCAGCAGTTTCCCCCGGCCCCCTTTCCCGCTAGGAGTGATCGGGATCGCCGCGCTCGGATTGCCCGCGCTGGGCGCCGATGTCGGGCCGCCGTATCGTCCGGCTTCAGTATCGCGCTTCAGCCGCTGCAGATCAGCCCGCATCTCCGACGCGTGCTGGTAGCGCAGGTTGCGGTCTTTCTCTAAAGCCTTGCGGATTACTGCTTCCAGCCCCGGCGGAATTTCCCGGTTCAGTTGGGCTGCAGGCTGCGGCTCCTGGTGGAGAATGGCCCCGCAAATTTCCCCCGAGCTGCCGCCGTCAAAGGCCATCGTGCCGGTGGCCATCTCGTACAGCACCGCTCCAAACGAAAACAGATCCGTGCGCGCATCCAGCTCCTGCGCCCGTACCTGCTCCGGAGACATGTACGCCACCGTGCCCAGCATCGCGCCCGGGCTGGTCAGATGCTCCGCCGTCGCTTCTCCGCCGCTGACCGTTACCGCTTCATCGGTTGCCGACGACTCGAGCTTGGCGAGCCCAAAGTCCAGGATCTTCGGGTGCGCACGTTGTGTGACAAAAATGTTCGCCGGCTTGATGTCCCGGTGCACAATTCCCTGGCGGTGCGCAGCATCCAGCCCCTCGGCGATCTCTACGCCCAGCGTCAGGACTTCATCCGTGCCGAGAGCGTGTTTCTGGATGTGGTGCTTCAGCGTTTCTCCCTCGAGAAACTCCATCACCATGAAGACCCTTCCGTCTTCCTCGCCGATGTCGTAGACGGTGCAGATATTGGGATGGTTCAGCGCGGAGGCCGCTCGCGCCTCGCGGCGAAACCGCTCCAAGGCGTTCTGATCCCTGGCCAGAGTGTCCGGCAGGAACTTCAATGCCACGTACCGGCCCAGGCGGCTATCTTCCGCCTGATACACGACACCCATGCCGCCGCCGCCCAGCCGGCTCATGATCTTGTAGTGAGAGATTTTCGAATCGATCATCGGATCGGTCGCGACGTTGCCTGATGATAGGGCGCATTTGCCCTCGGGTCAACGCACAACACGCCGCCAGGACAGACGGACACTGTGTCGGAAAAACGCGAAGGTGCCCCAGGTCTCAAACGCAATGCCTGGCAGCCTTTGGCTTCACCCTTTAATTCGTGGTGCCGGGGAAGCACTAGCTTTTGTCATGCCTCTCCGATCTCGCCTTGAAGGAGGTGGGAATCAACGCGACTTGCTGGGCATGACTCGGGCATGCAGGCGGCTAATCACTGTCTCTGGGACCAGGCCTTCGACCGAGCCACCGAGTTCGAAGACGTTCTTGATCAGGCGCGAGCTTACATAGGAATATTTCTCGTCGGCCATTAGAAAGACAGTTTCGACCTGCGGCGCCAGCCGGCGGTTCATCAGCGCCATTTGCAATTCGTACTCGTAATCGCTGATAGCGCGCACGCCGCGGAGAATGGCCTGGGCACGCTGTTCGAGAACAAACTCCACCAGTAGACCATCGAAGGTGGCCACCGAAACGTTGCCAAAAGACTGAACCGCTTCAGTGAGCATTTCAATCCGTTCGGAAACAGAGAAGAGCGGAGCCTTCTCTGAATTCTTCAGAATAGCAACCACCAGGTGATCGAAAATTTTCGCACCACGCGCAATCAGATCCAGATGACCGTTGGTCAAAGGATCGAAGGTGCCCGGGTATATGGCTTTAACTGTGTTCAAAGGCTTACTGCCGGCGCACCGGCGCCTTCACAGCGTCCGCAGCCTGGGCCGATCCGTTGAGCGGAACCGCGGGGATCTCCGCCGGTTTTACTCCGGTAAGGCCGAGCTTCTGGCGTAGTTGTCCATCGATGCGAGTGAAGATCTCCGGATGGTCTTTGAGGAAACTGCGCACGTTCTCTCTACCCTGGCCAATACGCTCACCCGCATAGCTGTACCAGGCGCCTGACTTCTCCACGATGTTCTGGGCCACAGCAAGATCGAGCACATCGCCTTCGCGCGAGATGCCTTCCCCGTACAGGATGTCGAACTCCGCTTCGCGGAAAGGCGCAGCCACTTTGTTCTTGACCACCTTGATCTTGGTGCGCGAGCCAACCACCACATCGCCCTCTTTGACGGCTGCGATACGGCGAATATCAATGCGCACCGAGGAGTAAAACTTGAGCGCGCGGCCGCCGGTCGTGGTTTCCGGGTTGCCGAACATGACTCCGATTTTTTCCCGAATCTGGTTAATAAAAATAAGTGAAGTACGTGACTTCGAGACCGTGCCGGTAAGCTTGCGCAGCGCCTGCGACATGAGGCGCGCCTGCAAGCCCATGTGAGAATCGCCCATTTCCCCGTCGAGTTCCGCCTTGGGTACCAGCGCGGCCACCGAATCCACCACCAGAACATCGATGGCGCCAGAACGCACCAGGGCTTCGGTGATTTCGAGCGCCTGCTCGCCGTAATCGGGCTGGGAGACGAGGAGATTATCGACATCCACGCCCAGCTTTTTGGCATATTGCGGATCGAGCGCGTGTTCGGCATCGACAAAGGCGGCCATGCCACCCGACTTCTGCGCTTCAGCGATGATCTGCAGCGTGATGGTGGTCTTGCCCGATGATTCAGGGCCGAAAATTTCGATCACGCGGCCGCGAGGAACGCCGCCTACGCCGAGAGCTGCGTCGAAAGAAATGGAGCCAGTCGAGATAACGGAGATGGGCACGATCGCCTCTTTGTTGCCGAGGCGCATGATGGAGCCCTTACCGAATTGCTTTTCAATTTGAGCTAATGCCAGGTCAATGGCGCGGGAACGGTCGTCTGCCATGGGGGGTCTCCAGTGGGAATCTAGTGGATCATAACACCGCAACGAAGCTACCGCTGCAGCAGGTCGATGGGCTGATTGATGTCAGCAACGCGGAAGTACTGAGCGAGCGCGGGATGTCTGCGAGCAACCGCCTGATACATTTCCCAGGCAACGCGGCGGTAAGAGAAGTGGCCGGCAGGCGTAGAGCGCAGTTCAGCGATGTACAGGGCCTCGGCGAAGTCCATCTTGAACAGGGCGCGGGTGCGCGTGCCCAGGGGCAGCAGGTAGCGCGCATGATCCGCAAAGCCGGCTTGGCCAACATGAACGAATGCTTCATGTGCGTGGGTCATGGCGGAGTCGTATTGCCGCAGCAGTCCGGCCTCGGCCAGGCCTTGGGGAACCTCGTAGCCGTGGACATTGGTGAAGGGCTGCAGGATCTGAACACAGCGACGATGGCGGTGCATGTCGCGAAAGCCACCGATGTCCATGAGGATGTCAAAGCGCAAGCCCTGACCTGCAGAAAACTCACGCAACAATTCATCGTGGCGGCCGCGATGGCGAGCGCCAAGAGCGATGATCTCGTTGCGGCGCGCGTCTTCCAGCGATCCAACCTGGCGCGCCAGTTGGCGGTACGAATAATGGCTGGCGCCATAAAGCAAGGTGGTGGCCAGATCGATTTCCAGCGGTTGATCATCGAGCAAGTCAACTGGGCCAGGCGAAGGTTCGATGGACGCGTTCTTCATCAGCTCGGCGGCGGCCTGGGCCAGCTCGCGTCGCGTAGTCAATACATAATCGTTGGGCGCTGCGTACTTGACCAGTGTCGGCGCGATTCTGACCTCACGGGTCAAGAGGGCCTCCGCATCGGCACCCAGGGCAGGATCCAGAGCTGTGATGGCGCGCTGCAGCGCGCTCTGCGCGTCGCCCTGCACATTCCAGGCTGCGCCCGACGCGGCTTCCCGCAACCGTTGGCCCAGCTGGCGAACTTCCTCATAAGGATCGGAGAGCAGGCGGGAAATCTGGGTTTCGAGGGTACGGGCATTCACAATCTGGCCCAGCGAAGTGTTGGTGGCGAGCGGCAGCAAGTAACGGGAAACGTCGAGAGCACGCGCTTTCAGGGTGCGGTTATAGGCCTCCTCCTTCATCTCCGGCGGCCGCGCGGTTTGCCCTTTCAGATAAGCAAACATGGTCTCGGTGCTGGAGTGATACTCGGCGAAAAGTGCCTCGATGGCTTCAGTGAAGACAACACCGGTGGAGGGACTTGTGGAAAAGTCGGGCAAATACCAGCCGCTCTTACGAAAATTCTGATAGCGGGTGGAACGTTCCTGGCCATCCCAGCGTTGTTCGTCGACCAGGATGATGGCAGCGAGCAGCGACAACCGCTCGATGGCGAAGGCCACATGGGCCAGGTCGGCGATGGAGCGGTGGCCATACTGAAAATAAAACGTGTTCAGAAAATGCTCGGCGCGCTGGCTGGAAATCTCCCGCAGCGACTCCTTCATCGAAAGCGCGGATCGGGAGTACTTCGCCATGGCATAAGCCAGGACTTCAGGGTCGGCTCCATGTACGGCATAGACATCGGTCTGGTTTCGGGGTTCTTCGGCGGGAACTGGCAGAGCTTCGGTCGCGGTTTCGCTTTGAGCCATGATTGAACTTCAGGATAGAGCATTCCCGCTGGGTGTGTGCGCCGCACAGTACCTCCGCATCCTGGGAGTAATGCTCGACGCCTCAACCGGGCAAGACTACGATAAGATTGACCTGCAACCGCGGTGCGGATTGAGCCTTTTTCGAGTGAGTTCGCTCCTATGGCCGTAACCCGCAATTCGACCCGCAATTCCCAGCCTGAAGACACGCTGTCGGTGGTAAATCACCGCCCATACGCGTTGCCCAAACGTCCCTGGACAATGATGCAGCGGTGGAACGACCTGCTGTTTGCCCATTGGCCGATTCCGGCCGCGAGGCTCGAATCGTTGCTCCCTTCCGGCCTGCAAGTGGATACATTCGACCAATCAGCCTGGTTGGGCGTGGTTCCCTTCTGGATGGACCGGGTTCAATTGCGGGGCGTACCGCGCATTCCCGGGGCCAGCCGATTCCCCGAGTTGAATTTGAGAACCTATGTCCGGGAACGGAATACCAATCGCGCCGGTGTCTATTTCTTTTGCCTCGAAGCCTCTAATCCGTTGGCGGTGATGGTAGCCAAGGCGGTTTTCCACCTGCCCTATCATTGGGCGCGTATGTCGATCAAAGTACGGGGCGAACGCGAATTCACTTACCAGAGCGAGCGTCTTCTGAGCGCGAAGCCGGTTAGGTTTCGCGCCCACTATCGAGGGCTGGGTCAAGTACGGGCAATTGACCAGAGCAGACCGGGGACCATCGAGCACTTTCTCACCGAGCGATATTGTCTGTTTACCACCAATCGCAGCGGGCAGTTGTTACGCGGAGACATTCACCACATGCCCTGGCCGCTCGAAGCGGCGGAAGCAGAAATTGAACTCAATGACCTTCCGGCCACCTACGGCATAGAAATCCCCCATACCGCACCGCTGTTGCATTATTCGCGGGAGTTGGTGGTGTATTTGTGGTCGCTGGACAAGGTGTGGGGGAAGCTGCCGGTGCTTGAGGCTGCCGGGGTGCGCACGGCGGAAATCGTTTAGAGTGCCGCGCCTACCGCGCTCCCACGGCACGCCGGGGCAGGCACGGTCATCGTGATGGATTCCCAGCCCTTCCGGGCTGGGCGACAGTTTAGTGTCGGCCCTCCGGGCCTCGATGCATCAGTCGGTCTCAGTGCAATCTTTTCATGCTAACCATGGAAAAACGCACCGGCTAAAGAGCTGTGTGAGAACTCGGGATTTAGAAATTTAGTCCCGCAGGGACGACTGAACTTAGCCCAGGACGCCAGTCCTGGGTACATCAAGCAAAATGATTGAGTCCCGCAGGGACGGCTGAAAACAAAATTCAGGATGCACTCACGGTATTCTCGTCCACTCTCCCGACGAGTCCAGCAAACCTATTGGAAATTCAGGTTGGAAGTCCCGTTCGTTGCGGAATGGAACGGTTGCCTCAGGGACCTGACCCATCGAGGCCCGGAGGGCCGTCCGCTAAACGTCAGCCCAGCCCGGAAGGGCTGGGTGGGAATCCCATCATGACCCGGCCCGCCCCGCCTTACCGTGGGGCCTGCCGTGGGAGCGTCAGAGGCGCGGCACCCGGCACTCCCTCAAGTAATCGGCTGCGAGAGGCCATTCCACTCTGCAGGAAATCGGGGATGTGGGGCACCCGGGGTTCAGTTGCCGGGGGGAAACTGGTAACCTCACACTTTCGCAGGAGAGAGTGAGACCATGGAGAACCTCGAAGGCAAGACAGCATTTATTTCCGGCGCATCCCAGGGAATCGGGCGCGCCTGTGCACTGGCACTGGCAAAAATGGGAGCCCGGGTGGCATTAGGGGCACGCAATGAGGCCAAGCTGGAAGCAGTGGCTGAAGAAATTGTCAGCAGCGGCGGTCAGGCCAAGTCCTTCCTTATGGACGTGTCCGACGAAACCTCGATTCAGGCCGCCGCCAAGGCCGCCATCGCTCATTTCGGCGGCGTAGACATACTGGTCAATAATGCAGGAATTACCAGGGACACCCTGCTGCTGCGGATGAAACGCGCGGATTGGGATGCGGTGATAACCACCAACCTCACCGGGACTTTCCTTTTGACCCAGGCGTTGTTAAATCCCATGTTGCGCGCCCGCTGGGGCAGAATTATCAACGTCAGCAGCGTGGTGGGACGCGTCGGCCAGGCCGGACAGGCAAATTACGCGGCCAGCAAAGCCGGGCTGATCGGATTCACCCATTCGATGGCCCGCGAGCTGGCCTCGCGCTCGGTCACTGTCAACGCAGTCGCGCCAGGCTATATTGAAACCGCAATGACCGCGGTGCTGGACGCGAAACAGCGTGAGGCAATGCTGAGCCATATTCCGCTGGGCCGGCCAGGCAGCGAACAGGAAGTAGCCCACGCCGTGGCCTTTCTGGCCTCGCCGCAGGCGGGTTACATCACCGGGCACGTGCTGGATGTAAACGGCGGATTGTTCATGAACTAAAGTTCCCTTCATGAACCATTGCGGATACATAATCCCAATCCCGGAAAAATATGAATCGCCGGCTAAGAAAATTCTTGCTAGTCGTTACTTCGGCGTGTTAACTATGCTGCCAACACCTAATTAGGTAGTACCTGTTAACTGCAGCGGTTATCAAGCTTGTTTTTGATTCATCAGGGTGAACGTGTGAACGAAGGTCTCAGTTTATGAAGATAGGAATAACCATCCGGGGATACCGGTTGCAGAAGGGTCTGTCGCAGGGAGATATCGAGAAGCGCACTGGGTTGCTGCGCTGTTACCTGTCGAGAGTTGAGAACGGACACACTGTCCCGTCGCTCGACACTCTGGCTAAGATCGCGCAGGCGCTGGATATCCCGCTAGCCCAATTCTTCGCTGAAGACTCACTGGGCCGGGAGATGAACACCCAGAAGCTGACCGATGATGAATTGCGGTTTCTAACCCAAATACGCCGCTACGCGACCAACTTGAATGACAGCGATCGCAAGCTGCTATTGGCGATGGTCAAGAAATTCGCCGCGACCGCGGTGCGCTAGGCAGTTTGCCGAAAAACTCCCTGCTTGGACGAAGTCGCCCACTCGGTGGCGGCTAAAGGCACATTCATTTCAAAGTAATTATTGGACGGGCTAAAGAGGGTGTGTGAGAACCCACTTTTTGAAACGTACGGCCTTTAGGCCGTACGTTTAGCAGTCAAGATAAATCGGCTTTAGCCGCTGAGGGCTGCTTAAGGGAGCACAAGAGATGCCCTCAGGGGCTAAAGCCCTTCATACGTTGGGTAGTTAACGTACGGGCTGAAGCCCGTACCCTTCAAAAAGCGAGTTCTCGCACAGCCTTTAAAGCCGTTCCGGACAAACTCGGCTTTTGGGTAGGCCGGGGATTTATCCCCGGCTTCCGCAGCCTGTAAAGTCGGATCGCTTCAGCGCCAGAAGGAAGCGATCCCGAAGGCGAACACCAGCAGCAGGACAGTCATACTGCCGTACGCTGCCCAGGAGCGAAAGGAGAACTGGCTTCTGGCCGCGCCGATTCTCGGCACCAGCGGTGCTCCCAGAGCCAGGCCGCAAAGAAACCCGCCCAGATGGGCCATATTGTCTATCTGAATGCTGGTGCGCAAGAAGAACGATGTGCCACCAATCAAAAAATTCAAGAGGGCGAAGTACAGCACGCTCCTGCGGAGCCGACGAACCTCTTCGGGAGGGACTGGAAGCAATTTCGCCTTCAGCAACAGGATAAGGACACCGGCGATTCCAAAGACGGCGCCCGAGGCGCCGGCCCCGACAATCTGGGGATGAACAGCGGTACTGAGCAAGTTTCCGGCGATTCCCGTAAGCACGTAGACGGCAACCATCCCGGCGGGCCCGAGCAGCGGCTCACCCAGCAAACCCAGGTTCCATAGACACCACATATTGGTCGCCAGGTGCAGGATGCCGACGTGCACAAACGCAGCGGTCAGCAGACGCCACCACTGCCCGGCGAGGACATAACCGCCAAAATTGGCCCCCCAATGCACCAGGTCTTGAACGTTGGGATTCGTGGGGGATACTCCGCGCAGCACCATGGCGACGTATACCGCGCAGTTGATGCCCACCAGGATGTAGGTGGCTGGGGCGGAAGCCCACCGGTTTCCCCCTGCTCTTCTCGACGGGCTCGGCGGAAGAGGCCCGGGATCCCCGTCATAACCAGCCATTCTTCCTCCCGGGTAGGAACCGGGGTTGGCTCGGCTCTCCGGCGGCAGAATCTCCGCTGAGCTTTGCGACGGTCTGCTTCCGGGCCAGTTTGATGACATAAAGCTAAGCTATCCTGAGCAAGGAGCCCTGACAAATGAGCGATCCTTTGGTCCGCTCCAGGCGCCAGCTTCATCTCATTATCAACGGAGCGTACCCGGATTTCCTGCTTAGCGGCATTCGCAACTTCCACGTATGCGGCTTTCTCTCAAAGAAAGCCGCATGGAATTTGCCGGCGCCACCAAGGTGAACAGGAAACCCGGGGAACGGGACATTTACAAATCGCGAAGAGGGGCAGGTCTTGAGTGGAATATAAGCAGGTTAAGCGGGCTCTTTTAAGTGTTACGGACAAGACTGGCCTGGTAGATTTCGCCCGCCAACTAGGGGGCATGAACGTGGAACTGATTTCCACGGGTGGTACGGCGCATGCCTTGCGCGAAGCGGGGCTTACCGTACGCGACGTTTCTGACCTGACGGGTTTTCCAGAGATGCTGGACGGGAGGGTGAAAACCTTACACCCGAAGGTCCACGGGGGGATTCTCCATCTGCGGAACAGCATCGAACACCTCGCTGCGGTGGCTGAGCATGAGATCGAAGCGATCGACATGGTGGTGGTGAACCTCTACGCCTTCGAGGAAACAGCGCGCAAGCCTGGCGTCCCCTTCGGAGAGCTGGTGGAAAACATCGACATCGGCGGTCCGTCCATGTTGCGTTCAGCTGCCAAGAATTTTGAAGACGTCGCGGTGGTCACGGCCACCGCGGACTACGAGGCACTGGCGGCGGAGATGCTGGCCCACCAGGGAGCGCTTTCGTTCGAGACCCGGTGGAGACTGGCCCGCCAGGCGTTCACGGTTACGGCAAGTACGACTCGGCCATCGCCATGACCTTTAATAAGATTGCGGCGGAACGGCAAAGTGAGCCCGCAGCCGGGTCCGGCCAATGGAGAGCAGCCAATTTCCCCCTACGTTGCTGATTGCCTACGCCAAGACGGCAGACCTGCGATACGGCGAAAACCCTCACCAGGCTGCGGCGCTCTATGGAGACGGCACGGGCGGCGGGGTAGCCGGCGGTCAACAACTTCAGGGCAAAGAACTTAGCTACAACAACCTGGTGGATTTGGATGCCGCCTGGGAGCTGGTGCAGGAATTTGATCAGCCGGCAGTGGCCATCATCAAGCACAGTAACCCCAGCGGCGTGGCCATCGCTTCCTCAGTGGTGGAGGCCTATCTGAAGGCGTTGGCAACCGATCCCGTGTCCGCGTTTGGCAGCGTGATTGGTGTCAATCGCGAGGTGGATGATGGGTTGGCGGAGGAGTTGGCGAAGCTCTTTGTCGAGGCTATCGCGGCCCCATCCTTCAGCGAAGGTGCGAGAGCGAAGTTGAGTACCAGGAAGAATCTGCGGCTGTTGGTGGTCAAGCATGCCGCTCCGGGCAAGGTGGTTAAGCAGATTTCCGGCGGCCTTTTGCTGCAGGATGAGGATCTCGAGAACGTCGCAGGGTCCGAATTCAAGGTGGTGACGGCTCGCCAAACTACGCCGGAAGAAATGGAAGCGCTTCTTTTCGCCTGGCGGGTGGCTAAGCACGTTAAGTCAAATGCCATAGTGTATGCCCGTGATGGCCAGACGATCGGCGTGGGTGCGGGGCAGATGAGCCGGGTGGATGCGGCGAAATTCGGCGCTATGAAAGCAGTGTTGCCGCTGGCCAATAGTGTGGCGGCGTCCGACGCTTTCTTCCCTTTCCCCGATGGTCTCGAAGCAGTGGCAACGGCCGGCGCCACAGCGGTGATCCAACCGGGCGGCTCGGTGCGCGATCAGGAAGTGATTGACGCAGCCAACAGACTTGGATTGGCCATGGTCTTTACGGGGGTGCGCCACTTCCTGCACTAAACAGGGTCCTTCTTAATCAGAAGCACAGGAAATACGCGAAGGGTGCCCCATGCGATCTCGCTTTTGAGACCTGGGATCCCAGCAACCAATGCTTCGTGGACACCCGTGACGTAACCACAGGGCGAGTCCCGCAACCCCGGGGCCGCGCCTTGGGCAATTTCAGCCGTCCCTGTCGGGACTACTCCGATCAGGTCGAGTAAACCCAGGACGAACGTCCTGGGCTAGGTTCAGAAGTCCCTACGGGCCTGAAGTTTGGAAAGCCGGACTGAAGTTTGGAAATCGGGTTTTCTCACACCCTCGAAAGCTCTCATCGGCTAAAGCTCAATGCGGCACGTCTAAGAGCCATGACCTTGGTTGCTCTTTCATGTGGAAAAGGCGTTTTGGTGCCTGATCTGCCACGCCCTTCTGGCAGAGAAATGGTCTAAACTGAGAGACGGTGAACTAGCCAAACTCTTCCCGCAGCACTTTAGGAGGAGGACGAAAGTAACGGCTGTTTTTTTTGCCCTAAAACAAAATGGGGAGTGCCGGGACTTTTTGGAGGGCGTTACAATTCGCCTTAGAACCAGATGGTGCGCTGTTGCGAGGCTGCACGGCGCATACGACAAAAAAATGCGGGTTCCTCTGCACCGCGTTTGGACCGCCGGCGTCAGTTCAATGACACAGCCTAGGCACAGGAACTCCCATCCATGACCATCAAGGTTAAGCCCCAAATCTCCCGTAGGATTCGCGAAACAGCGTTGTTCGCTTGTGCAGCCATCGTTATCCCAGGCTCTGGGCTGGCTTCCCCTCCCCAGAGCGCGTCGCCACAGCAGCCGGCGGCGCCACCGAGCGACGGCGCGCGCCCCCAAGGCCACTCCCACGCGGGGACGGCGGCGGCCGCTCCGACGGCGACAAAAACCCGACCGGTCCTCGGCTTATTACCATTTCGGCCTGGCGCACATGTATGAAGATATGGCCACCAACTATGGCCGGCCAGAGTACGCCACGCGGGCCATCGAAGAATACAAGCTGGCTCTGGCCGCCGACCCCGACTCAAAATATCTGAATAGCGGGCTGGCGGAACTGTACCTGCGAACCGGGCGGGTACGCGACGCGGTGCTGGCAGCCCAGGAAATTCTCAAGACCGAGCCCAACAACCTGGACGCTCACAAACTGCTGGGCCGTGTCTACCTGCAGTCACTGGGCAACGTTCAGAATGGCGGTCCTTCGGAGAAGGTGTTGCAGCTGGCCATCGCGGAATACACCAAAATAGTGCAGCTACAAAGCAACGATATCGAGAGCCGGCTACTGCTGGGACAGCTTTATACGCTGGCCCACGATACACCGCATGCAGAAGAACAATTTAAGGCTGCGCAGCACATCGATCCGAATTCGGAGGATGTGGTGTTGAACCTGGCGCGGCTGTACAGCGACTCCGGCGATATGACGCACGCGATCGCGGTGCTGAGCGCGGTGCCTGCGGATGACCGCACGGCCAAAATGGATTACGCGCTGGGCATGAGCTACGACCAGCTCAAGCAAAACAAGAACGCCATCGATGCCTACGGCAAGGCGTTCGATATGGAACCGGACAACCTGGATGCGGAACGGGGACTGGCGCAGGCGTTGTTGAACGATAACCAGCTAAGCCCGGCCCTCAAGCACTTTGAAGCCATCTCGACCGCCGACCCTCAGGATGCGCAAACCTATCTGCGGATTGCGGAGATCGAGCGCAGGCAGGGTCATTACGAGCAGGCGCTTACCACCCTGAAAAAAGCCAAGGCCCTGGCTTCTGACTCGCTGGAAATTGGTTTCAATGAGGCGTTGATCGACGATTCTCTGGGGCACTACGACGAAGCCGCGCAGGCTCTGCAGCTGCTGGTCAAGCAGACTACCCATCCCGACGGCCAATACGCGGATGCGGAGAAGAACAACCGCTCCATCTTCCTCGACCGGCTGGCGCTTATCTACCGCGAGCAGAACAAGACGGAACAGGCGGTTCAAACTACCAGCTGATGGTCGCCATGGGCGGGGAGTACGCTGAGCGCGGGTACCAGGGCCAGGTGGATGCCTATCGCGATGCCAAGCAATACGATAAGGCGACGCAGGTGGCGGAGCAGGCTGCACAGGCCATGCCGAAGGACAAGACGATCCAGTTGATGCTGGCAGGGCAACTGGCCGACACCAGCAAGGCAGAGGAAGGCATCAAGCTGGCAAAGGCGCAACTGAAAGGGAACGCCGGCGACCGCGAGGTACACCTGGCGTTGGCGCAGATGTACACCCGGCTGCGGCGCTGGAAGGAAGCCACCGACGAGATCGATGCCGCGGACGCGCTTTCCAGCAAGCCCGAGCGGCAAAATGGAAGTTCTGGGCGCCTCCGGCCCTGTCGCAGTGAATGCGGACGAGAAAATCTACATCTACTTTCTCCGCGGAGCTTTGGCTGAGCGGCAGAAGCACTACGATTCCGCGGAAGAAGAATTCCGCAAGATCCTGACCATCGATAGCAACAACAGCATGACCCTCAACTACCTCGGCTACATGTTGGGGGATCGTGGCGTCAAGCTGGACGACGCCCTTTCGATGGTGCAAAAGGCAGTGCAGCTGGAGCCCCAGAACGGCGCCTATCTCGATTCTCTGGGCTGGGTGTACTTCAAGATGGGCCAGTATGCGCTGGCAGAAGCCAATCTGCGCAAGGCGAGCGAGCGCATCGGCCAGGACCCGCAAGTACACGACCACCTGGGCGAGTTGTTCGAGAAGACCGGCCGGCTGAAGATGGCGGCCGGGCAATGGGAGCAGAGCCTGCAGGAGTATGCCCGCACTGTGCCCGCGGACGCCGAACCGGGGGACGTGAGCAAGGTGCAGAAGAAGCTGGATAGCGCGCGGGTAAAGCTGGCCAAGGAAGAATCGGGCGCCAGCCCGAAGCGGTAGGGTGGTAACGGCCGGGGGCGCAACCGGCGAAGGTTTTTGCTCTGCCCGCGGGGTGTGCGGTTGGCGACGATGAGGGAAGCCTGCTCGCGCAGCGGGAGCATCCCGAAGCAGCCCATCCCTATCGCACCCCTTTTCAGCGTGACCGGGCCAGGGTGATTCACGCGCGGGCATTTCGACGCCTGGCGGGCAAAACGCAGGTCTTCACTCACCGCTATTCCGATCACTTTCGCAGCCGCCTCACCCACACCATGGAAGTGGCACAGATCGCGCGTGCCATTGCCACTGCGCTGGGGTTGAACGAAAACATGACGGAAGCGCTAGCCCTGGTGCATGACATTGGGCATCCGCCCTTCGGGCATGCCGGCGAGCGAACCCTGGACGAAGCAATGCGGGAATTTGGACTTGCGTTTCGACCACAACCTGCACGCGCTGCGCATTGTCGAATACTTCGAGGTTCGGTATGCCGCCTTTCGCGGACTGAATCTTACCCTCGCTGTGCGTGAAGGCATCGTCAAGCACTCGCGCAACTATTCCGCAGCCGAACACCCGGAACTGAGGCGCCTACTTCCTGGATCAGCAACCGCCACTGGAGGCGCAACTGATCGATCTCGCGGACGAGATTGCTTACCTCACGGCGGACATGGACGACGGGATGGAGGCGGGGATGCTGCAGCCAGAATTGCTCCGCCGGCATGTGCGCATCTTCGATCAATCTCTGCGTGCGGTGGAATCTGAGTACCCCGGTGCGGCCAAGAACCTGCTGTCCAACGAAGCCTTGAAGAAGATGCTCAATACCCTGGTGGGCGATCTTATCCGGGAAACGGCGCGGCGAGTCGACGCGGGTGGAGTGGCCACCCTGGAGGATGTCCGTTTATCACCGCAGCGGTTGGTAGCGTTCTCCGCGGAGATCGAGGAGCTCCGGCGCGAAGCCAAGCAACATCTCTATGCCACTCTTTACAGCCGGGAGGAGTTGCAACGGGACCTACAGGAGGCGGCCACGGTGGTACGAAATCTATTTTCCTGCTGGGTGAACGAACCGTCGCTGTTGCCGGCTGCTAACCAGGCCCAAATCGCTGACCAGGGGGTGGCCCGGGTGGTTGCCGACTATATCGCGGGAATGACGGACAACTACATCCTGCTGCAATATGCCGAATGGACTAAAGATCGACGATCTGTTGCGGGCTGAGCGTACCCGCGAGCAGATGGCGGAAGGCAGTGAGATTTCCGCAAAATCTACCCAGCCGATCGACGTGCGCTTCCGGCGCGAGACTACGCACCAGGTTTTTCAGGCAGGGGCCAACAATGAACTTGAGGACGTGGGACCAGGGAAAGGTTCCCTTTCGCGCAAGATAGATCGGGTTGGCGACTTGCATGTATCCCATGCGCAGTCCGGTGCAGCGTCCGATCTTGGTGCTGAGGTGCACTCCGCAGGCATTCGAGATGTGCACAATCGACCCGAAGGACGCCAGCTGACGGGAGAAATCCCAATCCTCGTACCATCCGTAGAGCGGAAGGGTTTCGTCGAAGCGAAGATTGTGTTCGCGGATGGGAGCCAGGCGGAGGCACATATTACAGCCGTAAGCGAGGTAGATCGGAGTGATCCTCTGCTCGCTCTGGGCGGCTGTACTGCCGGCTACGATTGACTTTGCCTGGGCCGACGGAGAGGCCGGGTCCCTTTACGTCGTCTGCCAGCAGCCTGCCGGTGGAAGCTACTACTTCCGGATGGTCGACAAAGAAGCGCTCGGTGATTTCCAGGTATTGGGGGTCGAGATAGAAATCATCATCGATGAAGAGCAGAATATCGCTTTCGCGAGCCAGCGTCAGGATCGCATTTCGCTGCCGGGTCAGGCCTAAGGGCGTCTGGATGAAGGTTACGTGGGGGAATTGGGCGGGGGCATCTCCGACGTCCTCGGGGTCTGCGTAAGCCACGAAGATGTTGTCGGGCTGTCTCGCCTGCTTTGCCAAAAAGGCGATTGTTTCGGTGAGTATTGCGCAGCGACCCCGGGTAGCAATGCCAACAACCAGCCTCGTTTGGCTTTCCATGGACTTCAGATTAATCGGTGGCGCTCGCCTCACAAGGTGTGCACTTCTCGCCTAGTATTCGAAAAGTCATCATGTGTCGGGAGAAAAGTTTGTTCCAGTCCCTTAACTCATCGCCCTCGGGGGCTATTCAGCCCGTGTGTGAGAACCCGATTTCTCCTAACAAACTAACCCGAATCCGCATATATACAAGTGTGTCCAACAATAACTTCGTGCTAGGCCAAAAAGAACCTCTCGCTGTCGATGGGGACTTACCACGCTTACCACTCATATCACGCACTATTTTCGTCGGTCAGTTGCGAACAAAATTTTGAGCGCCTGCACGAAACAAAGGACTTAGCCGTCCGTCAGGTTCGGCTAACCTCTGTCCCGACCACAAATCGATGGGTACCCCACATCTCGCTCGGACCGTCCTGTCCTTGCAAGTTTTTACCCTCGGTCCGAGTCAGGACAGAGGTCCTTGGTCAGGGCCTGAAACTGTGGTCAGGAACCTTGGCGTGGTTAGGCGCAAATTTCAAGCGGTTGATATGATTGAGGGATGCATGTGTTGGTCTATTCCGCTACGTGGTGCCGCGATTGCCGCGAAGCCAAACGCTTCCTTGAAAAGCACCAGATCCCCTATACCGAGATCGACATCGAGACCAGCCCCGGGGCCGCAGAGGAAGTGATCCGGCAGGTGGGCAAGCGGGCCATCCCTCAGTTCGTCCTCGATGGCAAATGGATTCAGCCTTATCGCGCAGGCCATGGCTTTCTCCACCAGGAAATGGCGGAACTTTTTGGCGTCAACGGCACCAGCCAGCTTCATCCTCGTTAATCAGCTTTAGGAGACCGATTCGACCTCGCTATCCGGCGGTCCAGGGTCGTTCAGGATACTGCGGGCGTCCACTTCGTCCTCGGGGCTTACTTGCAGCTGCAGCCCGCCCAGGCCGGTACCGTATAGCATGGCGGCATTTTCTCCCACCAGAAAGCTGGTGATACCCGCTGAGTCCAGGCGAGTCTTGGCCATGTCGGCCTCCAAAGCGTCGCGATAGAGTTCAATTGTGATCAGTTCCGGTTCTTCTTCCATCAATCGTCCCTCCCAACTGGTGAGATGCAGCAACGATAGAATAGTACGTTGGGCAGTTGCCCGGGTCGGAGGCTTTGGTTGATCGCTCGTTACACCCGCCCGGCCATGGGCCGGATCTGGAGTGAGGAAAACAAATACGCTATGTGGCTGGAGGTCGAAGCCACTGCTTCGGAGGTTCTGGCCGAAGCCGGAATCGTACCGCACTCGGCCGCACGGGCCATCCGCGCATACGGAGAGGTCGACGTGGCCCGCATTCAGGAGATCGAAGGGGAAGTAAAGCACGACGTCATCGCGTTCACCACTGCCATGGCGGAAAAGATCGGTCCGGAGTCCCGTTGGCTGCATTACGGGCTCACTTCAAACGACGTGGTCGACACGGCGCAGGCGCTGCAGATCAAAGCGGCCTCAGGGCTCATCCGCGAAGGCATTCTGGCGCTGGCCGCGATTCTCAGGCTGCGCGCCCTGGAATTCAAGCACACTCCCACCATCGGCCGCACCCACGGCATTCATGCCGAGCCAACGACCTTCGGCCTCAAACTGCTCAATTGGTACGCCGAGATCATGCGCGACCTGGTGCGCTTCGATGCCAGCGCCGAAGACATGCGCGTGGGTAAGCTCTCGGGCGCGGTCGGAACCTTTGGCCATCTGAAGCCGGAGCACGAAGCAAGCATATGCGCCAAGCTCGGACTGCGCGCAGATCCCATCGCCACCCAGGTGATCCAGCGCGACCGGCACGCCGCCTACATCGCTACCCTCGCCGTGTTGGCTTCCACCCTGGATAAAATTGCCGTCGAGGTCCGCCACCTGCAGCGCACGGAAGTGCGCGAGGCGGAGGAGTTCTTCTCCGAGAAACAGAAGGGCTCATCCTCCATGCCGCACAAGCGGAACCCGATCACCTCGGAGCAAATTAGCGGACTGGCGCGGGTAATCCGCGCCAACACCCAGGCTGCGCTCGAAAATGTGCCGTTATGGCATGAGCGGGATATTTCTCACTCGTCGGTCGAGCGCATCATCTTTCCCGACTCCACCATCCTTACCGACTACCTGCTGGCGAAAACCACTACGCTGATCGAGAAGCTTCTGGTCTATCCGCGGCGGATGCTCAAGAACCTGGAGAGCACGGGCGGCCTCATCTTTTCCGGCCAACTTCTGCTCGATCTGGCCGAAGCCGGTATGTCTCGCGAAGAGGCCTATCGCGTGGTGCAGGCGCACGCCATGAACGCATGGAAGGAAGATCTGGTCTTCCGCGACCTGGTGGAGCAGGATCCTGCCATCCGAAGCCGCCTTTCCGGCGGACAAGTTGGAAAAGACGTTTCAGTTTGAGCGCCAGTTGGCCAACGTGGACGCGATTTTTGAACGGGTTCTGGCGTGAATCTGACCGTAGCGGTAACCGGCGCCAGCGGATCGATCTTCGGTCAGCGTCTGTTGCAGCGCTGGAGCGTGACGCGCGGGTCACCCACGTCAACTTCATCGCATCGGAGAACTCGCTGCGGGTGATGGCGGAGGAACTGCACCTAAGCGGCCGCAGCGAACTGGTGGCAAAACTTCTGGGCAAGACCTCCGCCAAGGTGCAGCAACTCGCAGAGAGCGATATCGGCGCAGGTCCTGCGAGCGGCAGCTATCCCTCCGCCGGCATGATCATCCTGCCTTGCAGCATGGGCACGCTCGCCGGCATCGCCAATGGACTGGCGTCCAACCTGATCGAACGGGCGGCTGACGTTAGCCTCAAGGAGAGGCGTCCGCTGATTCTCTGCGTTCGCGAAACGCCCTTCAACAAGATCCACTTGCGCAACATGAGCCTGGCTGCGGACGCCGGGGCGGTGATCTTTCCCGTCATCCCCGCCTTCTACAACCGGCCTATGGACGCTGCTGAAATGGCGGAGCAGTTCGTCTGCCGGGTGCTGGCGCACATTGGGTTACCCCAGCCGGACGCTTATGTCTGGAAGGGTGAAACGCTCCCGGGTCCGGCGACGGATCACTGACCAGGAATCACGCTATCGTAGGTTTCGGTAGCCGGAATCTGCCGGACCATCGCCATCCGCGCCGGCTGTGCGTTCAGAAAATCCACCACACTCGGGCCAACCTGGCCTACACACTGCCCGGGCGCCAAATGCCCGCAGTTGGCATACACATCCAACTCCGACTGGAGTATCTCCGCGTGCAGTCGATAACCGACGGAGAGCGGGATCAACCGGTCCTGGTCGCCCCAACCGATCAGCACCGGCATGGTCAACGCTCCCAGTTTTCCATCCACCAGGTCTGCCCCGGTCATCATGGATTGGACACTGCGATGGACCACCCATCCGATATCATCGCCGCGGCGCAGCATCGCCATGGCCAGAAAGCCAGGCAGCGGCCGGGGATGGGGCACAAGCAACTCCTCCAGCTGGGCCAGGTCCGTGGGCGACGCAGGCTGAAACAGGGCGGGATCAAAGCCCAGCTTAAAGCGCAGGCCCGCGCTATCCAGCAACACCAACCTCCGGATGCGCTCGGGCTGTTGCAAGGCAACCCGCATGGCGATCCAGCCACCCATGGACCAACCCGCCAGGTCCACCTGGTGGAGGTGCTGGCTATCGAGGAACCCCTCGACCATGACTGCCTGGTCGGAGATGGAGTAGGAAGCATCCCTGGGCTGTGCGGAACGTCCGTATCCCAACAAGTCCAGCGCATATACGCGGTGGCCGCCATCGATGAGCCTGGGTATCAGGTTGGCCCAGTCCGCGCCCCGGCTGCCTAGTCCATGCACCAGCACCAGGGGGCGGCCGGTCCCACCCACCAGGTAATGCATTTTGTAACCATTGACGGTCACAAACTCGCTATGTACGCCGCGCAGCCGCAACCTGGCTTCGATCTGCTGGTCGACCAGCCACAGCGGATTTCGCCAGGCCAGAATCCCAAAACCCAAACCCGCTAGCAACAGAACAAAAACGAAAGCGAGGACCGCTCTCCGGGGAGAGCCCACGGTCCCGCCTGTCTTCCCCTCAACCTTCATGCACTTCCTCACCGATCATGCTGCGGATCACCCGCCAACCCCAACCGAAATGCCTTCTCAATCACCCGCATGGTCACGGGCGCCAACCGATAAGCGTTCTGCCGGTGCAGTTCCTCTTCTTCGACCCACCGCACCTCGTCCGCGTCGCTGGCACAGCAGAGCGTGCCGCCGGCGACGCGGCATACAAAATCGATCAGGACATAGTGGTAACGAATCCGCCCCGAGGTCTCTTCCTGCGTAATCCTGTCCAGGATCTCGACGATGCCGCCGGGGACGACGATCAGGCCAGTCTCCTCCAGCACCTCACGCGCTACGCCTTGCTGCAACGTCTCCCCTAGTTCCAGGGCGCCCCCGGGCAATGACCACTCGCCTTTAAGCGGCTCCTGGCCGCGACGCACCAGCAGTACCTTCGTACCGTCGATCACCACGGCGCCTACGCCAATGATCGGCGCCTCTGGATACTCTCGACGCAAAGAAGCTGCTCCTGCTAAGGGCTCGTGCCCTGCAAAGTCATCCTTTTAGCTGGCAGAGGGAGGATTTGTTACAGCCTGATTAATATTACTCTGGAAACCTTGATGGGCTTGCCATATTCCTCAGCAAAAACTGTGCGCCCCATACTAAAACGGTCGCCGTAAAACTTGTCCGGGCCTTTCAAATGGCCAATGCCCAGGAGTGCCACGACGGAGTAGCTCAGAGGAAGCTTGAGCACCTCGTGCACCTTGTCCTCTTCAAAGCCCTCCATGGGTGCCGTGTCGTACCCCAGCACCTCGGCCATCAGCAACATATGGGTGAAGGCCAGCATGACCTGGCGATTGAGCCACAGGGGCATATTGGGGTGGTTCGAGAGGTAGTTCGGAATGGTGGTTTTCGCCTGCTCGGCGTAGTTTTCGGGCATGCCGCCCAAACGGCCCAGACGCAACATTTCGTCCAAATCTCCGCTCCGCCATCCATCGGCATCGCCGCAAGCCACAATCATGACCGAAGCCTCTTCGACTTTGGCCTGGTTGAAACTGGCTGCGCGAAGCTTTTTCTTCTGTTCCGGGCTGCGGACCACGATAAACCGCCATGGCTGCAGATTGTAACCACTGGGCGCGTGCAACCCGGCCTGGAGGATTTTCAGCAGATCGGCATCCGGAATCGGGCTTTCATCGAAACTGGGCGATGCCCTTCTCTCGGCAATTGCCCGAGACAGCGTCTTCTCCATCTCGTATGACATCAGTGAATCTCGCTCATCGCCAGCTCATTGCCGTAGGGGCGTTGGCTCGGAGCTTCGGCGAAGACCCAGAGTCCATGGAATCCATCGCGAAGCTCAGGGTGGGCAGCGAGCGTAGCCTTCATCAACTCCAGATTCCGGGCGCGGGTGGCGACTGGATCGCCGACATCCGCAGCGGTATAGCGCAGGACCAGGTCCAGGCCACCCAGAGAACCATCCGTATGCACGTCGCTCACGGAGTAGGCCTGATTGCCTGCCTTGACTTCCATGGGCTGGGCTCCGGGCAAGCCGTCGGGTCTGGCGCCGGCCGTCTCCTGGTTTAACTTATCCAGGTTCGCGCTGGTCATGAAATCGGCCGGAGTCGCCAGGTAGGCCGCAGTCGTGTAGTAGAAATAGGCGTTCCATTTCTGCCCCTTCTGGTTATAGGCGCGCGCTTTGGTCCAATACCAGACGCTGTCATGTCCAGCTACCAGGAGTGGTTTCACAAACAAGCCGGCGAGCTGCCAATCTGTGCTCTTCTGCAGCAGGAAGGCCATCTGCTGAGGCTGCTTAACACCCGTGGCGTGCACCAGAGTCAGGGCATAGCGGCCCTGTGGAAGCTGCGGGATGGTGACGTCCACATGCACTGGCGAACCTGCGGCTCCGCAGAAGAATACCGTGTCCTCGACCGCCGCCTTCAAATCAGAAGCGTCCAGACCATACAGTGCGTCTATGGTGACGGTGGCGCCCGCGAGCAAGCGGCGCCGTCTGCTCTATGGTGTTTGCGATGGGATCAAACTGGGCTTTCACCTTGGGGATGGTGAGCGCCTGCACAGCGGGAATGTTTCCGCTCTGCACGGCGGAGGCAAGGGTTCGCGCGGCCTGCACCAGTGCGGTGCGTTCGCTTTCAGCCATTTGTGCCTGACGTAGTGCACGACACGGCGAAGATCCGGCCTGGGGCCAGCAACGTAACCAGAGTAACCACAAGTTCAAAGTATCTGCGGGACGCGAGCATGGAAGTTGGACCGTTTGGTCGAATTTCCAGGGAGTGGAAGATTCCCTCTCTGGTGCGACCACTGCTAGTCTAGTACACAGAGGGTGGTAGGGGATGGCTCGAGCGATCACGACCGGCGGATGGACAATCCTTCTCCTGTCGACGATATGCGGGTCGACGATGTACGCGCAGAATGGCCGCATTCGGAGCGCCGGCCCGCAGGGCCCGGTTTCGGCTCCGGCGCCCGCCGCCCAGGTACCAGCTACACCCCAACCGGCAGCTCCGGAGTCAGCTCAGGTTGCACCGTCGATGCTGCAGCAGCCGGCGAAAGAAGCGCAGATCGTCTTCGCCAACGACAGTCTCTCGATTCGCGCCGACAATTCGAGCCTGGCAGCCATTCTGCGCCAGGTCGCCAGCAGCAGCGGCATGAAAGTCGAAGGGCTGGGTGGGGACGAGCGCGTTTTTGGCAACTTCGGCCCCGGAGCACCACGCGATGTTCTGGCCAATCTGCTGGATGGAACTGCATACAATCTGGTTCTACTCGGAGATCTGAACAACGGCGCGCCGCGAGAACTGATTCTCACTCCCACCACGCGAGGTGGATCGACCGCTCCATCACCTGCGCCTCAAGCCAATGCTGACGAGGCCAACAATGAACAGGAAACCGTGGACGTTCCGCCACCAGCCACCCGACGTGCCGCCGCCCCCACCCGGGACATCACCGCAAACTCCACCAGGGGTGAGGACTCCTCAGCAATTATTTGAGCAACTGCAGCGCATGCGCGCGGGCCAGCAGCAGCAGCAACAACCGCCGGTGCAGCAAGACTCACCGCAGCAGTAGGCTGCGTTAACCATCCGAACAATCATCGAGGGGGAGAAAGAGGGGGAGGGAAATAACTACAAGACAAAAGCCGATGGGTTCGACCCCAGGGTCAAATCCGTACCACCTGGGTCTCGGCCTTCGCGCCATCCGCCGGAGACAGGCGCGCATGGAAACGCAAAACATCGAACAACGTCTTGCAACACATATAACCCAGCATCACGCCAAGCGCGAGCGCGGCAATCGCCGCACAAAACACCATCAACATACTGACATCGATTCCCATAATTGGCCCTTCAATCTAGAGTTTTAGCTCACCCATTGTGCGTCGTTCGCGCACTTTCATTGCTCGTATTACCAGTGTGTCATTGTGACAGACCGCAGCGTTGCGTTGACCCTCGTTTCTATTGCCGAATAAGATACATGTAGCGTTACCCGTGCCACTCGCTCTGTGTAGCCCTGAGCCTTCATGCCCATTACTCATATCACCGTGCGGGGAGCGCGTCAGCACAATCTCCGCGATATCAATATCCGAATTCCGCGTAACACGCTTACCGTGGTCACCGGCCTCTCGGGATCAGGCAAGTCTTCGCTGGCGTTCGACACCATCTATGCCGAAGGCCAACGACGCTACGTGGAAACACTTTCTGCGTACGCTCGCCAGTTCCTCGACCAGATCGAGCGTCCCGATGTCGATTCCATCGAAGGCCTCAGTCCCGCCATCTCCATCGAGCAAAAAACCACCAGCCGCAGCCCCCGATCCACCGTTGGCACCATCACCGAAATTTATGACTACCTTCGTCTCCTCTACGCATCGATCGGTGTGCCTCACTGCCCTAAGTGCGGCAAACCTATTTCGCGCCAATCCGCGGAACAAATCGTAGAGCGGATTCTTTCGCTCGCACCCGGAGAACGCGTCATCATCTATGCGCCGATCGTGCGCGGCCGCAAGGGTGAGTTCAAGGACCTGCTCGACGAACTGGATCAGCAGGGCTTTCGCGCCCGCATTGACGGCGAGATGCGAGATCTCGCCGACTCCATTCAACTCGAACGCCACAAGAAACACACCATTGAAGCCGTCATCGATCGCGTTGTTCTCAAACCGGGGGTTGAGAAGCGCCTCGAAACCTCGGTGGCCAAAGCTCTGCAGATGGCCAACGGTCTTGTCCTCACTGCGGTCGCCGGCGAAGAAGAGCAGCTTTATTCCTCTTCTATGGCGTGTCCGGACTGCGGACTCGACATCCCCAAGTTGGAGCCTCGAAGCTTTTCGTTCAATAGCACTTATGGCGCATGCCCCGAATGTCATGGCCTGGGCAGCATTTATGACTTCGATGCAGCAAAAGTGATTACCGATTGGTCAAAGCCGCTGACCGATGGCGCGCTGGGCCCGGGCGGAGGATCGCAGTACCTCAACCGCCTGCTGCAATTGGCTGCCAAGCGATACAAGATCGATCTGAGCTAAGCCTTTCGAGGATCTCACCGAGAAGCAACAGAAGCTGTTGCTCTATGGACCTGGCCGTGAGGAGGCGCCGCGCACCGGGTTCCACGGCATCCTGGCTTACCTGCGCGACTCGCTCGAAGAGTCCAAGTCAGAAAGCTATCGCGATTGGCTGATGAACTACATGTCGGCCACCATCTGCCCCGCCTGCGAGGGTAAGCGGCTGCGGCCTGAATCACTTGCGGTTAAAGTGGGCGCGTTGTCGATTGCCGATTTCACGGCCCTGCCACTGCGTAAGGCTCTGGATGCGGCACGCGCTATCGAGTTCTCACGCCGCGAGGGGCTGATCGCCGAGCGGCTTCGCCGCGAGGTGGTGGAGCGGCTGGAATTTCTCAACTCTGTCGGCCTCAGCTATCTGGCGCTCGACCGCAATGCCGCCACTCTCTCCGGCGGCGAAGGACAACGCATTCGCCTGGCTACGCAAATCGGTTCCCGGCTGCGTGGAGTCCTGTACGTGCTCGATGAACCTTCGATCGGTCTGCACCAGCGCGACAACCAGCGGCTGATCGAAGCCCTCAAATCTCTGCGTGACCTCGGTAATACGGTGCTGGTGGTCGAACACGATGAAGACACCATCCGCCATGCTGATTACGTCGTCGATCTTGGCCCGGGTGCGGGAAAACTGGGGGGACATGTGGTCGCCGCCGGAACTCCGCAGCAGATCATGGAGACCGACATTTCGCTCACCGGCCGCTATCTCTCCGGCGAACTGCAGACCATCAGCCGCGAGGCACCGCGCCCGCTGAAAGGCAGCTGGATCACGGTCGAAGGCGCGAGCAGCCACAATCTGAAAAATCTGACCGCACAATTCCCTCTCAACGTAATGACGGTAGTAACGGGTGTCTCGGGTTCGGGTAAGAGCACACTGGTCAACGACACTCTCTATCGCGCCCTGGCGCGGGAGCTCTACGGTTCGCGAGAATTGCCCGGGCCCGCACAAAACCATCCAGGGTTTTCAAAACATCGATAAAGCGGTACGTATCGACCAGTCCCCTATTGGCCGCACGCCGCGTTCCAACCCGGCGACGTACACCGGGGTCTTCACCGCCATCCGGGATCTCTTCGCCCGCCTGCCGGAGTCGCGGGAACGGGGCTACAAACCGGGCCGCTTTTCGTTTAACGTCTCCGGCGGCCGCTGCGAGGCGTGCCAGGGCGAGGGCCAGCGCCGTATCGAGATGAACTTCCTGCCCGATGTGTACGTGCTGTGCGAGGTGTGTAACGGCCGCCGTTACAATCAGGAAACCCTGGCGGTCAAGTTCAATGGCTACTCCATCGCCGACCTGCTGGAGCTGGCCATCGAGGACGCGCTGCCGGTGCTGATCGATATTCCCCAGGTGAGGCAGAAGTTGGAGACGCTGGTCGATGTGGGGCTCGGCTATATCCATCTGGGCCAGGCCGCGACCACGCTCTCCGGAGGCGAGGCCCAGCGCATGAAGCTGGCCCGGGAACTCTCCAAACGGCAAACCGGCAAGACCCTCTACCTGCTGGATGAACCCACTACCGGGCTGCACTTCGACGACGTGCGCCGGTTGCTGGAAGTGCTGCACCGCCTGGCAGATCTGGGCAACACGGTCATCATCATCGAACACAATCTCGATGTGATCCGCAGCGCGGACTGGATCCTCGACCTGGGGCCTGAAGGTGGTGAAGGCGGCGGCAACCTGGTCGCCAAGGGCACTCCCGCGGAGGTAGCTGCTACACTCGGCTCGTATACGGGGGAATTTCTCCGCCGTTATTTTCCCACGTACGAGTTGAAACCCTTCGCGGCTACGGCCTCTGGAACCAATGGCAATCACGTGCCGCGCAGGCGTGCGGCCAAGTAGGAAATCCGCCCTTGTCGAACGATCTGGAGATCCTGTCCTCACCCGACGTACCGAACGGCTTGCCGCCGCCCAAGCCGCCAGCGCCGGATCCCTAACTTTGGTCACACGGTTCTGTTCTTCACCGTGGCCGTCATCGTTCTACTGCTCACAAGTGTTTCCGTTTTCGCCCTCGCCATGGGCTTGCATCTGCTGGGTACGGAGACGCCGGAACAGCTACTGCGCGAGCCACGCCTGCTTATCCCCACCATGGCCGGCGCTTACCTCATCGCCGGGGCCATCGTCTGGGCGATTTTTACTTACCTGTGGCAACAACCGTTCACCCGGGCTTTGCATTGGAACTTCGCCGCGGTTCGGCGTCGCTGGGCCGGCTTGCTGGCCGGCGGCGTTCTGCTGAGCGTAGTGGTGCAGTTCCTGTCGAACTTCCTTCCCATTCCCAAGACATTGCCGATCGACGACTTCTTTCGCACCCCGGCCGACGTGTGGATGGTCGCCCTCTTCGGCACCTTCGTGGCTCCGGTTTTTGAAGAGCTGGCCTTTCGCGGCTTCCTGTTGCCCTCGATGGCCTCGGCCTGGGACTGGCTGCGCGGCCAGCAGCGCGGCGCTGCTTGACGGTGCGAGGATGGACGAAGACCCGCGCTGGAGCATCCCGGCCCTGGTTATTTCCTGCACCGCTTACCAGCATCGCATTTGCGTTGGTCCACGCCGATCAGCTGGCGCACGCCTGGGCTCCGTTGGCGGTCCTGTTTGGCGTAAGCCTGGTGCTCTGCGGGGTGCGCCTGTGGACCCAGTCCCTGGCGGCCAGCACATTCATTCACGCCACTTATAACGGAACTATTTTTACCATCCTTTTTTTCGCCACCGGCGGCTTTCGCCATCTGGATAAAATCAGATAATGACCCTTGCCCATCGTGAAGCACTGCTCAAGATGCTGGCCCGCATCTCTTTTCGCCTGGGCGACTTCAAGCTCTCTTCCGGCGCCTCCAGCGATTACTACATCGATTGCCGAACGACTACCCTTACGGGCGAGGGTGGACGCCTGACGGGCCTGGCTGTGCTGGATCTTATTCGCCAGCATGAGTTGCGGCCGCGAGCAGTGGGCGGCCTTACGCTCGGCGCTGACCCCATCGTGTGCAATGTGGCCGCGGCCAGCGCCTGGCACGCTCTGGAAGCTCCTGGCTCGCCGGTCCTGGATGGTTTTCTGGTGCGGAAGGCTGAAAAGACTCACGGCACTGGCCGGCGTATCGAGGGCTTTCAGCAGACGGACGCGCCGGTGGTTGTGGTTGACGACGTCTGTACCACCGGCGCTTCGACGGTAACGGCCATCGAAGCCGCGCGCGAGGCTGGGATGCGGGTGATCGGCGTGATATGCCTGGTGGAACGTGAGGAAGCGAAGGGAAGGCCAGCGGTCGAGGCTGCGGCGCAAGGGGCGCCGTTTTTTCGGCTCTTCAGCGCCAACGATGTACGCGCCGAGCACGTACGCCATTTAGCGATGTAAATACCTGTCTCCTGCCACAACTGACGGGTGCCCCAGCCCTTGTGGCAGAGACAGGTTGTATGGCGCACCCGCTGTGGTGGCTACCGGACTTCGGAAACGGTACTGCCGGTTTGGGATGCGTTGGAGAGAATCTGCACTTCGACCCGCCGATTCTGAGCCCTTCCCGCAGCTGTCCGGTTGGTGGCCACTTCCTGATCCTTGCCGATGCCGATCAGGTAAAACTTGTGCGCCGGCACATTGAACTTGGATGCCAGATACTGCACCACCGCTTCCGCGCGGCGCTGGCTCAACTGGTAGTTGTAGTCGGCGTTGCCAACCGAATCCGTACCGCCGGTCACTTCGAGGATGTAGCTCTTGGCGGAGGTGAGCTGGGTTCCAAGGCCATCCAACTGCGCCTTGTCGCTCTTGGTCAGGACGCTCTTGTCGAATGCGAAGGTCACGGAGACGGTGCCGATCTGCTTGTAGTTGTCCAGGTTCGCTACCACGCTGGCCAGGGAGTCTGCGCGATTGACCGCTTCCTTTGCGCTGCCCTGCGCCTGGTTCGCTGCCTGGGTTGCAGCGGTAGCGTTTTGGGTGGCGGTGTTGGCTGACTGCTGCGCTTGCTGGATGCCCGCCTGGGCGCGATCGTTGGTGCTTTGGATCGACCGATTGTTCGCCGCGACGGCATCGTCAAGCTCGTTGGTCTTGGTGACCAATGGAGTGGTTTGGGTGCGCACATAGTTCTTCGTGGAGCAGCCGGCTGCGAAAAGCAATGATACGGCCCCCAACAGGATAGCTGTGTATTGCGATGTCTTAGCGATTCGGTTCATAAAAGACTCTGCTCCCTGTAATTGCTGTTTTTGCCCATCCTTACGTATGTAGCACGATTGTTGCCAAAATGGGTCACTGCCGTTACCAGTTTCCCTGCAATCACTTGCGGGGTAAAGTATGCAATTTGATGCAGCGCGAAGAGGGAAAGTTTTACCTCCTGGTGGGCAAACTTCCGCCCGACCCCAGCACCGTCTAAACTTTAGTTCAAGGGATTATTCATGGATCTGCACGAAAAAATACGCACCCTGCCTGCCCGGCCGGGGGTGTATTTGTACCGCAATGCTGACGGCGACGTGATCTACGTCGGCAAAGCCAAGAATCTTCGTTCCCGGGTCCGCTCCTACATCCTTGACGGAGCGCAGGCCAACGCCAAGACCGGCTCGCTCATGCGCGAAGCCGTGGATGTGGACTACATCCTGGTGGAAAACGAGCAGGAAGCCCTGGCGCTGGAAAACAACCTCATCAAGCAGCGTAAGCCCCGATTCAACATTCTGCTGCGTGACGACAAGACTTATCCCTACGTAAAGTTGACCCTGGCCGACCGCTACCCCAAGGTTTTTGTAACCCGCCGGCTGCGCAAAGATGGCAGCGCCTACTACGGACCCTTTTTTCCCGGCAACCTGGCGCATCGGGTAGTCGACCTGATTCATCGCAGCTTTTTACTGCCCAGTTGCAAGGTCGATCTGTCGCGCTACCATCCCCGGCCCTGCCTGCAGTACTACATCAAGCGCTGCCTGGGCCCTTGCGTCGAGGCGCTCACTACGCCCCAGGAATACCGGGAAGCGGTGCATGACGCGCAAATGTTTCTGGAAGGCCGGCAGACGGAGCTAAGCCACTCCCTGGAGCAGCGCATGGAGGCGGCAGCAGCCTCAGAGCAGTTCGAACTCGCGGCCCGGTACCGCGATCTTCTGATCACCATGAGCCAGGTGCAGGAGAGACAACGTATGGCGACCACCGACGGCGATGATGCGGACGTCTACGGTTACCATCACGAGAACGGCATGCTGGCCGTGAATCTCTTCCATATGCGAGGCGGCAAGATCGTCGATCGCAGGGAGTTCTTTTGGGAAGAGTTGCCTGAGCTTCCGCCGGAGCCCGACTCGCCTGAAGGGAAATCCGGATCTGACTCCGGAGCGCAATCCTTCGGGGAGGCCTTTGACGCCTCCTTCTTCTTCTCCGCTCTGCTGAAACAGCTTTATATCGATCAGCAGTATGTACCGCGAACGGTCTATATCCCGGTTGATTTTGCGGATCGCGATTCTTTGGAGGCCCTGCTGAGCGAACGTGCCCAGCACAAGGTTGAGCTGTGCGTGCCCCGCCGGGGAGAGAAGCGGTCCCTGGTGGACCTCGCGGGACAAAATGCCAAGCAAAGTTTTGATCAGCGCTTCCGGGTGTTGCAGCCATCGCGCAAGATGATCGAAGAAACGCTGCAGGATTTGCTCACGCTGCCGGATCTGCCGCGGCGCATTGAGTGCTTTGACATCTCCCACATCCAGGGCGCGGAAACGGTCGCTTCGATGGTTGTTTGGGAGGACGGCGCGATGAAGAAATCCGACTACCGCAAATTTCAGATAAAGACGGTGGAAGGGGTCGACGATTTCGCTTCCATGCGGGAAGTGGTCGGGAGGCGCTATCGGCGGGTGCAAGAGGAGCAGCGAGCGATGCCCAGCCTGGTCCTGATTGATGGAGGATTGGGCCAACTGCACGCCGCTGCGGAAGCATTGGAATTGCTCGGGATCACCACGCAACCGCTGGCCTCGATCGCCAAACGAGAGGAAATCATCTACGTCTACGGGCAGGAGGATGAACCCATCGTGCTTGACCGCCGGTCGCCGGTGTTGCACCTGGTGCAGAAGATTCGCGATGAGTCGCACCGCTTCGCAGTGACTTACCACCGCAAGCGGCGGGAGATCCGGGATCGCGAGTCTAACCTGCTGACCATACCTGGCGTGGGCCCGCAGACGCGTAACCGGCTGGTGGCGCACTTCGGCAGCCTGCGCGGGGTACAGGATGCCAGCCTGCAGGCGCTTGCCTCCGTGGTTGCGCCTCACCTGGCTACAGCCATCTATGGCTATTTCCATCCCGCGGACACGGTAGCTTCTCCGCCGGGGCAGGCGGTTTAAGCACGGCTTCTGATCTCGCTGCCGGGCCGAGAACTGACCGGCTTGGTGGCAGGCAGTACAATTTGTCATCCCCGTGCAGGATCAGACCCATGCCATACCGAGCTCGTCCTCGGCGCCGGATCTTCCCCGGGTGCTCGGAGTCTGGCATGCCACCGCCATCGTGGTGGGCACGATCATTGGCAGTGGCATTTTCCTCGTGCCCCAGGAAATGATGCGCGCCGTCGGCTCGGGGAGGATGGTTTACCTGGCCTGGATCGTGGGGGGGTTACTCACCCTGTTTGGCGCCATGACCTACGCGGAGCTGGGCGCCATGATGCCGCGGGCCGGTGGTGAGTACGTCTTCCTGCGCAACGCCTACGGCGATCTGCCCGCATTTCTGTATATGTGGACGTGGTTTGCGGTCGCCAAGCCAGCGTCTATCGCCAGCATCACCACCGGACTGGCTCGGGTCATGGGCGTCTTCCCTGCATTCGCGTGGCTGGACGGCGTGGCACTTCGGGCACCGCTGTTGATTACCTGGTCGCAGGTTTTCGCCATCTTCGCTGCCTGGCTCATCACCGGACTCAACTACCTGGGGATCAAGAAGGCGGGTGACTTTCAGCTCTTCTTCACCTGGCTTAAGGTCGTTCTGGTTTTGGTTATCACCGGGTTCTGCTTTGCCAGTCCCCACGGTAGCGTGGCCAATTTCCATACCGGCTTCCCGGGTGCTCAGGGCGGATTCGCAGGGTTCATGGTAGCCCTGATCGCATCCCTGTGGGCTTATGACGGCTGGAATGACCTCACCATGGTAGCGGGCGAAGTGAAGCGTCCGGAGCGGAGTCTCCCTATCGCCTTGATTGCTGGGGTGGGCGTTGTCGGCGTGCTCTACATGGCCACCAACGCGGCTACTCAGTACATTCTTCCCGCGTCCCTTATTGCCAGTTCCGCGCGACCGGCGGCGGTTGCCATGTCCGTAGTTTCAGGCAGCTGGGGAGCAGCTCTGGTCTCCGTGGCTATGGCGCTCAGCATTCTTGTGGGGCTTAATGGCACTACCATGTCCGGCGCCCGAGTTCCGTTCGCGGCGGCGCGTGACGGACTCTTTCCGGCGTGGATGGCGCATATTCATCCCCGATTTCAAAGCCCTTCGACTGCGCTCGTGGCCCAGGGTTTGCTGAGCACACTCCTGCTGCTATTGGTGGGACGTTTCCAGCAGTTGTTTGAATTGGCGATTTTTGCCGAGTGGCTCTTTTACCTGCTTACCACCACGACGATCTTTGTCTATCGGCGACGCATTCCTGCAACGGAGCGGCCTTTCCGGAGCTGGGGTTATCCGGTACTGCCGGTGCTTTTCATTCTGGCCGCTGCTGTTTTGCTGTATTACTCGTTTGCCAGCAACCTGCGTAGCTCGTTATTGGGGGCGCTCATTATCCTTGCCGGCATACCGCTCTACCTGGTTTTTCGCGCCGCTAAGCGCTCGACTTAGCTTTACGGAAAAGATAGCCAAGAAGGAGCGTGACGATGGGCAATACCGTTTTCGTGACCAGTAAATCATATTAGTCAGCGATTCGCTCCATTGATCCGACAACTGCTTGTGTACGCTCAGAGCCTGCGTAACTTGATCCGGAGTCAGCCCGGACATGCTGGGGAAGGGCTGGTTGTTTCCAGAAGAAGTAGATCAGCAGAGATGTTCCGACGACCAGGATCCACGCCCCTGCATAGGCCAAAAACACCACGCCCCACCGCTCCAAGAATGTCGGTGGGGCAATCGTAATTTGGCCTATCTCTGTCGCCGAGATGTCGATATTCTCGGGACCTTGCGATGATGGCATAAAAATCTCTACGGCAGGATGACATCCTTCTTAACGTTTCCCTCAGCGTCCGTAATCGAGACGCGCTTTTGAGACTGCTGATTAGGAACTTCAGATTTCAAGTAGCTATAAGTTTGGACCGCTTTGCGGATTACATCAGCTTTGCTTCCACCATTTGCTAGCTCGGTCAGAACCTTATCAAATTGGGCGTCTGTGTCAATTGTGTACCGTGGCATTCTCACTTCCCCCACTGCATTTATACTGCAATAGTAACTGCATTAGTGGGTTCGTTGCAAGCGACCTTAAGACCTTCGACGCACGATCTCTTCGTAGAGATGGATGTATTCTTTGGCTGGCTTGGTCCAGGAATAATCGCGGGCCATGCCGTTGCGCATCAGCTTCAGCCACTGTTTCTTATCGGAGAACGAAGCAAAAGCACGGCGCAACGCGTCCAGGAAGTCCTCCGAGCGATAATCGTGGAAGCGGAAGCCGGTTCCCGTCTCCGCCTCTGCGGACCATTCCTGCACCGTGTCATCGAGGCCGCCGGTGGCGCGCACCACCGGAACGGTGCCGTACTTCATGCCGTAAATCTGATTTAGCCCGCAAGGCTCAGACCGCGAAGGCATGAGGATCATGTCAGAGCCGGCTTCGACCTTGTGGGCCAGGGTTTCGTCATAGGCAATCGCGACTGCGACTTTACCGGGAAATCGTTCCTGCCAGCTGCGCAGCAAATTCTCGTAGTACGGCTCACCCGTACCCAGCATCACCAGGAACATCTTCTCCTGCACCAACTGATCGAAGATCTGGGCCAGCAGATCCAGCCCTTTCTGGGTCGCGAGGCGCGAAACCATGCCCAGCACCGGCGTGTCGTCCGCCACGCTGGAAACTCCGAACGCGTGGAGCAGATCCTTGCGGCAAGCCAATTTTCCTTCCAGCCGTTCCGGGGTGTAATGGGCGGCGATCTTGCTGTCGGTGGCTGGGTCCCATACCTGGTAATCGACCCCATTGAGAATGCCGTGAAGATCCTGTGCCCGGGCACGCAACACGCCGTCCAGGCCGTTGCCGTACTCCGGTGTCTGGATCTCCTGGGCGTATTTGCGGCTGACGGTATTGATCGCGTCGGAGTAGACGATACCGCCCTTCAGAAAATCAAATGTTCCGTAATACTCCGCGCGCTCCACGGTGTACACATCCCACGGCAAGAGCAGCTTTTCCACGGTCTCGCGGGGAAACCACCCCTGACGATCGGAGTTATGGATAGTCAACAGGCAGGCGACGTTCTTGAGCACCGGATCGAAGTAGTAGACGGTGCGCAGCAGAATCGCGAGCACACCAGCCGGCCAACCGTGAATATGAAAGACATCCGGGACACCCAATATCTTGGTGCTGTCGAGCACTGCGCGACAAAATAATCCAAAGCGCTCCGCATTATCGGCGTAGTCGCCGGAGGCGGTCTCATAAAGAAACTCGCGATCGAAGAGCTCGGGACAGTCGATGAAATAAAATTGCACCCCGTCCGGAGTGCCTCCGTTCACTACGGTCACGAAACGGTTGTAATAAGAAAAAGGAATGGTAAGACTGCGAATTGCGATCTTCCGATCCTTCAAATGCTTTTGCACTTGCCGATAGAGCGGCATATAAACTGTGACCTGGTGGCCCTGCCGCACCAGCTCTTTTGGCAACGCGCCAACTACTTCTGCAACTCCGCCCGTCTTGGCGTAAGGAACGCACTCCGACGCGGCAAAAACGATATGCATTGCCACCACCTCTTGTTTGTAACGGTCTCACGATGACTCCGCCCCGATCCGGCCTCAGTGAAGTGGGGCGTTTTCCTGGCAAGAAGCTCTGTCTGGAACAGTTTCTCCGTCCAGAACTCTCATCAACCGTTTGACGCGGATCCGCTTCCGTATGATGCAGAGGAGGAACCGTCGCAAATGCGTAGTCTATCCCATGGCGCGTAAGCCGAAGCTGGGTCAGAACTTTCTCATCAGCCCTACGGCGTCACGCGCGATCGTAGACGCTTTGGGCGACCTGAGTCAGGCGACTGTTCTCGAAATTGGCCCGGGCCGAGGAGCGCTCACCAGCCTGCTCGTGACGCGGGCCAAACAGCTTATCGCGGTTGAACTTGACCCTTCGCTGGCTGCTTCCCTGCAGGCGAGCCCGGCGGAAGTGTTGTGCGAAGACATTCTCGAACGTCGATCTGACGGAACTGGCTACCCAACGTGGGGTTCGCCTGCAGGTGGTCGGTAACCTGCCGTATTACATCTCTTCCCCGATCATGATGCATTTGTTCGCCCATAGCGCGGTGATCGACCGGGCGGTGCTGATGGCGCAGCGCGAGGTCGCGGAACGGATTGCCGCCCCACCGGGCTCGAGCGCCTATGGTTTGCTCTCCGCGACAACGCAGATGTACGCCACGGTGGAACACCTGTTCACCTTGCCTCCGGAAGCCTTTGCGCCGCCGCCGGAGGTCTACTCCACGGTGATTCGGCTTACTATGCACTCCCGGTTTGAAGAGTTGGCCGTCGAAGCAGACGGTTTTCTTCGTTTTCTGCGTCAGATCTTCACTCTGAAACGCAAGACTCTGGGCAACAATCTGCGTGCCTCCGGTTATGACAGTGCCGTGGTGCAAGCGGCCTTCCTCCGTTGCGCCGTAGACGCGCAGGTTCGGGCGGAGGCGGTGTCCCTGGAAGCGATGGCGTGTCTGTTCCGGGCGCTCAACGCGTGAGCCGCATGCGCCGCAAACTTGAAACGAAGTCCCGACGAAGAGCCCGGCGGATATATACCGGGCTCTTCGTGCCCTGGGCGTTAGCGACGCGGTCCGGGCGGGGACTGGTGCTGGGCCTGCGGCGGAGCCGAGTAATGCTGCTGCGGCGGAGGCGATGAGTAGTGCGGCGGAGGAGGCGCCGAATAGTGGGTTGTGGGTGTCGGACGCGCCTCGTAGATGGAGCGCTGGTTATACGACTGAGCAGGCGGGTAGGCAACGTTCGGCCGGGCGTTGTTGAGCCCCTGCGGCGGGCGCGACGTAACGCCTTGCGGCGGTGACATGACTTGCCCCTGAGGTTGAGGCGGCCTGGTGTACTGGGTCTGCACGCCGCGCGATCCCGACAAATACGTGCTATTGACGGTCGGCCGCGGGCCGACTGCGGGAAATGTTCCGCTCAAAGCAGCGCGCGACCCGGGCGCCGTACCCCTGGCGGCGGCAAAAGCCTGCGGTCGAACGTCGGTTCGACCAACGGGTGTGATGGTGCGCCCATCAAAATTCAGCGCTTGTTGATGATCGGGTCTGGGCACGGTTCCATGGTTGAATGCCCACGGGCCCTTGGCAACGGCTCCACGATCGACGACCACTAACCGTCCCGGCAGGGGATGCGCACCGCCCGGAGGATAGACCGGACGTATAGGCATCGACCATCCCGGAGGATGCGTGCGAACCACAATTACGGGGGACCATACCCGGCCGCAACCACCACCCGGAGCCCAGCCCCAACCAAAGGAGTAGTAGCCCCAGGCGCCACAATGGTAAGGCAGCCATCCCCAGGGATAGCTCGAGATCCAGGTGTAGCCGAAGGTGGGGTAATAGGCCCAATATCCGGCCCCATAGGGATCCCAACCCGGTCCGACGCCGGCAGGAACCCAGACATTGCCCTGACCCTCGACGGGATACCAATTGCCATCGGCATCCAGGTCATTCCAGTTTTCGCTTTGCGGATTGGCTGAATCATCGCGCACCGGGGTCTGTTGCGAGGCCTCCTGGGCGATGGCCTGGTCCCGGTCCTGATTCCAGTTATCCCAGGAGTCGCCGTTGATTCCCTGGGCCACAGTGTAGGGAGCCCCGTTGTTATCTGCACCGGAGCGGATGCTTTGATTCTCAGCCACATCTACGGCGGGAATGCCGTCTCCCTGCACGTTGATCGAGCCGGCGATCACCGCGGCGTCCCATCCCGCATCCAGGCCTACGCGCACAATGGCGTTTGCCGTCGGCTGCACGTGCACATTCGCGAATTGCAGCCCGAAGGGAGGATGCCCGTCACCCACGTTGAACTCGTAGTAGGTCAGACCAGACAACTGCTGCAATTGGACTTGATCCTGCCCCAGGTGATCGAACTGGAGCGAACTGTTGGGTGTCAGGCGGGCCACGCTGCCATCGCCGAACTCAACTTCTGCCTGGCCGTCGCCGCCGGTCTGTATACGGGAACCATCCAACACCGGCATGTTCATCACTGCCTGCTGAAAGTCGGCTCCCTGGCCGGCAAGCAGCTGCACAGAGCCCTGCACGAAGCTCACCCGGGCAACATTCGACGCGCCATTCTGCGCTTGTGCGCGGCTGATTTCAAATCCCATCGACAGCAGGCTTAGCGCGGCGACGACAACGATGTTCGATACTTTCGGGTGCTTCCTCATGGAGCACCTCCATTTCCTGGCGGAACTTTGCCCTAATGACTTAAACAGAATTTCGGGCAATAAGTTTCCTCTCCATTAGACGCCCTTTGGTCATCAATCGGTTTTTGTCCCCTGGAGCATCGCCCGCGCGCGCCGCTGCACCCGCTGTAACACCGCCTCATCTCCGGCAAGAGTTTGCAGTATGGGTGCGATATTTTCCAATTCGATGGCCCGGCCGTCGTGCACCATCTGGTCAAGAATCTCCATCTCCGAATCCAGACTGAGGCGCCCGTGTTCATACTGGCGCTGCAACTTACTGCCCTCGTCCAGGGTTGCGGCCATGGCCTCAAACTGGTCCGTAAGCTTATCAATCTGAGCGTTCTTGCTCCAGTTGTACGTACAACTTCCCTTGCCTTCGGGGCCTTCGTACGCCAACGTCTTGGTTCCCTGGAAAGCAATATTCTTTCCCCCGTCATCGCAGGAGAAAGCGAACAACTTGTTTTTTCGGGCTGCGGCAAACATAGCGTCGCGTAGCGCTTTGGAAATGTGAATTGGGCGATCGAGCGGCTCTGACGCCATGCTTTGTCCATCGGTTGTGCCGCCCGCCTCGGAGCGATAATGCCCACTCCCGTCTTCCCCTACCGTGACCACATATTTTGCTGGTTGCAGCTTGGGGTTCTCGTAGGTAAAGCGAATCTGTGCCGAACCTTGCGCCGCAACTGACGGCCAGCCCGGGGCAAAGATAAAGGGCAACACTGCCCATGCCAAACTTCGCAGCGGAATCAACTCCACCTCAAGCGCGGGATTCCGCCTGTAACAACAGGGTCTGTGCGGTATGCACGTGGCATATCGCGATGGCCAGGGCGTCGGCGGCATCGGCCGGCTCCGGGGCACTGTCGAGGCGCAGCAGGCGGGCCACCATGAATTGCACCTGCTCCTTCTGTGCCAATCCGTAGCCAACGACCGCGGATTTGATGGCGAGTGGAGAATATTCCGCCACCGGCAGACCCTGCATCGCAGCCGCCAGTAAAGCGACTCCGCGCACGTGACCCAATTTCAGCGCTGACTTTGCGTTCACGGAGTAGAACACCTCTTCTACCGCCACCACGTCCGGGCGGTGCAGTTCCAGAAGTCCTGAGAGCTCGGCAAAGATGTAGGCCAGCCGCACTGGCAAGGTTTGATCCTTGGCCAGTTTGAGCCCGCCTGCGGCCACGGCCATCAAGCGTGTCTCAAGTCGCCCGGATTGCACGTCCACGACCCCATACCCGGTGCAATTGGTGCCGCAATCGATGCCGAAGACGCGCATGAAACCGAGTCTATCCCACACCGGGCGGAGCTTGTAATAGTGATGTGGGTGCTATTTGGAAAGGCCTTCCAGCGGAGAGCTGGCGGTCGCGTAAAGCTTCCTGGGCATCCGTCCGGATAGGAACGACTGCCGGCCGGCGAGTACGGCATGGTGCATCGCCTCCGCCATAAGCACGGGCTTGGCGGCATGCGCGATCGCGGAGTTGATCAACACTGCGTCCGCCCCCATATCCATAGCGAGGCACACATCGGAGGCCATCCCTACGCCGGCATCGACAATCAGGGGAACCTCGGTGATCATCTCGCGCAGGATGCGCAGTGTGGCCAGGTTTTGCAACCCCATGCCGCTCCCGATGGGCGCGCCCAGGGGCATGACCGCGGCCGCTCCCGCGTCGATCAGCCGGCGCGCGAACACGATGTCATCCGAGGTGTAGGGGAGAACGGTAAAACCTTCTTTGACCAGGACCCGGGTAGCTTCGAGCGTTGCCTGGACGTCGGGGTAAAGGGTTGCCTGGTCCCCAATCACTTCGATCTTTACCCAGTCGGAGATCCCCACCTCGCGGGCCAGCCTGGCGGCGCGAATCGCCTCATCGGCGGTGTAGCATCCAGCGGTGTTTGGCAGCAAGAAATAGCGTTCGGGATCGATGTAGTCGAGCAGCGACTCGCGGCTGCGATCGAGGTTGATCCGGCGCACGGCAACGGTGACCATCTCCGCCCCGGAGGCCTCGATGGCCGCTTGCGTCTCGGCGCCGTCCTTGTATTTGCCCGTGCCCACAATCAGCCGGGATTGAAAGGCCTTACCCGCAATTACCAGAGGTTCCATAGTTCAATTGTAAGCCTGTGAGTCTGTGACTTTATTAGTTTTGCGAAAAAATCGACGCTGAAAACAAAAAGGTTAGGTGCTTCCAAGGGCGCGAAAAATCAAAAAAGTCACAGCCCTGTGCGGAGCTGGAGTGCTGCGTGGGTAAGTGAGTGCGTGGGGACCTGACCGCCGGCGAAGATGTGGAATGAGAGGTTCCCGGGTCGGGCGCCGTGGTATCCCACATCTCGCGAAAAACGAGCGAGATGGGGCACCCAAGGCTAGTGGCAAATTGAAGTTCCAAGTGCAACGTGAAAGGCCCGCGCCATGTTGGCCGCGGGCCTTCACCGGTGAAACTGTGGAGTTTGGCTGAGGCGTCCGCTCTTCTTACGAAGTGGGCCTCGGCGGACGAATTACTTTACCGCCAGGTCTAGAGCGCACGCTCTAAGCCTCAGTCACCTCACGTATAGATCTACAACTACCATCAGAATTTGTCATTCGCTGGATCATCCTCCTTTCCCGTGTAGCGATAAAGTAAAACGCAGCCGGGGGTCCGGTCAAGCCAGAACATTTGGTGTGATCGCAAATACCTCACCAGGAATGCCAGTAGCCATGGCGTTCGGTTACTTCGAGCTCCACACCAAAAAGCTCCTCCAGCCTGGCTGCCTGCAGAAGTTCCATTTTGGAACCGTCGGCAACAATGCGGCCGCCGCGCATCATGACCACCCGATCGATCTCGGGCAGAATGTCCGCAAGGTGATGGGTTACCATGACCACCCCGGTTCCGCGATGGCCGCCAGAACCGACCGCCACATCTCGCAGGATTTCTCGCAGTTCGCGCTGTGCCGCCAAGTCGAGCGCGTTGCTGGGCTCGTCCAGAAGCAGCATCTGCGGCCGATGCACCAGCGCCCGCGCGATCATCACCCGGCGCTTCTCACCCGCGGACATCTCGCCTACCCACCGGTCGCGCAAATGATCGGCCCCCAGCAGGGCAAGAGCATCCATAGCGCCGACGCGCATGGACTCTGTGACTTCAAGGTTGGGCCACAGGGTCGAGCTGGAAAAGAAACCGCTGACCACGGCATCGAGCCCTCGCGTCACCGCGGTGCGTTCGCCGGGAAGTTCGGCGGCAACCACCCCCAGATGCCTACGCAGCTCCTGCACTTCCCAGCGGTCGCGACCGTACACTTTCATTTCCATGCCATGGCGAACGATGGGATAGCACTCGCAGGTCATGGCTTTAATCAGGGTCGATTTTCCGCACCCGTTTGGCCCCAGAATGGCGATGTGTTCTCCGGTGGCGATGGTGAGGTTCACGTCGCGCAGCACCACCTTCTGACCACGCGCGATATCTACGTTGCGCATGCTTAGAAATTCTGCCGGCGCCCGAAATTCCTTTCCGTGTTGGGTCGTCATCATCATGATTGCGTTCTCTTGATAGAGTAAAGGCGACATGGTCGACACGTCCTCCACTCCTCTTCTTGGTGATGACCAGGTGCCTCGCGGCTTTTCCTTTGCCGCTGTACGCGCCGGTTTAAAGGCCAGCGGCAATCCTGATCTTGCTTGCGCGGTGGCCGACAGGCCGGCAACAGCGGCCGCCATGTTCACAAGTAATAAAGTCATTGCCGCTCCGCTGATCGTGGGGCAACGGCACCTGCAACGCAGCCAACATCGCCTCCGCGTGGCGCTGGTCAATGCCGGCAATGCCAATTGCGCCACTGGTGAGCCCGGCGTCCTGGCCGCGCAAGAATCGTGCGCGAGTGTGGCCACGCTCTTCGGCTGCGACCCGTATTCCGTCTTTCCTTCTTCGACGGGCATCATCGGTGTGCCCCTGCCTTTGCAAAAACTGATCGCAGCGCTCCCCACATTGCAGGCAGCACTGGGCTCTTCGGCGGCTCACCTGCAGCAGATGGCGAGCGCCATCATGACCACCGATACACGGCCGAAGATGGCGGCATCCGATTTCGAAATAGAGGGGGTCACAGTCCGTGTTGCCGGCATCGCCAAGGGTGCAGGCATGATCCATCCGCAGCTGCAATCCATGTCCGAAACCGCTCTGCATGCCACCATGTTGGTGTACCTGTTCACCGATGCCGAGATTGAACCCGCCATTGCTGCAGATCTGCTCCGCCATGCCATCGAAGGCACGTTCAATCGAATTTCCATCGATGGCGATACCTCGACCAACGACACTGTCCTGCTGCTTGCCAGCGGCGCCAGCGGAGTCACCGTGAGGGGCCACAACCACAACACCGCGCGCACGGTCGTGGACCAGTGCACAGCAGCATTCTCCGCGGCTCTTGAGACAGTCTGTTTATCGCTGGCTAAGCAAATCGTGGAGGACGGGGAAGGCATTCAACACGTGGTCGAGTTGGCCATAGGGGGAGCCCTCACGGACTCGGATGCGCTGCGCATAGCCCGCTCGATTGCTCATTCTCCGCTGGTGAAGACCGCATGGGCAGGATGCGATCCAAATTGGGGCCGCATCCTGGCAGCTATTGGCTATGCCGGCGTGGCCATTGATCCCGCGCGCATCCATATCTCATTCGGGGAGCTGGAGATTTGCCACGGAGGCTGTCTCTCACCGAGTTTCAATGAGGCTGCCACGCATGACTATTTGAAGCAACGCAATCTGATCATTCATGTCGATCTCGGTCTCGGGTTGGGCAAGTGCCGCTTCTGGACAACGGATCTTACCACGGAATACATCCGCATCAACTCGGATTACTCGACATGAATGCTGTTTCGGAACTCGCGCATCGAAAGCAGTGCAGACTGCTAAAACTCCTATCGATTCAGGAACTGCGCGGCATCCAAGACAGGAAATACACAGGCTTTTTCACATATCTGTGAAAAACTCCGGGCGACTTTCCACAACTTCTTCACCTTGAGGGAACACCATTAGGATGGATGGCAGCTCAACCGACGGCGGCTCGCTGATCGACGACGCTAAACTGAAGCAGCTTTATGCCACTATGCTGCACTGCCGGCTGCTGACGGAACGTGCGCGCCGATGGCGTCCATCGAAGGTCTTCTACGACGCTTCCATGGGTCAGGAGGCGATTGTTACGGGATGTGCCATCGATCTGCGCCCCGAGGACACGATCGCTGCGGCGCCCCACGAGTCGATCCCGAGCCTGGTAAGAGGAGTGGCGCTGAGTGAGATTGTTGCCCAGCTTCATGCACGGCGCGGCAAAGCCTGCCGGTTGACGCACAACATTATCAGCGCGGTATCGAGCAACCCATCCGATCAGGGTGAGCTACTCCAGCAAGCCGCCAATATAGCCTTAGCCAACAAACAGAAGAAAAACACAAACGTGGTGGTCGCCTTCACCGGCGCCGCAGCCAGCACTCATGACCACTGGCATGCAGCGGTCAAATTCGCCGTGCGGCGCAGCCTGCCGATCATGTTTGTGGTAGTGAATAATCCCTGGGCTGTGCCCGCCCGTGGTAAAGCCAGTAACGGAACCCGAAACCTCAGCCTGAACGTTCAGAAGGACGACTTAACCAGCATTACTGTCGACGGCAACGATGTTGTGGCCGTCTACCGGGTCGCCTTCGAAAGCCTCGGGCGCTTGCGCCGGGGCGGCGGTCCAGTGCTGGTAGAGGGTAGAACGTACCGGCAGGATGGTCAAGCGCGGCTGAGCATCGAGCGCGACCCTCTCACCCACATGGAGCGGTACCTCAAGGCCAAGAAACTCTTCACGACAAGTTGGAAGAATGGCCTTGCCCAGCAGTTCTCGCGAGAACTCGACGCCGCCCTGCAAGGACATGAGGTCCAACCGACCCGTTATCTTCGCGCTTCACAGGCGGCTGCAAACGATTGACCGGCAGTCTGGGTTTCGTTAGCTTGGACACAGATGAACGATTCGTCACGCTTCTGGTCATGTCCGGCATCAACCGCTTTGGCATTTGAGGTTTAAGTGGAATTCCCCGCTGTGCTGTGTGTGCTGGTCTTGTTGACCACTGGAATCTCAGGCGCCTCAACCATCGCTGCTCCCGATCAGACACCGACGACGCAAACGCCGGGCGCGGCCCCCGCGGCGGATCAACTTCCGGCTCCGCGCGACACTATTCACTTTGCGCCCTACGCACCGCTCAAGTCGATCGAGGGCATGAGCTCGACTTACATCCCGCTGGACAGTTGGATCTACCCTGCGGTGATGCGTCTGTATGGGATGGGCTTTGTCGACACCGTTTTTGTCGGTCTACGCCCATGGACTCGTATGAGCGTGGCTCACATGCTGGAGGCAAGCTCCGATAGGATTACCGGCAGTACCAACGACGAAGCGATCGATATCTTTACCGCCCTGGAAAGGGATCTGCAGCCTGATATGCGCATCCCTCTGGACCAGAAGTTTGGCCGCGTGGGTCTTGATTCGGTATATGAGCGTGTGATGGGCATTGGCGGCCCGGCTTTGCGGGATAGCTTCCATCTGGGCCAGACCGACATCAATGATTTTGGCCGTCCCTACGCGAGCGGCTTCAACAACTACAGCGGGTTCAGCGCGCGGGCTCACTATGGCATGTTTTCTGCTTACTTTCGCGGAGAGTATCAACACGCGCCATCCTGGGAGGGCTATCCGCTGAACGTAGCGGAGACCCTGGCTACGATCGATGATTTTGCCACTTTCAGTTCTGTTCCCTTGCCTGGCAATACCACCATCCCACTGGGCCCAGTCTCCTCGGTGAACAACCTCACGGTCCTTGAAGGTTACGTTTCCGCCCACATCGTCGGCCACGAAGTCTCCTTCGGGAAGATGGATAATTGGTACGGTCCGGCGGCAGGCGGCGGCATGGCCTGGAGCAACAACGCGGAAAATGTCTGGAGCTTTCGCATCAACCGGGTTGAGCCACTCTATATTCCGTACATCTCCCGCATCGCCGGTCTTATTCGTTACGATTTTTTCGTGGGACCGCTCAAGGGTCACAACGACCCGGTCAGCCCCTGGACCCATGCGGAAAAAATTTCTTTCAAGCCAACGCCTAACTTTGAATTTGGTTTTGAACGGACAGTCATCTGGGGCGGGGTGGGCCACGCACCTGTCACGCTGGGTACTTTCTGGCACAGCTTCTACAGCATCAGCGATACCAACGGTTCGGAGAAGTTCAGCCGCAATGATCCCGGCGCGCGCTTCAGCGCTGTCGACTTCTCCTGGCGCCTGCCCTACCTGCGAAAGTGGCTAACCCTTTACAGCGACTCTGAAGTGCACGATGATGTTTTCCCCATCACGGCGCCCCGGCATGCCGCGATTCGTCCCGGTCTTTACCTTTCCCATTTTCCTGGTGTGCCCAAGCTGGATCTGCGCGCTGAGGCCGTATCGACCGACCCCGACACCGGGCTCAGCATCGGTGGCCAGAACATGTACATTGAAGTGGTGCAAAGGAATGGCTACACCAGCAACGGCCTGCTGATGGGGGACTGGATCGGGCGCGAGAACAAGGGTGGGCAGGCCTGGCTCACATACCATCTCTCGCCACGCGAATGGCTGCAGGTTTCCTATCGCAGTGATAAGGCTGCCAAGGATTTTATTCCCGGTGGCACGACGCAGACCGACTTCAGCTTCGACGCGGTCAAGAGGCTTACTCCTGATGTTGAATTGAAGGCCAACGTGCAGTATGAGCGGTGGTTGATTCCGTTCTACAAGGCAGGGCAACAGTCCAACACGAGCACCACTTTTCAGCTCACCTGGTACCCTCGCATCGATCGGCGGTTTTAGATAGTGGAACCCGTGAAGTGCGTACCCCTGGAAGCCTATTTCTGCGAGGACATTGTTCTGGGGTTAAGTGAAACTGCAGATCCCTCCACGGCGTGCCGGGACAGGTCGGCTTCGCTCCCCCGGATTTCCTGTGAGGTCTAGCGGCGCTGATACACTTCATGCGCCTTTCCTTAAGAGAAAGGCGCACACTCGGCTTTGTCCAGTGCTGCGTGGCAGGAAACCCGGGTCGGGATGACAAGGGGAGAGTTGGGTTTCCATTGGGGTTTGGTTGGTGGTTGGGAAACAGCAGGTCCCTCCACTTCGCTTCGCTTCAGTCGGGTTGACAAGTTGATTTTTGGTTGAGGCGTGGTGCCCTACGGCGTTCGGTTGTTGGTGGAGTGAACTGCAGATCCCCTCGGCTTCGCTACAGTCGCACGGGATTAGTTGTTGCGTAGCGCAATCATTGGGTTGATACGCGAGGCGCGTCGCGCCGGTATGTATCCGGCGAGCAGCGCCACCAGCAGCAGCAACAAGATCATGCTTAGGAAAGTAGCCTGATCGTTGGCCCGGGTTCCGAAAAGAAGCGAGGCAATCGAGACTGGAGATTGCGAATGACGCCACCGTCCCGGTTGCGATTCCGATGAGTGCCAGCAACAGTGTCTTTCCAATGACGGCTAACTGCACCCGACCCTGGGTTGCCCCCAGCGCCATGCGAATACCGATCTCCTGCGTTCGCTGCGTGACCGAGTAGGAGATCACGCCGTAAATTCCCAAGGACGCCAATATCAATCCCAGCCCGGCAAATACGCCCACCAACCAAACGAAGAAACGGCGCGGAGAAACCGCATGGTCTACCAGCCGCTGGATGGGCCGAAATTCCGTCGCCGGCTGCGCCGGGTTGATTTGCCGGAGAGTATTCATCACGCTGGAAGCAAGCGTTTCCGGTGACAACCTGGTACGGATCACAAGCTGGGCGCCCTCTGGACCGTATTGAGGCGCAGCTCCGGACACATACATCTGCCAGCCGGGTTTGCCTTCCACGCTACTCTCGTGGACATCGGCCACCACCCCAATGACGCGGGCATCCATTCCACCCGCTACCGCGATGCGGTCGATGGGATCCTGCCCCGGCCAGAGGCGGCGCGCGACCGTCTCATTGATGATGACGGCACCTAACTTCTTATCGTTGTCATCCCAACGAAAGTCCCGTCCCCTGACCAGGTGCATGCCGATGGCATTCAGATAGCCCGGCGAAACGACATAGACAAATGTGTCGTCCAATTCTCCCTGGCGATAAACCTTGCCCTTTGCCTGGATGCCCCAGCTTCGATTCCGGCTCATGGGCAGGTTATCGGTGATGCCCGCGGCCTCTACGCCTGGAATCTCCTCCACCCGGCGCAGAACCTCCTGCCAGATCACGCTACGCTTCACTGGATCGCCCCCGTCGTTATAGTCCACGCTGATGGAGGCGGCCCGGCTCGGCTCGAAACCAAGATCCACATCGAGGATGCGGAGAAAACTCCGCAACAGCAATCCAGCACCCACCAGCAGCACGCAGGCCAAGGCAATTTCAGAGACGATCAACACCGAACGCAACCCTTCATGCTTCTTCCCGTCGCTGGTCCCATGGCCCGAGTCTTTGAGTGATTCCTGCAAATTGCCGCTGGAGATCCTGAGGGCGGGAACAAGACCAAACAAAACCGCCGCCGCGACGGCCACGAACAGTGTCCACGCGAGTGCGGCTCCATCGATGCTTACGCTGCTCAGCAACGGCAGCGCGATCGAGCCCTGGTGGGCCAAATAAGCAGCAATGCTGAACGCGATGGCCAGGCCAAACAAGGCGCCGGCAAACGAGAGTATCAGGCTCTCAGTCAGCAGCTGCCGCACCAGCCTGCCGCGGGTGGCGCCCAGGGCGGTGCGCATGGCAAATTCCTTGCTGCGTGCTGCCGCCCGGGCCAAGAGTAAATTCGACAGGTTGACGCACACAATCAGCAGAATCAAGCCAACCGCACACCACAACACAATCAGCGAGCGGCGCAATTTTCCGCTCACGTAGTCCTTCAACCCCAGGAGGTTGGCGGTGTAGCCGGTTCCATACTCCGGATGCTTCAGGCTGAAAAGAAGGGTGGGAAAGATCAGATCGGCCTCCGCCTGGGCCTGCGCCAGGCTGACTCCGGGGTTTAAGCGTCCCACCAGGGCCATGGTATTGCCCTCGTCCCGGATATCGTCGTAGATGACCGGACCGTAGAGATCCACCTTATAGCCGGGAGAGAAAATGGAGCCAAAGTCGAAGCTATCCGGCAGCACGCCAATCACGGTGACCGGCGTCCCGTTCAGGTCAATCGCCTGGCCCACGATCCCGCGATCGCTGCCATATTGGCGCTTCCAGAACGCGTGGCTCAATAACACAACAGGCCGGCTGTTGTGCAGGGACTCCTCTGCGGTGAAGAGCCGTCCCAGCGAGGGTTCGACGCCCAGGGTCTGAAAGAAATTTCCGCCTACGTTTAACCCGGTAACCGGGATGGGCTGACCGCTTCCCATCAGCTTTAAGTTATCGGGCGCCGAGAAGGCATAGTAACCGGACACCGACTGAAACGAGCGATTTCGCCGTTGGAACGCCTCCGTGGCATCCGCCGAATAGGTCATGCTGGATTCGCCGCCGGTAGGGTTTTTCGTGAGTATCCGGACCAGTTGCTGCGGATTCCGCAAGGGTAGCGGCCGCAGCAGGAGCGTGTTTACCACACTGAATACAGCGACGTTGGCGCCAATCCCCAACCCCAGGATTGCCACTGCGATCAAGGTGAATCCGCGGTCTCGGCCCAGGGTGCGGAAGGTGAAGCGCAGATCCTGCAGAAGCACATCCAGCCATGGCAATCCCCGTGCTTCGCGCTGCTGTTCTTTTGCCTGAGCCATGCCACCGAAGCGAATCAGCGCCTGGCGACGGGCCTCTTCGGCAGACATACCGCGCCGCATATTCTCTTCGACCGCGAGTTCCAGGTGCGTTGAAAGCTCGGCATCCAGCTCCGTGTCCCGGTGCCGGTGCTGGAAAAACGACCGTATCCGCTGCAGGCCTTCTTGCAACGCTCCCATTACAGCTCTCCTTCGGTTGGCGTGGCCAACACACGCCCCATCACCCGGGTCAACCGCTGCCAATGGGCCGCATCTTCAGCTAGCTGCTTGCGGCCGCTCCTGGTAATGGAGTAGTACTTTGCCTTGCGGTTGTTATCCGACGTACCCCACTCCGCGGCAATCCAGCCGCGCTGCTGCAACCGCACCAGCGAGGCGTAAATCGTGCCCTGGTTGAGCAGGATTTCATCGTTGCTCACCTGCTCGATTCGCCGTGCGATGCCATAGCCGTGCATCGCCCCCATGGTCACCAGCGTCTGCAGGACCATGACATCGAGGGTGCCTTGCAGTAGATCAAGCTTCGATTCCGCCATCCGCCACTCCTGTGCTGATCCCACATAAGCTTGCCACATCTTCTGTGGGCATGTCACAGGAAATCTGCAGAAAGCCCTCGATCTCCTGGAGCTACAATTGGAGACTGGGCGAAACTCTCATGCCGCCCAGCCCATCTGTTGGACCCGCCGCTGAAGTGAAATCGTTCCGTGTCGCCTTATGGGGAGACTGTTACAGAAGACAGGTTGGTTACTTGCCGCGATCCTGGCTGTGACAGGTGGTGTGCGCGGTCCAGCCGCGTGGGCCGCGGCTCCCGAATTAACGAACTTCCATCACACCATGTGGACCTCCGAGGATGGTCTTGGAGCGGTCTTCGACATTCAGCAGGCGGCCGACGGATATCTATGGCTCACCACTTCGACCGGTGTCTTCCGCTTCGACGGAGTGCGCTTCCAATCAGTCGAAGAAGCCACCAACGGAGCCGTACCGAACAGCGAAATCCATGCTGTCTTCCTTTCCGCTTCCGGCGGGGTGTGGCTAAAAACGCGCGCGGCCGGCCTTCTCTTCTGGAAAGACGGACGGTTGACCACATTCACCGACCGGCGATGCACGCCGGTTCTGCAAATGGAAGGAATAGCCGAGGACCGGGATGGCTCGCTATGGCTCCAGGCGTCGGGCGGCCTATTCCATATGCGGGGTTCCACCTGTGAGCAGATTGGGCCGGAGCATGGTTATCCGGGTGGCTTTCCCGCGGCCATTCTTGTGGATCGTGAAGGAACGGTTTGGGTAAGAACGTTGGCCGGCGCTCTTCTCTTTCTACTCCCCGGTCAATCCACGTTCCGGCGCATGGAGTATGACGCCGGCGCGACCTCTGCCGCTTTTGTTCTAGCTACGGCTACGCATAATACCTTTCTCCATGAGGCCCCGGATGGCGCCATTTGGCTTTCGGACGATCACGGACTCAGGCGCGTGACCAATCCCCGCAGCGCGCCTATGCAAGTACCCCGCGAAAAAGGGAAAGAAGAACATATTCAATTCGGAGATTTTACTTTTGGCAGCGACAGTTCCATCTGGGCGGTGAGCGATAAGGGCTTGCGGCGTTTTGACCATGTCGACCAGTGGACCAAGCCGCAGGCGACGGAGAGCGCTCCCGGCGAGAGCTTCACCACTCGCCAGGGACTCAGCTCTGATGCAGTTTGGAAGGTGCTGATCGATCGCGAGGGAAGCATATGGGTGGGGACAAACTCCGGCCTCGACCGCCTTCGCCGCACCGCGATCACGACCCTGCCGCTTCCCCCAGCTCAGGAGCACGACTTCAGCATCTTAGCCGGGGATCAAGGCTCTATCTGGACCGGGAACAGGAGCCTGCCTCTGACCCATGTAACGGCCGACGGTCACGTCACCAGCTTTCCCAAGACCCTTGGGACCATTTGTCTTCGACTCGACCGCGATGGAACTCATCTGGTCGGCGGGCGGGGTGGACGCCCGCCTCTATCGTTCTTCAGGGTCGGGCTGGGCACCCAGGCCCTATCCGGAGAAGGAGTTGGGGCCGGTCATTTCTCTTGCTGTGGATCGCAACCACGATCTATGGATCTCCACGGCTACCGGCGGGGACCTACCATTTCACCCAGCGCACGTGGAGCAGGCAGAATGAGGTCCTGGGAAAAAAGCCCGGCATCCTCGGAGCGATGGCAGGGGATGAGGCAGGAAACGTCTGGTTTGGCTTCTCTAACAACCTGGTCGAATGGGATGGAAGCGGCTACCGGAGATTCTCGTTTCCGAACGGTGCTCGAGGAGTCTCGGAAACAACGATGTCGGCCAAGGGTGATCACGTCTGGCTGGGGGGCACGGGCGGGGTAGAACTGTTCACCAAGGGAAATTTCTACCTGATGCGTTGGAAAAACCAGGATCTCCCAGGCAGGGTTTCCGGCGTGGTCGAGACGGAGACGGGCGATCTTTGGATGAACGGCGCTTCCGGCGTCACCCATGTTTCCGCGGGCGAGTTGGCGCAGTTTCTGCACGACCCAGCCTACGCAGTTTCTGCTGAACGCTTCGATGCGCTGGACGGACTTCCGGGGTTCTCGGCAGAAAGAATCCCCGAGCCCTCGCTGGCTGAAGCGCGTGATGGCCGGCTGTGGTTCGCCACCACCCGGGGCGTCGCCTGGCTCGACCCGTCGGCGCTGCACAAGAACCGCAATAACCTGCCGCCCCCGGTGATGATCTCTTCCGTCATCGCCAACGGAAAAGCCCACCCCGGTTCGAGTGACCTAACGCTTCCAGCGCACACCGACAGGCTGGAGATTAATTACACCGCACTCAGCCTTGCGATTCCCGAGCGGGTGATGTTTCGTTACAAGCTCGAGGGAGTGGATTCAGATTGGCAAGACGCCGGCACCCGGAGGCAGGCGTTCTACACTCATCTGCCACCGGGGAACTATCGCTTTCGCGTGATCGCGTGCAACAACGATGGGATATGGAATGAGACTGGAGCCAATCTTGGCCTGGTCATCAAACCTGCTTTCTATCAGAGCTGGTGGTTTGTGGGGCTGGCGGTGCTTGCGGGGGCCGCCCTGCTGGGATGGGTGATTCGGCTCCGCATCGGCAGCATCGCGCGCCAACTTCAGGAGCGGCTTGCGGAACGAGTGGATGAACGCGAGCGCATCGCCCGGGAACTGCATGACACATTGCTGCAAAGCCTGTTCGGCCTTACGCTTCGTTTTCACACCGCTGCCAACCGGCTGCCGGCCGATGACCCTGCGCGTGAGGCCCTTGACGACGCGTTGCAGCAATCAGACAAAGTGATGCAGGAGGGACGGGAGCGGGTATTGAACCTCCGAGCGCGGCATACGGAGAGCGCCAGCCTGGCGGATGCACTGGCGGAGATTGGCAAGCAGCTTCGGGCCATTCACCCGGCAAACTTCCAGATTTCTGTGCAAGGCCGGCCGCGCCCTCTGGACGCAATCGTGCAGGAGGAAATTCTGCTTATCGGGCGGGAGGCGCTGACCAATGCTTTCAGCCACTCGGATGCGCAGAATATCCAGGCGGAGCTGTCGTACCAAACCGCCGCTTTGCATGTGCGGGTTAGCGACGACGGCCGGGGCATTGATGAGGGAGTGCTGAAGGAGGGCTACCGGAAGGGTCACTGGGGCCTGCCGGGCATGCGGGAGCGCGCCAACAAAATGCGTGGCGAGCTGCGCGTGAGCTCCAATAATGGTGGGACGCAGATCGATCTGCAGGTGCCGGCCTCTGTCGTGTATCGCGCTGAGAAAACGAGAGGGCCCTGGCCGTGGAACCCATTTCGAAAGAAGGGACAGCAGAAGGACGACTTTGCTGCGGATTAAATGAAGAAGGCTCTGGTTGCAGGAGCGGGCTTCATTCGTTCGGAAGTTAGTGACCCGTTGCGCGGAGGTCTCTAGCTGCGAATTCCCTGCCCTACTGGCAAGGACCATCAAGGTCCGTGGTATCCCACATTCGCGAAAAACGAGCGAGATGTGGGGCACCCGACGGTTGTTGCCGGTGAGGATCTTTAATTCGGTCTCCTGGGTTCTTGACGAGAAAAGATCTTCAATTCGAGTCTTCTGGTTCTTGTTGCCGGGAAAGATTTTCGATTCGCGTCTTGTGGTTCTTGTTTGCGCGATCCAGATTGATGAAGGATTAGCCGGTGAGACCGAACCGCTCGCGAATTTCATAGCGAGAGCCGCCTCGCCCCAGGACGCTTTCGTAAAGAACGAATTCGTGCGCGACGAAGTTGCTAAAGTTTGGCTCTCGATGGATCTTGCTCTTGAGTTCCCGGAGCCCGCGTTTGCCTTTGCGTTTACTGCGGGCCAGTGTGATGTGGGGATGGTAGGGACGAGTCTCGGGAATGAACCCGCAGAGGCTGGTCGCAACGGTGACGCTTTGCTGCAGCGCCTTCAGTTCGGGAGTGAGTGAAACCCCGGCAAAGAAAACACCAGCGCTCTCAAAGAATCCCAGACCCTCCAGTTGAATAGAAACGGATGGCGAACGCAGCTCGCGAAGGCGGCCAACTATGCAGTCGTATTGCGGGGTGTTGCCCAGGAATTGCAGAGTAATGTGCCATGATTCCGGAGCGGACCAGCGCAGTCCGTCCGTACCCGATTGAAGCTGCATCCAGATACCAGACAGTTCATCCTTCACCACAGCTGCGAGTGGAATCCCGACAAAAAGCCGCATACTAATCCGCGCAATGCAACATCTGACAGAGCCTATCGAGAAACGGCGCCTGGCTTTTCAAAATACGTTCTCGCGCGCCGGCTAGGGAAAACCAACCTCCACGATCCACCTCGGGAATCTCAATCATGCGGCCGGAGCGCGGCGGCCATTCTATTTGACAGCGATTGCTGACCAGCTCGCCCGGGTCGCAATCGCCCTCAAATGCCCACGCGACGACAACCTTGCCCCCCGATTGCTGCACCGCGCCGAGCTCGAGAAAGGTTCCTTGCGCAGCAAAGCCCGTCTCTTCGTGGAATTCACGCTTCGCAGCTTCGAGGGGATCCTCGCCGTCTCCGTACTCCCCTTTCGAAATGGACCATGCACCCATATCTTTCTTAGCCCAGAAAGGACCGCCTGGATGCACCAGGAAAACCTCCAGATCGTGATTGCGAATTCGATACATCAACAGACCTGCGCTGCGTTTTGCCATGGAGAAACGACGGAATAAGGGTCCTGCTGCTAATGTTAGATCAAGTGTCTGCCGTCACTCATAGCGCAGCGTTGAAAGCGGATCGATGGCGCTGGCTCGTCGCGCAGGCAGCAGGCTTGAAACGACGGCTACCGCACTCAGAAGGGCGATCGCTGCCACATAGGTCGATGGATCCATCGCCTGCAAACCGAATAACTGCGCCGCTACAAACCGGCTTAGCGCGAGGGAACAGCCAGTGCCTGCGACCACTCCCAGGGCGAGCATCGCCAACGCCTCGCGCATCACCCTCCAGACAACAGAAGCGGGCTGCTCGCCCAGGGCCATGCGCAGGCCAATCTCCTGGTTGCGCCGGGAAACGGTGTAGCTCATGATGCCGTAAATTCCGATGCCGGCAAGGACCAGGGCGAGAAGGCCAAAGCCAGCGGTCAAATTGGCAAAGATGCGTTCCGCGGACAGGCTGGCCGCAACCTGATCCGTCATGGTGCGTACATCGATCATCGGAAGCTCGCGATCCAGGGATTCCATCGATGCGCGCACCTGGCTCAGGACGCTGGCGGGCTCGGCTGCAGTATGCATCTCAACGACCATGTGACTGGCATTGGGCTGCTGCTGATAGGGCAAATAAAAGAGTGGCGGGGTCTCAGTGCGCAGATCGGCGTACCGGGTATCGGCTGCGATGCCGATGATCTGAATCGGCCCGTTGGCGTCATCGGACTCCGCTTCGAATGTCTGGCCGATCGGATTCTGCCTGGGAAAGAACTTTCGTGCGAGAGCCTGATTGACCACGGCGACCGTTGGGGAGGTAGACGTGTCCTGCGCGTTGAATGACCTGCCCTGCAGAAGGGGAATCCCCATGGTGCGGAAGAAATCTATTCCGACACTGTTGATCTGTACCCGTTCCTCTGGAGCTTGCGGAGAGCGCCCTGGCAGATGAAAGGTTGTGCCCGAACCGCCGTCGCCGATGATGGCGATATTGCTCATGGAGACGGATCGAACGCCCGGTATTGCGGCAATTTTCTCCTCCAGCCGCTGGTAAAGCGTAGTCATCCGCGCATCGGAATAACGAGTGCGGGGCGGATCGATCTCAAAGAGAAGAAGCTGATCCGTGCGGAAGCCAAGCTTCGTCCGGCTGAGGTTAACCAGCGTTTGCACGAAAAGCCCTGCACCAATCAGCAGAATTGTGGAGAGCGCAATTTGCGTGATTACCAGACCTTTGCCTAGCCAAACTTTGTTCCGGCCGACGGTCGAGTTTCCGGCACCTTTCAACGAACGGTTTACGTTCATTTGCATGGCCTGCCATGCGGGTGTAATGCCAAACAGAAGACCGGTGGTGAGCGAAATGCCGGCGGTAAAGGCCAACACTTGCCAGTCGAAATGAACCTTTATCGTGGGCCCGCCGGAGTAGGTAGCAAGCAAACCAGGAATGGCGTTACGGGCAAGAAATCCGAGCGCGAGACCGGCCGCACCACCGAGACTCGAAAGCAGCAGGCTCTCGGTAAGCACCTGACGCAATATCTGCGCTCTCGAGGCTCCGAGAGCCAGCCGGGTAGTGATTTCCCGCTGGCGGCTTGCACCGCGCGCGAGCAACAGATTGGCCAGATTCACGCAGGCCAACAGCAACACCAGGCCGGCCAGCGCGAGGAGGAGATAGGACGGATTGGCGAACTGCCCGCGGAGATCATCGAATCCACGGTCGCCAGGATCCAGCCGCAAACCAAGCTGATCGATTCCTTTTGCCCTGGGTAGGGTATCCATCGCGATCCGGCGCAAGATGAGATTGAGTGCAGCCTGGGTGCGCGCCTCTGGTACCTCTACATCCGGCCGAAGACGGGCAATGATATGTATCCACCACGCTTGTGGATTGTTGAGCAGAGAAGTGTCACCCGATTTCACCAACTGGGCACGCGGCGCAATCACGGGCTGCATGGTGAGCGGCACATAAACCTGGGCGACGTTGCCCATCTGCAATCCAGTGAACTGAGCAGGGACTACGCCCACGATGGCCAGGGGAACCCCGTTGAGGACGATGGATTTGCCGAGCACCGAGCGAGAGCCAGCAAATCGCGTTGCCCAATATCCTTCGCCAATCACTACCACTGGGCCCTTGCCTGGCCCGGCATCGTCCGCGGAGTTCAACACCCGGCCAAGAATCGGCTCTACCCCGAGGGCGTCGAAAGCGCCTCCACTTACCATTTCCCCGTTGACCAGCTCAGGGTGTCCATCGACGCTCACCGTCATCTTGATGTCTTTGAAAGCGATGAGGGCGCGAAAAACATCTGTCTGCTTGCGCATCTCATTGAAAACCACATAAGAGAAGGCGTTACTGGCCAGGCCGCCGCTATCGGTGGACCACACATCGCCCCACACCTGGGGTACGGGCTGCTGGTGACCACTGACCCAGGTCAACATGCGCAGTTGATGCGGATTGCTGACGGGGAGGGTGTCGAGCAGCACTCTCTTCGCAGCGCTAAAGATCACTGTATTGGCGCCGATGCCCAGCGCGAGAGAGGATACGGCGATCACCGTAAACAACGGGTTGCGCGCCAGCTGACGCGCCCCGAATTGCACATCCCGGCGAAAGGTAGAAAGCGAGAGAAAGCTACGCGCGTCGCGATGCCGCTGACGCAACAAGGAGGAATTGCCAAATTGACGGCGGGCCATCTGGGAGGCCTTTTCCAGGGACATGCCCTGGCGAAGATAACGCTCGGTGAGCAGTTGCAAATGCGCCTGCAACTCATCGTCAAAGTCGCGATGGATCCTGGCGTTGCGTAAACAAGGTCTTAAGTTTTGCGACAAGGATGCGCAGCCGGCTGCCGGTGCTCATCCTTGCCTTTCAAGCCGCAAGACACGGCCAATCACGCCCGATATGCGCTCCCAGTTCTCGCTTTCGACCGCCAGCTGCTTCAGGCCACGACCTGGTGATGGAGTAAAACTTCGCCTTGCGATTGTTCTCTGAAGTTCCCCACTCGGATGCGATCCAGCCTTGTTGCTGCAGGCGAAGCAAGGAGGTATACACCGTGCCCTCGTTCAGTTGCAGCACATCTTCGCTCAACTGCTCGATACGCCGGGCGATGCCAAAGCCATGCAAAGGCCCCAGCGCATGCAGAGTCTTAAGGACCATGAGATCCAGCGTTCCCTGCAAAACCTCCGATTTATTGCCGCCCATGGCCGCTCCTTTGGATACACCAAAGAAGCTACCACGGTCTCCTTTGTGATGTCCATAGGAGTGCCCGGCAAAGTCAGCGGGAGGGATTGTTGGGACGGGCTACGCGATACATCTCAGCCGCGATGCGGTCGAATAGAGCGAAGCGATCATCTCCGTCCCGGTAGAGATCAAAGTGGGAACGCCCAGGGAGGAAGGTGAAGTGCGCATGGCCGCCAAGACGGTCGAGCGTGGACTGCAAACTGTGGGCGGCTCCATCCAGGTAAAAGGTGTCGTCTGTGCCGACGATGAGGTGGATCTTTCCCTGCAGGTCGGGGCCGATGGTTTTCCAGTCGTTGTTCAGTCTCTGCACGATGTCGTAGTGGGCGCGCCAATAGGCCGCAACGGTTGGATCGATCTCACCGGTGAAGCGATCGAAGAGAGGCGCTGGCCGGCCATCCGGACCCCGCGGGGAGAAGACCCATTCAAAGGATGCGAGTTGGCCGCCATACGGCCCGACGACGGCCTCCAGCTGGGCCAACTGCTTCATCGTGGTACGAGGCTGGCCGTGCTCCCGAATCATCGGGCTTGGTGTGCCGTCAGGACTGCGGTACATGTTTGCATGGGCGGCGTAGATATCGACCGTACTGAAGAAATGGAAGTCGCTGGGATCGGGCGAGGTCGACCACGTGCCTCCGAAGATTTTCGGATAGCGGGTCTGCAGCCACAGCGTCGCCCAGCCTCCCGAGGAATGTCCCTGCAGGAAGCGCCCCGAAGGACGCGCATCCATCCGGTATTGATGTTCAATACTGGGGATCAGCTCCGTGGTGAGAGCGGTGCCCCAGGGCCCATTATTCACCGAGTCCGCGAACTCATGGGTACCGGTCGGACTGCTTTCATCGAGCAACACCCAGATCATCTCCGGCATGCGACCCTGCTTCATGCGGTCATACAGAATCGGTGCGTAGCGCTCTCGCAATCCTGGGAGCGTGCCCCCGAAGCCGTGGGTGAAATACACCGTAGGGTAGTGGTTTGCTGGATGAGCCCCGTACCCAGGGGGCAACAACACCCATCCGCGCATGTGAATCTCGCGTCCCCAATAGGTGGTAAGCACAGGGCTGATCATGTCCAGGGGCTTCAGTGCCGAATCCACGTCCGGCCTTTGCGCTAACGGATCCGGCGGTTCCGGAACCGTTTGCGAGAGGGTGATAGCAGGAGCCCCGCTCAGCGGCACGCTCACGGTGACCGGCGCGCTGACGATGTCACCGGCAACGCGGCCTTGATAGTTGTAGTTGTGATAGACATCGAGGACGGCCTGCAGGCGATAGCTGCCCGCGGGCGCCCTGGAGAGCGGCCCGGGAAACACGATGTCGTCCGCATCGATATCGACGGAGTCTCCAGGAGCCAGATGAGGGACTTCTTTGGCGGCGACGTAGACGCTGGCGGGAGACATCATGTTCATGTCAACGTATTTCGCATCCTTCGCATCTCCGGTATTGGGCGCGATGAACAGCAGGAGGCGTCCGGAAACGGGGACGGCAAAAGTATGGTCGAGCGACACACGAAAGAAGTCGTGTCCGGCGGTTTCGCCCGCGGTCTGTGCGGACGCTGTAACTGTAGCGGAAGCAAATGCCAACAGCAGGCAGGATGCTATTCGTGAATACCGGTCCTTGTGGATTCTCAATCGAGTAGGTAGCCTTTCTCGGTTATGCGCGCGCCGAATCTGCAAAAAGCCTCTTCCGGGACCAGCTCAACGCCGTTGCCGAAGATGTAGCGATTTTGCCCGCGGAGCAGAAGCGTTGGAAAGGGGCTGCGCCCCATATTTTCGGCCCACGTACGCCAGGACGAACAAGGGGCACCCGTCCAGCACCCGCCGGGGAGATGGGCTTCGTTTAGCGTGAGGGGCAAATCTAAATAAAACAAGCGAGGGTGTCTTCAGCCTATCGGTGGGTAGGAAAGCCAACCTCCAGGTGGAGGCGCCATAAGGAAAGGCAACGTAGCATAATCGCCTAATGCAGCAGCAGAAGAACCAGGAACAACGTCAGCTAGGTCTGGCGGCAGCCATCGCTGTGGTTACGGGAGAATCGATCGCCCTGGGGATTTTTCTTACCCCCGCGGCTATGGCCAAGTCGTTGGGATCGCCGTTGCTGCTTGGCCTGGTCTGGCTCGGTGTCGCGTTGATGGCCATGTGCGGCGCGCTCACTTATTCCGCGCTCGCCATTCGCTTTCCTGAATCTGGAGGAGAGTACGTCTATCTGCGGGCCGGCTATGGCGAGCAAGTCGCCTTCCTCTATGGCTGGACGAGCTCCATCGTCATGTACCCGGGCGTGGCCGCAGCGCTGGCCGTGGGCGCCGCGCCGTATGTGGCCCAACTGCTGCCGCCGGGGCAGGCGGGACTGGCTATTGTTCCCGCGTTGCTTCTTTGCCTATTCGGCGCCATTAACCTCATCGGGACGCGCTTCAGTGCCGCCGTCATGTCGTTCGTCAATGGCTTCAAACTTCTCATCCTGTTCGCGCTGGTTGGCTGGGCAATTGCTTCGGGTCACGCCCATGTGTCGAACCTACTGCCGCTTGGAGTACGCCGCCCCGGCTCGGACGCGCTCTTTCCGGCGATAGCGGGAGGTGTGATGAGCGCGTTCTTCAGCTTCGGTGGCTGGTGGGAGGCGAGCAAGATCGCGGGGGAAATCCGCAATCCGAAGCGGACATTGCCTCTGGCATTTGTCGGTGGCGTCACGGTGGTCACGGTCATTTATCTACTTATCAGCGCTGCGTTCCTGGCAGTTCTTCCGATTGACCGAGTTACTTCAAACACCGCCTTTGTCGCCCAGTTCGGTGGGGTGCTGTTTGGGGCCTCCGGCGCGCGTGTCCTATCCGCCTGTGTGCTGGTGTGCGTCTGCGGCGGTATAGCGGCCATTACCATGGCGGCACCTCGGGTTTGCTATGCCATGGCGCAATCCGGCGCCTTCTTTTCTGTTTTCGGAAAACTACATCCCCGCTTCGGAACGCCGGCAAATGCCATCCTTCTGCAGACCGGCCTTGCGCTCGCGGTGCTTTTCCTCGGTGCCTTCGACCGGGTGCTGTCTTACATCATATTTTCGGCAGTCATCTTCCTGGCGCTGGCCGGTTCCACGCTTTTCCGATTGAGGGAACGGGTTCGAGGCTGGTGGTTTCCGGTCGCCCCGATCACCTTCATTGTCTTGTCGACGCTGATCGCGTTGCTTATCCTTCTGCATGATCCTGTACCAGCCCTGATTGGGGTGGCCATTGTGCTCTGTGGCATACCGTTCCGTAGATTTCTTCTTACCCGTCAAGCCTCAATGAGCGTGGTTCAGGCCCCATAATGGATGAATGCCAAATCTCATCCGGCTGCTAATGCTGGGGCTATGCGTGTGTCCTTTATTAGCCCAATCCCCGTCCTCCGGCTTCGCACTGCGCGGCACCCTGGTCACGCCCGGCGGGATCGTCGAGAACGGGACCGTCCTGATTCAGCAAAACAAGATCACAGCCGTCGGGACCAAGGTGAAGCTGCCGGCGAATACGACCGTCATCGACACCAATGGGGTCATCGCGCCTGGCCTTATCGACCTGCACAACCATCTCACCTACAATGTCTTTCCTCGCTGGCACCCAACAGAGGTGTTCGGTAATCGCTACGACTGGCAGCAGAAGCCGATCTATCAGACCTTGATCGAGTCCCCGCATGAGGCGATGGTGGCCGATGGCCTCGAATGCGAGATGGAGCGCTACGCCGAAGTCAAAGCCATCACCGAAGGGGAGACCTCCGCGGTCGGCAGCCTCGCCAATGCCTGCAGCATGGGGCTGGTGCATAACCTCGATAGCGAAGACGAATGGCATGTTGCGTACAACGTATTTCCGCTCCAGATGACGGAGAGCGACCTCACCCCCATTCGCCAGAAGCTGGCAAACCATCAGCTCCATGCGTTTTTGATTCATCTCGGCGAAGGTGGTCACGAGAATGCCTCCGCAGCGCGAGAATTCGAGATGCTGAAGGGCCGTGGATTGCTGGTTCCGGGGGTCTCGCTGATCCACGGGGTTGCGCTGCAACCTGCCGACTATGTAGAGATGGCCGCTCACGGAGTCAACCTGATTTGGTCGCCCCGCAGCAATCTGGAGCTTTACGGCAGTACCGCCGATGTCGCCGCCGCCAAGACCGCACACGTTAAGATTGCGCTGGCGCCGGACTGGAGCCCTACCGGCAGCGACGGCCTTTTGGCGGAATTGAAGTTTGCCGCCGCCTGGAACGAAACCCAAACGCCCCATCTGTTCACCGATCGCGAGCTGGTAGCCATGGCTACTTCCACGCCTGCCGATATGATTGGGGCGAGCGATCGTCTGGGTGCGCTCGCACCTGGTCACGATGCCGATGTCCTGGTGATTAAGCCGGAGAGCGATGTTAAAAAACATGACGCTTATTGGACGCTGACCCACGCAACCGCCGCACAGGTGATGCTGGTGATGGTGGGGGGAGAACCTCTGTATGGCGATCCTGAAGTGGTGGAAAAGACGGGGCCCTCTCGTCCATCCGAGAAGGTCGAGGTTTGCGGGAGCACCAAGACGCTGCTGTTCACCGGCCTGCACGGGCAGGTGGACGCCGCCGACGAAACCTGGGCACATACTTCGACCACGCTGCAAACTGCGCTGCGCCACTATGGCCGTAACCTTGCACCGCTGGCAGAGTGCGGCCAGTAGTCCTAAACCTGCTAGTTTTTGGCTTAACAATCGGCAAATGAAGTTAAGGTTCGTGGTATCCCACATCTCGCGAAAAACGAGCGAGATGCCCCGACTTTCCTGGGCGGGGCACTCGACACAGTAGCGTGTGCGCCTTTCTTTAATGAAAGGCGCATGAAGTTCATGGGAGCGACCCAAGTCCGCAGGAAATCGGGGATGTGGGGCACCCGACGTTCCGCTACAGGTAGAATTCCCCGGTTGTCATAAGCGGGTGCCGATCACTTCCAGATATTCATTTTGAATGAGAGTCTTTCCGCTACGAGCCTGATTATGTTCCGACCATAACTTCTCCAGATCGTCTCGGTACTCGATCTGGCGGACTTCGTCCAATCGCGAAAAGGTAACCTTGGTGGGTCCGAAGTAGTGGCGAAAGAATTGCACTGCTTCGCGGGGAGGAAATGGGTAGTCGAATACGATTGCGTGGCGTCGAGTGGTTTCTACTCGCACGCCATTGGAGGTTAGGCTTAGCCGAGCCACGGCCTCATCCCCCCAGAGCGTGGGCATTGGGAGTTCCACTGGAGGCGGCAAGTAACGGTTGGTAAGGCGAAACATCTTTCCTACGAAACCTTCCGGAGTCCAGTTGGCCATGGCGATTTTCCCGCCGTGCCTGCAAACCCGGGCAAGTTCAGACGCGACCTGTTCCGGATCTGGCGCGAACATCGCGCCAAACATGCTCATAACCACATCGAATTCAGCATCAGGAAAGGGCAGCCGCTCCGCGTCGCCTTCTTCAAAAGTTATCTGAAGACCCTCTGCTGTGGCTCTTTGGCGCGCCTGACTCAGGAGGTTGGTTGCGATGTCGACACCCGTGACCTGCGCACCTGTGCGGGCCGCAGGTATGGCCAGGTTGCCGGTGCCGCAGGCGACGTCCAGCACACGCATTCCGGTTGCGATGCCAAGGGAGTCGACAAAGTGCTCAGCATCTTTGGCAGAATATTCCGCTATCTTGCCGAAATCGCCGGCCATCCAGGTGGCACGCATTTTCTCTTTGAGCTGTTCCAACTCAGGCCTCCCCAATGCATTCTTTCCACAGATCCGGGCGCATCCGTTGAAACGTGGCGATCAGGTCGATACATTCCTGGCTGTGTAGATCGACAATCTCGATGCCCTGCTCCTTAAGCCAATGCATGCCGCCCTGGGCATTCACGCTATCGCCCACGATCACCTGGCGGAAGCGGAATTGATAGATAAGGCCGCTGCAATACCAGCACGGGGCTAGCGTGGTGACCAGGATTGTGTCGTGCCAGGTCGGGCGGCGCCCGGCCGCGCGAAAGGCGTCGGTCTCGCCATGAAGTGAGCCGTTGCCTTGCTGCACCAGGCGGTTGTGCCCCACGCCGAGCAGGGTGCCGTCGGTGCGAAAGATCGCTCCTCCAACCGGCACACCACCCTCAGCAAAGCCGATGCGAGCTTGTTCCAACGCGACGGCTAACATGCCATGGGCATCCAGAGTCGATCCAACGACAGGTTCCATGCTCGCAGCCTAACACTTGCGAAGCAGTTAATGGGCCACGACCTTCTCGCCCCCGCGGGGATCATTCTTCTTCAACACAAACGTCAGGCAAAACATGGCGCCGGCCGCCACCGTCAGAAGCCAGAAGGTGTCGATGTACGACAACGTGGAGGCCTGTAGCTGCAGATTTTGATAGACACGCCCGTAGGCGCCGTTGAGCGCGTCATGTGCACTCATGCCGCCTTGCTGCAGCTGTTGTTCGAGGCCGTTAAGCGTACCGCGGAGAACCGGGTTCCCTGCGGTAATGTTGCTGCCCAGCCTTTCCTGATGAAATTGGTCGCGCCGCGCAAGCACCGTCGTCACCACCGAAGTTCCCACGCTGGCGCCGATATTTCGCATAAAATTCACCAGCCCGGCAACGGCGTTGTTCTTGTCCTTGGGCATGCCGTAATAAGCAGCCGCGGTGGTGGGGATGAAGACCAGGCCCAAGGGGGCATATTGCGCGATGCGCAGCAGCGTGGCCGAGTTGAAACTGATCAGCAGATCGATGCGCCGGGTCGATAAGAACATGCTGAAGGTCAGCAAAAGCCAACCTGTCGCGATCAGATAGCGACCCTGGAACCGGCCGGCCAGCATGCCGATGAAAGGCAAGGCCCCCAGCAAAACAAAGCCCGCGGCGGAAAGAACCATACCCGCAGACTCCGCGGTGTATCCCATGTTGACCTGGAGAAATTGGGGCACCAATACTGTGGTCGCAAACGACATACCGCCAACCACGAACATCATCATGCTCGAAGTAGCGAAATTGAAATTCTTGAACAGCCGGACATCGACAATGGGGGTTTTTTGATAGAGCTCCCAAACCACCAGTATGGTTAGGCACACACTCGCAATCACGATCAAGGTGACAATAAAGTTCGAGCCAAACCAGTCATCTTCCTGCCCCTTGTCCAGCAGGATCTGCAGAGCCCCAACCCCCAGGGCCAGCAATGAGAAGCCCACGTAATCGAGTTTTACCCGCCTGCCCAAAGCGCGCGCCCGAGTCAAATAGGGTGGATCCTCAACCAGCGTATAGACGAGAAAGACGGCCAGAATGCCCACCGGCAGGTTCATCAGGAAAATCCACCGCCAGGTGTAGTTGTCCGTGATCCACCCACCGAGGGTGGGACCGATCGAAGGCGCGAAGATAGCGGTGACGCCATACAGGGAGAAAGCGAGCCCGCGGAGACGCGGCGGAAAAGTGTCCGCCAGAATTGCCTGCGCCATGGGCTGCAGGCCGCCCCCTCCCCCACCCTGTATCACACGTGCAACCAGAAGAATCCCCAGGCTGGGCGCGATGCCACAAAGGAGGGAGCTGACGGTGAAGATGACGATGCAGGTCATGAAGAAGCGCTTACGCCCGAACACGCTAACCAGCCAGCCGCTAATGGGCAAGACAATGGCGTTCGAAACCAGGTAGGAGGTGAGTACCCAGGTGCTCTGGTCCTGGCTGGCGCCAAGGTTGCCGGCGATGTGGGGCAGGGCTACATTGGCGATGCTGGTATCGAGTACTTCCATGAAGGCTGCCAGCGAAACCACGAAGGCGATCAGCCAGGGGTTTGTCTTTGGCTTCCAGTCATGATCTGCCTGAGTTAGTGTGCCGGAGGCGGCGCTCATTCCATCCCTTAGCGAAGGCGTTGTGCAGGAGTGCGGTAAGAAATCGGGATTCCCGGTTTTGACTAGATCAGCCTATAGGGGATGCGCGGAGCGGGAGAGTTGATTCGAATTCTGCTGGAGTCAGTGGGAGACCATTCCGATTGCAGGAATTGACATGAACGGAATCTCCTTTTTACGATGATGGTGTTGTTGTTTTCCACAGAGCTCCTCTGTGAACGCTTCGAGGATCTCCAAAGCCGGGTTACCGGCAAAATTCTGCCACCCATGATCATAGTCAAAGACGTCACAAAAAGGTACGCGCGCGCAGTTGCTGTTGATCAAATCTCCTTCTCTGTGGCCAAGGGCCAGATCGTTGGATTTCTGGGGCCCAATGGCGCCGGAAAAACAACGACGATGCGCATACTCACCTGCTTCCTTTCGCCCTCCGCCGGCACGGCCTCAATTGCAGGCTTCGATGTGCTGGAACAGCCTTTCGAGGTCAAGAAGCGGATTGGATACCTTCCCGAAACTCCACCTCTCTACCCTGAAATGGAGACAGCAGAATATCTGCGCTTCGTGGGCAAGCTGAAGGGCCTCTCGGGCGCTGAGCTTGAAAAGCGGGTCGACTATGTATGTGACCGCTGCTTCGTCACAGACGTCAGAACCAAGCTTTTGGGCAAGCTCTCTAAAGGTTATCGGCAAAGGGTGGGTCTGGCACAGGCCATCATCCACAATCCCGACGTGTTGATCCTTGACGAACCCACGGCGGGCCTCGATCCGAAACAAATCAACGAAACCCGCGACCTGATCAAGGGCCTGGCCGGCGACCATACCATCCTTCTCAGCACGCATATCCTTCCCGAGGTCGAACAGACTTGCGAGCAAGTGCTGATTATCAACAAGGGCAAGCTGGTGGCGACCGATTCAGTACGCAACCTGCAGGCGCGGGCGCGCGATGCCGAATCGCTGGTGCTCGAAGTCGCCGTTCGCGACGGCCAGCCCGACCCCCTGTTGGTGCAGCAGAAACTCGAGGCGATTCCAGGCGTCAGCCGCGTGCTGTGTACCAACGGCAAAGATACGGGTCTGATCTTTGAAGTGCAAAGCCAGAAGGGACAACTGGTTCGGGGTGATCTGGCACGGGCTGTCGTCGCTTCGGGTTGGGATCTCATCGAACTTCGTCCTGCTGCCAGAAGCCTGGAGGAGATCTTCCTTCAGCTCACCGGAAGCGAGGCTCCGCAACCATGAGAAACACGTGGACCATCTGCAGCAAAGAGCTGCGGAGTTATTTTGTATCTCCCATCGCCTACCTGCTGCTGACGATGTTCGGTTTGATCTTCGGCTTCTTCTTCTGGAACGCCCTTGGCTATTTCGTGATCGAGGGTATGGAGATGCAGCTGCGCGGCCAGGCTTTTCCCATGAACATCAACGAGCAAATCATCCGGCCGCTGCTTTCGAACGTCAGCGTGGTGGGACTTTTCTTTATTCCCATGATCACCATGCGCCTGTTTGCCGAGGAAAAGCGTTCCGGAACGATCGAATTGCTGGCCACCTCTCCCATCCGCGACGCCGAGGTCATCGTGGGAAAATGGCTGGCGGCGATGATTCTGTACGCGTGCCTGCTGCTCTTTACCGCGATCAATTTTGCCTTTCTCTTCCACTACGGTAAGCCCGATTGGAAGCCGCTGGCTGTCGGATACCTGGGGTTGCTGTTACAGGCGGGCACGTTGCTTGCACTGGGAACGTTTATCTCGACCTTAACCAAAAATCAGATTATCGCCGGAGCTGCCACCTTTGGCATTTGCCTCTTGCTTTGGGTACTGGAGTGGACCAGCGGCTATGAGTCCGCAACCTGGGCCACGGTGCTTGCCTATCTCTCGGTCATTACCCACTTCGAATCCTTCGCCAAAGGAGTCATCGAGGTGAAAGACGTGATCTTTTACCTCACCGGCATCTTCCTGGGGCTTTTTTTCACGGCGCGCTCGATGGAATCCCTGCGCTGGAGGTCCTAGATGGCGAATCAGTGGATAAGAGCGAGGCAGACGAAATATGGAGCCTACGCGACACTTTACATCCTGGTGGTGATCGCCATCGTGGTGGTGGCGAATATGCTGGCCAACCGGTACAACAAATCTTTCGATACTACTTCGAACAAGCGGTATAGCCTGTCCGATCAGACGAAAAAGATCGTAGGCGGGCTCACGCAAAATGCCAGCATCACCTATTTCAACCAGAGCACACGGTTCCAACAGGGGAAAGACCTGTTGGATGAATATGCGAGCCTGTCGCCCAAGGTACACGTCGAGTATGTGGATCCGGACAAGAATCCACAGTTGGCGCGCGCAGCTGGAATCCGTGATTTCGGCACAGCCGTGGTGCAGATCGGTGATAAGAAAGAGACTGCCAAAAGCATGACGGAAGAAGGGATCACCGGAGCCTTCATCCGCGACCTGAAAGGCACGACGCGCACCGTTTGTTTCGTCGCCGGCAGCGGAGAGCATGCCATAGACGACACAGAGCGCGACGGATTGTCACAATTCAAGGATCTGTTAGCCAAGGATGAGTATCAGTCCAAAAGCATCGACCTGCTGCAAAAGGCTGAAGTACCGGCCGACTGCACGACCCTGGTGGTGGCCGGGCCCACACACGACTACCAGCAACCACAGGTGGACGCGATCAAAACCTATGTCGAAAATGGCGGGCGCGGATTCTTTATGCTCGATCCGCCCATTCAATTCGGGCGCTCTGAGATTGCGGCAAACGATGCCCTGACCAACCTGCTGCAGAGTTGGGGCGTGACCCTCGATAAAGATATGATTCTCGATCTGAACCCTGTGGGCCAGCTTGCCGGGCTTGGGCCCCAGGTGGCGCTCGTGACCACCTACGCGTCTCAGCCGATCGTAGCGCAGATGCGCGGCAGTGCCGTCGGCTTCCCTCTCTCGCGCTCGATGGAAATAAAGAACACCGACAAGACGAGTGTTGAGAAACTATTCGATTCATCGAGCAGTAGTCTGGCTACCTTTAACCTGAGTTCGCCAGAGGTCAGCGTTGCCGACCCCAAGAATCGCAAAGGGCCGCTGACCATTGCGGCGGCGGGTTCATATAACACCGGCAAGCAAAACTCTCAGGGCCGCTTTGTGGTGACCGGGAGTTCCTCCTGGGCTGCCAACCGCTTCCTTGGCTTCAACGGCAACGGCGATCTGGCATTAAATGCCGTGAATTGGCTGTCGTCGGACGAGGACCTGATTTCCATCCGGCCCAAGCCGCCGGAAGACCGCCGCATTACGATGACCAGGGCCCAGTTGGTTCTGGTGCGAGCGACCAGCCAGTTCGTGTTGCCTCTGCTGGTGGTGATTGCCGGAACGCTGGTGTGGTGGAAGAGAAGATAAGAGCTTCGTTTGCCTATGAATTTCCGTGGTCTGATCGTTGCAGTTGTGATTCTCGCCACGCTCGGGGGCGTTCTTTACTGGTCGCAGCACCGCAAACCGGCGGAAGAAGCGGGCGCCGGGATTTCCCCCAACCCCGCACCTGTGATCGTCAGGATCGATCCGGCAAACGTAACTGAGCTGGTTATTAAACAGAAGGAACCGGTCGCGCTCAAGAAGACTGCGGCTGGTCTGTGGCAGATTACCGAACCAGGACCTTACCCAGCCGATCAGGAGGCGGTTGCCGGCGTGCTCTCAACGCTTTCGGCGCTCAATGCCGATCGCGTTGTTGAAGAGAAAGCCGTCAATCGCAAGCAATACGGTCTCGACCCGGCCCCGGTCGAGCTCGATATTCGCGGCAAGGACAACACCATGCGGCAATTGCTACTGGGCGACGACACGCCCGCCGGTGGAGATGTCTACGCCGCGCTGGCCAGTGATCCCAGGGTTTTCACGATCGCGAGCTATAACAAAAGCAGCCTGGCAAAAAGCCTGAATGATCTGCGGGATAAGAGCCTGCTAACGTTGAACGCTGATAAGGTAAGCCGGGTTGAGGTACGCAAGAAGGGTGCAGACCTGGAATTCGAACGCACTAAAGACGGGTGGCAGATTTTAAAGCCCTCAACGTCGCCAGCGGATAGCACCACGGTCAACGACCTTGTCCGCGTCATGACCAGCGCGAAAATGGATCTCAGCACGACCAATGATGCCGCAGCGGCATTTGCCCGCGCGACTCCGCTGGCAACAGTAAAGCTGACGGGTGATACCGGCGTGCAGACGCTTGACGTGCGCAAGGACAAGGATGATTACTACGCGAAATCCAGTGTGGTTGACGGAACCTACAAAGTGGATTCGACCCTGGGGCAGGCTCTGGACAAAAAGATCGACGACTTCCGGCAAAAGAAACCGCCAACCAGTCCCGCTTCAGCCGCAAAGTGAGTCTTCGCAAGACGTGGGATCCAACGAACCATGACGTTCTTGTGTGGAGTGGAAAACTTCTGGTTCAGCGCGGTGGTATCCCACATCTCGCGAAAAACCAGCGGGATATGGGGACCCAACGTCGGTCTTGGATGAACGTCCCAAGGTTAGGCGGCCGTCACCTGCCGGCCGTGACGGTCTGTCAGCCGCAAGACACGTTGCGGGGACATAACTCTGATTTAGATGTGTAGCCCACTCCAGCCAAAAAACGGCTTGAATGGGCCAACCGGCGGGATTAAGTCTGGGTGCTTCTTAATCGGCAGCACACGGAGGCTTCGACTCGGGCGGACCCCGTGTCCACGAGGTGTGGGAGTTCGGGAGCGTCCTATGCGGTTACGTCGTGGACAGTCGCCGTAGGGGCGTTTTCTTTGACGGAGGCGATGCCGTGGTCGCGGGCTTCGGTGCTCTCGTAAAGCTGGCTGGTACCGATGACCTGGTGATTGGCCGCTTTAAGGTTGAACATGGGAGCGCCGTTGTGGGCTTCTTTGCGCTCGTAATTGTGATCCTCTGTTGCGTTCTTTTTTACCGACTCAATCCCACCCTCAGCCGAGGACTTCTCCTTGTACATCTGACTGGTCAGGATGATCTGTCCATTTGCGGCCCTGAGATGGAAGTGGTAATCACCGTCTTTCGCTTTACTGATTTCGAACTTACCTGCCATCGTTCCTCCTCGCTGATGCTTGGTGGCGGTGCTACGGGCCCGGTTTACGGATTATAGCGACTCTTTACTCGTGGCATAGGGTATCGACAGGTCATGGGTTCGGGTTGATTTGCACCCGCAGATCGCCGCCGGTCATGCGTCCCGGTTTTTCTAAACCCAGCATGCCCAGCAGGGTGGGAGAAATGTCGCGCAACGAACCGCCGTCGCGCAGCCGATACGTAGCCGCCTGGTCGCTGACCAGAATAATCGGTACCGGGTTGGTGGTGTGCGATGTATGCGGTCCTCCCGTACCAGGGTCGATCATCAACTCGGCATTGCCGTGGTCTGCCGTGATCAGCATCGATCCACCCCGCTGCTTAAGGGTCTGATAGATGCGACCCAGGCAGGCGTCAATCGTCTCCACCCCCTGAATCGTCGGCTCCAGCTTGCCCGAGTGCCCTACCATATCGGCGTTGGCAAAATTCACCACCACGAGGTCGAAGGCCGGATCGCCAATCGCCTTGATCACCGCGTCGGCAATGCCCGCCGCGCTCATTTCCGGAGCCAGATCGTAGGTTGCCACCTTCTGCGACGGCACCAGCACGCGGTCTTCGCCGGCAAAGGGCTTCTCGATGCCGCCATTAAAGAAGTACGTCACGTGGGCATACTTCTCAGTTTCGGCAATCCGCAAATTGCGCAGGTTCGCCTGGGCCAGCATGTCTGCGAGTAGATTCTCCATGGACTCGGGCAGGATCACCATGGGCAGGGAGAACTGCTTGTCATACTGCGTCATGCACACGTAGTGCAGTTGCTTTGGCACCTCGGCCGGTGGAATCGCCTTGTCCAGATCCTCTGCCCCGGGTAGTTCCTTGCCATCATTTTTCGTCAGTCCACTGTTTCGTGCCAGGATCCGCGTGATCTGGCGCACGCGGTCGGCGCGAAAATTAAAGCAGATGCAGACATCTCCATCGCTTACCGAGGCGACGGGCCGGCCCGCCGCGTCCACCACCACGAACGGCTCTACGAACTCGTCGGTTACCCCGTTGTGATAACACTCTTTGATCCTGGCGATGGGATCGCTATATGCCCCGCCCTCCGTCTTGCCAGTCATGGCGTCAAAGGCTTTCTTCGCGCGCTCCCAACGCCGGTCCCGATCCATGGCAAAGTAGCGGCCGCCTACGCTCGAAATCTTGCCCACTCCGATTTCATTGATCTTGCGCTGCAGCTTTTCGAGATACCCCACGCCGCTGGTGGGCAGGGTGTCGCGGCCATCGAGAAAGGCGTGGACAAAGACCCGCTCCAGACCATGCTGTTTTGCTGCCAGCAACAAGGCGTGGAGATGCTCCTGTTGAGAGTGGACGCCGCCATCGGAGACCAGCCCCAGCAGATGCAGGGCGCGTCCCTGCTCACCCGCGTGCTTCAGCGCCTGCACGATCACCGGATGACGGAAGAATTCGCCCGACCGAATCAGGTCGTCGATGCGCGTGATGTCCATGTGCACCACCCGTCCTGACCCGATGTTCAGGTGGCCCACTTCGCTGTTGCCCATCTGTCCATCGGGCAAGCCGACGAAGTGATCAGAAGCATGAAGCAAACTGTGAGGATATTCCGCTAAGAGCTTGTCGTAAGTAGGCTTGCGCGCCAGGGCTATGGCATTGGCGAAGCTATCCGCACGATAGCCCCAGCCATCCAGAATCGTCAGTACCACCGGTTTTTTCAGCGCCACTCTTACTCCCCAGCGTTGACTGCTGCGCGGCCGAGAAACTCCGCCCCTTGCCCGAGTTCCTCCTCGATGCGCAGCAACTGGTTGTACTTCGCAATGCGGTCGGTGCGCGAAGCAGAGCCGGTCTTGATCTGGCCGACGCCCGTGGCGACTGCCAGATCGGCAATGAAACTATCTTCCGTTTCGCCGCTGCGATGGGAAATAACAGAGGTGTATCCATAGCGGCGAGCCAGGGCAATCGCCTCGAACGTCTCGCTGATGGTTCCGATCTGGTTCACCTTGATCAGGATGGAGTTGCCTATGTTCTCCTCAATGCCCCGCTGCAGCCGTTCCGTGTTGGTCACGAACAGATCATCGCCCACCAGCTGTATCTTGCTCGCCCATCTCCTTGGTGAGGAACTTCCAGCCGGCCCAATCGTCTTCGGCCAATCCATCTTCGAGCGAAATAATTGGGTACTGCCGTACCCAGTTCTCCCAGAAACGAGTCAACTCTTCGCTGGTCTTCTCGCTTTTGTCGCTCTTCTTGAAGACGTATCGCCCCTTATCCTTGTCAAAGAACTCGCTGGCTGCCGGGTCGAGTGCAATGGCGATTTCTTCGCCTGCCTTGTATCCCGCCAGCTCGATCGCTTCCAGGATCACTTCAATGGCTTCCACATTGGACTTCAAAGAGGGAGCAAAGCCGCCCTCGTCGCCCACCGAGGTCGAGTATCCCTTCTTCTTCAACACACCTTTTAAGGTGTGAAAGACTTCAACCCCCCACCGCAGAGCGTCGCCAAAACGCTCGGCGCCTACGGGCATCACCATGAATTCCTGAAAGTCCACATTGTTGTCGGCGTGGGCCCCGCCGTTGATGATGTTCATCATCGGCACCGGCAGCACCGACGCGTTCACTCCACCCAGGTAGCGATAGAGCGGAATCTCGAAGCGCGTTGGCAGCGGCTCGTGCGCAGGCCATCGAAACCGCAAGGATCGCATTTGCGCCCAGCTTTCCTTTGTTCTCCGTGCCGTCCAAGGCAATCATGGTGGCATCGATCAACCGCTGGTTGGCCGCATCCATGCCAGCCAACTCGGGGGCCAGCACGCTCTCGACATTCTCCACGGCGTGCAGCACTCCCTTGCCCAGGTAATGCGCCTTGTCACCATCGCGCAGCTCCACGGCTTCGTGCTCGCCGGTAGAGGCGCCGCTGGGTACAGCCGCGCGGCCCATGGCTCCGCCCGCGAGAAGCACATCGGCTTCTACCGTGGGATTCCCCCGGGAATCCAGGATCTCGCGCGCGTGAATGGCAACGATCTCAGTCATATCACTCCTTGTAATGTGGTGTCGTAAACGATCTTTGAGGGGGACACGGCGATCGACGGCAATCGCTTTTCCATCTGCCCCGGCAATGGTGTGAATGAAACTTCCCATCTTCGCGTCAGATCAAATTCTAACAAAGGCAGCATCAAGTTCCGTGAAAGCGGGTTTGCATGCATTGCATGTTACCCCCGTGGTTCTTTCCTTTTGTTGTTGAGGCTTCAGATGTAAGCTTGGACTAATCTGTAAGTGCAGTGTTACTGCGCTTAGGTTTCAGGTTAGGGATAGCTATGAAAAAGACACGTTTTTCCTTGGCCGCCGCGGCCACCCCAGCTCTGAGTTTGGCTCTGAGTTCTCCGTTTCTCATTGCACAGCAAGCCAAGCCCAGCCCGTATGAAGGCGTCTCTGTGCCACCGGCAAGCGATGCGATCAACACCTCCGAACAGGCTCCTGCTACTCCTCCGGCGGTAAGTACGCCGGCGCCGGCGCCCGCTCCGGCAGCAACGCGGCCTGCGCCGCCTCCAGCCGCGCAAAGCAACCCCGACGCGGGGATTATCGAAACTCCGCTACCTCCATCGGCAGATGACTACGCGCCTCACCGCGCAGCTGCACTGCGTGGCCGCAGCTTCGAAACGCCGACGGACAATCGCGATGACGGCATCGTCACCTATGTCGCCGGACCCGCGAATGCGCTACCTGCTGGAACCGTGTTCAAGGTTCGTATGCTGGAGGATATCGACGCTGCCTCCACGAAGCCGAATACACCGTTCAAGGGCACGGTCACCGAGGATGTAATGCGCAACGGCAAAGTGATTGTCCCCATCGGCTCCGAGTTGCACGGCAGGGTGGTATATGCAGCCGCTGGTAATCGCCTCAACGGGGGCTCTGTCATCCATCTCCGCCCGGATGAATTCGTTTTGCCGGACGGCACGCGCTACCATCTGCACGCACAGGTCATCGATACCTTTGGCTCGAACACCAAGGCTAAGGGCGAAGGCAACATTGTCGCGAATGAGCACGGAAAACGCACCCTCGCCGAATTGGGTGTGGGCGCCGGTGGAGGCGCCGTTCTCGGCGCAGCTGTCGGTGGCGGCGTCGGCGCCGTGGTGGGCACGGCCGTTGGGGCCGGCGTTGTCACTGCGCACTGGCTGCGGACAAACTGGTCCGCAAATCTGCCGGCTCAATCTACGGTTGTGTTCAGCCTCACGGATCCGATGTTTCTGACTGCGGCGCAGGATCAGAAGACAGAGTTGCTGCCGCAAAGTTTTTGAGAGTGCTACGGATGCCTCGCCCATGAATCGACGAAGGCTACATGTGGTGAAAGACTCAGACGAAGGGCATGGCTTCAGCCGTGCCGTAATCCCATCCGCACCTGAGGGCTTTAGCCCCTGAGGTATGCTTTCTACCTAAACATTGCAAAAAGCGTACCTCAGGGGCTAAAGCCCTCATTAACCCCCAACCCACGCGGCACGGCTGAAGCCGTGCCCTTCGTCTGAGTCTTCCGCGGCTTGTTTCGCCCATTGCACGGCAGAACTGAACGGTCGCACCGCTTCAAATTACCGATGTGAAAGCTAGACGAGCTTCTCTGTAGGCACCCTCTCCAAGAGCCGCCGCCAGGTCTTCTGATTAACCCTGTGACTCTTCTTCAAATCCTCCAGGATGCGTTCGAAATCCGTGTGCCCGTGCAGCCTGTTCCAGGCCGGATTTTTTGAGAACCACGGATAATTTTCATTACCCAGATAGATCGCGCGCCGCAGCCAGTGCAGGGCCTCGCTCTCATCCCCCTCTACTGCGAAGTAGGTCGCCAGGCGATACGCCATCTCGCTATCGGCCTCCGCGGCAGATAACGAATCTTCTTCAATCAGCGATGTCGCCCGTTCCCGCTCCCCGACCTGTACATAACACAAGGCCAGCGTAGGAAAGGCAATGCGCATGCTTTCGTCGTCGTGGATGACCGCTTCCAGGATGCTGATGGCCTGTTGCATATCCCCCTGGCGCATTCTCTGGTAGGCGACCGAGGTGCGCAGCAAAGGATGCCTGGGCTCCAGTGTCAGCCCCTTCTGCAGCTCTTCCTCCGCCAGTTCCAACTGGTTCTGATACTGGTACACCCGTGCGCGGTGGTTATAGATGATCGGCGCGTTTGAGGGGTTCAGTTGCAGGGAACGGTTGAACTGCTGCAGCGCTTCTTCGTACATCCCATCCAGGCGCAGAGTCTGGCCAGCTACCAGGTGCACGTTCCAGTTATTATCCGCGGTCAATAGCAGATGCTCGATGCCATGACGGGCGCTTTCCTTCTCGCCCCGTGATAGCAGCATGTACACGCGATAAAGATTGGCCTCGATCGATCCGGGATCGATTTCGAGCGCGCGATCGAAGCTGCGCCTCGCGGCCAGCAAATGCAATTGGCCGCCCAATCCGTGGCGGACGTATTGCAGGTGGGTGATGCCCAGCCCGCTCCATCCCGGGGCAAACGCGGCGTCACGAGCCACTACGCTTTCAAACATCTCCCGCGCTTTGTCCAAATCGCTCCGGGCGCCGGATCGCGACATGAACGACGAAAGCAGCGCCCGGGCCTGCAGATATTCCTCCGACAAGGCCTCCGCCATCGGCGCGCTGCGCGTCGCCTCCCCGTTCTGCTGCAGCTTGCCCAGCCCCTGCAGGGTGGCGAACACCTCGTTGCAAATCTCCGTCTGGACTGCGATCAGATCGAAGGAAGGCACGCTAATGGTGCCGCCGGCACGCACGCTCTGCCCTGCCACATCCAGTAGCTGCCAGTTGAGATCGAACCCCTTTTCAGACCGCATGAAATTACCCGCCAGCACCCACTGCACCAGCAGCTTTTTTCCCACCGACAATGGATCCATTTGCTGCACGGGTACGGGCAACTGCATTAACGAACTCGAAGGCCGCACCACCAGCGATGACATGCGGGCCAGCCGGGCGGCAATCGCGTCCGCCAGTGCATAGCCGTACAGCGGCGACTCACCCGTCTGTCCGAAATTCTGGAAGGGGAGAACGAGAATCGTATTCTGCCTCTGCTGCACATCGGCTGACTCGCGAAAGCGCTCCGCCAGCATGGAAAGAAATCCGGTTGTCCGCTTCTCCCGCTCGGCTGCGGGCACATGCAAGTTGGTCGCAGTATCGCCGGGCAGGATGCCGGTTTCGAGCTGCATGGTCTTCATGATGGTACGCAATGCTTCGCGCAGATCAGCGGCAGAGGAGTAGCGTCCGCTGGGCGTTTTTTGCAGGCAGGTAGCGATCACACTCGCCAGCTCGACGGGTACCTGGGGGGAGCACTCAATAAGCGGTTGCGGTTCCGCAAATTGAATCGCGCGCACGCTCTGAAACTCTTCCGCCTCCGGCCTGACGAACGGATGGCGGCCGCTCAACAACTCGTAGAGGGTCACGCCCACGGCGAAGATATCGCTCTGCACGCTGGTTTGCCCGGTCACGAACTGCTCCGGCGCCATGTAGGCGATGGTGCCGCCATGCGCGGTGTAGGTCATCCGCGACTTGCGTTTCGACGCATCTTGGGCGCGACGCGGTTTGGCCGGATCGAACTCGGCCTCGGCGATGGAGATTCTCCTGGCCAGGCCAAAGTCCAGGATCTTGACTACCCCGCCATCGGTCAGCATCACGTTGCCGGGCTTCAGATCACGATGGAAAATTCCCAGCCGATGGGCTGCGCTCAACCCGTCCGCAATCTGAATGCCCACGGAGAGCCCCAGCTGAACACTGGCCGGGCCGTTGGCGATAATTTTGTCCAGCGAATCTCCCGGCACATACTGCATGACGATGTAGGCTTCGTCTTCTAAATCTCCCACGTCATAGATGGCGCACACGTTTGGGTGTTCAATGGCGGAAGCCAGCCTCGCCTCGCGCAGGACGGTACTCCGCATCCGTTCGATCGTCAGTGCGCCTCGCTTTAATATCTTCAGCACTACTGGCCGCATCAACAGCGTGTCGTTGGCCAGATAAACGACTCCACTACCGCCCGCGCCCAGCTTGCGAACCACTTCATAGTGCTCAATGACGCGGCGCTTCATGCTTTCAGTCTATAATCCTTCGCATGGCCGCCACTGGCAGCAAGAAGCGCAGCGCCCGCTGGAACTGGCTCCTCCTTCTTCCGGCCGTCGGGCTGCTGTTTCCTGCGGTCTACGCGCGAGAGACTCCTGCGCTTTTTGGCTTCCCCTTCTTTTACTGGTACCAGTTCGCGTGGGTATTCCTCACTGCCGCCATCACCGCCGCGGTCTACTTCCTGGTAAAGGAATAATGGAGTTATAATTCTCCATAAATGGAGAGTCAGGATTCCATGCCTAAATCGCGCCCCGGCGTTCTCGCTTACCCCGAAACCCGCTACTCTCCGGCCAAGCTGCCCGATCTTTCCCGCGCTGACGAGCGTCGCCGCTTATCCGCTGCGGCCCTGAGAGCCTTGTTCAATATCGTCGATCACTGGAAAGTCCGTGATGAGGATGCACGCGAGCTGCTTGGCGGCATCTCCAATGGCGCCTACTATCAGCTCAAGAAGAACCCGCGGGCCCCTGGCAGACCCCTGGACCAGGACCAGCTGGTGCGTATTTCGTATCTGATTGGAATCTTCAAGGCGCTCAACATCCTTTACAGCCAGCGCCTTGCGGATCAATGGATGCAGCTACCTAACACCAACCCCATCTTTGCCGGTCACACGCCACTCGATTACATCCTGCGCGGAGCCATGCCAGCTATGGATACTCTGCGCCGCCTGCTCGATGCCCGCCGCGGCGGTTAGACATGGTCACCATTCCGGTTTCGAACATACGCCAGTTCGATACGCATCGGTTATTACCTGCTAAATACTCTCCTAACTACGATTCCGTGCTCACTCGCATCGCCAGTGGTGAGGATTTAGAGCTCGTGTTTGAGCTTGATAATGCGACCAATGCCCGACTGTTGACCGAGGAGAAAGGCAGCCCGGGCATCAGTGCTCACGATCTCGTCTTCGATGTGCCTAACTACCACGTGATCAACGCCGCCTTTACCCACGCCAATCCGCTTGGGGGGCGATTCTCCACCCCGGAGCGCGGCGCCTGGTATGCCGGCTTGGAGCTGGCGACCGCCAAGGCCGAAGTGATCTTCCACAAGAGCATCGAATACGCGGAGATCGATTGGAAGGAGCGCGAAGAGATTCAGTATGACGACTACCTGGCGGATTTCACTGCCACCTTCCACGATCTCCGAGGGGTCGCGGACGAGGCCCTAAGCCCCACCAGCTACGTGCGATCACAACAACTCACGGTGGAATTGATGGAAGCTGGATCGTTGGGCATCGTCTATCCGAGCGTGCGCCGCGAAGGTGGCACCTGCATTGCCTGTTTTCGCCCTACTGTGGTTGCGAACGTGCGCAAGAGTACACCGTTACGGCTTATCTGGACGCCGCTGCAGGCCCGAATGGTCCGCAAGAGCGGGATCCTTCAGTGAGGTCTCAGGTGGTTGCCGTTTGGGTTTGAAGCTTCGCGGGTTGACGCTGCGGTATCCCACATCTCGCGAAAAACGAGCGAGATATGGGCCACCCGGCTTCGGTGGTAAGGACAAGTCTTAGAGGGCACGTTTTATGGGCGATGCTTACTGGCCGGACCAGCGAACGTCGTTACGCCGTACGTCGTCGAGGGTGGAGGGTCTCCACGTCTTTCCCCGATCCACGCTGACCCAATGCAATGCGGTGGTACTTTTCAGAAGGACTGCAGCATACAACGCCTGATCTGCGTCCGACCTCGGAGCCTGGCCGCTCCCCGGAGCGGACGTCAAAGCAGGTATACCCAACAGCTCAACTGCTTTCCCATCCCATTGCTGTTTGACCGGGTGCCAATGCCTTCCCTGATCGTCGGAGCGAAAGAGGGTTCCATTGCCGTCCAGCGCCAACTGGGAACCTTCCACGACAAGTTGGCTCACGGGAGCAAGTCCACTGGGCAACGCGGGACTATTGTTGGCTGCTGCGACGGCAGAAACCTGCGCTTGGGACGGAGAGAAACCAGAAGGCGAAGACGCCGAGCGTCAGCAGGGCAACGTGTAGGGAGCGCGGTCTCCGGAAAGCACTGAGCAGGGGAGTCATAAGTTGAGCTTACCGGTTACAGGAAAACCCACAATTCCCCTTCCGTGGCGGTGAACGAACGCCCTGAATCACCCAAACGTAAGCCCCGGCCGGACCATCAGCAAGCTGCTGCCCACATGACTAAGCCCAATGTGTTCTGCTACTTGGACCCGTGTCTGCAGGCAAAAGCCCTGGCTCTCGAAAAGTGCACGACCGGCAATATTATCTTCCCACACATTGGCGCTGAGCCGGGCGTAACCGCCAGCCCTGGCCTGCTCGATGGCCCACTCCAGAAGCCGCTTCCCTATGCCCTGTCGCCGATATGGCGGCACGAACCGCGACCCCGTTCACCAGGAAGCTTTCCCAATCCTGCGCGTGGTCAATGGGTTCGAGGATCCGCACCCGATCCTGGGGAAGGATGTCTTGCTCCTCCTCCCGCAGCCAGGCGGCCGGAAATGCGTTGACCATCCCCACCACACCTTTGTCGTCAGCAACAAAACAATGGCGCCAGTTGAAGCCGCCCGCATCCTGCTTCATGCTGCGCGCCATCAGCCCGGCCAGCATCTCTTTCGGCGCCATCTCTTCCAGCAGGAACTCGTAGAGGCCGTCTCCGGCCATGATCGACAGTTCGGCGAGCGCATAGGCATCGGCGGGCAACGCAGCGCGAAAGACAATCGCTGAAGACATCAAGCGTTCGAGGCCATTCCGATTTTGGGCCGGGGCGCGAACTTTCTTTTGTAATAGGCGGTGGTCAATGCAATCGCCGGACTTCCAATGACGGTTGGCAGCACCCAGATCACCCAGCCGCCATGGACCAGGGGGCCGATCGTGGTCACGCTGAATGCAGTCCATGCCGCGATATAGCTGACCAGCATGTTACCCAGGTGCTCGTACCACCAGAACATCTTCTCCTTAGGCGGATGCAGGAACTGCCACATCGACTTGGCAGCCAGCCACATGCCGATAAAGCCGAAAAGAATCGCTGGAATGCTCAGGTTTCGCACCAGCGCCGGCTTCACTGCACCCAGCAAAGCCAGAGCGAAGCTGGAAGCGAACGTCAGGATGGCAGCAACCCAGTCGGGCCACGTCACCTTTTCCCCTCGGGGCAGGTTTTTGTGGAATAAAACCCGATAGGCGGAAAATGCCGCATAAAAGCTGAACACCGCCACCAGCGCCAGAAAGAGGATCGGGCGGTAGAGGGCAAGCACCAAAGCGGTCGATCCGACCACCGCCATGGCCCAGAAATAAATCTTGCCCCAGCGACGGTGAGCTTTTCCTCCCTTGGCGGTGGCCAAGGCGAGTGGGGCCATCAGGAAGGCCGTGGATCCAGCGGCGATGTGCACGCCTAGCAGCGACTTTATCCAGACGGGATCCTGCATCCCTTCACCATACATCGATTTGATGTGCATACTGGAGGAACCATGGCCGTCGCGATGCTGCGTGGGGTCAACCTTGGCAGCTACCAAAAGATCAAAATGGATGCGCTCAAGACGCTATGCACCTCGCTCGGGCTGCGGGATGTGCAGACCTATATCCAAAGCGGCAACCTGGTTTTTCGCGAGGATGGCGAGGATCCAGGGACGCTGGCGCGCAGGCTGGAGAAAGCGATCGAAGCCGGCTTTGGCTTTCGCCCCTCGGTCATCGTGCGCACTGCTTCTGAGCTGCGCAAAGTGATTGCGAAGAATCCCTTCGCCGGACGCGCGGAATCGAGCCCAACAGGTTGCTGGTCGTTTTCATGGACAGTGCTCCAACGCGGCAAGCCCGTGATCAGCTGCTTGGGATACCTTGCGCCCCGGAGGAGCTGCGTATCAACGGGCGCGAGGTCTATATCTACTATCCCAACGGAATGGCTCACCCTAAAGATCCCCCTGGTCCGCATCGAGAAGACGCTGCAATGCGCATCTACTGGCAGAAACTGGAACACCGTCAACAAGTTAATGGCTATGGCTGAGGCGTTGGAAGGCTCGAAATAGCCGGTGCGAGAACCAGATGCAGATGGTCCCGCAGGACGGCTGACTAGCCCAGGACCAGTCTGGGTAACGGACGAAAGGTAGGACGACGGTGTTACTCAGAGGCAATAGGCGTTATGCAAAAAGCGCGATTAGAATTTCGACCTCCAAGGCGTTCAGACTCAGTGTCCCACGGACTCCGGTGGATGCCAATTGGACGCGCGACGAGATTCCGCCGTTTCCACGAAAGGTCCGCGGAACTGCAGATTCCCTCGGCTTAGCGCTCGAGATGACAAAGGGAAAGTGGTTGCTGAACAGAGGATTCTTTTTGCGGCGTGAAAGTCTGAAGTGCCTGGAGGCTGGTAAGGCGGCCAGTGCTTTAGACTGGAGGTGGCATGATACCTACCCTTGAATGGACCGCTGACGGGGTCCGCTTTCTGGACCAGACTCGCTTACCGCTGGAAGAGACTTACGTGCTTGCCACCACCAGCGACGAGGTGGCTACGATCATCACCACCATGGTGGTGCGGGGAGCGCCGGCGATCGGCGTCGCTGCCGCAATGGGCGTCGCTTTGGGAGTGAAGAACAGCTCGGCCACAACGCATCCCAGCATTAACTGAAGACCTGGAACGGATTTCCAAGACGCTTGCAGCCACGCGCCCGACCGCGGTCAATCTCTTCTGGGCCATCGAACGCATGCGCCGTCGCTTCTTCTCGCTCGCCGGTCAGCCCGGCATTAGCGCTTGCCGCCATCCAGGACGGGCTGATCGCCGAGGCGCGCACCATGTACGACGAGGACATCGCAGCCTGCCGCACCATGGGCGCCCATGGTGCGGCACTGATGCCTGCATCGGGTGGAGTATTGACCCACTGCAACGCAGGGGCGCTTGCCTCGTGTGGTTACGGGATGGCGCTGGGAGTGATCCGCGCTGCCGTGGAACGCGGCCACCAGTTGCACGTCTACGCCGACGAAACGCGGCCCTTCCTACAGGGCGCCCGGCTTACCGCTTGGGAGATGATGCACGACGGCATACCCACGACCGTGCTCTGCGACAACATGGCTGCCAGCCTTATGCGCCAGGGAAAGATCCAGGCTGTTATCGTCGGCTCCGACCGGGTGGCCGCCAATGGCGATGTGGCCAACAAGATCGGGACTTACGGTGTCGCCATCCTGGCCAAAGAGCACGGCATCCCGTTTTACGTTGCCTGCCCCTGGTCGACCATCGATATGGCGACCGCGAGCGGGGATGCTATTCCTATCGAACAGCGCTCTGCGATCGAAGTGACGCATCATGGCGGCAAGCAGATGACCCCGCACGGGGTCGGGATCGAAAACCCTGCATTCGACGTAACCCCGGCCCGGTATGTCACCGCCATCATTACCGAGCGTGGCATTCTCCGGCCGCCTTACGGAGAAGCACTGAGAGGCCTGGAGCCCGCAGGCGCCTCGGCACGGTGAAACCGGCCGGCTTCGTTCATGTAAAGGCGCAGGCTTTCGTCCCATGGTCTTGAGCGTTTTGAACCCGCGCAATCGCTCGCTACCCCGAGGTATCGCACTGGTTCTCGGCAGCATGGTTCTCGCCTTTCTGCTGGCGGGGTTTCCCGATGACCGCCCTTCGCTTAAGCTCCTCATTCCCGCGTTTGCAGCCGCGCTGGGAACCTTCGATACGATACGCTGCCTGCGCCAACGCTGGAGCTTTTATCACGGCGCAGTCGTGGTGTTGATTTACATGGACATCTTGGCCCTGTGTATGATCCTCTTTCTGCTTCTATATCCCTATGGACGATGGCTGTTATAGCCGTTTCAGCGCGTGCAAGTTCAAAAAAACATTAGAGTGTGTTACTTGCTCGCGCTGAAGTAGAATCTTCGGGCAGACCGGCCAAACAAAATCCCCTGTTCAGGAGAACCAATGCTTAAAGGATTTCGCGACTTTATCCTGCGCGGCAACGTGGTCGATCTTGCCGTCGCGGTCGTGATCGGCGTCGCATTCACGGCCATTGTCAACGCTTTGGTCGCCGATATTATCAACCCGCTGATTGCGGCCGTCGTCAGCAAGCCGGATTTTTCATTCCTTGTACTGCAATGTCAATGGCGGCGTTATCAAGTACGGCGACTTCCTCAACGCCCTGATCTCTTTTCTGATCATCGCCGCGACGGTTTACTTCATGGTCGTACTGCCGGTCAACACCTTGCTGAACAGGTTTCGACCCAAGGTGGTTGCGGCGCCCTACCACCAAGCCGTGCCCGGAGTGCCTGAGCGAAATCCCGATCGGCGCCAAGCGCTGTTCGCATTGCGCTCAACTCGTCGCGTAAATAGTCTGCTGAGGGACTGCTTTCCCAAGGGCAGCAGTCCCTTCGTATAAACTTTGTTATCGCCTTCTCATTGCCAAAACGGTTGGTCTTCTGCCTGCTGGTCGTCGCTCACTTCCCTGTCGTGGCCCAGGTTTCACCTTTTCCCGACCGAGTTTTGGGATTTCGCGACTTCACCCGGCAGGCCAAAATCGATCAGGACTTCCTGGCCATACCCGATGCCAAGTTGGCCCAGGAAGAGCTCAAAACACTTACCGCCGCCCCCCACGTGGCAGCCAGCAAAGAGGACTATGATACGGCCCTCTATGTGGCGGCCAAGTTCAACGCCGCGGGCCTCGAAACTCAGATCGTTCCTTACAAGGCGTGGCTGAATCTTCCCCAGGAGGTCTTTCTCGAGGCGACCAACGCCGAGGGGAAGATCCTGATGAGCGGACCCACCCGCGAGCATGTCGACAAAGATCCCTATCAGGATGATCCCCGCGTGCTGCCCGCCTTCAATGGCTCTTCCCCCTCCTGTGATGTGACGGCTGAGGCTGTCTATGCCAATTACGGGCGCCCGGAAGATTTCAAGAAGCTGGAAGAGATGCACATCAACGTGGCGGGAAAAATCGTTCTGGTTCGCTACGGAATGAATTTCCGTGGGGTCAAGGTCTACCTGGCCCAGCAGCGAGGAGCAGCCGGCGTCCTCATCTACTCCGATCCTGCCGATGACGGCTACTTCCAGGGTGACAAGTACCCCCATGGGCCGTGGCGTCCGGATACCGGGGTACAGCGCGGGTCGGTGCAGTACATGTTCAAGTATCCAGGCGACGCCACCACGCCAGATGTCGCATCTACGCCGGGGTTGCCAGCATCGCGGCGTTTGCCGCTCTCCCAGTTAAGCAGCCTGCCCACTGTGCCGTCGATGCCGCTCTCCTACCACGATGCGGCCCCGATCCTGGAGAACATGGGTGGCCCGGTTGCGCCCAGGGAATGGCAGGGAGCCCTGCCATTCAGCTACCACGTTGGCGGCGGGGGCGTGGTGAAAGTGCACCTGCGCCTCAAAATGGACTACGCCCAACGCACAGTGTGGGACGTGATTGGCAAGATACCCGGCACCGAACTTCCCGATGAGTGGGTGGTGGCCGGGAATCACCGCGATGCCTGGGTTTTTGGCGCTGTCGATCCCGGCAGTGGTACCACCGCCATGCTGGAGGCCGTCCATGGCATCGGCGGGTTGCTGGCGCAAGGATGGAAACCGCGCCGCAGCATTTACTTTTGCAGCTGGGATGCGGAAGAGGAAGGTCTGATCGGGTCTACGGAGTGGGCCGAGGAACATGCCAAACAACTGGCTCATGCGGTGGTTTACATCAATACCGACGCCAGCGTTTCCGGGGTTCATTTTGAGGCCTCCGCAGTGCCGTCGTTGAAGCAGTTCGTTCGCGAAGTCACCATGGAGGTGGCCAGCCCTAAGGGTGGATCGGTCTACGACGAGTGGAAAAAAGATCTGAGCGATGCTGCCGCACGGCGGCATCCGAGCAAAGAATTCAACGATGCCCCGGCGGTTCCGCTGGTGGGCGGCGGTGAAGTCAGGGTCGGAGATTTGGGCAGCGGTTCGGATTACACACCTTTCATTCAGCACCTGGGTGTTCCTTCGACGGACATCGGTTCCACTGGTGCTTACGGCGTTTATCACTCCGTTTTCGACAACTACGCCTGGTTCGTCATGAATGCGGATCCGACCTTCGTTTACGAGCAGCAGATGGCCCGCGTTTTCGGCCTGGAAGCGCTGCACATGGCGGATACGGATGTGCTGCCCTACGACTACGTCACTTATGCCAGGCAAATACAGGCTTACCTGTTCGCCGCGCAGGCGCGCGCCAAGGATGTTGGTATGGCGAGCGTAGACTTTAATGCTGCGCTGGGGGCGGCAAGCCGTTTCGCGGGGGAGGCAACGTCGGTGCTGGCCAAACAGCTCGGGGCCAAAGGGGACCCGACTGCGCTGAACGCCTCGCTACGTGCGGTGGAAGAAGATCTGCTGGCACCGGAGGGTCTTCCTGGCCGGCCCTGGTTCCGGCACACCATATTCGCGCCGGGAGAGTACACGGGATATGCCGCGGTCGTCATCCCGGGAGTGAATGAAGCCATCGATTCCCGCGATGCGGCTCGCGCCCAATTGCAGATGGCGAGTGTTACGGCCGCGCTGGTACGCGCTACCGAGACTTTGGAGCAAGTGCCGTAACGCTCCCGCCGAATTCTTTGAAGGGGACGGCCTTCAGGCCGTCCATAACTGCTTTGTAGTGAGTACGGCTTTAGCCGCTAGGGAGCGGGTTTTCTTCAACCGAGACCTTTCCCGCAGCCTCTAAACTCGTGCCCTGATACAAAACACAAGCCCTGTGACTCCGAGAAACTCACGCGTTCCATCCACCCCGCTATCCCCGGCTGGCCAGGGTCTCGGCTTGCAGTGTCACTAGTTCGGTCAGGTCCTTCTTTTCCAGGCCGTGGACTTCCTTATTAAAGGCATCGACTTTGCTTGACCAGTTCATGGAGCAGAACTTGGGACCGCACATCGAACAGAAGGCTGCTTCCTTGTAGTAGTCGTCGGGCAGGGTCTCGTCGTGCATCGAGCGTGCCGTCTCGGGATCGAGTGACAGCGCGAACTGCTTATTCCAGTCGAAGGTATAGCGCGCGTAGCTGATCGCGTCGTCCCGATCCTGCGCCCCTGGCCGATGCCTGGCAATATCCGCCGCGTGGGCAGCAATGCGATAGGCAATCATGCCGTCTTTCACATCTTTTTCATTGGGCAGCCCAAGGTGCTCCTTGGGTGTGACGTAGCAGAGCATCGAGGCGCCATGCCAGCCGATGATGGCCGCACCGATGGCGCTGGTAATGTGGTCGTACCCCGGTGCGATATCGGTCACCAGCGGGCCCAGGGTGTAGAACGGCGCCCCATCGCAGAGCTCTACTTCTTTCTCCACCTGCTCCTTGATCTTGTCCAACGGTACGTGGCCGGGGCCTTCAATCATCACCTGCACATCGCTCTTCCATGCCGACCTGGTCAGCTCGCCGAGCGTCTTCAACTCGGCAAACTGGGCCTCGTCGCTGGCATCGGCGACACAGCCGGGACGCAAACCGTCGCCGAGGGAGAAGCTGACGTCGTACTTTGCCATCACTTTCACGATGCGGTCAAAGTGTTCGTAGAGAAAATTCTGGCGATGGTGATGGGTCATCCACTGGGCAAGAATCGCCCCGCCGCGGCTGACAATGCCGGTGATTCGCTTGGCCACCATGGGAACGTACTGGATCAGCACGCCGGCGTGCACGGTGAAGTAATCCACCCCTTGCTGCGCCTGCTCTTCAATCACTTCCAGGTAGACATCGATGTTCAGATCTTCGAGCTTTTTCACCCGGTTCAGCGCCTCGTAGATGGGCACTGTGCCAATGGGCACCGGGCTGTGGCGGAGAATCGCCTCCCGGATCTCCGGAATGTTGCCTCCGGTCGAGAGATCCATAACCGTGTCGGCGCCGAAGTTGACTGCCGTATGGAGCTTGTCCAGCTCTTCGCGGACATTGGACGTTACCGCGGAGTTGCCGATATTGGCGTTGATCTTGCACCTGGTGGAGACGCCGATCCCCATGGGCTCCAGCTCAGGGTGGTTAATGTTGGCAGGAATGATGAGCCTGCCGGCGGCGATCTCGTCCCGAATCAGGCCTACGGAAATCTTTTCCCGTTGGGCGACAAAGGCCATCTCTTCCGTGACTTGGCCCCGGCGCGCGAAATGCATCTGGGACATGTTGGTATCGCCCGTCCGGGCCGCTTCGAGTTTGCGCTTTACGATCCACTCAGCCCGCGGCTTCAAGATCTCATGCGTGCCGTTTCCATTGCTGCTCATTGTCGAATCGCCTCAGGAAGAATTATACGTTTAGATGCCGCGCTTGACGGAAGCGGCCACGCGCTCCTACCCTTAGACAAGCAATGAAGATCCCCGGGCAGACATTCCGTATTGGCGCCGCAGTTGTCATCATCCTGGCCACCATCGCGTATCTGGCGGTCACCGCGGCGCAAGCGGATAAAAGCTACTACGTCACCATTGGCGAACTGCAGGCGATGGGCAACAAAGCCTACACCCGTCATCTCCGTGTGGCGGGCGATGTGGCGCCCAATTCGATCGAGCGCAGCGGCACTAATGCCCATTTTGTCCTGACCGAACAGGGTCACACGCTGCGCGTGGTCTATCAGGGCATAGAGCCTCCGCCGGATACCTTTAAGGACGGCTCCCAGGCGCTCGCCATGGGCACGTACGGAAGGGACGGCGTATTCCATGCCACCGAACTGCAAGCCAAGTGCGCCTCAAAGTATGCGGCCGCCAAGCCCGCACCCAACACTGCTTCCCTCAAAGCTCCGGTAGCGACGGCGCCCAAGTAGAGTAAGAGCCTTCGCGCTCTATACTCCAATCGGAATGGTTCTGGTTCAGCTCGACAACGTATCCCGCATGTTTGGCCGCTTCCCTGCCCTGCGCAAGGTTTCTATCAGCTTCACCTCGGGCTGCTGCTACGTTTTGCTGGGAGAGAATGGCGCGGGCAAATCCACCCTGCTGCGCATCCTGGCTGGCCTGCTGGAGCCCAGCGTGGGAAGCGCACGCATCTTGAGCGACGGCAAGCCGGAAAAGATTGCCAACCAGCGGGCGCGCATCGGCTACATGAGCCACGCTCCGATGCTCTATGACGAACTAACCGCAATGGAAAACCTGCGCTACTTCGCCGGCCTCTACCGTACCTGCTCCTGCCTTACGCCGGCGGAGGCGCTGCTTGCTGTGGGTCTCGATCCGGCGCTGACGCGCCCGGTCGGCCAGTTCTCACAGGGCATGCGCCAGCGAACATCTTTAGCGCGGGTGCTGTTGCCCCAGCCCCAACTGCTGCTGCTGGACGAGCCCTTCTCCAATATGGATGCGGCCAGTGCCGGCAAAATGGTGGCTCTGCTGGGGCAGCTTCGCGCCGCCAACCGCACCGTGGTGCTCACCACCCATCAAAGATCGCTCGCCGAGCCGCTGGCTGACTATTTTTTAACCATGGACGGCGGGAGAGTTGATCTCCATGACGGAAGGGCCGGCCAACGTCCAGGCGCAGCCGCTATGAAGACCAATGCCGCACGCATTCTCGAAGGGCTAGGCATCGCCTACACACTGCAAGAGTATGAAGTCGATCCCGATGACCTGTCCGCCATCAACGTGGCGCGGAAGATCGGACTGCCGGTCGAACAGGTGTTCAAGACCCTGCTCACGGTCACGGGCCCGGATCAGTACGCTTTCGCTGTCATTCCGGGCGACGCGGAACTGGATTTCAAGAAGCTGGCCCGCGCAGCCGGTGCTCGCAAAGCAGAAATGGTTTCTCTTAAGGATGTGCAGCCGCTGACCGGGTATGTCCGCGGAGGGGTCACGGTCTTCGGTGCCAAAAAGGAATTCCCGGTTTTCGCTGATGAAACTATCGAGCTGTTCGATTTCATTTCCGTCTCGGCCGGGCAGCGCGGCACGCAAATCCTGCTCACGCCCCAGGACTACCTGCGTGCTGCCCACGGCACGGTCGCTGCCCTGACTAAGGATCAGGCGCGCTCGTGAGCTATCTGCTGCTTCACCTGGCCAAAGATCTGCGCCTGGAATGGCGATCGAAGGACGCTATCAATAGCATGCTCTTCTTTGCCTTGCTGGTGGTGGTGCTTTTCAGCCTGGCCTTTGATCCCACAGCGGCCCTCTCCCGCCAGATTGCCGGCGGGATTCTTTGCGTTGCGACCCTATTCGCTTCCGTGACCGCGCTCAATCAGGCCTGGACCCGCGAACTGCGCCACCAGGTGCTCGACGCGCAGCGCATGGCGCCGTCTCCTCCAGCATCACTGTTTCTGGCCAAAGTGATTGCCAACTTTATCTTCGTGACCCTGGTGCAGATTGTTCTGGCGCCCCTGTTTGCCATCTTTTACAACCTCCATCCGCTGGGAGAAGCGTGGCTTTTGGTGCTGGTTCTGCCATTGGGAACCTGGGCGCTGGTGGTGAACGGGACCTTTTTTGCCGCGCTCTCTTTGCGCACCCGGAATCGGGAGTTGCTGCTTCCGCTCTTGCTCTTTCCCATCTTCATTCCGGCGCTGCTGGGCATGGTTGAGGCTACGACCGCAATCCTAACGGGCGAATCCGAACCCGCGCTCTGGATTAAGCTTCTGGCCGGCTACGACATCATCTTCACCACGGTGAGTTTGCTGTTGTTCTCAACCATTCTCAACGCGGAGTGAAGCGGATTAAGCGATCTGCCATGGATTTCTGATCAACCCTTGTGGTCGAGAGACTGGTGGATATAGTCGATAACGAGGGCCCGTCCAGCATCAAGGGTCCAGCATGAAGGGGAGGATTGCATGATTGAACCAGAGAAACTGCTTGGTCGCATCTATGACGCCTTCAACCGGAGAGACATCGATACCGTGCTGGCCGCGATGCACCCAGCGGTTGATTGGCCAAACGGATGGGAGGGAGGCCGCGTGGCCGGACGCGACGAAGTGCGCTCCTACTGGAATCGCCAATGGGCCGCAGTCGATCCCACTGTAGCTCCAATTGGCTTCCAACACAGACGCGACGGTAAAATCGCCGTCCGCGTACAGCAAACAGTCAGAGATTTGTCAGGCAAGATATTGATCGACGGCGAGGTCGTGCATGTCTACAGCTTTGAAGATGGATTGATTAAAGCGATGGACATCGAGAAGTGAGCATGACGCCAAAGTGCGGCGGTAACCGAGGGGCTTTAGCAACGAAGGGATGACGGAGAGGGCAAATTATTGGAAGGAGCACCTTATTCATTTATCAAACCCAGGCCTGTGGAGGATCGATGGTCAAGGAGATGACTCCCGCTGAGAAGCCGCATCCGAGCAGGCTGCTTTTGACACTCGACATGACGGGTACCTTTGTATTTGCCCTGGAGGGTGCATTGGCGGCGGTCGAGGGTGATCTCGATTTATTCGGCCTGCTGGTGTTATCGTTCGCTACCGCGCTTGGCGGCGGAATTATCCGCGATCTGCTGATTGGGGCTATTCCTCCAGGTTCAATTCGCGACTGGCGTTTGGGGTCGGTCGCGTTCCTCGGGGGCGCGATCGTTTTCCTTTTCCATCATTTCGTTCGACAAATTCCGAACCCACTCATTCTCAGCCTGGACGCTGCGGGCCTGGCCCTTTTCGCCGTTTCCGGCGCGGGCAAAGCACTGGCCTATGGCGTCCACCCGTTTATCGCGATTCTCATGGGCGGCATTACGGGTGTAGGAGGCGGAACGGTACGGGATGTTCTGCTGGCCCAGGTTCCTACTGTTCTTCGCGCCGATGTATACGCAACCGCCGCTTTGGCGGGCGCGGCTGTCATGGTGCTTGCGGTTCGCATGAAGGTTCCCAAAACTTTGGCGGCAGTGCTGGGAGCAATGGTCTGTTTCACGCTGCGGATCATCAGCGTGTGGCGGCATTGGAATCTGCCTCATGTGCACGTTCAATGAAGCGCGGTTTCACCGCAGCCACAAATGCGAACCTATTTGAGGTTGAAGAAGTCCAGGGAAGGCAACGTCGACGAAACCTGCTGATCCGGCTTAGCATCGAACTCAGGAGGACTTAACGAAAGGACCGAACATGATACAGATCACCTGGCTGGGACACGCCACTTTTGAGATTCAATTTGAGTCCGGAGAAGTTTTGATTTTGGATCCGTGGATTACGGGAAATCCAGCCTACCCGGCCGGCTACGAGATCAAGAAGGCAGACGCTATTGCTATTTCGCATGGACACTTCGACCACATGGCAGATCTGGTAGAGCTGGCGAAGAAATTCAAGTTCCAAGGTGGTTGGCATCTTCGAAATCGCCACCTGGGCTGGCTCCAAAGGGGTGAAGAACACTGTTGCCGTCAACAAGGGTGGCACGTTTGATTTGGGTTTTGTAAAGCTCACGATGACGCACGCTTTGCACAGTTCTTCCATTAAAGACGGTGACAACCTCCTCTACGGAGGCGAAGCCGCAGGATATATCCTGACTCTCAAGGATGGCCGCCGCGCTTACTTTGCGGGAGACACCGCTATCTTTTCCGACATGAAGCTATACGCGGAGATTTACCATCCGGAGCTGGCATTCCTGCCCGTGGGTGATCACTTCACAATGGGTCCGGAAGAGGCCGCTTTCGCCGGCCGCATGCTGGGCGTAAAGGAAATCATCCCGATGCATTACGGAACGTTCCCCATGCTTACCGGTCACCCGGAACAGTTACAGGAGAAGCTTTCCGGAAGCGGAATCCGCGTTCGGACACTGAAGGCCGGGCAGCCAACCAACTGGTAGCGCTTTCGGATGTATGCGGCGATCTGTCGTCTACCCCCGCAGAGTGATCGACTTTCGGAAAGCCGGTCACCCTGAACCTTACGCCACTGTCACAGTTTGTTCTGAGACCGCAATTTTTCGCTAGCCACAGTAGTTGTGGGTCCGAGCGCTTGACGTTTGGTTTTGCTGTTTACTGTCTCAGTTTGAAGCAGCGTCTCAACTCTGTCTGCGCCGGGCACGCAGACTGCCTGAAGGCTCTTATGCCCTTCAGAGTTGCGAAAGACTACGCTGCCAGCGCGCGGACTATGGGATCCATTCTCTTCAGGGCGCACGGTAAAGAACCTCTCGCCTCCGCCGTTGATATTGCGTATGGATAGAAACCAGTCAGACACCAAGGTTAACTCATACCTTCCGGCCGGAAAAAATTCACTGCCGGCTGAAAAAGGCAAATGGGGTGCTTACGATAATCGCCTGGGCTGACGCGGTTTGCGTTGCCACAGGTAATATGGCCGCGGCTGCGGCAACTGCCAGGATTGCAGCAGCGAATGTAGGGATAGACTCTTGGGATTCATGGACGCTCCTCGCTGGAGATCGATTTTCTGCATAGGCGATCACTCGGATCGCCTATGCAGTGACTCGATTTCAGCACCGGGGCCCGCAGCATGCGATAAAGATTGGTTAAGGTGGGTAAAGGTTTGTAAACGTCATTGCGCGCGAGGATCCCACCCAGCGCAGTGTTTGGTTCGAAGTTATTTGCGCTGTGGTTCGGGCGCCGTGGAGCGACTGGCTAGTGGCTCTGGAAGAGATGCGACAGCCTCAGTGGGGGGCGGGTCCATGGTGAAGCACAATCCGGCCGACCGCCATGGCCATCAGCAGCAGGCCGGCTAGGAAAAGCAGCAACCGGGTGAGCACCCGCCAGATGCGGGTCTTTGGGGGAAGAACGCCCCGCTTAGTCTTAAGACTGTAGGCCTGGCTCAGAATCCCGGAGAGCAGCAGGAAGAAACCTACCGCAAGCATTAACCAGGTCATGGATGTTCCTCCGTCACAAGCTTCATTTTCGTCTCTGCGCGACCTCGGCGGAATGATCTAAACTGGTTTTGTTCGCTTGAGGAGTTGCGTGATGAAGATCTTCCGCTGGGTATGGCTGGCAATCACTCTTGGCCTGCTTGGTTACGCTTTTTACCAGGGCATGTATGTCGCGCCTACCGAGGCTACCATGGGCGACATTCAGCGCATCTTCTACTACCATTTCCCCTCGGCGATGATGACGTTCCTGTTCTTCTTCGTCAGCTTTGCCGCTTCGATCGTCTACCTGGCCTCCCGCCGCAATCATCCCCAGCGTGCGCTTGGCGCCGATGCCGCGGCCCTCGCCTCGGCGGAGATGGGAATGGTCTTTTGCACCCTGGTACTGATCCAGGGCCCGCTCTGGGCGAGACCTGTCTGGGGTATTTGGTGGACCTGGGATGCGCGTTTGACCTCAACCCTGGTGCTTTGGCTCATCTATGCCAGCTACCTGCTGCTGCGTAAGTTCGCCGATGGCCCGCAAATGCAGACCCTGGCGGCGGTACTGGCCATCTTTGGCTACGTCGACGTCCCCATCGTCTATTTCTCGACGCGCTGGTGGCGCACCCAGCATCCTGCTCCGGTGATCGGGGGCGATGCCAACTCCGGGCTCGATCCAGCAATGTGGCCCGCCGTCTTCTGGAACCTGGGAGCCTGGCTGGCGTGGGGGATTCTCCTGGCCGGCTGGCGATACAGTATTGAGCGGCGCCGGCAAATTGCTGAACAGCATGCGGCCCTCCATGCTCTGGAAGCGAGCCTTGAAGTTACACTTTAAGGAAATTGCTGCCTCAGGATTTATTTACGGGCTAAACCCCCTGCCCTTCACCCTTCAGGTTGGCTGCCGAGGATTCTAAGGGAACGGCCTTCAGGGCGGTTCGCAACGGTGGAGGAACGAACTTGGGCCGTTGAGGAAAGGAAGTCATGGCGCATCGTCATCTCGTTCTCGCTTACGTCATCACCATCGTGGTGCAACTCGGTTATGCCGGGTGGGTCGGTTTGAAATACAGGTCTACACGCAAGCTGGAGCGCGAATTTCCCCCTTACCCCTCGCTCTCGAAATAGGAGTCAGTGCAAGCGTGAGGCGGGAGGAGCTTCTCTTACTTCTTCCCCCATCAATTCGCCCGGGTGGCTGCCTCCCAGCAGCTCTTCTTCGGGCTCGATGTGTACCAGGACCTCGGCAATCTTATCCACTTGCTCTCGCACCTGGTCGGCCACTGCATGGGCGATGAGGTGCCCCTCGCGCACGGTGAGGTCCCCGCTGACGACCACATGAAGATCCACGTAGTAGCGGAAGCCGACCTTGCGAACAAAGCACTTTTCTACTCCAAACACTGCCGGCACCGCCGCCGCCACACGCCGCACCTGCTGCTCGATCTCGGGTGCGGGCGCGGTATCCAGCAGCTCAGCCACCGGGCGGCGTAGCTGCTGCCAGCCCCCCAAGAGGATCACAGGAGCGGCGCACAAGGCTGCCCAGTCATCTGCCGTTGGGTCGCCGGTCCACAGCGCCGCTGAGATGCCGACAAAGGCAAACGCCGACACAATCGCATCGCTGAGGTGATGCCAGGCGTCCCCTCTCAGGGCAGAGCTCTCGATTTTGCGGCTGACCCCCGAAACATAGCGGGAGAGCAATGCTTTGATGGGAACCACACAAACCAGAACCCACAAAGTGTAGACATGAGGCAGCTTATGCGGGGTGCGAATCAGGTTAATGCTTTCCGCAGCGATGCCAACCGCGGCTGCAATCATGGCTACTCCCACCACTGCGGCCGCGATCGGGTCGGCTTTCCCATGCCCATAGGGATGATCCCTATCCGGCGGCTTGATGGCGAGCCGCAGCCCCCAGTAGACAACCGAGGAACTGATGACATCGAGGAAGGATTCAATTCCGTCGGCTAACAGTGCGAAGGAATGCCCAATGAGCCCGGTGAGGCACTTGAGCAGCGCGAGCGCCAGGTTGATGCCGATTCCGAGCAGGGATGAGCGCAGGCCGCCCTCTACCATCTGTTCGGTTGTCGGGGACGCCGTCATGGCTTCATTGTCTCTTGTTCCAGCGGGCGGCGCGCGGTAACGGTTCCGAAGGTTTTCTTTTTTTGGAATCCGTCTTGCCCCATTTGGAGGATCCTTACTAAACTTAGCTTGGAAAAAGCAATTTCACGATCTCTGTACCCGATCCGGCCTCCACGCACCGGGGGATCGGAAAGCCTTGTGCGGGGCAATTACCGGGTACATCTATGGTGAAAGCGCTTCAGGCCCTGGAGGCGTCCGTTGTTGCGCTTTTTGAAGCTCGCTCTTATTTTCGAACTATCCACCATACTGGGGCTCTCGGTACTGACAGGCCAGTTCTTTTACCGCGCATACAACAATTCCAGTCGCGAGCATCTGCCGGTCAGTTTTCTGGCGGCGTTGGTGATGCTGGTTCTGGGCACACAGCAGACAGCGATGTCGTTTCGCCGGGAAAAGATCCGGCTGGCAATTGGCCGCCCATCGGTCAAAGAAAAGCTTCGCCTGAGAGTGGCTTACAGCACGCTGACGCTGCTGCTTTTTATCGCTGCCAGTGTTTTGCTGGTTATTCTCCGGAACCACCTCCGCTAGAGCAGGTTCGCAATTGGTGTAGACCGAACCCGGATGCCTCGCGACCTTTATCAGACCACAAGTGATTTATCAACCACAGTGATTGCGAAACTGCTCTAGGAGGGGAAGTTAGCGAACACCGCTTACAGCTCTTTTCGGGCGCGCAGCGACCGATTGCGGCTTTCTGGGCTGTCCCACATCGGGTTGTGATTCTGTCTTGCGCGGCTGCGCACCCTGAGACGACTGCTGATCCATCCACTCATCCAGGCGAGAACGCTTAAAGCGCCAGCGATTGCCGAGCTTGAACGCTGGGACAAAACCGTCCGATGCGTATTTGTAAAGAGTGTCGGGACTGATGCCGAGGTAGTCGGAGGCCATGCGGATGTCCATGACTTCGCGAACCTCATCTCTCGCCGGTGTGGTTCTCATCGAAGTGCTCTCCTCTGGGAACTGCGGGACCGGGCGAGAGTACATACCCGCCGTTGTGCTTATACCGCGTTTTCACCCTGTAGTACAAGAAATTATCTCGTATTACTCGATTCCTCGGGGTTTTGAGCGGTCTCGCAGTTTTCATACCCGATTTGGGTTTGCGCAGCGTGGTTTTCTTTGGGGAAAACCGACAACAGTGCCGTTCCCTTCGGTTTCTACCGACTGTGATACTGCTCTTACGGTTTTGTTTAGTTCCGGTAGGAGCGTAACAGAATTTGCGCCCGCGCGAAGCATTACCTGCGACGCAGAAGCGGTTACCAAGGACATCGTATCCGACCTGATCCCCGCGACAGGATCGTTAATCTTCAAGTTTCTATATCTCCCTTATCCCATTCATTCTCGTGGATTAATTTCGAGCACAATGAAAGCCGCAGCAGCTTCAATTTATTAAAATTCCGGTTGCAGCCCGGCTGCCAGGGCAATCAAGTCGTCACCTATGGTTCGAGTTTTTGCGATCGCATCCTCGAGCGGTATGTGGGTAATCTCTGTGCCCCGCAGCACGACAAGACGGCCAAACTTGCCCTCGTGCACCAGATCGATTGCAGCTGAGCCATAACGAGTGGCGAGCATTCGGTCGTACGCCGTTGGTGTGCCCCCGCGCTGGGTGTGGCCGAGATTTACCGAGCGGGTTTCGTAGCCGGTCTTTTCCTCAATCAATTCTGCGACCGATTGGCCGATACCGCTGAGGCGAGCATGACCGAAGGCGTCCACCTTCGCTCCTTGCGTCGCTTGCTTGTCGGTGCCCGGTAGCTTCGCGCCCTCGGCGACTACCACAATGGAAAAGAACTTGCCCCGATCGTGGCGCTCCTTGAGGATTTTTACTGCCTGATCGATGTCGATCGGTTTTTCCGGAACGAAAATCACGTCGGCGCCTCCGGCGATCCCGGAAGTGATCGCGATCCAGCCGGCATCGCGTCCCATGACCTCGCAGACAATTACGCGGTTGTGGGCTTCGGCGGTCGAGTGTAAGCGGTCGACTGCTTCGGTGGCGATGGAGACGGCGGTGTCAAACCCGAAGCAGGCGTCGGTACCGCTCAGATCGTTGTCGATGGTTTTGGGCACGCCCACTACCTTGATGCCTTTTTGCACCAGCGCATTGGCAACGCCCTGGGTGTCGTCGCCTCCGATGGTGATGAGCGCATCGAGCCGGTTGGCCTTGATGCTGGCGAGACACTTGTCTATGCCGCCTTCCATCTTGCGCGGGTTGGTGCGCGAGGTACGAAGGATGGTCCCGCCCAGTTGCAGGATTCCCGAGACGGTGTCGATGTTCAGAGGCATGGTCTTGTTTTCCACCACACCGCGCCAGCCTTCTATGAAGCCAACGAACTCGTCCTTGTGGTGGAAAATGCCTTTGCGTACAGCCGCGCGGATTACCGCGTTCAGTCCGGGGCAGTCGCCGCCGCCAGTCAGTATTCCAACTCGCATTTTTTTCTCTCCTAAAATTTGCGGCGCAACATCTTCGCGCACGAATCGGCGAAGGTTTCAGATTGTGCCTTGTGCATCATAAATGCGACCGTCCCAGGAGGGAAATGTGAGCACGATCCAACGCGCCTGCTGCATTTTTCGCACGCCGGCGTGAGAGTTCGGAACAGTCAGTGTCTGGGTAAAGAGAACCGGGAAGAAGAGTGCGCAGGCTCGAGCCCGCGTTGCTGCGGGGAATGCGTTTGCCCTCAAGGGCCAAAGAGGTTCTGAGGGCTGGAAGAGAAACAGCAGGTTCCTCCACGCCGCCTAAGCCCAGATCTTCGTTGGGCCGGCGACAAAACGGTAACCGATGTCGGGGGTCTGACGACTGAACAGGCTGCGAAAAAACTCGTTTTTTTGGTAGGCCGCGGATTTATCCCCGGCGCAAACGCAATGAAATCATCGTGGGCTTTAGCCCCTGGGGTATGCGTTCCTGCCCAATCCGACTTTTTCCGCAGCCTCTGAAGCCGTGCTTTCGTCCTGTTTTCCAGAACGAGAGGGGAACAATCGCCGTAACTGTTTACGTTACAAATAGTTCGATCGCTGAAGCTCTAGTGATGGAATAGCTTATTCAACACCGCCCCGGCGTTGGGCTTGTTACTACCGTTGCCCAAAAGCTGCTGCTTGAGAAGATTGCCCGCATTCTTTTGCAACAATCCGTTCAGATCCGCATGGATCACTGGATTCGATGTGGTGCCGGTGATGTGGATCGGGATTCCGTTGGTGGCCGCGGCGTTGATGGCTTGACCTACAAAGCCGCCACCAGCGCTCAAACCACCCAGGGCCTGACCGGCTACGGGGGAGGTGGTGTTGAGCTTCGCCAGCACTTGAAAATTAAGTGCACCGCCAGGAGAAATGGTTCCGGCGCCGGTGGCCGTGCCGAGCAGCGGAACTGAGGTGTAGAGATCATCGATCCGTGTGCCCTCGGACGAGGAGTTCACACTGGCGCGAAGAGTTTGGATCTGGGTGCCGCCCTGGGAGCTCGGAGACCGGCTTCAACCCGCCAATCTTCGAAGAGAGATCAAAGCCGGTGAGCCGGGTGTTGTCCACCTGTACCGGGCCGCTGATGGTTGGGGCAGTGGCTGGCCCGGTGATTGCGAGGGTTGCGGTAAGCGTGCCGCCCTGGAGGCGCGACCCGCTGGGAAGACGCACGCCGACCGCAGGCAGGAGTGCCTCAACCTGGTTGATGGGCAAATTCGGTGCGGCCAAACGAAGTGCCAAATTCGTTTGTGAGCCCTTCATCGCGTAAGTCCCGTTCACGTGCACGGTGACGCCGCCGGTGTTGATGCCCAAATCGCTAATCTGTCCGCTCCTGGACTCCAGGTTGTGGTCGACGGTGTAGTTGAGATCGACCGGGACTGGCGTGGGAGAGCCGTCGGCAACCAGTTGGAGCTGGGCGGCGCGGATTGTGCCATTGCTGGTCAGGGTGTGGCCATTGGAAGTGACCTGGGCGGTGATGTCGGCAAGCATGGAGATTCCCTGGTTCTTCTGAAGCACACCAGCCGCGACCGGGTCAAAGTGCTTGATGGTTATGTTGGCACCGAGCGGGGTCGCGGAGGCGTCCTTTGGGTCTACCGGGCCAGCGTTACCCTTTACCTCGAGCGAGCCGCCACCGGGAAGCCTGGCGGAGAGCACGAAGGGAAAAGCTTTGGCAAAAGAAAACTGCTGCAGAGTAAGATTCAGCTTGCTGTAGGTAAACGGAGGGCTGGTGACCGGCAGGTCAGAGACCACAGCGGTGCCGTTCACCACCTGCATTTGACCGACGGTAAAGTTGGGCAGCGAGCTCTCCTGCTGCGTGTTTTGGGTGCGGCTTGCGGCGGTATTTCCGATATTGGAAAAGTTCCAGACTCCCTGAGCCGTTGTGAACGAGGTTGATCGTGGGTGAATCGGCGACAAAGCTGGTAACCAGCAACTGACGATGGAAGAGGAGAGGCACAACTTCCACCCCGATGTGCAACGACTGTGCCTGGAGAAATGGCTTCGAACTGAAGGCAGGGTCGTCGGCAATGGAAATGTTGTCGGCCACCAGGCTCCCAGAGAGGACAGAGAAGCTTAGATTGCCCAGGGTCACCTTCCGGCCCAAAGCAGTAGAGAGTTGGGTTTCAAGCGTAGGACGGAATGTATTGGCGTTGACAAACAGGGGCACGAGAAGAACAGCCAGCAGAAAGAGAACGGCCACGGCGACGAGAATGCTTGTCAGCGGATGCTTCTTCATGGACGCCCCTATACCCTTGACTTAGATGCTGCTCTTCACCGCTGGGCGGTTGCTTCATCGTGGTAGATGGCAGCAATTTCGTCGGCGTAGCGCGCGACCACCACCCGCCGCCGTAATTTCATGGTAGGGGTAAATTCGCCGGACTCCATCGACCACTCGTCGGGAACCAGGTGGAACCGCTTGATGGTCTCAAAGTTTGCCAAACCCTCGTTGACGCGGCGGACCAGGGCCTGGTATTCCGCATTTACAGCAGGATTGCCGAGCAGCTCGGCGCGCGAGGAGAAGGCGATTCCCTCGCTGCCGCGCAAAGTCCTCAAGCGCCGGAAAGTTGGGCGCGATCAGGACGCTTATGAATTTGTGCCGATCGCCAACCAAGACAGAATTGGTTACCAGCGGGTCGTTGTTCAGCTTGGCTTCGATCGGCTGGGGAGCGATCATCTTTCCGCCCGAAGTCTTGAGAAGTTCCTTCTTGCGGTCTGTGATGTACAGAAACCCATCTTCGTCGACCCGCCCGATATCCCCAGTGTGGAACCAGCCATCGGCTTCGATGGCTTCACGGGTGGCCTCGGGCTTATGCCAATAGCCGGCAAACACAAACGGTCCCTTTACCAGCAGCTCTCCATCGGAAGCGATACGGTACTCGACGGATTCGATGGGCTTGCCCACGGACCCCATGCGGTGATTTTGGGCATTGTTCAGGGCCACTACGGGCGAGGTTTCGGTAAGGCCGTAGCCCTCGAATATGCGAATGCCGATGTCGGCAAACCAGCCCGCGGTGTCCACGCCGAGCGGTGCTCCCCCGGCGATGTAGTCGCGGACCTGGCCGCCAAAGGCCTGCTTAACTTTTTGGAAAACCAAACGATCGGCCAGCCGCCAGCGGAGGGAAGAGGGTGTCTGCCCGCGCAGAATTTCTTCGCGGTGACGGCGGCCAGTCGCGAGGGCCCAGGAAAAAAGCTTCTTGACCGTGGGTTTGCTGCCCGAACGCCGCTCAACCACATCGCGAATCTTCTCATAGACCCGGGGCACGGCGACGAAGACTGTGGGCCGTATGGATGCGATGGCAGCGGGCAACCGGTCGAAATGTCCGCAATAAGCAAGGGTCGCGCCGTAACAGAAGAGAGCATAGTCGAGATGGCGAGCGGTGATGTGTGAAAGGGGCAAGAAGGAGATGCAGGAAGAGTCAGGGTTCCAATTAAATGTCCGGGTGGAGTGGTTGAGGTTGGAGGCGATGTTGCCGTGGGTGAGCATGACGCCCTTGGGCTCGCCGGTGGTGCCGGAAGTATAGATAAGGGTGGCCAGATCCTCCGGCTTGACCGCGAAACTGCGCAGCCACTGTTGCATATCGACCGGGGGAGCAGGGGCGCCCTGGAGCAGGGATGAGAGAGTGGCCGCGGGGGGCTCCAGGTCTGTGATGTCGTCCATCACGATGATGTGCTCAAGCTGGGTCTGGCTGCGAATGGAGGCGATTTTGCGGTACTGGGTCTCGGTTGATACGACAGCTATGCGGGCTCCGGAATCGTTTAGCAGGACGGCGACTTGCTGGGCGGTGAGCGTGGGATAGATGGGCACATCGGCGGCGCCCAGCACCAGGGCGGCGAAGTCCACTACTGGCCACTCCCAGCGATTCTCCGCAAGCAGGGCGATGCGGTCGCCCTTGAGGATGCCCCAGGAACGAAAGACGTTCGCCAAGGTGTAGACGCGAGACAGAAGGTCGTCGGTCGATATCGGAAGCCAGTTACCCGACGCATCCTGCCACAGCACGGCGCGCTGGCGCTTGCTGGCCTCGACCAGGGCGACAACGTCCACTAAGGTCTCAAGTTTGAACATGAATGCAGATTGTAAACTGCGGTCCATGGATGGGGTATGAAGGTGGGCTGTGCGGAGGGGAAGAGGGCTATGAACTGGTCGATCGAGCAAGAGCTCCCGCATAGCCTGAAGCAGGGACTGCGGCCCGGCAACAACCGACGGGTGCCCCACATCTCACTGGTTTTTCGCGAGATGTGGGATACCACCGCACTACGCCGGCGACTGCCCACCCTCAAGAAAACAGTCCAGGGAAGCCGCACACGCGGGTGCACGTGCAGGAAATCCGGATACTTACATCTCGCTGATTTTTCGCGAAATGTGGGATACCACCGAACTGCAGGCACCCGTCGGTTGTTGCCGGCGGGAGCCCCGGCCTCAGGCTTGGGGGAGCGGGGTCAGGCGCACGAAGCGCGAGGAGAGGTTGGACCAGTCGGAGAGAATGCGGTGAGCACGAGTGCTGGCGGTCTTCTCCGCGTGCAGTTGAATGAGCTGACGCAACTCTTCACCGGCCGCCTCGTCCAGCTGAGATAAGGGCTCCGGGGCAAGAAAGCTGGTGTGGTAACGGGTCTGCGAGACAAATGCGCCATCCTCGTCGAAGACCCAGGCCAGACCGCCTGTCATGCCGGCGCCGAAGTTTTGCCCGGTCGAGCCGAGCACCGCTACCAGACCACCGGTCATGTATTCGCAGCCATGGTCGCCAATGCCTTCGACCACGGCGAGTGCTCCGGAGTTGCGCACCGCGAAACGCTCGCCGGCCCGCCCGGCGGCAAACAGAGAGCCACTGGTCGCACCGTAGAGAGCGACATTGCCGAGAATGACGTGCAACTCGCTTTCCCGCGCCGCGCGGCCCTGGCCGCGGAGAATCAGTTCTCCTCCGCAAAGCCCCTTGCCGACGAAATCGTTGGCCATACCCTCGAGCACAAGCTGCATGCCGGGCACAGCGAAGGCTCCAAAGGATTGCCCGGCAACGCCCTTCATCTTGAAGTTCAGAGGGGTGTGTTTGTGATGCAGTCCGTGCCAGACCAGCTCCCCTGCCAGCCGCGCTCCGAGGGTCCGATGCTTGTTGGCAATGGTCTCTTCGACGGCAAAGGGTAGACCGGCAGCGCGCGCCGCAAGTGCCGGCTGCACCCAGGCGTTATCAATGTTGGCGTGATCGGCAGGGCGGCGGTTTCGCTGGCCCTGCCAACGCACATGCCCCTCACGGGCCGGCGCCAGCAACGCGCTAAGGTCAAGTCCTCCGGCAAAGCTCACTTGCTCCAGCAAATCGATGCGGCCGATGGCGGCCTCAAGCGAGGGCAAGCCAAGAGAGGCCAGCAGGGTCTGCAGATCGCGCGTGAGCTCCTCGAAAAAGCGCACGACATTGGCAGGCTTGCCACGGAATTTGGCGCGCAGATCGGGTCTCTGGGTCGCGATACCGGTGGGACACGTGTTGAGGTGACACTGGCGCGCCATATCGCAACCCAGCGCAACCAGCACCGCAGTGCCGAAAGCAAATTCGTCGGCACCCAGCAAAGCGGCGATCAGCACATCGCGGCCAGTGCGCAGACCACCATCGCAACGCAGCCGCACGCGTCCCCGTAAGCCGTTCTGCATCAGCACCTGTTGCGCTTCTGCCAGGCCAATCTCCCAAGGGTTACCGGCATACTTGATGCTGGAGAGCGGAGATGCTCCCGTGCCTCCCGCGTGACCGGCGATGACAATGTAGTCGGCATAGGCTTTCGCTACGCCGGCGGCCACGGTGCCAACTCCACATTCGGATACCAACTTAACGCCGATGGCGGCACGAGGGTTTACCCGCTTGAGGTCGAAAATGAGCTGAGCAAGATCCTCAATGGAGTAAATATCGTGGTGGGGCGGAGGGCTGATGAGCGCAACGCCGGGCTGAGCGTGGCGCAGACGGGCGATTAACTCGGTGACTTTGTGGCTCGGGAGCTGACCACCTTCGCCGGGCTTGGAGCCCTGGGCGATCTTGATTTCGATCTCCTCGGCATGGGCGAGATATTCGGTGGTGACTCCAAAGCGGGCGGACGCTACCTGCTTCACCTTGTTATTCAGGATCGCCGGAGCCCCGGGATAGTCCGGGTAGTGGGCCGGATCTTCCCCTCCCTCACCCGTATTCGAACGGGCACCGAGCCGATTCATGGCTTCGGTGATGGTCTGATGGGCCTCCGGGCTGAGCGAACCCAGAGACATAGCGGAAGCAATGAAGCGGCTCACGATGGTAGGAGCGGATTCCACCTGGTCAAGGCTAAGTGGGGCTGCGGCAGGACGGATCTCCAACAGGTCACGCAGTACGGTGGGCTTGTTCTCGATCGCCAGGGTGCCGAAGGCGTTCCAGGCTTGAATGGGTGACAGGCCGGAACCAGCCGGACCACGGGCCGTCCCTGTCACTACCTGCAAAGCCTTCACCGTTTGTGGCTGCCAGCCATGCGGCTCTGCGCGATCGTCTTTACGGAAGCGAACCCAGCCATAATCGGGAAGGGTCCTGGCTTCTCGCGGCGTGACCGGCTGCTGCACGGTGGCTGTGGGCGGTTGTGAATCCTGATGAGTGACGTTGACTAAGGCAGGTTGAACGTCCTCTTCCTGGGCCGCGGACCAGACGTCACGTAAGGCGGCCTCAAGCTCGGCAAAGCCGATACCGGAGATAGGCGATGGCGTCCCAAAGAAACAAAGTTCCACCACTTCGTGGTCGAGGCCAAGTATGTCGAAGAGGTGCGCGCTGCGATAGCTATCGAGCACCGAGATACCCATCTTGGACATGATTTTGGCCAGACCCAGGTCGAAGGCGTGAAGCATGTTGGCTTCGCCCTTTTCCGGGTCGAGGTTACGTGCTGTTTCGAGCGCCAGCCAGGGGCAAACGGCGCCTGCTCCGAAGCCAAAAAGAACAGCCGCGTGGTGCAGGTCGCGGCAATCGCCTGCTTCGACCGCAAGGCCGGCGCTGGTGCGCACCCCGGCATTTACCAACGCGTGATGCACAGCCCCGGTCGCCAGAGCCATGGGGATAGGGAGCATCTCGGCACGCGCTCCCGGTTGCGCCATGGCACGGTCGCTGAGCAGCAAAATGGCCGCGCCGCCCTGGACTAATTCAATGGCGCGAGCGCAGAGATCGTCAATTGCGCGCCTGAGATTGCAGGATGGCGCAAAGACACAGTCCAGGACCGCCAGCGGCATCTCGTCGGCTAACTGGTGCTCGCGATTGCGCAGCGCATGCATCTGGCCCAGGGAGAGAAAGGGCGACCCCAACGAAAGCCCGGGAATGCGCGCCTTGGTGTTGAGAAGGTGTGGCCACGGGCCGAGGCGGGTGTGCAATTCAATGACAATGGATTCGCGTACCGGATCGATCGCCGGATTGGTGACCTGGGCGAAGCGTTGGCGGAAGAAGGCGTAGACCGGCCGCGGCGCATGGGCCAGAGGCGCCAGGGGGGTATCGTCGCCCATGGACCAAACCGCGTCTTTGCCGTCACTCGCCATTGGGGCAAGCACCATGCGGACATCTTCCCGGGTGTAGCCAAACACCTGCTGGAGTTGGGTCAAATCGTCAACCGCGGGGGCGAAAGAGACCGGCACCAGGGGGATATCCGCCACCAGGGTGCTGTACGTCGTGAAGCGGTCGAACTCCTTTAACAACTGGTCGTCCTCAAGCAACTGGTGCGCATCCAGATCGGCGACCAGCATCTCTCCCGGACCGAGACGGCCGCTGTGGATGATTCTCTCCGGATCGAGGTCGACCAAACCTGCTTCCGACCCGGCAACTACCAGAGCGTCTTCGGTGAGAAAGAAGCGGCAGGGGCGCAAGCCGTTTCGATCCAGAGCCACACCAACCAGGTGCCCATCGGCAAAAGCGAGCGCTGCCGGCCCGTCCCAGGGTTCTACGCAGTCGGCGTGGTAGCGAAGAAACGCGGATTCCCTCTGCCGGCCCGCCGGAGGCAGTAACATCCTGACCGCTTCTGCAACACTGCGGCCGTTGCGCGCCAACAACTCGACCATCTCGTCCAGGCTGGTTGAATCGGAGCCGTCTTTGGACAATATGGGGTGATTTTCCGCAGGGATGGTCGCCGCCCGGGCGTCCATGCGGCCCCGGTTCCCCCAGACAGTATTGATCTCCCCGTTGTGAGCCAGGGTCCGCAAGGGCTGGGCGCGGTCCCACGAGGGCAGGACATTGGTGGCATAGCGCTGATGGAAAATAGCAAACGCGGTGGTATAAGCCGGGTCTGCCAGGTCAGGATAAAAGTCGGCCAGCAGACGGCCGGCGCACATTGCCTTGTAGACCACCGAACAGGAAGAGAGCGAACAAACGTAGCCGGAACTGGCGGCCTCGCGCTCGAACTGCTTACGCGCCAGGTAGAGGCGGCGCTCAAAATGTTCAGGATTTGTAGCAGTCACCAGTACCTGGCGGATCACAGGAATGCTGGAAAGCGCAATCTCGCCTAAAACCTCTTCCCGGGTGGGCACCACTCGCCAGGTGAGCACATCAAGATTCTGGGCGGCGAGCGCCTGCTCCAGAGCCTGCTGACCGGGACCAGATTCGCTGGGGAAAAAGACCACCCCCACCGCCAGCGGCTGGGATGCGCTCAGGGAATGCCCAGTGGACGCCAGTAGAAATTCCCGCGGGATCGCGGTCATGATGCCGACGCCATCGCTGCTCTTTCCGTCGGCGGCAATGGCTCCGCGGTGCGCCAGACGCGCTAGCGCGGTGAGCGCCTGGGTCAGGATTTCATGGGTGGGCTGATTGCGTAGTGTGGCCACGAATCCCACACCGCAAGAGTCATGGTCAAAGCGAGGATCGAGCAGATTAGGGGTAAGGCTGCGCTCCAGCTGATTTGAGGCAAAGGAACCCATACGTAACTATAATCCCCGTTTCGTTGACAAGTAGCTGGCCATAAAAATTTCTTTTGCACCACAAAGGGCAACGGCTAATGAGCGTTTTTATTCAAAAAAAGACATCCGTTCGTTGACAAGATGCCTCTGTATATTTATACATATAAATGTATTTTTATGCACACTCAGAGCGCGGCCCAGGGCCGCGCTCTGGCTTTGGTGCAAAAGACTTGAGAAATGGTCGTAAAGACATTATGAAGCAAGATCGGCACACGGCAATTCGGGAACTCGTCGCAGGCGCGCCCATCGGCAGCCAGGACGAATTGCGCCGCCGGCTGGTCAAGCGCGGTTTCGAGGTGACCCAGGCGACGTTGTCACGAGACATTCATGAGCTGCACCTCTATAAGGGACCCAATGGCTATGCTGCCCCCAACGGCGTGGCGCTTGAAGAAGAGGACGATCTACCCCAGACCGCCGAGATGCTGAACAGTTTCGGGTTGCGGGTAAAACAGGCCATAAATCAGCTGGTGCTGATTACCACCAGCGGGAGTGCGCAGCCGGTCGCCCTGGCAATTGACGGCGAAGACTGGCCGGAGGTCGTGGGGACCATCGCAGGCGACGATACCGTTCTGATCATTTGTCCGGACCAAAAGCGGGCGACCGTGTTGCGAGATCGCCTGGAAACGATGATTGGCTAATGCGTAAGGATGGAATACAAACCGCGGTTGCTGGAGTGAGCGGCTATGCCGGCATGGAGCTGGCGCGCCTGCTGCTGCATCATCCTGCCTTGCAGGGCCGGCCGCCGGTTTTTGTCGGTCGCGACACAGAGCCGGTTCGGCTGACTGACATGCATCCTCAGCTGGCCGATAACAACGGGAGTGCGGAGCTGCTGGTTGAACCCTTCTCCTGGGAATTACTGAAAAATCGTGGGGTGGAGCTACTTTTCCTGGCTACACCACATGAGCAATCGCGGAGCTGGGCACCGGTAGCCCTGGGACACGGATTGCGGGTCGTGGACTTAAGTGGGGCCTGGCGGTTGCGGGCGGGCGAAAATCGCGCCGTTTATGGCTTTCACGACGAAGATGCCATGTTAGCCGAGCGAGTCCAGACGGGGAGCGTCTATGGTTTGCCGGAACTGCATCGCAAGTGCATTCGTAATGCACAACTGGTGGCCAACCCGGGCTGTTATGCCACATCGATCATTCTGGCGTTGAAGCCGCTGCTATCCGCCGGCTGGGTGGATCTGGATCGGGGAATCATCTGCGACTCAAAATCGGGCGTCTCGGGCGCGGGTAAGGCACCCACCGCCAACACCCACTTCATGTATGCCGCGGACAACCTCTCCGCTTACGCGGTTTTTGGCCATCGGCACCTGGGAGAGATGTTGGAACAGCTGAACCTGGAGGAGTCGCAGATAACTTTTACGCCCCACCTGCTGCCGATTCCGCGGGGCATTCTCTCGACCACCTACGTGACCTTTCGGGAGAAGAAGGAAGCGGCCGAGGTGGACGACCTCTTCCGAACGTTTTACGCATCTAGCCCAATGGTGCGTATATTCGGTCATCTGCCACAGATCCAGTACTCGGTGCGCACCAATTATTGCGACATTGGGTTCAAACTGGCGAAAGATGGACACCGATGTATCGTGGTCTCCTGTTTGGACAACCTGCTGAAGGGCGCGGCCGGGCAGGCGGTCGAGAATATGAATTTGATGTGCGGATGGGACGAAGCGGAGGGGCTGGCATGAAATTCGTGGTCAAACTCGGTGGTGCCGCGCTGGAAGATAACGGCCTGCTTCACGGTTGCGCGCGCGCAATTGCAGTCCTCGCGCAGGACGGCAACCAGGTCGCTGTGGTACACGGCGGCGGCGCTGCGCTAACCCGCACCCTGAAGCAGATGGGCAAGCAGAGTGAGTTCATCGCCGGTTTGCGCATCACCGATGCGGAGACCCGCGATGCCGCGCTCATGGTTCTGGGCGGCCGCGTAAACAAGGAGTTGGTAGCAGCGCTCGGCGGTCATGGCCAGGCAGGTGTAGGCCTTTCTGGTGGAGATGGGTTGATTTTCCGCGCGCGAAAGAAGCGCACAACGCCGGACCTGGGTTTCGTAGGCGAGATTGTGGCCTCTGACACCCGTTGGCTCGATGCCATCTGGAAAATGGGCGCGGTGCCGGTGATCTCCAGCCTGGCGCTGGGTTTTGATGGCGAATACTACAACATCAACGCGGACGAGATGGCGGCAGCGTGCGCGGTTGCCTGCAAGGCCGATGCTTTGGTTTTTCTGACCGACGTGCCGGGCGTTAGAGGATCGAACGGCGAGGTGATGCGCTGGTTAAGTGTGGATAAGATTGCCGGGCTTACCCAGGATGCTGTCATCAGCGGAGGCATGCTGCCCAAACTGAGCGCCTGCCGGGAGGCGTTGCTGGCCGGTGTTAAGCGAGTTCGGATTCTGCCTGCGGACGCGGCCGCAGTCTTACCCGATCTGTGTTCGACGAGAGTACTTCAAGGGACTGAGGTGATGGTGGCATGAAGCTCGAAGCAATCCAGGCGGCAGAGGCGAAACTGCTGCTTCCTACCTATGAACGCAATCCGATTCTTTTTGTCGACGGGGCTGGTATGTACCTGATTGACGACAAGGGAGAGCGGTATCTCGACCTGCTGAGCGGAATTGGCGTCAATGCCTTGGGCTATGCGCATCCTGCGGTGGTTGAGACGATCAGTGGCCAGAGCCGCAAGCTGGTACACATCTCTAACCTCTACTTCCATGAAGGCCAGGCGGAGCTGGCCATGCGGCTGACGGAGCGATCCGGCATGGATCGCGCATTTTTCTGCAATAGTGGCACCGAGGCCTGGGAAGCCGCGATGAAGCTGGCACGGGCGTACTCGGCCCTGAAGCGGAGCGAAGGGCACACCCTGGGAACTAAATTCCTGGCGTTGGAAAACAGTTTCCACGGGCGCACCATGGGTGCTGTCTCGACCACCCATAAGGATAAGTACCGCGAGCCTTTCCAGCCGCTGGTGCCGGGAGTGGAGTTTGTGCGCTTCAATGATGTGGATCATCTGCGGGCAAGCTTCTCGAGCGAGGTTTGCGCGGTTTTGATTGAGCCGGTCCAGGGTGAGGGCGGAATCCGGCCAGTGTCGCAGGAATTTTTTGCGGCCGCTCGCGAGCTCACGCAATCAACGGGCGCCCTCCTCATCGCGGACGAAATTCAATCCGGCCTGGGGCGTACCGGCAAATGGTTTGCTTACCAGCAATTTGGAATTCGGCCGGATATCACAACCTTGGCCAAGCCGCTGGCGGGCGGATTGCCGCTGGGCGCCATGCTCTGCACCGAGGAAGCATCGCGCGCCATCCATCCCGGGCTGCACGGAACAACGTTCGGCGGCGGTCCGTTGGCCTGCGCAGTGGCCAACGCCGTGATCGACGCGATCGATCAGGAAGGTCTGCTCGGCAATATCCAGGAGACGGGCGCGTACTTCAAGCGCCAGCTGCATGATCTGGCAGCGAAGCACGAGACCGTCGTCGACGTGCGGGGCATGGGCTTGATGCTGGCGATGGACATGAACTCCGCCGACCTGGCCAAGCAGATCGTGGCCAAAATGCTCGAGCGGCGGATTCTTATCAACCGCACCAGCGAGACCGTCCTGCGTTTTCTTCCGCCCTACATCATGGGCCGGGAGCACGTGGATCTGGCTGTCTCTGCGTTGAACGAAATCTTGACCGAAGAAGCCTCCGGCACGCCGAGCTTCGCGGCGGCGCATCAAAGCACAGGGGGGACACGCAATGTCTAGCAAGACTTTATTGGTCGATGAAAAAGCAGTACATCGGGGAAATCAGGAGGGCAATACGCTTGCTCTAGCCACCGCGAGCCTCGCCGGCCGCGACCTCTGCTCCATTGCTGATCTCTCCCGCCTGGAGATCGCCGCTATCATGGAACTCGCCCATGCCATCAAAGCATCGCCGGCGGATTACCGCTTCTCTCTCGATGCGCGGCAGATGGTGATGTTTTTCGAGAAGGCTTCGTTGCGCACGCGGCTGACCTTCGAGGCCGGTATGAATACCCTGGGCGGTTCGACGATGTTCGTGGACCAGACCCAATCACCGCTGGGCGAGCGCGAGTCTCTGGCGGATATGGCGCGCAACGTGGAGCGCTGGGTGAGCCTGATCGTGTTGCGCACCTACGCCCACGAGACCATCACCGAGATGGCGGAATACGCCCGGTGCCCGGTGATTAACGCGCTCAGCGACCTGGAGCATCCCTGCCAGGCTCTGGCCGACTTCATGACCATTGAAGAGCGCTTCGGCACGGCGCGCGGCCTCAAGTTCACCTATGTGGGAGACGGTAACAACGTCTGTCACTCATTGATGTTGACCGCTGCCTTGCTGGGCGCCCATTGCACGGTAGCGTCGCCAAAGGGGTACTACCCGAAGCAGGAGATCATCGCTAAAGCGCAGGAAATTGGAGCGGAATCCGGAGCGACGCTTACCCTAACCCACGATGTGGTCGCCGCGGTCCGCGGGGCGGATGCGGTGTATACCGACGTTTGCACCAGCATGGGGTTTGAGCACGAGGTGACCAAGCGCGCGCCCATTTTCAAACCGTACCAGGTCAACGAGGCCTTGATGGCCCATGCTGCAGCCCACGCCGTGTTCATGCATTGCCTGCCCGCGCATCGCAACGCCGAGGTAACGGACGCGGTCCTGGACGGCCCGCAATCTGTCGTTTTTGACCAGGCAGAGAACCGGCTGCACGCCCAGAAGGCGTTGATGGTATTACTGCTGGGCGGCGGTCTGGGCGGATCACGGGATACGATGACAAATTAATCGGAAATGCGTTTCATTTCCAAGTCTGCCCCTGACCACAGATCCTGGGTGCCCCACATCTCGCTCGTTTTTCGCGAGATGTGGGATACCACGAACCTCAACCGGCCGCCGCCAGACGATCAATTGAAATCTTGAGGCGTCTTGAGGGTTAAGTTACGACGACAGGGCTGTGGTCAGGGAAGAGACTTGATTGGAAATGATTAGCTGCTCGCACTTGTCCTCTTGTTCAGAGAGTTTTCAGAATTTGTGAAGGAGTTTGGCATGTCGAAGAAAGTTGTTCTTGCGTACTCTGGTGGTCTCGACACCTCGATTATCATTCCCTGGCTTAACGAGAACTACGGTATGGATGTAATCGCCATGATTGCAGATGTAGGACAGGGCGAGGATCTGGACGCGGTGGTCGCAAAAGCCTACGCTACCGGCGCCAAGAAAGCGGTGGTACTCGACCTGCGCGATGAGTTCGTGCGCGACTACGTCTATCCGACCGTGCGGGCCGGTGCAATCTACGAGCACAAGTATCTGCTGGGTACCTCGATTGCACGGCCGGTCATCGCCAAGCACCAGGTGGAAGTGGCGCTCAAGGAGGGCGCCGAAGCCGTTGCCCATGGTTGCACCGGCAAAGGCAACGACCAGGTCCGTTTCGAACACGCCTACCAGGCGCTGGCTCCGGATTTGAAGGTGATCGCACCGTGGCGTGAGTGGACGCTGAAGTCCCGCGAAGACTGCCTGGATTATGCTGAGGCGCATGGCATCCCCGTGGCGGCAAGCCGGGAGAAGATTCACTCCCGTGATCGCAACCTGTGGCACATCAGCCACGAGGGTGGCGAACTGGAGAATGCCGGCAATGCTCCGTTGCCCAGCACATGGGTGATGACTCGCTCGCCCCAGGAAGCGCCCGACCGCGAAGAGGTAGTGGAAATCGGCTTCATCGAGGGTAAGCCCGTCTCAGTAGACGGCATGAAGCTGGAGCCGGTGCAAATTGTGGAGCTGCTGAATGAAATCGGCGCGCGCAATGCCATCGGCCGCATCGATCTGGTGGAAAACCGCTTTGTCGGCATCAAGAGCCGCGGACTGTATGAGACCCCCGGCGGCACCTTGATCACCACCGCGCATCGCGAGCTCGAGGCCCTGACGTTGGATCGCGAAGTGATGCACTACAAGCAGCAGGTCGCGCTCAAGTATGCCGAGCTGGTCTACTTCGGCCTGTGGTTCACGCCCCTGCGCGAAGCACTGGACGCTTTTGTCGACAACACGCAAAAGCTGGTTACCGGCACCGTCAAGCTTTCTCTGTACAAAGGAAACATCGGTGTGGCCGGACGGCATTCACCGTACTCGCTCTACTCCGATGATTTGTCTTCGTTCACCATGGGCGATAGCTACGACCAGAAAGATGCCAAGGGCTTCATCCAGATTCTTGGGCTGCCCGCCCGCACCCGGGCGCGCTTGCTGCAGAAGAAAGAGGCTCACCAGTGAAGATGTGGTCTGGCCGCTTTCGCGAGCCACTGGACCAGGACTTCGAACAATGGCAACGATCGCTGGCATTTGACTGGCAGCTACTTCCTCAGGAGGTGGCTGCCAGTAAGGCTCATGCACGGACGATTGCCGCGGCGGGCATCCTTACCCCGGCGGAACTGGAAAAGATTGTGGGCGCACTCGACGCCATCCGCGACGAGTACGCGCAGCGTCCGCCCAGCGACATCTACGGCTGCATGCAAGCGGAGGACATTCACCACTTTGTAGAGCTCGAATTGGTGGCGCGGATCGCAGACCTGGGCTTCAAGCTGCACACCGGCCGCAGCCGCAACGAACAGATTGCGACCGACCTTCGACTGTTCGTGCGGGAAAAGTGCGCATCGATCACCGGCCGCCTCGGGGACTGGGTGCGCGCGCTGACCGCGCAGGCGGCCGCCGCAGGCGACGCGGTCATGCCCGCCTATACCCATCTGCAGCGTGCGGAACCAGTGCTGGTGGGTCACTGGCTGCAAGCGTATGGGGAGATGCTGCTGCGAGACGTAACCCGGCTGGGGGATTTGAGCCGTCGCTTGAATTATTGTCCACTGGGTTCTGGAGCGGTGGCCGGCGCGACTCTGAAGTTGGACCGGACAATTGCCGCGCGGGAACTTGGCTTTTTGGGGCCAACCGCCAATAGCATGGACGCGACCAGCGACCGCGACTTCGCACTAGAGTTTTTGCAATCTCTTACCCTGGTTGCTTTGCATGCCAGCCGGTTCGCGGAAGAGATCACGCTTTATGCCACGGCTGAATTCGGATTTGTCGAGTTGCCGGAAGCCTTTTCGACTGGATCGAGCGCAATGCCGCAAAAGAAGAACCCCGATCTGACCGAACTGGTGCGCGCCAAAGTGGCCCGCATCAATGGTGCGGCGCAGACGGTGACGATGTTGCTGAAAGGGCTTCCGCTGGCCTACAACAAGGATCTGCAAGAGAGCCAGGAACCGCTCTTTGCCGCGGCTGACTCGGCGGAGCGGATGATTGCCTTGCTGGCCAGGTTTACCGCTGCGCTTCGCTTCAACACGGCTCGCATGCGGAGTGCCTGCGAGACCGGTTATCTCAATGCCATGGCGGCCGCAACCTACCTCGTGCACAAGGGAGTTCCCTTCCGCAAGGCGCACGAGAAAATTGGCCTGGCGGTGCGCTATGGTTTGGAAAAGGGTTGCGAACTGGACGGCCTCACGCTCACCGAGTTGAAGCAGTTTGGGCCGGAGTTCGAAGACGATTTTTTTTCGAGCATCACCCTCGATGCAACCGTGAACTGCCACGACGTGATTGGTGGCACGGCGGTGGGCCGGGTGCGTGAGGCTTTAGCAGCGCAGGAGGCAAGACTTTCAGCTGCGATGGGACAGATGGATGGAAATACGTAAGGCCAGATTACAGGACGCTTCAAACATATATGAGCTGGTGAACAGCCTGTCGTCGGATGGCACACTGCTGCGGCGCGCCTTCGCGGAGATTTGCGAGAACGTGCGTGATTTTACCGTTGCGGAGTCGGCCCAGGGCATCTTTCAAGGGTGCGGCGCGTTGCATCTTTACGGCCCCCACCTGGCCGAAGTGCGCTCGATCGTGGTGCGTCCTGAGGCCAAGAGCAAAGGCACGGGTGGCATGTTGCTGCAGTCGCTGCTGGATGAGGCCGAGGACCACGGTGTAGGGTGTGTGTGTCTTTTTACGCGCATCCCTGACTTCTTCTTCAAGCATGGTTTTCGTGTGGTGGAGGATCGAACTGCCCTGCCCGATAAGATTTACAAAGATTGTCAGAATTGCCCACGGCTCTACCGCTGTGATGAAGTGGCGATGGCCCGCGGCCAGATTCCCAAGGTGTCGATTTTGGGAACGAGGATCGAGGCCGAGCAGTTGGTGCGTTTAACCGGCTGAAGAGGCCTCTTCAGCCGTTGAGGATCGAAAGAGAATTGGGCTAAAGCCCCTGAGGGCAACGCCTTCCACTGAGCATCGCGGGGCGAAGCCTGCGTGTTCTTTCCGGTTCTCACGCAAACTCTTTAGCCCCTGAGGGCATCTCTAGTGCTCGCTTAAGCAGCCCTCAGCGGCTGAAGCCGATTCATCTGGCTGCTAAACGTACGGCCTAAAGGCCGTACCCTTCAAGACCGGGTGCCTCTATCTGCCCGGTTTTGGGAGATGTGGGATTCCACAAACCTCAACCCCTGACTGTGCAGGGCGTAAATGGCCATGGTAGCGATCAGTCCTGTTTTGCAATTCTGATCATTGCGGTGGCGCTGCGCTCGACGTCCTCGTTCGTCGTAGCCCAGCTGGACACGCTGATGCGCATGGCCGCATGCCCGTGCCACTGCGTTCCTCCGCACCAGCATGTCCCATCGTTCTGAATACCCGCGATCACCCTTCGCGTGACCTCGTCACTGCCGAAGGAGACCAGCACCTGGTTCAAGACCACATCGTTCAAGACGGAAAAGCCGGCCCCGCGAAGACGATCCGCGAACAGCTTCGCCTGAAGACAGTTTCGCTCGATCAGTTCTGCCAGTCCACCACGCCCCAGGGAGCGGATTGCCGCCCACAACTCGACACCGCGCGCCCGGCGCGACGCTTCGGGTGCGAAGTGCCAGGGCTCGCGGCCGCCGCCCGGTGTCAGATAAGCGGCGGTCATCGCCATGGCAGCGTTGAGATGCTCTGGGCTCCGCACCACGGCGACGGCGGAATCGTAGGGCACGTTCAACCACTTATGGCAATCAATCGCCCAGGAATCAGCAGCGCCGGCGCCCGCCAGCAAAGGTGCGTAGTGTGGGGAGACGGCCGCCCAGTACCCGAACGCGCCATCCACGTGCACCCAGGAACCTTCATCATGCGCGCGGGCGCATATTTCTTCCGCAGGATCAAACGCGCCCGTATTCACGTTGCCCGCCTGAATGCAGACGAGGGTGCGGTCATCGAGCGCAGGCAGTGCCTCTGGCTTCATGCGTCCCTGAGCATCGGCAGCGACCCGCGTCACGCGTGAACGCCCCAGCCCGAGCATGGAGAGCGCTTTCAGTAGCGAAACGTGAACTTCCTCGCCCACCACCACGCGGATAGGGGGCGCCCCAAATAATCCATTCTCCTCGACATTCCATCCCGCACGCTGTAACAGCGCGGTTCGCGCTGCAGCCATGGCGGTGAAGTTTGCCATGGTGGTGCCGGTAACGAATCCCGCTCCCGATGCGGACGGAAGACCCAGCAGGTCGATCATCCATTCGAGGACTATTTCTTCCAGCTTCGCCGCCACCGGAGACATCACTTGCATGGCCGCATTCTGGTCCCAGGCTCCGGCCAGCCAGTTCGCGGCAAGCGCCGCGGGGAGCGAGCCGCCAATGACGAATCCGAAGTAGCGGCCTCCGGCGGTGGCCACCGTGGCGGGTGATCCAATGTCATCCAGCAGGGCCAGAACTTGTGAGGGATCTGATGGCTCTTGAGGCAGCGGTCCTCCGAGCGCATTCAATCGAGCCACGTCCTCGGGCAAGGGTGCGACGTGCCGAGTTTCAATTTCCGCGAGGTATCGCGCCGCTCGCTCTGCAGTTTCTGCTAACAACTTCTTCATCAATGATTAACGATAGCAGGTGCCGGCGCGCTCGCGCCGGGGCGGTTCGATGCGGCCGATGTGGATTTCGCGTATCCCGAACGTTCCACTCTATTCTTTCGGTTTCCAAAGATGAGCAAACTCTTTTTGCGTGCGGCTGATGGCCATGACATCGAAACAGCGGGTCTGTTTCGAATAGATGATCTGTTGAATTCCGCCGTGAATTGAATTGGCGTTGTTGTAGTGACCGATGCCCGTCCCGGGGTATTCGCGGTTCATTCTGATATAGCTATGCCATTCGCGGGTTCCCGGTTGCATCAAATGCCGACGCTTCGAGTAAGCCTTCCTTTGGCTGCCATGTGATGTCTATGGTCCCGCCAGTCGGCTCATGCGAGCCGTCATCCTTGATGCGGTAGTTTGGTAAACGCCATTCAGAGAACCATCTCTTTGGTCAGTGCCCGCAGATCAGCCCACTTCTGGAACCGGGCGCGAATCTGCCAATCGGCGATCACGCCCAGAATTGTGCCCGACACGAACCCGATTGCAAGATTCAGCCAATTGATCGTCATGTCACGTCCTACGAAGCGGTGGCGAAGCTTCCGCTAGGATGTACGCTTTTTCTCGCTTCCCGGTTCCGTCCAGTTCGTCCTGCTCAAATTTTCCGTGCCATGGGGCATTCGATGGACTCTCAGGCCTGGTCCGGCGTATAGGTCGGGCATAGAATTCTGGGTATAGCAGGTTCAGAAGAGGCGCCCCGCTTTGCTGACATGAGGCAGTCTGACGACACCGCGCCATTTCAGTTCCATACTTTTGACCCACGAGGACCTATATGGAGGCAACAGACTTTCGGCGATTGTTTCAATACGACTATTGGGCAAATCAAGCGGCCTCGGGTGCCCTCAAGAGTGCTGACGTCACTTCCGGCCGCGCCATCGCTCTGCTTGGGCACATCGTGGGGACACAGTACGAGTGGTATGCACGTATCAAAGAAGAGGCATCACCATTAGCAATCTGGCCAGAACTCACCATTGCGCAATATGAACAGCATGCCGATGCGCTGCGGGGGATATGGCAGGAGTTCATCAACACCCTTGACCCCTCAAGCGTAATGGCAACAGTGGCCTACAAGAACTCCAAAGGTCAGCCATTCACAAATACAGTTGCGGATATACTTCTGCATGTTCTGATGCATTCCACGTATCATCGAGGACAAATTGCCACTGAGATGCGTGCCTTCGGCCACACTCCCGCGTATACGGATTTTATCGTTGCCGCACGATTTAACTTGCTGAGCTGACGTCAACCAGGGCGTTCTTTGAATTTTTCCGTAGCCGTCAGCGGGAGCGTCGTTGCCGGCGCGGTTCCGCTATTTCTTTTTCCTGGTGAAGTCACAGAGCATGTCGGAATGGATATTCAACCCGATATTGGTCATGTTGTAGAAATGTTCGCTGGCAACAAGCCAGACGATTTCGCAGATCGCGCGTTCCGAGTAGAAGCCTGGACATGCGCGCAAATGTATTTGGATTGACCCTCTTATCCCTGGTCAGTTCGGTCACATAGTCCAAAGCGGAGCGCTCTGCCTCGGTAAAAAGCGGGCTCGTGCCGTACTCTTCCAGGGCATCGAATTTGGCCTGGTTCATCGACGCTTGGATGGTGAACAATCTGCCGATATCGATACAGAAGAGGCAAACGTTCAATCGGGCTACCTGTTCCCTTATTAGAAAGATAGTCTCGCGCGGCAGCTGGAGCTTCTTGTCCAGCTGAGCGATTTTCCCGTAAACATACCGAACGCAGACGGCAATCGCGCGGAAACTACCTTTACGGGAGTCAGTACTTTGCCATATTGACGGCGCACAAAGTAATAGACCAACTTCTTCATCAGTCCTTCCGGCCTCTCAATGGGCGGAAGAAATGGATCTGCAGAGTCGGGAACAATCGTTGCTGCGTGGCTCAGTTGTGTTTGCATGATTCATATTCTCCAGTGATGTCTCGGTATCTCCCGGGGATGGGCACGCCGGACCTCGTTCGCCCTTGCGATCAAGAAGCAAACCAGCAGGTACGCCGCGGATGCATCTCCTGAACACAAGACCGTTCAGGGGAGCGATTTGTGACAACGCGTTCTAAGCTTGATCCGCGGGCAAATCGGGAATGTGCGCGAGCTTCTCCGGATTAGTCACAACGTAGATTGTCTGAATGTGGCCTGCGCCCGCCTCGAGAGTGAGAACCGAGTACGCCTTTCCGTCAAGATAGCTGACGATCCCAGGCTCTCCATTGATCTGCGCCAGGCGGTTGACGAGATTTTTCGGCACCAGCTTTTTAAGAGTGCCTAATGCCCCGCGGGCCACATTGCGAGCGCCACGAATTAGATTGGGTGCAGCCACTGCCTTACCGCCGCCGTCGGTGTGAAGAACAATATCACTGGCAAGCAACTCGACCAGCCCTTCCAGGTCGCCGCTGCCCGTCGCTTTCAGAAAACGCTCCAGCAGATCGCTCTTCTGCCTTTGCGAAGTCTCGAAGCGTGGGCGCATCGCGGTGACATGCTGCCGGGCGCGGTGCAGAATCTGACGGCAATTGGACTCGCTCTCACCCAGCACCGTGGCAATCTCAGGGTACTCATATTCAAACACTTCCCGCAAAAGGAAGACCGCCCGTTCCACTGGCGTCAGGCGCTCCAGCATGACAAGAAAAGCCATGGACAGGGACTCATCCACGCGTATGATTTCCAGGGGATCGCTTCCTGGACCCGTGACGATTGGTTCGGGAAGCCACTGACCCACGTACTCTTCGCGTTTCACTCGCGCCGATTGCAGATGATTGATGCACAAGCGGCTGATGATGGTGATCAGGAATGCGCGGGGCGATCGGAACTCTTCCTCGCGCGCCTGCTGCCACCGGATAAACGTCTCTTGCAACATGTCTTCAGCGTCGGCCACGCTGCCCAACATGCGGTAGGCGATGGAGAAGAGAAGGCTGCGATACTGATCGAATGTCGCGAGCCTGACCGGCACTTCCGGGTCGACAGGCAACGTCTCGGCCATTGCGTCGCGATCATCTTTATTCGGCAATATTTCCCCCATACATCCTGGCGGTGAACACGTCCGATTGTTCAGCTGTGCGCCTGCGAACCTGCCTGCAAAGGCGGATTCCTATTCTTAGACAGGATAGCCGTCCCTGTTGTGACAAGCCGGCTGGTGTTTTTGAGGGTATTGGCAACTATTCGTAGCGAAGGGCCTCCCCCGGGTCGGTCAGCATTGCGGCGCGCGCCGGAATCAGAGTCGCTGCCAAAGCAACCAGGGCTAGAAGCAGCACAACTGCGGCATACGCAGCAGGATCACGCGGCCCTACGTTGAACATCAAGCTCTTGAGTAACTGTGCGGTGGCCAACGCGGCTCCCAGCCCCAACACACCGCCCAGCAAAATGAGGCGCATGCCCTCCATAGCAATGAGCCGCAGGATGTCTGCCCTGGTCGCACCGAGCGCCATGCGGACGCCAATTTCCTGGGTGCGCTGCGTGGCCACATAGGAAATGACACCATACAGGCCGATGACGGCCATAAGGAGTCCGCAAGAAGCAAAAAAGGCGAGCAAGGCTGTCTCAAAGCGAGGACGATCGGCCAGCTTGTTTACATCCTGGCTGAGAGTAACGATCTCGACCGGAACAGTGGGATCGAGTTGTGCGATTTGGTTCCGGATCCATGGAGACATGACGGAGGTGGGAAATGCGGTCTCGAGGAGGAAAAAATGATGACTGTCCCAGTCGTCGGGATGGCTCGTCCTCAGGATATAAAATTCCGGATCATCCTGGCCGGCCAGACCAGCGTTTTTCACATTTCCGGCTATGCCGGCTATGGTGAACACTGGTCCATCCATGGTCAGGTAAGGGTTGAACACTGCTCGCTGTATGTGCTGCCCGACGGCGTTACCCTCGGGAAAAAGGCGGGCAGCGAGAAGCTTGCTCAGAATGATGGGGTGGCCGTTCGCTTGCCGATCTTCTTCGGTAAACCCCGCCCCTTGGAGTATGGGGATCTGAAGGACATGAAAGTACCCCGGAGTGACAGTACGCAAGACCACCGTTCCACCGGTTCCCGGTGGGGTGTGCGGTCTGCCCGCGACTATGATGTCGGAGTAGCGCATTCCGCTTTGCGACCCGTTCCCGCCGGGCGGTAGCGAGTCGCTCATGCCCACCGCGGCGACGCCGGGCGAACGCTGTAAGGCTTTCTCGGCCCGCAGATAGAAATCCATCAATGCCTGGCCCGATGGATAGCGTTCCCCGTTCAGAGTAATACGCACGGTGATCACGTTCCGCGTCTTCATGCCAAGGTCTTGCTGCTCAAGGTTGCGGAAGCTCTTGAGCAGCAGGCTGGCACCGGAGAGGAGAACGACGCTGATGCCGATCTGCGCTGCCACCAGGGCGCGTCGCAGGCGGACCTGCCTGCTGGATTTGGTTTGTTTTGCCACCAGCCTGGTTACATTCGGCCTTTGCATCGCGGGCATAATGCCGAAGAGCAGAGCACAAAAAAGCGAAACCAGCACGGTGAACAGAATGATGCGCAGGTCGAGCTTCGCCTGGGCAAGGAACGGAAGACCGGTGGGAGCGATGGCGATAAACACGCGCAATAGAAGCTCGGCCAGCAAACACCCGGCCGCGGCTCCCGCAACTGCCAGCAACAACGCCTCGGTCAGGATCTGCCTCATGAGGCGGCCGCGACTGGCGCCCAGCGCGGAACGCACCGCCAGCTCGCGTTCCCGCGCAAGACCGCGCGCAGAAAACAAACTGGCCACGTTGGCGCAGGCGATCAGCAACACGGCCAGCACTGCGCCTAGGAGCACCCACGCAACGGTGTAGGCCTCCTGCATCTGGCGGTCGCGGATGGAACGGACTTGCAGATGGAAATCCTTGCGGATTTCCGGTGGAATCCACTGCAGCGTATGAAGGAACAGCGGCTCCAATTGCTCCTTTGCCTGTTGCACGCTCACGCCTGGCTTCAGCCGGGCGAACGCCCACATTGGATAGCCAATTCCGCTATTGACCGTGTGCTGCGCCGCTACATTCATTTGAGCGGGAACAACGATATCGGCAGCCTGCAGCCTGGGCATTTCAAAGTCTTTGGGAAGGACGCCGACGATGCGCACCGGGTGCTCGTCGATAGTAATGGTCTTATTCAAGACGCCTGCATCCCGGTTGAAACGGCTTAGCCACAAACCATAGGAGATGAGCGCGACCTTCGGTGCCTTGGGCAGATCTTCGTCGAGAAGAAAATTGCGGCCCAGGATGGGTGCGATCCCCAGTGTGGTCAGGAAATTCTGTGCCACTGCGGCACACTGCAAGTGAACGGGGTTGGCCTCGGTCAGATTGCAATCATCGACGCCTCTCTCGAACGTGAGGGAGGCAAACGGCCTCTGGTTATCGCGCCACTCGTAATAAAAACCACCGAGCGTAAACTCCTGCCGTGCGAGGGACTGCACCAATCCGACCGATACCAAGCGATCGTCGTGTGCGTACGGCAGGCTGCGAAAAAGGATGCGGTCCACCACGCTAAAAACGGCTGTGGTTGCGCCGATGCCGAGTGCCAACGTGGCGATCACGGTAAGAGCGAAGACAGCATTCCGACGGAAGCCACGCAGGGCGTAGCGCACGTCCTGCGTCAGCGTTCCTAGCCACCAGCCGGGCCTCTGTTCATGGCATTGCTCCCGGGCAGCTTCCACGCCGCCGAAGAGAACGCGCGCGTGCCGCCGCGCTTCTGCAGGAGTCATCCCAGCGGCGATATTTGCCTCGGTAGCTTGCTCGAGATGAAACTGTAATTCTTCGTCGAGTTGACCTTGCTTGCGGCGGAAGAAGAAAAAGCGCATGCGAGTTAAGAGTTCGCTCATCATGAGGATGCCTCCGGAACCTGCCCCAGCACCAAGGCGATCGCGCCGGAAAGCCTGTCCCAGGTTTCCAGTTCAGTTTTCAACTGCTTTCGGCCGGCGGTGGTCAGCATATAGAACTTAGCCCGCCGGTTGTTATCCGACGTGCCCCAATCCGACTTGATCCACCCCTTGTACTCCAGACGATGCAGCGCCGGGTACAGCGAACCCTGGCCGATCTGCAACACTTCATTTGAAATTTGTTGAATGCGCAGAGCGATGCCCCAGCCGTGCATCGGCTCAAGGGCAAGCGTCTTCAGAATGAGTACATCCAATGTTCCCTGCAGAAGGTCAGTCGATGGCGGCATGTTCCCCTCGATACTCGACAGTAGAATTACGCTCCCTCCTGTCGATTGTCAAGGAAAGGGAGGACTAGCGGTGTGGGGGCTCGAGGGTCAACCTTTCCGATGGACGAATTAATTTGACTCATACGTCAATACTATTTTAGTCTAGGCTTGTTGCCGATATGCCTGGAGTGCGGCGTCTCCGGCTACCTCCAGGATGATCTTTTTTACTCTAATCAGGTGACTGGAGGGATCACGCCCGCTCTTTCACCCGTGCTGTCTTTGGAGTGTGTATGAATTGGATCAGACAGTTCTTAACTCGAGGCCGGATGTATCGTGACCTGTCAGAGGAAATCGAGCAGCATCTCACCGAAAAGAGAGAAGCGCTGATGGCCGGAGGGATGAGCCGGGAGGAGGCTGAGCATCGGGCCAAGCGAGAATTTGGCAACGTAACCAGGATCGAGGAACGTGGCCGCGAAGCCTGGATGTGGCCGATGGCGGAATCCATCGTCGCGGATGCGCGGTTTGCCATTCGCCAGCTGCGCAAGGATTCCGGCTTTGCCATAGTTACGATTCTGACGCTTGCATTGGGCATCGGCGCGACCACGGCCATCTTCAGCCTGGTGAGCGCAGTACTATTGCGGCCTTTGCCGTTTCCCGAACAGGATAGGTTAGTGTGGCTGACCCAACAGGACCACTCATTGCCGGGAGTTGTGCCAGAGTCGTTAAGCTATCCAGACTATTTCGACTGGCGCGCGCGTAACCACACCTTTAGCGGAATGGCTTCCTACACAGGGGGCGGGGTGACCCTCGACGCGGGAGGCGAGTCGCAGCGTTTGGATGCGCAGACCGTTTCCGCTGGTTTCTTTCAAGTGCTGGGTGTAGCTCCTATGCTGGGAAGAGATTTCCGCCTGGAGGATGAAAAGGCGGGCAATCGCACCGTGATGTTGAGCTATTCGCTCTGGCAGTCTGTTTTCGATTCAGCGAAGGACATCGCCGGCAAGACGATCAGGCTGGACGACCACAACTACGTGGTCGCTGGGGTCATGCCAAAGGGCTTTCAATTTCCGCTGGAGAATCCGGCGCCGGCATTGTGGCTCTCCATGGCAGACGATGCGGAGGGGCCGAACGCAAAAACGGAACAACGAGGATTCGATTCCCTGAGCGTGCTGGGGCGCATGAAGCCCGGGGTAACGGTTGAACAGGCCAGGGCCGATCTCAGCCTGATTGCCAAAAATCTGGCGCGTCAGTATCCCGACCAGAACAAGTGGCACACCTCCGCTTTGGTTGAGCCTGAACTGAAGCATATGGTTGGCGACACCCAGTCAGCGCTGCGGGTGTTGTTTGGCGCGGTCATGCTGATGCTGTTGATTGCGTGCGCAAATGTTGCCGGCTTGTTGCTGGCTCGCGGCTCACGGCGAAAGGCAGAGTTCGCATTGCGTGCGGCCATCGGCGCCAGCCGTGCCAAGATCATCCGGCAATTGCTGGTGGAGTCGGTGGTCTTATCTTCGTGTGGTGGACTCGCTGGTGTAGCGATGGCCTATGGCCTGCTCCCTGGTATGGCAGGGCTGATACCGCGCGACATACCGCGCGTGCAAGAAGCGGCGATCGATGGAAGTGTGCTGATATTTGTGGTGATTGTTTCGGTCGTTACCGGATTGCTGTTCGGAGTGCTTCCGGCGTGGCGGATGTCGCAGCTGGAACCGGTGCAGGCGTTGCGTGACGGAACGCGGAATGAAAGGCGTGGCCAGCATGGTTGGCACAATGGACTTGTGGTTGCGCAAACTGCGATCGGCATGGTGCTGCTGGTGAGTTCGGGTCTGCTGATGCGCAGTTTCGTTCGCATCCTGAATGTGGATCCCGGCTTCGACCCAAAGCATGTGTTGACTGCGAGGATGAGGGTCAATCTACCCTTTGACAAATTGAACCACGACCGGCACGTGCAGTTTTACAGCCAGTTACTGACCCGGCTTTCTGTATTACCAGGTGTACAGGCGGTTTCGGCGGGATGGCCGCTGCCCATGGCCAATGTCAATGCCAGTGTCACCATCAGCATAGCGGGAAGGCCCGTCGCCAAGGGAGATGAACCGAGCGAAGCGATTGGCGGAGTGATGCCCGGCTTCTTTGAGACGATGCGTATTCCGCTTCTCTCCGGGCGCACCTTCAACGAGCAGGACGGCACCAGGGGAGCGCCGGTGATGATCATCAATCGCGCCTTTGCGGACAAGTATTTTCCCCATGAGAACCCAATCGGCAGGCACATTCAAGCGCACTTGGGGGATGATGTATTCGACCGTCCGATGCGCGAGGTGGTCGGCGTGGTGGGGAACGTCAAGGAGAGAGGGCTGACCGAAGATGTTAGTCCTCAGTATTACCTGCCGTATGCGCAGGCTGTGATTACTGAGCCGTTTCTCACCATTCGCACCAGCGGCGACCCAGCCGGGTTAGCGAGCGCTGTCCGGGCCACGGTCCACCAGATGGACAAGACTGTGCCCCTGTACGAGGTTGCGACACTGGAGGATTATCTCTCGAAGTCAGCCGCGCCGCCGCGCTTTCAAACTTTGCTATTGAGTTGCTTTGCGGGAATTGCACTTTTGCTTTCGGCGATCGGGTTGTACGGCCTGCTTTCGTATATGGTGGTGCAGCGCACGCTGGAGATCGGATTGCGCATGGCGCTGGGTGCGCAAAGGGCCGACGTATTAAACATGATTGTTCGGCGTGGCCTGACGCTCGCGCTGATGGGGTTAGGCACAGGGCTGTTGATTTCGGCCATCACAACACGCCTGCTGTCGGGGATGCTGTACGGGATCCAGCCGTACGACCCAGTTACTTTCGCCCTGGTGTCTGGGATTCTGTTGCTCGTGAGCCTGGTGGCAACCGGGCTGCCGGCGTACCGGGCCGCGCGGCTGGACCCGATGATGACCCTGCGGGACCAATAGGCCATTTACTAGTCAGGATGCTAAACCTCCGGCCAGATTCGCCTTGCTGATGCATACAGCGAACGTGGTGTTGTATAACATGTCCCCAGGGTGCGAGGCTTGCAGCAGGAGCATGAACTAGGTGGCCGGCCGGATTCCGGAAGGCAACGCGGTAGCCGTTCCTACATCCAAGCAGGCAAGGAAGTATGAGAACCTCATGAGGCCATCTCTCGTCTTGTGTCTAGTCCTATCGGCGGTGCTCGGATCGCTCTCCACTCCGGCGCGGGGGGAAACTAGCGCCCAGGGCATAGCCGAGACTTCGCCGGTTGGCCGGTGGAAAACTGTGGACGATGCCACGGGCAAGGTCAAGTCGGTGGTAACCATTTGGGAGGAAGCCGGCAAATTGTACGGACGAATCCAGAAGTTGGTGGACCCGGATCCCCATGACCCGAATCCACGGTGTACCCCGTGCACGGGCGACCAGAAAGGGCGGCCGGTCATCGGGCTGAAAATTCTATGGGATCTGCAGAAGGACGGCGATGCCTGGTCGGGAGGCACCATACTCGACCCCGAGAGCGGCAAGACGTACAAATGTCTCCTTTCGATCGAGGATGGGGGGGCGAAGCTGAAAGTGCGCGGGTTTATCGGCTTGTCGCTGTTGGGCCGCACGCAGTATTGGCTCCGCGACCAGTAAATCCTCCGCCGCGGCAGTCGAAACACTCCCTGGTTTTTCGCGAGGCTGGTGTTCGTTTGCGGACATGAGGTTGCAGGCTCGAACGCTCAGCAACCAACTCGTCGCGCACTTTTCTCTCCTATTCGATTGACTCCGGGCAGGTTACCCCGCATAGGTGGACCAGGTGGAAGAGGAGATTGGCCCGTTGGGGCAGCTTGGCGACCTGAATGGAAGTGGCGGGTACCTACGGACGGGGGTACCCGCAAACGAGCACATGCGTCTTTGGACGAATTAGAAGATCGCTGCTAACCCCACCTTCACCAGTGTGATCAAGATCCACCAGCCCCACACCGCCGTGGCCGCAGTACTCGTTTTGATTTTTGCCACGATAGCGCAGCCGATGGTGAGCAGAATCAGGACCCAGATGGTCAAGACGTCCAGTGAGGTTGCGAGCGCCGTCAGCCACTGGGGCGAGTCCAGTGACAAGAAATAACCAACGTTGGTACCTACCGGATTCTTCAGATTGAAGGAATCAGCGTCAAGGCCGGCAAAGAGCGTAACAATGCTCAGAAATCCCTGGATGATAAACGGCAGCGTCGCGTACAGCCAAACAGCGAACAGCTGGCTGAAGGTTGCATGGCCGCCGAACCCGAAGTTCAGCGTAGCCAGGAGCACGGTCGCGGCGATCGCCGCGAAGAGCAGCGCCAGAACTGGTGTAGCCCAGAAAATGTACTTCACAAACGACGCCCCGATCGCCTTCTGTTTTGCCTGCTGATCCGGCGGAAGTTGCGCCAGCCTGTCCTGCTGTGCCTGTGGACTGTGCAGCAAAATAGTGGCGTACGTCTTCTCCCATCCGACCTTCTGTTGTATTGCCGCTCCGAAGCCCAGTGTGACTAGAACGCCGAGCAACCAGGGCAGCCACCAGCTCGTGCTTCTCAAGATGTCGTTAAAGGTTTTCGAAGGAGCAATGAAGGTGTCGACAACACGCTCCACTTGACTGAGCGGCTTGGTTCCCTCGACGTTGGCGACGGTATCGGACATGAAACCTCCGTGAATGCCTCGCGAACTGCTTTCGCTTGGGATATTACACTCTCTGAAACCAAATCCAAAATTCGCTATTTCTCGCCAAGCCTCTCTATGGCGTGGTGTTCGGCTGCGACGCCGGGACTGTAGGAGTTCCTCGTTGCAGATGGATGACGAAGTGCACGACGAGACTCCCGGCGATGCCGTAACGAGAATCGAAGAGGTCACCACATACTTACCGGGTTTGTATCTTCTTTTTACAGCTGAGAGAGAGTGCTTCACGGTAAGTCGGATCAAAAGATCTGGCGTGGTGTCTAAGTAAGCATAAGTTCGAATGGATCGAGGCAAGGTGATGTTTGAAAACTCTTTGATGGAGTCGGATAACAGAATAAAGGCGAAAAGCAGGTGGTCGCTTCTTGCCTTCCTGGTCAATGGTGGAGCATTGCTCGCACTTATCATCTGGCCGTTGCTACATCCTGAGGCGTTGCCTACGCAGATGATGGCCACACTCATGGTTGCCCCCTCGCCACCCGCTCCGCCTCCACCCGTAGCACCGGCACCTAAGGTTCAAATCAAGTCTGAAATGCTGAGCAACAAGTTGCAGGCGCCGAGCAGGATCCCGAAAGAAATCAAACAAGTGAACGAAGCGGCGATACCACCCTCGATGCTAGATGCTATCGGCGTGGAAGCTCTAACCCGCGGTACTCCTGGCGGCATAGGCGCCATTATCGACAGTGTCGGGACCGGTCCGGCCGCCGTAGTTAAACGGGAAGTCCCGACGAAACTAAGCATCTCATCCGGCATTATGATCGGCAACTTGCTCGAAAAGACGATGCCCCAATACCCCGCGATCGCCAAGGCAGCCGGCATTCAAGGAGTCGTGGTCTTGCAAGCCACGATATCTCAAAACGGTTTGATTCAGAACTTGAGAGTTATCAGCGGTCCTCCCATGTTGCAGCGAGCAGCTATGGATGCGGTTCGTTCCTGGCGGTATAAGCCTTATCTTCTGAATGGGCAGCCGGTCGAAGTAGAAACTACCATCAGCGTGGTCTTCAAGTTGGGTGAATGACTCGATGACTCAGGTTTTGCAGGACCGGCGAAAGAACGCAGGCCCTTCTCATTGACCGAAGAAGTCATGGGCCTGCGGCCAGGCCTACGGCCGATAAGCGCTAACTTACTTGGAATGTTTTTCTTCAAAACCCCACAAAATCGTCATCCTGAGAGTCTGTGACTTTATTGGTTTTGCGAAAAAATCGACGCTGAAAACAAAAAGGTTAGGTGCTTCCAAGGGCGCGAAAAATCAAAAAAGTCACAGCCTCTGAGCGGAGCGCTTCACAGGTTTATCGCGTGACACCACGCTTTATGGCGCGGAGTCGAAGGACCCCGAGGATGCTTATCTTGCCTATGCCGTGCGGAGCTTTTCAACCATCGAAGCCCGCGTACAGGATCTTACTGCTGTACCCACCTGATGGCTTTGCCCTCTCCTTTGTCATCCCGACCGAAGCGAAGCGTAGCGGAGGGATCTGCAGTTCCGCGGACCTTTCCTGGAAATGTTTTTGACCGAGCGGAAAAATCGCTTTATCTCACCGCGGGGTGATGAATCGGGATGGTTTTGAACGCCGCATACTTCAATTGTCCCGTTAGATGTTCTCACTCCTGCATATGGGGAGGGGGTAGGGATAATTCCCTGCCCTCCCCTGTTTCGGCGAAAGCCATTTGTCAACGGAGGTAGAGCCACCGATAGATTGGATCAAAGATCCGATCGAGTACGTAGAAATAGAGTACAAACAGGATGAGAAAAGCAAAAACCACCACTGTGGTCGAGCGAACTTCGTGCCAACTCGGACGATGTACGAGCTTCATTTCCTGCCGCACACTTGCCACAAATTCAGGGGCTTGCTTAATGGATTGGACTATTCCAACCCCTTTTATTGCTGGGACGTACGCCTTCTCAATATTTTCTTCGGACAAGCGACACTCTTCCTTCCTGGATTTACCAGTTGCCGGCACCACGCAAATTGAGGCAGAACTCTGAAATAGAGACTGCCTAAGGGATGGCTGGAAGGAGAGTTATGCTGGAGGTCCGCGAGTGAAAGAGGGGGAAAGCCGTAGCTGAGGCTCGAGGACGAGGTCTGCAAGGTCAAGCCAGTCGCCTATCGATGTGGCCAGGAACAGGAGCACAAAGAAGACAGGCAACGCGAGCGTGATTTGGTGGAAGCTGTGACCTGCGCCCAGGGTAATCGCAATGGACAGGGTCAGCACCAGAGCGATTGCAAATATCGCCACCACCGCCCAGGCAGATCGACCGATCCAACACGTTTTTTTTGCCCTGCTCATTGGCATTAATTCTATCGAAGTATTCGAATTGCCGGCGGATTCGTCGTCCATGGCCAGGACAGAGCCCCAGGATAAGTCTTAGAACAACGCGAAGGGCGTGGGTTCCGTGCAAAGCATCGAATCCCGCTCAACGCTTCTTGAACTCCTTATCTGCGAATTCGATGAAATAGGGCCAGTTTGGTGCGGGCGTATGGCCATACTCATGCTGGCGGAATGCGACGTCGCCCGAGTCGATGAGAGTGCCCATCGGCGGGAAAGTGGTTGTCCCAAGGCCCTTCGCGCCCAGCAGATTCCAGACCGGGCTGGCGGCCACAGCTGCCATGAACATACCCTCTGCGTCCTGCCAGGCGTCGCCGGGAACATATACCGGGTCGGTCAGCAGCGCGCCACCGCCAATGAAAATGGGACGCGGCGCCACCAGCGCGATAAATTCATGGCTGTCTACCGGCATCTCGTTGGCGGAGTGACCAACCGCGGCATATCTCATAAAGTTGCCGGCGAACCAATGGAACTCCGAAGCCCCGGCAATGTTGCCCATCGTCTCGCCGTAGTTGCGGCGATAGAGATCGGCGCCGCCCGCGCCCGAAGAGGAAATGAAGCCGATGGCGAAACGCGGATCATCCACCTGGGCCACCAGCGCCGCCTTGCCACCACGCGAATGGCCCATCACACCGGCTTTCTTCGCATCGACATCGGGATCGGTCTCAAGATAGTCGAGCAGTTTGCTGTCGCCCCAGGCCCACGCGCGCAGAACACCCCAATCGTCGAGCGAGCGCGGCTGCCCCTTGTTCAAAAGGCCGATGATGCCTTTATCAAGACCCGCTCCATTATCGGCCTGCACGTCGCCGGAGTTGCGGCCGACAAAACCCCAACCATGCTGCAGCAGCAACTTAGCGGAATCGGGCGCATCGGGCGGCGAGGAGAGCATATGCACCACCTGGCCCGGAGCAGCAGGCGGCCGGGCAAAATTGGGTCGCGGGTGAATCGAGCCGCCACCAATGATGACCGGCACCTTCTTACCTTTCGTGCTGGCCGGGGTGACGACGTCGGCATGAATATCAACGGTAATCGCCGGATAGGATGAGTTATCCACATGGCCGGTGACGTGTTTGACGATGGCGGGAATGCCCTGCACCGGCATTGTTTCGACGCTGTCTACCTTCCACGTTACCGTGGGAATGTGCGCGGGATACTTGCCGTACACATTTTCATCGAACATGGCCTTGATTTCGGCGCGACGCTTCTTCCACTGCTCCGCTGTCGTCACCCTGGTCCCGTCGTTCATGATCAGGACATCGGGCAGTTTGGGATAAGGATTGGCTTTGGACTCGTCGTAATTGGCATTGCCCGGCTTGCCGATGTCGTAGGCCGTCGCGCCAGGCTGCATTTCAGTGATGCCGAGCAGCTTGAGTTCCCGATCACGTTCCGCGCGGGATGCGGCGGCAATCGCGGCACGGTCAGCCGCAGATGGCGGGGCGGGCGGCGGCTGGGTTTGCGCGGCCAGTCCTGCGGTCAATGCGATGGAAGCAATGGATGCGAGCAGCACTTTGGCTGGTTTGGATGGAGTCCAGGACGTCATATTGCCTCAAAGGTCGATCGTGCTGCATAAAACTTTACTCTTCTCGCAAGACGATCGCCGGATCCAGATCCATTCCTCTTTGTAGTGGTTGCCATGACGCAGCGGCCACGGTACCAGCCACTATGGCCAGTGCCACGCCGACGCACGCGGGATCGAGAGCGCGGACGCCATAAAGGAGAGAGGCGATCACGCGAGAGGCCAGCAGGCAGACCAGAGCTCCGATTGCAATGCCGAACCCCAGGATGCGAGCCAGCTCGCGGACCAGCATCATGGCCACATCCAGCTTTTGTGCTCCCAGCGCAGCGCGGATGCCGAACTCCCTGGTCCGTTGGGTCGTGTCGTAAGAGAGGAGCCCATGCAGTCCGATAACCGCCATCAACACAGAGATCAACGCAAACACCAGGGAGAGGATCGCGAGGGAGCGCTCCTGCCAGAGCGAATCTCTGACCCGATCATGCATGGTGACCACGTCAGCAAATGGGAGCCGCGGGTCCAGAGCAAACAGGGCTCGCTTTACGGCGCCAATGACAGAGCCCGGCGAAGCCTGCGTACTCACATACAACACGTAGTAAGACGAAGACTTCAGGCTCGGTACAAGCGGCGGATAAAAGATGGGCAACATCTGTTCTCTCAGGGTACGGTACTTCGAATCGCCGGCGATGCCAACAACAACATACTGAGCGGTCGCGACCTGGCCGGGGCGTGCGTGACCAAAGGTCTTGCCAATTGCGTTCTCATTAGGAAAGAACGTTCTCGCAAAGGCCTGGTTAACGACCACGGAGATGGGTGGCCCTGTCGATGAATCCAAATCTGCTTCCCTCAGCTCTCCCGGGGTGAAAACGCGGCCAGCGACAATCGGGATGTGTAGCGTATCGAAATATGAGCTCGATACCCGGTTCATCGTCGCATTGAGGAAGCCTTGTTTGGCGACTCTTTGACCTGTGAGCGCCACGTATGTTTTTAAACCAATCCTTCTCATAAGAGCGCCGCTCGAAAGGCTCGCACTGCGAACTCCGGGAATATTCTGCACCCGTTCCTGCAACGCGAAGGGTAGCGTGGGCGGAAGTTTTTCAGAGGCTCCGATCACACGTGCATTCAGCGTGAATTCGGCAAGGCGCTCCACCTCAAAACCTGGATTGGTGTCACGAAGCACATAGTAGGTACGAATCAATAGGCCGCTACCAACCAGGAGGATGAACGTCAAACCGATTTGCATAACCAGCAGGCTCTTGCCTAAACGGCCGGCGCGCTGGGTGGAAGTGCCGCGGCGAAGGGCGTGTTCCGGCGCCACGCGAGAGGCGACCCAGGCGGGAACTGCACCAAAGGCTAGACTGACACCCGCTGCCAAAGCAACCGCCACGCAGCAGGCGACGAAACCCGGCGACAAGGGTACTGTCGCGAGCTCCACAGGCAATAACTTTTTCAACAAAGGTGCAAAAGCATAGGACAGCAACAGCCCCCCAGTAGCCCCGGCAAGCCCCAGGATGAGCGATCGAATGATCGCGTGCGCGGCCACGCGCATTCGACTGGCGCCCAGGGCAACGCGCAATGCCGTATCCCGTTCGTGTCTCATCGACAAGGCCAGCAGCAAACCCGCGACATTGGCGCCGATCATGGCCAGGAACGCAGCTAGGCCCCAAGTGAGTAGAGAGAGGGCAGATTGAAATGAATCGTGCAGTGCGAAGGCCGCTTGAGTAATGGGCTCCAGGATCGCTGTTCCCGGGTTCGTCTCTTTATCAGCTTGTTCCCGACTTTGGTAGACGGCATCAAATTCTGCCTCGGCCTGTCTCCTGGATGCGCCTTCTTGCAGACGACCGATCAAGCTGAAATAGCGGTCCGGGTGCGGGTCGCTGAGGGATAACCTGGAGAGCAGCGGCTGGGCAGCAAACGGCAACCAGACATCGGGACTCGAGTCGAGTGAGGTGCCCACAAAGTCCCGAGGCATTACGCCGACAATGGAGAATGGTTGGCCTTCCAGGGAGATGACGGATCCGACCACCGCATTCGATCCGCCAAACTGACTCATCCAAACTTTATGACTTATGACGACAGCGGCTCCTCCGGAACCTGAGTGTTCATCGGCCGGCCCGAGAACCCGGCCAAGTTGCGGAGTAACCCCGAGCACCTGAAAGTAGTTGCCCGAGACCATGTTGGCAACGGCCAGCTCCGAGCTACCGCCAGATGTAATGGTTGTATCGAAGTCAGCCACTGCCGCGAGGTCGCGTAGACTTCGAATATGCCGCAACGACTGATAGCTTGCGTAGGGAAAGCTAATGCGCCCTATGACCGATGGCCATTTGATTGCGGCGCGCACCAACGTCTCCGGATGCGAGACCTGGAACGGACGCAGCAGCAATCGATTGATGCACGTAAAGAGCAGTGTCGCGGCGCCTAACCCAAAGGAAAGCAATAAAACGATGGTGACAGTCGCGCTTAAATTACGCTGCAGCCCCCGCAATCCATAGCGAACGTCGTCCTGCAAATTATCTAGCCACGCCACCCCTCGCGCGTAATAAGTCTGCTCGGTAACCAGCGCGAGACTTCCGAAAGTAGCCATGGCTGCTTTTCGCGCCTGATCGAGAGACATTCCGTTGGCAATATTTTCGTCTGTTTGCCGATCCAGGTGGAATTGCAATTCTTCACGGAGGGCAAGATTATTCGCTTCCTTCTCACGTAGTGACCGCCAGCGTCGTAGCAAACTATTTGAAAAACGCATCGGCACCTCACTCACATAACTTGATAACGTTTTGCACCGCGCTTGAGAGCCGGTCCCATGACTCCTGCTCTGCGCCCAGGCGTTTCGCGCCCGCTTTGGTCAGGGCGTAGTATTTTGCTCGCCGATTGTTCTCGGATTCGCCCCAGGAAGCCTCAATCCAGGCCTGATGTTCGAGCCGGTGCAGCGCGGGATAAAGAGCGCCCTGGTTGACTCGCAAAACATCGTCCGATAGCTGGCGGATACGTTGCGCAATGGCCCAACCATGCATCGGCTGCAACGTAAGAACCTTCAGAATGAGAAGGTCCAGAGTCCCCTGCAGTAGCTCGTCTGATCGTGTCAGGTATTTAGCTCCCCTCAGTTATTGACACGAGAATACCAGAAAGCGGCGATTTGACCCGAATCCTTTGAAGGGGACGGCCTTCAGGCCGTCCATAACTGCTTTGTAGTGAGTGCGGCTTTAGCCACTGAGGGAGCGGTTTTTCTTCAACCGAGACTTTTCCGCAGCCTCTTCAGTCGTTCCGAAAAGGGCCAGTCGATGAGGGCTAAAGAGCCTGCGTGAGAACTCGAAGAACAACCGCAGGACCTCCACTTCACCGCCTTGCCGGCTAGGGGAAAAAAATACACTCGATTTACCGCCCTCCTGATACAAAGCATCAGGGCCGGTGACTCCAAGAAAACTTGCGTAGTTCGCCATGAGGAATTGGGAAAACGAATTTCAGGGGTTTTGGGGCTGACGGAAATGGTGCGTGATATGCGCGGTGTGCGTGATAAGGTGCGTCGCGGCCGACGGAAATGGTGCGTGATATGCGTGGTATGCGTGGTAAGGTGCGTCGCGGCCGACGGAAATGATGCGTGATATGCGTGGTATGCGTGGTAAGGTGCGTCGCGGCCGACGGAAATGATGCGTGATATGCGTGGTATGCGTGGTAAGGTGCGTCGCGGCCGACGGAAATGATGCGTGATATGCGTGGTATGCGTGGTAAGGTACGTCGCGGCCGACGGAAATGATGCGTGATATGCGTGGTAAGGTGCGTCGCGGGTAGGAAAAGTTAGCTTTGCCGGCAGACAGGGAGCCTTCCGCGCGTGAGCTTCGATTGGGGATGAGAAGAGGAGCGTGGCTCGTCTTGGCCGGCGGGGAAGGCGGATAAGTCCTTTGTTTTATCAAGACGTCAAATTGCTCCGAGTATCGACGGCAACGGGCAGAGCGCGGTTCTTCCTGCAGGTGTAACAGTTGTAATTGCGCAGGGATACGACTGCCAAGCCAACGATCCCATGGGTGGCTTTGGCGCGCAAGGGGCTGAGGTAAGAAACATGTGGATGGGCGGGTATTTAACTAAAGGTAACCCCCTCAGTTTTCCTGGGGCCTGAGGAGGCTGGGTGAGCATTCCCCCTGCGATTCCAGAGGAATCTAGAGTGAGTGCCGCACCTACGGCGCTCGGCGTGGTCGTGGAAGGATTCTCAGCCCTTCCCGGCTGGGCTGACGTTTGGGCTGCCGGCCCCCCGGGCCTTGAGGCGAGGGCCACAAAGATCAGGGCTTTATGGATGACTGCAAAACGAATGTCCTGGTCAGCGTGTTTCGAGCAAATTTCGAAAAGCGCTTTGTATCAGGGCACGACTTCAGTCGTGCCGAAAAGGGGCAGTAGAACGAGGGCTTTTAGCCCCTGCGGCGCTATTTCCCTCTCAGTTCGGCTTCGGGCAGCGTTCGGCAGCTCAACCTGCGAGGAGGACTATTGAATAACCGCCCCTAGTGAAAACCGCCTCTCCCCGGCGTCACTGATCACATTTCTTGACCAACCTATCTAATTTACTGTATGTATACACCAGTACAGTTAAAACCCGATGCTTTTCAAGCTGAATCCTTCCGCCGGTCAACCCCTTTATCTGCAGCTGATGCAGCAAATACGCCATGCGGTAGAGAACGGGGCTTTGCAGCAGGGCGATCAGCTGCCAGGTATTCGCACACTCGCTGAAGACCTTGTCGTCAGCCCGACCACGGTCGCCAAGGCTTATTCAGAGCTGGAACATGAAGGACTGCTTGAACTACGCCAGGGCTCGGGTGCATTCATCTCGGTCAAGCGACGCGGGGTTAGCCAAATGCAACGCGTTCATGAGGCGAGCGGGCAGGTAAGAAAGCTCATCAGTAACCTGCGGTCATCGGGACTCCAGGAAGATGAAATCCGCCGGATCTTCGAAGCGGAACTGTTATATCCAGCTGAGGTGTTGAGTAAACAATGACGAACACTCCGGTAATTGAGACCAACGACCTCAGCAAGTCCTACGGGCAGGTCAAAGCCGTTCGAGGTTTGAGCTTTTCTGTGAAGCCGCATCAGATCACTGCGTTCCTTGGCCTGAACGGCGCAGGAAAAAGCACCACCATCAGGATGCTGCTGGGGATGATTCGACCCAGTAGCGGAACCGGCCAGATGCTGGGACATCGCATCGACGATGAAAACGAAAGCGTGTGCCTGCGACGGAAAGTCGCCTACGTCAGCGAGAACAAGCAGCTCTACGACTACATGACGGTGGACCAGATTATTCGTTTTACCAGACCGTTCTACCCTGATTGGAGCCTGGATAGGGAGAAAACGCTTCTAACCGCCTACCAACTGCCAACCAATCGAAGGATCAAATCTCTGTCTAAAGGGATGCGGACAAAGCTGGCCCTGCTGCTGGCATTGGCGAGAAAACCGGAACTACTGATTCTTGACGAGCCAAGCGAGGGCCTGGACCCAATCGGCATTGAATTGATGCTGGAGAGCCTGGTGGCGCAAAACAGTGAGGGCACCACTGTTTTTTTCTCGTCACATCAGATACCTGAGGTGGAACGCATCGCAGACCGCGTCTGTATGCTGCACCGTGGAAGCCTGGTACTCGACGCCTCCCTTGAGGATATGCGTCAGTCTTATCGTCAAATTGACCTTGTGTTTCCGTCTCTTCCAGACGAGTCTGACGTGCGCCTCGCTGGGGTGGAGAGTATTCGAGCCAGTGGCCGGCAGATGAGCGTTGTGGTTAGTAGAAATGCAGAGATGATCATCGAGCGCGCGCACGATCTGCACGCCAGCTCGGTCGAAGTGTCTCCCATAGGTCTACGCGAGATTTTTCTGCAAACCGTGAAGGGGAGCTAAGCAATGCTCTGGTACAAAGCCTGGTTGGAGACTCGGTCGCGATTCCTCATCGCGCTCGTCGGCTGTACAGTGTTGTGCTCACGGCTAGTGGTTGTGTTCCTCAAAAATGGGGCGCCCAACCAGTTGGGCCAGGTGCTTCATGCAACCCATGAAACTCTTGCCTCCGTATGGCTCCTGGCAATCACGCTCATCATGATGGGTGGCCTCCTGCGCGAGAAGGCGGCTGGCACATCTTCGTTCACCCTATCACTGCCTGTGAGTCGATTGCGCTTGATGTCAGCCCGTATCAGCATAGGACTGCTGGAGGCCATCTTGCTGGCGGTCCTTCCCTGGATAGCGATGTTGTTTGCTGCAAGAGTTGCAGGCAAATTTCAATTCATTTCACAAGCCGGCCTTCATCTCTTTTTGCTGTTAGGCGGTGGGCTATTGTTTCTCGCCGTCGCTTTTCTCATTTCCTCACTTGTGCAGGGCGAATACACAGCGCCTATCGTAAGTTGCGGTGCGATCATCCTGCTTGCTTACGAGCTAAGCGATGATAGATATGGCACTTATAGCCCCTGGGCATTCATGCTGGGAGATAAATACTTTCATTGGCGCACGGCTCAGTTTGTTGGGCCAGTCCCGTGGTTTCATGCCGGGGCCTTCGTCGCGATCGCAGCGCTGCTAGTGGTCCTCGCCATCAAAGTCATACAGCGGCGCGACTTCTAAGCTTTGGTATCGCTGAATCACTGATCCCGTAACAGGATTGCGGGATCAATGGCCAGCGCCCTCCGAGCCGGAACACAGCCGGCCAGGAGGCCCAGCACGAGCATGGTCAGGATCACTCCGGCAAGCACCGCAGGATCCCGAGGCGAGGCTTGATAAACGATGAAGCCCAGAACCCGTGTGGCCGCCATGCCCAATAACAAGCCTGCCACTGCACCCGCCGCCAACAGCCGGAACGTTCTTCCCAGGGCCGCCTGCAATACCTCCTTACGCCGCGCACCCAGGGCCACGCGGATGCCAAGTTCGCGCAACCGCTTGCTCACTGAATAGGAGGCCATGCCAAAGATGCCCGTTACCGCCAGCATCGCGCCGAGCACGCCCAGAACTCCTAAAGAAACCGTCGCTGTGCGAGCCGCAAACAGGGCGCTGTCCAGCTCTTTTTGCCAGGTCATCATGGTAAGGGGTAAGCCCGCGTCCAGTCCGCGTAACGTGTCATGCACTGAGGTCGCCAAACTCTGCGGATCGCCGCTGGATCGCACCACCAACCAGGCCGCGGTGGAGGGCGATTGCAGCAGGGGAAGAAAGAATGCCGGCCGCGGGTCTTCGGTCAGCGTCTTGTATTTTCCATCCTCCACCACTCCAGCCACCTGGATTCGATGTGGTTCCGCTTCGGTCTTGAAATAGCCGCCGACTGCCTGGGCGACCGAACCAAAGACCTCGCGCGCAAACTCGCGATTCACCACCGCCACTTTTGGAGCGTCCTTATTATCCCGCAGGGTGAACGTCCTTCCCGCCAGCAAACTCGTGTCTGCCGCCTGGAAGTAAGAGGGTGAGACGTTATACGTCACCGCCTCAGTAACCGAGTTGGACTGCCGCAGGTCGGTGGTGTTATTGGCCCAGATCGTGGAGTCGCTCCAGCCCAAACCCAGCGGCAGGTTGTCAATCAATCCCACAGACGCGACACCGGGAACGTTTGCGACGGCATCGAGCATGCGTCGCTGCATCACCGGCACCTGGTCGCCATGGTAGCCGGCCATGTTGAGGTCAGTGCTGACCAGGAGAGCACTCTGCGGCTGGAAGCCCAAATTGCTGCGTAGCGATCGCACCAGGCCGCGCACTGCTACCAACGAAGAAGTGACCAGAACCGCGCATAGCGCAATTTGCACCACCAGCAGCACGTCGCGTGTGCCAAACCACCGGCCACCCACCGCGGTCGTCGAACCAGTCTTCACCACCTGCCAGGGATCGGCCTTGAGTATCTGCCGCACCGGCACCAACCCAAAGAGAAGGCCGCTCAACAGCGCGAGAAACAACGCCACTGCATAGGTGAGCGCGTCCGGACGCACAGGCAGGTTGATAGGGATGGTCGACAGTGGCTGCCAGGCACTCAGCCCGCGCAACAGAACCACGCTGCCCGCAATGCCCAGTGCTCCACCGAGGAGCGCGACCAGAATAGCTTCAGTCAAAAGCTGGCGCAGAACGTGCCGTCGTGTCGACCCCAGCGCGAGGCGCAAAGCAATTTCACGGGAACGGTCGGCGGCGCGCGCCGCAAACAGGCTGCCCAGGTTGGCACAGGCCGCCAGCAGAATCAGCCCCGCCAAGAGCATCAGGCCGGCCACAAACGCCCGGACCGGGCGGCCCAACAAGTTGCCAAGAAGGCCAGGGCGCGCCAGGGAGAAAGTGAGCCCGTCGTCATCCTTTGGGTAAGTCTTGGTCAAGTATTTCGCAATGGAATGCAGATCGGCTTCCGCCTGCTCCGCCGTAACTCCACGCTTCATCCGTCCGATGAGCCAGAGACTCCGCCCGGTACGCTGGTTCAAACTGTTAAAACCCTCGATCTGTTCCTGGTCCACCATGGGCACCCATAGAGCCGGGGCAAAAAACAACTCCGTGCCGCGGAAGTCCGGCGCGGCAACGCCGAGAACCGTGAAGGGATGCTTGTTCAATTGCACCGTACGCCCTACGACCGCCGGATCGCCGAGGAAATGATCGCGCCAATAGGCATAGCTGAGCACGATGTACGGACTGCTGTTGGGGCCATGCTCGTCGGAGCTGTGAAAGAAGCGACCAAGATACGGCTTGATGCCCAAGGTGTCGAAGTAATTTCCACTGGCTTCATAGAGCCAGATCTGGGACGGGTCGCCACCCGTGTCCAACCCTGCTGCCGCGAAGTTAAGCGCGAGAACCCCATCGAAGCTCCGGTTGCGGTCCCGCAGATCCTGGTAATCGGGATAAGAGTTCAGAGACTGGCCCCGCTCTTCGATCGAGTAGAAGCTCTTCGAGTTGGGCACATTGAGGGTGTGCAGAACCAAGGCATTTAAGACACTGAAGACCACCGCGTTCGCGCCGATCCCTAACGCCAGGGTGAGGATTGCGGTGATGGCGAAGCTGGGTGACTTCCGCAAGCGCCTCCATGCGTATTTCAGATCGGTCAGCATATTGGTTCGCATCCTCCAGGAGCAGCAACGGATAATTCAATCCTTAAGCATTCTGCGCACCGCATTCAGAATAACGGAAAGATTGAAAAAGCAGGGGTTAGCAGCGTTAGCGTTGCGCGCCGTGTCCATAATCGAGGTTGCGTGTTCGAAACTGAACAGCCGGAGGTTATCTGACGGCTTGCATTCGGGCAGTTTATACTCCCTGGCAGGGGGGCACATGCGACTGCGGTTCTACGATCGACGGCGGTTGTCTTCGATCTTTTATGCGTTTCTGATCGTCGCTCAGCCTGCTCTCCTCCTGGGGGCGATCGGTCAGTTAATTGCCTACCTCTGCGTCTGCGGATTGCTCGTATTTATGGTCGCTTACCGCGATGAACTCTGTGCGCTGGCAACGGCTGCCCTTCAGGGTAACGCTCCACTGTTGGCATCTCTCATTCCACTCAAAGCGAAATGGCAGTACGATACTGATTTTCCCCTTCCCGACGCGCCGATTCTTGTTCCTCTCTTCCAGCGTCCTCCTCCTCTTTTCGCGTAAATACCCGCAGTGTGTCGGAGAGAAACTGCTTCGTTGTCGAGGCAGGAGTAGCAATGGCTTTCTCGAAGCGCAAGTTTCTGGATCGCGTGCAACAAGCTTAGGGGGAGTGTATGAGCTGTTGACGTGATGGGGAGGCAGAGTAGTTCTGGCCAGTTCGTTAGGCGTGAGCCAGAGTCATTCGATGGCGAAATAGTTTGAGAAGATTGTGGGTGGCGCAGATAAGCTTCCACTCTGATGTCACGCTCAACAGGCCTCGTAAGCGGAATCTGCGGATACCACGTGCTTCCTTGATCTGACCGAATACCGGTTCCACCGTTGTCTGTCGAAGTGCATAACGAGCTTTTCCCTCCGCAGTAGCCAGAACTTCTCTCATGCGAAACGCTTCCTGGCTGCGCGGGGCACTGGGCGGCAGAGGCTTCCCTGGTAAATGCGGTTTCGAGTCAGGCGCTACGAGCATTTCGATGCCGCTAACTGCCGGGTCCAGAAGACTGGTTGTGTCCCAATAGCCGGCATCGGCGGTGATGGTTGTTGGCACTCCTTGTGCTGTGCTCTGTAGACTTTTCACCATAGGGAGAAGTTGCTGCCGATCGATAGGTTGCTGGGTCAGCTCCGCGGCCACGATGATCTGAGCCTCCGAGTCCACTGCGAGCTGTGCGTTGTAAGCCTGCACAAATCCTCTCTCCCCGCTGTCTTTCATCACTCGCGAATCCGGGTCGACGAAGTTATATTGTCGACTGGGTGTAGCGGCGTTCTTTCTCGCTCGCAAGCGCTGCTTCTTCTCCTTCTCCCGTTGGCGGCGATCCTTCGATGGCTGGCTTTCCTGATCCGCTTTGCTACGGGGACCGCGTTTGCCCGGAGGATGATTGTCCAAGGCAGCTTTTAGTTGTGCTTGTGCTTCCTGCTCTAACTCTGCCTTTGCTTGTTGCAGCCGCTCTAAGCGCTTCTGGGCATTTGCTAACTCGTCGGGCAGTTGGTTGGCCGCTTGGTCCAGGCCGGCTCGCCGCTCTTCCTCACGATCGGTCTGCTGCGCTTGACTCAGCAATCGCGCAACCTCGGCGCGCCAATGCTGTTCCCGTTCGCTGATCCTTTCGTACCTTACGGAACGCCGGGTGCTGGCGTTGGCCTTCATCTTAGTGCCGTCGATCGAAACATTGCCCAACTTCACCAAACCAGCCTTCTGACATAGTCGCAAGGCTTGCACGAATAACTCCGCCAGTGCCTCTACGTGTTCCTGACGAAAAGCAGCCAGGGTATCGTGGTCGGGATGTTGGTCGGCAGACAAATAGCGAAAAGCCACGTTGTCGTAGGTAGCTTGCTCGATCTTGCGGGAACTCGTGATTCCGATGCAGTAACCGTAAAGCAACAACCGCGCCATGAGCTCAGGATGGTACGCTGCCAAACCTCGCCCATCACTGCGTTCATACCTGGCGTAAATAGAAGACAAATCCAATTCGTTCATCACGTCGGCTACGAATCGCGCCAGGTGATTCTCCGGCAGCCAGTCCTGCAGCGAGGGGGGAAGCAAAAACGGCTGATCGTGGCTACAAAGTCGAAAGCGTTTGCTCACCAAGCAATCCTACGAGATTCTCCCCCTGGAGAGCGCGCATTTTTGGTGCAGTTCTCGTATCTATCTCCGACACACTGCCCGTAAGCCCTGGGCGTGACACCATATCGGGCAAATATGCCCGCGTGCGCACTGCAACGCGGAACCTGACTCCATGCCAGGTGAGGAATTTGTATGACATTCGCGAAAAAGAGAACCTCGATTTCTACTTCTGCCAACTCCGTCGAAACCGAGTATGCGCAGAGACTTTCCCACCTGCAGGCCGGCGTGTCCTCCGCAAAAAGACGTCAGTCGATGGCTTTATTCGGCTTGATCACCTGCTTGATCCTGACGTTAGTGTCCGTCGCATGGAGAGAACACACAACCTATTTGACCTTGTCGGTATTGCCCCTTGTGGGCGCGACGATTGCGCTGCGAGAATACTTGAAATGGCGCGCCCGTGCTCTTGAGTACGCACGCCGGTCCGGCTTCTATGAGCATGGATTGGATCGTTTGCGAGGCGCCTGGCAGACAACTGAGCTTACGGGTGAAGAATTCGAGCGCGAGAACCATCTGTACCAGTTCGATCTGCAGATCCTGGGAAAGAGCTCGCTCTTTGCGCTGCTCTGCACAACCAGATCTCAGGCGGGAGCTGCAAGATTGGCATCTTATCTCCTCGATCCGGCGGACCTGGCCGAGGCAACGTCCAGACAGGAAGCAGTCAGAGAACTTGTCGGGGAAACTGGGTTGCGCGAAGAAATCGCGCTCCTTGGGGAATATCAGTTCCACGAATGTGACCGGGACACCCTCGATGAGTGGATCAAGACTCCGGCTCTCAGCGTGCATCCCTGGGTGCATCCCTGGATTCGAGGTGCGTTGTTCACGTGCAGTGCGACTACGCTCATAGTTTGCGTGATGTGCTTTGCCGGCATACTAAGTTGGCTTCAAGGTCTGCCGGTTCTTCTACTGTTACTTGCCGCGCAAACCACCACAAGTTCATTGCTGTTCCGCGGAGTACAGCCCCGCCTCAAAAAACTCCGCCTTCTGACGGCTGAGTTTTCGGTTTTGCAGCGAGGGTTGGCTTTGCTGCAGAGCCAGAAATTCACTTCGCGTAGGTTGAAGACTCTCGTCCGAACTGCGCAACAGAATCAAGCTTCTCTCAACGTTCAGAAGCTTGAGCATTTGCTTTGGGCGATCGCTCAGCGCGAGAAGGAACTCCTGTATGTGCCTTCGCTCCTACTGAGCGCGGGCACCCAGTTGGTGCTGGCGGTCGAGAGTTGGCGGGCGCAGCATCGGGGGCAGCTCGAGGAATGGACCGATTGCTGGGCCGAATTCGAGGCGCTGAACGCAATTGCCTGTTACGCGTATGAGCATCCGGCAGACGTCTTTCCAGACTTAATCGCGGGAACGGCAGTGTTGGAGGCGGAGGACATCGGTCATCCTCTCCTCCCCGCCGAGACGTGCGTACGCAATGATGTGTCTTTACACGAACCAGCGAGTGCCTTTTACGTTGTGAGTGGATCGAATATGGCCGGTAAGAGTACGTTTCTGAAGGCGGTCGGGGTAAACACGGTTCTCGCGCTTGCGGGGGCTCCGGTCAGGGCGGAGAGAGCACGGCTTAGCTCTTTCACAATTTGTGCTTCCAACTCGATTTCTGACTCGTTACTCAACGAGAAATCCAAATTCCTGGCTGAGGCGGAAAGACTACGCGAAGCACTTCGCTGCACAGGATCTGGAAAGCCTGTCCTGTTTTTAATCGACGAGATTCTCAGTGGCACAAACTCCCACGATCGACGTATCGCCTGCGAATCAATCGTACGGGCTTTGGTAGCTGGGGGAGCCGTGGGCATACTCTCAACCCACGATTTGTCGCTTACGGAAATAGCCCACGCACCCGGCATGCGAGGACTCAATTACCACATGGAAAGTCCTAACCCCGGTGATCCCTTGACGTTTGACTACAGAGTCAAGGCTGGCATCGCACGCCACTCAAATGCACTTGCCATCCTGGAGATGCTCGGTATTCACTAGTATCCTTGCGGCTTATGACCAAGGCTCCCGGTCGACACCACGTATGCTCCCTCTGAGATAATCCTGGTGAGGTGGAAGGATGAAAAGTCTGCCACTCATTCGTCTGCTTGGGGCCTGCCTGGTACTAATCGCAGTCACGGCCAGCAGCGCGCAGGTCCCAGCCACCACTCAACCAATTGCGCCGGATCCGGCCAGCGCTTCTCTGAACCGCCGCATTGAAGTGCTCATTCGCTCACAGTTCTCCGTCCGGCCCGACTACGATATGGTGCTTGGGGCCAGAACTCCGAGCGACACAGCCGGCTACGACAACCTGCCTGTCACGTTCATCCGTAACGACAAACAAACGGCAGTTAATTTTCTTATCTCCAAAGACGGCAACACGCTCGCGCGAGTTGAAAAATTCAGCATCGACAACAACCCCGCCCTGGCGATTGACGTGGACAAGCGGCCAGTGCGCGGAAGCGCCGCGGCCAAAGTGGAGATCATCAACTTCGACGACCTCGAGTGCCCCTATTGCGGCATGCTCAACAGCGAGATATTGCCCCAGACCATGGACCACTACAAGGGCCTGATCAAGATCGTTTACAAGGATTACCCGCTGCCGGGCCACCCTTGGGCCAGGCGTGCGGCCGTGGATGCAAATTGCCTTGCCTCCCTGAGCGACACGGCATATTGGGCCTATGTCGATTACGTGCACAGCCACGCCCGCGACATCAGCGGCGCCCAGCCTGACCCAGCGAAATCATTCATCGCCTTAGACAATATCGCCGGCACCATCGGTACGCAGAGCAAGGTCGATGAAACGCAGCTTGCGATGTGCCTGAAAAAGCAGGATGAGTCGGTGGTGAATTCATCCCTGAAGCTCGGTGGTTCGCTCAAGGTTGAAGCGACGCCCCAGGTGTTTGTCGACGGGGAACGGCTCCCAAGTGGCGCACAACCGGTGGAGGAGTTGTGGCCGGCGATTGATCGGGCACTCAAGGCCCAGGGAATTCAGCCTCCGCCCGCCGCCCCACACGCCGGAGCGCCGGCGACAAATTCCCAGCATGGGCCCCCGTGAGGCAGACTCCAAAGCCTCTTTCAAACCTGGGGAAGCGTCTCTGGACGAAGGGCACGGCTTCAGCCGTGCCGTAAAAGTCAGGGATGTTGAGGCCTTTAGGCCCTGTGGTACGTTCTTCCTTTCTTTCTATAGAACCCCCCTTTTCCGCAGCCTGTAAGTCGCGTCGCCCTGTCTGTTATTAAGCACGGCTGAACAGGCTGCGAAAAGCCTTTGAACAACCGAAGCCGTGTGTGAACCGCAGCCGGTTCAGGAGATAGGGGGCATCGGCGCACCGATCTGACTCAACAGCAACAGAGAGTCTGAGCAAGCCCATCGCTCAAAGCAGCGGCCGCCCCTGAAATGCAGGATGCTGATACCCGGTAACTCGATCCGCTGTCCGGCCTCGGGCACGCCCATGAATGCTTTATGCTGCGTTCCCGTAATTACATAACGTGCAACCAGTGTATCGGCCTCTTCAAGTACTTCCTGAACAGTCACCCGGGCGTCCGGAAATACTGTCCAAAAAGCCTGGTAAAACTGCTTCACACTTTCCAGCCCCGGTTCAACACCCTGGTATCCGTGTAGAACTATGTCCTCTGAATAAAGGTGGAAATACTGATCTCGTTTTCGCGGGTCAGCAAAGCACTGTACGGCGTGGGCAAAGTTTTGCCGGTTAGACATCAAGCTATTTTAGCGGCGCCCTCGGGTGATGACGGGATTTACTAAGCCCTCCCGGCAAACAGGCGGGTTTCTGTATCCACCCTGATCCTCTCTCCTTCTTTTATAAAAACGGGTACCCGAATCTCAATGCCCGTCTCCAATTTGGCGGGCTTGGTCACGCTTCCGCTTGCCGTGTCGCCACGGACACCCGGCTCAGTGTAAGTAACCGCAAGTTCCACTTGAGCCGGTAGTTGTAACCCGATGGGATTACCGTTGTATTTGTCGATGTGGATGATGACCCCTTCCACCAGAAGGTCCAACGAGTCCCCTACCATCTGCTCGCTGAGCGTAAGCGTCTCAAAGGTCTCCTGATCGAGGAAATAGGAACCATCTCCGTCGCTGTAGAGGTAAGACGCCTCGACGGTCTGCAGGTCCGGTTCCCTGAACTTGTCACTGGCTTTGAAGGTCTTGTCGAACACCGCGCGAGTGAGCATGTTCCGCATCTTGAGGCGGACCAGGGTCTGGCCGCCCCTGGCAGTAGGGGTCGATATCTCAGCCTCCAGGCAGTGGAAGGGTACGTTTTCAAACTCGACAAACATCTTGCGCTTTACGTCGATTGCGTCGATTAATGCGGCCATCGTTTCCTCGAAGAAGGTGGTTGCACCCAAATGCGGCGGTAGGGCTTCGCGGTTGGGACAGATCGTGAACCCGCCTAGAATAGCAAGCGGACATTTCGCATGGTAGATTGCCAGGCCGTCAGAGAGCTAACCCTGTGTCCACCCTGTTTGCCAAACCACGGACCAGGTGCAGGACATTCTTTAACAATCGCGCGCAACTTCCTGCCGCAAACCGTGCTCTAAGCGATAGTTAGAGGAGGAATGGATGCGTACATTAAGATTTCTTGCGTTTTCTGCTCTCGCTGCGGCCATGCTCAGCGGCTTTCCTGGTGCGCCTGCGCAGGTATCCGTCAACATCGGGGTGGCACCGGTGTGCCCCTATGGCTACTTCGACTTTGCTCCCTATGAGTGTGCTCCCTATGGCTACTATGGGCCGGATTGGTTCGTCGGGGGCGTGTTTATCGGGGCCGGGCCATGGTTTCACGGTCCGCGCGGGTTTTATGGCCATGTCGACAACCGCTACGATCCTCGTCACGGCTACCACGGACCATTCCCTGCCCGCGGGGAACAGGCGTTCAGCCATTTTCACGCTAACGAGGCGCAAGACGGACATGGCCACGTCGGCAACCCCGGCCATGACGGAGGTGCTGAACACACCCCCGGATATTCGGGGGGAGGCCATGGCGGAGCCCCGGGTGGGCATGGCGGAGCCCCAGGCGGTCACCACTAAAGAGAGCTGTAAGCTGGACAGCAGGGCCCGCTCATTTGAGCGGGCCCTTTTTACGCTGCCACACACAGGCATGCTCCTGCGAGTCTGTCATTACGGGGCTCGCATTGCGAACGTCCCAAAGCGTCACAGGGGCTTTAAGCCCCTGAGGCCGCGTTCCAAAGAGCATCGCCGAGTGAACCTGCGGTTCTTTCTAGGTTCTCACGCAGACTCTTTACCCCCTGCGCTTTTTCCTGGCCAGGTGAGCGAAGCATTAGGGTAGCTTTTCGATGCTAAAGGCGGCAGCACGTATCACCGGCAGATGCAGATGGTATGCCATGAGAACGCTGGTCCCTAGGCCAGTGTTGCCCGCAGCCAACTCGCAATACGGCTAAGTGCGGCGTCACACTGCGGGAACCGTGCGACGGTCGCGGGGTGTACGGGGAAATTGTGGTGCATATCAGGTGTGTGCATGCGGGTGACAGGGATGCCCGCTGCTTCCAGCTTTCGGGCATACGCCAGGCCCTCATCGCGCAGGACGTCGTATTCCGCTGTCGCCACCAGTGTTGGCGGGAGCGTGGGCAGTTTATGTAACTGCAGCGGAGATATATCCGGATTGCCCGGTGAAGCGCCGGGCGCATACTGCCGCCAAAACCAGCGCATGAGCGTTCGCCTCGAGGCCGTAGCCGGTGGCGTTTTCAGTGTAGGAGAGCGTGGCCAGCTTCTGGCGAATCAGTGACGGGGTAGAGCAGCAGCAAAGCGCGTAGCGAGCGCGCATCACCGGCGGCGCGGAGCCGGTTGGCGACAACTGCGGCCAGGTTTGCGCCTGCGCTGTCCCCGCCCAAGGCAAGCCGGGTGGCGTCACCTCCATATTCCGCGGCATGTTGGGCGGCCCAGCGTGCGGCGGTAAGCGTGTCGTCGACCGCTGCGGGGTAAGGGTGCTCCGGTGCCGAGCGGAAGTCGATCGAGGCGACGATCACTTCGGCCGCCCCGCTGAGGAGACGGCAAAACGGATCGTGGGTTGCGACCGAGCCGGTAACCCAGCCCCCGCCATGCAGGTACACCAGAAACGGCAAGGGGCCTGCGGCGACGGGTGGCGTGTAGAGGCGCGCGGCGAGGCCATCCGCTATTTCGACGTCGCGGATTTCCACCTCGTTTGGCAGCCCGGGGATGGACCCGCGGTTCTCCAGCGCGGCCACCATCCGTTCCCGCAACACGCGCGTGCGTGCCTCATCCGTCATCTCGACCGGCGCGCCCCACGCCGCAACCTGCTCATCGATAAAGCGCCGCAACGCTGGGTCTATCGGCTTTCGTTCCACCATTCGAATATCCTAATGCGACGCTGCTGCGACAGCGTCGTTAAAGCGAGTGAAGAAAGCGTCGTATCCGCCATTACGCTCGGCGAACCGCAGCGGCTTGACTCGTTCTACACATATCTCTGTCGCGTCAGGAGAGCTCTTCAAGATACTCATGGTTTCGGTAATGAAGTCCTGCAAAGGCATGGCATTGGGGTCGTTTGCCTGCCTATCTCCCATCAATTGAGTTTGCACATAGGGAGGGATCAGCTCCAGGACCTGAACCGAACTGCCTTTGAGCTGATAGCGAAGCGATTGAGAGTAGGAGTGAATTGCGGCCTTGGTCGCGCAATAGGTGGGTGTTATGGCCATAGGTACGAACCCCAACCCGGAGGAGACGGTCATCACAGTAGCCCTTGGTTGCTTCAGTAAGTGCGGAAGCAGCGCAGCTGTCAACCGCATGGGGCCGAGCAGGTTGGTAGCTATAATCGATTCCGCTTCGGCGACGCCGCCACTTTTCAGATCTTCCGGACGCATGATGCCTGCGTTGTGAACGACTGCATTCAAGTCTGGATAGTCCTTCGCTAACTGCGCCCCAAAGGTGCGAATCGCATCCACATTCTCGATATCGAAAACCGCTGACTTCATGCCCGGATTGGCAGTGATGGTTTCTTGCAACACCTGCTGCCGGCGGCCGGCGATGACCACCTGGTTGCCGAGAGCATGAAACGCCTCCGCGAGCGCTCTCCCGATGCCAGAACCGCCGCCCGTAATCAGAATCGTATTTCCATTTATTTGCACGTTTTCCTCCCTGATTCCGATCGTATGATGATCACGAACCATTGGGAAGTAGGCACTTGAAAGCTCCATACTTACCGGAAGGAGAGTGAGGCGATGGCGAGCAGGAACGGATCATCGGGCATTGGGCTACACAATCCGCCCGGGCAAAGCGATCCCGAGCTGGATGCTTTGGTGCGAGAAATCATCGGACGGGTCGCCGATAAGTGGACGATGCTGGTCCTGGAGGCGCTTGAAGAGCATGGCCGGATGCGCTTTACACGGCTGGGCGAGGTCATCGGCGATGTGAGCCAGAAGATGCTGACCAAAACCCTGCGCCAGATGGAAGCCGATGGACTGGTATCTCGCACCGTGTTCCCAGTGATCCCACCGAGAGTGGAGTACCAGCTTACTGCCCTTGGCCACAGCCTGGGAGAGGCTTTCTGTGGCGTTTGGGTATGGGCTGAGCAGCATCGTCAAGCGATCGCGCAAGCGCGAGCGAGATTCCGAAAAGCCCGGGTCTCAAAGTGAGACGCGAGGCACCCATTTAGAGTTCTGGTGACACAATGAATGGTTACAGGTCCGGGTGGAGCTCATGGAGGATACAAGATGAGACTGGTTGCAGTGAGTGTCCTGTTATCGTTATCGACCCTTGCATTTGCCCAGCAGGAAAAGCCGATGACGCTGAAGGCTGTTCTTCTCGAGCAGCTGCGTTCGACACATAACAAGGCAGAGTGGTTCGTGCCCGCAAATACGGCAGTAGCAGGCCTGACACCAGCGCAAGCGAGTTGGACAGACAAGAGTGGGAATCATTCGGTCGGCCAGCTGGCGAATCACCTGGTCTTCTGGGATCGTGAGTCGCTGGCAAAGTTCAAGGGTGAGAAGCCTGCGAAGTTTGATGGTAACAATGATGAAACCTTCAATAACTTCGATGCGAAGAGCTGGGACGCGACCGTCAAGCAGCTCGATGAGGTAATGACGGATTGGGAGCAGGCGGTCGAAGCCGCAGATGATGCCAAAGTTTCGCTGTGGGCTTCGCGGATTGCACACGTTGGCACGCACAATGCTTACCACATCGGGCAGATGGTTTACGTGCGCAAGCTGCAGGGCGTCTGGGATCCGGACAAAGGAGTTAAGTAGACTTCCATGCCGGATCATCCATGCTGGATCAGAACCAAGCCAGGAAGCAGTCGATCTCCATTCATTCCCCGTCTGGCTTGCGTCAGTACGGGGCTTTGCCCAGAGCGCCATCTGCAGCCGGATGGACTAGTCCTTACTTGGCTGCCATGACCGGCAAGCTGTGGGCGACCGCGCCACCGACCCTAAAGCCGCCCTCGTCCGGCCACCGAAACTTCCCCGAAACTTTCGTTACCGGTTTGGGTCGCCGGGTTTGTGAGCGGGTAAAACGTGCTGTCACGGGTTTCGTAATTATTTATTCGCCAGAACCGAACTTTCCATCCACGGAATGCCTCTTTCAAGCATGCAGACCCCAACCCAGGCGAAGGAGCCCGCGCCGCTCGACCAGACCCTTCTGGTCCTACTCGCGCAAGCCGGCGACCGGACCGCACTGGAGCAACTTCTGCGTGAGGCCTATGCGCCGTTGCGCCGTTACATCAGCCATCTCGCCGGATCTGCCCTTGCTGACGACATCCTCCAGGAAACTTCGCTCCAGATCTTCCGCAAGCTGCCGTTTCTGCGCGAGCCCGCTGTCTTCCGCCCCTGGACGTTTCGTATCGCTTCGCGAATTGCTTTCTCCCATCTCAAACACGCCAGCCGCTGGCAAGCCCTCGACGACGCGCCACCGGAACAGCTCACTACCCTCGACCAAAGCCTCGGCGAGCCACCGGATGAAGGCTTCTTGAGCCTTCTCGACCATGTGTCACCAGCCAGCCGAGCCGTCCTTCTGCTCCGTTACCAGCACGACCTCACATTGGAAGAAACTGCCGCCATCCTGGAGATTCCGATCGGCACCGCCAAGTCGCGCCTCCATTACGGAGTCACCACCCTTCGCAAATATCTAACCGCCGAAAGGAAACCTGCATGAGCCCTGAACATCAGCAGCCCAGCTCCGAAAATATCAATGCGGAACTCGCCTTCGTCAAGCAAGCCCTTGCAGACGCCGACAGGTCCGAACGCATCTCTCGCATTATCGTTGGCGTGCTCGCTATCCTCGCCGTGATCGCGTTTATCTGGATGCACCTCCACATGTTCCCGCCGGAGACACTGAGCGCGCTCCTCCACTCAATCCTTCGCGTCGATCTCTTCTTTCTGGTGCTCCTGTTTGCCATCACCATGTATCTTCGTCAGGCCTTGAACAAGAGCACCCGCACTATCCTTCGAGCGCTCGCCAACACCCGCCAGCGCTGACTCGGATCGCGGACGAAAGGCGGGCCGCCGAGGCCCGCCTTCTTTGGCAATTCCCCGGTTCGTACAAAACAGCGGTAGGCCGATCGACGCTCAGAGGTTGGTAGCGATAAGTTGGCCCGGCAACAGAAATCCGGACTCCCCCCAGCAATCGCGGCTGCGAAATACAATTGGAATCCCTAATCTGCTAAAAATGTTTGATTGTCGTCCAGGCATACGAAAAGGGATTTTCATGGCAAAGGCGAAGAATGTGGGCGGGGGCGGCGGAGGCCCGGGCGGCCGGGCTGAAATGGGTTGGACGCCGCCAGACCGGACCGCAGGTTCTGGAAGCATGAAGCGGTTGCTTCCCTTGTATGCGGTCGTGTTCGCCGGCTTCGCGGGCTATAGCCTGATGATCACGATCTTCACGCCGATGATCATGAGCAACCACGATCTGCTGCTTCGAGCCGATGAGCCGATGGGCAGGCGTGTGATCCTCCTCGGCATCCTGCTCTGTCTTTATCCCCTGGGTCAATTTGCGGGTTCGCCGGTGCTCGGCGCGCTCTCCGATCGCTTTGGGCGCAAACCGGTTTTGATGATCTCGCTTTGTGTCACGACCGGCTGCTATGCTCTCATCGGCATCGCACTCTACCTTAGGAATGTGGCTCTCCTTGCTTCGGCTTCGCTGCTGGCCGGCCTGGCGGAAGCCAACGTTGTGGCGGCGCAGAGTGCCATCGCGGATGTAATCAAACCGGAAGACCGCAACCGATTCTTCGGTTACATCTACCTGAGCGCCAGTTCGGCCTATATTGTGGGGCCGCTGGTGGGCGGAAAGCTGGCAGATCCTGCTCTGGTTTCCTGGTTCAGCGATGCAACCCCATTTTGGGCAGCGATGATTTTGCTCGCGCTCACGACCGTGGCTACGGCGTTCTTCTTTCGCGAGACAAATCCGCCCGCGCGACGCCACTCCGTCACTTTTTCGCAGGCCTTCACCAATCTTCGGGGTGTCATTTCCGATCGCCGTCTGCGCCGGCTCTATTGGCTCAACTTCGGGTTTTATCTTACGATCTTTGGATTTTTCCGCTGCTATCCCATGTATCTGGTGGACCGCTTCCATCTCGGCGTGTCGCAGGTTTCGGAGTATGTGGCATGGGTGGGCGTTCCGATTGTGATCGCGAACGCCTGGTTCACCGGTTTCCTCGCTGCGCGCTTCACCACCAGAACCCTGACCATTTGGTCGGCATTTCTTACCGGCGCCTTCATGATCGTCGTCGTGGCCATGCATAGCCGGCAGTCGCTCTGGGCAACCTTGTTTCTCACATCCGCAGCCCTGGCCATCTGTTTGCCGGCATGCGCGACTTTGCTTTCCAAGGCGACCAATGAGGAGGAGCAGGGACGCGTCATGGGGAACAATCAAGCGCTACAGGTAGGGGCGGAAGCGCTGTCGGGCCTGGTGGGCGGCCTCGCAGCCGCTTTATTCGTAGAGCTGCCCTTGATCCTGTTGGGCATCCTCGCCATGGCGGCAGCGCTGTTGCTCGAATTTGGACCGACTTCGGCAATAGACGGAAGTGGCACTTTGGAAAGTACAAGCACTGACAGAAGCCGCTCCGCTCCCCGGTCCGTGTGAGTCACCCTACCGGCCAGCATTCGTTGATTGAGAAGCCGGTTTTACGCAATCTGCCGAAGACGTAGATCGATTCAGATAGCTCGATGAGTGCACTGGTCTGTTGGGGTCTACTGAGAACGGAAGCCGCTGTTGCCGCCGCCTCTGCTCATTCACGGACACCCTCCGGCGAAACCGGAAACCCAATTCGGTTCCCATGCGCCTGCGAGATTCCGTAAGCCGCGTTTCCTCATAAAGTTGCGTTTAAAGACACTTTGGCTCTCGAATTGCCCTTCCATACAGACCTACCGTAACCTGGAGCCCGACATGACCACCCTGCTGCAGGACCTGCGATTCGCCCTACGCCAATTGCGTAAGTCTCCCGGCTTCACCATCACCGCCGTTTTGACACTGACGCTGGCCATCGGCGCCAACGCAGTCGTCTTCGGCGTATTGAACGCGCTCATCCTGCGTCCGCTGAATGTGCCTCAGGCAGATAGCCTTTTCGTAGTCCAACATGGGAGCGGCGTCGGGTCCCACTCCTATCCCGATTATCTCGATCTTCGCCGGCGCAATCGCAGCTTCGACGATGTGGCTGCCTGGGCCATCTCTCAGGCAGGGCTGGACACGGGCAAAGATCCATCCAATGTCTGGGAATACGAAACCAGCGGAAACTACTTCGACGCATTGCGCATTCAACCGTACCTTGGCCGTTTCTTCCACGCTTCCGATGAGCACGGCCCAGACAGCGCGCCCTATGTCGTGCTCTCCTACGCATATTGGCACAGCTATTTTCAGGACGATCGCGGCGTGGTGGGCCGCGTTGTTCGGCTAAACAAGCATCCGATCACCATTCTTGGCGTGGCGCCTCCGGGGTTCCAGGGGACCGTCTTGTTTTTCGCTTCGGATATCTTCGTGCCCATCGTGAACCATGAGCAGTTCTCCGGCGATAAGGTCTTGAACGCGCGCGAGAACCACTGGATGTTTGAGCTGATGGGACATCTGAAGCCGGAAGTCACTCCGGCGCAGGCCACTGCTGATCTGAACTCCGTGGATTCGTATCTGAAAAGAAGCTATCCCAAAGAAGAAGGTAATGAGCCTTATACGCTGGCGCGGCCTGGTCTTCATGGCGACTATTTGGGCCGGCCAATGCGGGCTTTTCTCGCCGGATTGATGCTTCTTTCGGGCTTGATACTGGTGGCGGCCTGTGCCAACCTGGGCAACCTGTTTGCCGCGCGGGCCGCCGACCGTTCTCGCGAAGTGGCCTTGCGCCTGGCTCTTGGTTCGAGCCGCAAGCGCATTTTGCGCCAACTGTTCACCGAATCCGTGCTGCTTTCGCTCGCCGGAGGCGTAGCGGGACTCATGGCGAGCATTCTGCTTTTGCGCCGGTTGAGCGTGTGGCGGCCATTTCCGCAATTCCCCCTCCATGTGCCGGTAAGTCCGGACGCTAACGTTTATTTGCTGGCTTTGGTCCTGGCATTGGTGAGCGGAGTTCTTTTCGGAATTGTTCCCGTGCGCCAGATTCTCCGAGCCAATCCGTACCAGATCGTCAAAGCGGGATCGACGGGCGCGTTCGGGCGCCGAATCACCGTGCGCGACGTATTGCTTGTCGTCCAAATTGCGATCTGTGTCGTGCTGGTCACTTCATCGATGGTTGCTGTGCGTGGACTCATGCGCTCCATGCACAGCAACTTCGGTTTTGAGCCGCGAAACGCGATGTTGGTAGATACCGATCTGAAGGCCGCAGGCTACAGCGGTGAAAGAATACCCGCAATGCAACGGCGCATGATCGATGCCATACAAGCGATTCCCGGCGTAGATTCCGTAGGATCGGTGCAATATCCGCCGTTAGAAATTCCCGGTAGTTGGCAATCGCTTGTCTATACCGACGCAACCGAGGATCTGAGCCCATCGAATGCCGCGGCCGACCCCTGTATGTACAACATATCTCCAGACTACTTCCGCGCATCCGGGACATCTTTATTGGCGGGCAGAGCCTTCTCATGGCATGACGACACAAGCGCCCCGCGCGTAGCAGTGGTGAACCGGGAGTTCGCAAGCAAGATATTAGGCTCCGTACCGGACGCTGTCGGCCGATATTTCAAGTTGCGAGATGGCACGCGCGTGCGGGTGGTGGGTCTGGTCGAAGACGGAAAATACGTGAACCTCACCGAAGACCAGCAGCCCGCGATGTTCCTCCCCCTCCTGCAATCGCCGGCTAGTTGGATATGGCTGGTGGTGCGGTCGAGCCGCGACCCGCAGCAACTTGCCGCGGCCATGAGAAGTGTGCTCCGGGATATCGACCCTGGGATGGTTCTGGCGATTCGACCTTGGAGCACAGAACTGGGGGGAACTTTGTTCCCCTCGCGCATGGCGACAGTGTCGCTGGGTGTGCTGGGTATGATGGGCGCGATGCTTTCGATCACGGGCATCTTCGGAATGGCTGCCTACTCGGTGAGCAAGCGGCTGAGGGAGCTGGGAATTCGCGTGGCTCTCGGCGCGCAACGCAAGGAAGTGTTGCAGGCCGCGCTGGGACGTGCGTTCAAACTGTTGGCGATTGGTTCGGGGGTTGGATTGGTTCTGGGTCTGCTTGCGACGAAGGTGCTGGCTTTCATTGTGTATCAGGCCACGCCGCGCGATCCGCTGGTGCTGGCCGGCGTGGTTCTGGCCATGCTGCTGTTGGGGCTGGTGGCTACGTGGATTCCAGCCCAACGCGCTCTCTCGGTCGATCCTTTGATCCTGCTGCGCGAGGAGTGAGCGGGGGGGTCGATTCTAAGTTGCCTTACAACGGGCTTCTCGGCCCAGTGGCCATTCCATATGACCAGGAAACCGCATTCCGAACTGGCAACACAGGTAGCGAGACTATGGCCGCACAGAGAGTGTGAAGCCAATATCATGCTCGGACAATTCTGCCGTGTGGGGTTGCATTGGTGGCGGCAGTTGGACTTATCAGCACTTGTCCCGGGCAGAGACATCCTTTTTTGCTTTTCGTGCAAAAAAGTGAAAATCGATGGGGTCGTGCACGATCCTTGGGGAGTGGAGTAAACCGAGGCGATAAATGGAAGAATCACTCGTTTTCGAGCCTGATAAGGCAGCTGTGCTCAGCATGGATCTGCAGACAGGAATCGTGGGGATTTATGCGAAGAACGATCCTCTTTTACCAAGCCGGGCTGCCAAGGTTCTGGAAAGTTCCAGGAACCGGAAGATGAGTGTTATTCACGTGCAAGTCGGCTTCCGCCCCGGACTGCCCGAAGTAAGTTTGCGTAATCCGCTCTTCGGTGCCATGAAGAGATCGATCGAGCATCAGCAGTTCTTCCAGGGACCCACCGGCGCGATTCACGCGACTGTGGCTCCGCAAGCCGATGATCTTGTCGTCACCAAGCACCGGATCAGCGCCTTTGCCGGCACAGACCTGGAAATGATTTTGCGGGCAAAGGAGATTGACACCCTGATCATGTTTGGGATTGCGACCAGCGGGGTTGTCCTTTCCACCTTCCTTCATGCGAGCGATAATGACTATCGTCTGATCGTTGTCAAAGACTGTTGCGCCGACCTGGATGCAGCGGGTCACAGCTACCTAATCGAGAGATTTTTCCCGCGCTTAGCTACTGTGACGACCAGCGATCAGGTGATCAACGCGCTTGGATCCCACTAGCGTCTTTTATCTACTAGCCAATCGCACAGGAATCTCAATAAGAGCATCGTTACCAACCCGCCCATTCAGCGTCACGAGATGCAATTCACGGTTGCGGGCTGAGCTCGCCCAGGAAATTTCCGTCTAATTGCGTCGGGGCTACCGTCGCATGCCCAAGGGCCTCGCTGAATCAATGGTCGCCTGGAGTTTGTCACAGAATTAACAGGTTAAATGCAGCCTGTTACCTAAGGATCTTGTTCGAGTTACTCTTGCTCCCTGTTACGTAGCGGTTTTGTAACAACTCTGACTGAGCCCGCCGGCCGTTCGGCATTGCCACAATCGAGATTTATCTCAGTTCCGCGAACTCGAAATCCCGTGCGTGCATCTCAGGACTTAGCCTTTAACCGGGCTCGATACGGAGTCAATGTAGTTGAGTTCGTTTCCATGCTGAATCGCGACGCCGTCTTTTGAGGCAGCGACAAAGCAGACAATCGTACAGAGTAGGCACTGCCTCCGTGGAAATCTTAAAAAAGACGCGAAGCCGTTTTATCCGCGCAAGGTGGTTCAAATGCGTGTAAACCGTTTGCTGTGTCTAGCTCTTGTAATACTGGCCATACCGGCCACGTTATTCGCCCAACTCAGCATATCTATCACCATCGCTCCGCCCGAACTGGTCGTGTACTCTCAGCCTAGTTGTCCCCACAGCGGTTATCTGTGGATACCCGGCTACTGGGCTTACGGACATGAAGGCTATTACTGGGTGCCTGGCACATGGGTCGAGCCACCTGCCGAAGGTCTGCTGTGGACTCCCGGTTATTGGCGTTGGGTCAACGATGGCTACGTCTGGAATCCGGGCTACTGGGGTTCTACTGTCGGCTTCTACGGTGGCATCCACTATGGGTACGGCTACAGTGGAGTCGGCTATGACGGCGGATATTGGAACAACGGAGCCTTCTATTACAACCGCTCGGTAAATAACGTAGATGCCGCGATCATTCGCAACACGTACGTGAGGACCGTAAGCTCCCCAGGAACGGGAAGCTACGTTAGTTACAACGGTGGAACCGGCGGAACCAACGCTCGACCGACAACCGCACAAGAAGGGGCGGCACATGGGAGTCATCGTCCGGCAACCTCAGCACAAATAGAACATCGACAAGCCGCCAGCAGAAATCACGAACTCCTGGCGTCGGTTAATCATGGCAAGCCTGCAATCGCAGCGACCTCCAGGCCGGGAGGGTTTACCGGGAAGGGAATAGTAGCAGCTCGTGGCGCGGCCGCAGAGGCCAAAGCAGACCAGAAGAGAGTGGTGGCATCTGGCCCAACGGAGAACAAGGTCGCTCAGAAACGGGCCACTACTACTCGCCCCACCGAAAGCAAGGCGACGACCGAGAGGACCGCGGCAGCCCACCCGACCGAGAGCCGAGCGAGCGAGAAGCGCACCGCTACTACTCGCCCGGCTGAGCACAACGGCGACGACTGAGAGGACCGCTGCAGCCCACCCGACTGAGAGCCGAGCGAGCGAGAAGCGCACCGCTACTACTCGCCCGCCTGAGCACAACGCGACGACTGAGAGGACCGCTGCAGCCCACCCGACTGAGAGCCGAGCGAGCGAGAAGCGCACCGCTACTACTCGCCCGCCTGAGCACAACGCGACGACTGAGAGGACCGCGGCAGCCCACCCGACTGAGAGCCGAGCGAGCGAGAAGCGCACCGCTACTACTCGCCCGCCTGAGCACAACGCGACGACTGAGCGGACCGCTGCAGCCCACCCGACTGAGAGCCGAGCGAGCGAGAAGCGGACCGCTACTACTCGCCCGCCTGAGAACAAGGCGACGACCGAGAGGGCCGCTGCAACTCACACAAGCGAGAACAAACCACCTGAGAAATCGGCCGATGCTACTCGCTCAAATGAGACTAGAACGGCTCATTCCCAGCCAGAAGCAGCTCAACATAAAGAACCATCCCCACAGGCTCGCGCCGAGAGTGCCCCTGAGAAGAAATCACCGGGAGGAGAAGCACAGCCTCGTCCGTAATTGGGTTATTGGGTCAGCCGGGTAAGAGCCGATCGAGTCGCTATCGACGGTGCCGGAGCGATCGCCTGCAAGTGGTCGCTCCGGGGCCTGACGGTAGCACAAGCGAGAACAACGCTGACATCCACGCAACGTCGGTTTTCCAGCATCAATCATCCACTGTTACCATAACAGTCAGCGCTAGTCCCTTTTATTCCATTTTCGAGAGACTTTTCCATGGCTCAAAAGCTGGGGTAGCCTCCTCTTTCAGCGTCCCCTTTTTCTTCCTGTCCCGGAATTCCGGAAGTCGACCTCAGATAGCCATCTTTTTGCACCACAAAAAACGCTCTGCCGTCGCAGCTTCAAGCAACCTTAGCCAAGGTTTCTATTTCTTAATTTGCTGAGACTGGAAGCGGGTGATTCCAGACCGCAGGCGAGAGTCCCCTAACCGGGGGGCGAAGGGACTCTCGCCGCTACCACCTCCAGGAGCAGCTCAGGGGGCGCCTCTGCTTCGCATACTACCTCGGCGTGAGTCGCAGATAAACTCCGCCCCCTGCTGGTCTCAATCGCACGTTCCAGCATCTGCCGGCTTTACTTCCACAGCTGACTGGCCGCTGGGCTGCATCCCACTGGGTATAACCCTAAGACAGGGTCGCCGCTAGACAACATTAACCGCACGCGATATTGGAGAGCATCTATGTGGAAAGAAACCGCTGCTACTGAACCACCCAAGACCAATGTGCCGGCCGCCGCACAACCGGTCACTGAAACCGAATTGCGCACCATATTGGACCGATTGGACGCAGCCCGGGACATTTTCCGCCTGAACCGGGAATTGCGGGAGGTTTTGTCCCGCCGCGAAACCGAGACCCAGGCATTGCGGAGTCGCAACGCGGAGTTGGAAGAGATCATGCGGAACTTCGCCCCGATGCTGTTGAACGTGGCAACCACCATGGGATTGGCGGCAAAGAATGAAAAGCCTGAACCGGAAAACTATCGGCCCCTGGAAGCGCAAGGGCACCCGGTAACGAAAGAGTAGCCACCCCCAAAGAAAAGGCGGCTACAAGGTTCCAGCCCTGTAGCCGCTGTGATCAAAAAGAAACCCAGTAATGATCTCTTCATCCGGCATGGAAAGGATTCGCCGCCTTTACTGCACAAGCCAACGCAATGATCAAAGAATTGGGGATAGCTTGCTTAGCATCAATCGCGGATTATCCATGCGTTGGTGTTCTGCTTCGGGCTGGCTGCGTCTGTTCCACGAAACGCCAGCGCTTCATGCAGGGCGTTTCCTATTCCGTCCGAAGTGCTTGCATGGGATCGGTGGAGGCGGCGCGGCGAGCGGGAATCATAGCCGCGATCAAGCCGGAGACCGCGAGCAAAGCACAGACGCCCAGGATTGTAATTGGGTCGTGCCGGCCGACACCAAAGAGAAACGCCTGGATGGCGCGCGTGGCGAACCACGAGGCAACCAACCCGGAGACGAGACCGATGGCCAGCAGGGCGGCGGCCTTCTTCAAGACGAGCAGAAGTACATCCGCACGTTGCGCGCCGAGGGCCATGCGGATGCCGACTTCGCGGATGCGACGGCTGACGGAGTAAGCCATGAGGCCGTAGAGGCCGACCAGCGCGAGGAACAATGCGATGGCAGCGAAGACCGTGAGCAGCGAGGTTTGGAAGCGGCGCGGCGCGCTCGCTTCCGATTCAAGATCGCCCATGGTCTGGATGTTGCCCGCCGCGAGGTTGGGGTCGAGGGAGTGAAGAAGGGTGCGAATGGTTGCTGCGAGAGGCTTTGCCGGAAGAGAGGAGCGGACGGCGATGTATCCACCTCCAAATTCCATGTCGGGATGATAGATCTGTGGCTCGGCGGGTTCTTCCAGGCTGGTGTGGCGCACGTCGCCGATGACACCGATAACGGTGCTCCATCGAGTGTAGTCATCCTGTCTGCTGACGCGGCCACCGATGGGGTTTCGCCCGGCAAAGTACTTTCTGGCGAAACTCTGATTGATGATGATGGTATGCGACCCGGGTTTCTCGTCGGCGGTGAACAGCCGCCCGGCGATAAGTGGAATGCTCATCGCTCGAAAATAGTTGGGCGTCACCCAGCTCGCTTCAGCCAATTGATCTTTTTGGTTTGGATAGCCGTCCACTGCGAACATGCGTAGGTCTTCGGAATTGCTCAGGGGCAGGTTGCTGACGGCCCCAACTGTTTCTACACCGGGCAAAGCTTGCAGCCTCGCGAAGAGATTTCGGAAGAATGCAACCGCCTGTGGGTGGTCATAGCGCGGATCGAGCCCAATGTTCAGAGTGACTGTGGATTGAGAGAAACCGGTGTTAACCGATGCGACGTTGATGTAGCTGCGAAGGAAGAGGCCCGCCGAGGCCAGCAGGACGACGACGAGCGCGGATTCGACGACAATGAGACCGCTTTGCAGGCGTGTATGCGCGCCGGCCACGCTGCGGGTGCTGGTGGTGGCGAGAAAGTCCGTCAGATTGATTCGCGAAACAGCCAATGCGGGCAGAATGCCGGTGAGCAGGCTGGTCAGCAGAGACACGGCGACGGTGAAGAGCAGGACGCGCGTATCCAGAGAGGCTTCGCGGAGGCGAGGAATGTTGCCGGGATCGAGCCGCGGCAGCAGGCGCAGAAAGGCGAACGCCAGACCGATGCCGATCGCTCCTGCAGCAACGCCGATAAGGAGCGCCTCGGTGAGCAGTTGGCGGGTGATACGGCTGCGTCCTGCCCCGAGCGCGACGCGTACGCCCAACTCGCGCATGCGGCTCGCCGCGCGGGCCAGCAGAAGATTCGCCGCATTTCCGCAGGCGATCAATAGCACGATGGATACGGCGCAAAGCAGCAGCCACAAGAGAGAACGCACGTGGCCAACGGTGCTGTCAATAAAGTTCTTCACAGAAGCCCCCCAGCCGTGCGTCTGGGGGTGGAGCTTGTCGAGCCGCGTCATGATGCCGGCCATCTCCGCCTGCGCCTGGGCGATAGAGACGCCGGGCTTGAGGCGGGCGACGGCATTTCCGCCAGAATTGTCTCTATCGGCCATCTGCTGTGGAGCAAGAGCCAGCGGGATCCAGACCTGCGTTGTCTTGTATTGAGATTCTCCGTAGGCTACATCGGTACTATGCGGATACTCGAAGCCCTGCGGCATGACGCCGACGATTTGGTAATTCCTGCCGTCGAGCAACAGCGAGCGATGGAGAACATCAGCGGCCGAACCGAACATGGACTGCCACAGCGCATGGCTGATGACGGCGACTCTTTCGTGCCCCAATTGGTTGTCGTCGGGACTTATCTCCCTGCCGAGTTCAGGAGCGGACTGAAAGGTTCGAAAGAAATCGCCATCGACGCGTGCCGCGCTGACGCGTTCTGCCGCGCCCTGCGAAGCCAGACTGAAGACGGACTGACCGAAGGTGGTCATGTTCTGAAAGGAGTGACTGTCGCGCTTGAGGTCGTAGAAATCGGCGTAGGCTGGGCCGAAGACTTCGTCCGGAAGTTTAAACTGCGAAACGGGCGTGTAAAGATAGACGAGCCGGCTCGGATTCCCATAAGGCAAGGAGCGGATGAGCACCGCGTTCACCAGGCTGAAGATAGCTGTGCACGCGCCGATGCCGAGGGCAAGCGTGAGTACCGCGGTTATGGTGAAGCCGGGGCTCTTGCTCAGTGTGCGCAGGCCATAGCGCAGGTCTTGCATGGTTTGTTCGATCCACAACAGAGAGCGTTCGTCGCGGTGTGCTTGTTTTGCCTGCTCCACGCCGCCGTAAGCGCGTCGCGCAGCCAGCCTTGCTTCTTCAGGCGGCATGCCGCGGTGTCTGAAGTCGTCGGCGAGGAGGGTGAGGTGCGATTCAACTTCGCGCGCGAGGTCCTCTTCCGCGCGCTTGTTGGCGAGGAGACTGCGGAGCTGGGCGATGATTCTTCTCCAATGCGCCATGGTTACTGTTCCTCCGCGAGCAGCTTTTCAACCACGCCGGCCATCTGGCGCCGGCGTTGGTTTCTTGATTGAGCCCCTTCACACCCGCCCTAGTGATGGTGTAGTTCTTCTTCGCAACTGTTTTCCGTGTTGCCCCAGGAGCTACGAGTCCAGCCGTGCTGCTCAATCCGGACGAGAGCCGGATAGATGGTTCCCTGGTTGAGATTCAAGGCGTCCTCCGGGACCGCTGCAGCCTGTTGGCGATGCCACGGGCATCTTGCGGGCCCTTGGTAGCAAAGGCTGCGGAGGATCATGAGATCGAGAGTGCCTTGCCGGATCTGGATGGACATTTTCTTCACTTGGCACTCAAGTGATCATAGTTGTCACTTGGATGTCAAGTGACAATCGCAGGAAGAGATTCGTGGTGCGGAGACGACCGACGAACGAAGCAGCGGAGGATCACTCGAGGCTGCTCACTCCCACTGCCCATCACCGGTGCACTCATCGCACCAGGGCGAATCGCCCTCTGGGTTTCGATGAGCACCGTCCGGAAGTAAGCTCTCAACTGGCGATATCAGGGCAAAGCGCTCAGTGAACGCGTCTTAGGGTTGCACAGAATCGTACGCGCGGCTTTCCCGAGATCGCTGTCTATACTTCAGACCGGATGGAGGTCGATGAGCATTTGTTGACCCGGCTTTAGCTTGATCGCTTCTTGAATCTGTTCTTCGGATGCGCGTAGCGCGTAGCGCAGTTGGGAGGTAGAAACCTTGACATCCCGAATCTGCCAACGCGGAATTGATTCATCTAGTCGCGTTATTTGCACTCGATCTACCAATGTCTTGTTCCCCCCGGCTCGCCCGATCTAATAGTACGCGCATTTCGCATCGGACCGAGCTTGTCACAGACCTGTATCAACCTCCCTTGCCCACCGGGAGGACTTCTCCCGGTTTGGGCTTTGGCGTAAACGATGATGTAGAGTTTCAAAGCAATGGCTCAGATAACTCCATCAGAGGCCTCTCGCGCGACAGGGCCGTGGCAGCCTCTCCATAACCCCACGTTCCGAAACCTGCTTGCTTCGAATCTGATCTCCGATATCGGGACGTTCATGCAGAGTGTCGGCGCAGCGTGGCTAATGACTTCGCTCACCAGGAGCCCCCTTTACATCGCCTTGATTCAAACTGCCTCCGCTTTGCCCTTTTTCTTGCTGGCCTTGCCTGCAGGCTCAATCGGAGACATCTTTGACCGCCGCAAACTGATCCTCAGCACAGAAACATGGATGCTCGTCCTTGCAGTTTTGCTTACTGTGGCAACAGTAGCGGGAGCGATGACTCCCTGGCTCTTGCTCCTGCTTACCTTTGGGCTATCGATTGGTGACGCCTTCGAATCGCCTACCTGGAAGGCAATATTTCCTGAGCTCGTGAGCAAGGAGGAGTTGCCTGCCGCTCTGGCACTGAATGGGATCGAGTTCAACCTGGCTCGGGCAGTAGGACCCGGCCTTGGCGGGTTTATCGTCGCGGCCGTTGGTGTGGGTGCTGCATTCGCATTCAATGCCTTCTCCTTCCTCGGTGTCATCGCCGTGATCGCGAGATGGAAGAGGCCGGCGCGAAAGAGCACGTTGCCTCCAGAGACCTTCCGCGGTGCGACCTCCGCCGCTATTCGCTATGTGCGATATGCCCCGGGCATTCGCACGCTGCTGGTGCGGGCGGCGGTGCTTATCTTCTTCACCAGTTCCTTCTGGGCGCTGCTGCCAACGGCGGCCAGAGAGCTGAGCAAGAGTCCCATCGCGTACGGCTTCCTGCTTGGGGCCTTCGGATTGGGCGCAGTACTGGGCGCCATGGTGCTTCAGCGAACCCGAGCGAAGCTCTCCACGGAGACTCTGCTCTCGACCGCTACGGCGACGTTCGCCGCAATCACCTTGAGCCTGGCGCTGCTGCGTTCGCCTGCAATCCTCTGCGTGCTGATGCTCATTGGTGGCGCCTCCTGGACTTCGATCATGTCCCTCTTCAACATCATGGTGCAGGAACTTGCGCCCGATTGGGTACGCGCTCGAGTACTCGCAGTCTATCTCTTCGTATTTCAGGGAAGCGTTACCGCAGGCAGCACGCTGTGGGGCTTTGTGGCGTTGCGCGCGGGTGTCCATGCGACTCTTGCTTTCGCGAGCCTTGGAACGGCGGCCTGCCTTTTGCTGCGGCCTTTTTTCCAACTGCCCGATACGAAGGTAGACCTCAGCATCTGGAATCACTGGGTGAAACCAGCCATGATTCAGGAGCCCGACCCTGACCAGGGGCCAGTCCTCGTCACATTGAAATATGTCATCGACCCGGCGAAAGCCCCCGAGTTCCTTGGTGAAATCCACAAATATGAGCGCATTCGCCGCCGGGATGGCGCGATAAGCTGGGGAGTCTTCGTCGATACAGGGGCACCGGGTATCTATCTCGAGAGCTTTAAGGTTGATTCCTGGGCCGAACACGAACGACAACATAACCGGTTTACTCAAGCCGATCGTGAGATCGAGACGCAGGTGCTGAGCTATGCCCTCCAGCCTGTTGAGGTGAAGCACTATATCTATGCACCCTAGAGGCCCACTTTTGCGGAGCGATGAGTTATCCCCGAAAGTCGGGTTTTCAGTAAGTTCGTCGGGATTGGGGTCGCCCGGGCCGTGGGAGTTTTCCCTGTCCGCCGCGGCTAAGACGGAATTGCTTCGCGTTGCCGAATCATTGAATGGACAACTTCTGCGAAGCTTGTGGTTGTCTTTCGCGAGCCCGCCTGGCCGGCCTCAAACTCGATCCAGCCAGCGTTGAAGCCGTCCAGCATCTGTACGCGTGGAATTGGATTCTTCATCCCCTGCTGGCGAAAGCGAGCTTCCCAGGAGTCGCGGGGTACTGCCTGCATGCGCACATCGCGATGGAGCTCTTGCGCTAGAGCGGCCGCTATCTCGTGGGGCGATATGCGGCTTGGCCCTTCTATTTCGACCACTCGCTTCCCTTCCCAGGGCTCACGCAGCAACTGCGCGACTACCTGACCGATATCCTGCGTAGCAATCATAGGAAATTTCTGATCAAGCGGTTGAAGGAAACTTGGGACAATGCCGTCTTGCTGCGCGGCCGGGATGTCCCAGCTAATATTTTCCATGAACCATGCCGGCCTGACGAAAGTTGCCGGTAAGGGTAACTTGCCCAATTCCTCTTCCAGCAAGTGCAGCTGATACAGAAGGTTTGGTCTTTCGACCTGGCCACCAATTGTAGATAAGACCACGACTCTTTCCGGTTTTGCCGACTGCAGTGCATCCCGCAGAGTTGCACTCGCCTGACGAACTTCGGGAAAACCCGGCGACGGATCAAACATGGGGGGCATAATGACAAACGCTCCCTCGGCCCCCCGGAAAGCTTCCACCAACGAATTGGGGTCGCTGAGATCGGCCAGCGCCAGTTCACAGCCACGCTTCGCCCATGCGGCTGCTCTGCCGGGGTCGCGCGCGATGGTCCTTACCTGGCTACCATGACCGAGCAAGCTGCGCGCAACCGCGCCGCCGACCTGTCCCGTAACTCCCATAACTGCGTACATGGCTTCATCTGTCTCCTTATGTACTAGAGATGTCTTATCGATCAAACCGGTCGCGGCGGAAGGGCAAGGTGTTCTTCCATACTGTTCAGGCGCGCCTGGCCCTTCTCGGAACCCTCGACAAGCTTCTGCAGATTGTGGAACAGCTCCGGTAGGCTGCTTCTGGTGCGAAACTCCTGCAGGAAAGGGCGAATCTTGGCGAATTGAAAGTACATTTCGGGGCAAGCGTTATAGACCAGGTTGCTATCCAGGGCTCCGTGAAAAACCAAAGCGGCAACCATATCCCAGTACCCATACACCTGGAGCACATAGGACGTGTGCTGATCGCCGCCCATCATAATGGAAATAAACTCTTCCGCGGTGTGAGGCGAGAACGGGCCGCCAACATAACTGCGCGCCAAACGCATGACTGGTTCTCTTCGAAGTTCGTACAATCTCAGGATTAATTCTCCCTGTTTGATGGCGATCTCTGCGTCGTGCATCTGTTCCCCCATTAATAGATCTGTGGACGCTCCAGCGGGAGCCGCACCTGAAAACAGGTAGAACCCGGTTTCGATTGCATGGCGACCGAGCCGAAATGCTTGTTCACGATGCGTCGCACCAGGTCGAGCCCAAGACCCAGCCCTTGCCCGAGCGGCTTGGTGGTGAAAAACGGTTCAAAGATGCGTGACGAGAGTTCAGGTTCAACACCTGCACCGTCATCCCAGATGTCGACAAAAGCCATGTCACCCTCCTGCCTGGTAACTAGCTTCAGAGTGCCTTGTCCCTTTGTGGCATCAATTGCGTTTTCTATGAGCGCGGTCCATACCTGGCTCAGTTCTCCGCCGTACGCCACGACGGCGGGCAGTGAGGGCTCGAAGTCACGCACGATCACCATCTTCTGCAATTGTGGACGCAATAGTGCCAGCGTGTTCTCCAACGATTGCACCAGATCGACTTCCTGGACCGGAGCCTGGTCCATGTAGGAGTAATCCTTAATGGAGTTGATAATGTTAAAAATGCGATCCGATGAGTCAGTAACCGCGGCGACCATGCTACGGGCGTTCAGAGTACTGGCAAAGCTTGTAACCGCAGCGGGGAGGGCATCGGGATTGACGATAGAAGCTAGTTCGTCCAGCGAGATGACGGACAAGTTCGCTTGCGCCAATGCCGGCGCCACAACCCATGCTTCAGGGACTCGATGCTCCTCCAGCCAGTCAATAAACTTCTGTTCACGGTCGCTCTCCGACAGGAGACCTTGCGCAGCCGCCTCCGTGGTCCGGCTCTTGATGGACAGCAACCAATGCTCGGTCCAGTCGACGTACTTTGCCAATTCTTCTTCTGAGCGGAATAGGCGACCCAGTCTGCACAATTCGTAGTCTCTATCGATTTTTGATGAGAGGCTCAAGGCGGCTCGTTGGGCCGACGACGCCGGGTTGTTGAGTTCGTGCGATAGATTGGCGGCCAACTGACCCAGGGCGACAAGCTTTTCCGCCTGCAAATCCGCACGGGTAAAGTCCCGCACCCGATCCAGCATGAGCGATACGCAGAGCTGCGCCATCGGAGGAATGGCGGCAAGCATTGCCGGGAATTGGTCTTCATGAAAACTGAGCACCCACAAATCGCCGGAGCCATAGCCCGTGGCGCCCCAGAACTTCATCCGGGAAAAGGGCAGCTTTCCAGTGACTCGTGCGGTGCGGCCCATGAACAACGAGACCGAGCCTGAATTTGCTCGATGAACGCTTACCTCACCCTCAAGGATGATGTGCATATGGTGTGCTGCTTCGTTTTCGCGCACCACTATCTCCCGGTGAGAGGCCCTTCTTTCACCACCGTGGGAGGCGAGCCAATAGAATTCCTCGTCGCTAAGCCCCTGCAGAGTTTCGACGTTTCGCAGCGCTGCCACTATAGCCGGGATGGGCGTTGCCTTCTCCGGTGGAGTTGCCCATATTTGGGAATCCGCGTCCATAACGGCGCCGGCTTGCCTTTGAGGCTCGCTATTCAGATTACTGTTCATCGGTTCTTACTCTTTCCCGGAGCTGTGCACCATCCGCTGAGATGGACGTTACCAATTTTGACGCCCCGACTGAAGGTTTCGATACCCTATTTGGAGCCAAACTCGAGCCCCACCAAATGGGGGGCGACCGCGGCCCACCCCGGAGCTCGAAGGCTGCTTAATCAAGAGAAGCTGCGTGAAAGGCGAAGACCGAGGCGAGCCTGCAGCGGCTTACGATAACGCCGGCTCATCCGAAGGCTGGTTCCGCTTTCGAGCAGCACAGTATACTCGCCGTCTTCATTCAGCTTGAGACCCCGCACGCGGTTAAGGTTCACGATCGTCGATCGATGAATGCGGCAAAACACGGCCGAATCCAGGTCTTGTTCCAATTCAGAAATACTGCGTCGCAACAAGTGAGTTTTCGGCCCGACATGCAAACCTACATAGTAATCGGCAGCCTCGATCCAATCAATTTCCGGCTGGCGGATAAATGCCACCTGGCCGGCGGTCTTTATGGTAAGGAACTCCAGTCTTTTCGGCTGATCTTTGCCTCGTGCAATCTTTTGTTTGGCGCGATCAACCGCCAGGTGAAAGCGAGCATCATCGAAGGGCTTTAAAAGATAGTCGAGTGCGCCCGCCTCGAACGCGCGCAATGCGTACTGATCATAGGCGGTGACAAAAACCACGGCAGGGGGCACATCCTTGCCCAATAACTCGAGTACGTCGAAGCCATCACACTCCGGCATCTGCACGTCAAGGAAGAGCAGGTCTGGTTTGGTCCTGCGGATTTCTTGCGGCGCATCTACTCCGGAACCGCATTCGCTGACGATCTCAATTTCCGGATCAAGCCGCAAGAGCACAGACAAATTGGTGCGCGCGAGTGGCTCGTCATCCACGATAACGGTTCGGATTTTGGCGAGGTTCATCTCCGCGGTCACTTCATTCCTTGAACGGGACAGACACGGATACTTCCACTCCGCTGGGCTCATGGTTGTGCATGTCCAGGTTGAATGCGTCTCCATAGAGGCTCCGCAGGCGGGTTCTCATATTTGCCATCCCTATTCCGGAACGCATGTTCTCCCACTTCACTGCCGGGCCATCGTTGTAAACCGAAACCGTCAGCCGGTCGTTGGAGCGAAACGCGGCAATCCGAATTGCCCCTCCCTGGGCTCGTTGTGAGATGCCATGTTTCACCGCGTTTTCGACCATGAGTTGCAAAATTAACGTCGGAACCTGGGCGAGGAGCAGATCGCTGGGCACATCCACGCTAAACTGAAGCCGCTCCACAAAGCGCACTTTCTGGATATCCAGATACTTTTGGGCAAACTCCACCTCCTCCCCCAGTGGCACTTGCTGCCGGGTTGAGTCCTCCAGGAGCCGGCGGAGAAAATCACTGAGCCCGGCAATCATTCTGACCGCGGCATCGTTATTTTTCTCCCGCACCAGGCCGGCGATGGCGTTAAGGCTGTTGAACAGAAAGTGCGGTTCAATCTGCCGCCGGAGAGCGTCGAGTTGCGCCTTGGAGAGCTGCTCGTTTAAACGCGCGGTCTCGGTCTGTTGATAGGCAAGCCGCGACTTGGAATCCAGTACATAGCTGACCGCGAGGATGGCGGTGTACAGAACCACTGAAAAAAGAACTCCGTTATAGAACCGATTCAGCCATTCATGAACAGATGGAGCGGCCGGCGCAGCGATTGCGTAGGGATTGAATGATGCGTCCAGCCACATTGTCCACGCAGCGAAGAGCAGGTTAATGGTGGCGCAGGATGCGAGGTGCACGAACCAGGCCGCCAGGGGCTTCACCCTTACGGGGGGGAATCGACGCCCGAGGCGCATGACAAAACCGGTCGCCAGGGCCCAGGGGAGAACGGAAAGCATCTGGGTTGCAAACAACCGCACCCAGGCGTGGTGCATACCTTCTGCCCGCATGACGAAAACCGTCTGCATCGCATAAATCAGTCCGAAACCAGACCAGATCGATGCAATCCACACCCAGCGGTGGGCCTGCGAAGGGGTAGGGCTATTGTCCATAGAAACATCGTATTCCACAACGCTGGTGGCGACGCTATGATGCAGTGAATCGCCGGAACTATGCAGCCGCCGGTCTGGCTTTAGAGATCGTCCGCAAGGGATACTGCTGACATGCTCACCACAGTGAAGATTACAGTGTTGCTTGCGGCCGTCTTGTTTTCCCTGGCTTCCCCAGTCCAGGAGGCGACAGATCCACAATATACCCGCGATGGACAACTTCAGCTCCCCGAGCACTACCGGGAATGGGTGTACCTGACCTCGGGCTTTGACATGAGCTACACCGCCGGTATGCAGATGGATGGCCATCACATGTTCGACAATGTCTTCGTCAATCCCGCCTCTTACCGGGCATTTGTGAATACAGGCACCTGGCCGGATAAGACCGTGCTGGTGCTGGAGGGCCGCGGCGCGCACGGGAAAGGCTCGATCAATCAAAAAGGAAGCTACCAGGGCGAAGTGATGGCGATTGAGGTTCATGTGAAGGACGAAGCGCGCTTCCCTGGCAAATGGGCCTTCTTTGGATTCGGTGCAGGCAAGACCGCCGCGATGATCCCTACATCGACAGATTGTTACAGTTGCCACGCCTCCCACGCGGCCGTAGACACCACATTCGTTCAGTTCTATCCGACGCTGTTGCCAATTGCCACCAGCAAGGGAACGCTCTCTGCCGCATATCAGAAAGAGATTGCAGCGCAAAAGTAATGTCCTGCTGGCGGGTTGAGCTGGCGAGTGCTACCCGAAACCGAACTGAGTGGGGAAGAACGCCGCAGGGGCTAAAGCCCTCATTTTTGTGGAACCTAACGGCACGACTAAAGAGGCTGCGGAAAAAGCCGGATCGAGCAAGAAAGCATGCCCCAGGGGCTAAAGCCCACCATGATTACATTGCATTTGCACCGGGGATAAATCCCCGGCCTACCCTAAAACAGAGTTTTCCGCAGCCTCTAAAGTCGTGCCCTGATACAGGGCTTTTTTTGAAATTGGTCCGAAAACAGACTGACTCGGACATCGGTTTTGCGGGGATCAAATAAAAGATTCTGTATCCGGCATTGTTTCTCCAAGTCAATCGTTCGCGGAATCTTCGGCTTCCTGGTCTGCATCTCCAGCCATGCGGCGTGTGCTTGCGGGGAGAAAATAGAACACCGCCAGCGCCATGTAGATGATCACGGCGGTTTTCGGACTGAAGAAGGCGATGATCGTTCCGGCGGGATATCCAAAGGTTCCGATGAGGTTGCGGCGAGTCCTGGCACGCAGCTTCTGGGTATCTTCGCAATCCCGGCTCAACTTACGGCTCGCGATGTGGCGCCCCAGGAGCGAGTAGGTAACTCCCAGTATGGTGAGCACTGCGCCATAGAGCACGGTGCTGGAGCGCAATGGCCCGTAGCGGCCAAGAACCGCCGTGGGATAGGGGATGAACGAAACCACGAGCAGGAGCAACAGATTCAGGATGAGCGTTCCACGCTCCACGTGGTCCACTTCATGGAACATGATGTGATGGTTGAGCCAGATAATTCCAATGGTCGCGAAGCTGGTGACATAAGGAATAAGTTGGGGGAGCTGAGCCAGAAGGGCCTTCTCGAGCAGCGGGTCGTTGGCAGAATCCAGATTTGGGACTTGAAACCCGAGCACCAGCAGCGTGATCGCGAATGCGAAGACTCCGTCACTGAAGGATTCGACTCTGGCCTTATTCACGTTTGTTCCTTTGCGAGACTGGCTTCAAACCAGCCGCGGTAGAAGAATGTTGGTATCCACGACGATTACCTCTCCGGTGTCAGCAAATTCAGTGAGAACGCGATCTTTGTTTTGCGCGGTTTTTGCTCCGCACGCATCGGAGACAACGATTGGGACGTAGTTCAGATCGAGTGCCTGGCGGACGGTGGGCCCGATCCCAACCTCAAGCGCAATGCCGGCGATGATGAAGGCGTCCAGCTTCGCGTCGCGCAGGGCGATATCGAGAAACGTGGCTTCAAACGCTGACATGGTGATCTTGTCGATGATGCATTCGTCTTCGCGGGGCGTCAGTTCGGGCACGATTTCAAAGCCGGCCGATCCCGGCGCAAAGGGTGGTGCGACACTCATCGGATCGTCAGTGCGGTGCCAAATCATGGCCCGGCGGAGCTGACCGATCCCGGCCAGGCGATTGGGTAGCCAGCGATGACGGGTGAAGTAGACGGGGTAGCCTCCCTTGCGGGCGCTTGCCAATAGTTCAACGCAGCGCCCGGTGATCGCCTGGCCTTCGTCTATCTGGGAAACCACCCCAACTTGCATGTCATACACGATCAGTGCCGTCCGAGACGGCTGGCACAGATCTGCAAGCTGCATCGGTATCGAAAGGCCACGGATATCAGGCATGAGCAGCACCCTGCTTCCCTTCTGGGCTGCGATCGAAAGGTGGGTTGATATCGATCTCGCTGCGGAACAGAGCCTCGATCGGAAGGGGGATCTGCAGGGCGATGAAATGCCACTCGAGCAAGCCGGCTTTGCTCAATGGAAAGTCATCTGTGTACGCCTTCGCCGCGTCCACGCTGGGGAGCTCGAAGATGATGACGACACCCGGTTCGTCGGCGCGGGCATAGTTTTCGCGGACGATGCCTGCCTTCCACAACCGCCAAACGTTGGAAACCTCGTCTGGCAAATACGGCGTGACTTGTTCCATGGTCACGCCCGGCTTGAACCGATCAAAGGCAATGATGCGCATGATCTCTCCCGCCTTTCCAATTTCACTTAATTGATAATGTATCAAGTGGTTTGAACTCAAGCAAATTTAGCTTAACGTAAACTTTCTCCATGACAGAGCGGGATCACATCGACCGGCTGGTAGCGAAGTGGGGTGTGGAGCGCCCTGAGTATGATTTGGCGCCGGTGCAGATCATTGGCCGGATTGGCCGAATTTTCGAGTATGTAGACCGCGCCCTGGAGGCGAAGTTTGGTGAGTTCGACATTTCTCGCGCCTCTTTTGATGTGTTGGCCACTCTGAAGCGGACCGGCCCCCCGTACCGGCTCTCGCAGCGGGAGTTGATGAAGAATCTGTTGCGCACGTCGGGCAGCATCAGCGTCCGCATCGATGCGATGGAGCGCGAAGGCCTGGTATCACGAGAGGTTGACGCGGAGGACAGGCGCGCAACCCTGGTGGCCATCACGGAGAAAGGCATCCGCCTGCTGGAGAGAATAGTCCCTGAGCACCTGCTCAACGAGGAGCGTCTGCTTTCAGGTCTCACGCCCCGCGATCGCGCCGAATTGATTCGGTTGCTGCGCAAATGGACCGTGGCCCTCGAGACCAACAGCAACGATCAGCGATATATCCACTACGGCATGGTGATTTTGCAACCTCGCATTGCCCTGGAACGCCGGCGCGCCGTGGGACTTCCGGACGTACCCGGAGTCCTGGTGCACGCGGTTGAGACAGGAGGAATCGCCGAGGATGCCGGCATTCGCAAGGGGGACCTTATTGTCGCCATCGACGAGGTGGCAATCGATTCCCAATCCACGCTGCGCCGGATCCTTAACAAGCCCACCCCGGCGATTAAGTCGTTCAGCATTCTTAGAGGCGCAGAGGCCCTCGAGATCAAGCTCTCCGTGACTTCAGAGTGAAGTGAATGGCTTGTGCCAGACCCGAAGGCGGAACTGGGGCAGGCCCCGAATGTTGCTCCTTAAAACAGGCTGTCCGCATCGAATGAACTGGATGAAAACCACCCCGGTCACTGCTGATGCCTATCAACTTACCCGCCTGGGATTTGTGAACTGCTACCTGGTTCGCGAGCCGGATGGCCTCAGCCTCATCGACACCGGTCTTCCCGGTTCCGCGGATGACATTCTTGCCGCCGCAGGGAAACTCGGTGCAGCCATCCGCCGCATCGTGCTCACCCATGCCCACATGGATCACGTGGGCTCCGTGGATGCGCTGATTGAAAAGCTCGGCTCCGCCAACGTTGAACTGGCCGCCAGTGCACGGAGCGTACCTCTTCTACAAAAGCCGCCCAACTTATCCCTCGAGCCCAACGAGCCTCAGGGCAAGATCAAGGGGGGCGCCCCTGGAATCAAATCCCGGCCCACACAGTTGCTCGCCGAAGGTGGTCTCATCGGCTCTCTCCGCGCCATCGAAACCCCGGGACACATGCCCGGACACCTCTCGTTCCTGGACGAACGCGACGGCACGCTCTACGCCGGGGACGCTCTCATCGGTAAGGGCCGCCTCTCCATCAGCGGCTTTGCCCCCTGGTTCTTCCCTTTGCCTAACTTTGGCACCTGGAACAAAGCCATTGCTCTGGCCAGCGCACAAAAACTCCTCGCTTACCCTATCGAGCGTTTCGCTTGCGGCCACGGCGCCGTCCAGCCTGGCGGCCGCTCGACCCTCACCACGGCCATCGCCCAGGCAACTTCGTAGGTAAACTGAACAGGTTTAATCAGGAGCTTGCGGATGAAGCACCGGCTTAGGCTCATATTTGCGATTCCCCTACTGATCGGCCTCATTGGCCCTGTCGTTCTGGCTGCTGATGGCTCTATGGCTGCTGATGGCTCCGACCTGGTACTTCAGGGGGCGAAGGTTTATGCCTCACCCACCGCGAGCCCCATTGACAACGCAGTGGTGCTGATCCGCAATGGACGGATCGTTGCGGTTTCGAAGCGCGGCGATTTGAAAGTCCCCAAGGCGGCGCAAGTGATCGACTGCACTGGCAAAGTGATCGTGGCGGGGTTCTGGAATAGTCATGTGCATTTCGAAAACGGATGGCAGGACGTTCCGCACATGCCGGCAGAGAAAGCTGAAGCGCTCATGCAGTCGATGCTTACCCGGTGGGGATTCACCACCGTGTGGGACCTCGGCTCCGTGCCCAACAACACGCTGGCACTTCGCCGGCGCGTCGAGGCTGGAGAGGTTGCCGGACCACAGATCCTGATGGCAGGGGATATTTTCCCCAAGGGCGGCCATCCGGTCTATCTGCCGCCCGAGATGCAATTGCCTGAGGCCGCCAGCGCGCAACAGGCGGAAGCAATGGCGCGGCAATATCTGGCCATGGGTCTCGATGGTATTAAGCTTTTCACCGGCGCATTCATGGGCAACAAACCGGTCATCAACATGGATACCAACATGGTTAGGTCTGCGGTGAATGTCGCTCACGCGCAGGGCAAGCCGGTGTTTGCCCATCCGCAAAACTACGCAGGCGTGGATAACGCATTGGCCGGCGGCGTCGATGTACTGGCGCACACAATTCCCGGCGAGGGACATTACACGACTGAGGAACTGGCGCGTATGAAACAGCAGCACACCGGCTTGATCCCGACTCTCACCTTGTGGACGACGGTGGATTCCGATCCGGCCAGGACCGAGAAAATAGTAGCTGCTGGTGTCGATGAGTTGAAGTCTTACTTTTCGCAGGGCGGCACCATCCTGTTTGGGACGGACGTAGGCTTTCAGGCAAAGTACGACACCACCCAGGAATATGAATTCATGGGGCGAGCGATGCCATGGCGCGCTGTTCTCGCATCGCTGACCACCCAACCCAGCGTGTTTTTCAAGCAGACGGCAAAGGGCCGGGTAGAAAAGGGAATGAACGCCGACCTGGTCGTGCTCGATGCCGACCCAGCGAGCGATGTACGAAATCTTGCCAGGGTGATGTACACGATCCGGGGAGGAAAGATCATCTATTCCAGTCACGCCAAACTTCCATAGTTCATCGCAAACATGATGGTTACATTGCGCGACCTGAAACACCACGCGATCGCATCCACCCTGTTTCCCGCGACGACGCTTGGGCGGGCGGTAAGCAAACTCGGTTTCGTTCAGGCCGACCCGATCCGCTCTCCCGCGCGCGCTCAGGACTTGATCCTGCGGCAGCGCGTGACGGATTACCGGATTGACGACCTTGATCGACGCTATCGAAGCCTCAAACTGGAAGAGGACTACCTCTACGCTTATGGATTCATGCCGGTAAGCACCTGGCGGCTGCTTCACCCCAGAGCACAGCGAACCTTGACGGTTGCTGAGCAAAGGGTGCTCGATATCGTATCCAGCAACAAGCGCCTGCACCCTCGCGAACTCGAGGTTAGCCTGGGAAGAGATCGCGAGACCAACGCATGGGGCGGCTACTCGAAATCCACGACTCAAAGTCTTCATAAACTGCACTACCTCGGTCTGATAAGGATCGCCGGCCGGGAAAAGGGCATCCGGCTCTACCAACGGGCGGCTCCCAGACACGAAGCCATCGACCCTGCCGAGCGGCTCCGGCGGCTCGCGTTGCTGATCGCCGGCATCCTGGCGCCGGTACCCGAGAGCAGTCTCCGCGCCACTCTCCATCATCTTCGCTATGCCGCTCCCGACCTGCAGGGGAGAACCCACGTTGTTGCCGCGCTCTTGAAGTCTGGCGCGGTGGAAAGTATTGAAGTGGGCGGAGTTCGTTACCTGTGGCCCGCTGGCCGATTGATACGCAGGGAGCCAGAGAGCGTCGTTCGCTTTCTGGCTCCCTTTGATCCGTTGGTGTGGGATCGACGCCGATTCGAATACTTCTGGGGCTGGCCCTATCGATTTGAGGCATACACCCCACCCTCCAAAAGAAAACTCGGCTATTATGCGATGCCATTGCTTTGGAAAGCGGACGTGATTGGATGGGTAAACGCCGCCAAACGCGGCAATGAGTTTTCGATCGATGCAGGGTTTGTCAGCGGCAAGCCACCTGCGGAGAAGTCTTTTCACAGCGCGTTCGAAATGGAAGCGCAGAAATTACGGCAATTCTACTTCGGCAGCCACTTTCAAAAGCAGTGACATTCATTTGCCTTCAAATGGGGATTTGGCAACGTTGCCAAATAAGTCGTTTGTTTCATGAAGATGCTCAAGATGCTCAAGTAATTTATTTGAGCATCTTGCCTCGTTGAGCGGAGGGTACTAATCCCCCGGAGGGGGCCAAGTCCACCACCAGGCACCTGATGTTCCGTCTTTGGAACTACGAACGCCGATATCGAATATGGCGCGGCGCAGAGTGGCGTTGATAGCGATCTAGTCACCGTTTTTTTGGGCAGCCTCCGCGTTGATTGACAGTGATGCCGCGTGGGACCAGGCTCAAGACAACAACGGTTGCCTTCATGCGACCGGTTTAGCATAACAATCTTGTCTTATGGCATACAGTAATACGCTCGGGAGCCGCGGTCCATGGTCTTGGGAAATAATCATGTGGAAGAAGGGGTATTGAACTCGTGATTACTCCCCGCTGTTCAAGAATAACTAAGTAGTTAGCCGTAATTTTTGCCAATGATCTGTCCGGTTGTATGGCAGCTTACCGAAGACTTAGATCGATCGAGATAGCTCGATGCGTCATTGGCTGATTGGCGTCAACGGAAGGTTACACGGAGGCGGATCGGCGGGCATTCGTCAACGCACGCACACAGGCGGCCCCTGGGAATGCCGAGTCTATTCAAAGCCCCACAAGCTGATCAGTAACTGGGGAGATGTATGGTCTCGACCCGCACTGCCTTCTACAGCCGCAATCTCGGCATGGTACAGGCTTAGATCCATCCGACCTACTAACTCCCAGATCGAACGCGCACTATGATCCTCGTCAATTAGCTTCTCGACATCGACGGTCCGCAGAATCAGTTGGGAACGATCGATCGATGCCAGGCGCGGAAGAGCGGGTGAGGGGTTCACGCTTGCAGTCTAGCGGCTGCACCATTTCCACACCAGTCGCTACCTTGATCCTGTAGCAAATTTCTTCACAGCTTCCTGACGACAAAATGCCTGACGACAAAATGCCGACGACAAAATGCCGAAGGAGCGAGGAATTGCTCCGAGGCATTTTCGATACGGAGGCTTGTCCAGAGCGATGCTCTCCAAGAGCGAATCTCCGCGCCGCTTTTACACCACGCTGATCTCTGCGTTTGCCCTGGTGGCGGCGCTCCTGGCGGCGCTGGGAATGTACAGCGTCATCGCTTTTTCGACGGCTCTTCGCACGCAAGAGATGGCCATCCGCATGGCTTTAGGGGCGCAACGAGCCGGCGTCGTGCGCCTCGTCCTTGCGTCTGCAGCAAGAGTGGCGATTATCGGTTGCGCGGTGGGACTCGTGGGCGTGGCGGCGATTTCCCGGTTGGTTGGCTCTTTCCTTTTTGGTGTCAGTCCTTTCGACCCGTTGGCGCTCGCTTTGGCCGCAATTTTCGTACTGATTCTGGCATCGCTGGCGTCATTGCTTGCCCGCGCGGCGCGCAGCATCCATAGACCCCATGAGCGTTCTGCGCACGGAATGAGTTTGAGCTAAAACCCACCGTGCTGGGTGCGCCGGCCCCGAATTCACTTGGCGCATTATCGGAAACTCGGCTATTACGCGATGCCATTGTTTGAAAAGCCGACGTCGCCAAATTAATCGCCCATGGACGGTTGGCCGCCTATCAGGAAGTAATCCCCAGAAATGCGGTTCTGTCTGGATAGGCGATCAACCGGCCGGAGCCCGCATTTGAATCATTGTGATTCCGTTTCGCCTCCTCCTTACAAAATAGATGTCAAGGTACATTGACATCTGCCATGGAACATGTAAAGTATCATTATCAAATAGTAAAGGAAACCAATCATGTCGAGCAAAATTGGTAACCCCGCGAGATATCGCTATGAGAGCCGTGTCATCAAAATCTTTTCCTTCTGGGGAGTCTTTGCTGCCCTGCTTGTGTGGAAAGGGCACTTGACTGGCATCTTGGCCTACGCTCTAGCCGTTCTGCTCTCACTCCCTCTAGTCGGACTCATCGTTGCTTTTGGCTTGTACCTTCGAGATGAGCAAGACGAGTTTCTGCGCAATATTCAGATTCAATCGATGCTCTGGAGCATCGGAGCGACATTCACTGTGACCATATTCTTGGGGTTTCTTGAGTTTCTCGGACTGACTCCGCATTTCAACCCCAACTTGATATTCATTCTGTTCATCTGCTTAATGGGTATCTCCGGGTGGCTTCTCAAGTTGAGGTACAGATGAGAAACCGATTGCGTGTTCTTCGCGCTGAACGCGATTGGTCGCAGGGCGACCTTGCAGAGCGGCTGCAGGTTTCACGTCAATCCGTGAACGCAATCGAGACTGGGAAGTACGACCCAAGCCTTCCATTGGCCTTTAGATTGGCGAAGCTCTTTGGGACTTCAATCGAGGCGATCTTTTTGGACGAGCCCTAATGATCTTGCGCCGAATCTTACGGCTCTTCCGGTCACCGCCAACTCGCCAACCGCCAACTCGGCAATTACCAGTTGTTCAATAGATTGAATGGCAAAAGCAGGATTAGTACCGAAATGTCGGCTATTGTTTACCAATCAATACATTCCACTTGGACATCTAACGTTTGCGTTAATCTCCTGAGCGGATCGAAACCACCTACATTTGACAAGACGAGTCGCCACCCCGTCTTAAACGAGAACTTTTCACGCGCGCAGCCAAGGCAGGGGGAACGAGGGGGCATTTTGGGGCCTCTGTCTCCTATTCCCCTATCGATTTGTGGTATACACCCCACCCTGCAAAAGGAAACTCGGCTACTACGCCACGCCATTGTTTTGAAAGCGGACGTAATTGGATGGGTAAACGCCGCCAGACGCGGCAATGAGTTTTCGATCGATGCAGAGTTTGTCAGCAGGAAGCCACCTGCGGAGACGTCTTTTCACAGCGCGTTCGAAATGGAAGCGCAGAAATTACGGCAATTCTTTTCATCAACTGAACCTGATCAATGAACCACTTTCTGCCGCTACTGGTTCTGGCGGACTGGGTCACCCGGCGTATGCTTTTTTCTGGGAGCCGAAATGGGCGAATCGGTAGAAGCTTTCTATGATGACCTGGCTGAGTCGTACCATCTCATGTTTGAGAATTGGGACCAAAGCATCGCACGGCAAGCTGCCGTCATCGGCCCACTCCTGGAGCGCTACACAGGCAAAAGCCCGGCCTACGTTCTGGACTGTGCGTGCGGCATCGGAACCCAAACCATAGGATTGGCGCAGCGAGGTCATATCCTGGTTGGCTCCGATCTGAGCAAATCGGCAGTCGCCCGCGCGAAAACGGAAGCCCACAAACGAGGCCTCGACGTCACATACCACGTCGCGGACATGCGTAAGTTGAGCATAATTCCAGAAACCGGCTTCGATGCGGTCCTGATCGCGGACAATGCGCTGCCGCATCTTTTGTCGCAACAGGACCTTGAACACGCAACTGTAGAGATTGCAGCCAAGCTGAAAGACTCAGGGATCCTGATGGCGACGCTGAGAGACTATGATCACCTACTTTCCACCCAGCCGACGGTGCAGGAGCCTGCGTTCTACGAGCAAGATGGAAAAATCCGGTTTGTTCACCAGGTCTGGCAATGGCATGGGGAGCAATACGCGATTCATGTCTATCTCACCCTGGAGACGGAAAGCGGCTGGAGGGTAAAGCATTTCTCTTCCTTATATCGCGCGCTTCGGCGATCAGATCTGAACCAGGCATTGCAGGCCGCGGGCTTCACGCGCATCCTGTGGTTGGAGCCCGGCACCACATCGTTCTATCAGCCCATTGTCGTTGCCATCAAGGGCGGCGTATTTCATCAACAGTAGCTCTATTGGATGCTGAGTTTTGGCTTTGTATCAGGGCACGACTTAGAGGCTGCGGAAAAAGTCACTAACAAGGGACTTTTCGGTTGGAGAGCGTTTGTACTAAGAAGGAAGTATGCGAGGAGCCGATCAGAATCAGGGTTTTATGTACAGTTACGTGACGATGGAGCGCCGGATCCGTGTGAATCATCCTGCTCGAAAGATTCGAGCGTTGGTGGACCGTGCGCTTGAGCGGATGGATTCAGCGCTGGATGGGATGTATGCGTCTAACGGCCGTCCATCGATTGCTCCGGAGCGTCTATTACGGGCGCAGCTTTTGATGGTTTTGTACTCGATCCGATCGGAGCGTCAGTTGATGGAGCAGCTGGATTACAACCTGTTGTTCCGGTGGTTTGTGGGTCTTGAGATGGACGATGCGGTGTGGGACGTGACGGTGTTCACCAAGAACCGAGAACGTTTGATTGCCGGCCAGGCCAGTCAGCAGCTACTGGTGGCAATAGTGGAAGAGGCGCGTGGTCAAGATCTGCTGAGCGAGGAGCACTTCACGGTAGACGCGACGCTGATCCAGGCCTGGGCTTCGGCACAGAGCTTCAAGGGCAAGAAGAACCCGCCGCCTCCTGGCTCCGGTTCGGGGAAGAAAGGGGAGTTGTTGCTGCGCGACAAGGTGGAATCCAGCACCGATACGGATGCCCGGCTGTATAAGAAGGCGTTGGCGGACAAGGCGGTGCCGAGCTATCAGGGTCACGCGTTGATGGAGAACCGTAATGGGTTGATCGTGGCGGCGGAGGCCAGCCGGTCCTCCAATGCTGCCGAACGCGAAGTAGCGCTGAAGATGCTGGATCGGGTGATCGGATCAAAGTGGAAACGGCTGGACAAGAAGGTCACGCTCGGCGGCGATGCGTTGTATCAGGAAAAGCAGTTCCTCCAGGGGCTGCGCGAGCGCAAGGTGGCTCCGCATATCCACGAATACATCAAGGGCAATCTGGACATGAACTGCCTGACAAAGAGAGAACGAAACGACAAACGGCGTGCCATCAGTCACAAGAAACGCAAGCTGATCGAACGAGCCTTTGGATGGAGTAAATCCGATCGGCAACTAGGGCAGGTCAAGCTGCGTGGCCTGACGCGTGTGGACTGGTTCTACCGGCTCACCATGGATCGCTTACAATCTGACGCGGATCAGCCGGCTCGTCCCGCTTCACACCACGGCCATCTGAGCCAGACGTGTGTCTGGATCCCGGCAAAGCCGCAGCAGAGAGTCGCAAAACTCAATAGAAACGCACCCAATATCCTCGGCAGAAACTGAAAATGAACCACAAAGGCCCCAAAAACAGCCAAAAGTCGAAGTTTTTCCGCAGCCTCTTTAATCGGGCCAGCACGCCCTCAGCGTGCGAAAAAGGGAAAAATGGCGACTCACAGCGTTCGGTACGATGTGCATTCCTTTCCAGCCCTGTCACCAAGAACGTACGGGTTTGATGCGGAGGGGCATTTTCACCAGGGTCGGGTAGGACGATGGCGCGGACCGGGCTTCGCATGATGCCGACGTTTCCATCATCCCCCCTAAAATTCCGTACGGCGGGTTTTCCCCGGTACGGCTTCAAGGCTGGCGTATAAGCAGGTGCCTTCCCGCGAGCGGCGTCCAGGTGTCACGCCCTCTCGGTTTGCATCCTGCCTTCGTGCCCACCGCTGCGAGCGTTCGGTTTCCGCTCTGTGTCGGAGAACGCTGTGCGCACAAGCACCGCCATTCAAGCGGCCACGCCGCTCTACCCCAGGGGCCCTCGCTCCGGTCCGGGTTATGCTGTCCCGATCCATCAACACTTATCCGGCCCCATCCGCCCCACTCGCAGGCACAGTGCGATTTCACTGCTCTGCAGCTTATACGCCCTGTCCTCGCTGTGCGTTTCCGCCTAGGCGACCCGCGACTGGTTCCCAGCTTTCACTGCTCATTCTTTCTCAACATGTCGTCCTCCACGACTCCGGGGAATCTAGCGGCTGTATGCACCCAGTTCCTTCACCGCCAACGCTGGCCTTCGTCCCTTTAGCACAGACTCGGCACTCCCAAAACTCCCACAAGTCCGCTTCCCGTGGGGAATGCTTTTCGGAGCTTCACTACGGTTCACTTGCGCTACGACCTGCTGATTTGTTCACCCTCCTGACGGATCTGACCGGATTTCCATCTAGCCATCGAGGATTTTTACTACCGGGCTTTCAACGGTTTGGTCACCCGCTCCGTCGCCGGTTATTGCTACGGTGGCAACTGGGCAATTTCCACCGGCGGGACTTACACCCGCTAGAATGGCAGCTAGCTTCGCTGCACGCTAAAGCCCGGTATTTGCAAGATAAAGCGTTCTCGCGGGTTTGACCCTGGACTGAAGTCCAGGGCTTTTCCTCGGACTGAAAGTCCGGGGCTGGCACGGATCATGCTGTAGCCTGTCACAAACTATGGTGCCTAGGGTCCGCTGCCTGTCGCCCTGGTTTTGAAAATGTAGAAACTCCAGGCCCAGCACGCAGTGCTGGGTAGCGAAGAGTGCGTGGACCAGTCCCGTCAGGGACGGCTGAATCATGACAGGATCGGGTGTACCATCAGAAATTTTCTGAATTTCTCTGCGGAGCTAACCCGTTCGTGATGCTTGGCCTGAGCATGATCAGCCGTCCCTTACGGGACTGGTCTTCCTGGTCCGTTGTACCCAGCACTGGTTCGGCGCTACACCTTCTTTTTAATTCTGTGCAGCTTGTATGCGCCGAACCGTACTGGGCTATTATCAGGTCGTCCCTACGGGACTTTGCGCTACAAACAGCCGTTACAGCTCGGGGCTGGAAAGCAATGCACCTCGTACCCAAACCGTCTGGGTGTGTGATCCTGCATTCATTCAGCCATCCGGCAAACCCGGGAGAAATGTAGAAACTATAGTGTCAGGGTTAAAACCCTGACCTACCATAGTGCCAAGATGCGAAAGCCGCTGATATCCATCGTATTTCTCTTATGCCTTCCCCTCCTGGCTCAGAAGCAGGAGTCGGGCCCGCTTTCCAAAACCTCGGCGCTGCCCGTATCCACCGAGACGCGGGCAACGGTGCAGAAGATCATCGGAGATACGCTTGTCAATGGCCAGGCCTATGAATATGACCGCGAGCTCTCTGATGACATCGGCCCCCGGCTCACCGGTTCGGCGAACTACCTTAAGGCAGTGACATGGGGCGAGCAAAAGTTCAAGGAGCTTGGCCTCACTAATGTGCACACCGAGACCTTCCGGATAGATACCTGGGAACCCGAGCCGGGTGCATCCGGCCAGGTGCTCTCACCGGTAAATCACACCCTGCACTTGTGGAGTTATGGGTGGAGCCCTTCAACGCCCGCGAAAGGAGTGGAAAGTGAACTCGTCTACCTGCCGAGTTTCACCGAAGAGGGCCTAAAGAAAATGCGGGATCAGGTGCACGGTAAGATCGTCTTCTTCGATATCAGTTCCTTGCCGCAGCCGTTGGTGATGGCAAAATACTTCCGCGCCGCGAACGCGCTCGCTTCCCTGGGGCCGGCTGCGCTGCTGCTGCGGGGGGGACCGAATGGAAGCGAGAACATGGGCTATCTCGTTCCAGGAGGCGCCCTGCAGGACTTTCCTATCGCCCAGATCGGCGCTGAAGACAGCCTGCTCCTCAAGCGGCTATTGGACCGCGGTCCGGTACGTATCGGATTGCAGTTCACGAATCATTGCAGCAAAGCTGTGCAAGTACCGGAGGTAGTGGGCGAGATCCGCGGCAGTGAAGCGCCGGATGAGGTAGTGATCCTCGGAGCTCATCTGGATAGTTGGAACCCGGGAACCGGCGCTCAGGACAACGGAACGGGAGTGGCCACCGTGATCGATGCCGCGCGCGAGATCCAGTCTCTGGGGCACGCGCCGCGACGCACCGTGCGGTTCATCCTGTTCGGCGGTGAAGAGCAAGGCAAAGTTGGCTCCGTCGCTTACGCAAAACAGCATCGCGCGGAAATGGACAAGATCGATGCCGTGCTCATCACCGATACCGGAGCGGAGCTTGCCAAGGGCTGGCTATTGATGGGCCGGACCGATGAAGAGGAAGCGCTGGCGCAGATCGAACCCTTGCTGTCAGGGCTGGGCTCCGGAAGCACCTCCACCGAAACGCGGGAGCTTCTTGAAACCGATCATATTGGCTTTGATGTTCTTGGCGTTCCCACCCTGGTGCTTTGGACAGACCTGACCAAGTACATGGCGCTTCATCATAAAGCGTCGGATACCTTCGACTCAGTGGATAAAGCTACTCTGCTGCAGGGGGATGCTACTGTGATCGCTACGACCTATGCCATTGCCGACGCTGCGACTTCCTTCGCCCCACACCTGAATGCGGCGGACGTGAGAGAGATGATGAAGCCGACCGGCCGCATGGAAGATTTCGAATACTACAAAGAACGTGACCTGTTGCCGTAGGCTTCACCGCGCTTCGGTAAAGGCGTTCTTGATGGCGGGAAATGTATTCATCGTTCGGTCAAGAAACGCGGGCAGGAAATCAAAAGAGTGGGAAGTACCCCTGCCTGGTGTTGCGAACTCCAGGGCCTTGATTTCGTCATCTATATCCTCGTCCATGGCGACGATATTGGCAGGGGAAAAACTCGTTCCCCGGTAGCTCTTCGCCCACAGCATTTGACCTTCTACTATGTCTAGAATTCCGCCGTAGGTAGCATCGCCCTTGGTGAAGTATACCGAGGCTAAACAGGAATTCCGCTTCGCGCTATAGAAGACCATATCGAACCTCTCTGCATGGATGGAGGGATTGGCCCGCCTCAAGGCCTCCAGATTGGTTTGTTCCTGCTGCTCGTAAACCTTGCAATCCATTTTGACCTCGGAGTTAGCGATGGGCACAGCGAAAGCGCCCCTGGCGCCGAGTACGGATAACGTGAGTAAAGCAACCTTTATTGTGCAATTCGAGAACCGCGCGACGTGCTCCATAGGTAAGCCCCCTCCACCTGTGGTCAGTGATAGCGAACGGTACCGCGAGGTTCAAGGTGTGGACAATCCCACCTTGGTTTGCCCACGGGAGCTTTCTGCCCGGTTTAAAGGGGTTAGGCGCCGGCAGGTTACTTATGTCAGCGCCGGATGGCGCCAAATCCAGCCGGGTGCCAGCGCGCGCCCAAACAACCGGTATGGCAACAGAAAATCCGGCGCCGCCTGCGGGATCAGGGGCTGGTTTTGCGGCAGCTGGAAGAGAAGTTGGGCACAATCCAAAATTGAACCCGGCCCATGCCGGTTTCGGGCTCCGTTTTTGTTCATAATAAGGATCTATGTCGAAACGTGAATTTCAAACTGAAGTCAGTCAGCTTTTGCAACTGATCGTCCACTCCCTCTATTCCCATCCTGAGATTTTTCTCCGCGAGCTGATTTCCAACTCTTCCGACGCGTTGGATAAGCTCCGCCACCTCACGCTTACCGATGAGGCTTACAAGAGTCTTCCCTTCGATCCGCGCATTGAGTTGGAACTCGATGAGGAGAAGAAGACCCTGACTATCGCCGACACCGGCATCGGCATGAACGAGGAGGAATTAGCGTCGAACCTGGGCACCATCGCCCGCTCGGGGACGAAAAACTTTCTCTCTCAACTCTCTGGCGATGCCAGGAAAGACTCGAACCTCATCGGCCAGTTTGGCGTGGGTTTTTACAGTGCCTTCATGGTTGCAGACAAGGTTGAGGTGGTCTCACGCAAGGCCGGCGAAGACCAGGCCTGGCGCTGGGTTAGCGATGGCAAAACCGGCTTCGAAATCGAACCGGCAGAGCGTTCCGTCGCCGGCACCACCGTACTGCTCCACTTCAACGAGGAGGGCCAGCAGTACGCCAATAGCTGGCGCCTGCAGGAGATCGTGAAGAAGTACTCCAACCACATTGCGTTCCCCATCTTTCTTACCTATGACAAGAGCGAGTGGAACGAAGCGGAGAAAAAATCGGTCAAGAAGCGGACCACGGAACAGGTCAATGCCGCGAGCGCTCTCTGGCGCCGGTCCAAGAGCGAGCTCAAAGACGAGGACTACAAGGAGCTCTACAAATCAATCGCCGGCGACTGGGAAGATCCCCTCTTCTGGATCCACACCAAGGCGGAAGGGAGCCTGGATTACACCACTCTCTTCTATGTGCCGTCGAAGGCGCCTCTCGATCTGTACCAGGCTGAATACAAAGGGGGTGTGAAGCTCTACGTGAAGCGCGTCTTCATCATGGACGACTCCAAGGACCTTCTGCCCCAATACCTGCGCTTCGTGCGTGGCATTATCGACAGCGAAGATCTTCCGCTGAATGTAAGCCGCGAGATCCTGCAGCAGAATCGCGTACTTACCAGCATTCGAACGGCGAGCGTCAAGAAGATCCTCTCCGAGCTGAAGAACATTGCGGCCAACCAGCCCGAGCTGTATCTCAAGTTCATTGCCCAGTACAACCGGCCTCTCAAGGAAGGGCTGTACAGCGACTATGCCAATCGCGAGGCGCTGCTCGACCTGATTCGCTTCAAGTCCACCAAAGTGGAGGGCCTCACCAGCCTGGCTGACGTGAAGGCACGCATGAAGGAAGGCCAGAAGAGCATCTACTACCTCACCGGGGGCGCCGATTCCCTGCTCCGCACATCACCGCTGCTCGAAATCTACAAGAAGAAAGATCTCGAAGTCCTCATCCTCGATGACGAGATCGACGAGATCGTCTTCTCTGGCATCGAGAAGTATGGCGATATCGACCTCAAGGCGGTGAATAAAGCGTCTACCAGCGAAGACCTGAAAGACGCTGCGGAGCCGGACAAGGCGGATACGCTGAAACCGCTGATCGAAAAGCTGAAAGCCACGTTGGGCGACCGGGTAAAAGATGTTCGCGCCTCAGTGCGTCTGGCGGACAGCCCGTCGTGCATCGTCTCCGATGAGGATGAGCCCTCGATGAAAATGCAGCAGATGCTGCGGGCTATGGGACAGAAAGACATGCCCGCGTTAAAACCCACGCTCGAGATCAATCCCGATCACGAAATCGTCAAGAAACTGCTGGCACGTTCCGACGATGCCGTCGCTGAAGATGCGGCGTGGCTCCTCTTCGATCAGGCTCTGCTCATGGAGGGTGTGGCGCTCCAGGACCCGGCTATCTTTGTGCAGCGGCTCAACCGCATGCTGAGCCTATCCATTTAGAACGAGAGCCCAGGTCTCTGGATCGAGACCTGGGCGCTAACTTGTTTGACTTTTTTATTTGGCTTGTAGTTTGTGGCTGGCAATCGCTGTAGTAAGAGCATCTGCCAACAAGGCATCGCCTGAGAGGCTGTGACTTTCTTGATTTGCGCGCCATTGAAGCACCAGCCTTGTTTCCGTTATCGCGAAAAATAGAGTCACAGCTCTGAGCGTAGCGCTTCACAGATCTATCGCGGATAGAGGATTTTGTGGGAGGTGAAAAGTATACGGTTAGCTACGCAGAAAACACGAAAAGATCGAAAAAGTCACAGGCTCTCAGGATGACGATTTTGTGGCAGTTTTGAAGAAAAATGTCCCGAACAAGTTAGCGATTATGGGATCGCGACCTGGGCTCCCCGGCTTTCCCATGCACTTCAGTGCTCTTTTGAAATAACCACATCCATAGGTTCGTCTCTAGATGGGACCGAATCGCCGTGCGCACCCGCGAGGATTCCGGCCGCGGTTTGAGCGAGGATCTCGTGACCCTTGGTGGTGGGGTGGAGGTCATCCCAGAAAAGATAAGTGTCGGGATCTATGGTGTAAGCGCCCTGGGAACTGGCCGTCACATTTGCCAGCGAATAACTGGAGGGCGACGCAATGATTTTGTTGAACAGAGAAAACACATCCAGTTGATGGAAACGAAGCCGTTTGCCAAGGTTGAAATCGCTCAGCAGACTGAGGCCGGCTTCGAGGAACTCGTTATAGACAATGCTTGCCGTAGTCGCAGGAATCGACGTCGTGGGGCTGCCGTTGAGCCGGGGAACGAGTCCTAATGGAGGCAGATTAGGGACGATGAACTGCGTGGCTCCCGCATCGACGAGCCGCTGAATGTCTTTCGTCTCCTCGATGGATGCCTTGATGACATCGTCGAGCGAGGTGGCATTGAGTATGTCGTTAGCGCCGCCCCAGACAACAAAGAGCGTCCGCTTGCTGATGACAGGCGAGGTAGCCAGATAGTCGGTAATCTGCTGGCCCATGTTGTTCACACTGACCGAGAGCGTGGGGGTCAGGGTCAGCAACGTAGTACCACTGCCGGTGAGGGCGAAGCCGTAGGCGTAGTTGCTCCCCCCGTCAAGGGAATTCGTGATCATTGGCTTCGATGGCAGTGTCGCCGCCAGTTGCTCTATCCATACTCCGAAGTATTTTTGCGCAGCCGGTAGGGTGTCGTCGCCGTCGGTAAAGCGCCCATCGGTGTAGTCGGCCACGGGGCCCGGAATCCGCACTCCGTACTTTTCTTGCGTCAGGTGCGCGACGTTGCCGGTATCTGAGAGGGAGTCGCCAAAGATCACGATCGAGGTGTAGTCCTGGGCATGGGCCAGGACGGCAGCGAAGGTGAAGATGAGCGCTGCGAAGAGGGTTGAGAGCCGACGCGGCAGGATAGGCTTGCGAAGTTGCAGAGTCAGTTTCATGGGGGTTTCTCGTCGTCGAGCATTGAAACATGACCCGGGTTTGGACGACAACAGTATTTACCAATCCAGTTCCGCTCCTAATGACACAGGGAGAGCGGACGATCGGTTTTAGTGCCGCGCCTACCGCGCTCTGATCCTCTTCGGGATCGATTTCCCAGCCCTTCCGGGCTGGGCTGATTTTTGGTGCCGGCCCTCTGGGCCTGGATTGCAAACACCGCTTTCCCATGTTCATTCCTCCCTTAACTTGCCCCAGGCAAGTCGTGCCGCTCCCACGGCACGCCGGGGCAAAGCGGGATGACAAAGGAGAGGTTCGATTTTCAGGGAAAGTGGTTGCTGATGATAAGGCGTTCCGTCCGGCTGACGCCGCGCCATTCGAGTCAAGGGAGCGGGTATTTTGTAAAATTCGATAAAATTTGGCTTTTTATAGCCTCCAGCGACACTGCCCAGAGAAGCCTGTTTCGGGGGCAAAGGACAGCCAGTGGGAACTGGGGTTGTCCAGAACGGCATCGAAGACGTAATCGGTCGCGGCAGGAACCCGGTTCGGGCTTACGAGGTTGATGGTTCCGGACATGATCAGGTGCGCAAAGGCGATTTCCTGATCGGTGATGGGATCGCTGACCCACGGCGCGCCGGGGCAGGCAGTATTTTTGGGCATAGGTCGTCTCGTTCCTTGGTTGGCTGGAGATGGGGTTGGATTGGTTTGCTGCTCTGTTAGTGACACAAAGGGGCTGAGAGCGGCGATGGGCCACTCATGGTTGGTGTTGGTGATTTTGAGACAGGGATAGGGTGAGGCACCGGACAGCGGTGAAGCTATCCTTCGCTCACGCGGAAGGCCGAAACTACCGGCAACTGCCGGCCAGGGCGCGGTTGCGTGAGGAGCCGTCGCCTGCCGATATCTTCTACCTAAGAGATATGCCCTTCCGGGTATGCAGGTTAGTGGCGAGGGGCGTTTTTCGGCACGGGAGTACCAGCCCAAAGGTTACTTGAGTTGGGCCTTCCGAGCACTCTTGACGTGACGCGACGATTAGTATCACAATGTAGCTCTAACCATGCTAGGCGAATTCGAGTACCTGCTGATCACCACCGCTGCGCGACTTGGCAACGAAGCTTATGGCGCGGTCATCCGCGAAGAGCTCGGAGCCACGACGGGACGAAAGTGCTCCATCGGCGCGCTCTACACCACCATCGATCGCCTGGAAACCAAAGGCTTGCTGAAGACCTGGATGGGCGAGGCTACGGCGCAACGGGGTGGCCGTTCCAAACGAATGGTTCGGGTCACGCCAAAAGGCGTACAGGCAGCCAAAGACTTCTACGATGCGATCACCAGCGTCAGCCGCGGAGTGTCGTGGGCCGCAAATCGCACACGGGTGCCGTCATGACCGCCGAGCCTTTTTTCACCAGGACCGGCTCCCGGTTGGCGAATCTTGTTTCGCTACTGCTGGAGCCTCACGAGCGTGAAGTAGTACAGGGCGATTTGCTGGAAGGTGGTGAAAGCGCCTGGCAATCGCTGGTTGGCATTCTGGGCCTGGTCATACGGCGGGAAGCGGCGCTATGGAGAAACTGGCGGCCATGGCTGGCGGCGTTCGGCCTTGCCTTACCGTGCAGTTTTCTTCTCATGGGGTTTTCTGTGTCCGTAAGCCGTGCCTATCAACAGCTCATAGGCGTGCCCTTTTTCCACGCGACCGGCGTGGCTGTGGGCCCGGATTCGCGCTGTTCCTGTGCAACGTCCTGCTCCTGGCTGCCTGGTCCTGGACGGGTGGCTTCGTCGTAGGGTCAGTGTCGCGGCGAACGGTTTGGGTGAGTGCAGCTTTGTCGTTTGCTCCCTGCGTGTTCTGCCTGGAGCGGTTCCGGGTGGAAAGTCTGTCGCGGCTTTGCCTGCTGCTCTTTTTGCCGGCCGCGCTTTGGGGAGTTCGCAGAGGTTTGCAAATAGCCCGGATCAAACGGAGTTCAGCCATCGCTCTCGCTGTTGCGGTAACCGCCTTGACGATTCCCATGTGGAACAGTAGCGGTGCGTGGATCCCCAACTGGGCGCTAAGCTGGCCCGCGTGGTACCTGGTGGCAACGGCGCGGAGAGCATAGAGACCGGGCTAAGAAGGGCAACGAATGAGCAACGAACTTACGCTGACGGTGAACGGCACGCAGCACGTTGTTTCGGCTGCGCCGGAAACGCCACTACTGTATGTGCTGCGCAACGAACTGAAATTGAGCGGGTCCTCACTTCGGCTGCGGACTTGCACAATGCGGGGCTTGCGCAGTTCTGGTCGATGGGAAGGAAGTTCGTTCCTGCATCACGCCCGTGTCTTCCACTGCGGGCAAAGCAGTCACCACGATCGAAGGGCTGGCTGCAGCGTGGGCAATAGAAAAAGGCCTTGAGCCCTGAAGACGCGGCCAGGACTCTGCATCCCGTTCAGCAGGCATGGATCGACGAGCAGGTTCCGCAGTGCGGCTACTGCCAAAGCGGGATGATGATTGCAGCGGTGCAATTGCTAGCGAAGAATCCACATCCGACGGTGGCCGAAATCAAGGACGCGTTCACCAACACGCCGCCATCGCCCCATCTCTGCCGCTGCGGCACTTACTCCGCGATCATTGCTGCTGTTCAGCGCGCTGCCAAGGTGATGGCAGCTTGAAGGGGAACTATGCTTCCCAAGCCCGAGACGTTCTCGAATCCAGCGGTGAGTCGCAACCGGTCTGACACGCCGCAGTTTTGTAAAAGCGGGCGGGGCGCTTTTTGTCTCCCTCGCTATGCCGCGCGGGCTCTCCGCCAAGGCCGATGACGGCCATATCCCTGTCGAACAGAATCAGCTGGATCCCGGCAAACTCGCATCGTGGCTCGAGATTCGAAGCGACGGTACGATTCTGGCGCGCACCGGCCGCGCAGAAATCGGCACCGGCATGAGCGCCTTCTATCCGCAGATGATCGCCGAGGAACTGAGGGTCCAGCCGGATTGCATCACCCTGGTGATGGGCGATACCGACAAGACGCCCGACGGAGGTTACTCCGCGGGTTTTCTTAGTGGAGCAGCCAACGTTCGCAAAGTTGCCGCGTACACCTATCAGGCGCTGTTGAATCTGGCCTCGACCCGGCTCGGTGTTCCCGCTTCTGCTCTCACCGTTACCAATGGGCTGGTGTCGGGCGGAGGAAAAAGCATCAGTTACGGGCAGCTTCTGCAGGGCCATCAGCTCGATCTGAAGATTCCGGTCACCGGCTCGCCGCTAAAATTTGCTCCGCCGGGCGGCGATAGTGTGACTGGATTGGATTGGGCGGGCATGGGTGGACTGGAAGTGGCGGGAGATCCGCCCATGAAACCGGTGAGCGAGTACAAGGTCATCGGTACTTCTTATCCCATGCCGGGTATTCGCGACAAAGTCACCGGGCAGACGCAATGGAGCTGCGACGTGACGCTGCCCGGGATGCTGCACGCCCGCATGGTGCGGCCGCCAACGATGGGCTCGACGCTGATCTCAGTGGGTGAAGTCGATAAGAAACGATTCCCGGCCGCGGAGGTAGTGAGGAAGGGCAACCTGGTGGCGGTGGTCTCTCCCAATGAGTGGGAAGCCGTAAGCGCGTTGCGTTCAGTTTCCACCGGCACCAAGTGGACCAGCTGGTCTGGACTTCCAGGCAGCGAGAATCTCACCCAGGCGATGCGCGCGTACCCGTGGGGTGCTCCTGATGCCAGCAAAGGGGATGCCGCCGAAGTGCAGGCTGCCTTGGGGAAGGCCGCGAAAACGATCTCGGCAACCTACGAACAGCCCTATATCAAGCATGCCCCGATCGGACCATTTCTCGCGGTGGCCGATGTACGCAGCGATGGAAGCGTCACCGTTTGGGCCCAGGCGGGACATCTGCAGGCGTCGCGCGCACGCATCGCGAATATTTTGGGGATGCCGGCGGAGAAAGTAGTGGTGCACTGGCTGAGCCAGCGGCCCAGTTTGGCCGTAAGACTTTCGGTGGCGACGGAGCCGAAGCAGATGCTGTCATCCTGTCGCAGTTGACGGGCAAACCGGTTCGGGTGCAATGGACCTTGCAGGAGGATCTGGCCTGGTCCGGGGCCTCGCCGGCATGGTTCTCCGATATCCAGGGCGGACTCGATGCGGATGGCCGCCTGGTTGCGGTGCACAGCGCGTTTCACTCGCCACACATGATGGATGCTCGTCCCGTGGGCGCCATGCTCGCGGGAATGCCCGCCGGCACCACCAAGCCCGGCGGGTTCCTGGCAACCGAATGGGCTTACGACAAAATTGAGAACAGGCTGGAGCAGGTCTATGCCATGCCCAATGTGGGCGCCGAGTCACCCTTCGGAGGTCTGCGCGGTCTGATCATGCGGACACCCGGACAGCGGCAACAGAACTTTGCCCTGGAGTCGCTGATGAACGAGGCGGCCGCGGCCGCACAGGCCGATCCAATCCAGTTCCGGCTTCAGCATACTTCGGACCCGCGGCTGATCAAGATTCTCAAAGCTACGGCCAAGCAGCGGGATGGGAGTCGCGGCCTTCTCCGCATCCAGGCGCGCGCAGGACGGGAAACGATCCGGTGACGGGACGCGGGGTATGCATTATGGTGCGCGCCAACGCGTACTGGGTAGGTATCGCCGAGGTTGCGGTTACTCCGGCCACCGGGGCGGTACAGGTAACAAAGTTCACCATCGGTGTCGAATGCGGCAAGATCATCAACCCACGGCAGCTTGACCGATGCATGCAGGGCGGAGTCGTCATGGGCCTGGGCGAAGCACTCAAGGAAGAAGTCACCTTCGATAAGGAAAAAGTAACCAGCACGGATTGGAGCCGCTACAAGATTCTGACCATGGCAAGAGATGCCGGAAATCAAAGTGGTTCAGCTATCGCGCGACGATAAAGGATTCGGCGGTGGTGGAGAGGCTCCGAATGCGGTGGCCCCGCCGGCGGTGGCGGCCGCAGTTTTCGACGCCACGGGTGTGGCGCCTCGGCGGATCCCGCTGACCCCGGCATACGTAACCAGTCTGCTGACGGC
>CAWIRT010000033.1:0-495853 GCA_963838445.1 uncultured Acidobacteriaceae bacterium
AGGTGTGAAGAAATTGACAACAGCAAGGGGCTATTTTTGAGGCCGTAACGCCGCTAGACTACAAGCGTGAGCGCATCTTCAGGTTCCCCTCGCCCTCGTCCGCGCCTTTCCTCGATAGACCGTTCCCAGCTTGTCCTTCGTACCGTGGATGTAGAGAGAATGATCGACGATGACCACAGCGCACGGTCGATCTGGGAGACGATCGGCCGGCTGAATCTAAGTTTGTATGATGCCAAGATAGCAGCTGTGGGGGCGAGCTGGCCGAGACCACACAGCTCCGCAGTTGCTCATAAGCCTATGGTTGTACGCGTACAGCCGAGGGATCAGCTCAGCGCGTGAGATTGCGCGGCGTTGTGAGTTTGAACCCGCGTTCCAGTGGCTGTGCGGTTTGCAGCCTATTAGTCATCGCACTCTGTCCGGATTCCGTTCTGATAACAAGGAAGCACTCGGCAGCGTGTTCGTGCAGGTGGTGGGGGTGCTGAGTGTCGAAGGGCTGATCACCATGGAACGAGTGACGCTGGATGGCACCAAGATCAAAGCTAACGCCAGCGGCAACACATTTCGGCGTAAAGAGAAGATCGAAGCGCACCTGGCTGCGGCGCAAACGCAACTGGAGAAGATGAACGAACAAGCCGCAGAGGAAGAGAAAGTGGCCAAGCGTCAAGCGGCTGCGAAACAACGGGCGGCGCAGAACGCGTAACCCGGCTGGAAAGCGCGCTTCGTGAAGTGGAGCGTCTGCAGAAGAAAAAGAAGGAGGATAAGAAGAAATTTGTAGCGCGGGCTTCCACTACCGATGCCGAGGCTCATGTGATGCGTAACGGCGAAGGTGGCACTGTGCCCAGCTACAACGTGCAATTGGTGACCACACTACTCACGGCTTCGTGGTGAACGTAGAGGCAACCACCGACGCCATCGACTATCGTCAACTGGAGCCAGCTCTTGACCGCTGTAAAGCCACGCTGGGAAGTCTGCCAAAGCAGTTGATTGCAGATGGAGACTATACCAACCATGCGGCCGTGCAGGCTGCTGCAAAGTCTGGCGTCGACTTCTACGGCTCGTGGCAAGATAGCTGGAAACCGACAGAGTCGGATGCTCAGGGACGCTGCGGGGCCTTTATCAGCAGTGCTTTTCCTTATGATGCGAAGAACGACGTTTACCTCTGCCCTGCCGGACAGCAACTAGTGCACAAGATGGTCCTCGATCGTGGACACGGGGTGCGCACGCATGTGTACAAGGCGCCAAAGGCAGCCTGCTCTTCCTGCGTTTATCGCGCTCAGTGCGCCTCGAAGAAGCCGACACCACAGTGGAGACGCTCCATCACACGTATCGAGGAGTCTGCGCAAACAAGCGCATTCAAAGCCAAGATGCAGACTGAGGCGGCACAGAAAATCTACCACCAGCGCTCGCAGATCGCCGAGTTCCCGCACGCTTGGATTAAAGAGCGATGTGGGCTCCGGCAATTTCGCTGCCGAGGGCAACAAAAAGCAGGAATGGAGGCCACATGGACCTGCATTAGTTACAACCTCATCCGGTTATTCAGCGTACGCCGCAAGCTCGCTACGCCGACTGTCGCTGCCGCCTAAGAAAAGACCCTGATGGTTTGCTTCTCTACACATTGAAACGAAGAGCCCCTACTCCTGACATGCACTGTCGAATCCCAGGTTTCAGATCCACAATCCGATCGGAGGACGTGAATCCATGGAAATACTGAGCGGGGGATTATGGGCCGCCTGAAATCTTTCACAGGTTCCAGACGGGATGTTTACTTGCTTGGTACGTTAGGGATTAAGGTGGACGACGGGCCTGTTGGCCGTGTTGAATGGCAATCGTCTTAACGAGAGCCACTAAGCGCCGGCCCGCCGAACGAGCTAGACTCAAACGCGTCATATCTCACGAAGCCGGGAGACGAGACCCAGCGGGATGAGGGCGGGGGACCGAAATGATGTCTATTCCCACTGGCACGATCATCGCCGCCGTAATCGCGTTTTTGGGGGCGCTGGTAGGCTCCCTCGTCGCGTATGTCGGGCTCCTCATCAGCAAAGAGTCCAAGATATCCGAGTTTCGCCAGGCTTGGATTGACGCTCTTGGGTCGATATTTCGGACCTTACCGGAAAGCTGGTGACGACCTATGAGGCCGACCAGTTGACCACCAGCGAACTCTATGCAGCAAACCTCTCCATCGCGACGCTCAGGACTCGCATACTGCTGAGATTGAATATGGCCGAAACCGAACCCGACGCCTTAGTCACCGCACTAGATAAGCTCCACGCAGTCGCGAACTCTCTTGTACCACCCGCGAGTCTCAACATGCAGCAGAAAGAGGAGTATATAACGCAAAAGCGTCCATTGCTCCTCAATTCGGTTGCCGATACTACAACGGTATCGCAGAAGCTTCTTAAAAAAGAGTGGGACCGAGTGAAGGGCGGGGAGCCCGTGTACCGAAGCACGCAGCGGTGGGCGAGGTTCGTGGTCATAGCTTTGCTGTTTGCCGCTCCGGTCATACTCGCAATCTGTCTCTGCTGGATGTTGATTCCTTCAGCCGTGTGCACGCTCTCCAGATAGAACCCAAATCCGATTCTTCGATTGGGGAGCTTGATGTCCCCCTCAAGAGTCCAGCGCCAACAAGGGCCGTCATGACGGCGTGTCAAGACGAAAGGACCCGAAGCATCGATAGGAATGGGGGACAGCCTGGCAGTGTGTCGGAGATAGATGTGAGAAGTGCACCAAAAGTGGTCGCGCGCCGGAGGAGAATCTCGTAGGATTGGCTGGTGAACAAGCGTTTTCGAGTTTGTAGCCACGACCAGCCGTTATTGCTTCCGCCCTCTCTGCAGGACTGGCTGCCTGATAGTCACTTGGCGCGTTTTGTAGCTGACGTGATAAACGAGCTGGACCTGTCTTCTATCTACGCCAGCTATGAACGAAGTGATGGTTAAGGTTTGTCAGCGTACCATCCAGTGTTGATGGCGCGGGTGCTGCTTTACGGTTACTGCATCGGAATGACGAGTTCCCGCAAGATCGAGCAGGCGACTTACGAGAACGTTGCATTTCGCTATTCTGTCTTCGACCAGCATCCCGACCACGATACCCTTGCTGCTTTTCGTCAGCAACATGTGGAAGCGCTGGCGAACTTATTCGTACAAGCCCTGAGACTGTGTCAGAAGGCTGGTCTGGTGAAATTGGGAAATGTGTCGATCGACGGCACGAAGATGAAGGCCAACGCTAGCACTCGGCGCTCCGTAAGGTACGAACGCATCAGCGAACGGGAAAAACACTGGCGCGCCGAGGTAGCGCGATCGCTGCGGTAAGCACAGCAGACCGATCGTGAGGAAGAGCGGCGCCTCGGGCTGGACCAGGTGGCCAATCAACTACCCGATGAGTTAGCAAATGCCCAAAAGCGTTTTTCGAGCGGCTGCAGCAAGCCAAGGCGGAGTTAGAACAGGAAGCACAAGCACAACTAAAAGCCGCATTGGACGGCTATACTCCAGGCAAACGTGGTCCCCGTGGTAAAGCGCGAACAGACAAGCCAGGCTGTCTAAGGATCGCAGACAGCGCGAGAAGGATAAGAAGCAGCGTCTGCGAGCGAGAAAGAATGCCTGCTCGCCGAGCCGGCAAGATAACTTCGTCGATCCTGACTGCGCGAGTGATGAAAGACAGCGGGGAAAGAGGCTTTGTGCAGGCTTACAACGCACAGATCGCCGTAGACTCGAACGCGCAGATCATCGTGGCCGCAGAGCTAACTCAGCAACCTATTGATCGTCAGCAGTTGCTACCTATGGTGAAGACTCTACGGAAAACACTGCAAGCGGTGCCAACAACCATCACCGCCGATGCCGGCTACTGGGACACCACCAGCCTGCAGGATCCGGCGATGAGCGGCATTGAAATGCTGGTCGCACCTGACTCCAAGCCGCATATACCAGGTAAACTTGTTGCCGCCCATGCGCACCGCGCAGCCAGGAAGCGTTTGACATGAGAAAAGTTCTGGCCACAGAGGACGGTAAAGCGCGGTATGCACTTCGACAGACAACGGTGGAACCGGTATTTCGGCCAGATCAAAGAAGCACGTGGTATCCGCAGGTTCCGCTTACGAGGGCCTGTTGAACGTGACATCAGAGTGGAAATTTATTTGCGCCACGCACATATTCTTCTCAAACTGTCTCGCCATCGAGCGGCTCTGGCTGACGCTTAACGCCACGTAACGCAACTAACCCCAAACGCACATCACTTCAACAGCTGATAGCCTCTCAATTCAGATGTTTGCTAGGCGGCCTATAAATTCCCCTTCGATACAACCGCTATCTGTTCTGCCCCAATAATGAAGCATTTTCTCTCCGACACACTGCTGGACTGCACCCCTAAGCTGAGACACGCCAAGTTCCGTTAATTGGGGACACTTCAGCGTGTTTTAGTTCTCATTTTATTGAAAAGCAGTCGACCCGCCGTGGGAGCGTGGAAATCCTGGAGGGATTTCCAAGGCCTGTGGGAGCGGTGGTAAACCTGCCTTTGGTTTTCCACCGCTTCCATCAGCGCCGTCACTCTCTTTAGCTTGGCTGGCCTGCTCAAACTCTTCCGGTGTCAGATAGCGTAACGCTGAATGCAGCCTCTGGCGGTTATACACCTGTTCCAGGAACTCACCGATTCGGCCGCGTGCGTCTTCTAGATCCTGATACTCCGTTCCGTGCACCTCCTCTTCTTTGAGCGTCCGCATAAATCGTTCCGCGCGTGCGTTGTCATATGGATTGCCACGCCGGCTCATGCTGATTTGAATCTCCGCCTGGTCCAGTATCTGGGTGTAATCGCTTGACGCATACTGCACGCCTTGATCTGAGTGATGAATCAGTTCCTCGGCTTTCCAGTTCCGCTCGCTAAGCGCCATCTGCAAAGCTCGAATCGCCAGTTCCGCGTGCAACGTGCGGCCCAAATCCCAACCGATTACGCGCCGGGAGTATGCATCCAAAACGACCGCCAGATAGATGAACTCGCTCCGTAGTCGGATGAACGTAATGTCGGCCACCCACAGCTGATTGAGCCCGGTCAAAGTCACACGCCGTGCCAGGTTCGGGTAAATCGGCCAATTATGCCGCGAATCTGTCGTAAACACGTACTTTATCCGTCGCAAGCTCAGCAGGTTGTCTTCCCGCATCAGGCGCAGTACACGTTTGTGGTTGACCACCTGCCCTTCACGCCGCAGCAGCGCAGTCAACATCCGGTAGCCACGCAGACGATGATGCGCCACCGCTAACTCCTGCAAGCGTGCGCGCAACAACAAGTCCGCCTGCTCAGGCTTGGTCTGCTGCAAATAGCGATAGAAGCCCGCTCGGCTCACTTCGGCCAGCTGGCACTGCCGTTCCACTGTCAGTCCTACTCCTTCGATTGAGAGCGAGGCTTCGATGCCGCGATAGACCCCTTGTCGCCATCGCTGGTACGATTTGCCGCTGCTCCCCTGACCTGCTCGAAGGTTCGTTTGAAAAAATCCAGCTCCACTTGCTTGCGGCCCAGCAGTCGCTCCAGTTCTGCGATCCGCAACTCAGCCGCGCTGGGTGTCGGCGGTGTGGAAACTGATTTTGATTTGCTCCCTGGCGGCCTTCCCGGGCCTCGCTCCATTGCCGACTTGCCACCAGCCTGCAACCGCTCACGCCACAGGTATAAGAACTTCCGCCGAACACCTAACTCTTCCGCCAAGGCGGTGACAGTCTTCCCGCCCTGCCCCATGCGACTGACCGCATCCTGCTTGAACTCCGTGCTATACCTGCTCTTCCTGCTCATCGGTCATCTCCATTATGACCGCTGAGTGTCCCCTATTTTTCTCCCCCACCGTGTCTCACTTTTGGGGTGCACTACAGCCTGACCTGCGTAATTTATTCGCCTTGAGGGTAGAGGAAAGTCGCGCAGATCAGGCCGTCCCCATTTCTCCCCATTTCTCATCGCAGTAATCGTGACGAGGAAAGATACGGGGACATGATACCTATCCCCGCCCCCTCGGTACGCATTAATTTTTCACCATGGCAAGTGTGGCGCCAGTGATGGTTGCTGGCCTCCGCGATAGCCGAAGGATTATGCGACAGACGGGACTGGTACTTTCGAGACGCAGCTCTTCACGGATCGAAGGTGAGTTCGCGTTGCCTTTGATCTGTGACGATCTTCTCGCGGGGTCCTCGCTTTTGCAGCGCTAGCTGCCGTTGCGCGGCCTTCTTCTGCAGCTCCCAGCGCTCGCCCTGTGTGTGTTCGTTTTGGACGAACAAAGGCGGCGCAGACGGGACGTTTACTTGCTTGTTACGAGTGCTATTGCAAAGATAACGTCGCGTCTGCCCCGGGTTCCAAAAGGCAGCGGCACAACCTTCGCCGCCTTCCGCATCTGTGCGGATCCAAAAGTTAATGCGTCTGACAACCAAACTTGACAACCAAACTTCTGACAACCAAACTTCGTCCAGAATCCGAAACCAGCCAGGCGGGGTCGTCAGCGTTATGGCTGATAGCGTCAACAATGAATCCAACCGAGTCGCCACATCTGGTGCCGGTGTGCTCCAAAGCAAGGGCAAACGGTCGGACACTATTGCTTCATCACTTCATGACATTCCGCTCGGACTGCCGCCATTTTCTCTGGCACTGGCATGGTGAATGTTTCGCCCGGTCGTGAGGACATGGCTCGTAGGCATTGCTCAAATGCGGGCTTGTTAAAGAAAAACAGAATCATGGCAGGCTCGCTGGAAACGTTCGCCACGCCGATCCAGTTTCCCTGCGGGATGAAAACTGTCGCTCCCGTTCCTGCGTCGTATTCACGTCCAGCCAAAGTAACGCGCACCGTACCCTTGTGGACGAATATGACTTCATCTTCGTGCAAATGCTTGTGGGTCGGAATTTTGTTTCCCGGTGGCATCTCCTCTGTCCCGACCACCAGCGCGTCCGAGCCGGTACTGACGGGGTCAACCTTGAAAATAAGCGGCTTGTCCCCAAGCAGCATCCAACGGTCACCTTCGTCGGCCTGAAAGACTGTCGGCGTCGGTTGCTTTGGCACTGCCGTCGAATCTGTGGTCGGTGCGTGGGCCGCAGTGGCACTTGGTGCAGGCGCAGGGTTGGTCTGAGCAAATATTGGGACGGCCGCGAGAAGCAGCAACGACGCAAGATGAACGTGAATCGCCATATATCCTCCATTTTCCGAACCGACCTACGGTCCAAAGATATACCGCCCAAGCGCACTCGCCATGGCGACCTGAGGAGGGACAGGAACCTGTGAAAGATTTCAGGCGGCCCATAATCCCCCCGCTCAGTATTTCCATGGATTCACGTCCTCCGATCGGATTGTGGATCTGAAACCTGGGATTCAACAGTGCATGTCAGGAGTAGGGGCTCTTAGTCTTTCAATGTGTCGAGAAGCAAACCATCAGGGTCTTTTCTTAGGCGGCAGCGACAGTCGGCGTAGCAAGCTTGCGGCGTACGCTGAATAACCGGATGAGGTTGTAACTAATGCAGGTCCATGTGGCCTCCATTCCTGCTTTTTGTTGCCCTCGGCAGCGAAATTGCCGGAGCCCACATCGCTCTTTAATCCAAGCGTGCGGGAACTCGGCGATCTGCGAGCGCTGGTGGTAGATTTTCTGTGCCGCCTCAGTCTGCATCTTGGCTTTGAATGCGCTTGTTTGCGCAGACTCCTCGATACGTGTGATGGAGCGTCTCCACTGTGGTGTCGGCTTCTTCGAGGCGCACTGAGCGCGATAAACGCAGGAAGAGCAGGCTGCCTTTGGCGCCTTGTACACATGCGTGCGCACCCCGTGTCCACGATCGAGGACCATCTTGTGCACTAGTTGCTGTCCGGCAGGGCAGAGGTAAACGTCGTTCTTCGCATCATAAGGAAAAGCACTGCTGATAAAGGCCCCGCAGCGTCCCTGAGCATCCGACTCTGTCGGTTTCCAGCTATCTTGCCACGAGCCGTAGAAGTCGACGCCAGACTTTGCAGCAGCCTGCACGGCCGCATGGTTGGTATAGTCTCCATCTGCAATCAACTGCTTTGGCAGACTTCCCAGCGTGGCTTTACAGCGGTCAAGAGCTGGCTCCAGTTGACGATAGTCGATGGCGTCGGTGGTTGCCTCTACGTTCACCACGAAGCCGTGAGTGGTGTCGGTCACCAATTGCACGTTGTAGCTGGGCACAGTGCCACCTTCGCCGTTACGCATCACATGAGCCTCGGCATCGGTGGTGGAAGCCCGCGCTACAAATTTCTTCTTATCCTCCTTCTTTTTCTTCTGCAGAGCTCCACTTCACGAAGCGCGCTTTCCAGCCGGGTTACGCGTTCTTGCGCCGCCCGTTGTTTCGCAGCCGCTTGACGCTTGGCCACTTTCTCTTCCTCTGCGGCTTGTTCGTTCATCTTCTCCAGTTGCGTTTGCGCCGCAGCCAGGTGCGCTTCGATCTTCTCTTTACGCCGAAATGTGTTGCCGCTGGCGTTAGCTTTGATCTTGGTGCCATCCAGCGTCACTCGTTCCATGGTGATCAGCCCTTCGACACTCAGCACCCCCACCACCTGCACGAACACGCTGCCGAGTGCTTCCTTGTTATCAGAACGGAATCCGGACAGAGTGCGATGACTAATAGGCTGCAAACCGCACAGCCACTGGAACGCGGGTTCAAACTCACAACGCCGCGCAATCTCACGCGCTGAGCTGATCCCTCGGCTGTACGCGTACAACCATAGGCTTATGAGCAACTGCGGAGCTGTGTGGTCTCGGCCAGCTCGCCCTTCCACAGCTGCTATCTTGGCATCATACAAACTTAGATTCAGCCGGCCGATCGTCTCCCAGATCGACCGTGCGCTGTGGTCGTCGTCGATCATTCTCTCTACATCCACGGTACGAAGGACAAGCTGGGAACGGTCTATCGAGGAAAGGCGCGGACGAGGGCGAGGGGAACCTGAAGATGCGCTCACGCTTGTAGTCTAGCGGCGTTACGGCCTCAAAAATAGCCCCTTGCTGTTGTCAATTTCTTCACACCTTCAGACGGGACGTTTACTAACTTAATAGGATCGTTGAAGCAAGGGTAACGCTCTGTATGTCCATGCTCAGTCTCCGGTTTCCGCATCAATTTGCTCGACAATCTTGCTCACGTCCATAGGGGCGATTCCAGAGGAAAGCCTTCGCGTTGGTATATTATTCAGTCCTACAATCTCCGAAAGAGGAAGGAATGCGAGATGCCACCAAAGCCAACACCTAAGGAGTTCGAAAAAATTAAAGCCCACTCCCCCCACGCCGGAGATCTGGCGCAAAACAGCGCCTCAGAGGAACTCCTGCGCCGCACAAAGGCGGAGCAGCTTGCCCGCGAGTATGAGAGGCAGAAGACCGTCTTCGGTGTGAAAACAATCTCCATCCTTCACGAAAAAAAACTCCCGCCCAAGTTAACGCCCAAGCAGTGGGATGAGAAATACGGCGACATTTTGGACCTCATGTCCCCGGACGAACTCGAATTCGCCGAGCGGGAAAAGAATCCGCAGATCATGAAAATCACCCAGGATGTGCCCAGTTATATCCAGTACGGCAACGTCAATAACGTTGTCTTTCGAGGGGATACCCGGGGACCTTCCCTTATTTTCAACACCGGCTTTGCGCGCAAAGACCTGGACCGGGAGGTCTTCCTCGACGGGGAAACAACCAAAGGAGGCATCTCCACCAGCACTGATGCTACAACAGTGCGCCGCAAGTACGGCAACTGCGGCGACTACGTCTACGCCTGTTGGCTTGAGGGCGCCATTGACACCCAAGACTTCAACCAGCTAGACGAGGTCATCGCCCTGCACATCGAACCGCGTCGTGTAATCGCCTGTGCTGGTCCCATCTACAAACCCGACTGCGAAACCCAATTCAAATTCGCCTACCTGGGAGTCGGCGAGATTCGCGAAAACATGGCCTGCAACGTCGCCCCCGATAAATGTCAAAAGGCTCTCAAGATCCTTCGGTCAATATGCTTTATCATGGGCGTCCCAAAGACCGCCAGAGGCGCGTACGAGTCCTCATGATGTGAGTGGTCGCCACGTTGCTGGGGTTGGCGAGGGGCGACCGCTAGGATTTTCTGAGCGCGAACGCGAAGAACGAATTTATGCGACAGACGAGCCTGAAGGGGACAGACGAAAAGTACCCCAATGAATCAAACATCCCACGCACGGACCGTCTTCTGGAAACCCAGACGGAAAGTTTACCTTATGAGTTGATGGTGCGCAGTGCGATTAGCTTTGCACTTGCGACTTGCAGTGCGGCTCGGCTGGTGCCCGATCTACCCGACGGCCGTTCGGACCTGGCATCGCAAGGAGCCTGCGGGAGCTTCGTGCGCGCCTCTCAGGGCGGCCCGATGCCGACCGGGAATCCTCGCATCGTGACGCTCTCCCCCAATTCCCGCCAAGTACCTAACAGCGCGCACCCCATGGTTACCAAAATTATTTTTTCTCGCTCTGGACACAGCCCAAAAATCGGGCTATTTTGAAAGCAAGAATTCCATACGTCAGCGCGGTCTTCGCGACTGCCCTGCTTGGCTTTGCATCGGTGTGCTTCCCTGCAACTGCCGCCAACCACTGGCAACTCGTCGGCGTGATGAGTTGGGTGTAGCAAACAGTAATGTGACATCAGAAGTGACGGATCAAACCTGTCCGCATACCTGCGCCCGCGAGGGCGCACCTCCGGAGAGCAAGAATCACCGTGTCCACAGGGTGCGCCCAGTGCGCCCTCTTGATGAAGCAGTTTTGACAACTAGGGAAACACCACCCCACCGGACATCGGCCCGAGGCCACTCCAAGCCAGAGGACATGGACGCCGGATGACATACGGGACGTCCGCTAACACGTACCTGGTAGGCAGAGGACCGTCCCGTTCGTCACCGCACTGGCAGAGCAGAACCGTCCCGATCGGAAAAGGACCGGCGATCCAAGCACATGAGAAGGGGACTTACGGCGCTTACGGCGCATTTCGCGCACTTTCATTTGGCCCACCACTCCCCAACCATCTCCAAAGCCCGTCTCTAAAACGAGCCGCCTGCGAGACCAGCTTCGCCTCCGCGGCCTGGAAACCAGCCACCCACCGAGGCAAGATGCTCAAATTAATTAATTGAACATCTTGAGCACCTTCATGAAACAAAGGACTTATTTGACCACCTTGCCCGAGTTTGATCACCTTGCCCGATCGCTCCCCACATCAGAGAAATTCGAAAAAGACGAAACGTAACCTCTTCTGTGCGACGCCGCTTCGCTCAAGGGGGTCATCCCAGGACTTAGTTCGCTTAGTTCGCTTAATTCGCACATTTCTACCGGACTAAAACACGCGAGGAGAAAACCCGTCCGAGGACGTGATGCAGACGATGACCTTCCCCAAACCGCCGCCAGGTGCTACCCCGGCCCAGGTACAAGAGGCGGCGGCTGAAATCCTGAGGCGGACCTCGGTCTGCTGACCACCAAGGCGACGCCCGCGGAAACCAGCGAAATCAAAGAATGGCTGCCAACGATTGCGCAGGCAACCGCGGAGGCGGCTAAAAAAGGCGGATTCCTCGGGTTTGGAGGCACTTCCGTCTCCGACCAGGAAAAGGCTGCCCCGGCCATGTGGAACGCCGTCTTGGGCCTGGACGTGGCTCAATAGCACAGCGCGGAGGCCGTTTGTAATACTATTCGACCGGAGAAACTATGCTCCTTCCTCGTGTCGTCTTGATTTGTTCGATCGTCTCCGTTGCTCTTGCCCAGGATGCCGCACCCCATCCTTTCCAGGTCGCCTCTCCCAATGGAGAGATCGTGTTGACCCTGTCCGGACAGGCGGGGCTTCAATACTCGGTGAGCTTCCGCGGCAAGCCCCTGATTGACCCCTCGGAACTGGGCCTCGATATTCAGGGTCAAGCCCCGCTGGGCCCGGGTTGGCGATACGTGAATGCGCAACCGGGCAGCATGGATGAAAGCTACACCATCCCGGTGGGTAAGACGAAAGACGTCCGCAACCATTACAACTCGCTCATTGCAGATTTTTCCAGCGAGTCCGGAGGTAAGTTATCGGTTGAGGTCCGAGCCTTCGACGACGGCGTGGCCTTTCGCTATTTGGTTCCGGAGCAGCCGTCTCTGACTGACGTTCGCATCACCCGGGAGCGTACCCAGTTCCGCTACAGCAAGGACGCGACCCTCTACCCGCTGGTGCTCAATGGCTTTCAGTCCTCCTACGAAGACGACTACCAGATGCGGACGGTCAGTGGACTGCACAAGGACTGGCTGGTCGCGCTGCCGCTGCTGGCGGAAGTTCCCGGCACCGGCTGGGTCGCCATCACGGAAGCAAATATCGACAACTATGCGGGCATGTATCTGCGCAGCGATAAACCGCTTTTCAGTCTGAAGGCCGAGCTGTCGCCCAACGTCGATCTCCCCGGCATCGCTGTCGAGACCAAAGCCCCCTTCAAAAGCCCCTGGAGGGTGCTCATGATTGGCGACACGCCGGGGCGCCTGATCGAATCGAACATCATTCTCAACCTGAATCCCCCTTCGAAGATCGCCGACACCTCGTGGATCAAAGCCGGCAAGTCGGCCTGGGATTGGTGGTCGGGCGATGAGGCCACCGGGGTAAATTTCACCCCGGGGATGAACACTGAAACCTTAAAGCATTACATTGAGTTTGCGTCGGAATCCGGCTTTCCCTACATGCTGATCGATGCTGGCTGGGCGGCCCCAACGCCGCAGGCCAAGACCGGCGATTATGCAGACCTGGCCGACATTACTCACTTCAGCCCCAAGGTCGACCTTCCGGAGTTGCTGCGCTACGCGAAGGAAAAGAATGTCCGCATCTGGCTGTGGTCGCATTGGACCTCGGTCGACAAATATATGGACCAGGCTTTTCCGCTCTTTGAACAGTGGGGAGTCGCCGGGGTCAAGATCGACTTCATGAACCGCGACGATCAGTGGATGGTGGATTGGTATCGCCGGGTGGTGGAGAAAGCCGCCGAGCATCATTTAATGATTGACTACCACGGGGCGTTCAAGCCGGATGGCCTGCGCCGCACTTATCCGAACCTGGTGACGCGCGAAGGTGTAATGGGCAAGGAGTACTCGAAGTGGTCGGCCCGGGTGACCCCGGTCCACAACACGACACTTCCCTTCACCCGGATGCTGGCCGGTCCGTTGGACTACACCCCGGGAGCGTTTAACAATACCAACCTGGAACACTTCATCGGGCGTAACCGGATGCCGATGTCGCTGGGAACACGGGCACAGGAGTTAGCCCTGTACGTGGTGTTCGAGAGTCCCCTGGAAATGGTTTCTGACTACCCGGAACAATACAAAGGGCAGAAGGATTTCGAATTCATTAAGCAGGTACCGTCTACGTGGGATGAAGTACGCGTGATCGACGGGCTCCCCATGCGGCACATAACCCTGGCGCGGAGAAGCGGCAAGGACTGGTATGTCGGCTCACTGACTAACTGGGAGGAGCGAGACACCAGGGTCCCGCTCAACTTCCTGGGCGAAGGCAAGTATGTGGCTGAAATCTATGCCGATGCTCCAGATGCTGCCAGCAATGCGACCCACACTACCTTTAGTAAGCGCGCAGTCGATCGCAGTACGGTTCTCGACATACACATGGTCTCCGGTGGCGGCAACGCTATCTGGATCCATCCGGCCAAGCCATGAGGCGAAAGGCAATCGTCACCGGGGGAACGACTGGAATTGGTTTTGGCATCGCGAACGCGATGGTCGAAGCCGGTTATCACGTAACCGTGACTGGAGTGACTGATGAGCAAGTGGCTGCGGTTCACGCGACGCAGCATCTCACGGTGGTCAAGCTGGACGTGACCTCTGCCGCATCGGTCGCCGCGGTATTGGCGCCGTTCGACGAGTTAGCTGCGCTGATCAATTGTGCGGGGGTGATCTTTCGTAACGGAGCCGAGTACGATATCGAGACCTTTCAAAAAGTGATCGACGTGAATCTGACTGGGACCATGCGTATGTGTGTCGGCGCCCGGCCCAAGCTTGCCGCCGCCCGCGGCGCCATCGTCAATACAGCGTCGATGCTGTCGTTTTTTGGCGGCCCGGCGATTCCTGCTTATACCGCTTCAAAAGGCGGGGTGGCACAATTGACCAAGGCGTTAGCTGTGGCGTGGGCGGCTGAGGGCATTCGGGTGAATGCTATTGCTCCCGGTTGGATTGCGACGGAGTTAACGCGCGGCCTGGTTGAGGATGACGGCCGGTCGGCCGCGATTCTGGGCCGCACACCCATGCAGCGTTGGGGCGAGCCTGGAGACGTCGCCGGAGCCGTAGTGTTTCTTTGTTCCGAAGCAGCACGCTTCATCACTGGCGCGATCTTGCCCGTCGATGGCGGCTACGCAGCAATGTGAAAAGGAGAGAAAACCATGAGCGATGTCGCCGTGAACCATGCGGATTTGGAGCGCAACGCAGCTGAAGCGCGGATTCCCTACCGGCATCCGCAACCGAAGGAATGCTTTCCTGAGCTGGTGATTCCCAACGCCATCCCTGAGGATGAGCGCCTGTGGGTACCGCAGCAGGAAAATGTGTGGTTTCGTCCGCTTTGCCTCTCGGCCAGCCGGGGTTACTGGATGAACCTCTTGCGCGTGCGCAAGTCGGGGGTGCTTTCGCGGCATCGTCATCCTCAGCCTGTCCATGGCTTTGTGCTTAAGGGCAGTTGGCACTACCTGGAACATGATTGGACGGCGACGGAAGGCTCTTATGTGTATGAGACTCCGGGGGAGACGCATACGCTGGTCGTCGAAGCCGATGTTCCGGAGATGATTACGCTGTTCCAGGTGAATGGCGCGATGATCTATGTGGACCCGGATGGCCGCATGCTTGGCTATGAAGATGTGTTTACCAAGATCGATCTTTGCCGTAAACACTATACTGCGGTCGGTCTGGGGGAGAGCTTCGTGGACCAGTTTCTGCGCTGAAGTCTCCTTTAGGATCGTCCCCGCTCGGAACGGATTGGCAGCCGGGTGTCACTTTGTTATTCTGGTGGCACCGGAGGATAAATGGCCCACACAGAGGTGACAAGCCGCGCTCGCATCGAGGGAAAGGGCCGCGTCCTCATCCCGGCATCTTTTCGCTCTGCTCTTGGATTGAAGGTCGGAGACGAAATAGACCTACGCATTGAGGACAACGAGATTCGCATCTCGACACTCCAAGGCCGGCTGACAAAGTCCCGGCAGCGTTTGCGAAAGCTCGTCAAACCGGGACGGCTGCTCTCCGACGAACTGATTGCGGAACGGCGCCGGGCAGCCAAGAATGAATAAGGTGGTGCTGGACGCCTCCGCCATTCTTGCCCTGCTCAATGATGAGCCAGGCGCCGAGAAAATCACGCCAGAACTGCTGAGCCTTGCAACAGCCAGTGCGGTAAACCTGGCCGAAGTGCAGACAATCCTGGTGCGCGAAGGTGGAGATCCTGACGAATCCTGGTCACTTGCCGTAGACCCTCTTCCCTGGATCGAGCCCTTCACTGCCGAGCAGGCCAGGATTGCGGGGAGTCTCATTCAAAAGACAAGCTCGCTCGGTCTCTCGTTAGGAGACAGGGCCTGTTTAGCGCTTGCAATCGCACTAGACGCGCCCGTCTATACAACGGACCGGCTCTGGAAGAAACTCAAGCTGGGAATTCCCATCAACGTCCTTCGATGAGCTCCAGTGCTGAGGGCTAGTCGGAGTTTCGCCCAGTATTTATTTCACCTCGATCAAGCTAATAGATCGGGGCTGCATCTCGATATCGATTGCGCTGGGGAGTAGAACGGTCCGTTGGCTATGCTGACCGTCGATATTAAGAGCCAATGTCTTGTTTCCCTGGCCTCTCAACTCTACCCGCGGAGACTCACCAAGGTCAGCACAGTTTGCCAGCACAACCCCTACTCGTCCGTCGGCCGCTTGCCAGGTCGCGGACTGCACCAAGGGCTCCTTGCCCCACCCGAAGTCGCGCAAGGTTACATTGCTTACCGTCCAGGGTGGGAGCATCCGCCCAAAGACCAGATAGTCACGCGCGATTCCTGCTCGGAAATGGTTCGTTCTCTTTGCCCAGTCAAGAATCGCGACCTGATCAGGGATGGCCCGTGCCCAGGCCTGATCCCAGTCGTACTCAATCAGTCCCTTATCTCGCAGGGTGAAGTTGAGCATGTATCCAGCGACGATGGCCCTGCCGACAGAAAGCCGCAAAGCTTCATCATCCACGCGGTTGGAAAAAAAGCCTTCATGGCCGTTGCAATACTCGTGATACAGGAACGAGTAGAGCGGACATGTCCTCATGCGGCCATCCCAGATCTGAAAATCCTGAAGATAGATTTCTGGCGGAGCTCCCTCGCAGGACATTGCAACCGTGGGATTCACCGAACGGGCGGTTTCGGCATCTGCCTTGAGCAGGCTCTTGAAGGCCTCCGTCATCCATGGGCCCGGTACTGGCGGATGACCGTGGCCGGTAGCGTAGCAGGCCATGGGGCCGGGGCCCTGGTCAAACTGCTGCACCACACTGGGTCCGAGTTCCGCCATCTTTCGCGTCATATCCAGAATCATCTGGCGTCCCTTTTCCGTTCCAACGCAAGCCCAATAATTTTTTCTCCAGGGCCACACATCTTCCACCAAAGTTCCATCCGGCCTGTGAGCCACCGCAGCCTCTCCGCCGTGGGAACGGAAATAAGGCATTCCGTCGTAGCCGGTATTTCCCTGCCAGGTCACCCAGCAAAGGCTGTCTCCGTAGAGGAAAGGAGACCAGCCTCTTTCTTTTGCCTTGGTCATGAACTCGCGCATCGCCGCTTCTCCACCAAGGGGCGGAAAGGCCTCCGGCTGGACCCACGGGCCGCTATGTTCCCAGTTGTAAACGAAGGGCATCAGAGGACTGTCGAGTTGTTTGGCAAGTTTATCCAGATAGTCCAACGCATTGGTCGCGGGAGTGTATTCGGGGTTCTCTTTTGCCGGCCCGTCCCAGTCTGCCTGCCCACACATCGGAAAGGCGAACCCCACAGCCGAATCAGTAATCCACTTTGGGCAGTCCTTTCTGTCAACAAGCTTGCTGCCGCAGAACGCCTGCTTGTGCGCCCAATCCCGGTAAATCTCCGCCGCGGTATACCAATCGCCGTGGAAAGTACCAATGACTACGTTGTAGGGCAACTTGGTCTCACCGGGCCCACGGGTGGCTGGGTAATGCGCCAACCCCAGCGTGATACCGTCATCCTCCATGACCCGATCGATAAACTTCGGCAAACCGGTCGCGTCATCGCAGGCCATATAGAGACCGCCTGCGGCGTTGTAATAGGCCATCAGCTGTGTCGAGGCCCATTGCCCCGGATAGTTCGGGTACCGCCAGATCTCGGGAACATTGCGCTGTCTCCCACTCCAGATATCCTCCAGCCACAGTTCGGGCGTGATGCTTTCTGTTGCTCCCCACTGGCGCTCGAGCGGAGTATGGCGAGTCCATCCTGGCCGCTGATACACCGCGGGCTCAACTGGACCCGACAGCAGCCCATCCAAAGATGACGAGAGGATGTAGCTGGGGTCTCCTTGCATAGGATTGTCAAATGGCACTTCGATCACCGGGAATTGAACGTGCCCAACCCAGGACTTGGTCTCGTTTTTCAATTACAAGATTCCAGTAAGTGAGCGCCTCGTTCGCCGGACACCGGATCGTCACCAGACCGTCGACGGGTAAGTCCCCAATCTGTTTGTATTCGATGGTGACTGTTTGGCCCTTCTCATCCTGGTCTTTGTTTACGGTGATCTTCTTCGCGTCTGAAGAAGCAATCAGCTTGAACTCTCCACCATCATTCATGAGCTCGACATTGAAGAGCGGCAGGCGAACGTGGTCGCGAATCAGCAATTCGCGGTTGACGCCATAAGTGGACTGAAACGACGCGATGGTTCCTCTTACCGAATCGATCAGCAATCGATATCCCGCATGAACGATGATCACTGGTGGGGCAGAGACCGCTTCGCGGGACACGCTCACGCTGGTGTTCTGGGCTGCAAGGGCGGGTGCCAAGTCGCCCGCCAGGATCGCCGCTCCGCTCAGGGGCAAGCACGAGGTCACTGCCGTGGAAGCGGCATCCGAGAGGAATCGCCTGCGCGAAAATCCTTTAGAGTCAGGCACGCTTACCCTGTCCTATTGAAGCTCTCGATTTTGCTTGCGGATGCGCCACGATGTCAAGACCGGCGGCTAGGCACTGCCGTGCATGGGCCGGAACTAGCGGCGGGCGGCCCAGCTCTCAGCAAGCGGAATTGATCGCGGCGTGGCGACCTGCTCGAACATCTTCGGTCGCTGTTATCCCGCACGCGGCGCTTCTATGGGTTCAATAACGTCCGCGGACCGCCGTCTTCGTGAACTCCAGACCGCCGGTTTCGCACTTGTCAGGAACTTGTAAGGGTTTTACCACCAAGGCCGCTCCTATACTCCTTCTAGGGCTGGCGTCATTCGGTTTTCAGGAAAAATGGATGCTTTATATCGGTGGCGGCACACCGGGGGATGATTCGTCCAGACGAGGAATTCAGCTCCAGCCGTGAGCTTTTCAGTCTTGACATTTTGGATTTGTTTCACGAGACCAGGTGGCTTGATCAGCGTCTTCCGTCTTGAGACCATGGTGCCTCTCCTGCACCCGACACCGAGAGCAGGCGGGATGGTTGTTCCCGAACGCCTCTTTGGGTGAGGGTGGGGTTCTTATGAGGAAACCACCGCCTTGAAAATCTTTCCTTCAAGCAGAGAAGGTTGATGAAGCTCCAGATTATTTTGTTTCTGGGCGCGCTCGGATTATCTTGGCAGAGCTCTCTTCATTAGCTGCACAAGCCACGCAAGATCTGCCCGCCTCGTCGCCACCCGCCATCGCACCGCCGACGAAAGCCGATACACAACCGGCGGTTCAAGCGCCCACTCTTTCGCTTGCGGATGCCGAGGCGCGGGCCCTCCACAACCAGCCGCGCCTGGCCGCAGAAACCCTGCGCGCAGAGGCCATGGGCAAACGAGTTCAGGAAAGCCGATCGGCGTACTTTCCGCAACTTACGGGCAACCTGACAGCCGTGAAGGCAAATGGTGACACAGCGGTCGCCGCCGGGAGCAGTCACGACCTCCAGCACGTCGACAAGGGTGGCGGGCGGATTCACGCTTACGCAGCTGGTGACAGATTTCGGGCGCACCAGCGAGTTGGTGCGCTCTTCACGACTTACCGCCCAGGCAGCATCACAACATACCGAAGACGTAAAGCTGCAGATATTGCGCGACGTCGATCAAGCCTACTTCGCTACGGAGGCGGCGGAAAGCGTGCGCGGAACCGCGCAGGCCGTGCTTGCATTCAGGAGGACTTCTCTGCGCCAGCTGAGCGCATTGGCGCAAAGCCAGCTCCGTTCGACGCTCGATGTTCAATTTGCCCAAGTGCTGGTTTCGGAAGCGCAAATGGCCGTGGTGCACGCTGACAGCGCCGTGCAAGAGGCGCGCGCCCAGCTCGCCGCCACCATGGGCGATGACACGGTTCCGGGTTACGTGCTGGCCGAGCAACCAGAGCCGCCGTTGCTGGAAGACGATGTCCAGGTGTACATCCGCGAGGCGATCAGTACGCGGCCCGACCTGAAAGCGCTGCAGCTGCAGGCCCAGGCCGCGCAGCAGTTCGCGAAGTCGGAAAGCAAGCTGAACTATCCGGACGTGAATCTGCTGGGCACGGCCGGCGAAGTCCCGGAGCGGGACCACACCCTCGAGCAAAACTACGGAGCCGCCGGCATCAACATCCACGTGCCGGTCTTCAATGGTGGACTCTACTCCGGAAGGGCTGCCGAAGCCAGGCTGCGCGCCCAGGCGGTCAACCGCGATGTGAGCAATCTAACCTTGCTGATTGCGCGGGATGTGCGCACGAATTGGGCTCAGGCCAGGGATGCGTATCTCCAGATCCAGGTGGCTCGTGACCTCGTGGACCAGACATCCGTCGCGCTGCGGCTGGCGCAGGCACGCTACGACGCAGGCCTGGGCAGCATTGTCGAACTTAACCAGGCCGAACTCAGTCAGACCTCCGCGCTGATCTCCGCCGCCAGCGCGCGGTTCGAATATCTCAGTACCAGGGCTGCGCTCAACTACACCTTAGGCATTCTGCGATGACCACAAAGATGAGCTCATCAAAAACCCGTCGTCGGCTGTTTGTCCTCCTCTCGCCTGCGCTTCTCTGGCCACTCTCGGCGTGCTCGCATGAGCGCCAGCTCCGAAGGGTTGCAGGCCGTGCAGGTAGTCCCTGCCGCCAAAGTTGTCCAGCGTCGATCTGCACAACACCGTCACCCTCACCGCCGAGTTCGAACCTTTTTATGAGGTAGACGTAATGGCCAAAGAGGCGGGCTACATTCGGCACATGCTGGTGGATATCGGGGACCGCGTGCACCAGGGGCAACTGCTGGCGACGCTGGAGATTCCCGAACTCCAGGCCGACCTGGTGAAAGCCAGGTCGGATGTAGAGACCGCCAGTGCGGAGCGCGCGGTCACCCGCGGCGATCTGCAGCGGGCCCAGGCCGGAGCGCAAATTGCTCAGCTGTCTTACCAACCGCATCCAGGACGTTTCAAAAAAAGAGCCAGGCCTGGTCCCGCTGCAGGAAGTGGATGTGGCCCACTCCCACAACCTTGAGGCGGACGCCCAGGTAAGCGCGGCACTGCAGCGCGTCCAGGCTGCGGAAAGCCGCTACCAGAGCGCCGTCGCCGGCCTCGCGCATGAAACCGCCCTGGTTGAATACACCAGGATCGTCGCCCCTTTTCGCGGCGTGGTTACCCAGCGCTATGCGAGCGAGGGATCCATGATCCAGGCCGGCATCGCCTCGCAAACCCAGGCGATGCCCGTAGTCAAGGTCTCGCAAAACGATTTGCTGCGGCTGATGCTCCCGGTGCCGGAAGAAAACGTAACCTCCATCCACAACGGCCAACACGTAAGCGTGGTTGTCCCCGCCTTGAACCGCACTTTTGATGGCACGGTAACCCGCTTTGCCGATCGTCTGCAGATGTCGACCAGAACCATGACCGCGGAGGTCGACGTCAAAAACCCGCAACTGACCCTCATTCCCGGGCATGTACGCCCAGGTAACACTGGGAACGGCGGATGCCAGGAACGCAAATGCTGTTCCGCCCGGCGCCGTGGACGGCACAGGAGATAACCAGAAACTCTTTCGTCGTCGACCGCGACGGTATAGTGCAGCGTGCGCAAGGTGGTCACCGGCATCCAGTCGCCCCAGTACATCCAGATCCTCTCCGGAGCAACTTCTGGCGATGTCGTCATCACCGGCAGCCACTCCGGTCTCCATGATGGGCAAAAGGTTCAGCCCCGTCTGCAGCCCTCCTGAATGGAAAGGAGCTAGATGTCCGGCTTTGCCATCCGTACTCCGTATCTGATCATCGTTGCCTGCCTTATGGTCTTTGTGCTGGGCGTTAGCAGCGTTGCGCGCATGCCGGTCGATATGTTCCCTTCGATGAACGTGCCGGTCGTAATTGTGGCGACCTTCTACTCCGGAATGCCGCCGGAGCAGATCGAAGGCAACATCACGTATCACCTCGAGCGCTTCTTTACCCTTGCCAGCGGGATTGACCACATGGAGTCGCGTTCGCTCGACGGGGTCAGCATTATCCGGGTTTACTTCCAGCCGGATACAAATGCCGATACCGATGCGGCGACGATCGCCAATCTTGCCGTATCGGACATGAAGGATTTGCCGCCAGGCACCTTCCCGCCCGTGGTGCTCAAATCCGATGCCTCCAGCCTGCCCGTCTGCCTGGTTACGATGAATGGCCCGGGCATGACCGATGGGGCGCTCAAGGATATCGCGCAGAATTTTGTGCGTAATCAACTGGCGGGCGTGCCCGGCGCGTCGATCCCGCAGCCCTTCGGTGGTCCGTGGCGGCAGATTCAGTTGTACGTCGATCCCTATAAGCTGGAGGCACGACAGATGAGCGCCATGGACGTGGTGCGGGCCATGAACCAGGCCAACCTCATCATGCCTGCCGGCGATGTGCAGATCGGCAATCTCGATTACGACATCTACTCGAACGCACAATTCAACCTGAAGGATGCCAGCCAATACCCGGTAAAAATGAACGGCGAGAACCCGGTGCTGATGTCAGACATCGGCGAACTTAAAGACGCTCACGCGCTGCAGTACAACGTGGTGCACGTCAACGGGCAACGTTCAGTGTATCTGCCGGTACTGAAACAAGGCGGCAATTCCAATACCATCACTGTGGTCTCGGGGATTCGAAACGCCCTGCACCACCTGGTCGACGTTCCCTCGGAAATGCGGACGACCGTGGTGTTTGACCAGTCCCGATTTGTGCGTACGGCGATCGAGACGCTGCTTCATGAGGGCGGCATCGGGCTTTTTCTTACCTGCCTGATGATTCTTATTTTTCTCGGCAGCCTGCGCGCCACGCTGGCGGTTTTCTTCTCCATTCCCCTGTCGGTGCTGGCCACGTTCATGGTGTTGCAGTGGAATGGGTCTTCCATCAACAGCATGGTCCTGGGTGGACTTGCGCTGGCGCTTTCCCGGCTGATTGACAACTCGGTGGTGGTGTTGGAGAACATCTATCGTCACCTGGAGATGGGCGAGGCTCCTGTGGTTGCTGCGGAGAAGGGCGGCAAGGAGGTGGCGCTCCCCGTCCTGGCCTCTACCCTGACCACCGCGATCGTTTTTTTTCCCGTGACTCTGCTCTCAGGGGTCAGCAAGTTTCTCTTTTCGGCCATGGCGCTGGCGGTTGTGGTGGCGCTCTTCGCCTCTTTCGTCATTGCCATGACCGTAGTGCCGTTGTACTGCTCCAAATACCTCAAGCTTCACAACCCTGAAGGCTTCGGTGAAACCCATGCGGGCGAGGCGCGCACCCTCGAAGGCGGCAAGACCGGTTTCGCTGCGCGCTTCAACGCCGCCTTCAATGAGCATTTCGAGAAGATGTTGGCGCTCTATGAGGTATGGGTGCACAAGGTGCTCCGCCGGCCGGCGATGATGCTGATCGGTTTTGCTGTCGTTTTTGTTCTCAGCCTGGGTTTGTATGGCCTGCTGGGCTTCTCGTACTTTCCCCAAACGGACGCGGGGCAGTTCGTGATCAACCTCAAGGCTCCGTCGGGAACCAAGCTGCTGGTAACGGAGCAGGAAGTGGCGAAGGCAGAGGCCATCATCAAACAGGTGGTTCGCCCCGCCGATCTGAACATCATCGTCGACAACATCGGCGTCGACAATGGCTTCTCTGCCATCTATACGCCGAATGCCGCGATGCATACGGGCTTCATCCAGGTTGGGCTGACACCCGGGCACGAAGTTGGCAGCTATGCCTATATCGCGCGCATTAAGCGCCGCCTGGCAGAGGAAATGCCGGAGCTGACGACCTATTTCTCGACTGGCAGCCTGGTGGATGCAGTGGTCAACATGGGAGCGCCTGCGCCCATCGATATCCAAATCAGCGGCGCCAATTTGCCAGCCGCGAATCAGGCGGCCCAGAGTATTGCGTCAACCCTCCGCGCTTCTTCCGCAGCAGCCGACGTCTTCATCCCGCAAGATCTCGACTATCCCTCACTCCGCATCAACGTAGACCGGCTGCATGCGGCAAAGCTCGGGCTCACCGAGAAGGAAGTTCTGTCGAATGTGATCACCTCATTGACTTCGAACCAGATGATCGCGCCCAACGTATGGATTGATCCGCGTAACGGAAACAACTACTTCCTCACCGTGCAGTACCCTGAGGCCCAAATCCGCACGGTGCAGGATTTACAGGCGATTCCTCTTCACGCCCAGGGGGCGACGCAACCGACCCGGCTGGACATGGTGGCAAATATTCAACAGATCGAGGCTCCCACGGAGGTCGATCACTACCAGATTCGGCGCAAACTGGATATCTACGTACGTCCGTCTACCGAAGATCTTGGCAAGACCGCAGATGTGGTGCGTAGGGTAATCGCGCAGCAGCAAATCCCCGAGGGCATTTCCGTCGCCGTCCGGGGGAGCGCGTCGGCGATGAGCGAGTCGTTCAGGAGCTTCACCATCGGGTTGATCCTGTCAGTCATTCTGCTGTATTTGGTGCTGGTGGCTCAATTCCGCTCTTTTGTCGACCCGTTCATCATCCTGCTTGCCCTGCCCCCCGGCATCACGGGGGTACTGCTGGTGCTGGTTCTTACCGGGACCACGATGAATGTGATGTCTTTGATGGGAGTGGTCATGCTTGCGGGCATTGCGATGTCAAACAGCATTCTGATTGTGGAGTTTGCTCACCACCTCATGAAAGAAGGCCATCAAGTGGATCAGGCCATTATCGAATCGTGCCGTGTGCGGCTGCGCCCGATTCTGATGACTTCGCTGGCGACCGTGATCGGTCTGCTTCCCATGGCGATGAAGTTGGGCGAGGGCAGCGAGTCGTATGCTCCGCTGGCGCGGGCGCTGGTAGGCGGCCTGATTGTTTCCACAGCGTTGACGGTATTTCTGGTGCCGGCCGGCTTCTTCCTGGTGTATGAACGCAAGACAGCGCGGGTCTCCGGATAAACGAAGGGCACGATCCTCTGACAAAGGGGGTTTCGGGACGCGTGAGAACCCGGAAGACAGCAGCACCCTGCAGGCCTACGTTGAAGACAAGGTGGGTGCCGCGCCTATGGTGCTCCCAATCATGACGGGGATTTCAACTCAGCCCTTCCGCGCTAGGCTGACGTTTGGCGGGCCGGCCCTCCGGGCCTAGGGGGCGGCCGGATTCTCTTCTGCGATTCCTCACGCAGGAGTTAATCAAGCTTTGTCATTGCCAGCGACCGTGAAGCAAAGCAGTAACAGAGCCAATTTGGTCAAGTCTGGCTGAACTTAGCCAAGGACGCCAGTCCTGGGTTGGGTTTGAAAGGACGACTCAGTCCCGCAGGGACGGCTGAAAATGGGCCGCGAAAGCAACCTCCTTCAGCCGTCCCTTCGGGACTAAATCGTTTGTGAAGGGCTTACCGCACCTGAAGCAGCGCGGCGCTTTCTGAACGGATGATGACGGTGAAGTGAGTTGACGCGAGACGGAAAATGTTGTCCCTGGCCGTCAAGTTGTAGTCGACAAAACCGTACAGACCGCAGGCATCGGGAGAAAAAATAGCGACCGATTGCTCAGTCTGGGTTCCCTCGCAACCACCACTGCCGGGAAGAAGACGGGCGAAGACTCCCTGTTTTTTGTTGTAACCGACAATGTCATCGAATGATCCGTCGGTGACACGCTTGCCGACGGGCGAATAGTGAGCTCCGCCGACCAGCACCATCGTACCTGGCGAGTCGGTTTCGTCCATCCGCTGCGGTTTGAGGGCTTCCTCTACCGCCTGGGCACTCGCTAACACGCGCACCGAGGTGGCGACCGGATTATCGGCCACGCGGTCGATCTGGATGGAGAGATACGAGGGCTGCTGGACGGCATAGGGCGTTTCGTCAAATTTGAAGGGTCGTGCTTCGACCACATGTCCGGTGACCAGGGTTCCTTTGGGGAGTTGCTCCCCGCTGGGTAACAGGACCACCTGCATGGTCTTGGCGGTCACCACATCGCCGGGTTGTGCTTTACGGGAATCTAACGTATGCGTAAACATAACAGGGATGGCGGTCTCGCTGGGAAGTGTAATCGCCCGTGCGGCCGGGGCAAATGCTGCGCAGCCGAGCAAGGCGAGGGAGAGCGCGGAACGGAAGTTGGTCATGGGTGTGTACCTCCTGGAGACATTCACAGACCGAATTTGAGCACTCATCCGCCTTACAAGAGCCTGACGTTTTCCTGACATTTTCGAGTGGGCTGGGTCGAGTGGCCGCGGAGCTTGTACATTTTTATGCAGGGCAGGAGCGGGCTTGAATATTCTGTTGGTCGAGGACGAACGTAAGCTGGCTGATGCGGTTGCTGAGGGGCTGCAAGGGGAGGGTTACGAGGTTACACTTTCGCCCAGCGGCGAAGATGCGCTCTCTTCCATACGCCGTCTTCACTTCGACCTGGTTCTCCTCGACGTGATGCTCCCCAGCCGCAGTGGTTTGGACGTGCTGGGCGATATGCGAAGAACCGGTCTCAACGTTCCGGTACTGATCCTCACCTCGCGGGATTCCATCGAAGATCGCGTGCTCGGTCTGGACGCGGGAGCCGATGACTATCTGGTAAAACCCTTCGCGTTTGCTGAATTGGTTGCTCGGATTCGGGCGCTCATGCGGCGCAACCTGCCTGCGGCCCCCTCTTCTTTGCGGCTCGGCGATCTGCTCCTTGAGCTGGATGGACGTACAGCCACGCGAGGAGGCAGGAAACTTGAGTTGACCACGCGCGAGTTCGACCTGCTTGAATATCTTATGTTGAATTGTGGCGCTGTCGTCTCACGGGAGATGCTCGCGCGTGAAGTCTGGAAGCAGGTGATGCGCTATACCCCGCTGGATAACGTGATTGATGTGCAGATCACACGCCTCCGGCGCAAATTAGATGGTGACTTCCAGAAAAAGCTGTTGCACACCGTGCGCGGGGTGGGGTTCGTGCTTCGGGAAGACGAACCGTAAATGTTGCGATATACGAACGTCCGGCATCGGCTCACACTGTGGTACGTCGGCGTATTTGGGCTGATGTTGCTGCTTTTCATCTTTGGCGCAACAATGCTGGAATATTGGCAGCTGACGCGCCAGATGTATCACGCTGAGATCCAGGACGTTGAAACCGCCGAGGGTCTGCTTGCCTTTGCCCCTGATGGGCGCCTGGTACTCCACGAGGAATACCATAACTATCCTCAATCGATACTCTTGCTCGACCGCTACATGGAGGTGCTCACTCCCGAGGGTCACGTGCTCCTGCGCAATAACAAGCTGCAGGGTCAGGACTTGGGAGGCCCGCCCTTCCCCGGTGAAGGTCTTGCCAACTACCACCAACGCAGCTATCACCAACGCAGAATACGTTTGGCGGATGGAACGCGCCTGCTGCTCATCAGCCATATTCACGCGATCGGAAGCCAGCCTCTGTTAATTCGGCTGGCCTACAGCTCCGCACCGATCGAGCACGGTGTATTGCAGTTTGTTTCGCTGCTGTTGCTGGCAGTTCCGCCTGCACTTTTGCTCGCCGGCGTGGCCGGCTATCGCATGGCTCGCAAGGCGCTGCAGCCTCTGGATAAGATGGCACAACGGGCTGAAACCATTACCGCAAGTGATCTCGATCAGCGGCTACCCGTCGAGAATCCTAACGATGAATTAGGCCGAATGGCCCGAGTTCTCAACGATCTTCTGCAGCGGCTGCAGAACTCATTCGAGACCCTCAAGCGTTTTACTGCGGATGCCTCGCACGAATTAAGAACGCCACTCACCTCCATCCGAAGCGTAGGCGAAGTGGGCCTGCAGCGGCTGCACACCCCGGAAGAATATCGAGACACCATCGGGAGCATGTTGGAGGAAGTAACTCGACTGACGGAGATGGTTGACGGGCTGCTGTCTATATCCAGGGCGGATGCGGGTCAGGTCGTGCTCCACAGAACCACGTTCAGCGTGTTAGGGCTGGCCAGGGAGGTGGTCGCTCTTCTCGGGCTGCTGGCAGAGGAGAAGGGACAGCAGATCCAGATCGAGGGAGACGCGAACTTGTCTGTGAACGCAGACCGCGTTGTGCTGCACCGTGGGTTGGCGAATATCGTAGAGAACGCGATCAAGTATGGGCCAAGCGCGAGCCGCATTTCCATTCTGGTAGCGAGGACTGGAAACTATGTGGGCATCTCGGTTGAAGACCGCGGAGAGACAATCCAGGAAGATCTAAGAGAGAAAATTTTCGAGAGATTCTTCAGGATAGACGCCTCTCGCTCGCGCCAGGCCGGAGGAAGCGGTCTCGGCCTGGCCATTGCCAAGTGGGCGATTGAGGTGAATGGGGGCAGCGTCAGCCTACAGCCGGGGCAACATGGAGGAAATGTTTTTCTAGTGCGGATTCCGGCTACTTCGCCGGGCGTGAATGCTTAGTGTGATTCTCTTATCGGGCTTCGAGGCCGGCCGGGTCGCTGATGCTGGGGCGTCCGGTTTCAATATGACCCGCGAAGCGTCGCAAGTACTCAGGCGCTTCCGCGGAAGTGACGGAGAGGTCATACCAGCCCGAACTGGCCGTCAGTAACCAGTGATCTTCCACGCTAGCTCTGGACGCAACCGAATAGATATGCGGGGCATTCTGGTCGTAAGCATTTGTTACTTTCATGGCGCAGGGTGCTAAACCCAAATTCGACAGCGAAAGAAGTATATTTCCCTCCACGACGTCGTAGCGCACCTTGACTTCAAGGTGTGAACTGCCCTGAGACGCAGCCTCATCTGCGTTGCCACGGAACTGGCAGAGATAACCATTCGGACCGTGCACGGTAAGCTCATAGGCTCCCTGGGCGTCGGCGGTTTCCCAGTAATCGGAAAGCATATCTCCGGCTGAGACCGTATAGCGCCGTGGGTTATGGTTCGGTTTTTTGCCGTCATACACGTAAAAGGCCGCGCCAGCCCGACCTGTATTTACAAAGTCAATCCAGACTTTGCCGCGGATGGTTTCCGTTTCCTCGTCTCTCAGGCGGCAGTGTGCAAACACTTCATACGGCAAAGCCCGTGCCCTGCGAGTACCCGGCTCCTGGGCCGGCATCGATTCGGTCGCCGGAACCTGGTACGGCCGATGAAGGGAGGCCACAGGTCTCGGCACTTCAAAACGGATGACGCCGGGCCGGGAGGAACCGGAAAAATCGAAGGCGGATGTCAGGTCACCGCAGACAGCACGGCGCCACGCGCTTATATTCGGCTCGGGAATCTCAAACCGAGCCTCCAGAAACTGCAATACAGACGTATGGTCGAAGACCTGCGAGCACACCCATCCGCCACTGGTCCAAGGCGAGATGATAAGCATGGGGACCCGTGGTCCCAAACCGATGGGCTGCGGTCCTCCTGGATCGGCACCGGGAATCAGCGGACGCCTATTGCCGGGATACTTATCCAGATCGAGAATTTCATCGCCGAGGCTCTCGAGAAGGTCCTTTGACACCCTGCCTTGTGCGTTCAGCTCGCTGGTTAGCGGCGGCATGGGCGGTACGATGTGATCAAACTGGCCATCGTTTTCATCGTAGTTGAGGAACATGACAGTCTTGCTCCAGACCTCGGGATTGGCGGTCAGGGCCTCGAGCACCAGGTTGATGTAGTGTGCGCCATCAGTGGGACTGGCCTCCGGATGTTCGCTGTACTTATAGGGCGCGACTATCCATGAAACCTGGGACAACCGGTTGCTAAGAATGTCTTCGCGGAATTCGATCAGTGTGTGGTTGGACACGCCTTTCGTCACTAGCGGGCTGATTGGAGAGGCTCCCTCCTTTACCTGATAGTTGGCGAAAAACTGCAGCGAGTTATCGGTGTAGTTGTCAGTGGGCGTGCCGGGTTCTCCTGTACCGCCTTGGTAGAGCTTCCAGCTGATGCCATTAGCCTCAAGGCGTTCCGGGTAAGTCGTCCAGGTATAGCCATTGGTGTGAGCGCGCTCATCCAAGCCGGGACCATTAAGCCTGGTTCCGTAAACATTCCTGGGATCGATTGTGCCCGACCACAAATAAATGCGATTGGGTGCGGTGTTGGCGTGGACCGAGCAGTGATAAGAGTCACAAAGGGTGAAGGTGTCCGCCAGCGCATAGTGGAAACTGAGGTCTTCGCGCTTCAAGTACCCCATCGTCAACACATCCTGCTTCTGGTTAACCCACTGGTTGTGTTTGCCGTGGTTCCAAGCGAGATGACCGCTGCTCCAACCATGGTCCGTGCCGGGCGAATGCTCAGTTGTGGCTTGGGGATTCAGATAAAACGGCAGCACATGAGGCGCGTCGGGGCTCAGGCCTCTCGCCTTGTAGTGGCTGGTATGAACCGAGGCAGGTGGCTGATACCAGACAGGCTTGCCATTCGGCATGCAGACCGGCCGGGGATCGTTGAACCCGCGTACACCCCGGATGCTCCCGAAATAATGATCGAACGAACGGTTTTCCTGCATCAGGATCACGACGTGTTGAACGTCTTTGATGGTGCCGGTAGCCTTAGTGGCAGGGATCGCGAGTGCCTTGCGAATGCTGGACGGCAGCATCGCTACACCGGCTGCGGCTCCTGCCGAGGTTGCGGCCATGCGTAGGAAGTCCCGTCTGCTTTTCATTCCTCTCATCAGAACCCCAGTGACTCTAGAGTAAGCCAAGCGGCCAGCACGCAGGACTGTGCCGGCACCTCATAGTGAGCTTGAAACTCATCCACCATAGTCAACAACGTGACGATTACGGGAAGACTGTCTGCCGCCGGATTGATTCCAATGACCGCATGCCACAGCCAAAAGCAGTCCATCCAACATGGATGGCGGCGATTCCTCGGCTATTCTATGCCGTGGTCGGATTGAGGTTCCTGGTTCGATTCCAGCAGTGTGTCCAGTGGAGCCACTGCACGTTGCCGCCGGGTCAGATGGAAGTAGATATATCCGGAAAACAAGAGAGCTGCAAAAACAACGGCAACCAGCGGGTTGCTGTACAGCATACTTCCCATGCAGATGAGTGCGCATACAAGTGCAAATCCGGGGAAATAGGGGAACAAGGGCGCCTTGAAAGGTCGATCAATTTCTGGTTCTGTCCTGCGTAATCGAAAGAGTGCAAGCATGCTGATGATATACATGAGAATTGCACCGAACACTGACATTGTAACGATGTTCGCGGTTACCGTGTGCCCGCCAAAGGTGATCAGCTGGTCGCTGTAGATCGCTGCGATACCTACAATGCCACCTGTCAGAATCGCACGGTATGGCGTTTGAAAGCGTGGATGTACCCGCGCGAGAAAATGAGGCAGATATCCCGCGCGCGCCAGGGCGAAAATTTGTCTGGAGTAACCCAAAATAATTCCATGAAAGGATGCTATCAGTCCAAACAGGCCAAGCCATACAAGCATACGAAGCCATCCGCTTTTAGCGCCAACGACAACCTTCATGGCCTGTGGCAAAGGGTCGTTAATATTGGAGAGCTTCGTCCAGTCGCCTGCGGCGCCCGCAAATAACATCACGCCGATGGCGAGTGCGACCAGTGTACAGATTCCAGTGATGTAAGCAATCGGTATAGACCGCTTTGGGTCCTTTGCTTCCTCAGCTGCCATTGCCACGCCTTCAATTGCAAGGAAAAACCAGATCGCAAAGGGAATTGCGGCGAACATTCCCGGCAGCGCGTGGAGACTGAAGTGGTCCATCCCTGCCCAGCCGCCCCTGACAAAATGATGGATTGAGAAGCCTGATGATACCACACACATAAATACGAGCAACTCAAGGATTGCCAGCAAGGTTACGACAAGTTCGAAAGCAGCCGCAATTTGCACCCCGACGATGTTCAGCGCCATAAAGACCAGGAATGCCCCCATTGCAGCGTGCTTTGGCGGCAAGGCTGGGAACTGAACATTTAAATATGCGCCAATTGCCAGTGCAATCGCTGGTGGTGCGAAAATAAACTCGATAAGAGTTGCTGCACCAGCGAGGTATCCACCGAACGAACCAAATGCGTGACGTGCATATGCAAACGGGCCTCCAGCATGAGGGATCGACGTCGTAAGCTCCGTGAAACTGAAAATGAACGTTACGTACATCGCTGCGACCAGCAGGGATGTCACTACAAACCCAAGTGTGCCGGCCGTTGCCCAGCCATAGCTCCAACCAAAATATTCTCCGGATATCACCAGGCCAACGGCAATGCCCCAGAGTTGCCACGGACCGAGAGTTCGTCTTAATTCCTGGTGAGTGACCCTCCCAGCATGCTGGCCGAGTTCTTTCTCCATTTCCTTCTCCTCGCCCACGGGACGCTCTAAGATACGCGTCAGTTCCCTACTTGGACTGACCCAGAAATGTTCTCCACAAACCAATGCGTTGGCACTTGAACAACTTACCCTGCGTTCGGCACACAGGTAAGGCTAACCTCGACACTCAGTGTTCGACTACCAAAGATCGGCGCTTTTTTTGGTTAAGGATCGGTCAGCGCCATGACTATGCTTCTGTGCGGAGGAACCAAAAATAAGGAGAACGACGTCCACTTTTTTCAACTTTTTGATAGCGGCGTAGAAAAATGACGCTTATTCTGCCTCTAGAGGCGCAGTCTACAAGGCTCAATCTCCCTGGTTCAGGATGCTATCAGCAAACGTAACCGTGTTCATGGGCAGCAAAGAGCATTCAGGGGCGTTCACGGTTCACGAGGCTATAGCGCAAACAAGTTGTGTTATTTGAGCAGCCTAACGGTTGCATTCAGGAGACCCGATATCATGAATTCCCCCTCTAGCAGCGTCCACACCCACGTGGCGGTATCCACCACTGCCTTCGCATCCCTCTTGCTGTTAATCGTATTTTTCCTGGTTGACTCCCGCAGTGTGGCTCAGTCCATCCAGGGTAGCTTCATCGGAACCGTTACGGATAAGGCTAGCGCGGTGGTACCTGCCGCGACGGTCACGCTTACAAATCTGGATGAAGGTTCCATTCGCACGGCAGTTTCGAGCAGCACCGGTGAGTATCAATTCATCGATGCAAAGGCTGGGCGCTATTCCGTGGAAGTATCTGCCCCGGGGTTTGAGCGATGGACTACGACTGACGTTATTCTCGCGGCGCGCCAACAACTCCGCATCGACGTTACCCTGACCGTAGGAAGCGTCCAACAGGAAGTCCGGGTTTCTGCCGACGCAATTACTCCGATCAATACGGACACGCCGGCGATCACCGCCGTGTATACCGCAGCGGAGGCTGCGAATCTGCCGGTAAATACCCGCGCCAGCGCGACCGGTACCAGTGCTTTGAACATCGTCGGGACGTTGCCTGGGGTGCAGGCGGACCATACCTCGTTCTCTCTGCAGGGCGGGCTGCCGTTCCAGACGGAAGTTTCCGTGGACGGAATCACCGTCCAAAACTCGACCAACAACTCGCCGATTGCAGATGCATTCCCGTCGACAGAATCCATCTCTGAACTGCGTGCCGATGGTGCCATGAACAATGCCGAGTTTGGTCAGCCGGGCGAGATCACAGTGATTTCCAAAGCCGGCACCAATAAAATCCATGGGTCGGCGTTCTGGTATCACCAGGACGCCTCCATGGATGCCATCCCATATACTTTTCCGACGACCACGAAGAAGCCGAAGCTGGTCAGCAATACTTATGGCGGGAGCTTCGGCTCAGCGGTCGTGATTCCCCACTTTTATGACGGCCACAATAAGACCTTCATTTTTGGCGCGTTCGAGGGATGGCAGCATCCTTCGCAGACAACCAAAGCCTATGTTGTCCCCAGCACCCTGATGAAGGCGGGGGATTTCTCCAAATACTCCTCGCCCGGATTCACCGGGCTTACCAATCCCTTTACCGGTGGCAGCTACGGAACGGCTCTGCCTGCGGTCAATGGGGCCGCGGCCATGCTTCTCAAGTTTTATCCCGATCCGAATGTCGGCGATCCGACTGCCTATACCGACAATGACGTGGCCAATTACGTCACCAACAAGGACTCCAGCGGACACTCCAATCAATTCGACATTCGCGGCGATCAGTACTTCGGCTCCAATCAAAAGCTTCTGGTATGGGGGCGGTTTACCTGGAAGAATTTTCCCACCAACAGCCCGGAGCCGCTATTAGTGCCCTCAGCGCAGAACACGAATCAGAGCCGCGTACTCAAGATCAGCGCAAACTATACCATCACGCCACATATCATCAATGAATTTGGATTCGGTTACACGCTTTACACCACTGGTGTATCGAATAGCTTCGATGGAAAAGCATTCACGCAAGGCCTAGGTCTGACTGGGTTGCAAAACCTGTTCTACAACGGCCTACCGCAAGTTTCTTTCAATAATATCAGCGCCCTGGATGCGGATCGGCTGAGCTCGCTGACAAAATCGAATACCTATGTCTATACCGACGCAGTGAGCTGGACGAAAGGGCAACATCAGTTCCGGTTTGGCGCTGACATCCGCAGGTTGGGCGCGATCACACCACTTGGCTTCAACGGCTCCGATAATTACGGCACCTTCCAGTACAACACCCAGAACAGCGCCGGCCTTTTCACTGGAGTAGACTTTGCCGACTTCCTCTCTGGATTGCCCTATCAAACGTTTTATGACGTCGTGCAGGAAGACAACGACGGGCGATCCACCCACTATCATTTCTTTGGTCAGGACCAGTGGAAGGCAAGCCCCAGGCTGACTCTGACTTATGGCGTACGGTATGAGCTGCATCCCGGTTACTCCGATGCCCATGGAGATATCGGTAATTTCCTTCCCAGCGTAGCTGGCTCAGGCGCGTCGATCTACCCCACCGGATACGCAAGCGTACTGGCCACGGCTTTTCTGGCGAGTGCTAACGCATGTACGCCCTATGGAACCACCACTGGCGGCGCGGTCATCAACGGAGTTCCGTGCATGCCGGTGCTCTCCAATAGCCAGGCAGGCTATCCCTCCGGCTTGAAAAAGTACCCGCACCTGCGATTTATGCCACGATTCGGATTTGCCTACCTGCCGTTCAACAATGAAAAGACTGTGCTCCGGGGCGGCTTTGGCATGTACAACATCACCCTGCTGGGCGCCAACTTCTATTCTCTGACCGGCACCTTGCAGGCCCAGACCACGCAATATACCAACACCTTGGATACAACGACGCACACCGTCGGTTACCAATGGCCCAATATCTACGCCGGAGCGGGTAACAGCGGCGGCACTACGAACTATGGCCAGGACTACTTCGGCACCGCGAATAGCCCTAACTGGAAGGACCCCTATACCGAGCAATGGTCCTTAAGCGTCGACCACTCTTTTGGGGTGGGATACGCACTGCGGCTTTCTTACGTGGGATCGGAGACACATCAACTGGTCTGGGCGCCGGATGAAAACACCTTGCCGTTTTCCAGTACGCTGTCGGCCGCAAACGCGCCAATCACCTCGCGGCTCTTTCCCAACTGGGGCCGCATCAACACGCGGGCAACCGGCGCGGACGAAAGCTACCATTCATTTCAAACAGAGTTCTCTCACCGCTTCCAGAAGGGCCTGCAAGTCAACTCCTCCTACACCTTCGCCAAGGCGCTTGCCGATAATGAGGGGCCTGCGAATAATGGCGGCTTTGCCGGGGAAACCGGTGGAAACCGCGCGACTTCGATCCTCGATCGCCATGAAGACTTCGGGAATGTCTACGGCACTCGCCGCAACCGCTGGAATTCGACCATGGTGTATGACCTGCCGGTCGGCCGCGGAAAACAATTCGGATCCTCCATGAACCGTTTTGCCGACCTGGCAGTAGGGGGCTGGCGGCTGGCAAACATCTTTCTCTGGCAGTCGGGTCCGTTCGAATCGCCATACTTCCCCGACGGTCAGGGAGATCCCTCCGGAACCGGTTCGGGTTTGGATGGCACAAATACAGGTTTTGACGGGGGCCACCGCAACCAGGCCGCCGATCGGCTATTCGGGATAAGCACCAAACCTGCGAATCGCACCCGCTACCTTTGGGCCAACCCCTCGAGCCTGACGTGCCCCGGATATCCGGGCTGGACTCCCGGAACCGCCTGCACCACTGGCAGCGGTAAGGGTCCGGTCCCGCTACCGATTGGGCGCTTCGGCAATGCGCAGGTTGGCTCGATCGCCGGTCCAGGGACAGTGAACCTTTCGAGCGGACTTAGCAAAGTGTTTCCGATTACCGAGCGGGTTCACTTGCGAGCGGAAGGTACGTTTACCAACGTCCTGAACCACACCAATCTCGGGGATCCAAACATGAATATCAGCTCACCAAGCTTCGGTCTGATCAGCAACACGATTGGATCAGACTTCGGCGGAGCACGTTCCGGCCAAGTGTCGATGCGGCTCGATTTCTAACAGTAGCTCTATTTCTTCATGGAACCCTGCCGGTCCGCGCTCCCCTCGGTGAGCCGGCAGGGCGCAGTTACTTGGAGGCGAAAGTCCCCCACACACTCAATTTGAGGTGTTAGCTGACCAGCAAGGGTGTCCCTCGTGAGGCTCAATCCCGGAAGGGGGGTGGGCGAGTACACGGAGCGACGGGACGCCGCACACGACTAGTGCCCGTTTGGAAAGGGCCGTGGCATGCCTGGCTTCCAGTCGGGTATGGCGTATCCGTCTCGATTCGGCATTTTCACTTGCGGCAGCGTGGTTTGGGCGAGGACTTCATCCTCCTGAATCACACCATTCTTGTAGAGCAGGAAGGCGGTGAGCGAGTACACCTCGTCCGGCTTGAGCGAGCCTTCCAGCATGAAGGGCATGCCGCGATTGATGTAGTCCCAGATGACCGTCGCGTACGGCGCATGCAACGCCATGACACTTCCCGGTCCAATGCATGGCTCAAGGCATGGCGTCGAGCTCTTCACTGGCGTTGCGGGCTTGATCAACATTGGAGCCCGGCCGCCCGAACCGGTCGCTCCGTGGCACATCGCGCATTTCTGACCGAAAATCGCCGCGCCCTCTTTTGCCGTTCCCTTCCCCGGTGGAAGATTCTTCCCGTCAGGGCTGATGGTGATATCCTCGGCCCGAATCTCCTCCGGCGCCGGCGTTTTTCCGACGCCATAGGTCGGCGATTGGGCCCACGCAGCGCCGCACGCGCACAAGATAAGCGCCGGAAGCAGAACACTAAATCGCATTGTGCACGCTCCCATCGCCCGCGACCCGCCACGGCTGAATCGTGTTATCCGAGCCCTGGACGCCGTGAGTCTTGTAATGATCCGGCGGCACCTTGAAAAACGCTGCCAATTCCGCGCGCGAAGGTTGCACCTGCCCAAGCTCATCGGTGCAGCGCGACTGCAGTACGCATTGCCCCCCGTCCCACTTCCAGTCCATGCCAAATCTCGTATGCGCTTTGGGATGGACTGGCCCGCGGATCTCCGCGTCTTTCCAGGTGTGCCCGCCGTCGGCGGAAACTTCTACGCGCCGCACCGCGCCTCCACCCGACCACGCCAACCCAGTCAGTTGGTAGAGTCCAGGGCCGGGGAGCTTCTGCCCTCCTGACGGAAACGTGATCACCGATTTCGGCCCCCACTGGAAGGTCAACGCAGCCACTTCTTCATCCTTGGAGATATGTCCATAATCGTTGTACGTCATGTAGTAGCGGTCGACGACCTTGATCCGCCGCAGCCATTTGGTGTTGTAAATCCCTTCGAATCCCGGAGCCACCAGGCGCAACGGAAAACCTTGCTGCGGGCGTATCGGCTCGCCGTTTTGCCCGTAGGCAACGATGCAATCGTCCATCGCCTTCGCCAGCCGGATACTGCCCGCGCCCTTTACCTCTTCCGCGCCTTCCGAAACTACCCACGAGGCGTTTTTCTGCACGCCGCATTCTTTAAGCAGAACCGAAAGCAACACGCCGGTCCATTCGCTGGAACTCGTCAGCCCGTGGGTCTCCTGCACCGTTTTGTCTTCCGGCTTGGAATGGTTCCCCAGGCACTCTATGAAATGAACGCGGGATACTGAGGGAAAGCGCTTCAGATCATCCATGCTGAACTCCAACGGCCGGTCAACCAAGCCGTGAATCATCAGCCGATGCTGCTGGGGATCGATATCCGGCGCGATCGCCCCGCGATGCGTCCCGATGAAGTGAAGCGACGATGGTGTGATCGTGCCCACGAAATCCTGCAGCGGGGCTAACACGTGAAACGTCATGCCAAATTCGTCCGGTGAAGGTCTCCCGTCTACCGCCTTGCGAAGTGAGGTCACGTAGTGCGACCGATCGCCATACGCGACCTGGTCCTTCAGCGACCTTGTTTCGGGAGCCGGTGTTTCGCCGGTTGCGGTTCGCACGGCGCCCAACGCGGCGGCCGCGGCGCCGGTGGTTAGAAATCTCCTTCGGCTAGCCTTCGCCAAATCGGCTGATTTTTTCGATGCCGGGTTTCTTTTCGAATCCATGGGATCTCTCCTTCTGTTTTCACTCGCGCCGAGCAAATGTTTCGAGGGAACTTCGATCTCGCGTTTTTCCTTACCGCAAAATGTACGCCCGTTTTGGCGGAGCAAATCACGGTTGGATGAAATCCGATGACAGCATACCTATTTCCTTGACGTTTGTCGCACGCCGACTGAGCCGAATACACCTATCACCCTCTGTCTAAAGTTGTTAGGGAGATAGAGGGAGGCAAGCTGCAAGATAAGAGCCAGGTGGGATGGGGTTATTCGTCCTTGAGAGAGGCTATCGGGTCCAGAGCAGCGGCTCGCCGAGCCGGCAGATAGCTGGCCCCCAGTGCGACCGCCGCCAAAACCGCGGCTGCTATCGCCAGGGTCACCGGGTCACGCGGCTTCAACCCAAACAGCAGCGCGCTCGCCGCGCTTGCGGCAGCAAGGGATAAGCCCGCGCCCAGAGCCAGACCCACGACCAGCAGCGTCGCTGCCTTGCGGAGAATCATCGCCGTCACATCCGCACGCAGCGCACCCAGCGCCATGCGGATGCCGATCTCGCTCGTCCGCTCCGCTACCGTGTACGACATCACCCCGTACAGCCCGATCATCGCCAGCACGACCGCGAGGGCGCCGAAAAATCCCGAGAGCGTTGCCAGCAGCCGCTCAGCCAGCAGCGACTGCTGGATTTGATCCTGCAGCCCTTCGAAGTCGAAGCTTATTCCTGAGCTCACCTCATGCACCGTGCGCCGGATCGCCGCCTCGACCGTCTCCATCGGCAGCCTTGAACGCACCAGCAACTGCATTGAGGGGTCCGCGTCCTTGTCCTGCGTGATGTCAAGATACGCAATCGCCACAACCGGCCGTCGAATACGATTGTATTTCGTGTCCTTCACCAGACCGACAATCTCGTTCACTTCCTCTGGACTGGTCGGGGTCGCCTCCCGCCGGAACCTCATGCCGACAGGATTCTCACCCAGGCCCAGCTGGCGCGCGAACACCTCATTCACAATCGCCACGCGCGGCGATTGGGTCGTGTCGCCCTGGTTGAAGTCCCGTCCGGCCAGCATCGGAATGCTCAGCGTTTGGAAATACTGCGGACTGACAGAGCTGAATTTCGAATCCTGCCGCTGCGTCGCATCGTGGCCGTCAACCCAGACCGTGTTGCTCCAGCCATTGCCGCCCAGCGGAACGATATTCGTGTCGGCTGCAGCTTCCACGCCGGGAATGGCTCGTATCCTGTCGAGTAGTTCCCGCTTCAGCACTCCGCGCTTCTCGGCCGGAATCTGCAGGCGCACAAAGTCCAACCCGGCAATCAGCACACCCTTTGCTTGAAACCCAGGATCATCCGTCAGCAGATTGCGCAGGCTCTCGGTGAACAACAGCGCGCTGAACAGCAGCAGCAGCGACAGCGCCACCTGTGACACCACCAGCGCGCCGCGAAATCCCAGACGCCCGCGGCTCGCCGTCATTCCGTGCCCGCCCGTCTTCATCGCAGCGCCGGGAGCGGTGCGCGATGCACGCAGCGCCGGAGCGAGCCCGAACAGCACGCAAGTCACCAGCGATACCGCGAGCAGAAACGCGAACAGCCGCCAATCCTGTTTGATGTCCAGAGAGATCGAATTATGCCCGTAATTGAGAAACGCCAGCAATCCCCGGCTCAGCGTGCGCGCCAGCACTCCACCGGCCACCGCCCCCGCCAACGACAGCAGCAGGCTCTCTGACAACACCTGGCGGATCAACCTCCATCGCCCCGCGCCGATCGCCAGCCGCACCGCCATCTCCCGCTCACGCACGCTGGTTCGTGCCAGCATCAGGCTGGCCAGGTTCGCGCAGGTAATCAGCAGCACCAGCCCGGAGATTCCCAGCAAAATGCGCAGCGGCTCTGAATATGTTTCACGCAGCATCGAGACACCGGCCGCCGAAGGTGCGGCCGTCAGCTTCATCGCGAGATAGTCCTTCACGCTCTCGACCGGATAATCTGGTCGCAGCGTCGCCGCAAAAGTCGCGGGCGAGACTGCTCCAAGGTACGCTGCCACTCGTTCAACCGGCCACGAAGGATCGCGCCTTCCGATCACCGAGAGCCACCACTGAGTACTCAAATCCAACTTATTCCTTGTTTCCAGAAATGGCTGCGAGCACACCGGCAGTGCTACGTCGAAGCTCTGCCCCACATCCACGCCGAAGAAGCTCGCCGGGGTCACGCCGATGACCTCTACCGGTTTGTCGTTGAGCATCAGCTTGCGGCCCAGCGCCGGGCCGCCGCCGTACTCCTGCTGCCAGAAGCCATAGCTGATCACCGCGCCCGGCAACCCGCACCCGCGGCGGTCGTCTTCCGCGGTAAACACCCGCCCCTGGATTGGCCTGACCCCGAGCACGCGGAAGAAGTTGCCGCTCACCCATAGCCCATTCGCGAAGCGCGCGTCACCGCCCGAGTCGCGGCTAAAACCAGTATCAGTCCATGCGGCAATCTCCGAGAAGCCCTGGTGATCCTCGCGCAGCTTCTCCCAGATCGGGTTCGTCACCACCGGAAATGGGCTGGAAACGTTCCCGCGCGCTTTATCCATATCGACAACCCGCACCTCGGCCAGTTCCTGCGGATTCTCGACCGGTAGCGACTGCAGCAGCACGGCATCCAGAAGCTCGAAGATCGCGGTGTTCGCGCCGATGCCCAGCGACAGCGTCGCAATGGCCGCGATCGTGAACCCGGGAGACTTCAGCAGCCGCCGCAGCGCATATTTAAGATCCTGCACCACGCTCTCCAGCCATTCCCAGCCCCACGTCGCGCGCGTCACGTCTTTCACCAGCGGCACATTGCCGAACTCCTTCGCCGCCGCTGCCCGAGCCTCTACCAGAGTCTCGCCGCGCTCCACGCGGTCACGCACAGCCATCCGCAGATGCGCCTCAATCTCCTCATCGAGATCGCGCCTGCGCCGTTTGAAGAATCGCCACCAGCTCATGGCTCACCACTCTCCAGCTCGCCGCTCATAATCGCGCCAATCGCCGCAACCATCTGCTGCCAGCGGCCGTGATCGGACGCTAGTTGCTTCTTTCCAGTCGCTGTCATGCGGTAGTACTTGGCCCGCTGGTTACTCTCCGTCAGCTTCCACTCCGACCGCACCCACCCTTGCCGCTCCAGCCGATGCAGCGCGGGATACAGCGACCCTGTCTCCACCTGCAGAACTTCACCTGATCGGATGCGAATCGCCTGGCTGATGCCGTATCCGTGCTGCGGGCCCCACTGCAGCGTTTGCAGAATCAGCATGTCGAGCGTGCCCTGAAGCAACTCGACCCGATTCTGATATGGATTCCGCTTTTCCCTGGCCGCAGTCATAGATGTAGTCACTCTACTCCCACACGCAGTAGAGTGTCTACAGCCAGACTCTGGCGGGGCGGGACTTCCCTTTTTCCCGGTTGACGCAAAATCGCCGAGTCATTTAGCGAGTTGTACATTGCCCTGCCCAATAACTCTACAACCCGGAACTGCGTTATTCTGTGCGCGGTCGCGATCGACGTGCGGACCAAGGGTCGCGCCAGAAAGGAACCGTCGAATGGCCCGGATCATGACGATCGGGGAGATCCTGGTAGAGATCATGGCGACCGAGCGCGGCCAGAACTTCCGTGCGCCGGGCACCCTGGCGGGGCCTTTCCCGAGCGGCGCTCCCGCCATCTTCATCGACCAGGTGGGCCGGCTCGGACGTTCGGCCGGGCTCATCGGTTGCGTAGGTGACGACGATTTCGGCTGGCTGAACATCGACCGCCTGCGCCGGGACGGTGTCGACACGAGTGCGATCGCGGTGCTCGCCGACGCGGTCACCGGAAGCGCGTTTGTGACCTACACGGAGACGGGCGAGCGCCACTTCATCTTCAACATTGCCAATAGCGCTTCTGGCCGCCTCTCAGCGTCGTCGATCACCGAGCCGGTTCTCGCCGATTGCACGTGGTTTCACGTCACGGGTTCATCACTGTTCTCTCCTGGAATCACCGCAGCCGTTCTTAAGGCGATCGGCATGGTGAAGCGCCGAGGTGGGATAGTCTCCTTCGACCCGAACATCCGGCCGGAGATACTCAGAAGCGCGGGCACTCGGGAAGCTCTGCGATCGATCCTCGAACAGACCGACGTGTTCCTGCCGAGCGGCGACGAGGTGGCGCTGCTGGTGGATGCGCAAACGGAAGCCGAGGCCATCGAGGCGCTACTCGCCCTCGGAATTCGAGAGATCGTCGTGAAGCACGGCAGCGCCGGCTGCACTTATTACGACCGGTCGTGCCGACTGGACGTACCGGCGTTCGCGGTCCGCGAGGTCGACCCCACCGGCGCCGGCGACTGCTTCTGCGCCACGTTCGCGGCGTGCCGCGAAGAAGGCAAAGCGGTCGACCACTCGCTGCGCTACGCCTGCGCCAGTGGCGCGATTGCGGTGACGCGCAAAGGCCCCATGGAGGGCACTGCGAGCTTTGCGGAATTAGACACGCTCATTGGCTGAGGTGCCGCAGATAGCGCTGCCGACGAAGGTACACTATCTCACCGTTTTAACAACCGGGCTACATACTGAAAACCCGACTTCGCTGGCACTACTAAGGGCTACCTCCCTTATGGTTCCCTCGCCTGAGAGCCAAGGACACACCAATCGGAATCATCGAACTTGATGCTAAGAAAGCCCTTGCCCGGTTATCACCGGTCGACTCCACTTAGACAGCGACATCGCGTGGCCGTCAGCCCGCAAAATGATTATTCGTCTCTTGGTACCCTTTGACACTCGTAGTCTCCGTGATGTCTTCAATCGACGGCACGGCAGCCACGATTTTTGTCCTGCTACAGCATTGACTCGACCGAGAAGCTCCCGTGTACCAGATTTTTCGTTCCTGCGTGCTCAGCAGCCGCAATCCCCGGTTCTTCTTCGCCTCTCTCACGTCGAAGCCCGCGGCATCGCTTACCACAAAGGTGAAATCTGATCCCCGAGCGAAAGGCCGACCGTAAGGGGCCGCAACCGGATGGGCCGTCAAGCTCCGGGAAGGAGTACCCCACTTACCGAGTTACTTAAAAGAGATGGTCAGAGCATGCAAGACTCTGTATGCTTCGACTGCTCCTTTTGACTCACGTCCATTTGCTGCCTCTTCACCAGGGGACTGGGTAACGTATTTCTGGGCCAGCGGCTTTGCCAAGAATTCCCCCTGCTGCACATTGCCAGACAACCGACAAACGAAAGTAGGAAGTTCTAATGAAGAAGTGTCTCCTGACTGTGCTCGCAGCTCTCGCAACCTCCACCATCTTGGCACAAGTACCAACAGGACCCAACCGACCATCGGGCGTACCGGAGGGATACGTCATCACGCCCTTCGGATACTTCCACCCCTCCTGTGTGCACACCTTGGCCGAAGGAAAACCCAATGCGGGCCGCACCCCGTGTGCTCACCCTGCTTTCCATCCTGACGGAACCCCCAAGGTTGAAGGAGAGAAGCCATCACCCGCGACACTACCGACGATCAACGGCTGGGTTGAAAGCACGAACATCACGGCTCCAACCGGCAAATCATTCAGCGCCGTCTATGTCACCAACGTTGTACCGCCTACGCCGGCCAACTTCGAGGGGCAGACGCTGTTCTTCTTTCCCGGTCTGGAGGACGTTAACAACACCGAAAGCATACTGCAACCGGTGCTGATCTACAACGTAGGAGGGTGGTCCATCTCCAACTATAACTGCTGCCTGAGCGGTGTGACCAACAGTACCCCGATCCATACCGCACCAGGGGATACGATCGTCAGCTCGATTACCGAGAACTGCAAACCAGGAACCCTCACCTGTGCTACCTGGGATGTTGTCAGCCTGGATCTGAAGACCCACAAGAGCACCCGCCTGCTGAAGACACCAAGTGACGGTCAGATATTCAACTGGGCATTTGGTGCCGTGCTGGAACCGTACAACGTTAACAACTGCAACGATTATCCATCCAAACCGGAAACCTATGCTGTGCTCGTGTTTGACGAACAGTTCCGGCCGGTGGTTCCAAAATGGAATGTGTCGGTGGATACAACGGATTCACCCCAGTGCGGTTACGGCATAAACGCGAAACCGTTTCAAAGTACCCTCCAGTACAATTCCACCATCGTTGCAAACCCAGCCACTCTGTCCGTTACGCCCTCAAGTGGTACTGTCGCTCTAGGGGCCTATACCCCATTTACAATCTCCGTGGGTAACCTAAGCCCCGGCCAAACTGCCACTGTAACCTTTGGTGCACTCCCTACCGGGATAACAGAGGGGTACGAGAGTATCCCTGTGGGTGTGACGACGGACACATCTTCCGGGTTCATGGTGAACCAAAACTCTGCGGTAGAGTTTGAGCTTGCATCCCAACCCTCGGGATCGCCAACAGTGGTTCAATTTCCGATTACGTTGACCGTGACTGGACAACCCGCGATTACTGAGTACTACACCCTAACAGTTGAATAAAAGACTGCCGGCCCGGGCACTGAGCAATTCGCTTGGTGCCCTTTCACACCAAAGAGGCAGTGATGCCATGCGCAGATGAACGCCATTCACCACTGTATAGGCTCCGGGAGATGGGTGAAAGACTGGATGTAGCGACCGGGGCGGTTGCGATTCCAGTTGGCCTCTCCGCAGCTTACTTCTCGCTTTGCGGTGAACGCTAACGTATCTGCAAGCAGAAAAGCGATGAGAGCCCATGAGTAAACAACGGCCTAGTTTTCGGTAGGGGTCTCCTCGATGTGATCGATGACGAGGACGGGGTAAGGACGTTTGGTCTTTTCCAGTTTGAGACCCAGCTGTTTGTTGACGGCGTCGAAGACGGAGAGGGCGCCGTTGGGGTCGGAGCTGTTGGCGGCATCTCCGGGGGTGGGAAGGATCTTATCGGCGGAGCTGAAGCTGAGCGTGAAATCGTAGGCGCCCTTCAGGCCAGTGCTGTCGATAACCGTGTTGTAAATATAACCGTTAGCTACGTGTTGGAGTTCGTCGCCGATCTGTGCGATGGTCATGTTCTGGCAGGTGAGAAGGCGGTTGAGGATGGGGTTCGCGATGCGGGGATCTTTGCCGTCCGGACCCGGACCTTCCTTGCATTTAGTGCGTTCAGTGGGATCCGTGGTGGGCTTAAGTTTGGGGTTGGCAGCTACCAGAGTGTAAGCGGTGACGGGGCGGTCCTCCATATGCCACTTCATCTGAAAACGCTCAGTGATCATGGCCCGCATCATGTTGCGGAGATCTTCGTAGTTGATGAGGCTGGTGGAGGAAAACTTGTCGACCCGAACATTGGCTCCAGCCTTGGCGGTGATGTCGAACTTGGCGTCATCGAGCCATTTGGGCGCGTTGGCGATTCCTTCCTTATTGTTGGGGTTGAGGTCCCAGCCGAAGTTAATAAGGAACCTAAGGGGAATGGCGCGGGTCTCGACCTGGTTGCCGGTGATGCGCCCGTAGCCCTTCTCGTCAGGGGCGCTGGGCTTGATGACGCTGACCTCGAAGGCGGCCACAGGCGGCTCGGGAAGGGCCTCGTTGATGTTGGCGGCGTTGCGGGTCGGGGTTTCGTCAACGCTCGCAACCTGGAAGACGGGGCGGGAGGCGGTTTTGAGTTCCAGCTTGAGTCCTAGTTGCTTTTCTACGGCGGCGAAGATGGAGATGCCATCCGCACCCTGCTTTTCAAGCTGGTTGCGAGGGGTCCATTTAATGTTGAAGTCCCAGGCGCCGGCAAGATTGGTTTCGTCGACAACCGGTTGATCAAGATACCCTCCGGCGAAGTTGTGGAGAGTGTCGGCGAGAGCGGGCATGGTTAGATGCTTGCAGTTGACGGTAATGTAGAACGGTGCACCGGGAGGATTGTTCGGTGGCGGAGGAGCAGGGATGCAGGAGCTGTCGCCCGAACCTTCCGATTCCGTCATCTTCGGCTTTCCAGAGCCGGTCGAGAGGATGTAGGTGGGCATAGGAGCGGTAGCAGTTTTGACAACGAGGTGAAAGCGGTCGGCGAGGAGAGTGCGAAGCATGAGCTTGACATCCTCCTGTGTGGTATTGGGTGGCACTTTAGCGCGGATGTCGTAGTGATCGCGCTCCAGCCAGGTGGGACCTCCGTGCACATTGGCTACATCGACGCCGTATGCTGTGGCAATGAGTTCGGCCATGTTGGCCTGGGTAAGGAAATATCGGTCGCCCTGGATGGAGTTGCCGTGCATAAAGGGGTTGGACGTGAATGGGCTGGTGTGGACGTCGGCGACGACGAAGGACTTGGGGGCGACCGGAGTCTGAGCGTGCGACGAGATGGAGAGAATGGCGAAAAGGAAGAGAACTGTTCGCATCGGGTAAGCCCTCAGGGTGGCGCGGGTCGAGTGCTGAATACTACTTAGGTTAACGCGGAAATGAGGCTGGCGTTATCAAGAATGAGAAAGATTTGGAGATCGATCTTCGAGACCTGGTTTCTCATGGATATCTTTACTTGACGGACGATCCGGACACTGCCGGCGTGGCCCGTCTGTGTCGGACACCAGCCGGTTGTTCGGCAACTTCCTGGATCCATCCCAACAGCTCGGATCTTCAGCCAAACTCTGACGACTACACTGACCGACTACAACCCGAGCGGGAAGTGAAGGGCGTCGGGTACGCAATCGGAGCACATCAGGGGAGAGCTTTCTTCGCTCTTACTTCAGACACAGGGCCCGCCTCCTGATCGAGATTCTCCATCGTTACGTCCCGCGTCTCCCGGATAAAGAGGAGCGACAGCATGGCTGCGGCGCAATAAACGCCGTATACCACCGGTAGGTAATACCACTTGTGGAGAACATCACTGCCGATCAGCCCGGCCAGAAGCGGCGGAGCAATCATCCCTCCCAGAATAGCGGCGAGACTGAATGAGATTCCGGCGCCGGAATATCTAAATTTCGTTGGGAAAGTCTCGGAGCTAAGGATAGGAGCCAATCCGTGCAGCAGTCCCATCCCGAAGAACGCAACCAGGAACTGCAAAACCATAAGCAATAGAATGCGCTTGCTCACGACCGCCAGAGCGAGCGGATAGGATAGCAGTGTCGTGACGCCAATAGCCGCGTAGTACACAACTCTCCGTTTCAGCAGATCGGCTAAGGGTCCACAGAGAAGGACTCCGAGGACGTCGCCAACTCGGCTGAGTAGCAGGATACTTGCCGTCGTGGCTAGCGGGATGCCGGCATACTTCATGAAAGAAATGGCATAAGTCCCGCTAACGTAGCCGTCCATTTGCTGAAAGGCCCCCGCCAAGGCCAACAAAATCACTGGCGCCGCATGCCGTTTGAATACGGCGAGACTCGGTGCGCGGACAAGCTCTTCGCGCAGTTTAACCCGCATGAAGAGAGGGCTATCGGCCAGCTTGAAGCGCGCAATGATCGCCGGGACAACGACGACGGCCGAGAGGAGCATGGCCACCCTCCACCCGGTGGTTGCGAAGGTCTTGTGCAACAGGAGCAGAGCGACAGTCGCCGCCATGCCCCCCAAGGGGATGCCAAGATTAGCCAGAGACATCCAGAAAGCGCGCGACCGCCTTTGGGCACCGAATTCTGCCAGCAAAGCCGACGCGCCGCCAAACTCACCTCCGAGTCCCAAGCCTTGAACGACACGCAACAGAACCAACAGAATAGGGGCGGCGAGTCCCAACTGTGCGTACCCAGGCAGCAGGCCTGTTAAACAAGTGGTGACTCCCACAATCAGTATGTTGGCCATGAAAGTTACCTTCCGCCCGGCACGGTCGCCAAAGTGGCCAAAGACGAAGGCGCCCACGAGACGTGCCGGAAAACCCGCGCCGAATGCGAGGTAGGACAGCACCAAGGCTCGGGCGGGTGGCAGTTCGGGAAAGAAGATCGAGGGGAAGGCGCTGGCCGCAGCGAATCCGTAGATGAAGAAATCGTAGAACTCCACGAGCACTCCGGCGGTCGCGGAAAAAGCAAGAATCACCAGGGTGCGGGTATTAACATTCGGCTCCAACCGCTCCGCCACGGCAAGTTTCTCCCCAAATTAACCGTATTTTCTTCCACCGCACGAGGGATGGATTGTACCCGTGTCTTTACTCGGGACGGTTTATTGTTCCCTGGAACTGTCTGCCCAGTAACTCTTTCTGGCGTCGACATGCAGACCCGTACGGTCCTTCAGGCGAACGTCAATCGCGTGGAGACCTGGGCTGTCCGCCTGTGGCGAGAAGCTGAGAGCGTACCTATTCGGAACCTGGTTGGAGATCGTGATCAGCCCACGCTCCAGAGTGCGTTTGTTTTCAAACTTGAAGTATTCGCCGCCTGTGAGCTGGGCGACGATCTTTGGAACATTGCGGTGCATGCCATCCAATGCAGCCATAGCTGCCATCTGGGCAACGTGTAACGGCGGCGCGAGCAGGCCCAGGCAATCGAACGTCTGCATCGCGCGATTGTTACCCTTGCCATCCGGAACCTGGACCGGATGCGTGTCTGACCCGTTGCTTTGATCCTTAGCCAAACAGCCGTGCGCTGGAGCGGGCGTGAGGTCGGAGTTGAACTCTTCCGCCTGGTGCTTCATGTCGGCCTTCGTCGTGGAGAAGCCAAGGCTGTAGATCGTTGTGTTGGTATCGTCGATGGCGCGCAACGCGTCTTCGAGCCTGCCCTGGCTGCCATGATCGAGCGTCTCGCTGATGCTGAGGATTGCTCGCCGATAGGTGGTTGGCTGTTTGCGTAGCAGGTCGACGGCAAAGGCAAGGCTATCCAGGATGGCTGCTCCACCGTTGCCTGGCCGCAGGTTTGCCATCACTCCCGCAACGTGGTTCAGGTCGGGGGTGAACTCTGCCTCAATGTGTGGGTCACTGTCGAATCCGACGACGGCCACAAGGTGAGGAACAGCACCGATCATGGAATCGAGAAGCGGACCGAGCCCGCGGTAGCTATCCAGGCGGCGGCCGCCCGCACCTCCCGTCTGCACGACGATTACCAGTGCCAGCGGCTGACGGTCAGTGTCTTCTTCCAGTGAGATTTTCTGCTCGATGCCGTCATCAGTAAGGATGAAATCATTGGCAGTGAGGCCGAAAACCGGTTCGCCGCTGCTGGTCTTTATCAGCGTCGGCACCAGGACGAGATTGGCGCCGCGGCGCAAGACGGGGGTGGAATCGGAAACATCCTGTGCGTGCGTCCAAGCGCCGCAAAGAATTTCGAAGGCGAGGAAAACAAGCAGGCGAAACTTCATCTGCCCCATCGGCTTGGCGGAGTTATGCCGCATCGGAGGTAGGTACCGCGCCTATCGGGATATACCACCATAAAAGCGATCTGTGCCGGTTTCTCCGACATCAGAACATTCTAGCGTCGAGGTCAACGTGAGCGAACCTGGTTCCTGAGAAACTACTTTTCGGGCCTCTGAGGGAAAGTAAGCGAATCCGCCGCTACCTTGCGTCTGGGAGATGGCGGGGTACCAGCGTCGGGTTGACAAGGTGCGGGCGACCGTCCCGGAAGATGGGGGAGGCGCGGCTTGCACCCTTTCCAAAAGACGGTAATAGCGGCCAGGAAAGTATCGCGTTAGTTCAAATGCCTCATTCCATTTGGCTATCAAGATACGTAAAGGTTTCATTGCGGTAACTGCTCCTAATGCGTTCCAATCAGGATGTCGAGTTCAGAAAGCAGCGGCTTCGATTTTCGGGAGTCCGCGCAAAGGAGAAACGATATGGCATTTGTTATCGACAATCTCCCGGAGGCAATCCGGAATACGAAACAGCAGCTTCGGGCGGCGTTGCCTGCATACAAAGAGATCTTCCGCGAGGTTGAGGCGGAGATGCAACGGCGCGTGGAAGAAATTGTTTCCGAGCGCGAAGCCGGGCTGGATGTGATTCCCGTTGCCCGGTATGCAGATATCGCTTCCGGGAATGTGTCTGCCGAGTTGATCGCCAGGATCAAGAGCCGGGGAGCCTGCGTGGTGCGTAGTACCTTCAGCAAAGAGCAGGCCTCCGACTGGGATGAGGAAATTGCGACGTATGTCGAACGGAACAACCTGGATGCCAAGCTGGCCAACGCCGCTGAGGATAAGTATTTCGGAACCCTTGCTTCAGCCAAGCCGCAAATTTACGGAATCTATTGGTCTCGTCCGCAGGTTCAGGCCCGGCAGGCTGAGTCGCTGACCAACGTACGGGTCTTCATGAACAACCTGTGGCAAGCGGAGAGCGAAGGAATGCGTCAATTCGATCCGAATGTTGCTCTGGTCTACGCGGATCGCATTCGCCGCCGTCCGCCAGGTTCCGCGTCGCTTGGACTTTCCCCACACACGGACGGGGGCTCCGTAGAACGCTGGCTCGATGAGAACTTCCGAAAAGTATATCGGCACGTGTTCTCAGGTAACTGGCGGAAGTACAACGCCTTTGATTCGGCCTATCGTCCGGACGCGCGCGAAGTGGCCTCACCCGCGGTCTGCTCGATGTTTCGCACCTTCCAGGGATGGACGGCTCTCACCCGCCAGGGCAAGGGCGATGGAACACTTCAACTCATTCCTATCGCCGAATCGATGGTGTACGTTCTGTTGCGAGCTCTCCAAGACGACGTGCCGGAACACGAACTCTGCGGCGCCGAACCCGCACGGGCCCTGTCGGTGAACGAGAAGTACCACAGCTTATTGCTGAAAGCGCTCTCGTCAATACCACTCATGGAGCCCGGAGACACCATCTTCTGGCACTCCGACGTAGTCCACGCCGTCGAAAATGAGCACAAAGGCGGCGGCTATAGCAACGTCATGTACATTGGCTCTTCGCCTGGCTGCGCCAAGAACAGCGCCTATCTTGAAAAGCAGGCGCTCACGTTTCTAGATGGCAGGACGCCGCCGGATTTTGCTCCTGACAATTTCGAGGTTGATTTCGTCGGACGTGGCACGATCGCAGATTTAACGGAGCTGGGCCGCTCCCAACTCGGAGTCACCGAGGCTCTCCTCAAGAGCACGATGACTCAGGCTTCGGCCTAAGCAAAAGTGCAACCGGGCCTGACTAACCGGGATGGTGCGGGGAGAGGCCGGGCCCGGCGGCCGGAGAACCAGCAGCATTTTGAAGCTCGAATATCCCGGTCCCTATCTTCCCTGTCTGCGCATTAGTGACAAGAAGAAGGAAGGTTGAGCTATTTACGACATAAAAGTCGAAGTCGAAAGAGGTGGTTGTGGCTGTGCCCCGGCCGTTGCTGTCCACGGGGGTCGGGAAGCTGCCGGTCAGGGTCTTACCCAAAGTAGGCATGCCGCCGCCGGTATTTAAGTCAACGAGGCCGCTCAAACTACTCGTAGTGGCCGTGAACTCGGCAATGTCGTCTTCCTCGATTCTTGCGATTTGGTTTACTCCTACCTCGTTTAAGTTGAGGGCGCTGAGATTCAACCCATACCCCTGGGATGCAGCCAGACTTGTACTGGTCTGGGCATAGGCTGCGCCGGAGGTGATTCCGAGGCCATCGATTTCCAGTAACTGAATGCCGGTGCCGCCACCGCTAGAAGTAAAGGGATACGCCGCGAACGTGTAATTCCCCGGAGTATTGTTGGCAGCGCCGTTCACGAAGCCGCTAAGGCTAAGAACAGAACGTCCGCCGGAGACGGCAGAGATGCTGCCGCTCACGCTGTTGGCTTGGCTTACCGAGGCCCCGTTGTTAAAGTCCTCAAGCCCGGCCGTAATTGCGGCGCCGCTGTTCGTCAGCCAGCCGCCGGAATCGAGAGGCAGTCCACTCGTACCCTCGCCCGCTAAGGTAAACACCAGTTGTCCGGTTGGTATGGAGGTTCCCTGCGTATAGGCATCGCCTGAAACCAGGCGTTGGGAATCATTTTCTATGAACTTCAGGTGGTCACTACCGATGGGGTAAACATCGAAAGTGTACGACGTACCCGCGCTGCTGGCGATGGTCGCCGTTGCCGGTGTGGTCCCAAGGGTCACGGCGGACTTGGTCAGGATCTGACTCGGCGCTCCCGAGTAGCCGCCGGCATTGTTTACATCTTCTTGCCCGGTTGATACGGCTCCAGTGGAATCCAAAGTGAAGGAGCCTACTGTCGCGGTTGGCGAGGTCCCGTTTGCTCCAGTGCCCGAGACAGCAAACGAGTAGGAGCCCGCAAGCTGACTCTGCGTGATCGCGCTCTGCAGGTCAATGGTGCCGCTGCCGGCGCCGTTGCTGTCAAATTCAGTCACCAGCCCGTGCGAGCTGGAGGTCAGAACGAAATCCAGCGTAATCGTGACGGCTCCAACACGGGTGGTGGTATCAAAATTAATCTGTCCCCGGCCGTCGGTGCCAACGCTATAGGAGCCCCCGGCGATCGGCTGAGCCGCCGGCGAGGATACACCGGCCTTTCCCCCGATAAGGTCGACCGTCCCTCCCGTAATGCCTCCGCTGCCGTTAGCGGTAAGACTGCCGGCCATCGTCAAAAACAATGGAGCGTCGCTCAAATTTAATGCGGTCGACGAAAATACATAGGTGCCGTTCAGACTGCTGGCGCCGAAGCCGCTGTTGGAATGCGCGCCCGGAGGAGACAAACTGCTGCTGCCCCCACAGGCAACTAGAAGTGTAAGTCCGAAGAGTGTGAGGAGCAGGACAAGTCCATGACGTACAAAATCTGCGGAGGCATTTCTGCTCACCAACGTCATCTCAGGGAACAGAGTCATCGCCAGTTACCGAGTACCTTACAGGAAGTTACGGTGCTGAAAAGAGAACGATGAATCATCCAGATAAACCGCCCGCTAATACTAACACCGCTTCCAACGGTCGATAACAACGTCAATGCACTCATTGACAGTTCTATCGGACCTTCTTCAACAGGTGTCTAAGGCATGGATTGCCCCTCGGCACGCCAGTCTCCCGGGCTTCGAGATTCCGATTCAAGAGTTCCCTTAGAATGGTATGCCCGGTTTCAGCCGCTTAACGATTTGTACTGTGATATTGATTCGGCGCGCCGGGAGTTGGAACGTTGTCGGAGACCTGGGCTCCACTGGTATGTGCAAGGGTTAATGGAGTGGTGAGGCTGATACCGCTGCCTGAGATCTGTCCGCCAGACGGGTGCGGGCGAGCAAGTGGTGCGGCGAGCGTAATGGTGGCTCCGCCGCGGGCCGTGATCGAGGAGACGACAGCCGTTTCGGAGTTTGCTCCATCGTCGATTGAGATTGTTTGACCCTTACCAAAGCCGGTCACGTTGGCAGTGTGGAGAACAGTTGCTCCCATGCCAGCGGAAGTACTCAACGTAGTGGCGCCTGCCGTGCCAACGGTAGAGATGACGGCGGTTTCAAGGTTCGCACCAGAATCAATCAGGATCGTCTGGCCAGGCCGGAAGCCTTCCACGCTGGTGATCTTGATGTTGGTTGCACCCGGGGACGAAGTGGCGGACAAAGTCGCGACGGCCTGCGTGAGAAAATCGTAACAGTTGCTGTCAGTATCCGCACCGTCGGGAAACCGTCCCGCGCTCGTATTGGTGGCAACCGGCGTCACCACCGTTGACCATGGTTCAAACATGGAGCCGGGTGCCGGGACATAGCAGCCGCTTTGCTGTGTTCCAGAGGCGGCCTGGTCGCCTTCGGCGGCCCATGGGTCGACAAGGCCGCCATAGTTGAGGCTGTCGGCAACCACTCCCGAGGCATCCCGCAGGACCATACTGCCCTCTTCGACGGTGATGTCATGAGCGAATTGAGGGGACCTGGTGGTTAATTCAGGTCCACCAAACCACTGGTTTGGAGCTGGAGGACCCTGGTATCCAGCGGTCTTGACGGCGGCATCCCGTACAGCCTCATGAATCCCATGATCGTTCTCGAGCGGTGTGTCGAGTGCGATCCCGGCGCCAAGCGCCTGGACCGGCTCGTTGCTCGAGTGGGCAAAGGCAGTCGCCGGCTGGAAGCTGATTCCTGTGCCGCGATCGCTGAACGGGAGATTGGCCGAATGATGGAACTTCAGGGGAGCCGCGAGGTCCAGTCCCGTGCCCGGAGACACCGCCCATTCACTGACCACATGGGGTTGAGCGAGGGCGGGTGTAATGTCGATTGCGGTACCCTCCGGCCCCCGGGTGCCTACGGCTGTGACGGTCACGGCTTCCTGGCTGGCCGGCGTGCCAACCGTGATCCGGTCGCCTACAGAGAAACCCTCCGCCCGGCGTACGCTGATCCGGGTTGCTCCGGCACTCGTTGGAGCTGAGAGATTCGTCCGGCCTGCGGCTGTGCCGACATGCGCCACGGTAACAGTTTCGATTCCATGGCCGACGCTGTCGATATCCAACCTGATCTTGTCACCGATGGAGATATCGGAGAGGTCGGTCACCTTGATGTCGGTGGCTCCAGCAGGCGCATCGGTCGCGAGCCAGGCTTGTGTGCCTGGCTTGCCCACCGCGGTCACCGTAGCTATCTCGTACTGTTCCACAGGATTGGCAGCGACCGGGTAAGTAGAACCATAGCCAAGTGCTATTTTTTGACCAACAACGAAGCCGGATGCACTCTCTACAGGCACATTGGTCGACCCGGCGGGAATTGTGATCACCGGTCCTTCGGGAAGGGGTTGCCACAGGGTGGTGTGGTTGGCGGCGGCCGTCCCTAGGCTGGCAATTTTGCGGGTTTCCATGCCGGAGCCCGTACCGATGGTGATGGTATTACCGGCCGACATGCCATCCGTGTTCCTGATGTAGAGGATGCTGTCGCCCCTGCGCGCAGGGGCCGACAGCCCGGAGTTGGAGAGACCGAGCAAGTAAAAGCCGCGGGCGGCAAGCTTCGTTCCAGCCGGGATCTTTACCGTCGAGAAGATAGCCTGATGGGCTGGGTGCGCGGTCAAAGTGAAGTTGGAAATATCGATGCTGCGTGGACCTGAATTGTACAGCTCGATAAAGGAGTTCGTCGGGTTGCCGGCGGGACCAGAAGCTGGCGCGGCTGAAGTGACTCGAAACTCGTTGATCTTGACGGGTAATGCATTGCGCACCTTCTGAACCGCTGTCTCGACTTGTCTTCTGCCGCCGGCCTGATTCGTCCACGATGCGGTGGCGACGAGATCGCCGTTGACGGCTACCTGGCCGGAAGTGACTTTGAAAGTCGCGCTCAGGGTCGCACCTATTGGGACCTGCTCAGAGAAACTCCTGGATGTCTGGGTCGTGCCGGAAACGACAGAGGTCCACTGGTTACTGGGTACTGAGAGGCTCAAGGTGACGCCCGCCGCAGGCGCTCCTGTCGTATTCGTGAAGGTTACGAGGATGTCTCGCGAAGACCCGGGAGTGAAGCTCTGCACTCCTGTCGGAGTAGAGGCCGTCGCCACGGGTGACACAGTCAGTGGAGCCACATCGTACCTGGCAGCCACAATGTTGGCTTGCACAAGCTGGTCAGTAGCGTTCGCTGGATATGTGCCAGCAGTTGTTACCGCTCCTTCATAAAACGTTCCTTGCGAGCCGTCACTGTTGTCGCCGCCGTTGCCCAACAGAATCGCCCCCTGCTTGCGCATCGGGTCATACGTAGGATTCACGCGCGGCCCCTCGAACATGACCGTCAGGTCGCCCTTTTGCGCGTCACCGCCCAGGGAAGCCCAATGGTGCGGTTCTCCCTTGCCGATTGCGGTAACGAAACGCGAGGACATAGTGGGTAGATTTGGACAACCTTTGGAACCGTCCTGGTTGACGCATCCAACGAGATTGTTCTCCTGGTCGGTCATGATCCACGGACCATTCCCGCTGCCGCTATACCACGGCGTGGCGTTCCCGAAATACAGGGTTTCCATGGTCCCGTTGTCATCATCGCGGCTGTCGATCTCGGCATTGCCGTAGTCGAAACAGCAACCGGAGTTGAAATGCTTACCGCTGACTACCCAGTATTGTCCCTCTGCCTGGTCGTCGACGGCGGTGCCTTTCACATCGTTTTGGCGGAGGCCCATGCCGGGTTCGATGAATACCCCGTAGACCTTGTGCCCCATGATCGTAATCGGCGCCATATCGGCAAGCGGAAGGTTGTTGAAGCCTCCCAACGCGGGGCCGCTGAACCCGCCACGAGGAGCCTGGGTGAGATCGTTGTGTTTGGGAGATTGATCGTAGATGATGCTGATCCAGCAATAGGTGCCGGCGCAGAACCTATCCTGTGCAGCGGCGTCTGCGTATCCGCCCGGATCCGGAGCTGGCGAGGCGGCAGGCTGGACAACACCAATGTCCAGGGTCTTGCCGTCCGATTGGCGCAGCACCTGGTACAGGGGACCGTTATAGGTCGCATATAACGCGCGTGTCGTGCTATGTGCGGCGACACAGGGGTCACCGGCGGAGGCGTAGATGTCGCAGGAGCCTTGAGGCCGGTGTGGAGGAAAACCCCCTGCCGTGGGGGCCTGCTGCGCCATCGTCAAGGTGGCGCCGCCCACCGCAAGCACTAGTGAGAGCATAAGCGCGAAATCGATCCTCGTTTTCATTCGGTCCTATCTGGTGTGAAGAATTTTGTTGGGCATTCCGAAGGAACGGAATCTTCCCTCGGTTTTGTGGCCCGATTTCTTCAAATTCTCTGTCGGAATACGTATACCACCTGATCGCGAATTGGCTCCATCTGCTCCAATCGAAAGAGATGACGGGTTGGTTGCCAAGTTTTCTGGCCTCGCGATGGATCTTTCGAACGCTTGCTGATGCAGGGCGGAACAACCAGGACGAAGCTCGAGGCGGGTATCTTCTGCGGTTAGCCCGATGGCCGGACGGAGCTTCCGATTCCAGTCTCTGAAGCATTGCCTTGCCTCATGGGCAGAGACAATTACTCAGCTCTTAACGCGTCTACGGGATTAATGGAGGCAACGCGAGAGGCCGGCAGAAAGCTGGCAAGCGCCGCGGCTGCGGCAAGGATCAGGGGCATGAGGGCAAAGCTTAGGGGATCCAGAGGGCTGATACCAAACAACAGTGCTCTCATCAGCTGCGCGACCAGGGCTGCTGCTCCGAGGCCCATGACGATGCCAACCCCGGCAAGCGCTAAAGCGGAACGCACGAACATCCAGCGCAGTTCGCTCTTCTGGGCGCCCAGCGCCAGGCGAATGCCGATTTCGCGTGTGCGTTGCGATACGGCATAGGAGATGACGCCATAGATGCCGATGATGCCGAGAGCGAGCGCCATGGAGGCGGCGATCCCCAACATGACGAGGGCGAAGGAAGTGCGAGCCAGCGACCTGGAGCAGATCTCCTGCATGGTACGTAACGAGGCCACGGGAAGGCCGGCATTAACTTGCCAGACGGCTTCCTGCACCTCTTTGAGGAAAGCTTCCGTTCCGGCCCGGCTGCTGCGGACCACGAACGTCGCCGAGCGTGTTGTGTAGGGCCCGAAATAGGAACTGACGATCAACGACGGCCAGTAAACGATCGCCGGCGCTCTTTCGTCGACACCGTTGTAGCGAACGTCCTGAGCCACACCGATCACCTGGTACCAGGGCTTACCGACGCCCTCCTGAATGCGTTTGCCGACGGCTCCGGCCGCGCTACCCCACGATTCTCTGGCAAGGCCTTCCGAAACGATCACTTTTCGTTGCATGCCGTAGACTTCATTCCAGGTGAGATCGCGTCCCGCGATCAGGCGAGTGCCGAGAGCCTGAAAGTAGCCCGGGGAGACGTAGTTGAAGAACTGATTCGGCGCATCGCCTTCGTAGGTCTTTCCTTCCACAAAAATGACACCCCAGCCAGGCTCAACACCTTCCATGGGCACGAGCCTGGCAAAACCGGCGGAGGTCACGCCGGGAATGGAGGCGAGCTTATCCGCGATGTTGTTTTCGACGCGGGTGACCATGCGCGGATCGGCAATGGAAGACTCCGGGATTGCGATTTGCAGGGTCTGCAAACTGGGGGCATCCGTAAATCCCGGATCTACCTTGCGCAGTTGCTGGAAGGTCCGGATCATCAGAACCGCACACACCAGAAGCACAAGCGCCATCGCGACCTGGGCCACAACCAGAATGTTGCGGGATCGGTTGCGCTCGCGGCTCGCACTGGCGGTGCGTCCGGCGCTCAGACTCACCGTGACGCGACTCCGGCAGTACTTCCAGGCGGGAATCGATCCAAAGAACAGACCGGACAAGAGCGAAAGGAGAAAGGTGAAGAAGAGAGAACCGGCGTCGAGGGAGACCTCGTGGAGACGCGGTAGATTGGCCGGACCCATCCACACGAGAAGGCGCAGACCCGCCGCAGCGACAGCGATTCCGAGCACGCCGCCGATCAGTCCCAGCAGCACGCTCTCCACGAACAGTTCGCGCGCGATGCGGCCACGCCCGGCGCCCAGGGCCGCGCGAATGGAGAGTTCGAGCTGGCGAGCTTCGGCCCGAACCAGCAGTAGATTGGCAACGTTGACACAGGCGATCAGCAGCACAAGTCCAATGGTGCCCATCACCACCCAAAGAACACTGCCCACGTTGCCAATGACCTCCTGTTTCAGGGAATGAAGGTCAGGTGTGATTCTCCATGTGACGAGGTCGTGCGAGTTGCTTCCCGGCCCGTTCGAAAATGAGTCCATCCAGATCGGGATCATGCGCGCGAGATCGGCGTTGGCCTCCGGGATCGTCACTCCGGGTTTAAGGCGCCCGATTCCCTGATATCCGAAACCGGACAGTTGTTGTTTGTTGCGTTCGAACGCGAACGGCGCCAGGATGTCGAAGTCCCGGTCGACAACACGATACCCGCGCGGCATGACGCCGATGATCGTGCGCGTTTTGGAATCGATGACGATGGTACGACCGATCGCAGAGCGATCGCCACCGAAGCGCCGCTGCCAGTATCCGTAGCTGAGCACGACGTTCATGGGGCCGTTCGGGACTTGATCGGCGGCCGTCAGCTCGCGGCCTGTGAACGGAGGAACGCCAAGCGCTTCCAGCACACCGTCGGTTACGAGGACGATATTCACTTCCTCGGGCCGCGCCAGCCCGGTCACGTTGGCCTTGTCGGTGGCCCAAATCCCGAGCGACTCGAAGGTCCGGTTGTTCTCGCTGAAGGCGAAGTACATCGAGGAAGAGAGGGGCAGGCCCTTCTGAAACATGGCGAGACCCGTTGCACCGGGCGCGTTGAGCCATAAGGAAACAAGACGGCCGGCATCGGGATAGGGAAGTGGCTTCAGAAGTACGCTGTTTACGACGCTAAAGATCGCCGTATTGGCGCCGACGCCAATGGCCAAGGTGAAAAGCACGGTAGCGGCGAAGCCGGGCGCCTTTTTGAGCCGGCGCAGGGCCAGCCTCAGATCAGCAAGGATAGATTCAAGCCTGGGCCATCCCCAGACCTCGCGGCTCCGCGTTTCGACCAGGGTAAGATTGCCGAACGCGCGCAGGGCTGCTTGCCGTGCCTCTGCATGAGAGAGATGCTCGAGGCGCATGAGCTGCTCTGTCTTCTCTTCGAGGTGTTCGCGCACCTCTTCAGATAATTCGTTATCCAGACGTCTGCGACGGAAGATTCGCTCAAACCAGCTCATTGCGGAGGCTCCTCAAGAATTCGCGGCGCCTCTGGCGGGCCCGAGGACCATCTGGATGCCGTCGAGCATCCGGTCGAAGCTGGAGATCTCGCGCTCGAGATGGTGTAAACCGGTTTTCGTGATCTCGTAGATGCGCACTCGACGGTTGGTTGAAGACGATACGGTCCACTCGGCCCGCACGAGCTTTGCTTTCAGCAGGCGCTGCAGTGCCGGATACAGCGAGCCCTCTTCCACCTGAAGCAGATTGTTCGAGCGCTGCTGGATGTATTGGACCAGGGCATATCCGTGCGCCGGCTGGCGGCGGAGGGATTCGAGAATCATCATCTCCAATGCGCCGGGAAACAGATCACGGACTGCGTTCTTCTTATTTTCCATAAGGCCTTGCTGGAACATGCCTAGAGTAAACAAGTACAGGTGGGAATGTCAATAGGATGCAAAGGTCTCCTGACCCTGATCCCTCGCTAGCAGCGCCCTGTTATCCGCCGAGGCACACGCGGGGCTGGTACCCCAATGAACGGCTCACAATGCCTAGCAATGCGGTTCTTCTTGATGGGTCATGTTTCACATATCTGGAGAGTCGGAAGTGCAAGAGAGGCCTTACGTGTGTCCCCTTGCGATGCTCGGTGCCGATCTCAGCCATTCGGATCACGTGCGTGGGTTGCCATCACCTCAGTGGGGAAAGAAAGATGCCGCTACTAATAACGGTCCCAACCACAACGGAGCTAAGCGGCTTGGTGGTCAAATGCGCCGTGCGAGTTCCAGACGCCTCCAGAATTGGAGCACCTGCCCCAGACGTAGTGGCTTAGACGCCAACTGTACGGACAATTTGCAAATCGATGTGGCCGCACGGCACGGGCGCGGGTTATCAGCCGGCGACTCGGAAACCCTGGCGCAGCGGCTGCTCTCATAGAGTGTGGCCGGACCTTAGCCACGTAGCATTCATTGCCTGAGAGGCAGGCTATGCGGCGCCGAGGATCGCGGGGCTTGACCGCAGATTTGTCAAGATAAAGACTCTGTTCTGTCCCATTGTGCGGGACGGTTGACAATTGCTCCCCCGATGCCTTTTCATTCTCCTCCGCAATGGTTTGTCTAAAACGGCCCGTTAAGACAACCGTTTGTCTCTTGCCTTACCCGCACGTCTATATGGCAGAGACAAAGAGATTGCGAATGCTATGAAAATTTATATTGCCAAAAGCCTCGGGAGGTCTTTCTGATGAACTTCACACAAGCAGTAAGCAGAACGGTATCGGGCGGGGGGGCTTCTGCGGAAGACCGCATTGGCTTTATTGGCTCTTGCGGGATGGTGCGCGCTACTGGTGGTTGCTTCACACGGAAGGGTGGCGTACGCGCAGAATACTAACGCGACCATTCGCGGCCAGGTTCTCGATCCCAGCGGTGCTCTCGTGCCGAACGCCCGGGTCGTCATCGTCAACAAAGATACGGGCGTGACGGTGTACACCGGCCAGACCGACTCCGCCGGCGCCTTCGTCGCGCCCCAGGTTATCCCCGGAACTTACAAGGTGACCGTCAGCTCTTCGGGCTTGAAAGATGCGGTCATCGACAACCTTGTCGCGACAGTCGCGCAGGTCGCCTCGGTGAACATCACTATGCAAATTGGCGAAGCGAGCCAGGTAGTCACGGTGGAGTCGAAGGGCGAACAAATTGATCGTGGCACATCAGACGTCTCCACGCTCATTTCACCGCAGGAAGTCAAGAATATTCCCCTGCAGCAACGAGCCACCGAAAACCTGCTGTCGTTCATACCGGGCGTAGTGCATGGCGGCGCTGCCGATCAGCCATCGACCTCGCAGCTCTCCATCAACGGTAGCCGCACGCTGAACACAGAGGTGCTGCTCAACGGCGTTTCCACGATCGTCGCCTCGACGGGCACACCCGCCACGCTGCCCTCGCCCGATGGTGTCGACTCCTTCCGCGTGCTGACGAACAATGCGCCGGCCGAGTATGGACGCACCTCGGGCGCGGTGATCTCGGTGAATTCCATCTCCGGCACCAACATATTCCACGGGAATCTTTACTTCCTCTTGCGCAACGAGGCGCTCGATGCCAACCAGTACTTCCACAAAGACACCATCAATGCAGCGACAGGAGCGGTCACGCCGCGCAACCGCGATCGCTTCTTCCAGGAAGGCGGTTCCATCGGTGGACCGATCCGGATTCCACATCTTTACAACGGCCAGCGACAAGACCTTCTTCTTCGTCAACTACGACCGCACCTCGCGCGCCGAACTCGACGCTGGTGACAGAAACAGTTCCCACCGCCGCCCAGCGCACCGGCGATCTTTCGAACGCCTTAGCCCCCATCGACGCCACTGGCAAACCGCGCACGCCGCAGCCGATTTATCAGCCCGGCGGCACGAAAACACCACAATTTCCCGGCAACCAGGTCACAGGCATCGATCCGGCAGCAGCGAAGATCCTGGCCTTGCTGCCCCTTCCAAACACGGTCGGCACCTACGATGCGGTCAACAACCGCTACACCGGCAACTGGACCTCACTGCAAAATCTGACATCGCACACGCAAAAGATCGTCGTGCGCGTCGATGAGGTTCTAACCCCCAACGACAGGTTCAGCTTCAACGTCTACCGCTACACCAACACCTCGCCGCAATACGTCAGCTACGACAATCCGCTGCTCAATACAAACTACGATTGCAGTTGCACCAACGCCTGGCTGCCTTCGGTCGATTACACGCGTATTTGGACGCCTACTCTGGTCATGGATTTGAACATGGGCTTCTTCCGCAACGTGGTGCTGCGCAATCCTCCCGGAAAGGGCCTCGAATGTGGCGGAAACGCTCGGAATCGCGTCCTTGCCCTTGAGCCAGACGCCGCAAATTTCCGCCAGCACCACCGCTCAAGACAACGCCAGCAATAGTTTCGGCTTTAGCAACATCGGCCCGGATACCAACACGGATCAGGTCAATATCACCAACACCTACACGCCCTTCGGATCGGTTACCAAGACGTTTGGTCCGCATACTTTCAAAATCGGTGCGTCCTGGCGCAAGAACCAGTTCAATTCCTACAACCCCGCCACCAGCCCCGAAGGTCTGCTGCAATTCGATGGCTCGATCACGAATCACGGAGCGACCGGAACTCCAAATACGCAAATTGCGGATTTGCTGCTGGGCAAAGTCAAGACTGCCCAATATGAGCAGCCCCAGCCACCCACCGGCAGGCGTAACAACAACCTCGGCATTTTCTTCCAGGACGACTGGAAGGTTACGCCCCGGCTCACGTTGAATCTGGGACTTCGCTACGAGTACGAGTCGCCGCTGACCATCGCCACCAATATTTACAGCCGCATCGACCCCAACACCGGAACGTTGTTGGCGGCCGGCCTCAACGGCGTCTCCCGTTCGCTGAATATCACCACCCCGAAAGCCGACGTTTCGCCGCGGTTCGGCCTGGCTTACAGCCTCGACGAGAAGACAGTAGTGCGCGCCGCATTTGGCACCTTTTACGGGACCATTTTCCAAAACCTCGGCGGTCAACTCGCTTATCCGGGATTTGACAATACCATCAACTACAACAACCTCGGAACAGCGGTCGCACAACCCTTCTCTCTTTCGCAGGGCTTCCCGCTTGCGCCGCCTCCGGATCTGCACAATCCCTTCGCAGCGTTAGCAGGTTCCTCCGCCACCAATCCGTACAACGTACAAATTTCGTTCAACAACCAAAGCCACATGCCGTTGGTGGAACAATGGAATCTCGGCTTCGAGCGTCAGTTGCCGCTCGCGCTTACGCTTGAGGTCAACTACGTCGGAAACCATGCACTCCACCTTTCCTACAACCTGAACGAGAATGCCGTTCCCCTCTCGTCTGTGCCTGCGGTGACCCTCGCCAACACCAGCCTCGCAACCCAAAACGCATCGCCATTTCCAAATCTCAAGCAATTTACCGTGAACAACAACACCGGCGGGTCTAACTACAACGGGTTGCAGGTATCGGTTCGCCGCCAATTCAATACACGGCTGGCTGTTCTCTCCAACTACACCTACAGCAAGACCATGGATGATGGCAGCACCATCTACAACTTCTCCGCTCCGAATGGGACGGCAAATTCACAATACCCTGTGGCTGGCCCGAACTTCTCAAGGATTTAGCCGTCAGCAACATCGATGCCAAGCACACGCTGAACATCGCCATGATCTATACCACCGCTGGACCGTGGTGGCTGCGTGACTGGCATATTTCGCCCATTGTCGTTGCTCATAGCGGACTGCCCGTTAACATAACGCAGAGCAACGAGATTCCAGGCTCATCGCAACGCCCCAACGGAAACCATCAGCTACTCAAGCTGGCGAATGCCACCAAGAACGGAGCGGCTCTGCAATACTACGATTCCGCAGCCGATACGAAATTTCCTCTAACCCCATCCGGCCCCGTTTACAACACCATTAACGGCGTGCGAACACAAATTGTCGCGACCGGGTTCGGTAACATTGCGCGAGACTCCAACCGGGCGCCCGGTGAACTGGATTTTGATGCCTCGGTCTCCAAGGACTTCAAGATTCATGAACGCCTGGGATTCCAGTTCCGTGTAGATGCCTTCAACGTCATCAACCACACCAATTTCCAGTCGCCCAGCGGCGCCCTCTCGGTCACCGAGGTGGGAACGACGGCAACGTTCGCCACCTCTTCCGGCTTTGGCAAGATCACCGGTACGCAACCGAATCGCCAGATGCAGGCATCTGCGCGTTTCTTCTTTTAGCTCTTACCTACAAACCCGCCGGCGGGCCGCTCGCCACGGGCGGCCCGTCAAGGATCAATGGAAGCGCAAGGTTTAGGTGCGTGCAAAGAAATTCGACCAAGGGAAAATCAGAATGAATAAGCCAGCTCGCCGTTCGTTGACTATCTCCTCTTCCAACCGCGCAGTTTTATCGCTTCTCTTTGCTGCCGGAGTGCCTGCTCTCTTCGCTGCTCCTTTGCGGTCGCCGTGGGATGGGAAGCATGTCGCGATAACCAAGGCCGCCTACGCCTGTCCTGCCATCGCACACATTGCTCCCGACCTGGTAACCGACGGCTTCTATAGACTCGACGACCCGACCCACTCCATCATCGACCCGGTGCGGGAGGAGGCCTATCGCAAATCAAGTGATGGAGTGAAAAATGTCGGCCTGGCAATCGTCGCCGCTGCCGACGACTACCGCAACACAGGCTCGCGGAGCGCTGCGCAATGTGCAATGACCCAAATTCTGACTTTGGCGCAGGACCACGCGCTCGCCGGCAAAATGTCTTCCAACCAGGCGTATTACGTGCAAGGTTGGGTTGCCGGCGCAATTGCCATCGCTTATCTCAAAATTCGCGAGGCTGGTTTGGCGACCCCACAGCAGACGGAAACGATCGCCAACTGGATGCAAAGCGTCGGAGAACAGACAAAACAATACTATGATGCTCACAAAAGGCAGGACACGGAGATAGCCAGAACAATCATCTTTACTGGGCTGGAGTGGAACTCGCCGCAATCGGAGTAGCCGCGAACGATCGCAAAGACTTCGATTGGGCGATGGCGGCTTACGACAATGGAGTCGATCAGATACAGCCGGACGGATCGCTTCCCTTGGAGATGGCCCGAGGCGGCCGCGCGTTGCACTATCATCTTTATGCCCTTGCGCCTCTCGTCCTGCTGGCAGAGTTTGGGGAAGCCAATCATCTTGATCTTTATGCCCACGCAAACGGCGCCCTTCATCGCCTGGTCAACTTCTCGGTGGCCGGCGTCGAGGATCCTGCGGCTTTCGTCAAAGCTACAGGCGTGCAACAAGAGTTGCCAAAGCCACTCAGCGGAGACCAGATTGGCTGGGCGCCTCCTTATCTGCAGCGCTTTCCCAATCCAACGCTGGAGCGACTGGTGCAGGCCGCACCCAGCCTAAGTGTTTATTACCTGGGCGGTCTTCCCCCAGGCAAATGAGAGTCTTTGGTCGCGTGGATGAGATCGAAATCAACACTTGAACTCCCAGCTTGAACTCCGATGACCTCGAGCGGTAGCCACCGCTCCCGCATCGTCTATTCCTCACGAAGGGCGACTACGGGTTCGACGCGCGAAGCCCGTCGCGCCGGTAAGTATCCTGACGCAATTCCCGCGAAGAGCAGAATTCCGATGGCGGTTGTCAGACTGAAAGGATCAGTTTCGCTCAGCCCATAGAGCAAGTTTCGGATCAGCCGTATTCCGGAAAGGGCAACAGGCAGGCCGATGACGATTCCGGCAAGGACCAGGAGCCCGATTTCGCGCATCACCCGCCAAGCCACTTCCGAGCGGTTGGCGCCCAAAGCCATACGAATTCCGATTTCACCCGTTCGGCGGCTCACCAGGTAAGACATAAGACCATAGAGCCCGATGCAGCACAGGAACACAGCGACCAGGGCGAAGAAAGCCGAGAGCTCAGCAATGATGGTCTGATTGGTGTAGGAGCGAGCCACCTGTTCATCCATGGTTGTGATGCCGGTGATCGGCAATCTGCGATCGACGCCGTGAATCGCCTGCTGGACCTCATTGGAGATAGCACTGAAGTCTCCCGAGTAACGTACCTCGAAATCGCCGAAGTTCCATTCCCGCTGGGTATACGGGAGGTAGTCGATATACGCGATCGGCTTCTCCAGATCGCCGGACTTCACGTCCCTGGCTACCCCGATCACCTGCTCCTGCAAAGGAGGGTCTACGCCATCATCGGAGCCAATGAAGTAAGTGCGTCCAATGGGCGACCCGGCCGGAAATAGATTCCGCGCCATCTGCTCGCTGATGATGGCCACGTGCTGCGACGTAGCTGTGTCCTGCGGTCCGAAGGTATGGCCCGCGAGGATCGGAATCTGCATGACCTTGAAATACGCATTCCCGATGATGTTGTGTTTTATGTTTACATTGCGATTCACGGGTATGCCGGGAACGTGGATCGAGCTGTTCCAACTGCCCCCGCCAAACGTGAAAGCAGAGAAGCTGGCTGCCTGCACTCCCGGAAGCCCGTTGACGCGATCCTCGATTTGCTTGAGCACCATCGTGAGCCGGGGATCGCCGTCTTTGTAGCCGGTAACTGCGGAGTCGATGTTCAGACGCAGCACATTTTCCTTGTTGAAGCCGGTGCCGGCACGGTTCAGGTTGACAAGTGTGCGCACGAAGAGACAGGCGCTCACCATCAGGACCAGCGAAAGCGCGACCTGAGAAACGACGAGTATTTTGGCCACGGGCGTCCGGCCGGCGGCAGAGGAGGCACCGCGGCCGCTCTTGAGGCTCTCTGTCAGTTGCAGGCGGGTGGCCCGCAGTGCCGGCAGTGTTCCAAACAGCAACGCAGTGCACACCGTCACCGCGAAGGTGAAGGCGAGCAGGCGCAGGTTGAGTGAGACGTCCAGCGGCGGGTTATCGGACCCGTTCGAGATCATGCGCAGCAGAAGGCGGCTGGCGGCCGCGGCTAGACCAATGCCCAGCGCTCCTCCGGCAAGCGCCAGCAACAGGCTTTCCGTGAGCAGTTGGCGGATGATACGCATCCTGCCGGCGCCCAGTGCTTGGCGCACAGCCAGTTCGCGCGCCCGCGCGGTGGAGCGGGCCAGCAGCAGGTTGGCGATGTTGGCACAGGCGATCAGAAGAACCAGCGCGACGATGACCATGAGAATCTTCAACGGCTCGGAGTAGGTGTGGCGCAGATCGGAGAGGCCGCGAGCCATGGTTTCCAGCTGCACGTGCGCGCGGGCCAGCCGGGCGAGATTCTCCTGGCTGAGTTTGGCATCAGGAAAGCTGCGCAGAATCTGCGGAAAAAGAACATTGATGTTGGCCGTCGCCTCTTCCATGGAGACACCCGGTTTCAAACGGCCCAGAATATAGAGCGATTCGGAAAAGTTCTCCTTGTACCTGCCCCAACCCGGAGGGACGACCTGGGCCATGGATAACGGCGCCCAGGCATCGGGAGCTTCACCTACCTTGGTGCCAAAGAACTCTGCAGGCGCAACGCCCACAATGTCAAAGACCGCTTTGCCGAGTTTCAGTGTGTGATTAAGAACCAATGGATCGCTGCCGAGCTTGCGCTTCCAGAAGCCGTCGCTGATGACCACAACGGGATGGTCGCCTTCGCTCGAGTCGTCAGCGTCGTTGAGCACACGGCCAACCTGGGCGCTCACTCCGAGGGTCTGAAAGTACGTGCCCGACACTGTCTGGACATGAATCATCTCCGGCTCCTGGCGGTTGTCGACGAAGCCGTGAACATCGTTGATCATGCTGAAGATGGCTGCGGTGTCTGAGAAGACAACGTTCTTGCGCTGGAACTGGCGGTAAAAGGGATATGAGTAGAGCTCGGTGCAGGCGAAACTGTCAGTGATGCCGTCCCAATCCTCTGCACCCAGTTTGACCAGTCGCTGCGGTTCCTTGACCGGAAGCGAGCGCAGCATCACGGCATCAAGAAAACTGAAGATGGCTGTATTGGCCCCAATGCCGAGGGCGAGAGAGATAAGCGCGACAACCGTGATGGCCGGAGTGCGCAGCATGGAGCGCAGTCCATAACCCGTATCCTGCAGAAGTGTCTCCAGCCATTCCCAACCCCAAGCCATATGGCTCTTCTCCTTGATGCGGGTGACATTGCCGAATCTTTGCTGTGCCGACCGGCCGGCTGCTTCGGGAGTAAGACCGGAGGCGATCTGCTGCTGGCGTCGCAGTTCCAGGTGAAGACGCATCTCTTCATCGAGATCGCGCTGGAACCGGCCGCGGTGGAGCAGCATGGAGAGTCGTCGTCTCAATTCGCCCGCGAAACTCATGGGTTTTCCTCAGGCGGTTTGGATGATTCGGGAAATCGCGCCCATCACGCGTTGGAACTGCGATACCTCGATGCGGAGCTGCTTTTCCCCGGCGCGCGTGAGGGTGTAATACCGGGCGCGCCGGTTGCCGGCTGTCACACCCCACTCCGCCGTGACCCAGCCTTTGATCAACATTCGTTGCAGCGCCGGGTAAAGGGAGCCCTCTTCCACCTGCAGCACCTCGTCTGAGGAGCTCTGAATCGACTCCGCGATTTCATAGCCGTGGAGCCGTCCGCGAAGAGCGAGGGTTTTGAGGATTAGCAGGTAGAGTGTGCCAGGCGGAATTTCGTCACGACCGCTGTCAGTAGCGTTGTTTCGGCGGATGAGGGCGGCCATGGAGTGGTCTCCAGATCACTGGCATAGTCTATCTATGCCAGTGTCAGACCCTTCCCGAATTCTGTCAATAATAATTTCGAACTGGACATTCCGGATCCATCGAACTTAGGCAGCGCCTAAACCTTAGCGAAAGTTCTTCATGACCATGATGTATTGCTCGTCGAGTTCGCTCTGGCCGAAGAGGAGCGATTTGCCATCCGGAGAAAGTGCCAGACCACCAAAGCCGGAAGCTGGCTTGTCGAGAGCGAAGATAGGTATGGACTGGCTATGAGCAAAATCGAAGAATTCGATTCTGCCATTCGGCGGAAAATCCAGGTTCAGGAAGTAGATTCCCCCGCGAGCAACGGCCCATTCATACCAATTACAAACGTTAATCGGCAGGCGTGATTCTTTGCCGGTCTGCAGGGATCGTTTCCAGATCCCGCAGCTGGTGAATTTGGCATAGTAAAGGAACTGTCCGTCCTCCGACTCGATCGCATAGACACCCCCGTTTGTCGTCACTCGGACGGGGGATCCACCGACAAACGGCATTTTCCATATTTGATAGGCCCCACCGTCGTGGCCGGAATAGAAATAGATCCACTTGCCATCGCGGGACCAGTTCGCAGCACCATTATTGGTGTCAGGAAAAGTCGTCAGCATATGGGGCGTGCCATCTGGTAATTCGAGAACGCCAACCTGCCAATAGTCCTGGGTTACCGACTCAAAGGCAAGGTAGTGGCCGTCGGGGGACCAGCGGGCAGTGGCCGATGCCCCGTGCCGGTCAATGAGCTGAGAGCAATTGGATCCGTTGCTGTCGCACATCCAAATGTTCCCTAAGCCCATTCGGTTGGATTCGAAGGCGATCTTCTTGCCATCGGGAGAATAGCTGGGCTTCCAGATAAATCCCCTGCCGGATAGGAGCCGCACGGGCGGAGCCATGGGATGCCGCTCGTCTTTCAGGTCGAGCCGCCAAATTGTGTCCCACTGCTTAGCTACCCGGTAAGCAAGCTGGCTCCCTCTGCGTGAGATCGAGGGCTCATCGGCATCCCCCGAAGTGGCAACCGGCTGTGGCGTCCCTCCTGAAGCGGAAATGCGCCATAGACCTTGAAACCCTCGAGCACGGGAATCGAACACGATTTCCTTGCCGTCTTGCGTCCAGGCGGCATCCCCTCCGGAATTTCCGGTAGTAAGACGCAGAGGTTGGCCACCGTCTACTTTCTGCACATACAAGTCACTCAGAAAAGCTCCCATGGGGCCGCGTGCGAACGCGACCGTGGCGCCGTCGGGGGAGAACACGGGGTCGCAATCAAACTGCTGATTACGTGGAGAAGTCAACGGGCGAGCGGTCAAGTCAGAAAGTGAAAGTATGCTCAGGCGGGCTTTGCCGTTGTTATCCAGCGCTTCCGAAAATATCAACGACTTTCCGTCGGGCGACCAGCTCATCTTGTTGCATTGAGACCACTGCGGGAACAAAGTGGTATAGACATGACGTTCCGAGCCGCCAAGAGCCGGAATCACATATAGCTTCTTTTCAAGGCCGGAATTGCTAAAGCGCGCAAACGCGATTTGCCGCCCATCGGGCGACCACGTTGGATTGCCGTCGCTGTCACCATGGGTGAGTTGCAAAGGTTTTTCCCCGCCAACCAGGGCGGTATAAATGCCGGGTTGCGGGCCTCCCGAATAAGCAAAAGCAACCTGGCTGCCGTCGGGAGAAATAGCAGGCATGTCCTGCTGGCCTGGCATAGAGACCAGGGGCAGAATCTCGCCGGTGGAGGGCTGCTGCCGGGATGTCGAGATCATCCGCCACATCGCCACAGCAGCCACCATGACAAGTGCCAGGGCGCCAACGATCAGCCAGAGCTTTCTTCCCGCAGCCTTGGCTGGTTGCTCAGGCGCAGGAGATGGATCCATTGCTTCCTTCGGCGGTGCGATGACGGACGGAGGAGATAGATTGCTTTGTTCCTTCAGCGGTGCGATGAACCGGTAGCCACGGCGGGGGAGCGTTTCGATCAGATGCGGCACATCCGCTGAGTCGCCCAGGGTGGCCCGAAGCTTGGTTATGGCCAGATTGATGGCATGGTCAAAGTCCCCGAAGCTCTTCTCCGGCCAGATCAGTTGACGCAGCTCTTCGCGGGGAACGATCTGTCCGGGCCGTTCGAGCAGGGCTGCCAGAACCCTGAACGGCTGGTCCTGTACCTTTAGCGGTCTGCCCGCCTTCCACACTTCGCCCGTTTCCAGGTTGACTTCGAAATCTTCAAAGCGAGCGATCGGCGGTTGTATCGAGTTGCCCATGGTGACACCACAAACAGGTGTGAGATAGGGACCGAGTGCTGAGAGATCTCCAGGAGATAGTGAAGCTAAGTCTAGCGCCATCTGGGCATTACGCGCAGACAAAGTTGATAGGACGAAGAGATTCGGGGCGAATTGAGGCTCCTTGCCGGGAGCTGGAAGCTCGACCTCGCCGCTACTGCGGCCGAGGCGAATTCCATGAACCGTTGGCTGCTTCCTCTGGCCTGTCTGAGCCTTTTCTTCCCTTCTCCTTTGCAAGCAAACGACCAACCCACGCCATCTGAGATCGCGCCGGGCAGTGCCCTGCCTTTCCGGCTTGTCTCCGGGTACCTTATCCAGGTCGAAGGCCGCATCGGAGACCAAGCCCACCTGAAGTTCATTCTGGACACGGGGGCGACCATCAGCATGGTGGGCCAAAGAGTTGCCGAAAAGCTGAAGCTGGATGCGCACACGGCGCAGAGTTTCAACTTTGACCGAAATCTCCAGTGGAAAACGGCCACCCTCCCTGAAGTTCAGTTCGGTCCCATTCGCGCCGGCAACGTGGCCGTGCTTGTCGGTGATCTGGCGCGCTATTCCGAGTTCGCCGGCAAGGCCGATGCCATCATCGGCATGGACCTTCTCCAACTGAGCAACGTCGCCATCGATTTTGGCGCCGGGGCTTTAATCTTCGATCCCACCCCGCAAAAAACTTACACGGCGGGCGGCGATCCCATGACGAAGTGCCTGGTGGTTGAGCTTCAGGTTCAGAATCGTCCGGTTCACCTCCTCGTCGATACGGGATCGCCGGGCATCCTCTTGTACGAGGAGCGGCTGCGCGAAAGGGTGCCGGCTCTACGCACGGCGGGCAGCCTCAAGAACGCGACCATGGGCGGACGCGTGCCGGTCAAGCAAGCCACTCTGCCCGACGTTGTCTTCGGTAAGAAGAATCGCGAGGTACCCGTGCTATTGCTGCCGTCGCCCGCCGCCGACATGCTCCCTGGGATCGACGGAATTGTGGGTATCTCCGCACTCCAGGCTCGCCGGGTGCACTTCGACTTTTCCAGCAAGACGATGTCCTGGGAGTAAGCACCACGCCCCGAGCCGGCAGAATGGGACCGAACTGAACGGTAGCCGCGCCCACTGTCAGGCGACGGGCGTTCAGGTCAGGATGGTGGACAGCACGCCGAGGCGGTTCTCGCGGAGGTTGCGGGCAAGATTGCCGGTGGTGGTGGCGAAGTCCGGACCCATTACGACACCAAGGCTCAGGCCGCTCGGAGGCGAGCCGGCCATGGCCGCCTTGAACCAGTCGAGCGCGGTCTGGGTGTCGTCGCGCCAGAGGGCCACCTTGAAGCCGGCTTTTTCCAGCGCGACGCGCGTGTCGGTCTCGCTGAGCAGGAAGCTGGTCGAAGCATCGCGAGCCCATGGGGCGGGATACACGACATTGCCATCCCGAAGCACCACGTCGTAGCTGACGAACTGGCCGCCCGGGGTCAAGACGCGGCGCACCTCGGCATAGAGGGCGGGGCGGTCCTCGATGTTCATCGCCACGTGCTGCAGGAACACCGTATCGAAGGCCGCGTCCTCGAAAGGCAGATGCAGCGCGTTGCCGACGTGGAAGCTCACGCGATCCGATAGCCCGCAGAGCGCTGTCAGGTAGGTGGCCGCATCGATGAAAGCGGGGCTCAGGTCGACGCCTGTTACCTTACAGCCGAAGGTGGCGGCGAGATAGCGCGCGGGGCCGCCGATGCCGCAGCCCAGATCCAGCACGCGGGTCGATGGCTCGATCCCAGCGGCGGTGGCCAGTTCCGCGGTCGCGAGCATACCTCGGATATGGAACTGGTCAAGAGGAGCGAGCTGAGAGACGGTCAACATCTGCCCTTCGGGCGCGATCGCCGCGAGAGCCGACCTGATCCGGCCGGTGAGGTTCGTGGGGCTATAGTGCGCGCGCACCTTGGTGGTGGTGTCAGCCATAACGTTTCTCCAGAATGATGGTTGATGGGGGCGGTCGGCCGGAACTAGGCTGCGACCGTATCGCCGGCGAGGGTGCGAGCTGCCTTAGACGGAGGACGCACCAGCCAATAGAAAGCGACGAAGTGCGTGATCACCAGCAGAGGCACGTAGATGACCGGGATGGCGTAGGTGGAGGCCAACTGCCCGGCCAGTGCAGGAAGGCCAATTCGGACGGCGTGATAGTAGTCGATGAGGATGTCTGCCAAGCCGACGAAATTGAAGGCGACGACGAACAGCCAGAAGAGTGGACGTATTCTTACCGTGAGAAGCGCCAGTATGGCGAGCAACCCGGTTGCGAAGTCCCAATAGGCGGCGAACGCGGCGAAGCTTGCCGGCAGATTGGGGCCGACGACGCCGGGAAGAATAAAGACGAGCCCGAAGAAGCGAAAGCTATGCAGAGTGGCGATGGCGCGCTGCGTTTCAACCGGGCCCATCGACCTTAGCTTGGGCAGGATGTATACGCTGAAGCAGAGCAACCAGGCGACATACCCTAAGACGAGATGGATTGGGAAGATGATTTCTGCTGACATTTAGCCCTCCTGTGGTATGGGATGACATATGTCATCCCATACGATTCAGATTTTATTTGCGCCCCTTACGTGACCTTAGGAGCCGAAAGATTTGGCGTTCGCCAGGAAGAACTCTTCCAACGTCTGTGGATTGCGGCCAGTAAGCACACGACTGGCATCGGTAACCTGGTAGTGTTGCTCACTTTTCCGGTAGTACTGCCAAAGATGGGTCAGATGATCGAGCGCGTGAGGATTGATTCGCTCCTTTACTGCATCAGCCCACTGTTCGTCAGTAATTGGCACATATCGAATCTCCCGCCCGATTGCCCTCCCCAGAGTTTCAACGATTTCCCGCACTGTTGGAGTTTCGCTCACCAGGGGGTATACGTTCTCGGAGGGCAGGCCGGAGCCGGCGAGAAGAATTGCGGCTACTCGGGCTACGTCTTCTGCACCGGCGAGTGGAATGACGGCCTTGCCATCACCCCACGGCAGGAAGGCGGCATTTTGCTCGGTCACGCTCCGGCTGACCAGAGCGCGCACGTTTTCGTAATAGGGCGGCGCTTGAAGATGAACGGCCCCAACCTGGGCCCAGTCGAAGACGCGATCGGCCAGCCGATGCTGTAGATTTCGGAATGATGGAGCGCGTTGGAGATCGCGAAATGCGGGATCACCAGGCGTACCCTGAAACTGCGAATTGTTCACCAACAGTTCCAGTCCGGCATCGCGAGCCGCTGCCGCAAAGATGGTGGCTGCCTCAAGCAGCCCATCGGCCACCGGATAGGTAAAGTAAGCCCGCTTTACTTCTTTCATTGCCGCCTGGACTGAGGCTGGGTTGAGGAGATCGCCCTGGAAGATTTCCGCACCTTGCTGGCGGAGTTCATCGGACCGGGCATCGAGCTTATGGACGAAGGCGCGAACGGGAATGCCCTGCTTGAGCAGGAACCCCGCGACGAGGCGTCCGGTTGATCCCTGCGGACCGCCGGCTGCGCCTGTGATCAGAATCGGGTGAGACATAGGAGTTCTCCCTTTTTCCATAGGATGATATTTATCATCCTATGGATTCGATTTTATTCAGATGCTGCAGCCGCCTGCATCGTGGGATGATCTTGAGCATCCTATAATGAGCCATGCGTTACCGACCCGAACACAAAGCCGAAGTCCACCAAAAGATTGTGAAAGACGCCTCGCGACGCGTACGCACCGAGGGTCTGAACGGCGCAGCAGTGGCAGCTGTTATGCGCGACACCGGTCTGACCCACGGAGGCTTTTACAAACACTTCGGGAACAAGGACGAGCTGCTCCTGGAGTCACTGCACGAGGCCTTCCGGGAGATGACCGACAATCTGGTTCGTGCGGCCAAACAGTCGCGATCCGAGGCACCGTGGAAGGCAATGGTGAAGGCCTATCTCAGCCTGGAATACTGCGATCATGTCGAGCACGGCTGCCCATTGGCGGCCCTTGCCCCAGAGCTGGCGCGGGTCGACAAGGGAATGAGGGGGCAGATCCTTGCCGAGCTCGTGAACTACAAGGATCGAATACTTCCCTTTATGCCGGGCCGGCGTACTGCTGACAAAGAGCGTGCTTTCTTTTCGATCTTTTCCACGATGATCGGGGCAACTGAACTAGCTCGCCTGTTGCCAGAGCCCGCGATGCGAGAGAAGGTGCTTGGGAGCGCGCGAGATTTTCTTTTGCGCAGCTTCTAGCCAGACAGGTCCTTACAGCTTCACAGCTGCGAATTGCGTTTTTGAACCTTGCAACTGTTTATAGCCAGTGATACTATTTCGCTTCTTCCGGCAAGGCGGGTCGTTCCGTGACGCAAGCTTCGATCGACACAGAGTCGCTCCGCTCGTTCTGTCCAGCCGTGCGTTTTAAACCGGGAGATATCCTCCGCCACAAAGGCCACCACTACTCCGATATGTACTTAATGGTGGAGGGCTCGGTTGCCGTTGATCGCCAATTAAAAGGCGCGCCTGAGATCGTGATCGCCGGTTCTGGTTCTCCCATCGGCGAAATAGGATTTTTACACGGTGGGTCGGCCACAGCAACCGTGACCGCAAGAACGGCGACCTCCGCCCTGGTCATCGACGATTCCACGTTTGCCACCCTGGAGGAACATCAGCCTGCGCTGGCGGTGCAGGTATTACGGCAGCTTGCGTTCATTGCAGAAGAGAGAGTGGGCGATAATCTCATTCTCGATTCAACCGCGAAAGCCTTTAGTGCCTCCCCGGAAATCAGTGTGCTCCTGTGCCGGAATAAGGCGATGCTCGAAAAGGCGCAACGTTTGAGGTACACCGTATATTGTGAAGAATTACGGCGCCAGTCCCCTTACGCCGATCACACGAAAAAGATAATTGCCGACGATCTGGATATCGCAGGTCACACCTTCCTCGCCATCGAGAAGGGAGAGACCATAGGAACAGTGCGCTTGAATCTGTGCTGCGAAGGCGCGGTCGGGATTCTCGAGGAATTGTATGGTATGCGCGCGTCGCAGCACCATCCCGAGGCCACGGCGGTGTGCACAAAATTCATAGTCACGAAAGCCAGGCGCGGCGGCCCGACATCGCTCAAGTTGATTTCCGCGGTCGCGCGCTATGGGATGCGCAACTCTGTCAAGGAAACTTACATCGATTGCGTGCCCGCGCTGCTGCCCTACTATAAGGCGATCGGCTTCACAGTGGCGGGTGAGCCTTTCTTCCATCGCGAAAACGGGCTTTCTCATCCTATGATGCTTGAAGTTGCCCGGCACGGGAAAAGGTTGAGCAACGAACGCGGCGTGCGAGAGTATCTCAATGTGATTATGAAGGCCCAGTTTTTTAAACTAGTAGACAGCGTGCGCCGGGCATAGAAATTCACGCACAGGGTGAATGCGATGCGGATAACCACACCCGAGATAGTTCTCCTGGTCATCATTGCTACCCTCGGCCATGCGATGGCTTTGCTTTGGTATCTTGCTATCACCAGGAAGTGGAAGATATGCGAGCGAACCATCTATGCTTTGCCGATCAGTTCCGCGCAGGTTAAAAGGGAGCTGAGGAACTCACTCCATGCCCCCCTGCACGCTGTGCTGTTGGCCGCCTTCCTCTATCTGGGTTTCTTCAAGAACACCAGCTGGCTCTCATTCATCTGTTCTCTTGTCACCGCAACCATCTGGGCCGAGATTTGGCATTATGGTTCTCACCGGGCATTTCACATACGCCGGCTCCACTGGATTCATCGGGAGCATCACAAGAGCCATCTGAACAGTTGGCTGACAGCGATTTCGTTCTCCTTTTCAGAGAAACTCATTTTTGACCTTGGGTTCCTCGGTGTGCTGGCGGCCCTCGATCATTGGTTCGGCCTGAATGTTTACGGCATCGCTACGTGGTATATCGGCTACCTGGTGATTAATTCCTTCAGCCATGGAAATTTCGAGTTGAAGTCACAACATTACAATCGCTGGCTGGGCAAGGTGATTACCAGCACTACGTACCACTCGCTACACCATTCGAGATACACGGGCAATTATGGCCTCGGGACGCGGGTTCTCGACCGGGTCTTCCAGACCGAGTGGGAAGACTACGAGCGGCTATACGATCGAGTATCAACTGAAAAGAGACCGCTTAAAAGGTTGAGCGAAAAAGTTCAGCCCGTGACTTCTGCGTAGTGCCAAGGAGGTTCCGTGTCGAACGCCGGCTTTCTGCATGTCTCTGCGCCTTTTTACCCACCCTTTGTCCGGCCGTCTCCCAGGCCGTTGAGATTCCCGGTTAATCTCACCAGCCTGCTCAGCAATAACCTGGAAATCATTCCCGAGCAGGCTTACCGCGAGCCATTAGTCATCGCTCCCGGACCGCCAAGAATCGCGTTCTTCACCGGTTCCGAAGTGGTGAAGACTTTGCTGCTCAGCCGTCCCATGGATTTCCCAAAGGGTGGCGTTCAAGTCGATCTTCTCAAGCCAATGTTTGGCAACGCGATGATCTCGGCCGAGGGGCGGGAGTGGCGGTGGCAACGTGGCGCAGCCGCCCCCTTGTTCCATCACGACTCGCTCCTGGACTACGGACCCATTATGACCAGTGCGGCAGAAGCGGCGGTGGCGAAATGGCGTGCCGACCCCGCAGAAACGGTACACGCCATCAACGAGGACATGTTGCGCGCGGCTTTTCACGTCATCTCCAACACCATGTTGGCCGGCGGCGCAGAGCCGATGCTTCGTGACATCCAAAAAGGGCACGCCGGTTATTACCGGGGTGCTAACTGGTGGGTGGTTTACAAGCTCATGGGACTTCCGCATTGGTTGCCGCGGCCGGGTGGAAACGCCATGCGCGCGCATGAAACCCGTCTGCGAGGGGCAGTTTCCGAACTGGTCAAGGCCCGTCGTGCCTCCGCCGCCGGGGGCAACGATCTGCTCGCGCGCCTGATTAGGGCATCGGATGCAGAAACAGGGCAGAGTATGCCGGACGAATTGCTGGTGGACAACATTCTCTCCTTTCTGATCGCGGGATTTGACACCACGGCGTTCGCGCTGACCTGGACACTGTATCTGATCTCGCAAGGCCCGGAATGGGAGGCGCGCATACTCGACGAAGTGCAACAGGTTGCCGGAGATGACCCCATCACCTCCGCGCATGTCGCCCGATTGGCCACCGTTCAGCAGGTCTTAAAGGAATCCCTGCGGCTCTTTCCTACTGCGCCGTTGATCGTTCGCGATATTCTGGAGGATGTTGAATTCGATGGCGTTACGGTTACGAAAGGGACGCTCGGGTTCATCCCTATTTATGCCATTCATCGCCACAGGAGCTTTTGGGAAGACCCCGATCGCTTCGATCCAAATCGTTTCGCTCCCGATTGCCCGTCGAAGCCAAGTCGTTTCCAGTACATGCCGTTTGGGGCTGGGCCGCGGATCTGCATTGGTGCATCGTTCGCGATGATTGAGGCGACCATCATGCTCGCCACCTTTGTGCGGGCCGCCCATTTCACGCTTGCCCCCGGTTTCGAACCGGAACCGTCGGCGCGGATGTTCTTAATGGCAAAGAAAGGAATGCGCATGCGAGTTTCGTTGCGCGAGAAAGCCGGATAGGCATACTGTCACCATGAGGCAAGTCGTTGCCCGACGCCCGGTGGACCCTCAGACCTCGTAGATATCGACCGGTCCCGAGCGGCCACGCAGATTCACAGAGCCGAGAGCCCGCGCCTCGATTTCATCCTTGACGAGCTGATAGGTGCTGCCGCTGAGGATGATCTGGTCAGGTTGCGCCACGCCGGATTCGAGCCTCGAGGCGGTGTTGACCACATCCCCCATCACGGTAAACTCCCGGCGCCTGGGAGAGCCTATATCACCGACGAGAGCGCATCCGCTGTTGATCGCGATACGCATGCGTAGTTCAGGTTGGTTGCGTGTGGCGTTGAAACCGGCAAGCGCCTTCCGCATATCCAGGGCCGCCCGGACGCATCGCACGGCGTGGTCTTGCTGTGGCAGCGCAGCGCCAAACGTTGCGAGAATGGCATCGCCAATAAACTTATCGAGCGTTCCCTCATGCTCGAAGATGACGTCGATCATGGCTTCAAAAAATTGGTTCAGTAACTTTGCGACTTCGGGCGGAGTCATCTGCTCAGACATGGTTGTAAAGCCGACGATGTCGGCGAAGAGCACGGAAATCTGTCGCTCTTGCGCAATGAAGCCGGCGCCGGTCTCGTTTTCTCCTTCCAGAATGCGCTCGATAACGCGGGGTGAGTGATAGCGCTGCAGGCGTTCGCGGTGGCGCCGCTCCTCCAGCAGCCTCGCCGCCAGCCTGGCCTGCTCGATAGCCACCGCGGCGTAATTGGAAAGCGTAGTGAAGAGGTTCAGGTCACCGACGCTGAACCTGCTGCTCTCCGGATTATCGACATACAGGATCCCGATAACGTCGGTGTCGTGCCACAGTGGAGCGCACATGCATGAACGGATGTCTTGCAGGGGAAGGCTCTCGGACGCCTCAAATCGCGAGTCCAGTTGCGCATCTGAGGCGAGTAACGCCACGCGATCTTTAAATACCGTTCCGGCAATGGTCCGGCTGATGGTGGCGCCTTGGGCGGGCGTTCCGTCGCGGCAGCGAGCGACTCGTGGCACGAGTTCCCCGCTTTTCTCATCCATGAGCATCACGAAGGCACGATCCGCATGAGTCATCTCGAAGGTCAGCGCGATAATGCGATCAAGGATCTGGGAAACAGAGGTGGAACGCACGAGTTCGGAGCTGACTTCAGACAACATCGCGACAAGACGATTGCTATCGATTTCACGCGCTCTAGCGTCGGTTCCCACGGAACCTGACGCTCTAAACCCGGCAATTGGCAAGGTGACGGTTGCATTGGTAAAGGTATGCATTCCCGAGAGCGCCACTTGCTCCGGAACTGGCTCGCGCACGGCGAATTGCATCTGCCCGAGTGACACAACATCGCCGTCCCGGACTTCGGCGCGAGTTATGAATTCCCCGTTCTTAAAGGTGCCGGCGCTGCTGTTTAGATCTTCGACGAAGCAACGGCCTTCTCTCACCTCAAAGCGCGCATGGCGCCGGGACGCGCTCGGATCTCTTATAACCAGATTACAAATACGTGAGCGGCCTACCAGCGTATCGCCATCGGGCAGCAGAAACATTTGCGCCTCGCTGCCGTCACTGTAGGCGAGCTTAAATATCGACGTGTTCCCGGGCGTCTCGTTTGCGCGTTGGGCAGGCACCATCGGAACATCGGCCTGCTTGATTTCCTGCGTCAGCCAAGCCTTGGCCATGTTCCAATTCAGTTTCACGCTGGCCAGGGAGACGCCCATCGCTTCGGCGGTTTTATCCAGCGTCAGCCCCTCGAAGATTCGAAGCTCGGCCACTCGCGCCTGATCAGCATCGAGTGCGGCCAGACGTGAAAGCTCGCCACGAATCAGGGACATGAGCGCCGCCGGAGCCTCAAGGCCGTCCCCGCTCCACTCGCCGAGCAACTGGCTAACTTCCTCGGACTCCTCCCAACTCACGGGAACTCCTATGATCCGCGCGATTACCGGCGATTGCGACGAAAACGCGAGTGCCACCAACACCGAGCGTCCGGGATCGGCAGGCTCAGTTTACATGAGGCCGCCAGGGTCGAGCGATCGGGATACTTTGGAACCGGTCGCCGTCCCCCCCGTCAAGTGAAACAGAGGACTAGTTCGGGGACGGCTTCTCTACGTGATCGATGACGTGGTGACTCCCTTTGACATTCTACTAGAGAGCACACTATTCTCACCCAGAATGGCTACCAGAGACAGAGCGGCTCGCGTCGAACTGCTTCAGGGCACTCTCGATCTACTCATCCTCCGTTCGCTCCTATTCTCTCCACTGCACGGTCATGCAATCGCAAAGGCGATCGAACGCAATTCGGAGGAGGTACTTCTCGTAGAACAAGGGTCTCTCTATCCTGCGCTTCACCGGCTCATCAAGCGAGGCTGGATCACGGCGGAAGAAGGGATTTCCGAAAATAATAGACAAGCCAAGTTTTATCGGCTCACGGCGAAGGGCCGAAAGCAACTTTCCATTGAGACATCAAAGTGGGAAACACTTTCGTTGGCCATCGGCAACGTCCTGCGCACCACGGAATAGGCTTTGCGATGAAAAAGCGCGATCATTTGGACGGCTTGGAACAGGAACTCCAGCATCACATCGAAGCAGAAATCCAATACAATCTCGCCCGCGGCATGTCTCCAAATGAAGCACGTTATGCCGCGCGTCTGAAACTCGGCAACTTATCATCCATCCGTGAAGAAGCGTATGCGGTGTGGCACCGAGTGTGGCTCGAAGAGCTTGTCCAAGACGTTCATTTTGGCTTACGGACACTGCGCCGCAATGCAGGCTTCTCAAGCACAGTCGTATTGACTCTGGCTTTCGCGATCGCCATGAACACCGGAGTGTTCAGCGTCATCGAAGCGGTGATCTTGCGTCCGCTCCCATATCCTGATGCCAATCGCCTGATCTGGCTCGCGAGTTATAGGACTGACGAGCTGAGCGAGCACGACAATCTTGTCAGCAGAATTGACTATTCGAATTGGAAAGACCAGTCGCGCACGATGGAAAGTACAGCCGCTTATGGCAATCAGGATCTGGCTATCATGTACCGAGGACGGCCGACACAGGAGCGTGTTGCTTCGATTGCTGGTGACTTCTGGAAGCTTAGCGGCGCGCAGGCATCACTCGGAAGACTGTTCCTCGAAGGAGAACCACATGCGATAGTGCTTTCACACGCCTTCTTCGAACGTCGTTTCAATAGCGATCATGAGGTGCTGGGCCAAGCCGTCAGTATTAACGGTTATCCCTTTACGATCGTTGGGGTCCTACCGAAGCATTTTCAGTTTCTATTCCCGAAACAATACTCGAGCGGAGATGAATCACGAGACATCGATGCCTATGTTGCGTTTCCGCCCTCGGTGATGCGCATGCCCAATGGCGGCTCCAGTGCCTGGGAATTGGTCGTCGAGCAAGTTGGCCCGGCGCCCTACTATGTTTGCGTTCTCGGGCGGCTCCGCGCTGGCATTTCTCTCGAAGCCGCTCGCGCCGAAATGAACACCTTCTACACGCGCACATTGCGACAGCAGTCGCCTTACGAGCGGGCTTACACCTGGCACAGTGCATGGCGCATGAAGACGTTGCAGGAGAAGGTTGCGGGCAGTGCGCGTCGCGCCTTGCTCGTGCTACTTTTCGCGGGCGGCTTTGTGCTGTTCATTGCCTGGGCAAACATATCCAACCTGTTGCTGGCCCGGGCCGCTGTGCGTCAGCGCGAGATAGCCCTGCGCGTGGCCATGGGGGCTGGGCGCATGCGTATCGTTCGGCAGTTTGTTACGGAAAGCTTGCTGCTCGCTGGGCTCGGAGGTACGGTGGGACTGCTTTTGGCGAAGGCAGCGATCTGGCTTATGATCCGCTGCTGGCCCCACGCTATACCGCGATTGATCGAGGCGCGGCTGGATTTGCCAGTTGCGTTGTTTACGCTTGTGATCGCCTGCTTTACCGGTATAGTTTTCGGCCTGGCTTCCGGAGTCACGCTATGGGGAAGCAGTGTGAGCAGCGCGCTGAAAGACGGCAATTACGCTCTGGCAGGGACGGCGGGTCGTATCAATATCCGTAGCGTTCTTGTGGCCATCGAAGTTGCCACGGCAATTGTCCTTCTTACCGGGGCCGGACTCATGATTAAGAGTTTCTGGAGGATGAATGAGAATCCGGCCGGCTTGAATCCTGCGAGCGTCCTCACCCTGCAAGTTTCCCTCGCCGGAGCCCAATACAGCACATGGCCCGCGCAGCAGTCTTATATTCTTGAACTGCTGTCCCGCCTGAAGTCCGCTCCTGGGGTCCAAGCCGCAGGAATCAGTAGTACAGTGCTTCACACCGACGTCAAGGTCGAAGACTCTCAGGCGGCTTCACCTTATCAGACCTTTGCCAGTATCCGCGCCGTATCCGCTGGATATCTGCGTGCTATTGGCGCACCGCTGCGAGAGGGGCAGTGGCTCAATGATCGCCAGATGCTGGATGACGTCCTGGTCAATGAAACCTTCGCTCGGAACCTATCCCGCAATGGCGATGTCATTGGGAGACGAATCAGTGGGAGCTTCTTAGCGGGTACGATCGCGGGTGTCGTCGCCGATTTCAAATATTCTCAACTGGACGCTGAGCCATTGCCGGAAGTGTACACTTCCTATCAACTTGCTCCGCTCAGGAGCCCCATGACAATCGAATGCTTCGTCCGCATGATAGATGGAGCAAAGCCAGACGCACATGAGCTTGAGAAAATAGCCGCCAGCGTAGACCCCACGCAACCAATCTATGATGTTCAAACTTTGGAGCAGTCGCTTTCTGACTCAATCGCACCACGAAGATTCAATCTTTTCTTAATGGGTGTTATCGCAGGCATAGCCTTACTCATGGCTTTGGTGGGCATCCACGGTGTCGTCGCCTACTCCGTAGCGCAGCGGACCAGAGAAATCGGGGTGCGCATGGCATTGGGAGCCACACGTTCTGATGTCTTGCTGATGATTATCCATCACATCCTTGGAGTCGCCATCACGGGAGTCTTGATTGGCATTTGCGCCGCATTAGCTTTGACTCGGTTCATGCAGAGTCTCCTCTATGGCGTCGGCCCGCGTGACCCTATCACTATTACCTCGGTGGCCTTGGTCTTATCGTCAGTTGCTTTACTTGCTTGTCTTGGTCCCGCACTTCGCGCCTCTCGTACGAACCCTGTCATTGCACTACGGCATGAATAACCTGAGCGACCTTGCGGAATTTCGGAAGTAATCTCTCAGGTTGGAGGTGTGTATGTGTGCCGGGTTGTAACCCGATGGCTGGGACTCCTTTCTGTTTGTCCTTGGGTTACACAGGGCCGGCAGTCCGGCAGCGGCTGGTGTATACATTTGTCCCGCCTGGAAGTCTCGAGTCGCTGGTTCGAACAGAGCAGGCTTTTCGCCCTACTTGAGATTCTGCCGGGTATAATTCCACGGGGATCTGGGGCATGATCGAGGAACTGCTCAATCCGCCAATGCTCAAACGAGCGATCCGGCGGCTTCTGGAAGAAACGCGAATCGAACGGGATTTGCTGCAACGAGACGATTCCGGCGCGAAGCAGCGCGCCGATGAGAGTGGCGGATCGGACGCTGATCTCGAGCAACTGGAAGGCGAAATCGAGAAATACGAAGCGGGCGAGGCAGGCGATCTCTCAGGCTCCTCGGGGCAGCCGGTCTGGATACCACGGGACCCGATTGCTGCGTTGGTTCAGTCAACTTATGATGAGTTTTTCGAAGAAGCGGGTCTGCTTCGTGAACCCGAAGACGCTCGAGGGCTGGTCGGGGTAACCGTGCCCGTATCCAATGTGGAACTGGCTCCGGAGGCGATCGAGTTTCTTGATGGCAGCAAGCGACTTGCGGGGCGATGGCTCACGCGCTTCGGCGAACGCGATGCGCGCTTTCTTTCCTGGGGTGCCATGGCCAAGGTGAAAACCTGGCTCCAGGGCAAGCACAAGTTCCCTGACCACGCAGCTCCGGCTTACCGCATCGGCAACAAAGACGGTGCTTGGTTGGCGACTGGGGATCAGGAATTCCCCGCGCGCGCCAGGTGGCCACCGCCATGCGGACTAGCCTGGAGCAGGCGCTTCGAGAGGGCCGCCGCTGCCACGTCATCCATTTGGGCGACGTCTATTACACCGGCCAGGCGCGCGAGTATGAGCGGCGCTTTCTCGATCCATGGCCGGTTCGGTTGAGCGATTCGGAAGCACACGTCTCGTCGTGGTGCCTGAACGGGAATCACGATATGTACTCGGGCGGCCGGGATTACTTCGACTACCTCCTTGGCGACCGCCGTTTCCGTCCTCAGGCGCAGTCCAGTTATTTCTCCCTGGAAAACGAGCACTGGCAAATCCTGGGGCTCGACTCCGCTTACGATGATTCCGATCTGCACGGAGAGCAGGCTGCGTGGGTTTCTCAGATGCGCACTGCTGCTCCGGGTAAGGCCGGCATTCTGATGACCCATCACCAGCCGTTCAGCTCCTTTGAGACAGCCGGAGGCGCGATGCTCAACCGCCTTCGTCCGGTGTTGAACAGTGGGCTGGTGCGGGCGTGGTTCTGGGGACACGAGCATCGCTGCGCGATCTATAACGCCCGTGAGAACATTGCCTATCCGCGCCTGGTGGGGCATGGCGGGGTGCCGGTCTGGGCTCCACAAGACCCACAGCCCGGCGATGTAACATTCGAATACGGGAAGCAGGAAGACGAATACTTTTTTCGCTATGGCAGGGAGCGCTTCCTGCGCCTGGGCTTCGCCGAGCTGACCTTCGACGAGACCACGATTGAAGTACGCTACGTTACCGAGTTGGGCGCGCAGGCGAAAAACGAACTGCTGCGAAAAGAGGCATGAATTCCCTTACCATCCGCATCGAGCCGGGAACCGTCAAGCATTACCAGATTTCCCTGCTTGAGGGTGCGCCGGCCGCGAGGGGCGCCCAGGTGCTCGCGAAGCACGACGCACCCGCTCTCAACGCGAAAGCGCTGCGCAAGCAGGTGCTGAGCAAATCGGGAGACCCGGCTCGGTTTGGTGAGAGGCTGGGGCAATTTCTGCTGGGCGGTCAGGTCGGGGTTAAGTGGGATGAGAAGACCAGCGAGGGTCCGACGCGGACCTACCTTGACGTGCGTCCGCCCGAGCTCGACGGTGTTCCCTGGGAAGCCGCCCGTAGAAACGCAACGTTGTTCCTGGAAGTCGATTCTCCCTTTGTGCAATTCCGCCGCGCTCCCGCCCGGGCCATCGCGCCGGAGTGGGGAATCCGCGTGTTGCTGGTTGTCGCGGCTAAGGATAAATTCGGTGAAATCAGTATCCGCGACGAGATAACGGCCATTCGCACCGCCATACGGTCAGTGAACCGCATCATCGATGTCGACTTGTTGAACTGGCCATCGCGGGTTTCCCTGAAAGAGCGCATCGAAAAATATCGCCCGCACATTCTCCACATCATCGGGCATGGCGACGCTCACGGTCTTCAGTTATATGACGGCACGGAGATACATGAGGGCGTGGAGAACCTGATTCCCTGGGGCGCCGTGGAAGTCAACAGTGACCTGGCCAGTTGGAAATGGAAACCGGAACTGGTCTACCTGAATACGTGCCGCAGTGCGTCGGATGATTCTGGAGGCAGTGCGTCGAAAGATTCTTCAGGCAGTGAGCCGAAACCTCCTAGTCTTGCCCAGCAAACCTCGCAATGGAGTGTAGCCGGCCGCTTTCTGCAGAAAGGCTGCTCCGCGGTGATTGCCATGCATGCGAATGTTCGGGGACCTCTCGCGGGCGCGGGCGCGGCCGCATTTTATGCCGGGCTGGCGGAGGGAGCTACGGTCGACGTGGCCCTTGCAGCGGGGCGCCTGGCCATCGCGCAGCGGGTCGCGGGAGGCCAAAACTCCTTCGACCCCTATCTGCCGCGCCTTGTGGTCATGAGGCCGGTAGATGAAATTGTGCGGCACCGGTCGCGGGTCAAGATCGAGGAATGCCCGGATGTGGCGGCGGCGCTCAAGACTTTTGTTGATCGCGACGAGGAGCGGCGGCAACTGGTCTCGCTGCTGGAGTCGGATGCGCGCGCCGTGGTGATCACAGGAGATCCGGAAATCGGAAAAAGCTGGCTCTTGCAGTGGTGCATGGATGCATGGCTGCGGCGCAGGATGGAAGTGCGCTATGTAGAGATTGCCGGTTGCGAGACGTGGCTTGACGTGGTGCGCTGCATTCGCGACAGAAGTCCCAGAAAGAGCGGTTCTGTGCACCAGGGTTTGTCCGCTGAGGCGGGGGCGTTACTCAACTGGCGTCTCAATGCGCTGGCGCGCGGCATCGCAGATCCTCCCGCGGATTCATTTATCGGCAGCGAAAAGGAAGGCGCTGGTTGGGCGAAGGCTCTGGTCGATCCCCAGGCAGCTGTGATCGACGCTCATATCAAAGCCATGGACGCCTTACAGGGGGCGCTCCACCATGAAGCCCGCGGCGCTCCCCTGGTGATCGTGCTGGACAATTTCGGCGCCGGCGATATAGGCCTGGCAAAAGCGCATTTCGCCGTCCTGTGCGATCACTGGGTCAATAACCTGGTGGTTCGGGCTTCTTCTGAGATACGCGTGGTCCTGGGGTTGAATTCACGCCAGCTCAAAAAATACGAACTGGAGACGCTGCCTGACGGCTTCAAACCGGTGTTGCTTAAGGATTTTCCCTCCACCCAGTTTGCCGATTTGATGCTGGAGCTTCTGCCGCTCACCTATAGCCACGAGATCGGAGAAAACTCAGATGGGTTCCACAATTGGGCGAAGTCGGAACTCGTGAGCTACGATCCGGGGAGAGTTCTCACCGGCAGTGCTTTGCGCGAAGAATGCAAGACGATCTGGGATTATGCCTGGCGCAAGAAACAAATGTGGGAGAGGGCTTGACTACCCCGCCCACGCTCGCCGACTTCGTTCGCGCGCAAAGAAAGGAACGCGCCGAGTCGGCTGCGCTCGACACCGCCGGCAATGAGTTGCTACGCCGCGCAGCGCTGGTGCGATGGTTCGACGAGGACATCTACAGCACCGCCTTGGCCGTGGACGTGGCCGGCGCTCCTCCCTTCGCCGCCTTCATTACCCGCGCTGAAGTAGATTTTGCATCAAGCCGCGACTCCACCTATGCGATTCGCGAATCGTTTCGGGAAGAACAACTCAACCGCTGGCGCAACGACAACTCAGCGTTGCAGAGCTTCAGCACCCGGCTGGTGCAGTTCTACAAAGATCGCAAATCGCCCATCGACGTCTTCGCACACCTGATTTTCGCCGATCCCGCGAAAGCGTTGACGGAGTTTGAACGCCTTTACGCGCAGGCGGATCGCAGCTTCGACCTGGCGCAATGCGATACCTTGTTACGCGTCCTCCGCAATCGCGGGGATCAGCGTGGTCTCGAGTTAACCAATGCCCTGAACGACCGGGAGCAATACTTTCGCAGCCGTTCGTTATTTGCCGACGACTGGTTGCGAACCGCACATTTCCTCGATCGGCCCACAGTCACGAAACGGTTTAAAGCATTCTTCCGCGACCGCAAAAAGTGGATCTTCCGCCTGTATGCGGCCGGCGGCGCGGGGAAAACAGCGTATCTGCGCTGGCTTATTGCGCGCTATTGCGTGCCCGAACGCGGCAAGCGGCGCACGCGAATTCCAGTTGCCCGGGTGGATCTTGATTTCGTCCATTTGCCGGCCGTGGCCGTCGCACCATGGCTGCTGCTGCTACCGCTTGCCGAACAGTTGAATCTGCAGCTGCCTTTAGCTCCTTTCTTCAGCCTGCTCGCCAGCTGGGGTACCTTTCTGCCTGCCCTCAGGCGGCCTGTCAATCGTGAGCGTGCGACCTCATTGTCCGCCTTCGATCAGAGCCGTGAACAGGATATGATCGGGGCCTTTGCCTCCTCGCTCGGCCAGGAACAGGCCGTCGTGGTGTTAGACACACTGGAAGAAGTGGTTTTGCATCACCCCGAATCAGTGGCCACACTGCTCGCCGGGTTTAGCCGAATCCGGGAACATTGCCCTGGTCTCAAGCTGGTGCTCTCAGGCCGCTACGATCCCTTCCTTCGTACAGGTCTCGCCGCTGGGGTCAGAACTCTGAAACGGTTTTCCGAGGTGTTGAAACTGCCACCCTGGGACCGGGCCGAATGCTGGAGTTATCTGACCGGAATTCGCAAACTGCGCGCGGCCATGCCGTTCGACTCTTTTGTCCGCCCCGCGCGCGGCAACCCATTCAAGGTCGCGCTGTTCGCCGACCTCGTGGATCCTCAACGAGCATTCACGAATGCAGAACTGCGAGAGCTGCGCCGGGTGGAAGTGGAGTACCTGGTAGAGAGGGTGATCGAGCGTATCCCCGAATCTGACTGTCCGCTCCGTTGGCTGTTGCGCTATGCCGTAACCCCCAGGCAGCTGACCGAAGAATTTGTCGAACAGGTGCTCGCTCCCCATCTACAAAGGGCGATGACGGCGTCGGGGCCAGAAGCGCCCGATCGTCCCGGCGAAAATCTTCCTAAAGGCGCGGAGCTGCTGCGCAAGCGACGGCCCTGGGTCGCCTGCGCCAAGCCGTTCAGCACCTCCGTTGAATGGCCGGCGCTGCTGCGCTACGCCGGACCTTCCAGCTGGATCACACTCGCGGATGGCCTGCCGCGGCCTCAGCCGGAACTTCTATCGCCCATGCGCTACCTGCTTCAGGAACAACCGATCTTCGCGGAGATTCATCGCGATGCGGCTGCCTATTTTGAGAGGCTGGCAAAGGTCGAGGGCCGGGATTGGACTGAGATGATGTGCGAGGCCATCTACCACCAGTTTCAGTGCCTGGGCAGCGAAGCCGGTCAATACTGGAGGAACTGCTTGCAGCGGCGCCAGGCGCAGGATGCGGCGGTGCGGAGAAAAGTCGCCGAATGTCTTCTTTCAGCGGATTTCCTCGACGATCGTAAACAGCCGCTGCCGCACAAGAAGACGGGCACGATTCTGAGCGCGGAGACCCTGGCTGAGGCGCTTCTCGAGTTGGCGGCGCTCGATGTGCGCGAGTCGCTCCACGCAACCCAGGCAAAGGAGGAAAGAGGACTCCTGGAGAGGTCGGCAAAGCGACTGGCGATGGTGCGGGCGCTCGAAAAGAAACATGGTTTTCAGATGGATTTCAATGGACGGCGGACGCTGGTGGAAGTCGCGGTGAACGCACAATCCGACGTGCCAGGTGCGCTCCGCATGCTGGATACAGCCCTGGCAGGCAACGTCGAGGACGCGTACCGGCCTGTGCTTTTAGTGCAGAGAGGGACCCAACTCCTGAAGCGGGGTGACATCGCGGGAGCAGAGGAGAACTTTCTCCAGGCAGCCGCTCAGGCGTCCGTTCAGGCGGAGCCACTGATTCCGTTGTGGAGATTGGATGCGAGCCTTGGCCAAATGGCCTTTTCTCGCGACGATCTCCAAACTGCAGCGCAGCACTACCAGGCTGCCCTCACGGAGGCCAACTACTCGAAGATTTCAAAAGAAGATATCGGCCGCCTGGTCGAGACCCTTATCGAGATTGACCGTTCGTCGGCGAACTGGTCGCGCGCGATGCAGCGCCTGAGGGAGGTTGAGGATGCTACAGGCCAGAGCTTTGCTGGTCTGCGCTCTCAGCTGTTTCTGGACCAGAATGCTCCGTTCGAGGCATTGCAGCTCATGCCCGAAAGCGCGACGCCCAACCACCGCATCGAAGGACTGGCTGCGGCATTGCAGGGGAAATTCACCCTGGCCGCGAATCTGCTGGAAAGGGCCTGGAAGGCGTCTGTCCGCGACCCCAGCGTCGCGGCGCAAGTGCGCTTCGAACAGATCAGCTTGCTTGTTCACGAGGTGCGGGACTACAGGACTGCGCAGAACCTGCTTCGACATCTGCGGGATCTGGGAGACTATCAGATCAATGGCGCCCTGCTCCTTTTGGAACTCCAGGTTCGCACGGAGAATCGGGAGGCGGCGGCCGAAGGTTGGAAGAGACTCCGATTGTCGAGCAAAGGCCTGGGTCGCAGGATTCGGGCAAGAGTGCTGGCGACGGGTTTGGCATTGGAATTAGCGCCACGCGGCGAATTCGAGGAACTGCTCGAAATTCTCGCGACGGTGAAGCCGGCAAGCGCCCGCTTGCCCATGCTGAAGCCGTTTCTAAGCTTCGAAGGCAAACCTCCGCTGACCGTCGCTTCGCACCGTTTCAATGAAATCCTGTTCGCCCCAGCAGAGGCGCCGGATTTTGTGAGTCGCACGCTATTGCTGGCGGAAGCCTTGCGTTATCGGGGCGACAGCGACCGTGCCGCATCCATGCTGGAGGATGCACTTCGATTGGTCGGCGAAAATGGAATCCTTGCTCGAAAGGTGATATCGGCGCTGATCCGGGCCAGAACGGCTATCGGCGAGCTGCAGATCCTCGACTACGGGCGCGGTCTTCTTACGGTCGAATCTGAGTTCTCTCTCCTGGCACGCGTCGAAGTGGCAGAATACTGTATCGAGCGAAGCCGGTTCCATTTTGCCGCGACCATGCTTGCGAAGCCGCCGCAGGAGGGAAGCCAGTATGCAATGCGTTATTCGCTCGCCCGCGCGTCTGTCGCGCAGGCTGCGGGTCAAGCGGAGGAAGCCTACCGTTTTCGCAGCAAAGCAATACAAACCGCGCACAGGCTGGAAATTCCCTTGCGCGTCGCGCCGCAAGCCCCAAAGCATGCGCCGGACTTACCGGACTCATTTGATCCCGAGCATAGGCTGGAGTTATCGTTTGCAGAGCCCAGGCACCTGAAGGTCCGCTTCCAACCTGCCGGCGTGCCGGAGATAGAGGGTGAATTGGTTTTGGGTGCCTTGCAAGCGCCTCGCATGTCTTCCATGTCGGATCCAATGGCACTGTATAGCGAACGGCAGTCCTATCCTCAGGTTGCCGCCCAACTTGCCGAACGGCTGAAGCACATGTTGGACCAGGGAGACATTCTCGCCCACAGCATGGATCTAAGACTGGAACTGGGCGAAGATGACGAATTGGCGGCAATACCCTGGGAGTGGGCGCTGCGCGAGCCTTTCCGCCTTGTCTATCGCAGCCTGAAAGCACGGGAGATCACGCAGGAACGCCTACAGTGGTTCGTCACGCGGCTGCGCAAGGCGGGCGCCGCCCCGGCCTCTGTGGATGCGCAAGAGATCGAAAGCGCCGAACGCCAACTGGGTGTTTTTGCCGACGGTTGGCGCGGGGTTGAGACCAGGCGTAACCTCAACGCAAAACGGAGCGAAGCCGTCGTTGCCATTGTTAAGCCATCCACCGAGGAGGAACGGGAGCAGAAGATCGGTTCAGGCACTTTCAGCATATCGATGGAAGATCTCTACACCAGCCGCGGAATTCATTTTGAAATCTTCGATCCGCGCCGGCTCACGCCGGAAACGATTCAGAGCGCGTTTCAGTCGATGCAACTGCTACACATCTGTCTGCCGCTTACCGAACTGAACGGCCTGCTGCAATTAGGCCGCGCAGACAGCACAGCGGGGAGCGGGCTTTCCGCATCATTTCTGTATGTGCTCAATCCGGAGCGGCCTCGGCCCCTGGTGCTGCTCGATCCGCCTATGCCGGCTCGCCGCGAGTTCCAGGCGCAGCAACTGGTTTGGCGCAATGTGTACGCGCGCCAGCTTTTCGAACGCTACTCTGTGGAGGCGGTGATTGCGGCGGGACTGGCAGAGGACACCGCAACCTACTACCGCGGTGTGTTAGCCAACATAGCCGGTCGCAGCTCGGCGGGCGAACTTGTTCGCTATTTAAACGTCAATCATCCGGAATCCTCGGCCGCGTTATACGCCTTCGATCCGGCTATCCCACTACTTTAGCCATGACATTCGCGGAACGAAAAGCGGAGAGCTTGCGACAGAAGTTAGCCGCCTTGAGCAGCGCGGTCGATACCTGGCTGGCGGCGCGCCGCGCCCTCAAAGAGTTCCGCATCCACCACCAGCAGTTGGCCGCGCTGGAGAGCCTTCTCGGCGGAGTGCGCGCCGGTATCGAGTTGGAGTTGGTGCAGGCTTCCGCAAGCGGACAACTGCTCGCCCGCGCGCCGGGCATTGAAGAAATGATCCTTGCTGGATACCAGATTTGGGAGTTTTACCGCGCAAAATTTGCCCAGCGTTCGGAGATCCAGTTCCAGAAGCACTTGCGTATTGCCGATGAGTTCGCGTGGGCCTGCTACCTGCCCCTGCGGGACGCGGTCCACGCTAAAAGTGTGGAGGCGAAGGAACCTCCGCTGGTGTATCTCAATGCCGGCTGGAGCCCATTTGTGAAGGAGCGAAATCGGGAATACCAGGTGGACTCGGTACCCCGTGCGTTGCTCAGAAGCCAGCCGGATTTCGCAAAAGCCTTGGCCCAATTGCCCTTCCCGCTGGTCGGCGTGCCGTGGTATCAGGCCGGCTTTCTGCCCGGGGCGCTGACCATCGCCCACGAAGTGGGGCACGCGGTGGAGGCGGACTGTGGGCTTACCGAAGCGATCTCGGTCGCCATCGATGACGCTGTCACCGACCCTGAGCGAAGGAAAGATTGGCTTTCCTGGGCAAGCGAAATTTTCGCCGATACCTACGGCTGCCTGTGTGCCGGACCCGCGTTTGCCTACTCCCTGGCCGACACGCTGGCGGCGGACCGCGCTACGGTGAATTCCTCAAAAGATCCAGGGTACCCGCCGCGATCGCTCAGGATCATGCTGAACTGCGCAATGATCGAGAAGCTTGGCCATGGAACTGCTGCTCAAAAACTTCGCGAGCAGTGGACGGCGCAGTATCCGGCGCCTTACGACTGGTCAACCCATGAGCCGGATCTCGATCAGGTCGCGAAGGCTCTCTTGCACTTACCGGTGATCCGCGCGAGAGGCCGGCGAGCGCCGCTTTCCACACTGGTAAAGTTCTCTGCACAAATGGACAAGGACGCAAGGCGGTTCGCCCAGCAGACCCTGGATCGAGTAGCCGCGCAGCAGGACAATATGCGTGTCTGCTTTGCGGCTGTGCAGCACGCCTATGGGATGGACCCCTTGCGGTTTGGCGACGCGTCTCAACGGTTTGTCGATCGCTTGTGGAAGTCTTCCCCGGACAATCTCCGCCATGGTGAGCAAAGCCCTCCTGGGGGCCGTGCGGCTTTGTTGCAAAACCTGGGGAAAGTTTGGGTGTCAGGTTCTTCTCCCGTGAACTGATACAGAATGGCTGGACGGACGAAACGGCAAGATTCCGGCCACCGAACTCCCGGTCGCCGGGCGCATATGCACCTGTTATGGTTACGTATTATCGGTCCGGCTTCCGCGTTGTGATAGCTATGATGCCACCGGTGGGCTCGAGAGGCTAAATCGATATTTTTATGAGTGTCAAGCGAGAAGAATTACACGACACCGGAACCGAAGCCGAACGCTCTCCGCGGCATTTGGTTTGGGCGCGAGGCGATGAGCTTACTTTGCAAGTTGGTTTAGCATGAAGTTCGCCATGATGTGGTTGGCCTCGATGGACTCAGGGAGGGATGCGTCGTACCAGAAGGCGTGAGGAAGCGCATCGAAGAGGACCAGGCGCGCGTCGACGCCGGCGCGCAGATAGGCGCGGTGCAAGTTGGCGGTCCCGCTGAGCAGGGCATCCCGGCCGCTGGTGAGGAAAAGAGTGGGCGGCAGGCCGTGCAAATCCGCGTAGATGGGTGACAGCACCGGATCTTTCGGGTCGGCAGAGCCAACATAGTAGGTATCGTGGACGCCGCCGTCGGGCGGATCGAGGTGGCCTGCGAATCCCTGAAGGGTGTAGAGCGCCTGGGAGTCGGCCACCTGGGCGAACCCGTCGAGGGTGCTGAAGATGCCAAGGGCCGCGGGCAAGGGTACGCCGAGCAATTTGAGCTTCACCGCCACTTCCGCGGTGAGCACGGCCCCCGCGGAAGTTCCATAGAGAACGATGTGGCTGGGTTTGTAGGTCTTGAGCAGTTCCCTGTAGACCGCGACAGCATCGTCGACTGCGGCGGGAAAGGGATGTTCTGGGGCGAGGCGGTAGAGCACTGCGATGACTTTGATTCCGGTGTAGCCGGCGATGGGGATACTTTCGGTGAACGAACCGGAGTCGGCGTTAAAGCCACCTCCGTGCAAGTTGAGAAGAACCTTGTCGCGGCTACTGCTGGACAAGTTGGATGGAGTCACGATGCGGACCGGCACACCGGCAATGGTCGATTCGGTGATGGTATTCGGGCACAGCCTGGTCCAGGCGGCTTTCGCGCGTTCGGCCCCCGCGTCCGTGTGGGCTCTGCGTTGTTCGAGAGACTCCGGAGGACTTTGATCAGGGGTTCTACGGATGAGAAAGTTGCGGGCTTCCGGGCTAAGGTCAGGCGGGACTGGGACAACGCGCGTAACGTAGGCGGTGCCCTGCGCGTCGATGTAGCTGGTGTCCCGCGTGGCTGCCGTGGAGGCGGTGGTAGGCTGCGAGATGGACTGGGCAGCGAGTACAGTGGAGATCGCCAGAAGCAGGAGAGCGATACAGCGAAGCGTGACAGGCATGAAGCGTGGCTCCCGAAGTGAGGTCGAGCAATTCTATCGTCAACACAAAAGCGAGGTACGAGGATCGGGACTTCCTGAAGGCGCCGGCTGTTTCTGAAATAATGACTGGGTTAGTCCATTGCTCTTGTAGAGGAACGAAATGCCCACTGATCCGAAAACGACAGCTCTGCTGCTGATCGAGTACCAGAATGATTTCACCAGCGAAGGCGGCGCACTGCATCAAGGCGTGAAGGCGGTGATGGAGAGCACGAACATGCTGGCCAATTCCGCGCAGGTTGCGAACCAGGCGCGAGCGGCAGGGGTCACTGTGATGTTCGCTCCTATTTCGTTTGCGGCAGGGTATCGAGAAATCACCGCAGATCCTTATGGCATCCTCAAAGGCGTGGTAGATTCGCGTGCCTTCGTGCGCGGCACGTGGGGCGCTGCCATTGTGGACGCTATTCCACCTGCTCCTGAAGATATCGTAATCGAAGGAAAACGCGGGCTCGATACCTTTGCCAGCACAAATTTGGATTTCATTCTTCGGTCACGGGGGATTCAGACGCTGGCCGTTGCCGGATTCCTGACGAACTGCTGTGTCGAATCGACCGCGCGAACCGGCTACGAGAAGGGGTTCAGGATTGTTGCGCTCGCGGACTGCACCGCGACGCTCTCTGCGGAGGAACAACGGTTCACGTTCGAGAAGAACTTGCCTATGTTTGCCCGCATCCTCACCCATACAGAATTCCTGGCGGACCTGGTTTCTGAGTGATGGCAGGAGTGGTAGATCTCAGGTCTCAAAGGCAAGACCCCACGGGACCCCGGGCCCAGGCTGGGGCCCCCCCCGCGTGTTCAAGCTGAGTTCGATATTCCGGAGCGACGAATCCCCTGCCTGAAAGGTGGCCTGATGCACGCTCACCCCAAAGCTCGCTTTATTTCCTGGCGAAACGGTGGTTCCTGGCCGATTGAAATTTCGGGTTGCGGTCAGATAACCGTTATTTGGCGAATCAGGCATTGGTCACCGGGAGGCCAGACTAGAAGACCGACCTGCCGCGGACAGTCTTATGCGTTGAAGACTCAATAGCGGGTTACTCTGAACCAAAGTTCATTGTGATAAGGTTTTTTCTCAGGGACGCAAGCATCACAGAAGAGCACCTCTTGCGGCTTTATGTGCTGCGGAACCGGCTGTCTTCGCGTGTGGCTCTGTTGGTTGCACAGGAGAGAGTGGGAGGCTACCCTCAAACATGGCGCGCGTTGTCTTAATCGGAGCCGGCCCCATGGGGCTCGCGGCGGCCTACCAAGCGATCAAGGGCGGTCACCACGTCGACGTTTTTGAGGCGGGACCAGTGCCCGGCGGAATGTCGGCACATTTTGATTTCGGCGGAATTAGCCTTGAACGCTTTTACCATTTTGTTTGCCGAGGCGACCAGCCGACCTTCGATCTAATGAAGGATTTGGGGATTGCGGACAAGATGCGCTGGGTTCCCACCTCCATGGGACTTTGCCTCGACGGGCGGCTACAACCTTGGGGAAATCCTCTGGCCCTACTGCGATTTCGAGGGATCAGTCCATTCACAAAACTGCGTTATGGCCTGTTTGGCCTTGTTTGCATGAAGCGCAGCGTTTGGCCCGAACTTGAGAACAGGTCAGCAAGGGAATGGATGATTCAATGGTGTGGACAGAAAGGCTACGATCAGCTCTGGCGCCCCCTTTTCGAATTAAAGTTCTACGAGTATGCAGACAACATCTCGGCTGCGTGGATGTGGATGAGAATGCGACGAGCCTGGAGCTCGCGAAAGAGCCTCCTACAGGAGGAACTTGGCTACATCGAAGGCGGCTCGGCGACCCTGGTCAATGCTTTGGTCGAAGCCATTCAGCTTGGAGGAGGCGATATCCACCTGCATTCCGCGGTGGAGAAAATAGACGCTGAAAATGGCCGTACTACCGGCGTTTGGACGGCCGCAGGTTTTTGCGCCGCAGATCACGTCATATCCACGGTACCGATGCCCTACGTCCCGCCCATGATTGCAGGTATACCGGGAGACTGGAAGAATGGCTATGACTCGATCAAGACGGTCGGCATTTGCTGCGTCATTCTCAAATTGCGGCGAGCCGTTAGCCCCCACTTTTGGGTCAACCTGAGCGGGGTTCCGCACGATCTGCCCGGCATTATTGAATTCTCAAACCTGCGCCCGGTAGGCCCCAGTATTGTTTATGCGCCTTATTACATGCCCACCACAAATGAGAAGTTCTTCTGGCCAGACGAGAGATTGGTTGATGACGCATTTCATTGCCTACAGCTTGTAAACCCGGCCCTCACGAGAGCCGATCTGTTGGATACCAAGGTTTCCCGGCTTAGGCATGCACAGACGATTTGCCCTCCCGGATTCGCCGCAAAGTTACCGCCCACGCAGACGCCCATCTTAGGTTTGCAGGTGGCGGATACCTCTTCTTATTACCCTGAAGACCGAAGTATCGCGGAAAGCGTGCATCTGGGACGACAGATGGCTCGACTCTGCGAAGATCGTTCAAGCGAGTTCCCGGCGACTTCACAGAGCCAAGTTGCTGCGAAGCGATAAGGGCGACGCGCGCAAACCCTGGACCCACCTTGTGCGGAGTAAAACCTGGCGCCCGTCGGTGCCGATCCCCCCGTTATTTAGCGTGTGCCGTCACCAAAAGGTAGCGTGTTCGGCCGGTTCTTTGCTGCTAGCATGGAGGTGGCCAGCGTAAAAACTACGCTTGGGGATTTGAAACTGACGACCTCTCACGAGCCAACCGATGCTACGTCGCCCACTTCCCCAATAGCTTGTCGGAAAGATCGATTCAAGCCAACCCGTTAAGGAGTCGGTTTTGTCCACAGAATCTGTTTACGTCGAGGAATACCGAAACGATCTCCTACCGCATTCGGACCTCCCGTTCTCAAAAGATCGTGAGTTTTGGCTTATTCTTTCCATCCTCACGGCCGTGTACGTCACGTCTCTGTACTTTACTTCCCAAAGATTTGTATGGTTCGACGAATTATGCACCTTTGACATAGCAAGGGCGCCTACCCTACATACGCTCTGGCTGTGGGTTTTGAAGTTTGACAACAATCCTCCCACGGTTTACCTGCTGAGTCGCGTTTCCATGCGCATCTTCGGACCCACACCGTTTGGATTGCGTCTGCCTTCCATGCTGGAGTTTTACTTCGGCAGTATAGCCATGCTGGTTTATCTGCGACGCAAAGTTGGCAATGCCGTCGCTGCGTTTGGAGTCGTCATTTGGTGGTCCAGCAGTAGCTTTTACTACGCGAACGAGGCTAGAGTTTATGCCCTCGTGTTTATGAGCTTCGCGTGTCTGCTGCTTGCCTGGGACACTGCCACCAGGAAAACCGAGCGAACGTTTGCGCTGTGGTGCGTGGCGATAGCGGCCTCCGTTTTACTCGCCTCGCACGTTTTCGCCTCTCTCTGCCTATTTGCGGTTGTTGTTGCTGAGTTCGTTCGCTATCTTCGCCGGCGCAAGCCTGACTATCCGCTGTACCTTGCGCTAGGTTTACCGATGGCGATTATGATCTCTTACATTCCCCTGGTCAGCGTCTATCACGGATTAATTCTGTGGCCGCAGTTTCACGCCTCGCCTCTTATGGCGGGCAAGTTCTACTACCGTACTGTGGATTGTGTTGGCCGAGCGCTGTTTGTCGTCGCGTTGGTGGGAATGCTGCTGCAGGGGAAATTGCGCGGCAAGGAGGCTGTGGAGACAGATGTTGCCTGGGAAGACAGGACCCTGGTTATATGCATGCTGCTCAATCCCCTGCTGCTGAATTTGCTGTTGATGCACAGAAAAGGCGATTTCTTCGATCGTTACACGTTAGCCACGAACGCCGTGATTTACGGCCTCATCGCTGTGATGTTTGCCGTCCGTTTGCGTTTCACTAAATTGACCTCATACGTGGCAACCATCCTCATGCTCATGTTGATGGCGCATATGGTCCACCGCGAATGGGTCAAGCGACCGAGAGAAGCGGATCCAAGGATCATGAGTTCTCTAAGACCAGACCTGCCCATCGTAGTGAGCAACGGTGCGACCTGGGTAGAGATGAATCAGCATGAGCCGGCTGAGGTAGTTGCACGCCTCCACTACATTAAGGACCGGGCGGCAGCAATCAAGTACGACGGCACTAATTATTACTACGACTTTGAGGCGCTCGACGATATGAAGAGCGCTGGCTTTCCGTTCAGGGGGAACGTTGAGCCCTACTCTGATTTTATTGCCGGCCACAAGCAATTCCTCATCTTCGCTGATCCCTTCGAGTGGCTGCCGCTCAAGCTGCAGGAAGACGGAGCCAAATTTGAATTGGTCTTAGGTTATTCAGCGGTTAGGCCCAACAATAACAACGCTGCGTCTCTGGCTTTGGACCCCACCTCAGAGGGCGAGGCAGACGTTCCAAGAATAACCTTTCCCACGGTATATATTGCGGCAAGCTCGCCGTATATCGCCAAGCACGTATACCTGGTGACCATGCCGTAAAGGCGCCGAAGGTTATTGACACTGAGTAAATACGAGGGGTTGGGCCGCGATCGAGCCCCCCGACGGTGGCGGCATGTAAGACTGCGTCTTCTGTTCCGACGGGGTGCAATCCCCAGTTCCGCCTGAGGACGGAACAAACGCCAGTCCGTCCAGAACGTAGTTTGCCTGCTGAGAGGCTTGGGCCAATGTAATCCCATTGGCCGAGTAGGCGCCTAGAAACGGTCCCCCTGACGGCAGCATCATGGTATAGGTCGCGCAGTCCGTGCCCGCAGTGCAGGCGGACGATGCCGCTGTCTCTACGGAGAGAGTAGCGGAGGGCTGTTGGGAGTTGGGAAGCAGCGGGATGGTGAAGGTAGTCTCGCCTGCCATGGTTTCGAGGGCACTCAGCTGTGCATCGATGGAAGTTCCCTGGCTGGCGCTGTTCTGCGAAGAAACAGAGCCCGCGAACTGGACCACGCCCGCCGCCCCCCCACTCGGAGCGTGCAGGCTCACCGTGCCGATGGTCTGACCGTTGGCGACGCCGGTCACCATAGACGGCTGATAAGCCGTGGCGTCAGACTGTTCTCCGACCACCACGATGTCGTAGGTTCCGCTGGGAATGGGGCAGAAGACAAATGAGCCGTCACTCCCGGCGAGCGTCGCCATCATGATCCGGTCCACCCCCGTGGCGTCTTTTTGCTCCAGTGCGACCAGCACTTGCCCGTTCACGGGGTTCCCGGTTGCGCTGTCGAGGATCTTGCCGTTAATTGAAGTGGAGGTGGCGCTGACCGCTCCGGCATGAAGAACGGGCTTCAACCGGTATTGGCCATTGCCCTCACGTACGATCGATTCACAGGTATTGAAGTCAATATCCAGATCTTTGGTCTGACCAGCGGCGATCGTGAAACCGCCTGAAGCGATCTGTCCGGAAGGAATTTTCAGGCCGGTCTTCGATTCGCTCGAAAGTAATAGGGTGTGAACACTGCTGTCTGTTGATAAAACGACGCAGTTGGTGGAGTTGCCACAGGCATTGTTGGTGACGGTCGCGCTATTGTCCGCCAGGATCAATCGGATCTGTTGATAGACTCCTGCCTGGAGCTGTTGTGCATCGCCAAGCGTCGCCAGAAAACACTGATTATTTGCCTGTCCGAGCAGATCGATTTGTTTGGGCTGAGAAGAGAGGCCGGGCGTCAAATCGCTCCAGCCGCTGTCTCCGTCTCCAGCAGAGGAGCTGATGTTCGCCTGGACGTCGGTGATAGTTACGTAGACGTGGGCGAATGGACCGGTGGGACCGCTGCAGGTTGCGGGGTCGCTCAACATCACAGTTGCGGATGCCATGGCAGGCGCGGCAGGGGTTGAGGATCCGCTACCGCCGCTACTACACGCTGCGATCGATATGCCCGCTAGCACCAAGCCCGTGATTGCGAAGATTGCCCAGCGCGGTGCTCTGTGCTTGGTATTGCCCTGTGTCGTCGTCATGCGTCTTCTCCCAGAGGTCTCTCCCCAGGCACGCGCAGAGAACAAAAACAGGAGGTACGGCCATTGGCAATAAGGTAGTGCTTACGACTCTCGGTAGGGCCTTCGTCTCTAAGGGGACCCTGGCGAGTATCGCTACCGGTCGACGTTCACAGGTGGCTAGTCGTGACCGTGGCCATGGCCGTGATCGTGATCATCATGGCCCCAGTGCCCTTCATCGTATTTCCACCCTTCCCGATAGTGGTCGTAATGTGGATGAGACCAGGCTGCACCCGCGTAGGGGGGCCGCTCGTAGCGTCCGGCAACCCAACGATAGTGGTGACCCTGGGGCGCCCAGAAGCCTCCCACCCAGACCATCCCGACGACGGGAGGTGGAGGCGGAGGCGGCTTCATAGGGCAAAGGCGGCGGGGTAATTCCGACATATACGGAGACCTGGGCCGGCGCGGACACGGTAAGGGCCATTCCGAGAAGAAGCCCAACTATCCCGGCGTTTTTCATGCTTTGCCTCCGTCTGATGAGTCACCGGTGCTCTCAAACCGCCGAGATTGCGCACCGATAGACGCTTCTATTGCGGACGTTACATAGGCAGCGGTCATAGTCCAATGGCGCTTCAGTGGGATGGTCAGCGGCCCTTGAAACAAACCTAAAACGGCTCGACTGCCAGGGGTCTCGTCCGCTGGCCTGACGATGGTGGTGTGTTGGGCTTTCTAAGAATTGTTCGCTACTCAGGGGTTATGGGCGCCGCTCGCGTGAAGATCACTGAGTCCGTCCGAGTCGATGACCTTCCATTTAACCGGTGAAATGGCCCCTTGCTACCGCAGGAAAAGCATAAGATCCGAGGGGTGCCTTCATCATGCTGATACTTGCGGTGTGTGGATCGAGGACGCGGAGGAGTTCTGTTCTCGGGCTGCTTGCGATTGCATGTGCCCTGAGAGGGCAGGCTGCCCAATCTCCGAACCCGCGACTCGACAACTGCAAGGCACCGGCCATTAGTGAGCCGTGGCGCGACCGGCAGCAGACGGCGGAATGCAGGTCCCTCGAGATGATTCACGCGATGAACCTTGAGGAGAAGATCAGCCACGTTATGGAAAGACCAAAGGCGGATCGTTTCGCGATTCCCTCCCTTAACCCTGCGGATGGGCCCAATGGGTTCGCGCGGGGCCCAATACCGGGTCCGCCGCCACCCTCCGCGCTTGGAGTGACGGCGTTTCCTAATGAGATTGCCCTGGCCGCGACCTGGGATCGGAATCGCGCTTCGGATTTCGGGAAGGCACTCGGAGAGGAGTGGCGGGGAAAGGGTAGTTCTGAAATTGTCGGACCCACGCTGAACATCTTGCGCACCTGGCATTGGGGCCGCTCTGCGGAGACCTTCGGGGAAGATCCATTTCTGAATGGCAAGATGGCGGCCACCGAAGTAGCGGCGATCCAAAAAGAACATGTGATCGCGATGGTCAAGCACTTCGCCGGGAACAACCAGGATTGGGATCGCGTGGGTCACTTTCCGGATTTCATCGGCATCAACGAGATCATTTCTGAGCGCGCGCTGCACGAGATTTATTATCCCGGCTTTCACGCGGCGATCCAGACGGCAGGCGCTGCGGGAGCGATGTGCGCCTACAACCAGATCAATGGCAGCTTTGCCTGCAACAACGAGAAAGTTCTGGGCCAACTCAGGCAATGGGGTTTTGTCGGGGCGGTGACGCCCGATGCGGTGTTCGCGTTGCACGATCCGCGGCTCGCGCTCAAGGCGGGCGTAACCTTCGTTGGCCCAGAAAAGCTGTTAGCAGAAATGGTCGCGCAGGGGCAATTGACCGAACAGACGATCGACCGCATGTTGTATGACGTTCTTTTCCCTATTTTCAAGCTGGGCATCTACGATGATCCAGCGCCCGGCAAACCCACCGCACGGGTATCCACAAGCGAGCACGTGGCTTTGTCGAGGCGCATCCTCGAAGAGAGTTCGGTGCTGCTTAAGAACAAGGATCAACTGTTGCCGATCTCTACCGGGAAAGTAAAGAGTGTTGCCATCATCGGCGTTGCTGCCGGGCCCCAAGCAATCGTCGGGGAAGAAGGCCCGACTGTTTACGTGGAGAAGTTGAGCATGCCTGCAGAAGCCCTGGCGGCACGCGCCGGACCGGCTATGAAGGTCAGCTACCACGGTGTCGGCGTGGGCCTCCGGGCGCTGCCGATTCTTGAGGGAGATATGCTCAGCCCTTCCTCTGGCTCTGGTCACGGGCTGACGGCTACCTATTTCCGCAGCGGAGATTTGAGTGGCGAGCCGGCGGTAACCCGCATCGACGCGAGTGTCGACGTTCACGGCCTCCCGGCACCGGAGCTAGGGCAAGCGACGTTCTCCTTTGGGCCGCCCAAGTTGTCGTGGTCGGCGCGCTGGACGGGAACGCTCACGCCACCCTCTACCGGGGAGTTCATGTTCTCGCTCGACGGAGCAGGAACGGCAAGACTCATAATCGATGGGAAAACAGTGGCCCAGTTGCAGAAGGTAAATTTCCGGTCGATCGCCTTTGGGAGCGCGCACCTCACTGCCGGCATGCCGGTGAAGCTGGTGATCGAGCACTCGAATGACTATGCGTTGCTTGGGAGTGCGCTCCATTTGGGATGGTATCCTCCCCATCCTGATGAACTGGCTGCTGCTCTCGAGGCCGCGCAGGCGGCAGACATTGCTGTGGTGTTCGCCGGAGAGCAACTCGGGGAAGGGATGGACAAGACGTCGTTGCCTCTGCCAGGAAACCAGGACGCATTGATTGAGGCGGTGGCTGCGCACAATCCGCATACTGTGGTGGTGCTGAATACTTCCACGCCAGTGGCTATGCCCTGGCTGGATAAAGTGAATGCGGTTGTGGAAGCCTGGTATCCGGGGCAGGAGAGTGGTGCCGGCATTGCCGCGGTGCTTTTTGGCGACGCAGATCCAGGTGGACGTTTGCCCATGACTTTCCCGGCATCCCCCGATCAAGGGCCGGGCGCGGATGCAATGGCCTATCCAGGGGTAAATGGGAAAGCAGAATTTAAAGAGGGAGTTCTAGTTGGCTATCGTTGGTACGATCAGCATAAACAGACACCCCTGTTCCCTTTCGGGTTTGGTCTTTCGTATACCACGTTTCAGTACAGCGGTCTGCGTGTGAAACGCGTCGGCGATGCGGTGTCCGTCAGTGTTACGTTAAGAAACACCGGAAACCGTACCGGATCGGATGTCGTGCAAGTGTATGTGGGTGAGCCCAAGTGTGCGGAAGAGCCGCCTTCTCAACTGAAGGGATTTGAGAAGGTGGTTCTGAATTCCGGGGAGACGAGAACGGTCGATCTCCAAATACCACTCGACAGCCTTGCTGGCTGGAGCGAGAAGAGCAATAGCTGGAAGCTTTGCAAGGGCAGTTATGCGTTCAAGGTTGGTCAGTCTTCCAGGACGATTCTTATGAGTTCCAGCATCATGCTCGGGGAGTAGAGGGCTGGCGCACTCATGACCGTCCTCACACTATTCCTTATCTGCTTATTTTGATCCTCGCCCTCGGCGGAGAAACGGCCGATATGTTTCACATACCGGGTGGATAAACGCGTTCCGGGTTTGACTTTGCCAGGTGGTAACATATGGCAAAGAAGGGGGCCATCCTCATGAATCTCCTCAACAAGGCACTCAATAGAGTTTTGCGGCTATTCGGGAAAAAACTGCCCCCGGAAGACGACCCCTACTCGTACGTGATGGCGCCGAAGAAGCCACGCCCGCCTTACCGAAGCGCTACCGCCGTCGCGGAGCCACCCGAATAGCTGAGGTGGTAAGAGTGATCGCAGTTATCGTTTCTGTGGGTGGCTTTCAGTCCAGCGCGCTGCCGGGTAAACTAAAGTTTTGGGACCTCGACTAAGGTCTCTCATTGGGGGACTTTAGTCTGCCCTCTGCTGTCGCGGCCGCGGAAATCGGCCGCATCCTTTGGTTTATCTTGACGCATGTCCAGTCACACTTATCATTTGCCGGTAGGCCAAGAGTAAGCGTGTCGACCCATCTTGATTGCAACTTATCGATGTAAATCAGCCACGCGGTTTCCGTTGACTTTTATGTTCTGCTGCTGCCATTGTCTTTACGAGCTAAGTAGTGGCTTTTGCAACCGCCTTCGAACGATGATCGACCTAGAAAAGCTGGCGTCAGATAAGAGTCCCCTGGTGATCCGCAAGGTTTTTCCTGACAGGATTATCGGGGTTAAAAGTGTCTTCGTTCCCTGCTGGAACGAGATGGATATCAAGAGGCAGGTACTTGAATGGATCGATGGCTTCGACCTATCTGAAACGCCTTTTCGCGATGTTGATGGAGCGATACTCGAACTCCTCGATAGGGGACGAATTTCTCTAGAAGACTTCGACATAACCTTAGACTGATGGATTTGATTTCACGGTGTGCGCGCTCAGTTGAATAGGTTGACGCGAATCGGGCATCTGCTTAAGGCCATTTTCTTTCTGTTCCGTTTGATTTATATCTATGCGCCCAGCGAGAGCAGGTAATCTCGAATTTCGTTCTGGCCGAAGTAGGCTGCTCCGCCCTCGGCGGTCGACTGGTAGAGATCGTCTTTGATGGATCGATCTGCGCCGCGCTCGATCAGGAGCTTGACCATTGGCATATGCCCGTTTTGGGCTGCCATGTGGAGAGCTGTGATTCCCTGCCCGTGCGTGAGTCCGCCAAATGTGCCCTTCTGATTGATGTTCGCGCCGCGATCCAACAGCCATGCGGCGGTTTCTGTACGATTGCATGCCGCAGCCCAGATCAGAGGCGTCCCTCGATACGGATCGGCGTTCAGGCGCGCGCCCGCTCTGACGAGCCGTCCCAATACGGGCAAGCGGTTGCTCTTGCATGCCCACACAAGCGCTTCGTCGAGAACCTGCTGCGGATCTGTCGAAGGTTGCCAGTCTGGAAAACCGCTATGCGGGCGGTAGAAGCCTCTGGCGGCGCAAGCTTCGGGAGTGAGTGTGCCATCGGATTGGAAACAGGCATCCACCAACTCTGGGATGCCGAGCCCGGCAGCAGCGCGAAGGTTGTTCGGAGTCACCGAATGGCTACCCAACAAATCGGCCACCTCGCGATGTCCCCAGAACAACGCGGCGATTAACGGAGTGCCACCCGCACCGTGCGCCTCGGCGTCCAGGGCCGCGCCTTTTTCAATCAGTAAAGATGCGATCTCCGGCTGGTTGGCATAAGCGGCCGCATGGAGCGGCGTCCAGCCGCGATCGTTGCCCTCGTTGACGTCGGAACCTGCCGCCAGCAAGGCCACGATGGGAGACATGCCGCCCTTCCAGTCCGGCTTGCCCGCAAAGCTGACAGCGAGATTTAGCAGAGTGTTGCCATTTGTCCCGCGTTCGCCGGCCAGGCGGGGGTTGCTGCGAAGCAGCGTTTTGAAAGCAGCAACATCGGTCGACTGCAGTGCGGCGAATGCAGCCATGAACGGTTCGCTGATGGCTGCAGCTGGGTTCGAGGCGAGGTGGCTCACCCGGATCATCAGGTCGTCCCAGGTTTCGAAGCCGTGCTCCCTTGCGTAGACCAACCGGGCGTCCTCCTCGGTAAAGGGAGCTTGCCGAATCTCCTCGTCGCTTCGATCGGAAAACTGCGGGTGCCATTCTCGAATTTGTTCCAGGGCTGCCGGGCCGGCCGAAGAGCGCGTACGCAGCAAACCATGAACGCGGTCCGTGATCCAGGCTACATCCGCGACGAGCAATCGAGTGTGGCGAGACTTCCAAGACGGCTCGGCGTAGGCCTTGAGTTTGTGCCAACTGGCGAACCCTTGTTCCCGAGCGAGTACGAACTGTGCGTCGTGCAGAGACACAAGTTGGCCCACGGACCCTTCGTCTAACCCTGCCCAGCGCGCATGGTGGCGCCGCAGCCGAGAGAAAGCGTCCGCGTTCCCAGACCGGATGGCTCGCAAAAGATCTCGGGCCTGCTTCTTCTGTTGTTCAAGATTCAAGACTGCCTCCTTCGTATGCCCGGTCCGCATGACAGGCGAAAGAGGGTCAACAAAGAGCGATGCCCCAAAGCAGCAGGTGGGCGCGGCCCTTTCCGCGGACAGGACGCGTCCTGCACGCGTCTAGAAATAAATTTACCAAAGTCGAGGATTTCTCTCCCGGAGTCCAGCTCCATCAGAAATGATGCCGGGTAGCGATGAGTCACATCGTTGACAGGGTGACTTCCCAAAGGCCGGAAGGCATAATACGAGCTGCTGTCGAAATTGGCTCCTGCCTCGTTCACCTGAACCCCCGATGAAGGTCTACCACTATGGCGCTTAGTCTGGTGTCGAAGGATTTGCCCCGTCCGAGCTTGAAAACAACACAGACCTCTTCGACCTGTCGTGGACCCATCGCCGGCGTTCGCTTCGCCAATCGTCGCCGATGGCAGAGACTTTGTTGGCCCTTGATCGGTTGCCTGGCTGTCGCCGTCCATGCGAGCGCCGGCATTCGCCAGGCAGCGAGTGGATCTGATCGTGGATCACGGCACCGTGGTCACGATGGACGGGAAGCGCCGCATTCTGGAAGATGGCGCGATCGCGGTTCAGGGAGATACCATCGCCGCCATTGACGCGACCGCGAATATCGACGCCATGTATGAATCGGGCAAGGTCATCGATGCACGCGGCGGGCTCATTCTGCCGGGACTGATCAACGCCCATACACACATGAGCATGAGCCTGTTCCGCGGCCTGGCGGATGATCTTTCTCTGGATGATTGGCTGAACAAATATATTTTTCCTGCTGAGCATCGCTACGTCACCAGGGATTTCGTTACCTGGTCGACTCGGCTTAGCCTGCTGGAGATGTTACGCGGCGGCACAACCACGGTGGCCGACATGTATTACTTCGAGGAGGAGGTAGCAGAAGCTACGAAAGCCGCGGGAATGCGCGGTGTGCTGGGAGAAACTCTGATCGGATTCCCTTCTCCTGACAGCACAACCCCTGCGGCCGCGCTCACCTATACTGAGTTATTTCTGAAGCATTGGAAGGGTGACCCACTGATCACGCCTGCGGTTGCGCCGCACTCAATTTATACTTGCCCGGAGACACTGCTCAAGGATGCCGCGGCGCTAGCCCAGCGCGACCAGGCGCCGCTTTTGATCCACGTAGCCGAGGCCCCTTTCGAGATCGAGAAAAGCCGGCACGACCATGGCCTCACCCCCGTCCAATATCTCTCGCGGATCGGCCTGCTGGGACCGAATGTTCTCGGCGCGCATTGCATTTGGTTAGATCAGGCGGACGTGCAGACGCTGGCTCATTTCGGGGTTGGCTGCTCCTACAATCCTTCCAGCAACATGAAGACTGCTGCCGGTCTGATGCCGGCGGTTGAGTTGCTTTCGGCGGGAGTGGCCGTAGGTATCGGAACCGACGGCGCTGCCAGCAATAACAACCAGGACATGTTCGAGGAGATGGACCTGGCGGCGAAGGAACAAAAGTTCGCGCGCATGGATCCCAAGGCGCTGTCGGCGGCACAGGTTGTAGAGATGGCCACCATCACCGGCGCACGCGCTCTGCATCTTGAGCGGCAGATCGGTTCGCTCGAAGTGGGCAAGAAGGCCGATCTCGTCGTGGTGGACACCAACGCTGCGCACGCCACTCCGATGTACGACGTCTATTCGGCCATCGTCTATGCACTCAAGTCTTCGGATGTGAGGACGACCGTCGTTGGCGGCAAAGTGGTGATGGAAGATCGACGCATGCTGACGCTCGACGAGCCGGCGATCCTGGCAAAGGCGGCGGAATATGCTAAACAGATCAATGCCTCGTTTGGCGCGAGAAAGAGCCCGGAAGCAAGATGACGGATAGTGATTGGGGTGACAGCAGTCCTGTAACAGCAAGTAGACCCTCGTAGGGGTGAATGGGTAATCAAAAAGTGCCCACCTTTCTCAACCTGTTGGCTTCGCAGAAAGCCATGTCGCGGCAACCAAACACGCCGCAATCAGCACTGAGAACACGATAGGCAGGAAGAAGAAGTATCTCCAGCTCAAAATCGTCAGAGCGGCAAAGCAAAGGGCGAGCCCCCACGAAATGCGGCGAATGGGCGCCAAAGTCTGTGCCGATAGACCGCCGAGCTGCCACGCCACTACCGCAGCGAACAGAAGAAACATCGAGACAAAGAGTCCGGCCCCCACAAAGAGGTCCCAATAAGTCCGGCTAAACCCTTGTACGTTAAAGTGAATTGACCGCATGGAGCCAATCAGTGCCCCAACTCCCCAGTTGGGATCGGACTGGCGAAAGCCAAATGTATGTCCGATGTCAAAAAGCACGATGAGAACCGCGGCAGCTCGATAAAGTAGCGACGCCTTCATGTCTCGTCTCCAAAGGTGACGTCGGCGGGAGTGTACCACTGTGCCGTCCGCAGATCCAGCCATCTCGTCTTTCCGTAACAATTGAGCTGGTTACGCCGGCGAAAAATAAGGAGCGCCCCGTAAGGCCGCGCTCGCGAACCGGGCGACGGGGTGAATCAACATATGAGCCTTCTGGCAATAGAAGCAATCCAAAGATGGATGATTGCCAGGGATTTGAGGAATAAGTAACTTACTCGACGCAATGGGAAAAGTCGTGGCTTCTTAGCCGACAGGACATCCGGCGACATCATATTTATTGCAATGATTTCTGGTTTTGTGAATAGATATGCGGTCGATGCAGCTGTCAGGTTAGATTGCCATTAGGGTTTACGCATTGGTTAACAATCATGTGACCTTCGCAGCCGGGTAACTTTGCGGTGGAATACGTCGTAATTTTTTTCAAACTACTGTTCTGACATGCTCTCAGGACGGGTTATGATTCGTCCGGGTCAAATCTCACCCTGTATTCCTGGAGCAAATAATGCGAAGCTGGTTCTCTCTCGTTGTGTGGTTCGTTGCCGCTTTATTCCTCGTGGATGCAACTGCGTTTGCACAGTCTAGCTTCCCCGATGGTCTCTACTGTATGTCTGGCCTGCAGCCCGACGGATATATTGACTTCTCCGCAATGCCGACGGCGCCTAAGACAGCACCGGGTCAGCCTTCATCCCAGGTGACGGCGACGTTACCCGTTCACGGTGTACCTGGTCTCGCGGTCACCGTTACCATACCGCCGCTTGAACCCAACACGGACTTTAGCGGCCCCGTCTACTCTGTGAATGGCGGCACTCTGCAATTGAACGCAACGCTGAGTCAAGACCCCTCCGGATCCATACTCATCCTTAACTTCAATCAAGCGGTCACCGGTGTCGGGCTGAATACCCAAACGACCGGGCGGTTCGGATATACCTACACTCTGCAGGTGGGTACACCCGACCCGACAGACCCATTAAACGCCTTTGCCACCACTGCGAGTGGATACACACTTGACCTGGGTATCCCACAGACGCAAAGCCTGCAGATGGTCGGTCTGCAGGGGCCCCCGACAACCTCTTTTCAGACCGCGTCCGTACTCTTCAATGGAACTGAGTATTACACCTTGGCCCTCTCCAATATCCGGGTTCGTTCCACCTCAGCGCCCGATCCCTCCAAGGCGGTGCCGACCAACGGCCTCCAGCAATGGCTTCGCGCGGATACCAGCATCATCTCCGGCGGTGCAACCTGGAAAGACCAATCCGGCAATGGCCACGATGCCACTCCCGGGACGGTCGCGCCGACACTCACCGCCGACGGCCGCAATTGCCAGCCGGCTTGGTCCTTTAATAACAATGCTTATTTCAATTTCGATCTCCCCATCGCCGGCTGGAAACAAATGACCATCTTTATGGTAGCCAAGGCCTCGACCGACGGACCCGCCGCCAACCTCTACTCGCAGAACAGCGCGATTCTCTGGACCGAAAATCAGAACTGGGGCAACACTTTCCTCACTCCCTATCAGACGCACGCATCCGCTCGCTTCGGCACCACGCAGGTGGGAAACAATCTTGCGTACGTGCGGCCGGCGGGCGGCATCGGGCAGGACTTCACGTCCACCCGCGCCGTGCATGACAACGGCACAGACAGCCTGTACGTCAACGGTATGCTTGTGTTCAGCCAGGCGGGAAAACTTTCCGCTCTCGGCGGCGTTACGGGCGCGGGCACGATAGGGGAAGGCATCAACCACACCTTCTTCGACGGCGAGATCAGCGAAATTCTGGTCTATGACCGCGTCCTCTCCAACGATGAAGCGGCTGCCGTCGAGAATTATTTATCCACAAAGTACGGCCTCCACTAGGAGAAACCGGCGGGACAAATCAAACCGCCGATACCATCGCAGAGGTGTCGTCGTCTCGTAGGCGCGGATTTTTCCGCGCCTACCCCTTAGTGCAGACGTTGCGGCCCGCAGGTAAGGGTCAGCTCTTCTATGTGGAATGGATAAGGTGAGCGGCTCTACGATCCATTTTCTTATATCTCCTGCCCTCTCTTATAAGCGCTGTGGCGGAGGAGGTGTGCGGACGTTAGGATATGTCGTCTAACCAGTCCGTCTGGTACCCTCAGTCCCCGACTGACTCACCGGGTGATTCAGAAGAGTGCCGCGACTAGCAGAAAGATAAGGCTCGCAACCCCGGCAATCACGCGAATAATATGGAACCTCATCCAACGATCCCGAAGCTGCTGCCAGTTTTCCGGTAGTGTGGAAGGCGTCCAGGTGACGATTTGCTGGACAATTGGAACTTCCACCACCACCGTGACGAGCAGCGCGATGAGAAAGAGCAACAATGCGGCTGCACTGAGATAGAAAACCATCGGCCGCTCGCGGTAAGAAAGCAGCAGAAGCGGGATGATCGACAACATGGTGCCCGGCATCAGCACAGTCATCACTGGCGCCATGTTACCGTTCATGCGGTCTACGATCTGGAGAAAGACCTCAGGCGCAAAAGTCTTCATCGACCTACTCAATGCAATCCACGGTCCATGGAACATTCCAGCCGTAAGAGCCGATAGAACAATGCTGATTAGCTCCCATGTCTTCATTGTGAGCCCCTCGTTTTCACAATACACCGCCGGCATGAGAGGTCCATCTTCCCGCAAACATGACTCAAGCGAAGGTTGCGGCATGACTTGGTATCATGATTCCGAAACCGGGCATTCGGAGGTTATCGCGTGAAGTGGACTGCTTATTGCGTGCTCCTGGGGGCGTTGTCATGGACCACCGTCCAGGCAGACGGGCCCAGAGCGCCTAACGGCCGGCATTATCTGTCGCAGCCCCTGGTCACTTCCATCTACACCGCTGATCCGTCTGCTCATGTTTTTAATGGCAAGATCTACGTCTATCCTTCTCATGACGTCCCGACGGACATTCCCGACGATGATCTCGGTAGCGAATACGCGATGCATGATTATCGCGTGCTCACAATGGACCGGATCGGCGGCCCGGTGCGGGTGGGTCCAGTCGCGCTCGACGTAAAGGAGGTGCCCTGGGCATCCAAACAATTGTGGGCGCCCGATGCTGCTTACCGTAACGGAATCTACTACCTTTATTTTCCGGGACGCGACAAGCAAGGTGTGTTCCGCATCGGAGTCGCAACGTCGAGTAATCCCCTGGGCCCCTTCAAAGCTGAACACGACCCGATCAAAGGCAGCTTCAGTATTGATCCTGCGGTGTTCACCGATACCGATGGCCAGAGCTATATGTATTTCGGCGGGATCTGGGGAGGGCAGCTCGAGAACTGGACGAGCGGACGTTTCGTTGCGGGATCCACCACCGATCTACACCAGGATGACAAACCCGCGCTGATGGCGAAGGTGGCAAAGTTAACTCCCGACATGAAGCAGCTTGCGGAACCACCTGGCGACGTGGTCATCCTGGGCGAAGGTGGCAAACCGTTGTTGGGTGGCGACCATGATCGCCGCTTCTTCGAGGCTTCCTGGATGTTTGAGCGCAACGGCCTCTACTACTTCACCTATTCGACGGGGGACACCCACTTTCTCGCGTATGCGACCGGAAGGACGCCTAAGGGGCCGTTCCATTACAAAGGTCATTTTCTGCTTCCCGTGCAGGGCTGGACCACGCATCACTCCATCGTGCAATGGGGTGGTAAGTGGTGGCTCTTCTATGCAGACACGCAGCTCTCAAACAAGAACCACCTGCGCAACGTCAAGGTAACGGAGCTTCACTTCAATGCGGATGGCTCGATTCAAACGGTTGACCCGTTTACGTCTTGAAGCTAAACCGGCATTGAGCTCGCTTCAAGCGTGCGAATAGGGGCCGTTGGAGATTGTTGCTTTGGCTCATTTCGGTTTGTCTGTTAGGGCTTGTCTCGGTTTGGCGCCGCTTTGATGGTTGTGATCTCGACATAGACCTGGGTTCCGGTTTCCACGCCGTGACGGTAGGCGACCTTACCGGCGATCTTCACGCGCTTGTTCTCGAAATCCTCAAGCTGCTTGGGCTTGCGGGTATCACTCACTTCAATTGAGCTGACGGGTTTACCGTCGATGATAGTTTCCGAATCGACCTGCATCATCCAACCAGTCGATTCTGCCCCGATCGCCATCGCCCGGTGGAGCGTTCCGACCATGGTTATCTTTTGCGGATCATTCTCATCAGCATGTAAGCCGACGCAACACAGCGCCAGAATCAAGACCATACTTGCACGTGCGATGCGCATGCGAATCTCCTCTTCCGTCCCAAAGAGAATTCTACCTATTCATGCGCTACGGGTGAACCGCCCCACGCACAGCTTGCGGGAAAGCACAGAGAAGAAGAGGCCAATACCATCCCGAGCGCCGCGCGGGCACTCCTGGTGACCCTGCGGAGTTTCCGGTTGTCTGTTTCATATGTCCGCGCGCTTCCAACCAAAAAAGGAACAGAAGCAATGAGTCAAAAGTGCTACAGCCCAGCTCGTCTACGGCAATGTAGAACCGGCAGGAGGCTTCCACGTGAAAACTCTGTTAGTCACGCTCATCCTCTGCTCCACAGCGTCGGCCAAAGACAGGTCCGTCCCGGCATATCAGAACGCCATTTTCCAGGAGACTCACTCGGAATCTGTCCGCATGAACTGCGATGGGTCGTCCGTGTACGGTAGCAGCACGACTACCTGTCATGACGCGGAAACCCTCGTCTACACCGTGAAAGCTGGAGAAACGGTCTACACCCTGACTCCTTACGGGACGTGGCCTCATCACGAGTCTCTCTGGAAGCAGCCGGCAGGTGCCGCGGTGGCGGTCTGGAACGATGGAAAGCATGTGCATGTCCGGACCGGCGCGAAAGAGTCCCAGTACGACATCATTGGGGCGAGCGCCGAGGACGCGACCAGATGACTGCCCGGAGGGGCGGGGCTCGATCCTGATCTTTGATGTCCTAGCCGTTCCGGGCTGGCTGACGTTTGGTACGGACCGGGCCCTCCGGGCGTCGATGACGCTAGATCAGAACATCCCCTTTTTATGCCTGCAATTCGGGGTTCGGTCGCGTTTCCACATGTTGTTCGGGCTACTCAAGCCACCGCTAATGGCCGGCCGCACCGCCGAACTTTTTGGCCAACTTACCGCTTTTGGCGGTCTTGATCTGTGATGGTGTGAGGCTGGTCCCGACGGTGATTCCTTCCACCATCAGGTTGTTAATTTGCGTCTTGGCGAGGCGCTCATTCTGGTAGTCCACTTTCACGTGGTCTAACCCCAGCAGATGCCCCAGCTCGTGGGCGAGCGCGCGGCCACTCGAACTCGCATTATCGTACTGTTGTACGAAGCAGGCTGCTTCCGGGTCGCTGTTGAGATAGGACGTCCCGCCCGCGGTAAGACCCTGCACCCGGTTGATCAGAAATACGTGAACCAATGTCCCGGCGGGACGCCGGTCAGAAAGCACGTCCAACACCAGCTGATCGCGGGTGCGCGAGCCTTTTGGTAGATCCAGCGGCGTGTCGAAAACGACGGCTTGTTTCAGGTGGAACTGAATGTTGGCGTGCATCCAGATATTATTGGCCACCACCAGGGCGTCGCCGGGGTCGCTATCAGTCCAGGTTGAGGGTTCCGTCTGTCCGCGCTCGGAGAACGGCGTGACTACGATATTCAAGGGAACGATTAGCATAGGCCACTCTCACTGATAGTCCGATTTGTCGTGTAGTCCCAGGCCCTACCTCTCTCCTGCCCGTCCACTCTATAACGCCACGCCTTCTGCGGGCGACTGCCCTTCCATTCGGTTGGAGCCGGCCTCTGTCCAGTTTCGGACGGCTCACCCATGGTTCCGGACACTTTTCTCCGGGCAAGTCCCGCTCTTCCACGCGAAAATGCTGGGGACTCATCTTTTTTGGGGTTGGCATGCAAATTGCCACATGCGATGAGGAGCCTGTACCGGCACCTATCGAGGAGAACGGCCCCATGAGCATGAACCATGAATCATCCCTGCCACCACGATGGATTGTTTTCGGGACCGCCCTGGTCTACTTTTCGCTTGGATCACTGTTGACCGTTCATTTTATGCAATTAAAAGAGGTTTGGGCAGATAGCCACCGCGTTTTCCAACGGGAGATCTATCGTGCGGTGCCGGGCAAAGTGCCGGCCCTGGAGAGGGCGCTATTGCAGCGCTTCCAAAGGCACACGCTTCAGGCCCGGGTCTGCGTAACCTGGCGAAAGACGCGCAGCAAGTTGCCGCCCCAGAACTTGTCGATGCGCTCCTCCGAATAACCGCGACGCAGCATAGCTTCCGTGATCATGGGCAGATCGCGGACATCGCGCATACCCCGCGCCAGCGTTGGTCCGCCGTCGAAGTCGGTGCCGATCGCCACGTGATCCTCTCCCACCATTTGAATGGCTCGATCCACCACGGCTACCCAGTCGTCTACCGTCATCATGACTGAGTCCGGCACCTGGGCGCCGGGCATCGGGAACTGCGGCGCCACCAACTGGTCCACCTCGTAAATCGTCTTACCCTTCACCCGGTCGGGGATACTGGTGGTGTCCCAAAAGGTTTTCTTCTGGTGCGCGGTGAGGTACGCGTACTCCTTGGGGTAGTTAAACTCACTGCCGATCTGGAAGCCGAAAACACCGCCTTTGGCCGCCAGCTTCTTGAGCAGCCAGTCCGGCATATTCCTGGGGATATCGTTGACGCTGCGCAGGCCGTGGTGCGTGGCGATGACGGGGCCGTCGCTCACGTCGATCGCCTGGGAGATCGTGTCGTCTGAAGAGTGAGATACGTTGATCACCATGCCCAGCCGGTTCATCTCGCGGATGACGTCGCGGCCATGCTGCGTGAGACCGTTCCATTTGGCCGGAGAGCAACAGGAGTCGGCATAGTTCTGGTTCCAGTTGTGCGCCGAAAGCTGCGCCGAACGCAGTCCCAGCCGATACAGGTCACGCAAAACCCCCAGATCCCCATCCAGATCGTAGCTACCCTCGATATCGAGCACCGCGGCCATCTTCCCCTGGGCATGGATGCGCTCCACATCGTCGGCGTTCAAGGCCAATGCAACCAGGTCGCTGTTCTTCTGCAACTGGCGAAGCGCATCATCGACACGGCGAAACGCCTGTTTGGTTTCGAATCGCCCGGGGTAGTACTCTTCGGGAATGAACACTGAGAGGAAGAACGCGCTGACTCCCCCTTCCCGTGCACGGGGCAGGTCCCATTGTCCATCAGGCTTGAGCGTGCCCATACTGCCACCGTGATAGAACTCGCGGTCCAGGGCGTGCACGTGGCCGTCGAATACCAGCGCCCGCTTATGCACGGCCCATGCGCGCGCAGAGATCCGGGGGGCCGCCTGATCGGGGGCCGAGCCCTGAAAGGGAGGGTTGCCCCAGAGGGTGCGGCTCAGCGCAGCGGGCGCCAGCGCGCTATAACCGAGGAATTGACGGCGAGTCAGCATTCGCTCCTCCAGCTTGTGGATACAGGCATCTTTGCTACACTCGCACGCAACCAACCGACCACCGGAGGATGTGCCATGCCTCAGAATACGACGTCTGCCAGTCGTCCCCGGCTCGCCGCCGTGATCACCGCCTATAAGAGATTACTGCACGGCCAACACGTGGTGGACCGCTTGCTCGATGGTTATGGATGGGCCGGCACTTTCCACCATCCGGCGATGGACGTGGTATCGCTCTACGTCGATCAACGGGGCGAGGGCGATTTAACCCAGGAGCGGGTGGACCGGCATCCCACCATGAAGGTTTACCCCACCATCGCCGAGACCTTAACCCTCGGCACCAACAAGCTGGCGGTCGATGGAGTCGTCGTGGTCGGCGAGCATGGCACCTACCCCCTCACCGAGACCGGGATCATGAAGCATCCCCACTTTGAATTCTTCGAGCAGATCACGAAAGTCTTCCACGACAGCGGCCGGTCAGTTCCCTACTTCAACGACAAAGAGCTTTCCTATACGTGGGATTGGTCGAAGCAGATGGTCGACACCTCCCATCAGATGGGCTTTCCTCTCCAGGGAGGGTCAAGCCTGGCAGTGACCTGGAGAATTCCCTCGGTGGAGTTTCCGTTGGGGGCCACCGTGCACGAAGCCGTCTCAGTCGGTTACGGCGGCATGGGTAGCTACGATTTTCACGGCCTTGAGACCATCCAGTGCATGGTGGAGCGGCGCAAAGGCGGCGAGACCGGGGTCGAGTGGCTGCAGACGTATCGCGGCGAGGGCTTCTGGACGGCCTGGCAGCAAGGGCTGTGGTCGCAGGCGTTGGTGAAAGCGGCGCTGTGCCGCAGCTCCACCCTGGGCGCGGCAAATGCCACCTTCACAGATATGTTTCCCACCATCGAACAGATGCGCGCCCTGGTGCCGGATCCGATTGCCTACCACTATCAACATCGCGACGGGCTGCGCTGCACCATGCTACTGATGAACGGTCTGGTGCGCGACTTCACCTTCGCGGCGACCATCGAGGGGCAAGCAAAACCCTTCTCCACCCAGATGTATCTGCCCATGCCGGACGGCCGCACTACGCTGGCCAGTTTTTTCAGCCCGCTGGTGTTCAACGCCGAGCAGATGTTCCTCACCGACAAGGCGCAATATCCGATAGAACGAACGCTGCTGACCAGCGGCCTGTTGATTGCAGGCGTCGATAGCGCTTACCGGGGCATGCAGCGCGTGCAGACGGCAAATTTAGCAGCCGTCAATTACCAGCCCAACCCCGAATCCACCTTCTGGAGGAACTAATGCTGACCCGCCGCCGTTTTGTAGAGTATTCCGCGTTGTCGTCGGCGATGTTGGCGTATCGCCCCCTGCTCTGGGGCCGGCAGGCGCCCGCTCAGCGCCCGCTGCGTCTGGCGATCCTGGGCAGCGTTTATCGCCAAAGGTCGAATATGCAAACCCTCGCGGACCGCTTTCTGGTTGGTTATCCATATGACGGCGAATGGCACATGCCTAATGTGCAAGTGGTCTCGGTCTATGTGGATCAGTTGGAGCGCCAGGCCGATGCTGCGCCCTCGCCCTACCAGCTTGCGATGACGGGGGCCAAGGTTGCGCCCTCAAGTTCAGCCAAAGGAATAGCCGGCGGCCTGGGCAGAGACCGCGCCGTGAAGACGGAGCCAGCGCCGGAGAAACTGGAGGCGACGACCGATCTGAGCAGAGCCCGCTCGCAGCAGTTCAGCTTCCGCCTGTGCAGCAACATTCCGGAGGCGTTGCGCTGTGGCGGCAACCGCATCGCCGTAGACGCCGTGCTGGCGATCGTCGAGCAGGATGATTACCCTAACAACGACAAGGGGCAAATTCTGCTGCCCAGCTACGATTTCTTTCAGCAGTGTGTCCAGGTCTTTGAGGACGAGGGACGCGCAGTTCCCTACTTCAACCATAAGCAGCTCTCCTTCAGCTTCGAGCAGGCGCAAACCATGGTGAAGACCGCCAACCGCTTGCGATTCCCGCTGCTGGCCGGCTCCTCTCTTCCCGTTACCTGGCGCTTGCCAGACGTGGATATCCCGCTGGGTGCGGAAGTGCAAGAGGCAGTGATGGCCGGTGTGGGCGGATTCGACGGCATGGATTTCGACGCGCTCGAAGCCCTGCAGTGCATGCTGGAGCGGCGTAAGGGCGGCGAGACGGGGGTGAAAGCGGTGCAGTTGCTCGAGGGCGACGATGTCTGGGCGGCTGGCAACGCGGGTCGTTGGTCTAAGGATCTGCTGAGCTCCGCGCTTTCGCGCAGCGACACGTCGTTGGGCCTGACCGTGCTGGACGGCCGCACGCAGGACCTGGTTGCCTCCGGCGTTCTGCCGCAACTGGTCAAGAATCCGGCCGCGTATTGCATCGAGTACAACGACGGTACGCGCGCCACGCTACTCATGCTGAACGGCGCCATTATGGATTTCAACATTGCGGTGAGGGTAGCCGGCCAAGGCTTGGTGTCGACCCAGTTCTTCCTGCCGCCCCCTCCTAACGTCACTGACTCAGCGTGCCTGGCGGCAAAGATCGAGCAGCTGTTTCAGACCCAGCGCACGGCCTATCCGGTAGAGCGTACTTTGCTGACGACTGGTCTTCTGGAGGCGTGCCTGGATTCGAGGCACAAGCTGAACCAGCGGTTGGAGACGCCGCAGTTGGCGATAAGCTATCAACCGCCGGCCGAATCGCAATACGCTCGCACCTGAAGGGGTCAGAATTGCTTGGCCTTCGCCTTCTTCCATTCAGGGAGCACAGCATCACGGAGCGGAGCGCTGTAGAGCAATTCATCTATCGATCGTTCGATGGATCTTCCCAAGCTGCGGCTCGCAGCTTCTTGACGTCGAGAATGTCCTGCTCCCTTCCGCTTGCGAGTTTATTCTGGATCAGGTCATTTTTGGATATAACGCTCGTCCGGATTTCCCCATCGACAAGCCCCTCGATTCGATTTTCCCAGGCTTCATCGAAACCGATGCCATCGATGTGCTGCAAAATGTCCACTCGGGCAGGAGGCTGGCCGATCTGGAACACCGTGCCGTCCATAAAATCAGCCGGGCTGAGACCGCCGAGAGGTGCTCCATATTGGGCGAGTGCGCGAAACAACGCTTGGCTATTTTCTACGTCAGCCCGGATAAAGATATCCAGGTCTTTCGTTGCTCGCGGTTCGGCGTGGACCCCGAAAGCATAGCCTCCCACGATAAGATACTTAACCGCGTGGTCGTTGAAGGCGCGTAATAGCTCTTTCAGATCCTTTGGCATCATTGACCGGAACTCCCCCGAAAGCGGCGGCGAAGCCATAGGCCGCTTCGCTGGCATCCCAAACGGCAGAGAGCCGGTCCCCGATGGGCAAACTTTGCCAATAGCGATAGGCTTCCGCTTGCTGCCGTGCGGGGTCTGTGACCCTGCGAATTGTCTTGTCCGCGCTCATTTGATTCGGGCTCAACTGTTGGGCGGGCCTTCTAAAACGGGAGGAGAACGGGCCCTGGCATCTTACTTCTCCCAAGGTTAATTATAGCGCTGAACGGTTCGCTTTCGACTGCGGTCGGCCTGCTCATATCCTTTATGGTCAAGGCTTTAGGAACGCCTTCGAAAAGTGCCGCAGCGACTACGCGATTGGAGCAAAGTGCGAGATGGAACCTGGTGTTCTCGCTAACCGTATCTGGTAGTGCAGTTGCTCCAGGATTACCTGCGCGTTGTGCGAGGAAACTAAATGCCGTCTCTCTTCCGTGACCTGAAGATCGCCGCTCGCGAACTGTGGAAGTCTCCCGGATTTGTGGCCACGTCTGTTCTGATGTTGGCAATCGGCATCGGCGCGACGACGGCGATCTTTTCGATTGTCGAAGGCGTATTACTTCGACCACTGCCCTTCCCTGACTCCGGCCGCCTCATGGTTTTGGCAGATGTTCTTCAGGGAGCCGAGGTCGGAGGGAATGGGGAGGCGGGCGACACCGTTCCCGACATTCGAAACTACACCCGTGACACACACAGCTTTACCAGTCTGGGCGGCTACCAGGGAACGGGATTTGAGCTTTCCGGGGTGGGCGATCCGGCGGCTGTGAATGCTACCCGGATGAGCCCCGGGATTTTTCAGGCACTCGCGGTGGCGCCGCTCCTCGGACGCTTCTACACCCAACAGGAGGACGATCAGCACCAGCAGGTGGTGGTGCTGAGCAACGGCACGTGGCAGAGCCGGTTCCATGGCGACCAGCATGTGCTGGGAAAGAAGATTCTGCTTGATCGCAAGCCTTACGTGGTGATCGGCGTGATGCCACGAAATTTTGAGTTTCCCCTGGTGCCCGGCCACCTGAACCAAAGTGAACTTTGGGTTCCGGTCAGCTTTAACGAACAGGAACTATCGCCCGGCGCCGCAGGCGGCTGGAACTTCAATATGGTGGGTCGCCTGAAGCCGGGTATAAGTGCGGCACAGGCAGTCAGCGATGCGGAGCACGTTGCTCGGGAAACCATGCGCAGCTACCCGCCGTTTATGGCCGGGTTCACCATTCGTCCCGTGGTCCGGCCACTCAGTGAGGAAACAGTGGAGCAGGCACGTCCGCTGATCCGCACCCTGTTTCTCGCCGTGGCCGTGGTGTTGTTGATCGTCTGTGCCAACCTGGCCGGGCTGTTGCTGGTGCGGGCGATTCGCCGGCAGCGGGAGATGGCGGTACGCCTTGCACTCGGTGCGAGGTCGGCGACGCTCCTCTGGCAGGCGATTCTGCAGAGCCTGGTGTTGAGCGTGGCGGGAGGCATGGTGGGCCTGATGCTCGCAGCGGGTGCGCTCCGCTTTGGCGTAAGCCTGTTGCCGGAGACGCTGCCGCGCATCGGCGAGATCGGCCTGGATTGGCAGGTTGTGGGTTTTGCGCTGGCGCTCGCTCTGCTGACGGGAGTGATCTGCGGGCTGGCTCCGGCCTTTGCCGCCATCCGCACCAACGTGAACCACGCGCTCAAGGAAGGCGGCCGCACCGGCACCTTAGGTGGAGGCCACGCCCGGTTGCGTTCAGCGTTAGTGATTACAGAGATCGCGGTTGCCCTGGTGCTGCTGGCGGCCTCCGGACTGCTGTTGCGCAGTTTCGAGAAGATGCGCCAGGTGGATCTTGGGTTTCAGCCCGACCATACCCTGGCTGCCTCGTACGGTCTGCCGCGGAAGCAATATCCGACCCAGGTTTCCGTCAACGAATTCAACCGCGAACTTGTGCGCCGCCTGCAGCAACTACCCGGAGTAAAGACCGTAGGATTGACTTCGTTTCTGCCCGCCTCGGGTGGCAACAACAACAGCGTGTTTGTGGCGGATGGCTATGTTGCGCCAAAGGGTGCAGGAATGGATCTGGGCACCATCATTCAGGTCGATGGCGACTACTTTCGCGCCATGGGCATTCCTCTTCTCCACGGCCGATTTTTCACAGCGGAGGACAGAGCGGGGGCACAACTGGTGGTCATCGTGAACCGGAAGCTGGCGGAGCAATCCTGGCCGGGACAGAACCCGATCGGCAAGCGGCTTCGGCTGGGCACGGAATCGACGCAGACGCCGTGGGCGACCGTGGTGGGCGAGGTGGCGGATGTAAAGGAGGGCTCGCCCGACTTGCCAATCAAGCAGCAGTATTACACCACCGTTGACCAGGCGGAGACGATGGTGGGCTCTCTCGGATCGCCGACCGATCTGAATGGCAACGGCGGATACATTGCGCTGCGTACGGCCATGCCTCCGGAGCAAATGGAAAATACGCTGCGCGCAACGGTGCGCTCCATCGACCCGCAATTGCCCTTGAACCAGGTGCAGACCATGGAGCACGCCATCTCCGACAGCGAGGCTCCGCGGCGATTTAATACGGCGCTGATCGCCTCCTTTGCCGCAATCGCAGTGCTGCTTGCAGTTCTGGGCATCTACAGCGTCATCGCGTTCTCGGTTGCGCAGCGTATGCAGGAGATGGCGATTCGCATGGCTCTGGGCTCGCAGCGCTCGGGGATCGTCCGATTGGTTGTTATTTCAGGAGCGAAGCTGGCGGCCGTAGGCTGTGCGATTGGGCTCGCTGGGGCCTTCGCAGCTTCGTATCTGCTGCGCTCGTTCCTCTTCGGGGTGAGCGGGGTGGATCCGCTGGTTCTGACGCTGGCTGCGGTGTCATTGCTGCTGCTTACTTTGGCGGCGTCCTTACTGCCGGCCCGCCGCGCTGCAACCGTCGATCTTACGCAAACGTTACGGGCAGAGTAAGGCGATCCGGTTCGCCACCGCAAGCCGGCAACGGCAAGAGATCCTGGCGATGAGCTTCGAGGACGCTGCAAGGAGATCCGCACCAACCCCACTGGCGCGAACACGCCGCTCCTCAAAGAGGTCTTCAGCAGAGCTAGAGTACGGATGCGTTTGCCGTCCAGGCAGAGGTTACGTCCCGTCTGTTCCTTCTTACGGTCTTAGACAGGGAAAGCAAGATATCGGATCTGCCTACAGTATTTCTTGACGCCGTGACGAAGAGCATCGGCAAATCCGGCTAGACGCCGATTGCTACGGTTGCGGGCCGGGCTTCCAGCCCCAGGGAATTCGACGAACGAATCAAGTTCGAAACTGGGCAGATCGCTCAGCTCGACCCCAATCGGCCTGTAATGTGGGAGCGTGTCAGATGCGGCCAGGATCGCATCGTCAGCGGTAGGGGCGCCGACGTAGAAGCGCCTGGTTCGCGGGTACGGCTGGTAGAACTCGAACGGACGCCGGCACAGAATGACACAGTATTCAGTTTGCACCATAACTTTCCCTTTTATTGAAACGCAGCGCAAGAGCAGGTGTTGGGTATCGGCTAACGACAGACTATTAGTGACGGTTGCGGCGTTATCGTTACACCTCGGACCTCTGATGTGACGGGAACAAGCGACGCCGAATGCTGCAAGGACCAGATCAATGAACAACCTTGACGGTGAATGGGTATCATTTGACCGTACTTCTTCCTTGGGGTGACAGCATACCGAGTTGGACCGGGAGAGCGAAGAACCCGGGCATGGTTGCGGCAACAAGATGGTAAGAAAGCGGGCGGGATGAATAGAAGAGAATTTGCCGGCGGCCTGGCCACTGCAGCGTTGTATGCCTCGATGGGAAACGCTTCGGCTGAACTGCTCCCCGGAAAGGCTTCGGAGTTGTCGATGACGGAGCTGCAGCAGCAGTTCCTCGATCTGCGCTTCGGCATGTATATCCACCTCAATATGGCCACCTATGAGCAGCGGGAATGGGGAGATCCGAAGGCTTCGCCTGCGCTGTTTAACCCCAAGGATCTCGACACCGATCAGTGGGCGCATGCTGCCCGCTCCGCCGGGATGGAGTACGGCTGCCTGACGACGAAACATCATGACGGGTTCTGCTTGTGGCCTACCGCGACCGGCAGCGCGAACGTGCAGGATGCGACCTATAAGCGAGATATTGTGCGCGCTTATGTTGACTCGTTTCGGGCGCAAGGGCTCAAGACCTGTCTCTACTTTTCGATTCTCGACCTGCGCGGAGACATCCGGCCGTATTGTGTGACGCGGAAGAAGATCGAAAAGGTGAAGACGCAGCTGACCGAGCTGCTAACAAACTATGGAGAAATTACGGCGCTGGTAATCGACGGATGGAACGCGGCATGGAGCCGATTGAACTATGAAGAGATGCCATTTCCAGAGATTTACAGTCATGTGAAGCGGCTGCAGCCGAATTGCCTGATGAGCGATTACAACCATGGCAGGTTTCCGGCGCCCGCGCTCTATTACACCGATGTGAAGCAGTATGAGCAGCACGCGGGGCAGACGATTCCGGCCGGGAGCAAAGTGCCGTCGCAGTCAGCAACGACGCTGCAGAGCGACTGGTTCTGGAAGCTGGATTATCCGACGCAGGAACTTCGCTCGGCCAGGCAAATCGTGGAGGAGTGGCTGGTCCCGTTCAATGCGCACCACTGCAATCTGATTTTGAACGTGGCGCCGAACCGGGAGGGACGGTTCGACCAGAATGCGTTGGACCGGCTTGCTGAAGTTGGGCGGCTCTGGCGGGATCGGGCGCCTGCGCCACGGCTTGCCACCGCACAGCAGATCACTACACCGAACCTCGCATCAGCGCGGCCCTCGTATGCAAGCAGCATTGCCGATACGTCAGGGCCGGACCTGGCAAACGATGATGAGCCGGGAACGTACTGGCAGTGCGATACCGGACAAACGTCGGGGTGGGTTGAGATTGATCTGCAAAAACCGACCATATTCAACACGGTTGCGGTCGTTGAGCCGACCTATCTCGGCGACTACGGGACGGACAGCCGCATTGTTTCGTATCGTGTCGAAGCGTGGCGGGGAGGGCAGTGGCGAGAGGTGTTGGCTGGCGAGTCACCCAGGGAGATGGTGTACCGGATGAAGCCGACCACTGCGGAGCGTGTGCGCCTGAGCCTACGTGGGACGGGCAAGCCGCCGGGGATTGCCGAGTTCGGGCTCTATGCGGAGCCGGAGCGCCGCATTTCCCGAGAGTAAACAAGAAACGCTGGTAGCGCGAGAATCAGGAACACTCACAAAGGCTGCGTGGAAGAGCCCGGCAAGGGTGATGGAGACTTGTCCGATGTGAGGCGCAGATCCCGAACTTGACCGTGTGCGCCCAGGGGGCCGAGCGGCTTGCCATTCAATCGCACTTCCAGTCCGGCCGCGTTGCCAACCCGTAACTGGGCGAATTCTTTGCCCTCGATGGTCTTTGTCTGATTGGCCTCGAGAAGGCCTGTAAAGACTGGCATGCCATCCGAAGAAACCGAAAGCCAGGTCTCTTCCGTAGCCGTCAAATCGAGCTCGACCCTCGAATCAGCCGGAGCCGCAGGCTTCTCCTGCCTCACCGCAGCGGGAACCGGTGCAGCCACGGCAGGCCCGGCGGCAACCGGGGAAACAGACGCGAGTGAAACCCGCCCGGAGGCGAGGCTTGGCGCTCTCGGCCGTGTGGTGTTTTCCACAACCGCGGCTTGGCTCTCGATTTTCTCCGTGGCGACCGCGCGGCCGTGCCACCAACCATCGATTCCAGAGCAAGCCACGAGTATGACGACCAAAGCGGCATAGAAAAGAGACCTCTTCGTACTCCAGGACCGGGACGACCGCTTCAACGCAGTTTGCCTGGCTACGCTGGGCAACGGCCGAGCAGCATCCGCACGCAACGCGCCATCGATCTCAGCGTCGATCGCGCTCGTGTCCACCCCTAAGAATTTGGCGTACTGATGAACGAAACTCTTGTAAAAGAAGCCCGCCGGCAGATTCTCGCGATCGTCCGCCTCTATGGCCTGTAGGTACTTTGCCTTGATTTTTGTGCGTGCGGCGACTGTAGCTAAATCAATCCCCTGATCGAGACGCGCACGCTGTAACACCTCACAAACCGTAAACATGGCACTTCCATTCGGCTGAGACTGTTGCCTACTGACTTTACTCTGCCCGGGAGAAAAACAGAACCCCTCTTCCCTGCGCTCGTGTTCGCGGGTGGCAATCCCCAGAGCGGCAGCCTCTTTGCTATTTGCTTCCGGCATGTCTCTGCTCTTCAAAGATGCGCGTTCAACCACCATGGTCGTACTTATTCTTGCGCTCTGCAGGATCGCGTTTTGTGTCCAGAGGTAAGTATCCTAAAGCGAACGCGTCTGTCTGGAATGCTGCGTGGTAACCCTCCATGCGCTGGGCGGCGACGTTCAAATCCTGCATCCTCAACATTTCATGGCCATCTAAGTGAGGATTCAGTAATCCAGGGGGATGCATGTCCAACACCGTAAAGATCGTTCGCTTCCACCAGACCGGTCCCGCTGAAGTCCTCCAGTTCGATGAGCTTCCACTTCCTGAACCCGGCCCGGGTGAAATCCGTCTCCGCGTTAAAGCTCTCGGACTCAACCGTGCCGAGATCATGTTCCGCAACGGCCAATATCTCGAGACGCCCGTCCCTCCATCCCAGAACGGTTACGAGGCCGCCGGCATCATCGAAGCCGTCGGAGCAGGTGTCGATTCCAGTTGGATTGGCAAGACCGTCAGCACGGTTCCCGGAACTTTCAAGCTCAACACCCACGGGGTCTATGGCGAAGTCGCAATTGTTCCCCTGCGCGGAATCGCCGAATATCCTTCCACTCTCTCGTATGAACAAGGCGCATCCATCTGGATGCAGTACCTTACGGCGTACGGCGCACTCATCTGGCTGGGCAAGGTCGCGAAGGGGGACTTTGTCGTCATTACCGCGGCCAGCAGCAGCGTAGGCGTAGCCGCGATTGAGATGGTTAAGGTCGAAGGCGCAATCAGCATCGCGGTCACCCGTACCGCGGGCAAGAAAGCCGGCCTCCTCAAGCTAGGCGCAGATCACGTGATCGTCACCGATGAGGAAGAACTGGTGGCCCGCGTCCATGAGATCACCTCGGGCAAGGGCGCACGCATCGTCTTCGATCCCATCGGTGGCAGGATCCTCGAATCGCTCGCCGCAGCGACAGCCCCCAAAGGCATTATCTTCGAGTACGGAGCGCTGGCGCCCGAGCCCACTCCCTACCCACTCTTCACGGCACTCGCCAAGTACCTCACCATCCGGGCCTACACGGTCTTCGAGTTGACGCCCGATCCGGTATTCCCCAAGGCAAAGCAATACATCTTCGACCATCTTGCTTCGGGTGCATTCAAGCCCGTCATCAATAGGACGTTCCCCTTCGCGGAGATCGTCGAAGCCCACCGCTATATGGAGTCGAACGCTCAAGTCGGTAAGATCGTCGTCATCGTCTAAATGTAGAAGCGATAACGAGCACACAGAGGCAACGCGTCTGTTACCAGGTCACCGTCAGGCATGCGGCTATTTTCCATCTTCAGAGAACGCAAGCAGGACGTCTACCAGGCATGCCCGAATTGGTCGAGTAGCCGATGTTACAAGGACAAGATGCCTCCGCTTACCACGGGTCCTGCGTAGTTGATGGACCGACCGTGAGATTCACATCATTCACCGTCGGGAACTTTTGCAGGGTATCAAAATCCCACAAGATCGTGCCGTCGAGCTCTAATCGTAGGCGCGAATGCTTGTCGTCGAGCGATCCGCAGAACACAACGCCGGGAATCACCGTAGCAGGCGATGGTTCTGCGCCGCGCTGGATCTGCCTTGCCAATGCAGGAAGGTGGGGGAGCAGCGGTAGACTAGAGGTTTTTCCCGGTTGTGATTCTCGAGCGCATAGATGCGCCTCGCCCGCTTTCGCGTCTGGCGCAATGAGATAACGGGAAATACACAAGCTTGTCAGTCGCTCGCACCCCCAAACTCGATGCCGCCGAGCACGCCTCCTTTGCCGATGTGCGATTGCCAAAACTTGTTCCGCCGTCGATCATCAGGGTCAAGGCCGTAAACAACTCCCGATTTCTGCCCTACGATCATATAGCCTTCTCCCGTTTTTGAGAACCTCAGAATCGGCGGCGCTTGAGCATCACAAAGACTCCGCCATGATTCTTCGGACAACTCGACTTATCCAGACCGAAACAGCCGATGTTAAACCGGTCTTCCGCGGTCAGTTGTTTCGTCGACAGAAATCTTCTCTCTCCTTCAGATCCAGGGCGATGACAGCATCGCTGGTCGAGCTGGCAGGATCTGAATAGTTGTCTGCCAGTACCGATGTAGAGTGCCTGGCGATCCACGTCGATGGTCGGAGAAGTCCATACGGCTGCGCCTGAAGGTCCCAGCATTTCCGTCCCTGCCGCATTGGCTCGAGATGACCCGCGCGGGGGTCGCGATCGTAGTATGTCTTCCAGATGACATTTCCAGTCTTGGCATCCAGGGCGCTTACGCTACCGCGGAAGGTACAGCATGGATACTTCGGATTGATACCGCCGAGTTCCTCCGCCGAGGAGACTGGCACATAAAGTCTGCCGTCGTAGAGCTTGGGCGCGCCTGAAATCATCGCGAACGGATGCTGATCGAGTTCGGCTTTCCAGAGCAGAGAACCCGTGGCCGTGTTGACAGCATAAGCACGGCGCTTGCACATCGCCAAAGTATGCGGTCGAACCATCGTCACTTACTGTAATGGCGGTGCGAGCCGGCGCCATTGGATGAAACGACCAGTACACACACCCCGAGTGCGGCATCCAGCGAGTAGATTTGTGCATCACCGCCAGCGACAAATATACGGTCGCCAATAATGGCCGGTGGCCCACCCCCGCTGGTGGCCCCGGAATACCCGAACGCCCACTTCACCTGCAGCTCTGCGATATCTGGGACTTGACTAAGTCCGGGCGACTCTCTGCCGGCTGGAAGCGGCTGTTAGACAGGTCGACACCCCAGCCGTTCCATAGAGGGGATGGAGATGGGCCTGAACGCCTGGGCAGGCTTTAGCCGCGCGGCCCGCTGTACCGGCAGCATGGCCGAGCAGAACCGGCGACCGCGACGTCGCTCATGCGACATCCCCGATCCCAGCGCGTCATCTTTCCACTCTCGAGCGCTGTCAGGATTGCGGACTGCGTCCGCATGGACCGAGCGTTCCGGCCATGGCGCTCGCACCGCATTTGACGGGTATGACAGGAAGGACACCGGGAATGGAATAGGTAAGAACCGCGGGCCCTTCTTAAAGCTTGGACTTTTGTGACCCTCGAGAGGGTGATGGGAATATCCTGGTAACCCTGTTTCCAGTCGCCCAACAGTTTGTCATTATCAGGGCTCGAGGCTCGCCTTAAACGAAACCTTCGGGTCGTTCAGTTCGAAACCGACGGAGCGCTCGCCGGAATCCAGTAACGAGAGGGGGACCCCCAGCTTGCCATTATCCGGACTGTCGAGGGTGGCGACCGAACTCCTGTCTGCATGCGTGTCGAGGTGGAGAACGATTCGGTAATCCTGCCCATCGATCTGAATCGAGCCCTCCCAAACACCATTCACAGCCTTCGTTGTAACGAGAGCCGTGAGCGACGTGCAGAGGCAGAACAGAAGCAACACGGTTGGCAGACGCCGCATAGGTACCTTTCTGGAATACACACCAGCGTTCAAGACGTAACCCGGCTCCTGATGCTAATCCTGGACAACAACTTAGCTTCTCTCACTGGTCCATAACACTGTACTCCGTATCCTAAGAGCGGGAAATTGCTGCACCTGCATCCCGGCGCATCGAGTGGGAGCCATCTGGGGAAAAACAGAAGAAATCCTGGGGACGAAATCGTAATGCGGCATAAGGGCAGTGGTACACCCTGTTCGACGACCGCCGGCACGTCTGTCGACGGCGATGCGGTCGCCGCCACAACGTACGCCTCCGGAAGCTTTTCGGCAAGGGAACGGAACACGCGAGACTTCTGGGAGTCGTGCTCTGATACTTTGTATCAGGCACGATAAAGAGGTTGCGGAAAAATCCGCATTGATGAAAACAGCATCCCAGGGGCTAAAGCACGTCATTACATTTCAAATTGACTACACGGGCTAAATCCCGCCGCTTACCTAAAACACAGTTTTCCGTAGTCTCTTTGAGCCGGGCCGCACAGGCGAAAGAAAGACGGTTTAGCCTCAGGGGCTTTTTCGTCTGGGAGAGAACCGCGAAACTTGGATTCACCTGACAGGCAACGATTGAGCATTCCGCGAGATAGTTTCCGAGTCGGCTGGCGAGAGGCCTCACTGTTTGTCGAAATGGGCCTTGGTATCGAACTCACCCATAGGCAATGAAAGGTGTGTGATTCTGGTCAACACCTTGCCGTCGGGCGAGAGCGTATAAGTTGCCGTCAGCGTTCCCGGGGCGTCCTGGTAGGCTGTTTTCTGAAAGAGCGTCAGTGCGGACCCATGCCACTCTGCTTTAGAGCTGAGGATCTTGAAGGGCGCTTCCGTTGGGAAGCTCCCTTCTGGCATCAACTGTTCTGTGCCATCGGCCACGACCTTGAAAGCATAGTCTTGCTGGCCATAACTCGTCTCGGAGCTGTGAACAAATTTCAAAGTGTCACCGGTCTGTGTGATGTCCTCGCGCGCCTTGGCCGGGATAGGGAGCTGCCCGTAATCGCTGGTTGCGATGTTCAGCGTCCACCTTCCGGAAAGATTTGGCCTGTTTTCCCTGGCTGGTGAGGTTTGCGCGTGGCTAGTGGCGAATCCCGCGAACAGCAAAACAACCGTGGACAGAATCTTCCTCATTGGCATGCTCCGATGTTTAGAAACTCGTCTTCTTCCGAGGTAGCGCCCTGGCGCTGGATGCGTTCCCGGGCTTGCCTCTCCATCACTGAACCGTGGGATTCGTGGGAGCGAACACTCCCGTGGGACTCTCTTTCCAAATCCAGGCATGAATCATCCACTGCGTTTCAGCGGTGAAGTGGCCGCCTTGTGTGGTGCACTGGCTCTCGCTCAGGTTGGCGTGCGCACTACGATCAGCCAGCACGCAGATGTTCGTATGACGGTGCCATTGGGCGAGAGCTTTAGGAAAGGGCGGATTTTCAGGCTGTCCGTCGGGCCCCTCCACCGCAGTGAACAGATAACTGACCCCCACCAGACCGTAGCCGCCTACCGCGGAGGAATCTTTTTCGTAGAGCAGAATTGTCGGCCGCTCAACATCGAAGCTGGAGCCTCCATAGGGACCGACGAAATGAATGCCCATGCCAGGAACGTCGGGACCGATGGCCTTGTAGCCATCCGCCTCGGCAGCACGCACATCTTTATATTTCTCCGTGGCATAGCGGGCCGTCTCAAGCAGGGCAGCTGTCCTGGTCAGTTCCGCATAAGAGACCGGCACCGCCAAGCCGTGTTGGTGATCCATGCTCATGTGATTCATGTTCATGTCGTTGTCATGGTGCATGGCCATGCCGCCAGCCGAAGTTGGTTGGGTTGAAGTGGACTGCGCCGGCGAAACACCGGGCAGAAGGCAAACCCAGGTCAGCACTGCTAACAGGACTTTGATTTTCATGATGACCTCCTCTGGTCTGATTTCACAATTCGGCGCAGATGTTGAATCCACTTTGTTTCCAGTGCGATTTGATCGCGCATCTGGCCGATGACCTCGCCCCCGTATTTGCCAACTTTCATGTTGCTCTCAAGCAAGGCCATGCGTTGGTCAAGGCGCTGCAGATAGCTCTCGCGCCGGGTCAGGATGGTTTCCCGCACTTCCGGCTGGAGCAACTCGAATAAGCCCACGCGGGAGCGAAACTCGTTGGCGGAGGCGGCATCGGCTTCGGTGAACTGGCTCAGGCGCTCCAACAGCACGCGGCGTCCCTGAGCAGTCAATGAATACTGCTGCCGCGTCTGCCCACGTTCCCCGGGCACCTTTTTCTTGCTCACCCAGCCGTCGTTCAGAAAACGGCGTAACAGGGGATAGATGAGGTTGTTGTGCAGCGTTTGCTGGCCGAAAACCATTCCCGCCTCGTGCTTGAGCTGGTAGCCATGCTTGGGCCCAGGCAGCAACATGGACAAGATGATTAGGTCAGTCACGACAGTGTCAATACTGTACTAATAGCATTTGCTTTGTCAAGCGTCTGAAGGGGACGGGCTTTAGCCCATCCGTAATCACTTGGGAATGAATGCGGCTCTAGCGCTGAGGGAACGACGCCATCCAGGCAGCGGAGCTTTATTCCTGGATGAATACTGACTTTCGGTCCAGTTGCATGCGCACGCTCCGGCTCCGTGTATGTCTCTCCGAAGATGCAAGGGGGAGTTACAGGGGGTTAAGCAAGAGATAGTCAACAGGATACATCCCTGTCTCTTTCTACTACGCTGGTTTCACGCGATAGCGAACTTGTTCGCACCCATCCTGGTGACGGAAATAGGTATCGCGGTTATCTCTTCTGTCATTACGCTCTTGCCCTGGCCTGCTTCCAGCACTCCCAGCATAGAGTCGTTTTTGCGTACTCCGCAACAACCTTCAGGGCTTCCACAGAATGTCTGCTATAGGTTCTTTCATGCCCACAAGTATGGGTAATTACCTCGATATACATTCCACTCCTTTGGCGGCGGCTAGATCCCTCTCCTTCAGCTTGAGCTAACCAGAGTCGCATCGACTCTACCATCGTCAAGATGTGTTTCCAAAACCCATGGCCTCGGATTTCGCTCGTTCAAACGGAAGACGGTCCTGAATGCGGCGCCAGGCCTCAAAGTGGTAGTCTGAAGCACTCGCTTTGCCGGTAGTTGCCGTTCATGTCCAAATCGAAGGGATGCCCTGCTATGCCTAATCGCGTCTGCTGTTGGGTTGCGATCACAATCTTGTCGCTGATTGCCTGTTTGCCCCTCCTCGTCGCACAGCAATCTTCTCAACACGGTTGGTATGCGCCACTGACCAACGGTGACGGCTTGCGCTATCCGCTGGAAATCGGGCCACTCACGGTGCACGTGGTCGGCAGCGGCATTTATCCGGCGAAAGGCTCCGACGGTCTGATCCATCTTGCCTATGCGCTGCAGGTCACAAACTCCTGGAGCTTGACCGCGACTATCAAGTCCGTTGAGGTGGTAGACCCAGCGCGCGGCAATCAGGTAAGCGGCAAGAACCGCGTGCTCGACATCCGGAACGAAGATGTGACCGGCCAGGCGAAGCTTTTCACGTTGCCGGGAACCATGAACAAAGAGAGCTACACCAACCAGATTCCGAGCGGACAGTCGGGTGTGGTGTTCTTCGACGTCACCTATGAAAATATGAGCCAGGTACCGGCGGCGATTGCGCACCGGATCACGGTAACGACTCCGCCAACTCCGGTCGGGACGGAGCACACGGCCGTGGGCCACTCCATCCCGATCGGCCGCGAGGCGATGGTGATCAGTCCCCCCTTAAAGGGCAGCGGCTGGGTCAACGGCAACGGATGTTGCCTGGAGATCGGCCCGCATCGATTCGTCACTAACGCAATGAATGGCACGCTTGATCCCAGCGAGACCTTCGCCATCGACTGGGTGCAGGTGGACGCTCATGGCCTCGCATACCGGACTGACGGCAAGAAGCCGGAGGATTGGATCGGTTACGGCGCTGAAATTACGGCCGTCGCGCCAGGCACAGTGGTGGAAGTGATGCGCGATCTGCCGGACGTGACGCCAGGGAAGAATCCCGAAGGGCTGACAATCGCGCAGATCGCCGGCAATCGCGTGATCATCGATATGGGCTCGGGGCACTACGCGATGTATGCTCACCTTGCCCCGGGCAGCATTCAACTACACGTCGGCGACTCCGTGCGCCGGGGGCAGAAGCTCGGCCTGCTGGGAAACACGGGTAACTCCAGCGGGCCGCATCTTCATTTTCAGGTGATGGACCGGCCATCGAGCCTGGACGACACGTCACTTCCATTCGTATTCGACCACATGAATCTTGAGGGGCATGTGTCGCTGGACCTGGCCGCTCTGGACGAAAACACGGAAAAGAAGATCGCGATACCCATGGACAAGAACGAGGCAAAGCCGATCACCCACGCAATGCCGCTCTCGCGCGATATTGTGGGGTTTCCGTGAGGTTAGGCCGGTGTGTGAAAGGCAGAGTCTTATCACAGTTTTCGCGGCTTTTGATTCGTGCCTCGACCTGTACAAGCGAGGGGGGCCGCGGGGGTTGACTTCTCCGCGGGTGGAATACTGAAGCGAACTTCAGCTTGCCTGCGTCCTTTTCATCGCGGAAGTACTCAAAGGAGCTGGGAGGCCAGGTCTATGGCATCTACGGAAAAACTCGGCACTCATCAGAAAGCCCTTGGCATCAATCTGGATCCGGCCAGCTATGGCTCCTTTGCCGAAATTGGCGCCGGCCAGGAGGTCGCACGGTGGTTTTTGGTTGTTGGAGGAGCCTCCGGGACCGTTGCTAAATCCATCTCTGCGTATGACAAGGAGGTGAGCGACGATTTGTATGGCTTTGGTTCCCGTTATGTTTCCAAAGAACGCCTCCAGGCCATGCTGGACAACGAGTGGACCCAAATCGTCAACCAATTGAACAAGAGCCGTGGGCCGGAAACCCGCTTCTTTTCCTTTGTTGATACCATCTCCGCCCGCAACTATGCCGGTACAAACGAGGCACACGGCTGGGTCGGCCTGCGATTCCAGCTGCAACCCGGTGGCCAACCGAACGACATCGTCCTGCATATCAACATGCTTGATCCTTCCAACCCGCTCCAGCAGGAGGCTGTCGGCATCCTGGGTGTGAACCTGATCTATGCTGTGTTTTTTCAATTGCAGACGAAAGATTATTTTTTCGAGAACATTGCTCAGGATGTCGAGAAACGGATCGAAATCGACTATGTGGAACTGCGTGGGACCGCCTTCGAAGGCTGGGACCAACGCGCGATTCTTGCCCATCTGGTGCGCGCAGGTCTTGCGGAAGCCGTCTGTTTTTTATCCAGCGGATCCTCTGAGCCTCCTAGCGACGTTCTCCATAAGAAATCCGTTGTGCTCGCGCCAGGAACCTTTGAACACCGGGATCTCACTCATGCAGAAATCCATGAACGGCTGCTGGCCGCGGCAATCCAGCAGCTCCGCGGAGAGTTGGAAGAAAAAGACCCTGCGCCTGCCGGCTTCTTCTGCCTCTCCGTGATGCCCCTTACGGAAGCTGAACAGCCTCCGGAAATTTCAACCCTGCTGGAACGTATCGATGCCCTTCAGGCGCGTGGTGGCTCTGTATTGCTGTTCCGTGATCGGGAACTCTACACCATGACCGCTCTGGTCAACCGCTACACTAAAGAGCGTGTCCGCTTCGTCGTGGGTCTATCTCTTTTTGTTCGTATCTGGGGATATCGCTACCTTAAGCTCCCCGGCAACTTCCTTGAGGCTTTGTCTCGCCTCTTCGCGCAAAACGTCTGCATCTACGCCTATCCGATGACCTCAAACGATCTTCAGCAGGCGATTCAAAGCATCTCCGCGACCGGCTGGCACTGGACCGATACGAATGGATGGGTCTCCGCCCGTCAGCTGCGTCCTCCACCGCCGCTCGATCACCTTTACAACTATGTTCTCGCCAGCAATTTCCTTGTCCCCATGGAGATTCCGGTGAATCTGGAGGCAGATGCAGCAGCCATCAGCAGCACAGCGAGGTAAATCATCGCCCTGACCGGGAAAACAGGAAAATCATGCGTTGACTGCTCTCATGTCTGCGATCCGCGTAACTGACAGCACGCTTATGTCGTCTTCCTGGCCGAAGTTCTGCGCGGCGGTGGCGAGGGCCGCGGCGGTTACAGGCTTTTGCAGCATTGCTTGAATGCGCTCGAAGCCGAATAGCCGGCCGTGCTTGTCTTGCGCTTCGGCGATGCCATCGGCATAGAAGAATCAGCCGGTCGCCCGGAGCAAGCTGAAAATTGGCAGTTGAGCGATGGAAGCACACGGGCGCATGGCGCGTCTATGCGCCTTCAGCAGTGGAGAGCCACCATCCGTTCCCGGAGCACCAGCAGGTCTCATCCGGCGGTGTCTTCCGCCGGAGCGAGCGTACCTTATGGGTATGCCCGCTCCGAAAGGCTTCGGCTAGCTTCTTCCCGGTGTCCTCATCGCGGCCCCCAATGCATGGAATAAACATCGCCGGACAAACGAATCGTGCATTGAATGATTCTTCTGCAATGCGTTTCACCAGCAACATGTTTCCCAGCCCGAGTTTTCCCCCGGAACCGCTAGGTGTGAGCGGAAAGAGTAGCCGCCCTGACGGGTGCAGGGCGTCGAGCCAGGGGTCCAACGGCCCTGTGGCCCCAGCGGTGACATAAATGGCATCGCTCTCCGGAATCGCGCCTTCCGCTCCTGAGCGCGGAACCACGGTCACATGCGCCATATGCGCCAGGTTGCTGGTTGCCCTCTGCGCCAGTTTCTCTTCGATCTCATACGCAAAGACCTTGCCTGAGGTAGAGGTTAACGTGGCCAAGATCGCAGTGTAATAGCCTGAGCCAGCGCCGATGTGGACGACGCTTTCCCCTTCTCTCACGTCGAGAGCGGCAAGACAGCGTGTGTGCAGTGAGGGCTGGCCATTGTTGATCCCTCGCTCTTCTTCGATCGCGACGACGATGTCCTGATAAAGCAATGTCGGGTCAGCGGTTGGCGTTTGCGTGTATCCATACCCGTCGTACACCTTCCACGGACCGGGCCCGAGATAGCGCTCGCGGGGAGTCGAAGCAAAGGCGGAGGTGAGTGGGCTATGTGGCACGCCCGCGATTGCAGTCATCAACTCCGCAAAGAACTTCCGGTGCGCATCCAAAAGTTCCAAAAGTCACGATCCTCCGATTGCTTGGTTTTCGGTCCCTCTTGCGATTCGCTCAGTACCCCTAATACTAACGGGATTCACGCTGGACTCCTTGCGGCAAAGTTTCTGAACGCCTTGATCTGCATTGGCGGATTCCAGGTGCATCCAGCAAAGCGGGTCCTGCTTTTCCTTCGCCGGCCCTGGTCACAGGACACACAGACTCCTAACATTAACTACTTGCGCGAGTATGGAATGGGCAGGCGCCGGTCCCAGGTTCGTTGTCGTCAGGAAGCGCGTACTGCTTCCATTCGCGGTTACTCCTGTTTCCGTAGAAACCTATGTCGGGATGAATCGCTATTCCGTCATAGGCCAGGGTGCGCTTGTGGATGCGGTGCCGGACCGAGGCTGCGATCGGCTGCGAGGTTGCCGGATCAAGGAAAAGAGACCTGGGTTGAAACACGAGCACGGCGCCTGGACCGAGATTTCTGCTACGGCGGCGCCGGTACGTGGGAGACGCTCCGACGACGAACATCTCGCATCCTTCAAACGCGAACTCCCAAAGCGGGTGATCGGGTGTCCTCTCCGTCGCCGGATCGCGATCATGCTCATGGAGGAACTGCAATACCTGCCAAAAGCGGGCGACAAAGGACGGGTGATCCGTAATCGAGGGATCGGGCTCGAAAAATGCGACCAGGCTCGAGCGTTCATGGGGAGGAGCGCCGATGAGCGACACAAACTGCCGCAGGTTGGTCACGAATTCACTGAGTCCGCCCTCCGCAATAAACGTGTAGAGCATCTCTCCTCGCGCTTCGCCGCTCTGACCAAAGAAACATGGATACTCAGGAGCGCGGAGCCTGGCTTGGTATTGTGCGTACGCCTCCAGCTTCCAGCGATCGTTCACTGGAATTCCCAGCCTGCCTTGATCAAGAACGCGGCCCGTCCAGCTTTGAGGGATGGCCGCGATCATAGAGCCCTCATGGCCGGGACCTTCTTTCCTCGCCGTGCTAAGCGGACCATGCGGCGAAAGCCCGCGAGCTGCTGTTCTCCCCAGGAGCCGTTGACCAGGGCCGGTTCCGCTGCGGCATCGCCCGTCTGGACGGTGTTGTCGCGGAACCTGGCGGTCCCAAAAGCAATGTCCCACAGAGACAAGGTAGTTCCGAAGTTACAGCTGCGCCTTCCGGCGGCACGCAATGCGTGATGCGTGCGATGGAATTGCGGTGAGATGAAGATGTGCTCCCCGAGCCATCCATAGCCAACCCGCGTGTTTGCGTGGGATATGCTGCCCAGAAGCCGGACGCAAAGGATGAGAAAGGGAAACTGCATGGATGGCACCCCGAAGAGCAGCCCCACAAAGATGAACCATGCATAGGTGATGGCGTCTTCCAGGACATGCGACCGGTCATCGGACCAGAAAGTCAACTGTTCTTCAGCATGATGCAGCGAGTGGATCCCATACCACCAGCCCACCCGGTGAGAGACACGGTGACGCCAATAATCGGAGAGATCGAGAATGGCAAAGTTGGCGATGAAGACGATGGCGGGCCACGAAGCGAGCCCAGGGATCAGCCCCGGAAGCGACGGAGGGGTAATGGCATGGGCACCGAGAAACCCATCGAGGCTGTGGCGCAGCCAGCTGAATTCAAAGTAGGCGATGAGCGGGAACAGGACGATGCGGACAAAAAAAGCGTAGGCTACATCGGCACCGATGGAGTTCCGTTTCGGCCAGCTGGTCAGCGGCCGAAATCGCTCGAGCGGCGAACAAATGAGAAAGCTGATGGCTAGTTCGGTGACGCCGCACGCAGCAAAGAACACCCAGAGGGAAGCAGCATGGCTGTATTGCCCCAAGCCAAGTCCTGCCAGCAACGATTGAATAGAACCGAGCACCGAGTCAACGCTTGCCGCGCTCGAAAGACTGATGTGAGGTGTCCACATCCGGCCCTCCTCCACTTTTCGAAACTCCAGGTTCCAGCTACGCCGCAGCCCATGAAGATAGGACGTCGGCTTGCGTGCTCTGGTTAGCCACGATTGCGAACTACCCGGACCTCTTCCCTGCCACGTTGACAGGTTCAAGGCTGGGTGTTCCAGCGGTTTGCAGGGAGCCTGGCAGTTTTTGCAGCGAACAACACCGTGCGCTCGGCGCCTGCTTCGCGCGCCGGGCCTTATCCCATCAAGCGAACTCGGGTTGCGGTGATGAACGATGGGCACGGCTTCAGCCGTGCCATATCGCACTCCGTTTCATGAGGGCTGTAGAGCCCCTGAGGTAAATCAAGCGCGAAAGATTGACTTCGCCCAATAAGTCTCGAAAAGCGTACCTCAGCGGCTCGAAATGCTGCAAAGGTAACGTCCTCCTCGTAGGTTGAGCTGCCGAAGCGGAACTGAGAGGGAAATAGCGCCGCAGGGGCTAAAGCCCACGATGACCACATTGCATTTGCGCCGGGGATAAATCCCCGGCCTACCCTAAAACAGAGTTTTTCCGCAGCCTCTAAAGTCAGGCCCTGATACAAAGCAATTTTTCGAAATTGGCTCGAAACAGATTGACCTGGACATTCGTTTTGCAGTCACCAATAAAGCCGTCAAGCGCGGCGGCCTTTTCCGGCATGGCCGAAGCCGTGCCCTTCGTTCTAAAGTTTTCCCCAGCTTCTCAAGGCTGGCTGGCGTAGGTGTGCACTTCCCGCACGATTTGTTCCTCTTCCTGAATTCGGGCTTTGCTGAGGTCGTAGCTCTGCTGCAAATTCAACCAGAACTCCGCGCTAGTCCCGAAATAATGAGCCAGACGCAGAGCCGTCTCTGGAGTGACGCCGCGCCGGCCGTGCACTATCTCGCCGATGCGAGTTGCCGGGACGTGAATGTCCATCGCGAGCTTATGCTGGCTAATCTCGAGAGGTTTAAGAAACTCTTCAAGTAGCACGACGCCGGGATGGGTGGTGACGACACTGAACTTCCAGCCGGTTGCAGGCTTCTTGAGTCGCGGCATGTTTTCCTTTCTTTGATACGTGTTGATCCTATGAGTGATAATCCACAATTTCCAGTTCGTGGGCCCCGTCGTTGTCATTCCACACAAAACAAATGCGATATTGGCCGTTAATCCGGATGCTGTGCTGCCCCTTGCGATCGTCTGAGAGGGCCTCGAGACGATTCCCGGGAGGTGCGCGCAGATCCATCAAAACGGTCGCGGCATGGATCATATCCAGCTTCCGAAGTGCTACAGCCTGGATGCTTTGCCAACGTCGACTCTTTCGCGCCTGAAAAAGCTTGGCGGTGTCTTCGTCTTTGAAGCTCTGGATCATGCTTTAGCAAATTGTATTACGCCTAGCGTTATACGTAAATCGTTATTTTAAAAACGTCGCAAGATCATCACGGAACGGAACGATCATCGAAGATCGCGCCCTGGGCGCGCCGAGGTCTGTTAATTTCAACCGTTTTTGATTCAGCCGACCCGAAGTACATCGTTGATGTGTACGAACAGGAAATCGCGGTGTGAGCGCCAGGGAGAGCATTCGAAAAATATCTTATCCGGCCCACGTACGCTGAGGCGAACGTGGGGCACCCGTCCTGTTCCCTCGGCCATTTGTCTGGGAGTGAGAGCTTGGGTGATCGGTTATCTGGTCCTGAACCGCGGCCCAACCATGAAACGAACGCCGGCGGCCGCGGAGTACCACCCGCCATAGCGGCGCCGGGCGTAAGCTACAGTAAAACGTTGCTCTTACGAACGGGAACAGTGCGTAGAATCTGGGCTCAGGGGACAAATTCCTTTAACCGGCTCGAACTTAAACGCATCTAAAACCGGCGAGAGCTTCTATTCGTCGCACCGCGATGAAGGGATGCCGAACGCCGATCTCCGAGGACTGCTCGCTTGTACGCAATCGTGATTATGATCTCGATACCGACTGGGCTCTTTGTGGTGGGTGTCATTGCATTCATCTTCCTCGCCGCCTTCTTGCTGTCAGGCATTTTCGGCCCCACTCCAAAGTACGAAATTGCCAACCGGGACCAGCTGCCTTCCAACGACTCGTCAGAATTCCTTGCTTTGGTCGAATCGATGGTGGATGCCAAGGTGAACCGTACCGGTACCCTGGAAGTGTTGAAGAATGGACCTGCCTTCTATACCGCGGAGTTGGATGCGATCCGCAACGCCCGGTGCAGCGTGAATCTCGAAGCTTATATCTTTCAGAAGAGCGCCATCGGAAGCCAGTATCTTGAAGCAATGGCGGAACGCGCGCGGTCCGGCGTCTCGGTCAATGTGGTGCTGGACGCGTTCGGGAGCGCCGGCGTGACCAAGGCGTTCTTTCGCCCGCTGCTTGACGCAGGCGGCAGGGTCAACTGGTACAACTCGTTGGCGTGGTACCGGCTGACTCGGCTGGACAATCGTACTCACCGGGAGCTGCTGATTGTCGACGGTAAAATCGGTTTTATCGGCGGTGCTGGAATCGCTGACCAATGGTTCTCCGGGTCTCACGGACAACCACGGTGGCGTGACACGATGGTGCGGGTTCAGGGTGAAGCAGTCCCCAGTCTGCAGGCAACCTTCGCGGAAAACTGGCTGGCCGCGTCCGGCGAATTGCTGGCCGGCGACGCGTATTTTCCTCAGATTACCTGCCCGAACAAGACGGCGGCGATGGTCATCAACAGCACGCCTACGGCCGGAGGGTCCACGCGCGCCCGCGTTTTGTTTCAACTGCTCCTGGCCTCCGCCAGGCGCAGCATCTCCATCACCACGCCGTATTTTCTGCCCGACAAGAGTCTGACGCGGGAGTTATGCCGGGCTATCGAAGATCGAGGCGTGAAGCTGCGCATCCTGGTGCCGGGGCACAAGAGTGACCACCTGCTTACCAGGAGCACCAGCCGTGCCGGCTACGGCTCACTGTTGAAGGCCGGGGCTGAGGTCTACGAGTACCAGCCTTCGATGATTCATGCCAAGGTGTTATGCGTCGATGGGCTTTGGGCCGTGGTCGGCTCTACCAACTTCGATAACCGCTCCTTCGGCATCAATGACGAGGTCAATCTCGCCGTCTGCGATCCGGCGTTCGCGGAGCGGCTGGAGCGAGACATGTCCGGCGACCTCGCGGAGAGCCGGAGCATTTCGCTCGACGAATGGCGGCACCGGCCGGTGACGGAGCGCGCACCGGAACTGCTGGGGTGGATCTTCGAGCGGCAGCAGTAATGCCAGGCGTGACCCGTTTCCGGGTGGCGACGTACAACATCCACAAGTGCCGCGGCTTCGATCGCAGAACGTCGCCGGACCGCATCAATACGGTCATTGAGGAGCTGCAGGCGGAGATCCTCTGCCTGCAGGAAGTTGTCGATGCACCGGAAGGTCCGCGGATTTTCGATCAGGCCCGGGAGATCGCAAGGGCCTTCCCTGAATATTCATGGTGCTTCGGAAGCAATCGCGCTCTTCGCGGCGGTAATTACGGAAACATGACACTGACACGGTTCCCTATACGCAGCTGGCGCAATCACGATCTAACCCACCGAGAGCGTGAGGAACGAGGTGTGCTTCAGGTGGACATCGAGATCGGTGCGAACCAGGCGCTCCACGTATTCAATATCCATCTCGGTACGAGCTATACGGAGCGGCGTTCTCAGGCAGCTCGCCTCTTGAGCTCAGACGTGCTTGGGCAGCAGGCGCTTAGCGATCCCCGATTAATCGTCGGCGACTTCAACGAGTGGACGATGGGGTTGACGACCAAACTGCTTCGCGGAAGCTTCAAGACATTCCGGCCGCAACATGGGTTGCGCTTCCCACGCACCTACCCGGGGATGCTGCCGCTGCTCTCATTGGACCATTATTACTACGAGCCCCCGCTCGAGCTGGAGCAGGCACGGCTCTGGCGAAGCCGAAAGGCTCTGATCGCATCCGATCACCTGCCCTTGATCGCTGACTTTCGGGTAAACGCGGTGAACGGCACGGAAGGCATGGACGCAGGCAGTACACCGGGGTAGGCCAATACCAACAGTCCTCCTTTCTTGACACACGCAAAGGATGGGATTTCCGATTTAGGATCGGTCCACGGCGCGCCCAACGGCAGGGCCGGGGCAGGCGGGGCACTGTACGACTTCACCCTTCGATTTCAGCTTTCAATTTGGTTGCCGTCGACTATGATCTGACTGCAGAAACGGAAGAGGTCCACCAGGTGTTCCAACGAAAGATTGTCTACGCTGTTCTCCTGCTCTGGCCTGCGTTTGCTCTTGCGGCGGAGCCCGGCAATCCGGCTATTCGCGCGGCGGTGGAAACGTTTATCGATGCGCGGGATATTTCCGGAGCGGTGACGGTGGTTGCTGCGAAGGATAAGCTACTCGCGGTCGATACCATTGGCTTGGCGGATATCGCGAAGAAAAAGCCCATGAAGCTCGACAGCCTTTTCTGGATCGCCTCCATGACCAAACCTTTCACCGCGGTTTCTATTCTCATGCTGCAGGATGAGGGAAAACTACAGGTAAGCGATCCCGTGGAGAAGTTTATTCCCGAGTTCGCCGCCCTTAAGACGCCCGCGGGTCAGCCTGCGCACATCACCATTGAGCAAATTCTCACCCATACTTCGGGTCTGGGTGAAGGTGATACGGCCGCCATCAAGGCTGCCCATACTCTGCGCGAGCTGATCCCCATCTATCTCTCATCGCCCATGCTTTATGAACCAGGCGACCACTGGCGATACACGCAGTCGGGCATTAACGTTGCCGCGCGCATCGTTGAAGTGGCGAGCGGCGTCTCATTCGACGCGTTTGTGAGCAAGCACCTACTCAAACCACTGGGCATGAAGAACACCACCTTCTACCCCAACAAGAAGCAACGCTCACACCTGGTTACACCGTATATCAAAGACAAGCAGACCGGTACTCTGACCGCGGCGCCCTATGCCAACTTCGGAAACACAGGGCAGCCGCCCTTCGGGAACGGGGGGCTTTTCTCCACCGGTCCGGACTACGCACGCTTCTGCCAGATGCTGTTGAACGGTGGTACGTTTCACGGCAAGCGGTATCTTAGCCCCGCCGCCTATCAACAACTCACCACGGTGCACACAGGCGAAATGAAGACGGGCTTTTTGCAAACCGAGGAATATGGCAACCGGGGGATGAACTATGGCTGGGGAATCGGTGTAGCCATTCTCAAGGCCGCGCACCCCGGTGTAGCGGAGATGCTTTCGCCGGGCACCTTCGGTCATGGAGGAGCCTGGGGCACCCAGGCTTGGATAGACCCGGAGCGCGGGCTGGCTTACATCCTCATGGTGCAGCGGCCGGGAGTCAACGGCGACGCCAGCAAGCTTCGCCAGGCTTTCCAGGAGGCGGCCTCGGATGCGTTTCCGCAGCGATGATCTCAGGGGTAGCGCAGTGAAGACATTTCCCGGTAACCGGGGGTGAAAGGGGGTACGGTGATCGACCCTTTAACGGCCCACGGGAAACCGCCGAGGCACGGAGGCTAGCCTCTGGGAAATCCCGCCTCGTGGCATTTACTGTCCTGCGCCCACAACATTCGTCCGCGCAATTTGCCTGGTAGGAGCGGGCCGCTCTGCATGCTTGTGGTGCTTGTGCAGCGTGGCATCGCGCACCTGCACATCTGAGCGATTCTCATCCGCAGCAAGTTCCATCGAAGCACCTGGCACCGGCGTGAGCCCGGAGAGATAGGTAAGCAGATCGTTGCTCCCGTGGAAAATCTCAGGCCCGCCATGTTGGTCCTCGGTGGCAGCGACGAAGATGCCAATGTGGCGCGCGGGAATCAACGCGATATAAGTGGTGAAGCCGGCGCCGCCGCCGGTTTTCTCAATGATCGTGGTCGGATCATCGGGTTGGTTGATATGCACCCATCCGAGGCCGATGCCGTTGGGAACACCGGCGCGTCCGACGCCCTGCATCCAGCGGAGTTCCGAGGATGGGACGTACGTCGCGGTTGCGGCCGGATCCTGGTGCACGGGGACGCCGGGCAGATCGAGAAGGTATTTGAGCCAACGCGTCATGTCGTTCGCTGTCGAATACATGCCTCCCGAGCCGGCAGCGGCCGTGGTATCGGTACACCGGCCCTCATTCCTGATCCCGGCAAGTAGCCGAGCGCACTGCGCCGGGAGTGGGGCTCAGGGTCGTATCGCGCAGCCCAAGGGGTTTGGCGATTCGGTCGGCAAAGAGTTGCGGGTAGGGTTTGCCGGCGGCGGCGGACAAGGCGTCTGCGAGCAGATCGAAGCCGATGTTGGAATAGTGTGCGGCGGTTCCGGGAAGAAAGCGTAGGCGATAGCCAGGGAGCCATTGCCAGCGAAAGCTATAGTCGGGAAAGGTGAAGTGGCCGGAATCGCCCGTGGGATAAGCGATTTCGCGGGGGAGGCCAGCCGTGTGCGTGGCCAGATCGCGCAGGGTGATGGGACGGCCGCTCAAGCCACGGACTGTGCGGTCGGGGACAGTGACGTTGCGGGGAGCGAACTTCTGCAGGGGGTCGGAGAGGGATACGCGTCCATCGGCAACCAGCTTCACCAGCAGGTCCGTCGTCATGATCTTGGAGAGCGAGCACAGACGGATGAGGGAGTCCGCGCTGGGCTTCTGGTGGGAGCCGGGATACGTCTGACCATAGCTTTGCATCCAGGTTTGATTGTCGCGGACAATCACGACGACCATTCCTGTGGAGCGGCTGCGGTGGAACAGGTCAGCAACGAAGGGGTCGGCGGATTGGAGCTGAGGGAGTGGTGCGGTCTCGGCCTGCACCCTAGGCACGGCGAGGGGCAGGAAGAGGAGGAGGGATGCCAGCAGGGGAAGGAAAAGGATCGGTCGATCCTGGTGAGCGGCGGATGGGACTGCGGGTGGGGGCAATTTGTTACACATCCGTCGCGCTATCGATGAAACCATGATCTGCCAAAAAATTACCCCTGATATATGAGAAACATGACGGTGGCGGTTAGTCCAGAAGATTCGACAAAGAGGGGACGATGGATGTACCCCTTAGTTCCGCCTCTCACTTCCCTTCCCATCTATTAAGGCGCAGGCTAATAAGGCGCAGGCTAAACCCAGGGCTTTGTTGGGTCTTTGCGGCCCGACGAAAAGTCGGGCCCTGATACAAAGCATAAGCGCGGTGACTGCCAGGTTTCACCTGTTGGATGGAGAGCAGGCGGCCCATTGCTTCAGCTTCAGGCCACCTTCGTCGACTTAACTTCCGTATTTCCCGCAGTCCACTCGCTTGAAAGAGCTCGGCGAAGAGGTTCTAATCGCCTCACTGATTGCCGGCACATGATGCCTGAGGATCTACCAGCTATTCGCCGATAATGAGACAATTGCGATCTTCCGGCCTGTTAGGTTTTGCTGGTATTCGAGCGAAAGGTCGCCGAAGGCGCCATGTACAGCGACGTTGATGTGCGCAACGCCATCAACCGCCCGTGAGCAGAACATCGAATCCCGCAGCTTCTGCCGCCTGTAGCAACTCTCCGTTAGTAAATCCGCCGAAGCCAACATAGACCGCAGTCGATACGTCGTGGTTCGGCAAATTTGCGCGCAATTGGTGCGGCATATTCTCATCCAGCAGAACCTTCAAGGCTGCAACAGGGGCTTGTGGGATTGCCCGTAGGCCCTGAGGGAGCGGATAGTCTCGAACGAGAGACTGGGAAAGCTCTCATGGGTTTCTTCGACGGTCGCTCCCAGTTCTTCGTCCGTGAGAATCGTGTCGGCAGGGATCCGTGTGCCCTTGACGACGGGCCTACCGCCCACCTTTCCAGGAACCCTCTCAACCAGCTCGCACTCCGACCAATCAACCGTCATGATCTCCTCCACGGCTTCCTTCATGTTAGCCAGCGTCATCCGACGGGTCAACTGGTTGAGTCTGTTGCATCAGCTATTCGCCTCGCAATGCCTGCATCGGGTCGATGCGCGACGCGTTCCACGCCGGTACCAGGCAGGCTAGCGCCGCCACCAGCAGCAGGGTTGCGGCTACCGCCGCAAAGATGGCCGGATCGAGCGGCCGGGTTTCATAGAGCATCGACCGTATCAGGCGTACGGCTCCGGCGCTGGCTGCAAGACCGAGCACCAGCCCATAGAGGGCTGTCCGCAGGCCATCGCCCAGGATCAGGCGCACCACCTGCTCGCGTTGAGCGCCAAGCGCGAGGCGCACACCGATCTCTCTGCTGCGTTGCGTCGTCAGGTAAGAGAGGACTCCGTACAAGCCTACGCAGGCCAGCATCAGCGAAAGCAGGGCGAAGGCCAGCACCAGGGCGGCGCTCAGGCTGGCATTGCCCAATGACCGTTCCATGATCTGCTCCAGGGTAAGCACATCGGAAACCGGCAGCTCAGGATCGAGCTGGGCAATTTTTTTCTGGACCGGAACGGAATATGCCAGCGGATCAGACGCCGTCCGCACCACCAGAGTCAATCCCCCATAGTTCTCCCCGTTCAGCACAGGGACGTACATGGCCGCCCTGGCCGGCTGCCCCACCTGATGCAGCGTATCAGCGACAACGCCGACGATTTCGTAATCGGCGTCACCGCGAGAAGCGACGTGGAGACGCTTGCCCAGCGGATTTTCCCCGGGGAAATATTGCTGTGCCAATTGGTGACTGATGATCATTGCCTTGGGATGGCCAACACGATCCTCGCTGGTAAAGAAGCGTCCCTGCATCAGTGGGATCTGCAATGCGCTGAAGTATCCGGGATCGATCGTCCGGTAGAGCGCGTCGGGCAGTGACGCGCCGGGTGCGCTCGGTGGATGCTCGGGAATGTCGAAGTCATCGTCCTCCCCGGGTCCTGCTCCGGGCACGATCGACCCCAGCGCCGCGGCGTGTACACCCGGTAGAGCGCGCACCCGCTCCAGCAGGGTTTCGTTGAATGCGTTTACCTTCTCGGGACTGTCGTATTTCTTTGCGGGAAGGCTGTAGCTCATGGTCAGCACGTTGGCGGTCGTGCAGCCCACATCGGTCGCCCGCAGGCGCCAGAAGCTTTTGAGCAGGAGGCCGGCGGCAATTAACAGGACCACCGTGGCCGCAATCTCCACGATGAGCAGCGTCTTGCGCAACGCAGTGCGCGATTGGCTGCCTGCGATCGTCCGCGACGATGCCTGCAGCGCGGCGGTCGCTCCCTTGCCTGTCGATAAGATCGCGGGCAGCAAGCCTGCCAGCAGGGCCGCTGCCACGACGAGCCCGCAGGCAAACACCAAAACTACTCCGTCGACGTGGATACTTTGCGCGCTTGGAATATCTCTCCACCTGCTGACCAGCCACCTGGTTGCCGCCAATGATGACAACACTCCAGCCACGCCGCCGGTAAGCGCGACCAGCAGGCTTTCCACCAGTTGTTCACGAATCAGCGTCATACGCTGTGCGCCCAGCCCACTCCGGATGGCGATCTCCTTCTGCCGCGCCGCGGACCGCGCCACCATCAGGTTGGCCACGTTCAGGCATCCGATCAGCAGCATGCAGGCCACCGCAGAGAGCAGGATGATCAATGGCTTCTTCACATTTTGTGCCAGATCCTGGATGAGCGTCCTGGATGCCACGTCCTCGGCCACGGGCACATGCAGGTTCTGCAAATGCTCCCGGTATTGCACTGCCTCTACCTGGCTCAGCGCGCTTGCCAAATTGACGCCCGGTCTCAAGCGGGCCACCACACGGGTGTAGTGAAAGTCATGATGCTCGAGGACCGCTGGTGGTATCCCCGATGCATACGTGACCCAGAGCTGCACCTTCGCATCGGGATAGGTGAACCACTTGGGAAGCACGCCCACCACCGTGTAGGGCTTACCGTCAAGATGGATTTGCCTGCCGACCATCGACGGATCGCCGCCGAACCGCCGCTCGAAGAGATTCCACGAAAGCATGACGGCAGTTCCGTCGGGACGATCTTCGCTCTCGGCAAAGGTGCGTCCGATGGCTGCGGGCACCCCCAGCAGCGGAAACAGGTTCCAACTCCCGCCGCCTGCGCTGACCAGTTCCGGCAACTCCCCGTGTTCTCCGGTCATGTTGAATTGCCACCAGCGCCACGCGGCCAGGTCTTGAAAGCCGTGGGTCTGCGCGCGCCAGTCGTAGTAGTCGGCGGGAGCCACGGCGTTGTAGTTGAACTGCTGCGCATTCATGCCGGGATCGCGGAAATGCTCGTAGATCATCACCAGCCGCTCGGGATCGCGGAAAGGCAGCGGCCGGAGCAGAACCGATCGCACTACGGTGAACAACGAGGTCGCAGCGCCGATGCACAACGCCATCACAAGGACGGCAATCAAGGAGAAGCCAGGCGACCGGAATAGAGTGCGGACGCTGATCCTTAGATCGCGAAGAAGATTCTCCAGCGCGTTCCAGCTCCAGACCGCACGAGTGTGCTCGCGAATAAGGGTGGGATTGCCGAAAGCGCCCAGGGCAGCACGGCGAGCTTGTTCTGGTGACAAGCCGCGTTCCCGCTGTTCTTCTTCTTCCAGTTCGAGGTCAGACCGCAGTTCCCGCTCCAGATCCGCATCCCGTTTCCTGATCTGCCACCATCGCATCTCAGCTCTCCTTAGCGGGGGGCCACATCACGCTTGCCAGAGCTTCCGCCATCGGCTTCGACTGTGATTCCTGAAGAAGTTCGTTTCGCTTTGCCATGGAAGACGTTCGACCTTCGATCTGCCGACGATGGTAGACATTCGACTATGCGGTGTCAAGAGGGTGCGATCAAGGTTTGTGTTGGCCGGTTTTCGGTTGGGTGTTCCAGGCGGAAGAACGTGTCCCTAAAGCCCAGATGATTTTGCGGTGTTTATGTGCGGGCTGAAGCCCGTACCCTGGAATTTCTACATTTTCAAAACCAGGGTGGCAGGCAGCGGACCCAGGCGCCATAGTTTGTGACAGGCTACAGTATGATCCGTGCGAGCCCCGGACTTTCAGTCCGGGGACAAGCTTTATCTTGCAAATACCGGGCTTTAGCCCTGGTGAAAATGCCCCGAGTTCACAAATCAACGCGTACGGGACGTCGCGCGTTTCTCCAATCCGATCGCATGGGTCAGCTGCTAGTTGATCTGCGGGCGGAGAATCGTCGAAAGAAGCGGTTTCTGCTGCATGAATTTGTAATCATGCCCAATCACTTCCATCTGCTGCTGACCCTGCAGCGGAAGTCCCGCTGGAAACGGCACTGCAGTTGATCAAAGTTCTCGTATCGCGCGAAGCGGGAAATACATTTTGCTTTTGAAATATGGCAAGCCAGTTTCGTGAATCACCGTATTCGCGACGCAGAGGACTACAAACACCACCACACTTACATTTGGGAGAATCCGGTCAAAGCGGGCTTGGCCGAGAGACCGGAACTGTTTGCGTGGTCATCGGCGTTTCTGGGAATGGAATTGGACCCCTCCACCAGGGCTAAAGCCCTGAATCTATATACCGGAGCGTTCACGCGGGTTTACCCTGGACTGAAGTCCAGGGCTTATCCCCGGACTAAAAGTCCGGGGCTGGCACAGCTTGGGCGGTTCGTTGACCAAATACGGCAGAAATGTCGTCTGCCGGCCAATTCGCGACTCCGAAATATGTAGAAACTCCACTGTACGGGCTGAAGCCCGCACCTACCAGCCCGTACACTGAGCATCGAGTTTTTCCGCGGCATGGTCAGCCGTGATCGCGAGGAACACGTGCTGTCGCCGTCACTCTAGGCCTGGCCAGGGGCTTCTTGAACTTGTGTGGCTTTGTCGTGGGCAAAGGTCACCGTAATCCTGCGATCACCCGCAGTGTAGGTCACGGTCCGATTGCCATAGTTGCTGGAGTCCGACTGGGAAACCTGGCCGACGGCCATCATGGTTTGCATTTCGCTCATTCCCGGCTTGACCTGGTGCTGGTCAATCGCTTGCCATACGTTGCCTGGCCAATGGCTGTACAGCTTGTGTGGATCGTCGTAGTACAAAAGGTCATCCAGGCGGAAGGTCTCGTTGCCTCCTTCCACCTCTCCCACCGGGACAGCGTACTGCTGGGGGTCGCCTGGCTTACGAAAAACGAGGAAGATGTTCTTTGAGCCGCGGGGAATTCTGCTCAGCCAGTTAGCGGGAGTGGCTAGTTCAACCACGTCCAGGACGCTCAACTCCTGAGCGGTGGGCAGCGGACCTTTCTTATCGTGGAAGAGCACAGAATGGCCGCGATAGGGGTAATAGTCTAACTGATAACCAACCTGCATCCACACAGTTTTCCCCTTGAGCTCTTTAGCGGACTTAAGGTCGTCAATGTACATTTTGCGCGGGATCACAAGGTCATCCTGAGTGATCTTGTGTTCCGGAGGAGCCTGTTTGACAATGACCGGCTCATGCCGTTCCTGATAAATCGACCGGATGCGCCAGGCGGCAAAGAGCAACACCGGCAACGTCATCAGAACTGCAGCTTTCCAGGGCTTCATTGATTCTCCTGTCGATGCTTCAGATATATGGATGCAAAGAAGCGTGAGCAGGCGAAGTTAAGAAGAGTAACGGCGGTGATCGATGGTGAGGGAAACTCTATAATTTCGTTCAAGTGCCTATGTCAGTTTGCTTCGATGCGGTCATTGAGATTCAAGGCGTCAATCCATTTGTCGGGGTTAGTTCGTCGCAGGCGAACTCACTCAAGCCGGGGTGGCGCAAACCCCTTCCGGTTCTGGTGCGCATTCATGGACAATCCGCGCCTGCCTGGCGGACCAACATGATGCCGGATGGAAATGGAAACTTCTATCTGTATCTGCACGGCAGTATGCGCAAGGCATCAGGCACGAAAGTGGGGGATCGCGTGCGTCTGGAGATCGAGTTTGATGCCGCCTATCGAAACGGCCCCCAACACTCCATGCCCAAATGGTTCAAGCGAGAATTGGATAGCAATCCGCAAGCAAAGAAGAATTGGTCGGCACTCGTCCCAAGCCGGAAGAAAGAGATCCTTCGCTACTTCTCACGATTGGTCTCTGAGGATGCGCGCGTCCGCAATCTGGCCCGCGCTCTGCACGTTCTTTCAGGGCAGGGCGGCCGGTTCATGGGGCGCGAGTGGAAAAACGGATCGTGAAAGTTTGGCTGGGGCTAAACGTGGTGCATTCGTCGGTTGTGCCTAACCCCAGCCTGGTTGTATCCCTGCAGAACGCCATTTTGCGCCTGTGAGCCTCAGTTCCCGGAACGACAGGGAGCTTCCGCATTTTGCGCACTTTGAGGCTGCATTGGCAACGGAAAAGAGAGCACGGACTGCCACTGTGACAGCACTTTAGGGTAGACCTTGCGCCCCGCCGTAACCCCTGTCGGTGATGTTTCGCGATCGTCCCGGCGGCAGATACGCTGAGACCACGATGCTGACAAGTGCCCAAGGCCCGGCGAACGTGTTCAGGGTTTTTCTGGTATCCGTCGGCCTGCTCGCCCTGGTTGCACTCGCAGTCGTAATCGGCGTCCATGTATTTCTGGCGGGCGTTGCCCACTATGCTCCCTGGGAGCAAATCTGGGCTGGGTGACCTTCGCGATCCGCTCCTAATGAGTCCGCCGTCGAAGAGCTTACCGTATAATCCGGGCGCGGGTCTGCCGCAATCTTCGGGAATGGTTTCGTCAATGGCTGAATACACGTTGTCCCATGAGTTAGTGGGCGAGCAGCAACGCCTGGCGCTCATGTCCAAGTTACTGGACCCAATTGAGCTGGCTCGTTTTGCGCAGCTTGGCGTCCGCCCAGGCTGGCGCTGCCTGGAAGCCGGTTGTGGCAACGGGTCGATCGCGCAGGTTCTGGCTGAGCGCGTGGCGCCCACTGGCCTGGTGATCGCGAGCGACATCGATCTGGCTTATATCGCGGACCTGCAAATGCCGTGTCTTGAAGTCCGGCGCATCGATATTCTTCACGATGAGATCGAAGAGGGTTGCTACGACCTGGTCGTCGCTCGCGCTCTACTTCACCATCTCACTCCTGCCCGCAAGGCCCTGGAACGGATGGTTGCCGCCCTGAAGCCGGGAGGCGTGCTTTTCTCGATTGAGCCAGACATGCTGCCCTGCACGGTCACCGAGCCGGATGCGATGCACGCTTTCTGGCAGGGATGGCTGAAGTGGTCGGCCGAAGCGGGCATCGATTACTTTATTGGCCGCAAAATTCCCGCCTGGCTGGATTCGCTTGGCCTGGAGGACGTCGCCGGGGAGGGACATACCGCGTTTTTCAACGGCGGCTCAGACTGGTCGAGTTACTGGAGCGCGACCATGCGGGAGTTGGCGCCCGCACTGCTGAAATCGGGTTACATTACCGGAAAGATGCTGGAGGAGTTTCACTCTTGTTATCAGGACCCGCGTTATTGGACCGGCATTATGACCTTCATCGAGACCTGGGGACGTAAGCCGGGGTAAGCCGCGTGATGGGGCTCGCCGCTCTGCTTATCGAGACGGTCCTGGTTTCGCAGTCATGCTGGCCCCACGCTCCAACAGCAGTTGCGCGACCCGTTGCCGGCGACAGTGGATGGCTCGCTCGAGTGGCGAATCACCCTTGCTATCTTTCGCTTCTATTTGTGCGCCACAATCGAGCAACGCGCCGGCAATGCTTACGTGGCCCCGCCTTGCCGCCATGTGCAATGCGGCCGCTCGGGTAACGCCGCCACATGCGTTCACATCCCCACCGGCTCGCACCAATTCCCGGACTATTTCCGGGCCTGTTTCTGACCCGCATTCGTTGGCCACGGCAGGTCGTCCCGTGACCCGGGTGCCAATGATTGCACAGTCATTTGGCCGAAAAAGACAACTGCTGGCCAAATCCAATGAACCTGGTCAGCAATTGCCGGACGAATAGACGGCTAGCTCGTCAGTTGATCGACCACCGCTTTCATGTCCCATTGCATCCAGTGCTCCACGATAAGGCCGTCGTGGATGCGGTAGAAGAGCATCAGGTCACCCGAGACTTTCTTCCCGGTGGGTGGGATGCCGGCGAATTCTCCCTTGTGGACCCCATAGAAGGTTCCACGGAGTGCTACGGTGTCGCCCTCGGCAACGATCTGATGCGCGACCAGCTCATAGCACGGGAAGGCTGCTTCCGCCTGGCGGATGTGTTCCTTCAGGGCGGGGTCGCTTACGTACTGGTTGATAAGGGCTTCGGTTTTTGGTTTGGCGGTCAATGCGTTGACGTACTCTTTAATGAATTGTTTGTTATCGATGGTTACGCTGGCCATGGTGTTCTCCTCCGGTCGTGAGATGATTCGCAACTGCTGGAGAATCTTAGGCTTGATTGACAGCACGCGGTCACAGAGAAGATGCAGGAAAAATGAAAGGAAAATCAAACCATGGAAGACGGCACTTATCGCTTTGGTGAATTTTCCATGTCGCCGCGGGAGCGGGGGCTCTTTCGTAACGGCGAATCTGTGCTCCTGCCGCCAAAGGCTTTCGACGCCATGTATCTGCTCGTGCGTAGCCATGGAAACCTGATATCGCGAGCTGAAATGTTTTCGGCCCTGTGGCCGGGCGTACATGTTGAGGAAGCCAATCTCACCAATATCATCGTGCAGCTGCGAAAGGTGCTGGGCCACGACGCAATTCAGACTCTTTCCAAATTTGGGTATCGATTTACTCTGCCGGTGACCGGTGAGCCGGGGGTGAAACAGGCTGCTTATGCGAGCTTTGTCCGCGGCAAGGAACTGCTTACGGAACGGACGCTTGATTCGATCAAGGCTGCACGCGACTTGTTCTGGTTCTGCATTGCCAACGATCCGCAATTCGCGCCGGCCTGGGCGTGGCAGGGGCGCACCTGCCGGCTGCTGGACAAATTCAACGGTGAGCCCAGCATTCCTGACATAGCAGAAGCGGCTTTTCAGCGCGCCTTCGCGATCGATCCGGATCTGGCCTGCGCTCACCATTTTTATACCCACCAGCAAGTTGATCTGGGGCGTGCTTCGGAGGCGATGGTCCGGCTGGCGGGGAGAATGACGCGGCGTGGAGAAGACCCGGAAACGCTGGCGGGGCTGGTGCAGGTATTGCGCTGTTGCGGGCTGCTTGAAGATTCCGTTGCGGCGCATGAACGAGCCGTCGCTCTGGATCCGACGGTCAAGACAAGCGTCGCTCATACGCATTTTCTGCGGGGAGAGTATAGCCGGGTCTTCGAGACCTACAACTCTGGCGCAGGCTATTACCTGGACGCAGCAGCATGGGCAGGCCTGGGCGCGGTTGATCGCGCGGCAGACCTATTGCGCACTCGCCTTTCCCAGTCGCAGCCGGGGCCGTCCATGTCGAGCCTTATGGCCTCGCTCCTCGCCGTCCTTGAGGGCAGAGCAGAGGACGCCATCGCGCTCATGGAAAGCGAAAACATCATCCGCGAGCCCGAAGGGCTTTTTTACCTTGCGCGCCACTGTGGCATGCTGAACGCCGCAGGACCCGCCATTCATCTGGTGCGGCGGGCGCGTCTAGGAGGCTTCTGGTCATTCTGCTCTTTGCAGCGAGACTCCGCCTTTACCGGAATACGAAACCGGCCGGAGTTCGACGATGAACTGCGAGAGGCGCGGCGGCTTGAGCAACACGCGCGCCAGGTGTTCCGTGAGGCTCTCGGTCATGCGTTTGTACGACAAGGCGCCTAGGTGCTCTCGGGCCACACAAAAACGATCTAAGGGGCGGGCGGCATCATTTCCAGTACACTGTCGTCACTTATGTGTTCTCAACCGCCAGGCCAGATCAGAACGCAACTTCAGAAGGTTCTCGCGAGCACTGCCTTTGCGAATGCCGAACGAATGCGCCGCTTCCTGGAATTCGTTGTCGAGCACACTCTGTCCTCTCCCAACGAGCACCTGAAAGAGATGATCATTGGAATCGAGCTCTATGCAGGACACGGCGAATTTGATCCTCGAATCACTGCTGTCGTCCGCGTAGACGCTTCCCGGGTGCGGACGAAACTTCGGGAATATTACTTGTCCGAAGGCGCCGCCGATCCTCTCATCATCGATCTCCCCAAGGGAAGCTATACGCCGGTCTTTCGTGAAGCTTCCATTCAGGCCGATCCCCCGCGCCCTACCACGACCAGCTTCACTGAACCATCCATCGTGGTTCTGCCTTTCTCAAATCTCAGCCCCGATCCAGAGGCCTATTTCAGCGACGGTCTCACCGAGGAGATCATCCATGCGTTGTCCTCCATTCGAGGACTTCGAGTGGTCGCTCGCACATCAGCTTTTGCGCTCAAACACAGGAACGCCGACGTTCGGGAAATTGGCCGGGCGCTGAATGTAGATTTCGTTCTTGAAGGAAGCGTTCGTAAGTCGGGGAATGCGCTGCGCGTGACGGTGCAACTGGCGAGCACTTCGGACGGATATCAATTGTGGTCGCGGCGTTACGAGCGTAGCCTTGAGGATTTGTTTGCGGTACAGGATGAGATAGCCCTGGCGATTGCAGACATGTTTCGCGTCGGTACTGCCAACCGGCCGCCGGCTCTATTGGCTGGCAACGCTGGTAGTTTCGAGGCGTACGAATGGTATCTTCGAGGCCGGCATCACCTGAACCACCAAACAAGAGAGGGGTTTCACCGGGCCATCGAGTGTTTTGAAGAAGCTTCGGTACGCAGCCCCGGATACGCTCCAGCATTCAGCGGCATGGCAGTGGCCTGGCTCTATCTTGGGTTATTTGCCATGGATGCTCCGTTTGACACCATGCCCAAGGCGCAGAAAGCGGCGGGCCGCGCACTTGAGATCGATGATTGCCAGGGAGATGCGTTGTCTGTTTCGGCGTGCAGCAAGGCTATGTTCGAGTGGAAGTGGTCCGAAGCTGAATCACTGTTCCGGCAGTCTCTCCACATTCAACCCCGAAGCGACCTCTGCGGTCATCTGTTCGCCTTATTCGTTCTTTTGCCAATGGCGCGGATTGAGGAGGCGCTCAGCATGCTCGACGATGCAAAGCGACTCGATCCGCTATCGCTCCTGATCTCCGCGAGCAGGGCTGCCGTGCTGCTCATGGCGCGCCGGATGAGCGAGGCGGAACTTGAGTGCCGCCGCGCGTTGGAACTGGATGCCAATTTCTGGCGTGCGCTCGTCGGCCTGGGGCGTTGCCATGAAGCGCGTGGTGGATATGAAGATGCAATCGTCTGCTTTGAACATGCGAAGGCGGTCTCAGACAACGTTCCAACAGCCATCGGGGCGTTGGGACGCGCTTACGCGCTAAGCGGACGAAAGAGCAACGCGCTTCTTCTTTTAGACGAATTGGACAATCTTGCAAAAAGCCGTTACGTGTCACCTTACGGCCGGGTGCTGATCTATCTGGGGCTCGGCGACGATAAGGTTTTCGACTGGCTGGAGCGCAGCTACAACGAACGCGCAGGCTGGCTTATGTACCTGGCGACGGATCCGCGGTTCGATCCGCTCCGGCAGGATGCCCGTTTTAGCTCTCTTCTCGAAAGGCTGGGCTTACCGCGCATCGCTTATTCGACGACCGTTTCATGAGCTGTTCAGCGCCTGAAACCGTTTCAAACTTGCCGATTGCCGCCGGGTCAAGCAGACTACTCCCGGTGAAAGATGTCTCTGATCGCTGGTTTGAAGCACTCTCGAACTCGGAATCCTGAGAAGCCGGCCATCGTATTTGGCCAGCAATCCTTGACCCACGCAGAGTTGACCTACGCAGAGTTCGACGAACTTACAGATAACGTAGCCAGCAATCTGTTGGCGGCGGGGCTGGAATCAGGGGACAGGATCGCGCTTCACCTTCTGAACGGGCCGGAACTCGCCATTGCGTACTTCGGCGTTTTGAAAGCGGGGGGAATTGTCGTACCCATCAACCCGCAATTGAAGGGGCCGGAGATTGACTACATTCTTCGCCATAGCGGGTCGGCATGTTACATAGGTCAGCCAGACCTTTATCCGGAAGCTGCAAAATCATGTCCAGCCATGACTGCGTTGGAGCTTCGTTATCTTACAGGTGGGCGCGCAGGCAGCGGCACGAGTTCTTTTGACAGTCTTCTGCGTTCCACGGCTGGCTCCGTTCGTATTCCAGAGATTGTGCCCGATCAGGTGGCAGCGATTCTTTATACCTCGGGTACGACAAGCCGGCCCAAGGGCGTCATGCATTCGCATGAGAGTCTGATGCAGACAGCACGCGCCATGCACCAGATGCGGCTCGATCAGGACCAGGTTGCTGTGGTGATGTCATCGATGACGCACATGGTGGGTTTTGGGATGGTGTTTCTGTCTGGCCTGCTGAACGGTGCAACGGTTGTCATTACGAGGCCATTTGACTTCCGGAGCGTCCTCGAAGCCTATGGGCGCTGGGGCTGCACCTACACGGTTGGCCTTCCCGTGATGTTCCACGGTCTGCTTCAAGCACAAACTGAGATGCCGCAGGATATGGCTTCCGGGCGATTCTATTTCTCTGGTGGCGACTCCGCGTCACCCGCACTTCAGGAGGCTTTTCAAGCTGCCTTCGGCCCTGTTTGTGAAGTGTACGGTATGACAGAGATCGCCCCTGCAGCCTGGAACTGCCCTGGTCATGTACGAGTCGGTTCCATTGGTCAGCCCGGTGAAGGGGTTGCCTTCCGCCTGGTTGATTCCGATGATCGCGATGTGAAATCCGGTGACGTGGGGGAGATTTGCGTTCGCGGCCCGCACCTCATGATCGGCTATTGGCAGGATCCGGACGCTACAACGGCGGCTGTCCGGAACGGCTGGTTCCATACCGGAGATCTGGCTCGTTGTGATGTGGACGGCTTCTATTGGTTCGCAGGACGTAAGAAGGAGATCATCATCCGCGGCGGGAGCAATATCTCCCCACAGGAAGTCGAAGCCGTCCTCTACCAGCATCCGGCGGTAGGTGAGGTGGGCGTGCTGGGCCGGCCGGATCATGTTTGGGGAGAAGTGGTCGTCGCCTTTGTTGCCTTGCGATCAGGGCAGGCGGTCACTGAGGCCGAGTTGATTGCGTTCGCCCGGGAAAGGTTGGCGGACTACAAGATACCGGTAAGTGTCATTTTTCGGGCGGAGTTGCCCAAGGGCCCAACCGGCAAAATTCAGCGGCGCGCGCTCGGTCAGGAAGAAAACGCGTTCGCGCACTGAATTGAGATTTCGTTGAAAATTTGAACGCTCGTGAAAGGAAAACATTTTATGGCAACCGCTACGTCCAGTATCCAGGAGCCCAAGGCTATCCACACGGCAACCAAACTTTTGATCAACAATCAGTGGGTTCCAAGCGAATCAGGCAAGACATTCCCCACTTACAACCCGGCGACGGGTGAAGAGATCGCACAAATAGCCGAAGCCGACAAAGCGGACGTGGACAAGGCGGTCAAAGCCGCACGGTATGCCCTGGAACGTGGCCCCTGGCGCAAGACATCCGCATCGGAACGCGGACGCCTGCTCAATCGGCTCGCCGATCTGATCGAGCAAAATGCCGACGAACTTGCGGCTCTGGAGACCCTCGATAACGGAATGCCGTTGACGGTGGCGCGGAACGTGGCTCTTCCTCTTATCATCGCCCACTTTCGCTATTTCGCCGGATGGGCTGACAAGAACCATGGCAAGACAATTCCTATCAACGGCGATTACTTTTGCTACACCAAGCACGAGCCGGTCGGCGTTGTGGGCCAGATCACTCCGTGGAACTTCCCGCTTCTTATGTATGGCATGAAGCTTGGACCAGCTCTGGCGATGGGTAACACTGCCGTTCTAAAGCCCGCCGAGCAAACTCCGCTTACTGCATTACGTCTTGGGGAGTTGATCCTCGATACCGGATTTCCCCCGGGAGTCGTGAATATTCTTCCTGGTTATGGGCCTACCGCTGGAGCGGCTATCGCCGATCACATGGACGTCGACAAGGTCGCTTTCACCGGCTCAGGCGAAGTGGGCCGTCTTATCATGCAAGCAGCCGGCAGATCCAATCTCAAGCGTGTTGGTCTCGAACTGGGCGGCAAAAGCCCGAACATCGTTTTTGCCGATGCCGATATGGATCAGGCAATTGAGGGCTGTCATTTCGCATTGTTTTTCAACCAGGGCCAGGTGTGCTGTGCGGGTTCGCGTCTCTTCGTTGAAGAGAAAATCTATGACGAGTTTGTGGAAAAAAGCGTCGCGCGCGCCGGCCGGCGCACGGTTGGCGATCCCTTCGACGTAAGTACCGAGCAAGGGCCGCAAATCGATGGAGCACAGTTCGACAAGGTAATGTCTTATATCGATGAAGGTAAACGGGAGGGTGCCGAACTGCTTACCGGCGGCAAGCGCATCGGGGACCGTGGTCACTTTATTGAACCAACGGTGTTTGCCAACGTCGAGGATGAAATGAAGATCGCCCGGGAAGAGATTTTTGGACCGGTCATGAGCATCATCAGGTTTCGCGATCTCGACGAGGTCGTTGAGCGGGCGAACAATACCCCTTATGGGCTGGCGGCTGCGGTTTGGACGCGAGACATTGGTAAGGCGCTTGCGATTGCAAACAATGTCCGCGCAGGTACGGTGTGGGTCAACTGCTTTGATGTTTTCGACGCCGCGGCGCCCTTCGGCGGCTTCAAGCAGTCTGGCATGGGCAGGGAGATGGGCGAGTACGCGCTGCAGCAGTATACGGAGATAAAAACCGTCACCGTCAAGCTGTAACGGGACTCACAACTCCACTATCTGGCCATGCGCCAGACTCATGGCTGGCTCGCCGACCTTCCCGCTGATCTGCTGTGAGGGAACCGTGATAGTCAGGATGTAACTCTGGAGGTTGCGAATCGAAGCGGTCCGAGGCATAAAATAGCCGTTTTCCGTTACTTATCCAACTATTCTCGTGCAAACCATTCTCGATGACTGCTTTGCCCGGTTGCTACAACTGAGAATCAGATTGCTAATTGGCGATTCTCACTGAGCCATTCCGTCAGTGGAGTGGAATCCTGTAAAGATTCCTCTGCACAGTCACCCGAGTATAGGCATAGATGGATGGATTCGGACCAGGTGCAAAGATGGACCTCCCCTGCATGTCGATCTCCGCGACTACGTTCAGCCCTTTGGTGTCTCGTACTGACGTCAAACCGCCTGGGGGCAGGTCCGGCAGGTCCTTGCCTTCAGCCAGGCCGAGCACGACCGTTTTTCCGCCGCCCTGCTCGCCGATATCCCGGAATCGCAGATAAAAGTATTTCCCTTCAGGTCCCCACCCCGCGGTGCAGAATTTGCAAATGCGAATTGGAGTTCCTCCTCCCACCGGCTGCGCAATCGCCGGGCTGATTCCGGAAAGCCGCCATTCCCCACGCGGCGAGACCCCGAGTAAGCCCATCAATCTCGGCAATGGCTCGGAAATCTTTTGCGGCGGACCACCATCCAGTTCCACACTGTAGAGGAAAAGATCCTCCCCTCCGCTCCCCTGAAAGTAGATCCGTCCTCCTGCAGCGAAATCCGGCGAGCGGGCAATAGCCCCGGCGATCTGCCTGGGTGGCGAACTCCGGTCGAGTGGCGCGATCCACGCATGTGGTTCTCCGTTCGCATCCGTTGCCTCGAACACCACGCGCTTCCCGTCAGGCGACACGGAGAAATTGGTACTGATCGAAATACCTGGCAGTACGGGCTCGCTGCGGCCCGAATCGAGGTCAGCAGCCCATAGCTCTCCGGAGATCCACGAGCGCGAAGCTTGCTTGCGTATCAGGTAATACAGCTTCTTGCCATCCGGCGAGAAAACCGAACGAACCTGCTCGCTGCCCAGCCCCAGGCCGGGCACACCGGCAAAGCCTTCGCTTGAAATCTGCCGGTCGCCGCGAGCGTCATGCACCCACACCGTGCTCTCTCGTATCCCGGCTGAGGTCACCAGCGACCGCCCGTCGAGAGCGACAGCAATCCCTTCCTCCTCCGTGGGGCCAAATGTTATTTGCTCGGGCTTACCGCGAGGAAAAGCCTGGCTCCAGATGTGGTATCCGTCGCCTGCATCGGCGCTGAAGTACATCGTCGCGCCATCCGGGCTCCAGCCTGCATACGTGCACCGCACCGGCTTTGGGCCGACAAGCTCGCCCTTTGTGCTTCCGTCAAAGGGAATGACACGGCAGGGTCCCCATCCTTTATTGTCCATCTCCGACACCAGCACCCACTTCCGATCGGGAGATACCCAGGAACGGTGTGCCATTCCGCCAGGCGGAAGATAGATATCACGCTCCTCCGCCCGGCTCTCCCTGGCGGAGACTAATCCCATCATCATGAGCGTAGCTGCCGTGCCGGGGATTCACTTCGGAAAACATCACGTGTTCCCTGTCCAGCCACGTGAGAGCAGCTGCATTCGGCAGCAGTTCCTTGGGTTCACCGCCCAGAACCGGCACAACCCAGGTATTCCACGCGACACTGCGGTCCGTCGCCGTATAGGCAATACGTGATCCGTCGGGCGAAAAGACCGGAGCCATCTTCGGCAGACCATCATGAGTCAGCTGAACCGGCTCGCCATCGGGGAGTATCTTTACGTAAACCTCGCCTGGAGTCACGAAGGTCTCCGGCCCACGAATGAAGACGATCATATGGCCGTCGGGCGAAAATGCGGGCTGCGTGGCCGAATCGGAAAAATTAGTGATCTTGATCCACGCCTTGCGGGACGCGGAATTCGTCTGGTTCCGGTAAAAAAGCAAAACCACCAAACCGCCTATAGCGAGGAGAACGACAAGCACGCCGGCCATCGCCGTCGCATGCCAGCGTTTTTTCGGCTTGGACACAGCATCCGCCAGCGCAGACTCGCCTGGAGATGACGATGGAGGCACTGCCGCAGGCTCAACCGTTTGGCCACCACCCGCCGCCGGACTCGAAACCACCGCCAGGAGCCGATATCCCCGGCCCGGCACCGTCTGCAGCAGCCGCGGATTTTCCGAATCGTCCTGCAGCGCGATGCGCAGCTTGCGCATGGCGGTGTTGATCCCCTGCCGCGTATCGACAAAGACGTTGTCGCCCCACAGGCGCTGGATGATTTGCTCCCGTGTGACCAACTGGCCCTGGCTCTCGGCCAGAAGGATCAGCAACTCCATCGGCAGCTTTTCGAGCTTGATCACGCGGCCTGACTTCCTCAGCTCGTAGGAATTCAGGTCCAGCTCAAATTGATCGAAGTAAAGAATCGAGGTCTGCATGGGCATCCGGGCAGCTAGAGGCAACAATGCGCCGAGATTAAGTCCGACCCGGCCTGCTGTCAATCATGTTTTCAACGATTTGGCGGTCTATTCATTCTTCATTGCTTCTCTATCGACTGTGTATTGCCTCCGCCTGCGGTCGGCCCTAGAGTTCCCACCAACCTGCGCAACCAGCGCAGCCAGGAGAAAAAGACCATGAGATCGATAAGAACGCTTCTGCATCAGCGGCCGACAGCGACCCTTCTCACACTCGCAGTCGTATTTGCGGGGTGGCAATGCCCGGCCCGCGCGCAGGGATTCATGCCGAACGCGGCCCAGAAGACGCAGCAAACACCCACCGGCAGGATCGTCTGGCAGCATGTGGGAAGGGTTTTCGTGAACCCAAACACCGGCCAGTTCGTCTATGTCGGATACCTGGTCCACATCGACCCAGTCGACGGCTCGCTCTTCAATGGGTCGCCCAGCGAGAGTACGGCGTATTTCACCTTCAGCACTGACTTGGCGCAGCTTACACCGCTGCCCAACAATAACGATGCAGTTCTGGATCTTGTGTCAGCCGGTACATTCAGCGTCTACTACAATACCACTCCCGGCGCCGACTGGAGCGACCCGGCCAGCTTCTCGACGAGGAAAACGGATTGCCACCTTTCACAGGAAAGAGAGCCTCTTCCAAACGGTCGGGACGGTCGCACTTCACAGCGTGTCCGAGACACTGATGTGGAGTTCCAATTTCGAATTCGGTGGCCAGACTTACAACTTCAATCGCATTGCCCCGAACGGAATTACCTTCGCGCAGTTTCTCAGCGCCGCGCCACAAGGCGGAACCGGCGATTATTCTGTGACGTTTTCAGGCGCGGGCTCTGTGTTTGCGGTCGGTACTCCGGAGCAGCCGTGATAGCAGTAACCGAATTTGGCCTCATTCCGGACGGGTTCTCGATGGGGCCAAATCGCCCGAGGTTTCGAGAGAGTCACCGGCTACACGTACTTTACCGCTTAGCAAAGTACGGATGGTCCACGCCACACTTCGGAGCTATGATGTGCCTGATCCGGGTGTTTCCGAATCTGCTCTGTTCATCCGTTTGTGCGGATGCCCATAATTCATTTGGTTTTCGAATCGACCACCATGGCCTGGGGGCATACACTTCCCCCCAATGGCGCGACCGTTGCGCGTCTTCCCGAAAGGAGCACGAAAATGCAAGCTAACCAGAGCGGCACCGATAGACGTTCGTACGTTCATCCAAGAGTATTTTGACGCCTGGAAGGGCACGGATGAGGACAAGATCCTTGCCTACTATTCAGACGACGTCGTAATCCATCTTCCTTCGGGGACGCTCGAAGGAAAGCGGGCTGTGCGAGATAACTTTGTACGTCCGTTCATCGCTGCGTTCCCCGGCAATGTACATACGATTCTGAACTTGGCCCATGCGACAAATCTAGTCGCCGTGGAGTGGGGTTTCGAAGCCGTGCATAGGGGTACATTTGCAAACATCGCGGCAACGGGTAGGCAGGTTAAGGTTCCTGGCTGCTCCTTCTACGAGTATGACTTCGAGACCAGGACGATTCCGGCGGGACGGATCTACTTCGATCTAGGCACCCTTCTGCGGCAGATCGGCGCCGGATCGTGACAAGATTGAAGATGCCGGATGCAATTGTTAAACCCCGCGGAAAGAACCTTTTCGCGCTCACACGGCATTCCTTGCAGACGACTTGCTGGAGGACGAGGCCACCAGGAGGCAGTTATGAAATTAGACGCCTTGGAGAAACAACTACGTGGGAGCTGTGCTCCTGCCAGGAGTCGGAAGAGTACGAGGCTAGCCGGCGAATCTGGAACGCCATGATCGATCGGAGACCGCGCGCGATTGCCTGCTGTAGCGGGCCGGCTGATGTACAGGCTGCCGTTCGGTTTGCGGCCGAAGAGGGAGTTTACCCAGCCATACGCGGAGGAGGACATAATGCCGCGGGACTGGCGATGCTGGATGATGGGCTGGTAATTGATGTGTCCGGAATGAAGGGCATCTTCGTCGAACCGGTGGCACGAACCGTGATCGCGCAAACGGGACTCACATGGGGCGAGTTCGACAGGGAGACCCATGTACATGGCATGGCGACAACCGGAGGGCTGATTTCGACTACGGGAATAGCCGGCCTGACGCTGGGGGGTGGTGTCGGGTGGCTGATGGGACGATGCGGGCTCGTGTGTGACAACACGTTGACCTACGACTTGGTACTAGCGAGCGGTGAGATGGTACGAGCGAACGCAAGTGAGAATACCGATCTGTTCTGGGCGTTGAAGGGAGGCGGCGGCAACTTCGGCGTGGTCACCTCCATCACTTATCGCATGTATCCCGTGAAGGAAGTGCTGTCGGGATTGTTGCTTTATCCACTCAGCATCGCACGGGACGTGCTCAGGTTTTATCGCGATTTCACCTCCGGCGGGATTCCCGACGAGCTAACGATGTACGCGGCGGCTCTATCGACACCCGACGGAATTCCGGTGGTCGCGCTGATTCCGGCGTGGTGCGGGGATCTGGAAGAAGGCGAACGCATCCTGCAACCCGTGCGAGCGTTTGGCTCTCCCATTGCCGACCTCATTGCAAGGATGCCGTATCCAGTGATGCAGCAGATGATCGATGGAGTGGCGCCGTTTGGTTTGCGAAGTTATTGGAAGAGCCAATTCCTTCGCGAGCTGACGGACGAGACGATCGACCAGTTCGTGGATTTTGCGGAAACGAGTGTATCGCCGCGCTCCATTGCAATCCTGGAACACGCGCACGGAGCGGTGGCGCGTGTGCCGGCCGATGCGACGGCATTTCCGACACGGAGTGCGCCTTACGACCTGGTGGTGATTGGCGCATGGACAAACGCCGACGACGACAAAGCGAACATCACCTGGACTCGCCGCTTCCATGCGGCCATGGAGCGATGGTCGACTCATCTTGTCTACGTCAACGCATTGGACCAGGACGACGTAGATCGAATTCCGCAGGCCTACGGACCGAATTACAAAAAACTTTGTGAGGTGAAGGCGAAGTACGATCCTGAAAACCGTTTCCGGCGCAACCAGAACCTCCGTTCGCTCATTCTTCCCGCATAAGTTGCGACGCATCGACACCAAGCGCGCGGCGCGCGGGAATCGCAGAGGCCACGATTCCCAACATCATCATCGTCACCACCGCGCCGCCCACCACCACCGGATCCTGCGGATTCGCCTGATACACGATCTGCCCCAACAAGCGGCTGGCGAACACGCCCGCCAGTAGTCCCAGCGCCGATCCCGTGCCAAGCACCGCCATGGGCCGCCCGATCGCCGCGCTCATTATCTGCGTCTTGCGCGCGCCCAGGGCCATGCGGATGCCCAGTTCCTTCATTCGCCGGCTTACGCTGTAGGCCGCCATGCCGAAGATGCCCGTGACCGCCAGCATCGCTGCCAGCAGGGCCATGATGCCCAGGGCCGCGGTCGCCGCCTTTGCCGAGAAGAACTCATCTGCCAGGGCTTCGGGCCAGCTCTGCGCCGAGATGGACAGATTTGGCTCGATGCTGCTCAAAGTGCGTTGGAGCGCGGATGCCATCTCATTCGGCGGCCGTCGCGACCGCACCACGAAGACCCCGTCGCTGGTGTCGCTTTGCGCGAACGGGGGATAGGCCACTGGCTGCGGCGACTCCTGCAGGTCGTGGTATTTGCCGTCTTCCACCACGCCCACCACCTCTGTCAGGTGGCCGCTCAGAACAAAGTGCTGCCCGATCGCCGGGGTTTGACCCCACATCTTGCGGGCGAAGGTTTCATTCACGATGGCTACATACGGCGTCTTTGCCGTGTCGTGCCAGGAGACGTCGCGCCCGCTTAGCAACCTGGTGCCGGCAGCCTCCAGGTATCCCGGCGACATGGGAAACACGTACGGCGCCAACACGGAATTGTCCAGCTTGAAGTCTGTCGTTCCCGGAAGGAAAATCGGAACGCCGCGCATGCCGCCGGTCATGGGCGTGCGGCTCACGGCACCGACCGCTGTTACACCGGGGATGCTCCTGGCGGCCTCGAGGATCTCTCTCTGTTTCGTCTGTTCTCCCGGCTGTATCGCCTGGTCCAAGCCAATGTTGACCAGCATCGCGCCCTGGGGCTGGATACCCAGCGGGGCGTGCAGCTCGCGCACCATGCCGCGCACAGCCACTAACGAGGCGGTTACCAGGAGCGCGCAGATGGCGACTTGTACGCCCAATAAGAGGTCACGCAGGGCAAACCGGCGGAGGGGTAGGGACTCCATTGGTCCGCTCTTGATGGCCTGCATCGGACTGCTGTGCCACGCCTGCCGCGCCGGAACCATGCCAAAGAGGAACGCGCTGCCCAGGGTGAATGCCAGGCCTGCGAGGTATACGCGCGCATCCACAGTCACTGGAAGATGGCCGTAGGGTGAATGCCAGCGGTTGAGCACACCCAGCAGCAGGTAGGCGGTCGAGAGCCCCGCGGCCCCGCCAAGCAGCGAGAGCATTACCGCCTCGGTCAGCAGTTGCCGCACCAGGCGCCCCCGGGTCGATCCGAGGGCCACGCGGAGGGCGAGTTCGTGGCCGCGGTCGGCGGTGCGCGCGGCAAACAGGCTGGCGAGATTCGCGCAGGCTGCGGCCAGCACCAGCAGCGCCAGCACGGTCACGGTCCAAAGAAATCTGCGAATGACGTCACCTTCGTCCCCGAAGAGCCCGGGATGGATCAGGCGTAGCGGTTGCCCGTCGTCGGTCTGGGGATACTCTTTCGCCAGCTCGGACGAAATCGCATTCAGATTTTCGGTCGCCTGCCGCTGGGTGACGCCGGGTTTAATTCGGCCAATCACGGTTACAGTAATCGACGACCGGTTATGCAGGTAATCCGACCGGGTCTCCCCCTGGCCTTCGTTGATCATGGGCAGCCAGTAGTCGGGCCACACAAACCGCTCTGTGCCGTGGAACCGTGCCGGCGCCACGCCCACCACGGTAAACGGGTGCTGGTCGAGCTGTACGGTGGTTCCGACGACACGCGGATCAGCAAGGAACGTGCTACGCCACAGAGCGTCGCTCAACACCACATAGGGAGCCGAACCCGGACCATGCTCGTCTGCCGCGTGGAAGAAGCGCCCCAGCTCCGGCTGCACGCCCAGCAGATCAAAATAATTGCCGGTGACCCAGTCACCGGCGATCTCCCTGACAACCTTGCCGTGCCAGCTTAGCTCCGCTTGAGCATATGCATTCACACCGGCCAGCCCACTGAAGGTAGTGTTGCGCCGCTCGTAAATCTTGAAACGCGGGAAACGAGGTAGTCAACAACCGAAAGCTCATCCACTTCTGGTGACGCAGTTGATACAGGCTGCCCGGGTCGCTCACATCCAACGGGCGCAACAGGACCGCATTGAGTACTCCGAAGACGACCACGTTGGCGCCGATCCCCAGCATCAGCGTGAGCACGGCGACGGCTGTGAAGGCGGGAGACTTGCGCAGCCCGCGCAGGGCGTAACGAATATCCAGCAGCAGGATTTCAAGGAAGGGCAGGCCTTGTTCGGCGTGGTAATGTTCCCGCAGCGCTTCCACCGGCCCGAACTTCAGGCGGGCGTGGCGGCGGGCTTCCTCGCTCGTCATGCCGGCGCGGATGTTCTCTTCGGCCTGGGCCGCTATATGCGATTCCATCTCTTCTCTGAGACGTGAGTCACTGCGGCGCCTGAGGGTGAGGTTGAGTAGCCGTGTGCCTAGCCTGCGCAGGGTGGGCATCAGAGATCCCCTGCTTCCACTGCAAAGAAGCGCGCGATGATCGCTGCCGTCTGCTCCCAATCGCGTGTTTCCGCTTGCAGTAGTTTGTGGCCCGCGCGCGTCAGCCGATAAAAGCGCGCGCGGCGGTTGTTTTCTGAGGGGCCCCACTCCGATGCGATGGCACCCTCCTGCTCCAGCCTCAGCAGCACCGGATAAAGCGTGCCCTGATTGAGCGAAAGCAGGTCGCCGCTGATTTGCTCGATGCGCCGGGCGATGCCATACCCGTGCAGTGATCCCAGCACATCGAGGGTCTTCAGGACCATGAGCGCCAGCGTTCCCTGGGGAACATCCTTTTTCTGTTTCATGCGGTTTCGTTCGTCATTTGGCTTACCAACAGGAGGATGACACAGTTCTGTTGGCGAAAACAATAGCAACGTGAAGGAACCGGGTACCGAAGGGATTCCCCTTTGAACGGGATACGTGACAGGCCAAAGAATGCTGCAAGGGTAATTTCTCCTCGCAGGTTGAGCTGCCGAAGCCGAACTGAGAGGGAAATGGCGCCGCAGGGGCTAAAGAGTGTGCGTGAGAACCGGATTTGGGAATTTAGTCCCGAAGGGACGGCTGAACTTAGTCCAGGACGCCAGTCCTGGTTTGATTCGAAAGGGCTTCCCAGTCCCGCAGGGACGGCTGAAAATGGGCCGCGACGCAATGCTCCTTGTCCCTGCGGGACTCAATCATGTTTCATATGTACCCAGGACTGCGTCCTGGGCTAAGTTCAGCCGTCCCTTCGGGACTAGTTTGGAAAAGGGGTGCTCACGCAGGGGCTTTAAAGCCCCCGTCATACTGGGCCCGATTCGGCACGACTAGTCGTGCCCTGAGTTTTCTAAGACCTGTGAGGGCCAGGTTCTTTCGGATGAGCGTTCTCTCATATCGTAACTTCTGCAGATACAGTATGCGACGTCGATCAGGGATTTAGCAGTCTTGCGTACTCCACCTTGGCTTCTTTATAGATGGGTATCCCCGGCTCGGCGTCTTTCCATAGTTCGAGAAAAGTCTTGTAGGCGGCCAAGGCACGCACCCTTGCAGCATCCGCGTCCGCACCCTCCAGACTTTTCGCCTCCAATGCATTGGCGCGCGCTACCCCCAAGTGCGCCAGTGCTCCGGTCCAGCAGTTCCACACCAGCCCGCTGTGGTCGAGAATCTTTTGAAACTCTCCGGCCGCGGATTGTCCCTTTCCCCCGGCGAGATAAGCCTGACCTCGGATGTATGTTGGGTATAGACAGGAAATATTATTTACGAAATCGATAAGCCCATATTGAATCGATGAATCAGGCTGCATTGAGTCCAGAGCGTCCGCGGGGTTTTTCCTGCCCAGCGCCAACTGCGAGCGAATAGCCGGAAGCCATACTTGCTGCATGCGCGCATCGACCGGGTATCGCCGATTGATGTCTGCGACGAGCGACTCCGCCTGCGCCGTGTCGCCCGCCATGGCGAGGGCCAGCGCCGATTCCACGGTTGCGCCTGGACTGGCTGGAGCCAGTTTTAAGGCCGCAGCCGCGGATTGCCGAGCTAGCTGCATGAAACCATAGGCTGCCTCCTGGACCGCCGCATTGGCCAGATAGACCGCGCCATTCTCCTTGTTGTCAGCCTTGATGGCAGAGTCCACGGCCTTGTGGTTCAGCGTTCGCGCCTCGCTCACGCGGCCTGTATAGGCTGCCGTGTCTGCGGCGAGCGCCAACCCGTAGTTCTCGTAGGCCGGCTGGCCTGCGAACCACCGCTGTTGTTGAGCCATAGCGGCCGAATCCGACGCGAGAAAGGCAAGCCCGTAGAGCGCATTGTGGGCGATGGCATCGTCGGTTTTTCCATTCTGCATCTCTTGAATGACCTGCCGCGCCTGGTTAAAGCGCTGCAGACCCATAAGAGCATTTGTCAAATTTATGCACGCGGCCGAATTGTTCGGTTCACTTCGGCATAACTGAGTCTCAACCTCGGATGCTTTCTGATAATCTCCCTGCGCCGCATAGATATCGCCGAGACGAAGGTGAGCCGGATAATCCCCGGGATAGCTCGCCGCGATTTCCTGATAGGCCTGAGCTGCCTTGTCGAGTTCGCCGGTTGCGTTGTTGTAATAGCTCGCGGCAATCTCTAGTTTCTCTCGTTCGCTGGCATGGTCGCGCAACTGGTATGCCTTGGCTAAGTACTCATCGGCGCGGCCCTGTTCTCCCTCACTGATGTAATCCTCGCCAACGGCCTCGTAGGCTATGGCGAAATTGGGATCCAGTTCGATGGCCCGCTGATGGTAAGGCAGGGCGCCGGCTACGTCACTGGCTGCGAAAATTCTCTCGCCCTGGCTGTAGGCCTTGAGCGCTTCGAGAGAAGACGTGGTCGCCAGTTCCAGCGAAGCGTCGTATTTCTGCACCGTCGCCAGCGACTCGCCCAACTGTCCACGGAGATGTGAAGCCGCCTCACTCAGCGATTCCAGCACCTTTTCCTTGCCGGCAGCGGTTTTCTGTTCCACTGCCAGCGTGTCGCCGGTGCTGCAATTGATAGCCTTCAACCCGATTACGTATTCGCTGCCCAGCCTGTCAATGGAGCCGGCAATAAAAGCCTTGCTGGCGGCGCGCTGACATATTTCCCGCGTCACGGCCGGTGTAAGCCTGGTGTTCGCCGGCCTCGTCATCAGCTGCAGAGTCGCGGCCACGCTGTTATCGGAAAGCACGTTGAGGAAGGGAGACTGATTCAAGGCAACGTTGAGCGCTGTCTTCAGTGTGCCGTCGAAGACGGCGTCGCCGGTGCTGTTGGCAAAGTCGGCCAGCACCACCGTGTCTTTCTCCGTAAGCTTTCTGCCTTGGTGCCAGTGGAAGTAGAACCCGACAGCCCCCAGCGCGGCCGCTACCAGGAGCGCACTGATGGCAGCCAGCCAGCCGGCTTTCTTTTTCGTACCGGTCGTAATAGCCACAGCCGCCCCGGAGGGCGAGGCCGACGGGGCTGCGGTGATCGGGCCCGATGCCACAGCGACGTTCTTTCCGCTTTCCGAATCGCGCTTCAGCCGCTGCAGGTCGACGCGCATCTCTGCCGCGGTCTGGTAGCGCAAGGCGCGATCCTTTTCGAGCGCCTTCAGAATGCAGGCGTCCAGTGCGGCAGGCAGCAGCGGGTTGATTTGCGACGGAGGCTTGGGATGTTCATGCAGAATGGCTCAGCAGACTTCGCCCGGGGTCGCGCCCTGGAACGGCGTTCCGCAGCCGGCCAGTTCGTATAGCACCGCTCCGAACGAAAACAGGTCTGTCTGCCCGTCCAACTCCTGGGCACGAATCTGCTCTGGAGACATGTAGGCGGCCGTGCCCATCATGGTTCCGGTGGAGGTCAGGTGGCGCGCCTCACCCCGGGTGGCCAAGGTCTCTGACGAACTGCTGACCAGCGCACCTTTGGGCGTCATTTTGGCCAGTCCGAAATCGAGCACCTTGGCGTTTCCACGGCTGGTCACAAACAGATTGGCCGGCTTGATGTCGCGATGGATGATCCCCTGGCTGTGGGCAGCATCGAGCGCGTCGGCGATCTGGATGGCGAGCGAGAGCACCATTTCCAGTTGGGGCGGGTCCGAGAGGAGGAGATCCTTGAGGGTCACCCCTTCGAGGAATTCCATGGCGATGAAACGGCGTCCCTCATCCTCGCCAATCTCGTAGATGGTGCAGATGTTGGGATGGTTCAGAGCCGAAGCGGCACGCGCTTCCCTGCGAAAGCGCTCCAGGGCGAGGGTGTCCCGGGTCAGCTCATCGGGAAGGAATTTCAGGGCGACAAAGCGGCCCAGTTCCTGGTCCTGCGCCTTGTAGACGATTCCCATGCCACCGCTGCCTAATCTCTCGACGATCTGGTAGCGGGAAACCCTGGTTCCAATCATGAGGGGTATCGGGAGGATCGGCGGTGTGTCGCATGCTCATGGTACGAAGAGGGGGAGGGAAGGTCAACGACGGTTTGTTAGCCAGCAGCTTTGAGCGGAGCGACTTCTCAGCGGACCGGCCGCCCTATTCATGGGGATGGACGGCGGTACATCCGCAACCGACGGCAATTTCCGTCCCAGCTCTGCTGGGAAAACCACTCAAGCCAACAGATGGCTTGAACGGGCCACCCGGGAAGCGCTGGAATCAGTAGTAAGTATGATTGTTACATTTGGGACACCATTGGCTTCGCGGCGCAGGAAGCGAATTCAGGATGGCCGAATGGCGGAGCCACCCTTAGTGCGAGGAGTGTCAAAACTCATGGTGGCTTGGCGAGGGCTTGGGTTTAGCACCTTCGAGACACGGCCCTCTTCGCGCATGCGCTTGTCAGCTTCAACCCAGGAGGGCAGCGTAGTTTCCTCCTGGCTCCAATGCGCCACGGAAGCCTCGTCACACCAATACAGAAGATGCGGCATGGCTGCTTTATGTGCGCCTGCAGTCATGTATTGACTCATACTCTCCTGAGTATCCCAGGCGGTCATCGTCCAGAAGGTCCAGCTTCGATCGACCAACAGCGCACCATGCTGAAATCCTTTTGCCTTTTTTATCTGCCTCACCGAGCGGAACGCATAAATCATGAATACAGGGACGAATCGAAAGGACCGCAGTCTCAGGCGCGTCAGGCTAACGAAAACCATAATCAGTTCGGCTCTCTAGTTAAGTTAGATGCGCTGAGTTCCGTACTGGTGCTCTCCAGATCAGCCGAGAAGGGGCGGAAGAGAAAGCTAAAAGAGTCCCCTCAGTGGCTAAAGCCGGACAGATTTGCCATCACTTTGGACGGCCTGAAGGCCGTTCCCTTCGCAGCTGATTTTCATCAGCTTGGGTGGGCTATCGAGGCCCAATGAGTCCTCCGCTCGGGATGCAAAGGAAAGGGCGAGGTTTCCATGGAAAGTTGTTAGTGGACAGGCTCTTTTCGTGGCGGTCACTTTGACCAGGGAGGCACGATGCCGTTCATGCGGGCGTAGGCGACCGATTGGCCCATGTGTTCATTGGCGTGCACGATGATACGCAGATACATGCCATCGACGGTGACGGTTTTGTTATCGATGCTGACCTTACGCTCTAGATCGCCAGGCTTTAGATGGGCACGAGCGGTAGCCACTGCGGCCAGCGAGCGCTTCAACCAGTCGAGGACGTCGGCCTTTGCGGTCACCGACTTCTCCAGGCTGACCGACACTTTCGGTTCGGTGGCTCCGGTTACGCTCAACAGATAGAAATTGGCGATGGCAATGTGCATATATACCTCGCCGATCGAGCGCACTCCGGGCGCCGGACGCCAGGAGTATTTTTCGGCCGGCGTGGCTTCGGCCAGGGCTATCAATTGCCGGGACACATGGCTCCACTCGCCGTCATACCCTTCCCATAGGCCTTCGTTCTGGGCATGTAAGGTTGCCGCACTCATCACCACAAACAGCAGTAGCGTCTTCAAGGTCACCCTCCTCTTCAGCCCCAATAGGTTTCACCCGGGGCCAGGTACTTCTTTAAGAAATCCGGGTTGAGATCGACAGCCAGGCCCACTCCTTTAGGAAGGGTCATCTCCCCCTTGCTTACCTGGGGCAGATTGGAGGCCGCCATCGCCTCCACATAACGGCCAGGATGGGCGAGAGCACTCTCACACTTGAAGAAGTTCTGGATGGACACGGCAAACTGTGCGTTGGCGCAGGTCATCACCAGGGACCCTACGTTGTGCAGCGCCAGGGGCGTACGGGAGAGAGCGGCGTAGTCGGCGATCTTTCTGGTGCCGGTAATGCCTCCGGAAAAGCACAAGTCCGGATGGATCACATCCACCGCTCCACTATCGAGGAAGGGACGGAAGCCGCGCACCAGCTCCAGCTTTTCACCCGTGAGCAGGCGGAGCGTGGTGGACCGGCGCAGATCCATCCAGCCCTGGGAGAAAACCGGGTTCAGAGGATCTTCGATCCACAGCGGGTTCATGGGCTCCACGGCCTTGGCTACGCCGATGGCGCTGGGAGTGTCGAGCTCTCCATGACAATGCACGGCTATATCGATGTCGTCGCCCACCGCCTCGCGCACATTCTCATAGCCGGTTCTTACGTCGCGCAGCTGGGCGGTGGTGAGGGTATTGGCAAAGACTCCCGAGGTGACGTGGAGGATCTCGTGGATGTTGTTCTTGTAGACGGTGAAGCCTTCCGGCAGCTGCTTGATTCTGGCAGCCCATTCGCGGCAGGAAGCCTTATCCATCATGTCGAGGCCGATGCCGTGCGAGTACATGGGGATGGTTTCGCGGAAGGGGCCGCCGAGCAGCGTGCTGACGGGAAGATTGGTGATCTTTCCCGCCAGGTCCCATAACGCGATATCAATGCCGCTGACCGTGGGGATGTGAGCGACGTAGTTGTACATCAGCGAGCTCATCTGCTGGAAGTAGACTTCGATGGCCAGCGGGTCTTTGCCGATCAAGAGCGGCTTCATGGTTTCGATACGGGCGCGGGCGATGGGCCCGGTGGCTCCCGCTTCTCCGTAGCCTGTAAGGCCGCTGTCGGTGTCGATCCGGATGAGGCAGTTCCCTGCTATGTGGTCCAGGCCCATGGCCTTGATATCGGTGATTTTCACCTTGCCGGCGTGGGGTTCGGCAAAGAGCTTCAGGTTGGAGAGAAAGGCTCCCGCGGGCAAGGTGACGGCGAGACGCATGAGATCGCGGCGGGTCCAGATTCCTGGGTGCTGGGACATGGGGTGGTGGTTCCTCGGGACAAATGTGCGCCCAGCCAGCGTAAACCGTTGGCTCAGGTTTTCACTTATATTTCGTGCCGTGATTATTCCCGCGCGAAGGCCGATTGGTAAGCACGTTCGACAGCGGTTGCTTCGGTCTCCGTCAACTGGGCGAACTCCTGTTCGCGGGCACGTTTGGACAAGTGTCCGCCATGTTGATGGAGAAAGCGGAACAGCAGGTCGATGGTCCGATCCGGCATATCCACGATGGCTTCGACCCGGCTGCGGAATTGATCGTACTGCGCCAGGAATTGAGTCTCTCTCGGCAAGTCTTCCTCGATCGTCTTGCGGACACAGGCGTAGAGAAATTCGGCCTGAGGGGTGGCATCGAAGAAGCGGTAGAAATCTGCGGTGTCATTCAGGACCTCAACATTGCCCTCTTCGGTGGGCCGCCAATCAATTGCGGGCAGCAGGCGTCGCGAATAATCCTCGAGGACGCCGCGATAGGCATCGAGCCGCTCCAGGATAGCCGCGGAAATGGGGAAGACGATTCCCGACGGGTTGAAGCCGCGTTGTGCCAGAACATGATGGATAAGGTAGCGATGAATGCGGCCGTTGCCATCGACAAATGGATGGACGTAGACGAACCCGAAAGCCAGCGTAGTGGCGGCGATCACCGGATCGAGGCCCTGGGCCGGTCCGCGATCAAATGCGACCATCCCATCGATCAGTGATGGCAGATCCTCCGGCCGGGCACTGATGTGGTCCGGGATCGGCATGCGTGTTTCGCGGTCATGTTCGCCGACGAAACCACCTTCCTGTCTCAGTCCAAGCTTCACGAACCGTGCGTCGCCGATCACGATGGACTGCAGGCGCAGAAGTTCCTCCAGATCGATGGGGCGTCGTCCTGCCTGGGCGATGGCGTGGCCCCAACGCCGGATCCGATCCTGGGTAGGACGCTCGCCTTCGATGGCGAAACTTGAACGAGAGTCCTTCAGCAGCAGGAAGGCGGCGGTGCGAACGAGCAAATCCCTGGGCACCGCCGCGACGGCTTTTTGCGCGAGCTGGGCGAGATCCATGGCGGCAAATTCTTCGGTTGTGCTGGTGCGAAACACCAAGGGACAGAAGGCAGGCGTGCCCGGCAGATTATTGCGGACGCGGTGACGGGGCGAGTTTTCGCCGGCAATCGCCCATTGCTGCTGCGGATTCACGACCGGCTCGTAGTTGCCTTTGCCGGCGTCGGGCAGATCGAGTCTCCGGTCCAGCAGCCATTCGTAGAGGAACCAGATTCGCCGGGCATATCCTCCGGTTGGCTTGGCACGGACGATCGCTGCGATCGCGTCGGGGGCGACTGCGGCAAACAGGCGTTTAAGGACGGCCAAGTCCAGACCTTCGTTTTTCAACGCAAAGGTCAGATGGCCTTCCAGGTCGGGCGATGGGGTGTGACGAGGGGTGAGGATACGCCATCCCTCCTCATCCCTGATGCGATGACGTTCGCTGGTGGCAGAGAGGGTCCGGGGTAGGGGCACAGACAGTTGGTAGGCGTCGAGCAGGGCTGAATAACCTGCCGGCGTTGCCTTTTCCGGCAATGCGAGGCCGTGAAAATTGGTTATAGGGCCTGAAAATTGGTTAAAAGAAGGCATGCCGGTGAAAACCTGTTGTGCGAGGGTGAATTTTAGGTTGTAAGGGGGATTTTACGTGAAAAATGAATATTTTTTATGAAAAACAATTAAAACATGGGGATGATCGTGAAAAACGATTACACAAAGGCGGAGAGGACTGCTGAGGCTCCGGAAAAAGTCTCGGTTGAAGTAAAACCGCTCCCTCAGCGGCTAAAGCCGTTCAGTACAAAGCAGTTATGGACGGCCTGAAGGCCGTTCCCTTCAGGTTAAGGACCTCTGAAGGCCGTTCCCCTCACGCGGCTGCTAGCAGGGCAACTTCATCTCGCTCGACGTGCCCCCGGCTGCGGGAACGTAACAGTTGCGGGTGTAATCCATCACCATGCGGTCGGCACTGAAGCGCCAGCCCAGAGTGCGAATGGTGCGCTTCATGTGGGTGATCCATCCCCGTGGGAGGCCGTCCTTGTCGCGCTGGTAGTAGAGGGGAATCACCTCGTCCCGCAAAACGCGGTACAGGTCTTCACCGTCGCGCGTGTCATGCACTTCCAAATTGGAGTGCGTTCTGCCCTTACCGATGGCGAAGCCATTGAGGCCGTCATAGGCTTCGGCCCACCAGCCGTCCAATACAGACAGGTTGAGACCGCCATTGAGAACCACTTTCTGCCCGCTGGTGCCGGAGGCTTCGAGCGGACGGCGGGGATTGTTGAGCCAGACATCCACCCCCTGCACCAGATGACGCCCGACATTGATGTCGTAGTTTTCAATGAAGACGAATTTATCTCCAAATTTGGAGTCGCGCATCATCTCGGCAATCTGCTGCAGCAGTCTCTTTCCCGGCTCGTCATGGGGATGGGCCTTGCCGGCAAAGAGGAATTGCACCGGACGCTTGGGATCGTTGACCATCGACGCGAGCCGCTCAATATCGGTGAGGATCAGGTTGGCTCGTTTGTAAGTGGCAAAGCGGCGGGCGAAGCCAATGGTCAATGCATCCGGGGAAAGCACTTTGCTCAGCCGGGAGAGTGTTTCACTGGATTCGTTACGGCGCTCGGCCTGTTCTCGCGCGCGCCGGCGTACGAAATCGATGAGCTGCGACTTGAGCGCGAGGTGGGTTTCCCAGAGTTCGCCATCGTCGAGATTCTCGATGGGCTCCCAGGTGCGGAGCCAGGAGCTCTTGCCTTGCCATCCAACGCCAAGATGGCGGTCATAGAGACGCGACATCTGCGGGGCCAGCCAGGAGGGGACATGGACTCCGTTGGTGATGTGGCCAATGGGGACTGCATCTTCTGACTTACCGGCAAACAGACCCTTCCACATGGCTCGCGAGACCTCGCCGTGGAGAGAGGAAACCGCGTTGGCACGGCGCGAAAGCAGCAGCCCAAGAACAGTCATACAGAACGGTTCATGCGGATCGTTGGGATGCTCGCGGCCAAAGCCCATCAGTCTCTCCGGTGAAATACCCAGTTGCTCGCGCAGGGGTCCGAGGTGTTCTTCAATCAGATCGGCAGGAAAGCGATCGTGGCCGGCGGGCACCGGGGTGTGGGTGGTAAAGATCACTTCGCGGGGAATCTGATTGGCTGCGTTGTCGAAGTCCAGGCCCTCTTCCTGCATCCGATCCCGGACCGCCTCCAGCACCGCGAAACCGCTGTGACCTTCGTTGAGGTGAAGGACGCCTGGAGTAATGCCCATGGCCTTCAGGGCGCGAAAGCCGCCGACGCCCAGGAGCAACTCCTGGCGAATACGGGTGCGGGCGTCTCCGCCGTACAAGCGCGAGGTCAGCTCGAGGTCTTCCGGAGCATTGCCCGCCACCCTGGAGTCAAGCAGCAGCAGGTCACACCGTCCGACTTTGACTCGCCAGACCTTGGCCCGTATGGAGCCGCCGCGGGTTTCTATTTCGACGACTACCGGTTCCCCATTGGTGCCAATGGCAAGCTCCATGGGAAGTTGGTTGACGTCGGTGTGCAAGTACTCTTCCTTCTGCCAGCCGTCCTTGTCCAAGCGCTGCAGGAAGTAGCCTTGCCCATAAAACAAGCCAATACCGACGAGGGGAATGCCCAGGTCGGATGCGCTCTTGATGTGGTCTCCGGCGAGAACCCCCAGGCCGCCGGAATAAACGGGCAGGGATTCGTGCAAGCCGAACTCAGCGGAAAAATAGGCGACGGGATGAGGCCGGAGCACGCCTGCGTTCATGGAGCCCCAGGTACGATCGGCCTTCAGGTATTCCTGCTGGCGCCGGTAGACATAGTTGATGCGGCTATGCAAACCCAGTTCGGTGGCGCGGCGCTCAATCTCCCCCAGGGGCATTTCGTTCAGCAGCGCGACGGGATTCTGATTCAGCTGCCACCACCGGGTGGGATTGAGATCGCGAAACAAGCTGATGCAGTCGTAGTCCCAACACCAGCAGAGGTTCCGGGCCACGGACCACAGGCGCTCCTGGACGGGAGCGATGAACCGATCGAGTGTGCGTGCCTCGCTGACCACGGGAGCGACCTGGTTTGCGGCATCCGACAATTTACGGATTTCCCCTTCCCGGAAGACTCTCGGCTCTTTGGTTTGCACCACGAGAACGCCCTGCAAAATTCCGCGGTCGATCAGGGGCACGCCGAGGAAGGAGTGGTAGACCTCTTCGCCCGATTGCTTGAAGTATTTGAAACGGGGATGACTGGGAGCGTCCTCGACCGCAATGGGCATCACTCGCTCGGCAACCAGGCCGGTGAGACCTTCACTGATCGGCATACGCAACGACCCAATGCAGCGCGGGTGGAGGCCGAGGGTCGCGGCCAATACCAGGTTTGATCGATCCGGCTCGAGCAGATAAGCGGAACAGACATCCGTCCTGAAGCGGGTGGCGATCAGGGCGACGACATTCATGAGGGTGTCGGCAGCTTTGCCCCCCTCTTCAGTGAGGTTCGTGATTTCTTCCATGGTCAGGACGCGGCTAGTATCAGTTTCTTCGTAGGATTGGGTCACCGGACACCCTCACGTTTCGATTTATCTCAGCAAATGCAACCGTTGTAGGCCCGGTGTAGATGACCTGTGATTAGGCTGGCTCGCCGCCAACCGTGATTTGCTTATTGAAGAATAGACCAGCGCCGCCGTCAATCCCCCGCGAAAAGCGGTTATTCCCGGCACAGGTAACGAAGAGTAGACGTTTGGTGCTCAGGCGCGGCTTTTGTTGGGAAAAGCCGCGCCTGAGCGGTTTGCGGGTAAGCGCAGGCGACGGGCCTTAGTTTGCCCCGACGCGGCGTGCGCCTCGAGGCCGGATCCCGTGCTGTACCTGCGAACGCAGGCTATCGGGCATAGAAACGCGGGGAGCCGTCTCCAGGCGTGGGGCAGCAGCTTGTGCGCTCCCGCCAGTCACGGGGAGGAGTACGAAGGCGGGAGCGGTGGCGGCGCTTTCATCCACGGCATACCCGCCGACGATCCCAAGATCGCTGATGGTCACACCGTCATACAGGGACAGCGAAGAGTTCGCGGGAATCCGGGTGTTCAGGTCAGTCATCTTGTTGTTTTGCCAAAGGAAGGCATGGCAGTTGTTATTCAGATCGCAGGACTGCCCGACGATCTGCCCCAGGTTGTTGATTGAGCTGCCATAGCTTGAAGAATCGCCAGGCAGAGTACCGAGGTCCTCCATCTTACCGTTGGTCCAAAGGAAGGCGTGCTGGACGGAATCACCGGAAAGATCGGAGCCGCCGGTAATTTGACCCAGGTCGTTGATAGCCGAGGGATTGTTATTCTTCGCACCGCCCAGGCTGCCGAGGTTGGTCACCCTGCCGTGATCCCAAAGCAGGGCGTGCGCACTTGGGTTACTGGAGCAATCGCCTGAGAAGCCGGTGATTTGACCGAGGTCGTTGTCGGCATTGGCGCTTCCGCTCGAGTCGCCGGAGAACAGCGGGAGGCCGGTGACGGCGCCATTTTGCCAGACCGCCGGTGCAGCCTGCTGGATCTGGTACGACGGCGCAACCGGCTGACCACCGGTCAGGCAACTGGGATCGTGGGCGCTGGTCAGCGACACGCCGACCACCTGGCCCAGGGCGTTGTTGCCATAGGCGGCGGCAGCCGTGCCGCCCAGAGTGGGTAGAGCAACCTCCTTACCGTTGACCAGGGTAAAGGCGAGGCAAACATGGTGGGTGCCGGTCTCACAAAAATCCTGGTTCAGCGGGTCCGGCGTGGCCGTTTCCGCGTAGCCGGAGAGATTGCCAAGCACCGCGCTATTTTGACCTCCAAGCGCCCCTAGATCTGTGGTCCCATTCGTCTGCCAAAGGACCGCGTGTTCCGTCAGGTCGCCCGGCAGGCTTGCATAACCAGCCACGAAGCCCTGCAGGCTGATGGTCTGGGCAAGGGCAAACGGACCGCCGAGCGGTGTTCCGAGATTGACCACCTGATAGCTAGGGGTTTGGGTTGCGGCTTGCTGAGCTAACGCCAGGCCCGTCGAAAGGGGCAGCGTGACCAGCAGGGCCACCTGGCAAAGTAAGAGCATTTTTGATTTCATTACAGTTTTCCTCGTGGTTGACAACGTTTGCAAAGTTGCAGACAACGAGGGCCAAGGCGGTGAGGTTCAAGACGATTTCGTGATTTTCCTGAGGCGAAGAATGGATTGACCGGAACGCTACGATCGCACGCTCACAGAGTCCATCGAATGCAAACGAATTTGTTTCGGCATCACGGTGTTGGCCATCACGGCTCGAGGCTACTGGCCGGTGACGACCGGCAGCACCAGGTGGGAGGCCATGCCGGGGGTACAGAATATCCGCTGTGTCGCGGGAACGTAATCGGTTGCGCCAGCCTGGTAGATGCTGGGCACGAATTTCTGCGGATTGCGGTCGATGACCGGAAACCAGGTGGACTGCACCTGCACCATCAAGCGATGCCCTTTCAAAAAAGCATGGTCGTGATCGCGCAGGGGAATCGGCCATTCCTGGGGTTGATTCGGAATCAAGGGAGAAGGATGCTCATAGCTGTGAAGATAACGGCCGCGACGCACCTCCATTGCTATTGGCAGCTGGTATCCGTTCAAGGAGTTTGCATAGGAGACGTCCGGCTCAATGGCGCTTTTTTGTTCTTTCTCCGGGTAGACATCGATCAGCTTCACAATAAAGTCGGAGTCAGTACCGGAGCTGGAGGCAAACAGATTGGCCGCGATCTCTCCCGTCACTACCAAATCTTTGTCAAGCGGCTCGCTGACAAAGGTCAGCACGTCCGGCCGATGATCCACGAAACGCTGGTCGGCCACTTCCCAGAATCGCCACTCCGGCGCCGGGTAGGTGGGTGAGATGGGCCGGGCGCGGTAGGGCACGGGGTTGGCTGGATCCGAAATGTACTGGCGATACTGCGGTGTGCCGGCTACCGGGGCGTTGAACGAAAGAGTTCCGTCCGCGTGGAGATAAAGGTTGGTGGGCTTCGATTGCTTCGGAGGCCAGTCGGTGTAGGTGTGCCAGGTGTTGGATCCGGATTGGAAGGTGGTCACTTTCCACGCCGGCTTTTCGCCTTCGCCGTGCAGGTAGTAGCGAAAGAATGGGGCCTCGATGTTCTGCCGGAACTCGAGGGCGGTTTTGTGGCCGCCGAAGGCGACGGGGCCGATGCTGTCGCCTACCGGTGCTGCCCATCCGCCATGAAACCACGGACCAGCGACCATGAAGTTGGTGTTCCCGGGGTCGTGTTGCTGGGCGTGAAGGAATATTTGCCAGGGTCCCCACGGATCCTCCTGATCCCAGAAGCCGGCTACGTTCAGATTGGGGACGGTGGAGCTGTGCAGTTGATTGACCCAGGCTTCCTTTTTCCAGAACTGGTCGTAGTCCGGGTGCTTCATCACGTCGTTCCAGTAGGGCAGGGTTCCATGCAGATATTTTTCATTGAGGTTGGTGAGGGGGCCCGCCTTCAAGTACCAGTCGTAGGTGTCATAGGTATCGAAGTCGAAGTTGGTGTTCTTGTTCTTGTCGGCTTGCTCCATCACTGCATATTCAAAGGTGTAACTCTCCCGCAGTGCTCCGTAACGATGATCGTCGTCGTTCATCCATTGATCGACGGGCGAGGCTTGTTCGCTGACGGCCTTGAGCGCGGGATGAGGATGGAGAAGGGTAAGCGCGGCCGTGAGGCCATCGTAAGAGACTCCGTAGATGCCCACCTTGCCGTTGTTGTTGGGTACGTTTTTTACCAGCCAGTCGACGGTGTCATAGGCATCGTTGGTTTCGTTGGCCTGCTTCGGATCTTTGGGGTCGTACTGCGAGGTGAGCAGAAAAACACCTTCGGATTTAAATCGGCCGCGGAGATTCTGGCGGACAAAGATGTATCCGTCGGCGGCGAGTTCCTTCCAGGCGGAGGGTACCCAGTCTGCGCCTTCCTTGGCGGCGTGGGTGTCGAAGTATTCCTGGGTGAAAACACCGTAGGGCGTGCGCGTGAGTAAGATGGGCAGCGGTTGGGTCTGATTGGCTTTGGTGATGACTACGGTCTGCAGGCGGACACCATCGCGCATGGGCACCATGAATTCCTGCACGTGGTAGTTGCTCTTTTGGGTCGAGGCCGGAGAGGCTGTCTGCTGCGCTTGGAGAGGAGAGACGAGAGAGGCGCAGAGGAGAGCTAATTGCGGAAGGATGCGCATGAAACCTCGTGGGTGCAGGGTTAATTTGTGTGGGCGAAACAGGGTTCATCTTAGCGGATGTTGTTGATGGGAATTTTCTCGCACTTGCGCATTGTTACTGCGGTAGGCGGCTTTAGAGGCTGCCGAATCGCGTGAGACCCGTGGAAGTTTGGAGTGCCGCGAGGCTGGAAATCTGGGTTTTGTCGAAAAACATTTCCAGGAAGGGTCCGTAGAACTGCAGATCCCTGCGCGGAATGTTTTTCTTCAAAACTCCCACAAAATCGTCATCCTGAGAGCCTGTGACTTTTTCGATCTTTTCGTGTTTTCTGCGTAGCTAACCGGATGCTTTTTCCCCCCACAAAGCCGTCATCCTGAGAGCTTGTGACTTAATTCCCACTTGGTCTCAAGACAATGAGGCGAGCATGTTTTGCCGTGGTGGGACTACTAAGTGACAGCCAGGCCAAGGTGCAGTTGCACCTGCTACGGCTTGCCCTACGGTGCTAGATTTTTTCTGTTTTGCTGCTTCAGCCCGGTTTTAGCTGAGAAGGGCCTTGCTGAAGTGGGTCAGGTTGTAAGCCAAGGCGCACCACAGGGCCACACACTTGATTTTGCTGATGCCACGTACGGTCAACGGCGTCAGCCCGCGATAGGTTCGTAATTCAGCGTTTACCGTCTCGCTGGTGGCCGCCCTTTGTTTGTAGATTTTCTTGCCTTCTTCGCTTTCCATGCGTTGCTTCCAGGCCCGAATCGCTTCCGAATCGCTTGGCTTCGGTTCTAACTCGCGCCCCCGGTTCTGTGGGTTTCTGGCTGGTTTGGGGGGCACGAACAACTCCACCCCTTGCTGGTGGGCATCGACGATGTCCTCCATGCGCAAGTAGCCGCCGTCCACCAGGTGCTGTTCCACCTTGCCACCAGTCCGTTGTTGCACTTGCTGGCGCATCGGTTCACTCAACCCAGCCGAATCGGAACCCTCGTTACTGACTTCCACTCCCAAAATGGCGCGGCTTGCGGTGTCGGTGGCCAACTGCACGTTCGCCGCAGGGTTGAAACCACCGTTAGCCATCTTCATCCCCCGCGTGGCCGCATCCGTGGTGCTTACCCGCGGCTGACGGGCTCGGATCTGGTCCCCACACTTGCCTTGCCCTGCCCTCTGGGCCGCTTCAGCCTGCTTCTTCTTCAGCTCCGGCAACTGCGCTATCGCCTGCTCCAACCGCTGTTGTCGCGACTCCGCCGCGCGTTTGCGAACCGCCTTTTGCCGCGCCGTCACTGCTGCCGACTGTGCCGGCGATTCCAGCTGTTTACGCAACTCCAACACCTGCTGCTGAGCTTGCACCAACAGCTGCTGCAATCGTTCTTCCGGCGAAAACTGCTGCTCCCGGCGCTAACACGAATCCGCACTCCATCCTGGCTGATGCGGCTTACACGCACTAGCTTCTTGTCCACCAACGTCACCAGCACCTGCGTAAACAAGCCGTCCAATGCCTCTGCGTGATCGGTACGGAAGTCAGACAGCAGGCGATGATTTACGCCCACCCCGCCGCACAACCAGCGAAACGGCGCGCTCTCTTCGCAACGACGCCCCAGCTCCCGAGCTGAACCTATGCCACGCACACAAGCGTACAGCCATAAGCCCACCAGCAAACGTGGGTCAGTTGCATCTCGCCCAGCTATCCCCTCACGGGCCCGGATAGGCTCGCAAAAACCGCTCACATCCAGCTTCTCCACCACCGCCATCACCGTGCGCACGGGATGAAGCGCTCTCACCAGATCATCGGCACACTGCACTACCATTGCTAGCTGGCGGCGTTCTGGCTTGCGTAAACGAACCGCACTCTCTTGACCAACTACGCTCTCACCGTTGCCCATACCCCTTCCTACAACTTCATCTTGCCAGCAAACCAATTATTCCGACAGAAATATACCAAAAAAGTCACAAGCTCTGAGCGGAGCTCAGAGGCTGTGACTTTTTTGATTTCGCCTGTAGTTTGTGGCTCGAAAGCTGGGAAGAGCATATGCTAAAAAGCATCGCCGGGGTCCTTCGACTGCGCGCCATAAGCCGTCCGTTATGCGACAGATCCGCGCGGCGCTTCGCTCAGAGGCTGCTGACTTTTTTGGAATTTTTCGCGCCCTTGGAACCCCAACCTGTTCAGCGTCGATTTTCGCAAAAAATAAAGTCACAGACTCTCAGGATGACGGCTTTGTGGGGGGGTAAAAAGCATCCGTTAGCTACGTAGAAAACACGAAAAGATCGAAAAAGTCACAGGCCCTCAGGATGACGATTTTGTGGGAGTTTTGAAGAAAAACATTCCAAATAAGTTAGCACTTATGGGCCGCAGGCCCATGAGTACTGCGGTCAAAAACATTTCCTAAGGCTCGGAAGAGGAGCTAAAGAGCGCTCCCTCAGTGGATTCTATGAGATGGCCTGAAGAGGGCGTGTGGGAGCTTTGTCATTTCTCTCTCAACTCGCCCTACCGAGCTCGCTGACGGGATGACAAGGGAAAGGGCAACGGTTCCACAGAGAGTGGTTGCTGGACCGAAGCGTTTTTCATCACCTTGCGTGGGAAATCCGGCGAACGAGGCGAACCCGTCCAGGGAAGGATGGTTCTGATCAGGAGCCGTATTCGACTTCTGAAACCAGATCGGTGTCGAGCGGCTCGGTGCGGGCCTTGCGTAGCCCCCGCTGGTAAAAGAATAGGGCGGCGCCAAAGACGATGAGGCAGGCCGCGATGAGTTTGGCTTCGAAGATCCAAACCGAGTTGACCTGGCGGGCAGGAATGAAGGCGACGATTAGACCGATAAAGGTTACAAAGAGACCGGCGACGGCGTTGACCGTGAGATAGGCCCGGTTGGCGTTGAGGACGGCGCCCTCGCTCCAGGTGTGCTTGAGCAGCGCCAGGAACATATAGGCCGATGGCGCGAGCTGAAGAATTACTGCCAGATCCAACATGGTCAGGTAGGCTTCGCCTACCGAAACGCCCAGAAAACTGGACGCGATCAGCAACGAGGATAAGACGGCAAACAGGATCAGGCTCACATACGGCGTGTGGTAGCGGGGATGCAAGCGGCCGATGATGGGAGGGAGATAGCGGTCAACGCCAGCGACAAATGGGAGGCGGGCCGCACCACTGAACCAGGCCGAAGCGGTTCCCAGTATCGCGATGCATTCCAGCAAGGCGAGCGGGGCAACCACGCTCTCCAGGCCGTTGCGCGCGCTCATGACGTTGATGGCCTGCAGGACACCGGAGAGCACGCCGATTTCCTTTTGCGGCATGGCGATGAGCATGGACAGCGTGGTGCCAAAGTAGATGAGGCCGGCAATGACTCCACCGAGGAGGATGGAGATGGGCAGATTGCGGCGGGGATCGCGGATCTCATCGCCCATGATGGAAGCCAGGTCCAGACCGATGAGGCTGTAACAGATGGTCCCGAATGCTGCGAAGAGGCGCCAGTCGTGGAAGCCGGTGCGCAGATCCGCGGGATGCAGAGCGCTGCCATTGTGATGCAATGTGAGCGCGGCGAGCAGACAGATCATGGCTGCGCCACCGATGGTGCCGAGGGCGCCGAGATTGTTGATCCACTTGCCCAGAGAAAGCCCCCTGACATTCAAGGCGAGCAGAAAAAGAATAATGAGCAAGGAGGCGATGCCGGTAAAGGCATGGCTGTCGGCGAGTTTCTGGATGCGTGGTCCAGCGACGTAAACGGCGACGCCCACGCAGGAGAGCACAACGGTGGGGAGATAGACGACGTTCGAAAGCCAGTAACACCAGCCGGCAAGGAAGCCGTGCTCCTCGCCGAAGCTGCGCTTGGCCCAGAGATAGATGCCACCCTCGCCGGGCCACTTCTGGGCTAACTCAGTGACTGCCGCGCCCTGCGGCCAGAAGAAGCAGGTGAGGGCCAACAGCCACAACCAGAGCGTGACCGGGCCAGAGGACGAGATGGCCGGGATCAGGTTTAGATTGGCGACCGCCACGACGAACAGCAACACCAGATCGCGGCGCCCTAGTACTCGATCCAGCCTGGGTTTTTTACCGGCTGCCAGCGGCCGCATGGCGCTCCCTCCGGACGTGGGCTCGAGGAATTGGGGACGGCGTGCAAGGCCGCATGGGCGAATCATCCGCGGTTGGGATGAACCGTGGCGACGTGGCCTTTCGCGTAATTATCAACAAACTGGTGCGCATAGCAATCAGAAAAATGCCGGGGTCTTGGTTTGTGGGACGGAGTTTGATGGAAAGAGTGGTAGTATCCCACATCTCGCGAAAAACGAGCGAGATGTGGGGCACCCGTCATTGGTTTGTGGGACGGAGTTTGCTGGAAAGAGTTTGATGGGGATTGGATCTGGCTCTTCCTCGAAAGAATCTGATGACGAGTCTCTGCATTTTTGCTTGTGCGCCGGGGTGTGATTGGGAGAGGGGTGGATTGGTTCGAGATGAATATGCGTTGACTTTGCTTGCCTGCTTCGCTATCTTTAGGTTCATCTCGCGATAGCCCTGTCGCTAACTCGCAGTTCCGGTCATCGGAACGTGTCGTGCCGTAGCTTGCCCGGACTTACCCTCGCGCAACGTGCCCGCGTGGGCCTGGCATAACTCAAGTACACAGGCTCCCAGTCCTCCTTCGGCCCGCTGTCTGCAGTTGTTCAGCTTAGGTCCTATCTTTGCATCGTTCCTTCCGACGAGAAGGACGCAGTGTTTCTGGAGGGAGCGGCTCCCTTGTCCCCCCTTCCTGGAGGTTAGTCCGAAGTGTTTCTCCGTCGATTTCGTTTATATCTCTCGACCTTCGTCTGCGCATCCACGTTGTTTTTTTCGTTGCCCGCCGCCGCGCTCGCGCCGGCTGTCCACCATCCACTCGATGCGCTCACCCCGGCGGAATATTGGGTCGTCTATAAGACGGTTCGCGATGCGGGCCATACCGAAGAGAAGACTCTTTTCTCGAGCGTGCTTTTGCACGAGCCGGAGAAGACGTATGTGCTGGCGTGGAAGCCGGGCGACCCGATCGAGCGTAAGGCGGATGTGGTGCTGTATTACAAAGGCAAATCCTACGCGGCGCTGGTGAATATCTCGACCGCCAAGGTGGAATCGTTCGAGGAACTGAAAGGAATGCAGGCTCCTTACACCACCACGGAAGAGCAGGAAGTGAACGATGCCATCAAGCATGATGCGCGCATCGTGGATGCGCTGAAGAAGCGCGGCATCGCCGACCTGAACCTAGTCACCTGCTTTGCGACGCCCGGCGGATACATCGGCTTGCCGGAGCAGGACGGACGCAGGATCGGATGGGGCGGCTGCGAGTACAACATCGACGCGGAGAATGGATCGGAAGACCGCGACGTGGGTGGAATATTTTTTACCGTCGATATGGCCACCAAGAAAGTGACCCGGTTTAGCGACTATGGGGCAGTGCCCATGGCGCCCGTGAGCGAGCTCTACGATGCAGATGGCGGCCCGGCCTGGGCGGGAACCAAGCCAATTGAGATTTCGCAACCGCAAGGGCCCAGCTTCACGATTACCGATGGAGAAGTGAGCTGGCAGAACTGGCACTTCCGGTTTCGGGTGGATCCACGCAGCGGCCCGGTGATCAACGTGGCTTCGCTCGATTACCAGGGAAAGCGGCGTTCGGTGTTGTATGAAGGGTCGCTTTCCGAGATGTACGTGCCTTATATGGATCCGGAAGAGACGTGGAATTCGCACGTGTTTCTGGACTCCGGCGAATACTTCATGAACACCGGGCTGGGGATTCCCAAGCCGCTGCAGAAGGGCGTGGATTGCCCGGACTACGCGACTTACTTTAGCGGAACGTTCTTCCACGAAAACGGAACTCCCTTTGTGCGCCCGCAATTGGCGTGCCTGTTCGAGCGGACGCTGGGCGATCCTGCGTGGCGGCATTGGGAGACGGACGGACCTATCGGCAGACCGGGGCGTGAGTTGGTCTTCCGCAGCATCGCGGTGGTGGGCAACTACGACTACATCCTCGACTGGCGGTTTGAGCAGGAGGGCTCGATCACGGTCGCGGTCGGCGCCACGGGTGAGCTGGAAGTGAAGCCGGTGAAGGACAAGATGGCGTCGGCGGATATGTCGAGCGACATCATGGGCAAGGATCCAAACGGCAACATGGTGCAATTTGGTCATTTGGTCGCGCCCAATACCGACGGCGTGGACCATGACCACTTCTTCTCGTTCCGGTTGGATCTGGATGTGGATGGACCGCAGAACAGCTTCATGGTGGACAAGCTGGTTCAGTACAAGCTGCCTTCGGCCAGTGCGCGCAAGACCATATGGGCCATGAAGCCGGATTGCATCGGCACCGAGGGTTCGGCGATGCAGGACATCAGCATGCAACACCCGGCGATGTGGCGGTTTACCAGTTCTACGGTGAAGAACGACCTGGGTTATCCGACCAGCTTTGAGATTATGCCCGGGCTCACCGGGGTTTCTTTGCTGTCGCTGGAGGACTGGCCACAAAAGCGGGCCGGGTTCTCGGACCACCAGCTGTGGGTTACTCCTTATGACGCTAAGGAGAGATATGCGGCGGGGGTTTATGTGTCGGGGAGCAAGGGTACGGATGGATTGCCGGTTTGGGTGAAACAGAATCGCAGCATCATGAACACGGATATTGTCGCGTGGTACACGATGGCGTTTCATCATGTGCCTCGGCCGGAGGATTGGCCACAAATGCCGACAATGTGGCATGACTTTACGCTGCGGCCGTTTGATTTTTATTCCAAGAGTCCTTTGATGGATTTGCCGATGCAGCCTTAGAGGGTTTGAGGGTTGGGGTCGCGTTTGGAATTGTGTAGTCCCTTCGATTTGTTTTGTTTACAGGGTTCGAGGATTCTAGGAGTCCTTGATTTATTTACCGATGCTGCCTTGCGGGGTGGAGGGAGAGGTTCGTCTGTTTTCGATTTTTAGCGGATAGATCAGCGACGGTTACATAAATTTTGGAGGTGAGGTAATGGCTGGTTCCAATGTGTGCAAGCGGGTGCTGGTGGCCCTGCTGGCTTGCGTCTTGTCTACGAGCGTATGCGCCTTTGCCCAATCCACGTTTGGATCGATCGTCGGCACAGTGAAGGATCAATCGGGTTCGGTGGTGCCCGGCGCCACGGTCACCGTGGTGAACCAGGGCACATCCGCTCAACACACGGTCATCAGTAATGCTTCCGGAGGCTATGAGTTCCTGAACCTCGATACCGGGACCTACCAGGTGAGTGTCCAGGCGAATGGCTTCCGCGATGCGCTCTTCGACCACATCGCTTTGCAGGCCCGCGATGCACAACGTATCGATGCCAACCTGGCCGTTGGTGCGGCCGCGCAGACAGTAGAAGTACAGGCCGCCGGCGACGTGATCCAGACGGAACAATCGAGCCTGGCATCGACCAAGACCGGACACGAACTGGTGGATCTGCCGGTGGCCGTTTACTCAAGATCGAATGGTTCCACCAGCCCCATACTCACGCTCACGACGGAGCCCGGGGTACAGGTAGACAACAGCACCAGCTCGAACCTGGTGATCGCCGGCACCACGCCGGCATTGATGTCGTTCACCATCGATGGCGTCAGCAGCGTGAACGTGGAGAATAGCGGACCGATCGCAGAACTCTTCCCTTCTTTCAACTCGATCTCTGAAATCCGGGTGAGCGAGACCAACAACAACGCAGAATATAGCGGAGTCGCGGATGTAACCACCACGTCTCGAGCGGGCACCAATGCTTTCCACGGCGGGGTCTTTGAAAACCTGGAGAATACCGCGCTGACAGCGGGCAATCCTTTCACCGGCAAACCGTCGATCCACATGAATAATTTTGGCGGCTTTGGCGGGGGTCCGGTGAGAATCCCCAAGCTTTACAACGGGCATGATAAGACGTTTTTCTTTGGTAGCTATGAAGGGCTGCGCCTGCCTCGGCAGGTGCCGCTGGTGGAAAGCTTTCCTACCCTGGACATGCGCAGCGGAAACCTGTGGAACTATCTGAATGCGCAAGGCGGGGGCACGCCGTTGCCGATTAGTAATATCGACCAGACGCCGATTCCCTGCACCGGTCCTTCGAACTGCTCGGTGCCCATTTCTCCGGTGGCGGCGAATGTGATCAAGTACCTGATGCCGGTTCCGAACACGGGAAGTGCCGACTCTTTTCAGAACAATTTTGCGACCAATTTCGCAGCGCCGATTTCGAGCAATCAATTCGATGTGCGCATCGACCAGAACATTACGGCCAACCAGTCGATATACGGGCGCTTCACCTGGAAGAACCGGTCGGTCACCACCGCTCCGGAGGCGAACTGCATTGGCTTCTGCTCCACCAGCCAGTCGCCCTTGCTGGGCGGCATTGACCAGCCGGAGCAGGACCGCGGCTTGACGGTGGCCTATAACTACACCATCAATTCCAACCTGATCAACGAGTTTCGCGGAGGTTACAACGCGACCCGTACTGCGCTTACGGCAGACGTGGACTCGGCTACATTGGTCAACCAGGTGGGGATTACCGGCATTCCCGACATAGCTACGGTGCCCACGGTTCCCGATGTTCAGATTGTCGGGTTTCAGCGGACCGGCGGGCTCAACAGCACCCATCAGCAAAGCAAGGTTATCCAGTTACTGGACGATCTGACCTGGATCAAGGGAAGGAACACGTTTAAATTCGGGGGAGATGTTCGCCGGCTGACGGACCATGACGAAAATGTGTTCGGCAACTACCGCGCGGGACAATACACCTTCAACGGATCGACCGCCGTGGGCACGACGATCGGCGATCCTTACACGCAATTTCTGCTGGGGTATCCGGATGCTTCGGTGTTGTCGCAGGTGACGAACCCGGCGATGAACGGGCTGGGCTACTCCTATGCGGGGTTCGCGCAGGACGACTGGAAGGCCACGCCGTATCTGACATTGAACCTGGGATTCCGTTACGAGCTGCATCCGCCGCTCAAGGATACACACTACAACACGGCGGCCTTCGTACCCGATTACGACCAGAATGGCATTCATGGCGCAGTGGCGGTTCCAAATGCGCAGGGGCTGACTTACACCAATCCCGGGTTTCTGGCTTCGATCGGCGACACGCCCATCCTGACGGCTGCGCAGGCCGGTCTGCCGGCGAAGTTGCGGTACACCTATAAGAGCGATTACGGGCCGCGCATCGGCTTTGCCTGGCGGCCGAACAAGAATGATACGACGGTGATTCGCGGGGGCTGGGGAAGGTTTATCGAGTCGCCCCTGGGCTTCTCCCTGGTTTCGGGCTGGGCGGTGAGCGCCAGCTTTGTACCGACCTACACGCAGAATTACAATCCTGCGGACGGCAGTGGTGAGCTTCTTTCTTTCCCCTCCCCCTTTCCGGCAAACCTATATCCGCCGGGCACGGCGACGTTCGAATATGCATTTCCCATCCATTACAAAGACCCTTCTGTACAGCAGTGGAATCTGACGTTCGAGCATAACCTGGGACACGATACGGGGATGCGGATCTCGTATACAGGCAGCCACGGGACCAACCTGGAAACGTTTAACGACTTGAACCAGGTGCATGCGAACAGCCTGGGCTATAACGACCCTTCGGTACAGGCGTCGCTGCCTTATCCCATCTGGAGCATCATCCAGAGCGTGGTCAACCAGGCAGTCAGCAACTACAACAGCTTTACCGGAGTGCTGGAGAAACGGATGTCGCACGGGCTCCAGTTCCAGGCCAGCTATGTGCTCACGCGTGATCTTTCAAACGAGGGCGGGGCTGATCCGACGCAGTTAGTGAGCGCAGGCGGTAACTTCGTCACCGACCGTTTCCACCCTGGCCTTGACTATGGCAATGTGATTTTCGACCGCCGGCATCGGGTGCTTGCGACCTTCCTGTACACGCTGCCGTTCGGCAAGGGTGGGACATTTTTGCCCAGTAGCGGGCGGTTGATGGACGCGCTGGTGGGTGGCTGGCAATTGGGCGGAGTGACGGTCTTTCAGAGTGGTGCATTCCTCACCCCTTCGGAGACATCGACCGACCCGGCCGGGACAAACGTGCTGAACGTAGCCGGTGTCACCCGGGCAGATGTGGTTCCGGGGGTTTCTGTACACGGGGTGAAAGGGATGACCAATCCCGCAGGCCCGGTGTTTCTGAATCCGAATGCCTTCGCTGTACCGGACGACAATATTGGACGATTCGGCGATGCCGCGGTGGGCAGCGTGGTGGGCCCGGGCACAGATTCCGTGTCACTGTCGCTGATCAAGTCCATTCATATTACGGAACAGTTGCAGTTTCAGTTTGGGGCGCAAGCGGCCAATGCGCTCAATCATCGCAATTACGATGTGCCGAATGTGTCCGTGGATCAGTCTGCGTTTGGGACGATTTCCGGGTTGCAGACGGCGGAAGGAGCAGGTCCGCGGAACGTGGAGATCACGGGGCGGATCAGTTTCTAAGCAGGGGTTAAAGGGGAGAGGCTGGTTCAGCCTCTCCCTTTTTCTGTTTGCGGGGAAATGCGCTCCCTCAGGGCCTAAAGGCCAGATGATGTTGGTGGGATTATGTACGGGCTGAAGAGGCTGCGGAAAAAGCCGGATTGGGCAGGAACGCATACCCCAGGGGCTAAAGCCCAAGATGATTACATTGCGTTTGCGCCGGGGATAAATCCCCGGCCTACCCAATAAACCGAGTTTTTCCGCAGCCTGTGAAGCCGTGCCTTGGTCGTGGTTTTCTTCGGCTTGTGATCCGGTTCAGAGGCCGGAGATTTGGGTTAGGGGTGGGGTGGGCGGCAGGGTTGGCTGCTTGGCGCGGAATAGGGAGCGGACGCGACCGATTTTTGCTCCTATTCGTTCCGAGACGTACATCAGATCGCCTGCGGTCAGGCCAGGCACGACGCGGTGGTGCCCTACCGCCGCCAAGGCCACAGAGGCGACGCAGCCACATTGGGTGCAATCCGGCTTACCTCCGAACTGGCAAGGCCCAATGCGGGTCTCGAGGTCCGCGGAAAGAGACATCGTGGTGCGGGCAAAGATGCACTCCTCCGGCGATTGCGGGGGATGGCGCAGCTCCTCGATCATCAGCCGGTTCATCTGAAACTTGGGGTAGAGGGGATATAGGCGCTCGAGCTCGTCCAGCACATCCCGGCGCATGGCCGGGGTGAGGATCTCCGGCCCCTCGGCACCCCGCTGAGGGGTGAAAAGGCTGACCCAGACCCGCTTTACTTCGGGACGGGCACTCCAGAAACGGAGGAACTCTTCGAGATACCCGGGGCGGCCGGCGATCTGGCCGGTGACGGTGCAGTGAATGGTCACGAAACTATCGGTGATCGATTTAAGAATGCGCTCGTAGGTGGCGGGTTTTCGGCGCTCGTCATGCTCCGGCTGCAGGCCGTCGATGGAGACGACCAGGCTGAGTTTGGAGAGGTCGTTCCATGCTTTAGGCAGGGGACGGAAGGCGCTGGTTACCAACTGGACGTGAACACCGCGCTGCTCGAGCTGGGGCAGAAGCACCTCCAACTCGCGATAGCGGACCAAAGGGTCGCCGCCTACCAGGGAGAGATGAATGGGCTTCTCCCGATCGACGATGGCGAGCAGCCTGCGGACCAGGTCGTCCCCTTTGTAATCGGACAATTGGCGCAGGGTGACCCCGCCGGCTCCCAGGTGCTCGGGTTCGTAAGCGTAACAGCCGGGGCAGCGGAGGGGGCACTCACGGGTGATCTCGATGGAAAGGCTTGGCTTGCGGCCGTAGAGAATGCTGGCCCAGGCGTTCAGCACTTCGGACTTCTTCATTCAGGATCCTCGGGGGAAATGAAACCTGCAGTCTCCATGATATTGAAGAACGGCCTGGAAGAGTTGGGTTTGGCCATCGCTACAGAAAGGTTTCTGTGGGTGGGGCTACAATGTTATGAACCCAGATCAGGTGAAGTAAGAGCACGGCTGCGAAAATTTGTCAGTACCGCTGGGTAAGATTTGGCATAATGGTGACCCTAAGGGTTTCCCTGAGGGTCCTTGCTCCGGTTTAGCGAGGAAACAACGACGCCGCGCGAGCTGCCAGGCGATGCTGGTAGTGGGGGAGAACGCTACTCCTTCTTGGGCTTGTCTGGAGAGAACCATGGGGTTGAGATCCACCCCGACACTTACGGTTCGCTTGCTCAAGCAGCGGCGCGATGAATTGCTTGGGGAGCTTCGTGTGCTGGCTCCGGATCTGGTTCAGAAATTGGAGCAGACCCTCGAGGCGCTGACGGAGCAAAAGCCGGAACGCGGGGAGTATGACGGACTCGACCGTCCGGCAGTTATTCGCAAATACTTGTTGAAGGTTGGGCGGCCGACAGGATTGCGAGAGATTCGCGATGCGGTGGCGTCGCCGGCAAGCCGCTTCGATCGAAGATCCATCTGGGACGGCGCCAAGCGAGAAGTCGAACAGGGCCGGCTGCTGAATGTAGCCGACAAGAGCAAAGGCCAGGATTGGGTGCTTTCGCTGCCTGAGTGGCCGAGAACCTCAAAGCGTTAGGGTTCGCGGTTCATGGCAGATTCCTTAAGGATTGGCGGGGCTGCCGTTACACACAGCTGTCCAGTTTAGCGAATTATCATGTTCGGATTGCCGTTCATTCACGATTGCATGGACCCGGATTGGTTTCGAAAGGAATCAGTTTGGTCTTCGTGATTGCCCGTTTGCCTTGGCGTGCCCGGGGTGTACGTCCTGGGTGATTCTCAGAAATTCTCAGTCGTCCCTGCGGGACTGGTCTGGTTGGCAAAGTACACCCAGCACTGCGTGCTGGGCTATTTTCAGCCGTCCCTTCGGGACTGGTCCGGATTCCACTTCATGGCTGGTCTCTTTTCAGCAAACACTGTCCAAGTGAGTCCACAGCTAATTGGGACAAGTCTGATGCTCGGGCGGCGGTGCGGGACTGAGTTCGTCAAGGCTGGAGCGATTGAGGCTGTACGCTGGGTTGCGTTGCGTGCTGCTTGCGATAGCGGATGACGAATAGGCGGACGGTGAGGGCCAGGGATCCACCGATGATGGTGCTGATCGCGCGATGATACGCGACTTCGTTCCCGGGAAGACTGTTGAGCGCCAGCAAACAGACGATGTACGCGGTGAGGCACAGGGTGAAGAGACCGTAGTTCACGTTGTTGAGCGAGTAGGCGAGCCAGGCGAAGAGCAGGGTCAACATGGCCAGGGTAAGCAGCCCGGGCTCCAGATGGGCAAGAGAGAAGCTGGCCAGCATGGCCCCGGCCAGAGTGCCGACGGTGCGCGCGATGGCGCGGCTCGCGGTGTCCGTGAGGCCGGGCCTGAGGACGAGCAGCGCGGTCATGGGTATCCAGTATCCGTTGGTGAAGCCGAAGTGGCGGTAAATTTCTGTACTTACCCCGAGTGTGATGGCGAGACGGAGCGCATAGGGCACTGCGCTCGGGGGAGTATCGCGATTGATCAGGGAGCGTGCCGCCTGCTCCACCGAAGAGCGTAACGCCTGGTGCTCGACGCGAAGATAACTCGCGACCAAACGCAGCTCTGTGCGCAACTGATGCAGCAGGCGCAGCAGGATGCTCGAACTGATGATCTGCAGCGCGCCCCCCGCCATCACCAGGCCGGAACGGACCGCCGCCGCGCGCGGGGAAAAAGGAAAACCGGATGCAACGAGTAGAAATACGATGAACTGCTGACCCACCCAACTGACACCAGCCTGGCGCAGAGAGAGCATTCCGTAGACAAAGCCGCTCCCGGCAGCAAAGAGCACCAGGATGAAGTTGGTGTGGCCCGCCACCATGCCGATGAAGGTCGCGGCCCCGGTGCCGAGGGCCACCAGGATCATGGCCAGGAATTGAGAATCGTCAATGTGCTGTTTGGCGCCAAAGCCGACGGTAAAGGCGCCGCCGCCGGCGATCAACCCGGCGCCGGGGTGGCCCAGACCGACTCCCAACGCAAGGCAGATGGCCAAGGGAAGAATAAAGATGAGGTCTGCACGGAAAGATTGCGCTTTCCAGTCGAAGACCAAACTATCGGTGAGGAAGTGGCCGGCGGGCGCGGAGGAAGCTGCTGACATTCTCGCTTTCTTAAAATACAACCCACCCTGTTGCCGCAGGGTGGGAACGTCGATAGGATACAGGGGCGCAGACCCGAATTGCCTGCGAAGATTGGCCAGGCCATGGAACGCGATCCAGCAGGCGGGCAATGCGGGCAGGAGGTTTTGACATGCAGCGGTGGGGACGGATCTGTTTTCTGCTTCTATTGACCGGACTGGGGGGAGTGTGCCGGCCGGCGAGGGCTCAAGGCCGCTTAAGCGACAAGGACCTGCAGCGATTGATGCAGAATTTGAAGGATGACGCGCAGCCGTTTCGGCAAAACTTCGCCAATGCCTTGAAGAAGAGCTCGATTCGTAAGACCAGCCAGGAAAAGGATGCGCGGATGCTGACGGATACGTTTGCGAAACAGGCGAATGGGGCGCTCGAGACCTTCAAACATAATCAGAAGGCAGACCAGGATGTAACCGCGCTGGTGCACACCGCGGCGCAGATCGATCCGCTGGTCTATAGCCTGCAGCTAAACCTGCAAACCACTTCACAATGGGAGAAACTGCGCACGGAACTGCACCAGATCGCCCAGGCATTCGGTGTGCCGGAACCTTACCTGGCGCCGCAAGGGGCTTCGGCCGCTCCCAGCACCACGGGAACCTGTCTGAATGCGGTGGGTATCGAACGCTCGCGGCAGTTGGTGAACGAATGCCTGCAGGTGTCTCCGGCGACTCATCCGCCGTGTAATGCGCAGAATGCTTGCGCGATGATTGTGGATGAGATTAAGCGGGGTTGCGCGTTGATCGGCCAGGGGGCTCCTGGGTTCTGTGCGGAGTACCGGTAGTTTCTGTTCTCACTCAAATATGGGATTTAAAGTTTTGGGGATAGGGTCGTGGTATCCCACATCTCGCGAAAAACGAGCGAGATGCCCCGAATTTCCTGTACGCGGCACTAGGACAAGACTGCGTGTGCGCCTTTCTTTGAGGAAAGGCGCATGAAGTTCGCGGAACCCAGTAAGGTTCACAGGAAATCGGGGATGTGGGGCACCCGTCGATTCACGTTGTGGATAGAGTTTGAGGGTTGGGTTCTCATATCCATTCTTCGACTTGTGTCGGAGATAGAGTTTGTGGGTGGGTCACACTTCCACCCGTCGATTTGATTGCGGGGATTATTTTTTGGAGGCGTGATTGTCGGTTGCGAGCGCTGGGGCTTTAGGCAGGCTTAGCAGGTTGGCAAAGATGCGATAGGCTCCGGGGATGCCCTCGGGCAATTGGCGGTATAAGGCGTAGGCTACGTAGACGTAGGCGCCCTTGCCGTAACGGGTGTACAACAGGCCACCCTTCTGCTCCTCCTGACCTGGGTCGTGGGTCTCGGTCAAGGCCTGGTAATGCGGGTCCCAGGAATGCATGAACGAATGCCCGCGCTCCTCTACCCAGCCTCGAAAGTCGGCCTCGGTGATGCGATTGGGCCAGGAGAGTAAGGGACTCTCCGGCTGTAAAAGCTCGACTGCATTGCCCTCGTCCACTACCTTTTCCGGGTCACCAGTAAGACTGGTCGGATAAGGGCCGTAGTTGTGGTCATACTCCCGGCTGTTGTACTGGACAATGAGCACACCGCCCTGCTTCACATAATCGAGCAGGCGGCCATTGGAGGCGGCAAGCTCGGGACGCGCGGCGTAGGCTCGAATGCCAAACACGATGACGTCGTAGGCGGCCAGGTCGCCTCCGCTAATGTCCGCTGCCTGCAGCAGGTGCACGTTTACGCCCATGCTCTCAAGCGATTGGGGAACATCGTCGCCGGTCCCCATCACGTAGCCCACCTTCAGACCGGGAGCCAACTTCACATCCACCCCCACTAACTTGTAGGGTCCGGGCTGGTAATAGTTGTAAGGGCGCAGACCGGGGTAACCAACGGTCTGATATCCCTGGGTATAGCGCCGGCCCTGATACTCAGCGACGGAAGCGATGGGATAGCTGTTAGCGGCGAGATTCCGTGGAGTGACGGCGAAGCTGACAGTCTGCTCATCCCCCTCTTTGCGGGGCGTGAACGGAGCGGATAAAGGCGAGGACTGCCAGCCCGGCGGCAGGTCCAGGTGGACGTCGGCGGGCGCGGACGCTTTGACGTTGCTGCGCACGCGAATATTGACGACCGCCGGCTTGGTTTCACTCAGCGGGATGATCCCGGCCGTGGCTGTAGCCGCGACGGAGATGGGCGGTGCTACCAGCAGTGGCTGATACACACCGCCGCGCCCTACTACATGCTGCACCGTCTGCACCGCCTGACCGGAACGAACCGTCACCCCATCGACATTGAATGCGACCCACGCCTCGAGCGGATAAGGGGGCAGCGGGTGGTCGAGGCAGGCTACGCTGTCGAGGTCGTAGTAAGGCTGCTCTACATCCTTGCGATGAAAGCACGCCTTGGTCACCTCGGCATCGGCGGGCACGGTGACGTGGAATTCCGCGGCCTGGCGTTGATTGCCCTGGACAAGACCCTTGAGGGCGGTGGGCGAGGTGATGTGCCAGTCACCGGTGCCGGTCGATTTCAAGGAGACGCTTTGGATCTCAATGGGCACGGCCGTGGGGTTGGTGAGGTAAGCAGTGACGCCAAAGGACTGGCCCGGGACCGCGGTGGTGAAGGTATCCTGCGGGTCGGTGGCAAAGCCGGAACGGCCACGATCGGGCGAGGCGGGAGCCACCACTGCGTTGAGGGTGATGCCAAGCGCCTCGATGATGGCGCTGTTGAATTGGGCCTCTTTTACCGCCAGCTCGTGATTGACATTGTGTTTTTCTAGAGGGGAAAGGCTGGAGGCGGTCACTTTCTCCATGAGTAACTGTGTCTGTTTCATACCAGCAGCCAGCAGAGGCACCAGCTTTGCCGGCTGGGAGGCGGTGAACGTCCGGGTGGCCTGGTCAATCGATAAAGCGATCTGATGCAGGCCTGCGGTGAGGAAAGGATGCTGGCCGGGGGCCAGGGAGGCGATGCCGGCCAGCGAAGTATCGATTCCGTCGAAGAAAGAATGTTCCTTATTGGGGGAGGTCACGCGCGATCCGTAGCGATGATAGGGAACGTCAAAAACGCCGGACAGCGGGATGCCGGTGCCTCCGTTCTGAGACTTTTGCTGGCCCAGGCCTTCTCGCGCGAGCTGGATGTAGGAGCTGCCGAGCACGGGGTCATAGGCGCCTTCGGAGATGGTGAGGGTGGTGGTGGGCACGGCGTCGATCGATTTGCCGGCCACATAGTCGTAGAAGCGCACCGGAGCCCACTTGCCGGTGGCATAGTCGTACATGCCCTTTGGGCTGATGGAGAAGGAGGGCACGCGGGCATAGACCTTGAGCGGCGTCCAGGGCAGGAGGCCGGCCTTGATCTGATCGGGAAAGACGTTGGGGTCTCCGGCGGCCTTGAAGACCTCCTGGGCCATTTCTCCGGAGACCTGGTGCTGGCCGTGACCGTCGGTGATGCCGCCGACAAATACGGCAGCGAGGACCAGGGGACGATTGAGGCGGACGGCGCGGACGACATCATAGAGGACGCGATCATGTCCCCAGACGGAGAGGGCCTCATCGAGGGTTTTGGAAAAGCCGAAGTCGGCGACGCGGGTGAAATACTGATCGACGCCGTAGCGGCGGCCGGCGGCCAGGAGCTCCTGGGTACGCACCAGGGCGAGCTGATCCCAAAGGTCGTTGGACATGATGTTCTGTCCGCCCTCGCCGCGATTGAGGGTGAGCAAGGCCACGCGCGCGCCCTGGCCACGCGATTCGTAGGTGAGCATGCCGCCATCCTCGTCATCGGGATGAGCGACGATCAACATGAGACTGGCGCGGGTGTTCAGCTTGCGCAGGGATTGCTGCAGCGCGGGGGCGCCGCGGTCGACGCGCAGAGGCTGGTAGTCCGGAGTGGCGGCAATGGCGGCGGCTGTCGGGGTCTGCGCGCTCAGTGAGGCCGCCGTGAGAAGAAGAGCGGCGCTAAGGGATAAGACTAGGGGCCTGCCTGGGCGGGGATAGGTCATAGGTTGTTGTTAGCTATAGCATATGACAGGGTGAGCGGGGTTTTAGATTCAGGGATGTGAGTTGGGTGGGGTGTTGTTGTCGATTCGCGGTTCGGGTTGGGGTTTGTGGTATCCCACATCTCGTCATTAGTGGGTGGGATAGAGGTGAGGGGTTGGGTTCTTTGGTATCCCACATCTCGCGAAAAACGAGCGAGATAGCCCCGAATTTCCTGTACGCGGCACTGGGACAAGACTGCGTGTGCGCCTTTCTTTAAGGAAAGGCGCATGAAGTTCGCGGAACCCAGTAAGCTTCACAGGAAATCGGGGATATGGGGCACCCGTCATTGGTGGTCGGGACAGAGGATGAGGGTTGGATGTGTCTCGAGGAATCCGTCGGTGGTGGTTGGGACAGAGGTGAGGGTTCCATGTGTCTCGAAGAACCCGTCGGTGGTGGTTGGGACAGAGGATGAGGGCATTTATAGATTCAGGAATGAATTAGACAGCGCTGTTCAGCGGTGGATGGAGGAAAAGCGATCGGCGGGCTTCGCCCATCGTTTTCGGCCCACGTACGCTCGGGCGAACGTGGGGCACCCCTTCCCACTTTGCCACAGACCCGGCTGCTGCTGTGCCTTCTCTTGAGTCCAGTCTTTAATTGGATTGCCTGGTTTCCGACAGAGGGTGAGGGGAGAGGGTTTGGCCAAGGACGAGGGACTGGTACGCGGTATCGGGCTGCCGGGCGCGATTTCGCTGAACATGATCAATATGATCGGGGTGGGGCCGTTCGTTACCCTGCCGCTGATCGTCATGGCGATGCACGGTCCTCAAGCCATTCTGGGCTGGATTCTGGGCGCGGTGCTGGCAGCGTGCGATGGACTGGTGTGGGCAGAACTGGGCGCGGCCATGCCCAAGGCCGGGGGTTCCTATGAGTATTTGCGCACTATCTATGGGCCGCGGCGCGGGGGAAGATTTCTCTCGTTTCTGTATATCTGGCAGCTGAGTTTCAGTGCGCCACTTTCTATCGCGTCGGGATGCGTGGGGCTGGCGCAATATGGCGGTTTTCTTTGGCCGGCTCTACGGAAAGTCTACTTCGCCTATCAGCTGCCGATTCCGGTTCCGTTTGTGAAAACGCTGCCGCTGGCCATTCAGCTGGGCCCCGGCACCCTGGCGGCGATGCTGTGCTGCGCGATCGCCGCGGCATTGCTGTATCGCAACATACAGAGCGTGACACGATTCTCCGGCCTGCTGTGGTTAGGCGTTATGGGCACCATGATGGCCGTGATCCTGACCGGACTGCTGCACTTTCATGCGAGCCTGGCCTTCGGGTTCCCTCCCGGCGCGTTTCAACTATCAGGCGGATTTTTTACCGGTCTGGGGGCGGCGCTGCTCATTGCCACTTACGACTACTGGGGCGCCTACAACATATGTTTCCTGGGCGCCGAGGTGCGCGATCCAGGGCGGACGATCCCACGAGCTATTGTGTGGTCGGTCGCGCTGGTGGCGGTGCTTTACCTGCTGCTGAATACGAGTGTGCTGGGGACACTCCCCTGGCAGGAACTTATCGGACAGGCAGGCGCCAACGCGCGGCTATCTGTGGCCGCCGTGGTGGTGCAGCGGGTCTACGGCGCGACGGCGGGACGAATGATCGCTCTGCTGGTGGTGTGGACTGCATTCGCGTCGGTGTATGCCCTGCTGTTGGGTTATTCGCGAGTGCCTTATGCCGCGGCGCTGGACGATAACTACTTTCGCATTTTTGCCCGAGTACACCCGCGGCATCGCATTCCCAACGTTTCCCTACTCATGCTGGCCGGGGTCTCGATGGTGTTCTGCGTGCTGCAACTGGTGGACCTGGTGGCAGCGTTGGTGGTGATACGGATCTTGTTGCAGTTTTTATTGCAACAGGTGGGGGTGATGGTGTTACGCCGCACTCAACCGGAGATGGAGAGGCCGTTTCGGATATGGTTATATCCGCTGCCGCCGCTGGTGGCGATTACAGGATTTTTGTACATATTGTTTTCGCGGCCGCACTTTGCGCGCGAGATATTCTTCGCTATGGTCGTGGTGCTGACGGGAACAGCGACTTATCTGCTGCGCGCATGGCGGCGGCGCGAATGGCCATTTGAGGTTTAGAAGCGGTTTTATCCAGAAGGGTGATGGGGTGATCGCCGTGGCCGCCCACTCTACGCCAAGGACTGGCGTAGAATGGGCCACCCAGCCTACATCCATTGCGAAACCGCTCTAGCGTTTTTCTTTGGCGCGCTTCTGCTTAGCCCAACGGAGCTTTTGAGCCGCGGCAATTCTTGCCCGGCCCTCGGGTGAGATAACCCGCTTGGTGCGCACGGCTCGAGGTTTGGGAGCGGCTAATCCGCTCTTACGCGGGTTGCGGGAAACCTTGCCCACGGCTGTCCCGGCGACTAGGTCGCGGGCTTCTGTTAAACGGCTAATCTCGGCATCTATGTGGAGGAGTATCTCTTCGATCGTCATCGCCCTTAAGTGTATCTCAACTTAGGCCAACGGAGGAGGGCATGGGACAGACATTTTTCAGGGGGTGGAAAACCGGTTAGAGGCTGGTGTTTCGTCCTGCTTCAGCAATGGATCACATTGCCACTCGACAATCTCAACCCTGGACGCGGGGATGCGCAGCTCTTCGGTCGCCGGCACTATCCTTGGGGGTAAGATGCGGGCGCCCACAATGACGCGCCGGCATACCCTGGCACGCGCGGCAAAGACGGCAAGGGTTACCTGCTCGCTAAACTGCCTGGAGACGGTAATGTTGTTGTCGTCATAAACCTTTGTGCATTGACCAAATGCCCTTGCTGTCTCGGCAAGCGTTTTGCGTGCGCTGCGGCCCCACACATACATGTTTAACGTAAGGTGCATTCCGTCGTACCAGGCGCCAGGGTTCTCCTCATAGAATTGGGCGACAGCACGAAGGCCGGTGATGAATTGCCGGCGGCGAACCTGCTCAGTGTTCAATGAATTCCTCCAGCGGCCGTGGCGGGCCGAATTTGTCTTGTAAGGCCTGGATCAATCGGGTCGCGCGACCCGCGGCGCAGGCAGCGCATCGACATGCCGGCGAAGCAGCACGGCGAGCCATGATGGTTTCGAGCTTCCGCTCAAGCGTGATCTCAATCGTCCTAGCGGTCATAGCGCCTGCAGTCTTTTCTGTTCCAGATTCCAGCGATGACGGGCCTGCACCCACCGTGCGCGCGCGCTTTCACGGTTGAAGTCAAGACCACAGTTGCCACCCAGGCGACAATCGCCCGCCCCGGTGCTTTGGAAGGGCGGTTCGGGAGACCAGGCGAGGGAGCGCTGCTCCGCGGTAAAGCGCGATTGCCGCAGGATGATCTCCTCCACCGTAAACAAGGAGTTAGCCCACGTATCAGCATGGTTGTCTTCCATGGCAAAAATGCAAAGGGGGAGCTACTTCTGCTATCAGCTTGCTGCCTGCGGCGCGCACGGTCAAGAGGCCGCAGCAGAATGATGAGGAAGCAGGGGCATTAAACTAATAGTAACTACTACGGTCTTTATTATGTTGGACTAACGGGCAACGCCCTGGTTACCGGGAGTAACTTTGAGTTAACTACCCCCTTCTCCTCAGGTTTCTTAAACAGAGCCCCTTGCGCCTGCGCGTGGCGCATGCCATCTTGGTCTTGCCAGGCTTTCCGGCAAGCGAAAGAAGGCAAACCAGGCGAGAGGAATCTATGAGGCTTTACGGGCATAGCACGACCATTCCCAGACTTTGAGCGCGGGCAAGACCGACATCTGGATGCCGGTCTTTATCGGTGACTACCTCGCCGACACCATGCACCTGAGCACAGAGCAACATGGTGCCTATCTCTTACTGCTCTTCCATCTATGGCGGCGTGGCCTATTGCCCGACGACGATGGAATGCTGGGGCAGATTACGGGACTGGATAAGGGCGGGTGGAGCCGAACGCGCCCGATGCTGGCGGAGTTCTTCGAGATCCACGATGGGCTCTGGCATCATGGGCGCGTAGAGCGGGAAAGAATCCGAGTCGCCGCCAAGCAGGAAGTGAATGCCAAAAATGCGAAGTTAGGCGCCTCTCGCAGATGGAACAAGCGGGCGCCGGCGGTGGACGACGCAGCCGCTATAGCGAACGGCAATGCGAACGGCATAGCGAACGGCAATGCGAAAGCGATGCGCGACGATGCCGATTCACATTCAGAATCAGAATCAGAATTATTTAAAAGACTATTCACCGGGGATAACGTTTCTGCGAAACGTATTGGCGATCCACGGCATACACCTTTCCGAGCGATTCTTGCTGAGTACTGGAGCGAAAAGAACCATGCATCGCCGGAGATGCCCTGGCAGGGGCGCGATGCCAAAGCGCTCAGTGACTTTCTTGCCGCCAGCCCCAATCTAAGCGAGACCCAGTTCCGGCAAATGTTGGGTAACCGTGCCCGGTCGGCGGTTGCTCATGGCGATCGCGTGTATCTGTGGATCGGCAACCTGACCCGCTTCCAGGAAGAGATCACGGTGTACAACAAGCCGGCGTCGGCAGGGGGAGGCCATGCAAGCAGAGCGGAAATCAATCGTAACAGTGTCGTCAGCGCCGTCGATCGAGCGCTCCTGTTGGCTCGAGAACACGCTGATCGAGCTGGGCAAACTGGCGTTGAGCCGGCAGCTTTCCATGACGCCGGAATGTCTCTTGCTGATGGCGCAGGACCTGATGGATGTGCCCTGGCAATACCTGGAAATGGCGATCACAGGATGGCGGCGGGGCACGCTGCGGATGGGGAAGCCGGAACAGATGGACCGCTTCCCTACCGTCCGGCAACTGCGGCTGCAAGCGAAGCTGATCGAGCTAGAGGGCAGGAGGTGATCGCATGTTGAGCGAGAGCAACGCTGATGTTTATGAACAGATCTTTGCCGATGTCCGCAACCCTTCTGATTTGCAATGCGCGATTGCGAGAGCAGTGCGGCAGTTACGCGAGGCGATGGAGAAGGAGGACAACTGCGCGGTGACCGCAGCTCATGTCAGAAATCTGAAGGAGATCGATCCGGCGGCATTGGCCACGGCATATGCGCTGGCGGAAAAGACCTGCACCTATTGGCCGACGCCGGGGCAGATACGAGAACTCGCCGGGTGGTCGGAGGAGACCAGGGGCCGCTCCGCCCTGCAATGGGTCTTCGCTTACCTGGAGAAGCACGGAGTGGAAGGACGCGCGCGCGGCGGCGGAGTGAGGTTCGGTGAGGACGAGACCGGCCGCAGAGTGCTGTTGCCATCCGAACCGGTGATTCCCGCGCCCGACATACCGGAGGAGATAGAAGCCACCCTGGCGGCGTTGGGCAGTGGATCGGCAAAACAAGGTCTGCGTTACGTAAGTCAACACCCGATCGCCAAAGGTTGGGACTCGTTTAACGGGGACGCGGCCTCGAGGACCGCCGAGCGTATTGAAGCGCAATGGATTCGTTGTTCGCTGCACATCATGCGTAGAAACAGGAAGGTTACTTGTCCGGACGAAACACACACCATCCCCTTCAACGGAGGACGCGATGACTCGTAAACAGGGGCCTGGCCCGCGGTTAGTTGAGAAGAAATATACCAAGGAAGTCCGCACACGCAACTTAGGCAGCGCCATTTTCCTGGCGGCGATCCATGACTATCGCAGCCTGAATGAGGACAAGCACACGGATGCGGAACGGTTTCTTTACCCGAAAACGCCAGCCAGTCAGGAGCACTATGACTGGGCTGTTGGGCTGATCAATGGACTGGACCCGGCTTGGATACGAAGTTCGCTGGATCGGTTCAAAGGCAGGTGGGACGGCCAAAGGTTGGCACGAATGAGCTCGGCGCGGCCGATCAGAAGCCATCGCAAGCCAAAGAGGAAAGGTGCAGCCGATGAAGCAAGAAAATGCTCTTAACGGGTCAGCCCTGCGGTTCCCGTATCAACTGGCGTGCTTGTTGTTGAACCGGCGCGCCAGACAAGCGGTGCAGGGGTTGGTGCTGCTCAGGCGAGCACACGAACACGTGTTGGTGATGGCGGCCCTGGAAGGTGTGCGGGAAGATCGCCGGCCCTACTACGAGGGGTATATGGACGCACTGGAAATTCTGGGTGCGCGGGCTTTGTGGGTGGCAAGAGCCCTTTAATAAAAATCAATCGCAAGGAGAACGTGTATGGCCGATGAGCCGAGCCCGAGTGAGTTCCTTATCTCCAAGATGGAAGGCATGGACGATGTTACCCAGGTGCTGATTGTCACTCGAACCGGCGAGGGCGAGATCAGCTATGACAGTTGTGGCCAGATAGCAGCGGATACGCTGGGCATGATCGAGTTTGTGCGGGTGGCCGCAGCGGAGCATTTGCGGCGGGAGTTGTATGACGAGGATTGATGAGTGCGGGGCACTGCAGATCGGTTCCACGGCACGCCGGGGCGCGGCAGGACAGGTTGCAGGGATCCCAGGTCTCAAACGCGAGACCTGGGGCACCCTTCGTTTTTACCTTTAATCGTTTGTAGTTGGGGCGACACGCATGGATGAGACCGAATTGATTGCTGCGGCGCGTTTGGGCAATGAGGACGCTTTTGCGGAGCTTTATCGACAGCATAATCGTTATGTTCGAGCGATTGGACGCAGCATTCTTCGTAAGAACGACTTAGACGATATGTGCCAGGAAACATTTCTGCGGGCCTTTACACGGCTCGATACCTTCGATGTCAATCTAAAGTTTCGACCCTGGATCACTCGCATCGCGATCAACCAATGCCTGCTGACGCTACGCCAAGGGCGCCAGGCCAGCAACGGCGATTCACACCTAATTCAGATGGATGTGGAGATGGCAGATGAGGCGTTCGACCGGTTCGTCTTCGCCAGCGCAGATAGTCAACTCGAAGGCGTTTCGGCGCGGCTGGACCTGGACAAGGTGCTGCAAATGCTGAAACCTACAGAGCGCCAGGTGCTGGAGATGGCCTACCTTGAGGGTGCGCCGTACATGGAAATCGCAACGGTGTTGGGAGTCCCGCTGACCACTGTGAGAGCCAAGATATACGCCACCAAAATAAAATTACGGAATAAGTGTGGCGAGAAGTGAACTTTGTTCGTGCGTTTTGAATATTACAGGTAGACAGATCGGAAGATAAGCGCTCGTCCGCTTGCTTCTGCATTGCGCTCCCAGCGCACGAGAGACCTTGGGACTAAGCGACGAGATGGAGATTCATGACTCCCAAGGTCTGCATTCTCAATGAGGACGATGCTCGTTCTCTCACTTATGGCGGCATTGCTCATAAGTGCTCCAGCCGGCGCCACCACCATTACTCCAAGAACAAAGTCGATGTGCTGGTGAAAGCGGGCGAACTGGTGTGGCTGGGCAAACATAGGAAGGTGGCCACGTTCCGGAATGCGCGCTCATGGATCAAGACCTACACCCGGAACCGATACGGCGAAGTGATCACATGCGGGATGCAGCTGGTGCGGGGCGGCGGCGGTTTCTAACCATGTTTAAAGCAAAAGCACTGCTTACCCTGATGATAACGGCAGCCACAGCGTATGCGGGCACCGTGAGCGGAACACTCCAGGGGCCCTCGGGGCTGCCGGTGAAGAACGGGACCCTTACCTTCACTTTGCAGCAGGCGGGGCTGATCGCCGGCAGCGGCAGCGTGGTGCCGACCACGGCGTCGTGCTATACGTCCAGCGATGGCTCTGTCGTGGGGTTACCGAACCCACTTACGCTTCCCAGTACTTCGATTACCTATGGCTCGGGCACGATGGCGGCGGGTATTTACTACGTGATGTTCACGTTCTATGACAGCGTGGGCAACCGAAGCCTGCCATCCCCCGAATTGCAGGTTCAGCTCACCGGCACAGGCTCGCTGATTGTCTCGCCGCCGGCTACCTTTCCCGCCAACGCGGCGGGCATCACGGTCTATGTGGGCATGGTGAGCGGCGCAGAGACGGCGCAAGGCAATACGGCCGGCCCGACCGAGGTGTTTGACCAGGATGAGACGCCGGTAACCACGGTGAACCTCTTACCGACGACCAACGCTGTGCCCTGCAGCATCGCCTTCAACGACACGATCATTCCCTACTCCGGCTATAGCGTCTCGCTGCTTTCCTCAAGCGGCAACGCTTACCCCGGTTGGCCGCAGGCCTGGCAACTCAATGGCGGGCCGAATGGAACGGTCAACATTTCCAACGGCGCTCCGCTGTGGAACGGGACTGTCATCTATCCCCAGCCGATTCTGTCACAACCACTGAATCACGGGCCGCAAAGCATTTCCGGCCTTTTGGATATGAGTGGGTACAAGATTCAGAACACGGGCGGCATCGGTGTGGGCACGGTTCCGGTGTGGGGCGTGGATGTCGTGGGGTACATCAATAACACGCTGGGTTACCTGGTGAATGGGAACGGCGGCGTCGCGGGACAATGCCTGGTGTCGAACGGCAACTCGTTCCTTCCGGGATCGTGCGGTTCGCCGCCTACGGTTTATTACCAGAATGTTGAATCTTCGGCGGCTTTTCAGCCGCAACGGCCATACATCAACTTTGCTTTTCCGATGCAGGCGGTGGACAACCCCAGCTCGGCGCGGACGGATGTGAGCCTGGGGAATTCGGGGGTCGCGGCGGGTTCCTACACGAACCCGAACATCACGGTCGATGCGTTGGGGCGGGTGACGGCGGCGACGAATGGCGCGAGTCTGCCTACGATTCAAGGACTGGTGATCAACTCAGGGATATGCAGTACAAGCAATACGGCGTTCTCGACCTGCAGTATCAGCGCTACCTGGGGGACTGCATTCGCCAACAATGCGTATGCCCTCACGTGCACGCCGTCGTCGCCTACAGCGTTGACGCTGAACACTATTTACTTCAGCGGTAAGACGGCTTCGGGGTTCACGCTCAATATCCAGAATGCGGATGCGAGCGGAGCGAACTCGATCAGTGTTTCGGAGATCGATTGCATTGGGATGCATCCCTAAGGGCTCCGGGCGGGTGGTTGGCTGGGCCGAAATGAAAAGCGTACCCCAGGGGCTAAAGCCCTCATTTGCTCCCGTTGTGCGGCACGGCTGAAGCCGTGCCCTGATACAAAGCGTGAGTGCGGCGACTTTGGAATTGGGTTCTCACAGCAACTCTGGAAGACCCTTCGTCAGTTGCCGCCTCGTGCGCACGGTGAAGCGTGCCCTTTGTGATGAGTTCTTGCAGCCTTTAGTCGTCTACATTGCTGTTGTCTGTGGCCTGGCCGTTCCGATTAGTTCGCTGATTCTCTCTTCTGACTTATGAAAAAACTTCTTGCGGTCCTGACTGTTCTGGTTTGCTGTGCCAATGTACAGGCGCAGAACATCGAGGGTCAGATTATTGCGTCGCAGTATGGCAAGTGGCGGGTTCCCGGGTACGCGCCGAATACGTATAGTTCGTTCGCGCCCAGTTCGTGCCGGGTGCAAGGGGGCGCCAGCTTCTTCTTCGCGTTTACCGTGGGGACCCCGATTGCGATCGTTGACGCAAACCCCGCGTTGACGGAAACGGTGATGCCCACGTCTACCGTCGATACCAACGTTACGTGCGCGGTCACGATTGCGCCGATCAATGATCACGAGGTTCCGTTTTATCTCACTTCGGCCACCGGCGGACTGCAGGAAGCACTCAACCAAAACTTCACCACACCGCAGGCCAATACCGTCATCCTGGACAGCACGTTCTATGAGCTGGTAGGAGGCGCCGCCAATGCGGCCTCTGTGATCGCGGCGGCGCAGGGCAGCACCAAGCTCGGCCTGATGGACATAACCCAGGTGCCCACCGCCTGGTACCAGTGGAACGGCTCCCAGTATGTCAAGGTTTCCATTATCGGCAGCGCAGGCAACCTGAACACCCGGCAAGCCGACATCGTCACCAACAATCAGACCAATGACGCGGCCGTCGACGAGGACGTCTACATCGCGAACTCGCCCACGGCGGGGGCCTCGGTCTATACCCCGCAACAAGCCATCACCGCTGCCGCGGCGCACAACGGCTCGATCGTCCTGCAGCCGGGCGCGAAACGAGCGCCTTTCACCAATCCGGGGAACTACCGGGCGCAGGACAATCGTGCCGACGTGCCAGCCACCGCCCGAAGTGTCACCGAAGACGGCGCCGTCTGTGACGCGCGCGAAGTGTACGGGACGCTGGCCAGCGGGTCGAACGTGCTCACCCTGAGCAGCGGCACGCTTACCGCGGACGACATTGGTCGCTCGGCGGTCGCGGCCATCACGACCGCCAGTCCCCCGACCCAGTTTGAGTCCGTCATTGTTTCGATTACCGATAGCGCTCACGCGGTGCTGACTACGGCATCGCCGGCGGCGATGGCCACCGCCCATGAGATCACCATCGGGCACGATGATACGGCGAACATTACGCACACCATGAACGTGGTTGGCAGCGGCGGAACATTCACCATTCCCGCGGGAAAGTGCATGACCCACACCCTGTCGTTGCAGGGGCAGAGCCCGGTCGGCATGGGTTTCAACTCGCAGATTGTGGGCATGCCGGGCGAGGATATTTTCCAGGCGCCCGACCCCAGCCTGGGAGCGGGCGTCAACCAGGGTTCCGCGCACATTCACGATCTGACGTTTCTGCCGGATGGGCGCATCGACGCGACCCAGACCTGGCAGACCGTGAACGATTCGGGCACTACCGTGCATGCACCGATGTACCGCCCGGTCGCTACTCTCTCCGGAGTGGCGGCGGATCCGCTGGCGCCGGGCTGGATGGTGGGAGCCTCAAACGGGGTGGCGAATATCAGCGCCGGGGCTGCGGTGATGTGCGTGCCCAATGCGGAGACCCCGCCCTCCGTAGGGCAGACGGTCATCTTTCCCTACCTGGCGGGTATTTACACGTCGACGGTTGCTTCGACCGCGGGCAGCTGCGCTTCGGGCTTTACGGCACGGACGCTCAACGCGAACCTGCCCTCGGGATCGACCAACGCACAAGCGGAATGGTTTGCCGGGTCGAGCGTGCAGAACCTGGCCTCGCCGATCGGTTCGGGAAGCTGCCCGGCTTCGATCAACCTTTCGAACAACATCAACCCGGTCGCGGGGTGGGAATCGAACGTGCCACCGTTCGGGCTGATCCAAATTGACGGCGAGCAATTCAGTTACTTCGGGCGATCGAACGCGGGCAATACGAGTCCGGCAAACACGCTTTACGGTATCCAGTGCGCGCAGAACGGGACCACGCGCGCGGCCCATGCAGCGAGCGCCACGGTGTTCCCGCTGAACCGGTTCAAGCCGTCGTATCCCTGGCCAGTGATCCCCTCGATCAATACCAACGACACCACACCCAGCGGGAACGCGAGCTACTACCCCGGATGGAACGTGGGTAACTCGGTGTTTGCGTTCCCGGTGGCCACCGGGATCAACCCCATTGGGAGCGGCGGTTGGAGCGCCAATGCAAAGATCGAGAATTTGTCTTTCTATGCCTGGCCGAACGAGATCAACGGGGTCAACACCCAGGAAGTAAATAACACGGCGATGCTGTACTTTGTGACGCCGCACTACGCGAGCACCTTCGCGAACCTCTACACCCTGTATCTGTTTTACGGCATCGCCAACGGCGCGCCCTCGATCGAGAACCACGGCTATGCGACCTCGCAGCCGACGGGCGATGGGACGCACTGGGATGGGCTGCAAATCTACGCAGCGAACCCGGTCATCCTGTCGGCGGGGAATCAAAACAGCTTCTCGAATTTCAACGTGTATTCGCAGGAGCAGAGCAGCAGCGGCGCCGGCCTGGGCGCGGACACCTGCTTCTACTTTACTCACCTCACGGACGACCAGAGTGGGGGCTACTTCGACGTGCTCTCACTCGATCACTTCAAGAATCTGTATTGCGAACCAGAAGGCGGTCCGCACGCGGCCCAGATGCCGCAGTGGGAATGGGACACCTACAACTCTGAGATCGAAGACCAACACATGGGCGGCGGGGGCGAGGTCTACATCGGAGGCGGGCAGCAGCACTGGTTCGGCGGCAACTTCAATAACGCCGTCACCACTCCGGTTATCGTCTTCGGCTCGCAGAACACTGCCTCCGGAATCACGGACGTGGGCTCTGAGCCGAAGGGAAACGTCTACTCCGCAAACAGCCTGATCAATTACAGCTGGGGGAACGACTTCAGCGGAACCACGGCACAGGCCTTCTCGACCCCCACCGGACCTTATGGCGGGATCCAGGTGGGCGGGCGCAGCGTGATCCCCAACCAGAACGCGGAGACATTCTTTACCGGCAACACCACGGCTCCGTATCCCTCGCTGGAGGGCAGCTTTATCACGCCGGAGGAGTTTAACGCGAGCTTCGCTTTTGAACCTCAGGCCATGAGCGTGGGATATACCTTCGACGATACGGCGCCGGTGACCCACAGCTACGCGGCCTGCAACGTGGGCAATAGCCCCAGCACTACCTACTGTTCGAGTTACCGATTTAACCAGAACGGGATCGGGGTGGGGCCAGGCCAGCGGATTGTGAATGGCAAATACACGCTTTACATGAGCGTGAAGGACGCGACAACCCCCAGTAACTCATGGACCTTCCAGATTGGCACTACTTGCGGTGGAGTGCTCGGCACCTTCACGGTCCCCATCACCAATGCGTGGCCAACGGCGGCGGCCGGCGTCATCACCGAGCCCATCGACTTCACCGGGATCACGACTCCCGGCTGCATGTTCGCTTTCGGCTCGCAAGGGGCTACGACTGCCGACCAGGTGCGCATCGGCTATGTCGCCCTTGCGCCCGTGGCCGAGCAGCTCAACGCGCAGACCCTGAACGTCACCACCATCAACACCCCCAGCGGCTCGACCGGCGGCACCCCTACCGGCTGCGCGCAGTCGCCGGTGACTGGTATCCAGAACGGTTACACATGCCCCACGAAGGGCAACCAGACCACGCTGACCGCAAATCAGGGGTCGAGCGACACCACCATCCAGGTGACCGCCACTTCGGGATTCTCAGGCGCCGGATGCTTCTTTGTGGACGGCGAGTACGAGTGCTACACCTCGATTGTCGACGGCACCCACTTTGGCGGCATCACGCGCGGGGCCTACCTCACCACGGCGGCAAGCCACACCAGCGGCGCCGGCCTGGTCGGCATCTCCCTGGTGCTGGGCAGCCCGCAACAGCACCCCTCGACGGTGATTGCTTATGGCTCGAGCGAGGCGCAGATCTTCGCCGTCAACAATCCCACCCCGTTTAACCATGGCGGCGCGAGCGTCTTCTCCATCAACAACGGCAGCAATGAGACATGGGTAGACACCAGCGGAGGGATCCATCAGCTAAATAGCGGGGCATTCAATCTTCTCGAGGCACCGCTCCAGGTTGGAACCAACGGCCTCGCTCCGGCGATTGCTAACAGCGGATCCGTACTCCAGACCAATGGCCCCAACAGCGCGTATTCGCCGATGACCTTAGGTGGCGGGCACGCCGGCAGTCTCAATGTGATTACCACGCCAAACATCACCGCGCCCACGGTGCAGAACTTTGCCGGTACCGGATCCACCACGATCTCCTATGTGTGTTCGGGAACAGACTTCGACGGAAACCTGATTCCGGGTGCGACCACGACCACCACCACCGGCCTGGCGTCGGGAGCGTGGGCCTACCCGCTGTTCTACGAAGTGTCGTGCCCCTGGACTGCGGGAGTGAACACGTACCAGATTTACCGCACGGCGGGGGGCCAAAATCAAGGCCTGATAGCGAGCGGTACGGGGCCTGGGTTCGGGGTTCCTGACTTCAATGGCTCAGCCTCAGGCGGGACCCCGCCGGTTTCGAATGCTTCAAACCCGCATATCAGCGTCGCCGGCACCGGCAACCCCACGGTGACCATGGGCACAGTCGAAATCCTCAACGGCGCCGGCGTGCCCACGGGGTGCGGGACTACTTACGGCAACGGATCGATCTACTCGAACACCTCTGGGACCCACGGCACGACCAGTCTGCTTTATGTGTGTGACGCGGCGACAACGACCTGGGTGGCGATCGAATGATGTGCCGGCGGGTGAAGATTTTTGCGCTGCCGATGGTGTTGGCGCTGTGGGTGGTGACGGCGGTCGCGTTTGGCGCAACCTATACTGTCACGCCTAGCCAAAGCGCGTCGGCCATCCAGGGGGTGATTAGCGCCGCGTCGGCGGGTGACACGGTGGTCTTCGCTGCCGGGACGTTCAACATCTCCCAGGCGCTGAACCTGAAGTGCGGCGTGACCTACACCGGCCCGGCCGCCAGCCCGGCGACGGCAATCCTATCCGCCAGCTTCACGCGCGAGAGCACTACGATCTTCAGGCTTTCCTCTGGCAGTGGACGCGCAAATCCCTGTACCCAGCCGACCACCATCGAATACCTTAACTTCGAAAATGCGGGCGGCATCTATGTTCAGACTTCTTTCACTAACCTGACCATCACGCACAACCAATTCACGAATCTACCTTGTTGTAACAACTCCGGCACCGATAACGGGATATATTTTGACGGCACCGGGGTGGCGAGCAACACGACGGCGATCTTATCCGGGACGAGTGTCACCTGGAACACCTTTGGCGATCCGACCTCCTGCGAAACTCCCAGTACGGGCAACATGGAGAACACGGGCGTCGACAATGCCGGAAATTGCGCGGCCATGCGCGTGAACTCCACGGTCAACGGGCTGGTTTTCGAATACAACAAGATCGTCCACATCGGAGAAGGCGTTCCCATCGGATGCCCCTCTCCCCCAGGCGGGTCAATCCCCTGCGAGCCGACCTCCACGATGGGAGAAGCTACCGCCGGAGTCACGACCTCGAACGTCACCGCGAGATATAACGACTTTGCCGGCGTGCATCGGATTGCCTGGGAAGAACAGCCGCAGGTCACCTCGGGCGTCGACTTCGAATACAACAGCTATCACGATCCCTACGTCCCGTTCTTCGGCAACTTCGACCTCTCCTTCGCGTGCTGCGAGAACGGCGCGCAAGCGCCATACCTTACGGTCAATAACAACGTACTGATCCAGAACGTCGCGACCGGCCCCTGCCCTAGTTATATCGGCCCCGGCATCGAAGCGCACGGCACGCAGGCCAGCTTCAGCAATAACCTGGTGCAGGGACTGAACGGCGCCCGGCTGGCAAAACCGCCATGCACGAGCGGCCCCTATTCGATCCCCGGTATCGAGTGGGGATTCGGGGCCAACCCGCGGCACTACGACAACAATTATGTCTGCGGGCCGTACTTTAATGGCCAGTACATCGTCAGCGAGAATCCCAGCTATCAGACCCCGTCGAGTATCGTGGGCAACGTGTTCGCGACCAGCTGTGCCGCCACCGTCAGCGTTGCGCCGGCAATCTCGCCGTCTCCGGGAGGCTATTCCAGTCCACTGACGGTTACGTTAACCGACCCCGGTTACACTTCGGGTGCGCAGCCGCTGGGTAACACCTCGATCTACTACACGACGGATGGCAGCACTCCAGTCCCCGGCAGCGGCACCACCCAGCTTTATACCTTGCCCATTACGGTTAGCCTGCCGGCAACCATCAAAGCCGTGGGCATGTGGGGATCGGGAGCCAACGCTCTCAGCTACCCCAGCGGTTACGGATTCGTACCTTCCGCGGTGCAGACGGCCGCATACACCACGAGTGGAGGGGTTACGCTGGCGAGCGTTTCCATCGCAGCCACCGGGGGGGTTAGTTCGCTGAACGTCGGCGGCACGGTGCAGATGATCGTCACCTGCCACTACTCGGACGGCTCGACGAACGGTTGCAACACTGTCGATGCGCGTGGTAATTCGGTCACCAGCTGGGCCAGCACGAACGGCGACGTGACTATTTCTGCCTCGGGTCTCGCGACCGGAGCGGCCATCGGCAGTGCCTCGGTAACCGCTACGGTGACGGGTGGATTCGTGACTTCGCCGGCCTACGCCCTCACCGTAAGCGCCCTGCCGCTGACGCTAAGCTCGGTCTCTCTGGCTACGTCGGGTGGGGTGAGCGCGATCACCGCCGGCACCACCAATCAACTGCTGGGCACCTGCCACTACTCGGACGGCTCGACGACCAATTGTGGAGCGGCGATGGATAGCCATGGCAATGTGGTCGGGTCGTGGAATAGCTCGGTAGCGACGACCGCCACGGTGAACGGAACCGGCAACGTGACTGGAGTGACCGCAGGCTCAACCAACCTGAGCGGCTCGGTGACCCCGGCGCCGGGACAGTTGGGCACCAACCTTTACACCACTGCGGGCCATACCGCGAACGGCTATATCAATTACACCTATGCCGTTACGGGGACGGCGACTTTCACCCCGACCACCTGCAGCATTTACATGTCTGGAGCGCAGACCGTTGGGGACTTCTGGGATTGCCTGCTGGTGCTGGCGCCGACACCGACCACGCAAGCCAGCTCGCCCATTTGCACTGCGCGCTACACGATTACATCCTCCACCGGGCCGGGCGCTAATGTGAGTTTCCCCATCACCGGTTGCGGGACGCTCCCTCCCAATACTGCGGTGTGGGTGGGCTCGACCACCAACCAGCCGGGAACACCGGCACAGGGCTTCAACAATTGTGGAGGGTCGTGCACGGGTGGGGTACCGGCGCAAGGCTCGGGGACCTATCCCTACTACTACGTGCCCAATACTTTTGGTAACTACACCGGGATGACCACCCAGCTCATAGCCGGGGGTGCGACGCAGACTTCGCAATACGTCACCGTAACTGCGCCACCCGTCACCAGCGCCAACTTGCCGCTCACGGTAAACGCTGCCCCGCCCACGCTGGTGAGCGCTTACCTGACGGCAAGTGGAAACTCGCTGGTGGTGCCCAACACACTGCAGATGGCGGCCAAGTGCCACTACTCCAGCGGTGCCGATCAGGACTGCACGGTAGCTGACATTTACGGCGACGCGGTGACTTCGTGGGCAAGCTCGGATGCGACCAAGGCCACGGTCAGCCCATCGGGGCTGGTCACGGCGGTGGCCCCCGGCACAGCTGGAATCACCGCCATCATCAACGGAGGGCCGAGCAGCACCTCGTATTCCATCACTATTACGAATCCGCCGGTAGCGCTTACCGGGGTGTCTCTCTCAACGGCGGGTGGGGTTACAGGACTCTTTGTCGGCTCTACCAACCAACTGAAGGCGACCTGTACCTACTCCGATGGGTCGAGCGATGACTGCACGGCTACGGACGCCCATGGAAACACTGCCGGCAGCTACACCAGCTCCAGCAGCGCACATGCGACCGTGGGCGCCAGCACGGGACTGGTCACCGGGATCGCCGCCGGCACGACCAACCTGAGCGCCACTGCGGGCAGTTTCAGCAGCCCCAATCTTCCCCTGACGGTGCTGGCCGTGCCCACGGGCATTTACACCATCACCATTCGAGGCCCGGTGGCATTCAGCGGCACGGTGCACTTCTGATGACGCCCGGCGCCAAACCCATCACCATCCAGGCTCAGATTCTGGAGCAACTCACGGAGCTGAAGAGCAAGGTGGAGGAGAGTCTGCAGCAGGGCCGTGAAAATGGCAACGATTTGAAAATGCTTCGCCGTGAGCTGGGACTCGATGGGCAACATGGACGCTTGCCGATTGTGGAAGCGACGTTGCTCCGCCACGAGGCGCGCATGGAAAAGAACGAAGCGCGGGTGGACGGCCTGGAAACGGGCAGTAACGAGGCGAAAGGCAAGGCGAAGCTGGTGGCGGCTGCGCTGGCTCTGATAGGCGGAGGCGCTGGTGGTGCCCTGATTGCTTTGTTGGCACATTTGTTAGGAGCGCGGTAGATGGCGAACGTGGATGCGGCAATTGACTACGTGCTGGGATGGGAAGATGCAACATTGTCAGGTGAAATTACCACCGCCCCGGATGGCAAGCGGACCAGATTCGGCATCGATGAGCATTGGCATCCTGAGCTCACGAATTGCCTGTACTACGAATCGATGGGCCAGGTGGCGGCGTTGCAGATAGCCAGGGGGATTTACGATATGAGCTATTGCCAGCCGCTCTGCATCGCAGAGATCGCGAATCAGGAGATCGCCAACAAGCTACTGTCGCTGGGGGTCAATGTCGGAGTGGTGAACGCAGCGAGGATGTTGCAGGACGCGGTGACGGTGGTAGGCGATGGCCGCATTGGGCCGCTGACTCTGCATGCACTTGACCTGGCGGAGCCGGAAAAGGTGCTCACAGACCTGCGCCAGGAAGCAGAGAATTACTACGATGCATTGGTGAAAGCCAATCCAACCCTGGCCGTGTATCGGGCCGGATGGCTACGGAGAGCGGCAGCGTGAAACGAATCTTGTGGTTCTCACTCATCAGCCTGATCTGCAGTGTGGCCCGCGGCCAGGGCGTCGGCGGCAACGGTGTACCGGGCGCGGGAAGCGGCGGCGGCGGCGGCAGCTACATCTCTCCGAACAGTCCCAACGGGATGAACTCCACGGGGTCTGCAGTCATGGGCACCAATTACAGTTCCAACCAGTTCCTCTTCCAGGGAAACTATTGCAGCACGGCTAGCCCGTGCAATCCAGCCAGCGATATCTGGGGATTCCAGGATGTAATTGGATCAGGATCAGGCCCAAACCCCGGCGTAAATTTTACAGTCAGCCATAACGGAAGTTCGGGCGCAGCCAACTTTGTCTTCCAAATGCCCGTGGTCGGACTGACGGCGCCCGCCGGAGATAACACCACTCAATTTGCCACGACCGCGTGGGCGTTCAAAAACCTTCCCTCGATTCCGGCTCAGTTCTTCGGTGCATACGGCGATGCGTATGGTCCCCCAGACGGATGTATCACCACTGCTTCGAGTACGACGGTAGACTGCCCGGATAGCACGTTTGTCCCAACGGATGTAGGTAAGCAAATGTGGGTTCATGGGGCAGGCGCAGCAGGTGTGGCATTCAATGCCACGATCACCAGCTTCACAGATGCTGCCCATGTTGTAGTAAGCGCAGCACCAAGTATTTCGGTAAGTAACACACCCGGAAACGCCGTTTATGGCCACGATGACACGGTTGCGGTTCAGGCCTGCTGGCAGTACTCCGCGAGCCAAGGCGTTCAGTGCATATTGAGAGCCATACCGGAACCATTTGGGGGATTGGGATTCACAGGATTCCTGATCGGCACTTCGCCCGGGCTACAGCTGGTTTCCAGCAACGGAGATACGGAATCGTCAGCAACAAACACAGGAGGGAGCAGTTCGGGCAATGGAACAAGTCTCTTCTGCGAGTTCAACGGAGATTGCATTTCTCTCGCGCCTGGACCGATTCCGAACGCAGTCTTTTCCAATATCGCATTGGTGGGCGATCCGACCCAGCCGAATGGAAGAGCTTTTCACTTCAACGCAGCCCCCGGATCATACGGTAACGGAGGGCTGTGGTTTTCGACCTTTACCAACGTGAGCGTGCAGGGTTTCAATCAAGAGTGCATGTTGTCCGAAGGAGGAAACTATGCCTCTGCTGGAGAGATACCCAATCAGGTCAACACCTTCATAAATTTTACCTGCAATGCGCCGAACCAGATGCATACGGCCAATCTGATCAAGATGACCGGCCAGCACGCGCAAATCACCTTCATCAACGGCCAAGTGAATGGGCCAAATACGAAGACCGATCAGCCGAACGCAATGATTCTTATCACGGAGCAGACTTCCGGGCACGCCGACTCAGCGACGGATGTTAAATTCTATGGCTACACGTATGAAGTAGGCATGATCGGACTTCAGCTAGGAAATGGCGCGTACAACATACACTACGACAACGGTTATGTTGAACAGGTTGACTCTCCCGTAATCGCGGGCGGTCCGAACGGAGTATACGGTTTCACATTCAATGGTGATCACATAGCTAACTCCGGCGATGGTACTGCCGTGGCCCAGTTCACAGGCAACGTGACTGGTAGTTTCCGCGATAGCTTGATCTATGGTTCGTCTCCCGCTGCCGCTGCTATTGCCGTTTGCACCGGTACGGGCAATACGGTCGATTTTGTGGGCAACTACACTAGTCCGGCCGCGACGACCACCGGATGCGCGACCTCGACAGCTTCACTCTCTGGCTCAACTCTGACGATCACGGGTGGAACTTCGGCATCCGTAGCGGCTTATAGCACTCCCATCACTACTATTACGGCGCCGGGGATCAATTCCGGCAAGACGCTCACGCTCGACGCGTCAGGCACGTTTTCGCTCGTCTCAGGCGGGAACATTAACTTTGGCGGGCTCCCTTCCCCGCTTACCATTGCAGCGGGGCAGAGTGTCACCCTGACACTGTTTGATTCAGGACCTACGTGGGTGATTACCTCCACGACTGCCGTCACCACCAGCGTTTCAAGCTTCAACTCCACCTTCTTCGACGACTTCTATACCGGCGCGAACATGGCCAGCGATCCCATCGGCTCGCCAACGGGCAGCGGCTGCAGCCCAAGCAACACCTACACGGATAACAACCACCCGGGGAACATGCTGCTGACGGCAGGCACCGCAGGCACAGGTACGGGGATCGTATGCGGGTTGGTTTCGGAAAACAATTCGATCACATCGGCAAACACCGCGCAGGGGTGGACGTGGGAGACGGCCGTCTACGTGCCCGTGCTGCCTGGGACCACTGTGGGCGCGTACCAGGCGGGGATGGCCCATACCCCAAACGCCAACCCCTGGACCACGGGCATCGGCTTTTACTTATCCAGTGCCAATGGGGTGGCGAACGATTGGTATTGCCGTTATAACTCGACCTCCACGGATAGTGGAGTGGCCGCCACCGTGGCGTGGACCAGGCTCACCATGGTGAACGATGGAACAAATGTTCATTGGTACATCGGGGGAACGCAGGTGTGCGGGACTGGCGTGGCCATCGGCAGTATGCCCTCGACAACACAGTACCCTGCGGTATGGTCCGCGACCGCGCTGAGCGGGACCTCGGTGACGATGGCTTACGACTACATCAACTGGCAGCGAGCAGTTAGCAGGTAACCCATGAACAATCTCAAGGTTTGGATTCACGGCCTCGCGGCCGCGGCTATCTCTGCGTTTGCCTCGGCGGCGAGCGGCGCTATCGCTCTGCCGAGCGTGTTCACGTTCGATAAGACGGGATTGCTGAATATGGTGAAGCTGGCGACTGTGCCGGCATTGTTGGCGGTATTCGCTTATTTGAAGAGTAGTCCGGTACCGGCGCTTGCGGTCTCCGGTGGTAAGGGGATACCTCCCAGCAACTAGACGATGGGTGCCCCACATCTCGCTGGTTTTTCGCGAGATGTGGGATACCGCGGACCTTAATCGGCCGTCCTCAATGATGGATCGAAATGAAAGGGTCACCAGGATAGAGCTGTGGTATCCCACATCTCGCGAAAAACCAGCGAGATGTGGGGCACCCGTCGTTCGTTAGAGGGATAGATCCCGGGTTCGTCTAGAGGGATGGGTCCCACGTTCGTCTAGAGGGATAGGTCCCGGGTTCGTCTAGAGGGATAGGTCCCACGTTCGTCTAGAGAGATAGATCCCGAGTCAAGTTACTTCACACCAGACACACAATAAGGAGCATTCCCATGGCATTCACCTGGCAGTCAGCTGGGCACGCGTTCGCGTCCCTGTTTAAGGATGTAGTCACGGTTTCACAAAAGGTGGTCATTGCGCTTGGCGGCCTGGAGAAGGAGTCGCAGCTCATCGAATCGCTTACTTCGCTGGTAAGCCCGCAGGCGGCGGCGGTGGAACAGATTGCCTTCGGCGCGCTGGGCGAGTTGATCGCCGCTGTGCAGGCGACCGAGACGGCAGCCGGCGCCAATGGAGTCAACGTAAGCTTCGACGCTTCCGTGATCGCAGAAGTAAGAAAGCTGATCGCCGACTTTCCTGAAGTCGTTGCCCAGGTAGAAGCCGCCTTCGGCAAGATCAAGTAGATGGCGCTGCGCGTGTCGTGCCTGATCCACGGGTTGGCGTTCCTGCTCCTGGTGGGGTGTGCTGCTCATAGGCCTGTCCCGGTGCCAGTGCTGCCCGACGCCGAGATTTCTGAAGCCAAAGATTTTGTGGTGGCGGTGGCCGACAAAATGCCCTTGTGGGACGCCGATGCTATCTCACGATACGAGTTGGTTGAGATCGCCACGGTCAAGGCCGATATCGCCATGGCGCAGCAGACAGAAGAGAAAGGTCCGTTCCTCGCCTACGTGGCCAGGTTGCACGACGACTGGGATGCATTAGTCGCACTCGACGAGATGCTAAAGAAGGAGTCGCTTACGTGAATAGCAAGCAATGGCTCGAACACGCGATCAAGAAGCCGGCGAAGAAAGATCAAGAAGAGACCACCGCTACGGCGAGCAAGCGCGCACGACTGGCGGAAGCTCTGCTGAATATGCGGAAAGAGAAAGGCTAACCCATGGCTCACACACGATTGATAACCCTGAACGGCAGCGGCGGCGCATTTGTCGCCGTCTCCGCAACCCAGGTGACACGGCGGGTCGAGATCATCGAAGACGGAAGCGCGAATGGCGGAATTGGCCAGGGGATGGCCTACCAATTCAACGATGGCTCAACCACTCCTTTCACTACGACCTACACCATCGAGCCACAGTCGGAGCCGATCGTGCTGGGCACGCCGGTTCCGCAAGGCGCGGGCTTTGGACTGGTGATCGGCATACCACCCGATAACTCAGGAGGGTACGCGCTGGCCGCAACCCTGCTCATCAACTTGAAGTCGGCGACTGCAAACACCACCATCGTGCGCGTAACGGAATTTGACTAATGCGGTTTCCGAGTTATCTTGGCCATGAAGATCAGGCCGGCATTATGAAGAAAATTTTAATCTTGGTTCTCGCCCTCGCTCCCTGCTTCTGTTCCTTGAAGGGGCAGAACGCCGGCCAGATCATCGCCGCCGAATATGGTGAATTCCAGGTGCCTGGATCGTCCGCCGGAGGATTCTCCTTTCCCCCTGCCACTTGCCAGGTCAGCGGCGGAGGCAGGAACTTTGCCGCGTTCTCAGCCGGCACCCCGATCAAAATTGTCGATAGCAACCCGAACCAGACTGAGATTGCAATACCGAGCTCAGTCTATCTGGGCGCGTGCAGCGTGAACATGGCAACGGTGTACAACCATCTGCCGCCTTTTTACCTTACTTCAGGTACCGGAGGGCTGCAGGAAGCGATCACGGCTAACCAAACTACCGACGGGCCGAACACCATCGTGCTCAACGCAGAATGGTACCGGCTCATCAGCCCAGGGAATGCAGCCAGCATCATTGCTTCCGTTCACGGCATTACGGACCTTGGGCTCGTAGACATTACGACGACTCCCTACACCTCGTATCAATGGAACGGATCGCAGTACGCGGTGGTGGCATCTGGAGGTGCCTCCGGCAACTACAACCAGGGATCGGCGGGCGCGGTAACGCAGACAGTAACCGCGAAGTTACAACAGAGCATCAGCGTGAAGGATTTTGGCGCACTGGGCGATGGCGCACACATGGCAGCGGACACGGCCGGCATCAAGGCGGCGGTCGCGGCGGCTGCTGGTTCCGGAAAAGCAGTCTACGTGCCGGCCGGGAACTATCTTCTCGACAACAGCGCGGCTGCCGTCCTTTCCGGAGCACAGAATGTGCTGATCTATGGGGATGGGCCGTCGTCTTCCCTTGCCTGCCAGACCATTGGTAGCAATGACTGTATCGCATCGACCGGAGCGACCGGGTTCGGGCTGGCGAATCTGGCTATCGCTTTCGGGCCGGCGGCCACGGCGAGAACATCGGGCTATGCGATCGATATAGAAACCTGCACCACTTGTACGCTCGAAAATTTGACCCTCAACAATGGCGACCTGAGCGGCTTGCGCCTGGCGAGCTCAGTCCATACCTATATCCACAATTTGTGGGTCACGAATTTCGAGGCCAATGGCACGTTCATGATCAACAATCAGGACTTGCGTGTGAATGGCTTGTCTTGTGCCAACAATGGGGACGCCTGCTTCGAAACGTCATGGTTCGATAGCGAATTTACCGCGCACGCCATCCCCTGCGAAGACATCACTGCGAGCAACATCCGCAGCTATAACGACGTCGAAGCGATCCTCATCAACTCCTGCCGCAACGTGAGTGTGGCCGGCTTCGCGTCTTCCGGCTCAGCAAAAGAGAGCGTGTTCATTGGTCAGGACCCAACCACCACCACCACCCACTGGCCTGATCGCATTTCCATATCGGATGGCACGATTTACGGATCCGGCTATGGGAGCAATGCCCTCAACGCCGCTACCGCCCAGGCTCTTTATATCAATGTAGGCACGGCGCCAGGCGCGGGCGTCATCTCGCACATCGCGGTCTCGAACATTGTGGCCACGCACATCTCGGGGTGGGGTTTGCAGATGGCCGAACTGCAAAACGACGATCTGCAGTTATCGAATGTCAGTTTCTACGACATCGGCAACGGGAATGCGACCGGGTGCCTGCAGACCGAGGGCAACGCTGTCAGTCTGGACAATATCCAATGCACGAACGTCGGGACCTATGGCCTATACGATACCAACACTGTGCGCCTCACGGGCACGGGGCTGAACTTTACCGGTGTCTCCCAGGTGTCCGGGACGCAATCGATCTACCTGTCCTCGACGGCGACCGGAATGGTGAATCTCACGAACATATCCGTGAATGACACCAACCTCTCGGTATATTCCAGTTCCATCTTCGACGGCAGTCCCTCCGGCAACCACTCTCTCTGGAATATATGGTCGACCGGGATCCAAACCCCCACCGGCCCCACCAGCGCGAACGGCCAGACCACCTACACGTATTCCGACGCGGGTCATTCGATGGTGTTCCGCAACGGCGGCATGATCCAAAGCTTTGTGCCCCCGAATTACTACTTTCTGCCCACCGCCGGCGCGACCCCCACCTCCTATGTGAACGGTGCGGTGCTCTATTACCAGTCGAAATGCTGGTCAAGCGGAGCACAACAGACAGAGTCGGTCGGCTGGCTGGACCAATATCCCACACTCTCTACCGAGAGCTTCTCCTTTAACCACTTTGGCGGCTGCGGCTTTCCGATTGTGATTGATATGACGGCCGCGGCGTCTGTGCTCGAACCGCCAACCACATCCACGGGCACATCGAGCGCGCAGCATTTCAGTGGGTATGCATCCGGCACCTACGCATCGGTACCGGCATTTGTCGCCGGTACTGGGGCAGGCACCAGTCCCACCATTGCCGCCAACGCGAACAATAACGACCTTTCCGGATACATCTCAGTGACCACGGGAGCCTCACCGGCGGCGAGCGCGGTTATCGTGACCGGCACCTTTGGGACCGCCTACGCGACGTTGGCGAAGTGTGGCCTGTGGCCGGCGAATGCCGCGGCATCGGCACTCAGCGGGGCGGCCAAGGCTTACGTTCCGGTGGGCTCGAATACTGCCTTCGCGATTAACTCAGGTGCGACCGCTTTGGCGGCGAGCACGCTCTACACCTGGGGATATACGTGCACGCAATGAGGCTGCCATGGATATCCCGCTCTTCGCATCAGGAGATGATGGCCCTGATGACCACCCAAGTGGGCGAACTAACCCAGGAGCGGAAGGTGTTACTCGACCGGCTGGCTACGCTTGGACTGGGTGGACCTCTGTTCAGCTCGGCCTCCTTGGACGACTCCTCGGAGAGCGCGGATCCGGTTGATCCGGAAGTGGAAGAGCTTGAGAGCTTGATGAAATCCCGGCGGCGGCCTTCGAAATTCGCTGATGCGCTTACGCGTAAGGCGTATCGGGATTACCACCGGGTGCAGACTGGGGCCCATGTTAAGTGGATACCTAAGGTTGAAGCTGTCACCGCGGCGCTGGACGAAGCGGAAGCATTAGGAAAGAAGCTCTAGACGTACGGCACGGGCTCCTGAGGGCTTTAGTTTCTGTGTGAGAACAGGGATTCAGAAAAAATTCCGGCGGAGTTGCGTGTCACAGCAGGACCGGTGGGAATAGGACGGGTGCCCCACGTTCGCCTAAGCGTACGTGGGCCGAAAAAGATGGGCGTAGCCCAACGATCGCTTCTGCCGAACCGACCAGGAAATTCGCGTGAGAGACAGGGAAAGCATTCGAAATATTTCTTTTTCGGCCCAGGTACGCTGAGGCGAACCTGGGGCACCCGTCCTATTCCTACTGGTCCCGCCATGGCACATGCAGATGCACTTACGGCACGGCTAAAGCCGTGTCCTTCGTACAGACAGTGGAAGCATTAGGAAAGAAACAGGCGTAAATGGCCACATATCCCGGCGTTGGCATCACCCAGGTTTCACAGACGCAAATCCCCCAGGCCCAGCGCGGCATGGAGCATACGCCGTCAGACCCGATGCAGGGCAAGGCGGATGAGCCGCAGAACAGCGCCCAGCTCAGCGAAGAAGATCAGCAGCGGCTGATCGCGCTGGTGCGCAGTTATAAAGACCAGTGGTCCCAGGATCGCGTGGTACTGATGCAGCGATGCCTGCAGAACCTGGAATTTTTCAAGGGCAACCAGTTCATCTCCTTCGGCCCGGGAGAAGCGGAGTTCTTTAACGCGGTCGACTGGATGAACCAGGGAGATCATGCGCAGGATGCCGATGATAAGGATCTCTACCAGTACTGCAACAACTTCTACCAGATGCTGGCAACGGGCTTCGTTGCCGCACTGGCGCCACAGGTGCCTAAATCGAAATGGATGCCGGAGGATGCCGAGCAACTGGCGGATGTGACTACGGCGAAAGCGGCGCAAACGCTCATTGGCATCATCGAGCAGCAGAACAGCGAGCAGTCGCTGCTCAAGCAACAGTTGCTGTATCTGTACACCACCGGAGCGGTCTTCCGCCACACCCGCTACGTGGTCGATGGGGAGCGCGCCGGCACTACGCGGGAGCCGGTGTTCAACGAAACCGAAACCCAGTTGGCGCCCGATCGTTACCATTGTTTTCACTGCGGGGCAACGTCACCGGCAGAGGCGATCCCTGTGGGTGTGCACCGTTGCCAGCAGTGCCAGCGCCCTTTAGGAGAGGACTCGTTCTTCCCCGCAGAGTATGGGCCGGTGATTCAGAAAGTGGGCGAGGAAGAAGTGCCCAACGGGATGGTGGCGCAGAACCTCTATTGTCCGCTGGAGGTGGACTGCGACCCGGCAGCAAACAACCTGCGGCAGACGCCGATCCTCAACCTCGAAGTTGAGGTGCACGTGGGGGCACTGCGGGCGGCATATCCCGACATGTACGAAATGATTGCCGCCAGCCCATCGAGTGAGCTCTCGGCCAACGGCAGCATCGATCGCATTGCCCGGCAGCAGGTGTACTCGCAAACCGGCGCCTACTCCAGCATTCTGCAGGACCAGCGGCCCACCCTGTCGCGCACGTGGATCCAACCCTGGGCCTTCGATCTGGAAGATGACCGCGCCTTCGGCGAGCGGATGCGGGCTGCGTATCCCACGGGTTTGCTGCTGGTGAGTACCGGTGCGACTTTCCTCTCCGCACGCGAGGCTTCGTTGACCAGGGAGTGGACCTGGGCGGGCACGCATGAGGGCTTCGGCTTGTTTCCGCCCTCGATCGGCGACATCGTTGTGCCCTTTCAGAAGCGCTACAACGATATGGCGAATATCCTGCATGAATTTATGGATCGCTGTTCTTCCGGGGTCACGCTGGCCAATGCAGACCTGATCGATACCAAATCCCTGCAGGGCAAGCCGATGCTGCCCGGGGTTCTGAACCTGGTCAAGCTGAAGCGCACGGGAGCCCCCGGCTCGGTGCGCATGGCCGACGCGCTTTATCAGTTCCAGTTTCAGATGCACGAAGAGGCCTTCAGCTATCTGGATAAGCTGGCGTACAACGCGCAGATGTTTGCCGGCATTCCACCGCAGGTGTACGGCGGCGCGGGCGACCCGTCGATCGAGACCTTTGGCGGTCAGCAACAGCAATTGAATTCCGCGCTGGGCAAGTTGAATATTTATTGGGAGAACCTGAAAGAGGAACACGCCAAGGCGGATGAGCTGGCAGTGAATTGCGCCAAAGACAACCTGACCGCGGATATGCGGCAAGTGATCCTGGAGCGGGGTTCCGAGTTCAGAAACGATTACATACGGTTAGATGACCTGCAGGGCAGCGTGCATGCTTATGCGGATACCGACCAGGGTCTGCCGGTAACCGCGGCTGAGCTACGGCAGCGTTGGATGGATTTGATGCAGGCGGCAGCGAGCAATCCGCTGGCGCAGGCGATCTTTGATGATCCAACGAACCAGGAGCAGGCGGCGACGGCGCCTGGGTGTGCCGAATATGGTGGTTCCGGGCGCGGCCATGCGGTCGAAGGTGCTGCAGATTATTGAGAAGCTGCTGGCGGCGGAGGCGGTGCCGGTGGTTGATCCGCAGACGGGGCGGCCCACGGGCCAGGTGCGGCCGACGATCCTGCCGGATAAGGCGATCGACGACTTCACCGTACTCAAACAAGTCGTCCGGCAGTACTGCCAGGAGAACTCCGATATTCCCGATAACAACCCCGCGGGTTGGCAGAATTTGCTGGCGTACTTTACCGCGGCGGTTGCGATGGAGACACAGCAGCTGGCGGCGATGGCACAACAGAAGGCTGTGGTGGCACACGCAGGTTCACCGCAGTCACCGCAGACCCCGCCGCATGAGATCAATGATGTGGTGAATACGGTGGGCGGGCTGATGCACCTACCGCCCGCAGCGACGTCTGGAAATATTCAAGGTCAGGTGCAGGCCGCCAATGCGCTGATCAAGTTAGCCGACAAGTTACAGGGCTAGGATCTGTCACTGTAACAACTGACGGGTGGGCGGCTGCTGTCACCCTGGAACTCTTAACGTCAAGATTCGCCCACCCGTCAGTTGCTACAGATTTAGCCTTAGAAAGAAGACCCATGACTGAAGCTACTATCGTGGCTCCCGCTCCGGCGGCAGCACCTATTCCTGCGCCTGCTCCGGCGCCTTCCACTCCTGCCTTTGGCGGCGGATCGATGCCGGCGTCCAATGTTGATCCGAGCCGGTTTCCTATTCGCGAAGACTATGCCGCGGCGTTGCTCACCGAGAAGCTGGCCGCCATCCCGGTCGCTCCTGATGAGCCGCCGGCGATTGTTGAGGAGGCCGCTGCGGTCGTTGAGCCCCCGACGCCCCCCGCAGAAGCACCCGAAACTCCCACCGACGTGACTACCGCGCCCGAGGAAGAAGACTTCCAGCTGGAACTGGAGGCGATCGTCACCCCGGAACTCCTCAGCCAGATGGTCACCGACAATCCGGACTTCGGCAAGTTGCTCGAGGCCGACTCCAGATTAAAAGGCCAGCTCTATAAGACCGCACGCGAGGCCGCCGAACTCAAACCCTACCGCGAAATTTTCCCTGACATTGATTCCGCGAAGGCGGCCCTTGACCACTCCTCCACCTGGATCGACGTGCGCGAGACCTTCCTCGGGTCAACCACCCGCGAAGGCACCATGGCCTCCCTCAGCAAGATCGCTGAGCTCTCGTACGAGCGCGATGCCGACGGCAACGTGATCACGCAGAATGGCAAGCCAGTCATCGGCGAAGATTTTTTTGGATTTGTCGACAACGTGGTGGCTCTCGATCTCGAACACCGCGCACAAGATGTAACCGCACGCCTCAAAGCGAACACCTATCGCTCTGAGGAGGAACGCACCCGCGACCAACGCGTGAACGACGCATTGCAAGTCCTCAGGGAAGAATCCGCGGCCACTTCCCCCGCGTTAGAGGCGCAGCCAGATGCACTGCGGCGCAGGGCAGATGAGCTCGACCGAAGGGAGCGCGCACTCAATGTGCGCCAGCACGGCGAGAAGGTAGAAGAGAGACGGTCCTTCGAGAACGGATTGCAGACGGAAGCCCAAACACGTATCCACGACGGCATCAGCAAAATCATTGCCAACGTTGAGAAGCAGGGCGGCGTGGTCAGTCCTTATTTGAAGAACATTCTCCCCAAAGCCATCGGCGCCAAGCTGATTCGCAAGATCCAGGCGAACCCCGCGCTGCAGGATCAAATGCATTCCCTCCAGCGGCTCCCCATCGGAGACGCATCGCGCCAACGCCGCCTCGCGGCCATTGACCGGGCCGTGCAGCAATATCTCCCCGAAGTAGCGCGCGAAGAACTGCGTGAAGCCGGCGTACAGATCGCCAACGCCTCCGCAGCCAAACGCGCCAAGGTAGACGCCCAGATCGACAGCACAAAGAAGACCGAGCCCAAGGGATCGACCGGACCCGCCGGCGCTGGCAGCGCCTTGATGACCTCAAGCGCAGCCTTCGACCACGCGCAGGCAGAGTGGCAGCGAGCCAATCCGGGCAGGCCCTTTGACAAGGTCGCGCGGGAACAAATTCTCCCGCGTGTTCTGCAGCTGATGACATCCCGGTGAGCGATTCAAGAACGACCAGCCGCACCTGAGGAATCCATTTCATGTCAAACGTAATCGGTACTGCATCCACCACCCAGCAGTTGCAGCTCGAGGCCTTGAACGAGGTCATCAAGCTGCTCATCGAAAAGGAGGCCAAGCTCGATGCCCGTATCTCCGAGCGCGGCTCCATCACTCCAGTCTCGCTGCGCAGCTTTCGTCTGCGCTTCCAGACTGCATTTCCCGGCAACGTCGCCCTGTTCAATCTGGATGGCGGCATCCTGCCGGCTGGTAACTTCAGCGCCTGGGACCAGGGCACGCTGACGCCCCTGGCCACGGTCATCCCGGTTGAGTACTCGCGGCTGGTGGACATTATCGGCGAGGGCGGACCCAAGGTTGTTTCTGAGAACCCGGTCACCAAGACGCTGGCCGACGTAGCCGTGCAGATGGCGAAAAACCGCGACCAATTCCTGCAGCAGGCGGGTGACGGCAAAATCGGGCAGGTAGACCCGAGTTACGCGGGCGGCGGCGCGAACCCGATCGTGCTCGCGTCTTCTCCGTGGGGCGCCCGGCTTATCTCCCAGGGGCAGCAGGTGCAGGTGATGAGTAACACCTACACCCTGCGCGGCACCTGCTACGTGAACAACGTGAACAACAAGCTCGGCTCGGCGCAGTCCATAACCGTGGACGCGGTGCCGGCCGGGACAGTCGCCGGTGACTTCATCATGGTCGCGGGCGTGGCGGCTACCACTCCCGTGTTCCTGTACGGCATTCCGTACTTCCATAACACGGCCACTACGGGAACGTTCCTGGGGATCAACCGTACCCAGAACTACGTGGTCGCGAACGGTGTGGCTGCCGGCGGTGCTCCGTTGTCTCTGCCCATGTTGCGTGCGGCGCTTAGCCGCGTGGAACAGAGCCTGGGCACGGACGCGCTCAAGTCGCAGGTATGGCACGCGCATCCCTCGCAGATTCAGGCGTACGAGGAGATGGGCTTCGCCAAGCAGGAAATCCTGATGACCAATGGCAAAATGCCAGGGTTTGACGGACTTACTGCCAACGTGGGCCAGTTCACCATCGCCGGCCGCGAGGTAGTGCGCAACATCCATGCTGACCAGACACGCATCGACTTCATGGAGTTCGGTTCGTGGCTCAAGGTGGTGTGGGGTAAGGCGCCCTTCTGGTTCAAGAACCGCAGCGGACAGTGGGTGTTCCAAATCTACGATCCGGCTTCGGGTAACCCAACCGCCAACGAGGGATGCTACTACGTGGATGCCCGGCAGTACGCCGTGGATAATCCGCAGGCTATCTCCTCGGTAACCGGCCTGAAGGTCCCTGTCTACAACTAACTAAGTCCACGGGGTTGAGATAACCGTCTCAGCCCCGTGTTTACCCTCGCTCTGCGACCTTAGTCCCGCAGGGACGACTGAACTTAGCCCAGGACGCAGTCCTGGGTACCTTCGACGTGACCGGGTAGTCCCGAAGGGACGGCTGAGCGAAACACAGGATTCAGCCGTCCCTAACGGGACTACTCATTTTCCCTCTTAAACCCAGGACTGCGTCCTGGGCTATCCACAGCCGTCCCTGCGGGACTACTTGTTACGGAGACTTCCGCCATGTCTTATCACGGCCCTTGCCCTGGAGGCACGGTGAACCATCCTGACCCACACTTCAAAATGGAAGCAGTCGTGGTCTGCGACCACTACTCCGACTTCCTACGCTGTACCCTGCCGGCCAACAAGCATCTGTTCGACCGCATCGTGGTAGTCACTTCCGCGGAAGATCGCGATACGCAGCGCATCTGCGAGTTCAATCATGTGGAGTGCATCAAGACCGACGCGCTCAACTCGCGCTGGAACAAATTCTGCAAGGGAGCAGGCATCAATGAGGGCCTGGGCCGCCTCGATCAGGACGCCTGGGTGGTGCACCTGGACGCAGACATCTGGCTGCCACCGCAGACCCGCTTGCTGCTGCAAAATGCCAACCTCGACCCCTGCATGATCTACGGTATCGATCGGTTCCTGGTAAAGGGCTACGCTGAGTGGGACCGGTTTTTAGAGAGGCCTGCGCTGCAGCATGAATGCGACGCCTACGTTCACTTGAACGCCTTTCCGCTGGGCACGCGCGTCACCAGCAAAGACGGCGGAGGTTATATTCCCATCGGGTTCTTCCAGATGTGGGCCCCGGCCGTCTCAGGGATCTGTGAGTATCCCGTTGCCCACACCGACGCCGGGCGCGGTGACATGGCGTTTGCCAAACTGTGGCCGCGGGCGAAACGAGGATTCATCCCCGAGGTCGTGGGCTATCACCTGGAAAGCACCGACGCTTCCATGTCTGCCAACTGGTATGGCAGAAAGACCGCTCCGTTCACCTACACCGGCGGACAGCCATGAGCCATATCGTGCCCAGCTCCGCGCAAAGGTTCCTTACCACCTATGGCGGCAAGAATCCTTTTGGTAAGCCGCAATGGAGATTGTTGGTAGGCAGCGACCGGTTGGTGAAAGAATCCGGCGTTTATCGCGATTGGGCGGAAGGGCTCTCCACCGCGGAGAAGGGCGGCTTGAACTTTCAGCCCAATCCCCATGCGCCGGGCTGCAATTTTTCCCGTCACGACAATAAGCCGATCCGCGTGGTGACAGAGATGCGCGAGGTAAAGAAGTATCCCCACGCAGCAGGTTGGATCCTGGAAAAGTGGTTCCCGGCCTCGAGTTATGGCACCCAGGCGGAGTGGTATTCCTACAAGGCAATCGACGGATTTACTCCCATGTTAGGGCCTTATCCCGAATGTGGTGACTATGAGATGGTGTTTGGTCCATGGTCGAGGGTGCCGACGACAGATGCGCTGCAGGGTCTGATCGCAAAGTACAGTGCGGGGATCAACGGGCGCCACGGCAGCCCGGAGTCCAGGGCGCAAGAGTACCTGCTACGGTTTCAATACGAGGAGCAACAGGCCGAGGCGAAACGCAAGGTCGAGTACGACGCCATGATGCGTGATCATATCTCGCCCTTGCACAGTAGCAGCCTGGCCGCCAGCCGCTGGAGACAAGAGCTTGCCCGCCGCACCGGCAATGGGAATGAGCACATCGGCATTCTCTAAATTCAACTTACAAGCGAATACCGGCCCCCTGGACCTTCAACTTTCTTGGCATAAGGAGCACTACCCATGGCAACAGTCGTCATCACCCCGGAAATGCAACGCGCCAACGCGGAAGCGTTGCTAGGCAAGGACCCCGGTAAGTTCCGCGATCCGGGCCAGCGCTGGACCGTCAAGCGCTACGCCGAGATCCAACGCCTCCTCAAACAAGCCGAGGCCGACAAACCCGTCACCATCCTCAACCTGAACCCCTTTCCCCTCAAGATCAATGGCGGTGTCTTTTTCCCTGAGGAGATCGCCCCCTGCCCTCCGGGCAAACCCTACACCATCCACGTGATCCGCGAAACCCGCTGGGGACACAAAGACCTGGGCTGCGACGCGCAGAACATGATGCAGATGGAGCCGGTGCCGGCCATCCCCCTGGTGCTGGCCGCCGAATACATTCGCGAATACGTGCAGCAGGATGGCGGCTTCGGCGGAGTGCTCTGTTATGTCGGCGATCACGACCCCGCCACCATCAAGAAAGGCGGCACCATCCGCGTGCCTGAAGTAGCTTACAGCGACCGGGGAGAATTCTACGTAGAAGTGCGCGAGCGCGACTTCCATGAGACCCTGACCGCCATCCGCAAGAAGCGAAACACCTCCATCCTGCAGCGGCTGCAATCCGCCAACGCATGGTACGAGAACGATTCCCAGCGCATGAACGTCAACGATACCCATCGCGACCTGGCACGGCTGGCGGTGGAAGAAGGTCTCATTCCGGAACTACCCCGGTGGGTGATGCAGGCCAACACGCTCACAGAAAAGCAACCCCAGCCTTGCCCTAGTTGCGCCGCCATCCCCAAGGCCGGCGCCATTCTGTGTGTGAATTGCAACTACTACTACAACGTGGTGGAAGCATACAAGCAGGCCCGCATTGCCTACGGTGCGGTGGAGATGGATCGTTTGACTGCGGAAGAGTGGAAGGCCGTGAACCAGATCAAGGCGGACCGCGATCGAGCGAAAGGCAAGGCAGGCATCGCGTGAGCTGGACCTTAGGACAGGTAAAAGCGCGGGTACGTAATCTGTTGGACGATCCCCAGGGCTCGTACCTGACCGATGCTTTCCTCGTGCCCCTCATCTGCGAGGTGTACGACGATGTCAATTCGCAACTGGCATCGACACAATCCTCGTGGGATATCGCCATGGTAGAGGTGCCGGGTATTCCGCCGGGCACCCCGAACCTTGCTACGTATCAAACCGGCAGTGGCCCCCTGGCGGCGCTTACCGATCAGCCACTGCGCATCGATTGGAAGCCGGCCGGCGACGATCCCGCCTACTACCGCCTGGTGCGGAATTACGAGGTCCTTCCCGACCTGCAGCCACGCGAGGGCATGGCCGGATGGGAGTTTCGCAGCGAAGTGATCTGGCTCACCAATTGTTCCATCGCGGTCGATCTGCGTATCCGCGGCGAATTTGGGCCGCCGGCGCTCACCAGCGATGACAGTGTATTGCTGTCGCACCCGCGCATCGGCTACGTGGTCGCCTACGGCACCGCCGCCCTGGTGGCCACCGTCCGCGGCAACGATGCGTGGACCAGGGCATACGAACAGAAGGCCTTGGAAGGTATGGACGAAATCATGGAGCAGCTCGTCCGCGCCGAACAGGGCCAGGTGCGCCGCGCTGCGCGGCAGACCAGGCATTCCGGCATTCGTTAGTTCCATTTCTTACTTAAGGAGAAACACATGGCAGTTTCAGGAGCAATCATCGATTACTCAAGCGCGGCAGGACAGCGGAACAGCACTGTCTTCATCCAACTTACCTTCAGCGGCAGCTTCACCAGCGGTGGAGATCCCCTCAACTTAGCCACCTTGGCCAACCCCAACGGCCTCGATATGGAGGGATTTTTCGAGCTGCCGCTAACCCTGGCGCCCGCGGTTTACCTCGAAGATATCGGCGGCTATTACATTCAGCCCAAGATCACCGGCTCAACCCTGAACGCCTTCTTGATCAACGTATATAGCCCAGGTGGAACGATCGTATCCGGTGCCTATAACTCCGCGGTAACAAGCGGCAACGTGATCCTCACCATGCAGAAGCGTCGCGTCTAAGGGGCGGAGAAGGCCGCAATGACTTTGGCTCGTACACACGCGTCCAATGCTTTGCATCACGGCAGACCTCGGGTTTTAGGAATTTAGTCCCGCAATGACGCCTGACCTTAGCCCAGGACGCTAGTCCTGGGTAATTCAAGACACATGACCCAGTCCCGTAGGGACGGCTGAAGGAGGATGGTGTCGCGGCACATTTTCAGCCGTCCCTGCGGGACTGGGTCGTCCTTTCAAATCCAACCCAGGACTGGCGTCCTGGGCTAGTTTCAACCGTCCCTTCGGGACTAGCCACACAGGCACACTGAATGAATTTTGAAGGCTTTCTCCCGCACGAGTTCACCCGTTTTGGTGGGCTGGTCGACAACGACGATCCCACCGTGCTGCCTATGGGCGTTGCGGCCGTCTGCAAAAACTGCAGATTCCAACTCACCACCGTGGCCACGCGCTACGGTCTGCAGACAGCCTTGCAGGGGCCAAACCAAGCGGCGATCACAGGCCTGGCCTCGTTGATTTATACCCCCGAGAATCCAGGCGAAACCCTATTCCAGGTTCCCATGGTGTTCGATACCGACGGCTATCTGCTGGTCGAAAGCCCCGCGGGCAGCGGCAGACTCATCCGGGTGCAGGGCCCGCTGGTAACCCAACCAGCAAACGCGCACGCCATCGTGACCGAGGCTTACAACCGGGCGCTCATCGCCTACTCCGACCTGAAGACGCCCAAGGCCCCCATCAACGTCTACGGGCTCAGCACACAGCAACTGGATCCCTACGGACAAAAGCCGCTGGGCGCGCCCTGGCTGGCATCCACACCCTACCTGGTGGGTGAGTATGTGCAACCCACCGTGACCGGCGGCAACGGACATCTCTACCGATGCCTCGTAGCCGGAACAACCAACGCCACCGAGCCATCCTGGCCGCTCACAGAAAACGCCACGGTTACCGATGCAGGCGTAACCTGGCAAGAGCTCACGCCAGTCCTGGTGAACCGGCTACCTGCGCCGAACAGCCCCCAACTTACCCGAGTCGCCGGTGCCGGCGCCTTCACCGCGGGCCGCGATATTTACCTGGAGATGACCTACGTCAACGCCCAGGGAGAGTCGATTGCCTCCGCACCCGGCATCCTGGTGAATACCAATCTGCATGATGCCGCGCAGTTCACCGTGCCTGCCTTGTCCAGCCTGGCAGGGTGGATTCGCGGCCTGGCATCGGCCTACCAGCCAACATCCGTCAATGTCTACGAGGCCGACGTGGCCACCGGAGCGGCAGCGCCCTCCTCGGCGAGCTTCGCCCAGGTAGGAAATTTTGCCCTCGGCGCAACCGTCACAGTCACGGTGACGGCATCCGGGGCAGCCTCACCATCCTCGAACACCGCCAGGGTTACCCCAGGCGGATTGCAACCCCCGCCGGCACCAACCGTAGAACGCGCTTCAGGCTCGGGCAGCTTTCCTGCCGGGCGCGATGTCTACGTCATCGCCACCTTTACCAACGCAGCCGGCGAGACCCTCCCTTCCATTGCCGGAGCGCTGATCGACACCGTCCTCAATGATGCAATCCAGGTCCCCATTCCCTCCACGCTGTACCAAATCACGGGCGTTAATTTATACGAGGCCGACGTCGCCACCGGAGCTCCTCCACCTTCCCCCAACAGCTACGCGCTCGTAGGATCCTTCCAGCCCCTCACCACCGCCACCATTACCGCTACCGCCAGCGGTCCATCTGCGCCCACAGCCAACAGCTCTGGTTCTGCCGGCAACATCGCGCCCGATGCAGGCACCGGCCTGCGCTATGCCAGCATCGCTTTCACCAACCGGAACGGAAATCTAAGTCCCACCGTGCCCGCCTTCACCTCGGTGAGCGTCGACGTGCCCGGCGACCAGCTGTACATGGCGAACATTCCCATAGGGCCCGCCAACACCCTCAACCGGACTATTGGTTTTACTGTAGCGGATGGAACCAATGCCGGACCGTTCTTCTCCATTCCCGCAGCCACGGTGAGCGCGGGCATCCCCCTGACAGCAACCGTGATTGGCGACAATACCACAACCACGGCCTTCTTCAATTTCACCGACGAATTTCTGGAGGCCGAAACCTCGACCGACATGACAGATAGGCTGCGCTGCGTGTTGCCGCCCGCGGCCGTCGACGTGTATTACTCACCGTCCATCGATCGCGTCGTGCTCAGCGGCGTGGATGGATACGGATCCGGTCACTACATCTCGCTGGCCGCGGACTCGGAGTCGTACTACGGCGACACCAGCCCGATCCAGGTAGCCAACGGTAACGGGCAACGCTGCATCTGTGCCCGCGAATTTCAAGGCACACTGTTCTCCTTAAAAGAGCGCTCCGGCTTCACCATCTCCCCCACGGCAACCGACCCCTCCACCTGGTCGGTGCAACAGCGCTGGGAAGGCGTAGGCCCCTGCGGGCCACGCGCCGTTTGCGTCACTAACGAGTTTCTGTTTTTCATCCATCGCAGTGGAGCCTACGCCTACGCCCCCAGTGAACCCGAACCAAAGCTGATGACCAAGGAGATCCCCACGCTGTGGGCGGCCATCAACTGGGATTACCAGCATTTGATCTGGTGCTGCGTGGATGAAGAAAACAAGGAGATCCGGATCGGCATCCCCGTCGGCAACGCAACCGTGCCCAACCAGACCCTGACCATGAACTACATGGAAGGCCTGTCGGGCCCCATCCACTTCAGCCAATATGCGGGGCGGGAGGTGGCCATGGGCGCGGCCCGCAAGTGGAGCCTGGATGATATAGCCGGCATGGTCGCGGTGCGCTGTGAGCGCCGGCTAACCACGAATGCTTCACCCTTCGGCGCCCTGCGCCAATCCCAGGTGTTGATCGGCTCCTCCGCTCCGGATGGCACGGTGCAGATGATCGCCACCGGTGTTTACAACGATAACGGCAGTGGCATCGAGTGCCAGTACGAGACCACCAGCACCCAGGATCTGATGGAAGTTTCCATGCTGGGCGGGGTGACCATCAATGCATTGGGTCAGGGATCCATGAGCGTATCCGTGATGGTGGCAAGAAGCTACACCGACTCACAGCAAGCCTCTGCGGGAAGCAACCCAACCGGCACAACCGAGATCAAGCTGGCTCCCTTTCCCCTGACCCCAGAAAACTGGAGAGGCTACGATGGCGGCGCCCAGGGGCAGAATGAGCGCTTTCGCATGCGCTTCACCAACGGCTCCGCCGCGAATTCCTGGTTTGCGCTGAAGTACTGCAGCCTGTTTACGCGCCCCCTGTTTACGGGAAGGACCAGCAATGGCACTTAGTGTGAACCTGGCCCAGATCAACTCCGCGGCCCGGGGCAACAGCGACCTGCGAGAGACCCTCACCGGCATTCATCTCGCTCTGCAGTCCCTGTACGCGCAGACCGGTACCACGCCCCTGACCAAGGTTGACACCACCGCCGCCGCCTTCACCTCCGCCCCGGCCGCTTCCCGGCTTGCCGTGAGCGGAGCCAATGGCAGCTTCACCGTCTCCATCACGCCCACGCAGAATGCTACCAACGCGCCCATTTACCAGGAGATCTCGAGCTCGCCCGTGGCCAACTTCGCGTCCGGAATCACGGTCTATCCCATCAGCACCAATACCAGCTACGTTTTCAATAACCCCGGCGCCACTCTCTACTGGCGGCTGCGATCGAGTTATAACCAGAAAAACTGGAGTAGCTATCTGGTGCAGCCGGGCGCCGTCAGCGCCGGCCTGGTGAGCTCAGCCGCCACCGGCAGCAACCTATCGCTCAACCAATCGAACTACGCCACGGTAGACTCGGTTGCGGCCGGCAGCACCGCCACGGTTCGGGTCTATGGTTCGGGCGGGGTCGGCACCTCGTGGACCTCAATCCTTGGTAACAGGTCTAAAGTAATCGCCTCCGGCACCATCCTGAATATCGCCTACTCCACCAATGGCTTTGTGGTGTGGGACGGGCAGAAATATCAACTAAAACCGCAACTGGCGCAGACCTTTCCCGATACCTGGGTGCCGGTCGGCAAGGTTTCCGTCATTGCCAACGCTAGTGGATTGGTTTTCCCGGTGATTCACGCCGTCGTCACCGGGGGCGCGATCGTAGCCTATCAGATCATCAACCCCGGCAATGGGCTCACTGCGGCGCCTGCGTTGACCATTACCGATAGCTCGGGCAGCGGCGCCACGGCCACGGCAGTGGTCTCCGCCGGTGCCGTTACCCAGGTCACGCCGGGGAGCGCCGGGAGCGGCTATTCCAGCTCCCCGACCGTGACTGCCACAGGCGGCGTGAGCGGAGGAGCAGCCGGCGGCGGCGGCGCCACCGGCGACAACGGAGGGAGGCTTTACGCCAATGTATAGCCTGCATCAGCAATATCTTGACCTGGCCAGCGGTTTTCACGTCATCGAGCTGCGCGACGAGCGCGGCCATCAACACCTGGTCCAGCTTGCCGTTGGCCATGATGCCTGCCCTGCATGCGGCGCCGTTCATCCCAAAGACAATCTCGGCACCCTGGACCCGGCCGCAGCCGTCCGGCAAATTAACGAGGCGTTGAATACGTCACAACAACAGATGCTTATCTACGCCGGCAAGCACGGGCTCGCGTTGAAATGAAGCGCGTCGTCCTGCGCCAGGCTACCCGTGACGACTGGCCCGCAATTCAGCGGCTCCATCAGGAGCACCAGGCCGCCCAACGCACCAATTACGAGCTGCCCTGGCTGTTCGGCCCCGCCATCGCCATCGCGCTCGTGGGCGTGGAAGAAAGCGGAGCGATCCGCAACTGCATCTACGTAGAGACCATCGCGGAGTTGCGCTTTGTGGGTTGCGACCCCAGGGCGACCGCGTTCTGCCGCCGGGAGATAGAGGGGCTGATTTATGTATTAAAACTCCAGGGCTTTCGCTGGCTGGAGTGTTTTGTTCCTCGCCAATTGAAAAAGATGATCCAGAAACCGTTGCGGCGCGCGGGCTTCGACTGTGTCGATCGCGAGCTCGCGCACTTCGCCAAAGACCTGAGAGGAAAATAATGAGCAGAGGCCAATCCACGCAAGCATTCAACAACGCGTCCAACGAAAACGCAGCCGACTTTGGCAACGCGCAATCGGCGTTCGGTTCGACCGAAGATGCCATCGGCAACTACAACAACCAGCTGGCAAAATTTGTCTCCGGTAATCCTTATACGCCGGGAGGCGAATACGACCAGACCATCAACACCGGTCTGACCGGCGTATCGGATGCGGGTGCCAATTCCCTCGCCGGCGCCCTGCAGGCGCAAGCCAGGCGTACAGGCCAGAACGGTGCGGCCGATGCCGCGACTGCGGCAGCCGGGGCACAGCAGAACACCCGCGACTTATCGAGCGACCTGGCCGCGGCTCAGCAAAAACGCATCGCCGGGGAAGCCGGATACAGCCAGGCCGCGCTCGGTGCATCGGCACTGCCCATCAACGCCAATCAGTCGCTGTACGGCACATCTTCCAACGCGGCAGATAGCGTTTTGGGCGACGAGACCCAGACGGCCAAAACGCCCAGCTTCTGGGACGAGGTCGGCACCAGCATCGCCGGCAATCTGGGGAAGGTAGGAAAACTGTAACCATGAAAGACGATCAGGAAGACGAAGCCAGCAGGCTGCTTAAGCAGATCCTCTCGCCGGCAGAGGCGCAGAGCCTGGTGTTGCCCCCGCCCGATCACGCTCCGGTAAGCGGCCCGGGCGAATCCACTCCGCTGACCGGCAACTTGACCAAAGCGCCTACGCAAGCGACTCCGGCCAGAGACGATGCGCCGATACGAAGAGGGCTCGCGGGATATTTTGCCGGCACGTCCACCGGCAAAACAGTTCCTGACCGCGGCGGGAATCCGTTGTACGTAAAGGTTTCCTCGAAGGGTCAGGTCGGTTATCTGCCCCGCGCCAATCTGCTCCGAGCCAGGGAGATAGATGCCAACCTTAAAGTATTAAATGAAGACTGAGCTACGGCGGGGGCAGCCGGGCCCGGTTTTTAGCCGGGCCCGGTAAGAAGGTTAGCGGTGGTCGTGGTCGTGGTCCCAATCGTGGTGATCGCCATGATCCTCGTGATCCCAGTGACCCTCGTGGTAGGCCCAACCGCGATCATAGTGGTCGTAATGAGGATGGCTCCAATACGCCCCTGCATAAGGAGGCCGGCGCCATACTCCGGGGATCCACACATACCGTCCCCCGGCCCAGTTCCAGTACCCATCGACCCAGGCATAGCCCGGACCCGGCATAGCTGGCCGAACCTCATAGCGCAACGGCGGCGGCTGGTGACCGATATAGATACCGACTTGGGCAAAGGCTGGAGCCGCCATAGCGGAAGCCAGGATGACACTAGCGATCCATTTCGTTTTCATCGTTCTCTCCTCTTACAACAACCTCACATACGATGCGAACCCGGCTTGTCGTGAGAGGTTTCGGCTCATTATTTGCTGTTAAAGGTGCCTCGCGGGCAACCCTTTTTGGGGGAATGTAACTATGGTCACGCATCCACTGCACACGCTTGGTTTCGAACCACTGCGTTCCTCGCTGGCCGATCTGGGATTTGAACCAGCGATGCCGGTGGGATTGAGAGAACCCGCTTCCGGCCGCAAGATCGTGCAGCCTACGGATAACCCCGCGATTAACCAGGCACTGGCTACCAACGCGATGCCGGCTTACAAGGCGCGGTTGGAGGCAGCGATCCGGCACGTTCCCGGGGCCGCGCTGGCAGCCAGCCGAAATGCCAAAAATCCGCGGCGGCTGGCAGAAAAAATTGTGCTGCAGGGCCAACCGGCAGAAACCGTCAGTGACTACGGCGCGGCACAAATCGCAGTCGACACGCCGCGAGCCAAAGATGCCGTGGTGGCCGCTATAAGGCAGCACTTCAAGGTATTGCGGGAGCAGTATAACTTCGCTGCCGTCGATCCGGAATATCACTACCGCAGTTTTTCCCTGCAGTTGCAGATGCCCAACGGCGCTTCAGAAGAGTTGCAGATCGTTCCCCGCCCGGTGCTGGAGGTAAATCGGAACGAACACCACGACTACAAGAAAGCGCGCAACGCAGAGCTCGAGGGCCAAAGCGCGGCACCGGCGAGGACTACCGCCAGAGCTATCAACGATCGCGCGATGGACCGGTTTAACTCCAAAAATGGAGTTATCCCTGAGATAGCAAAAGGCGACGTAGTCAAGGGCTCAAGAGTAAGACTGACCGACGGCGCGGTAGCCAGGGTCCTCTACGTAGATCCAAACATGCGCATCGCGCGCGTGCGCACCGAAGACGGACGGAACATCACCGTCCGTCACAAAAATCTGCGCCGGTCTTAACCGGCTGGGGGAAAGCCGAACTGAAAATAAACCGCAGATCTCTCCACTACGCTACCCCGAATTTCCTGTTGAGTTTGGTGGCGTTGGCGAACTTCATGCGGCTTTCCTTAACGAAAGCCGCACACGTGGTCGTGTCCAGCGCAGCTAGGCAGGAAATCCGGGTTCGCTCCGGTCGAGATGACAAATTTGTTGAGCTTTGTAAGGCCGCCCATCGACTGGAAAAACCGCAATTTACCCAAAACAAATTTGTCATCTCGACCGGAGCGAAGCATAGTGGAGAGATCTGCGGTTTTCTTATAGTTCTCACACAGGTTGCGGGAAAACCCTGAACGAAGAGCACGGCTTCACAGCCTGCGGAAAAACTCGGTTTTAGGGTAGGCCGGGGATTTTTCCCGGCGCAAATGCAATGTAATCAACTTGGGCTTTAGCCACCGGGGCATGCTTTCTTGCTCGATCCGGCTTTTTCCGCAGCCTCTTCAGCCGTGCCGCACCGGGCTGAGAGCGATGAGGGCTTTAGAGGGTGTGTGACAACTGGGATTTACGAATTTAGTCCCGGAGGGACGGTTGAACTTAGCCCAGGACGCAGTCCTGGGTTGGATTTGACAAGGACGACCCGGCCTGCCGTGGGTCCCGCAGGGACGGCTGAGAATGGACCGCAACGCGATCCTCCTTCAGCCGTCCCTGCGGGACTCAATCATGTTGCATGCTGCACCCAGGACTAACGTCCTGGGCTACGCTCAGCCGTCCCTGCGGGACTGGAGTTCGGAAACCGCTTCTCACGCACCTTCTTTAGCCCCTGGGGTACGCCTCTTCTATGGCGCGGCTAAAGCAGTGCCTTCGTGCAGAGAGTTTTTTTGAGCAGCCTGTCGCGTCAGACCTTGGGCGGGCCCCCGAGGCGGGTGTCTTCTCCGCGCTTGCGTCCGGGCTCTACTTTGGGCTTAGGTTTAGGTGCCTTCTTGGTCTCGCGCTTGCCTTTATCTTTGCTTCCCATGAAGCCAAATATTACACGAATGACTTTCGAAAGCGAGGGTATGTATGAAGCTGGTATTCAATAAGTCGCTGGAATTCGACCGCAATCAAATCCTGACCCGGTATTGGGAGCTGGCCAACCTGGACGAGAACCAGACCAAGGGGAACATTACGGGACAACTAAAAGCCCTCGACTCCTTGTGCGAAGAGCTGGCCCAGCCGGGGAAGCCGAAGCCGGCGGCCAAGCCAGCCCCCGCACCTGAGATTTATCGAGCCCGCTGGATGCCCGAAGCATGACGCCCAAGTCCCAACCCCGCAACCAGCGACGGGTGCCCCACATCTCGCTCGTGTTTCGCGAGATGTGGGATACCACGAACCTTGATCCTGGTCTCCGGCCTTCGAACACAGCCAATGGAAAGCAGCGGTATCCCACATCTCGCGAAACACAAGCGAGATACCCCGAATTCCCTGCACGCCGCACTGGCACAAGACTGCGTGTGCGCCTTTCTTTAAGGAAGGGCGCATGAAGTTCGCGAACCCACTAAGCTTCACAGGAAATCGGGATGTGGGGCACCCGTCGCCGGTTGCCGGGACAGCTCTTAAAATGACACTCGCCGAAGACCCCGCCTACCGCTGGACACCCGCCACCGCAGCGCAGCGCTCCGCGCTCGATTCCGAAGCCGACATCCTGCTCTTCGGAGGTTCCGCCGGCTCCCTCAAAACCGAAACCATGCTCATGGACGCCGTGCAGGAATACCAAAACCCCAACCTGCGCGGCATTGTCTTCCGCTCTTCCTTCGTGGAGATGACGGACATCATCGACAAGACCCGCCGCCTCTATGCCCCCCTGGGCGGCGTCTTCGTCGGCTCGCCCAAATGGACCTGGAGCTTTCCCTCCGGAGCCACCATCCGCTTCGCCTACATGAAGACCGACGACGACGTGTGGAAATACCTGGGCCCACGCTACTCCTTCATCGGTTTTGACGAGTCGACCCTGCACACAGAAAAACAAGTGCGCAACATCCTCGGCCGCCTGAGCTCGACCGATGCCACCCTGCGGCTGCGCATGCGGCTTACCTCCAACCCCGGCAACGTAGGCGCCGCCTGGCACCAGGCGCTGTTTCTGCGCGGCCACTGCCCGGTACACAACCCAAAGGGCGCCGCCCAATCAGGCCAGCTCTATCGCGATCGCTGCTGGCCCTCCGATGGCGAGGCAATTCCCTTCTCCGTAGCCTTCATTCCCGGCAAACTTTCAGATCATAATCTGCTCGATGCCAACTACGCCAAGCGCCTGCACATGATGTCTGGTGGCGCCGCCGCGGCCATGGAACAGGGCTGCTGGTGCACGCTCGAGGGAGCCTACTTCCCTTTTGTGCATGCAGGCATAGTGCGCCCCCTGGCCGAGGCCAGCGTGGAGTGGTGGCACAACCACTTCCTCTCCATCGATTACGGCTACGGCAAATCTTCCTCGTCGGTGGGCCTCTACGTCCGCGGCCCAGCCGAGCTTCACCAGAAGATCGAGGTCCACGGCATCGAGTCGAACCGGCTGACACAGCAGCAGGCTCCGGATTTCCCCCAGGGTCGTATCCGCAAGATCGGCGAGTTAGTCGTACCCCACGTGCCCGCCTATGAGCTGGCACAGATGGTCGTCGATGCTTTTATTAAGCCGGAAGAAAACGGACAACGGCGGCGGATTGTCGCTGCCTATCTCGACCCGGCTAACTTCAAGGAAATTGGCGACGGCCACACCATCGCCGACCAGATCAACGAAGTATTCGAGCCCTGGGAAATCACCTGCGAGCGGGCATCGAACGACCGTCTGGGTGGATGGCAACTGCTCTACCGCTTGCTCCGCACCGGCGAATTCGAAATCACCGACGTATGCCCACGCACCTTCGAAGCACTGCGCACCCGCATGCACGACGAGGCCAGGCCTGGAGATATCCGCAAAATTTCCGGAGACCCCCTGGACGACGTAGCCGACGAGACACGCTATGCCTTGTACACCTTTGTGCAGCAGGCAAGTCAGCCGCGGCAATTAACGCTGCAGTTAGCAGTGCGTGGCCTCGATATGGGCTCCGCTGCCATTCGCTGGCAACAAAAATCCGAGGAACTGGACCGGCAGGAAGCACCGATCCCAACGACGCGACGCATGGGTTTGGGCCGGCGTCGTTGGGGTCGATGAACAGGGCTCCCTGTGAGTTAGTTCTGGCCGCCCGCTGACATTCCGTTCTGTCCGCCATTCGCAGCAGCGATGGCGAACTGAACCTCACTGCCCCGTCTCAGTCTTACATCGTCTTTCTTGGTAGAAACAAAGACGCCCGAGTTCTGGCTGTCAATCTTACTGTGCAGGTCAACGCCGGAAGCAACGCCTTCCTGATCAAACTCCAGCGTACTTGAAGTCCAATCATTGTTCCTGGCAACGCCGCCCTCCGGTGAATTGATATCCCCGGCAGCCGGCCCATAGAATCCTACAATCGTAGCCCGGATGGGTACAGTGGTCCCATTCTTGAGGCGCGCCTGGTCAAAGCGGAGCGCCAGCTTTTTCGTGCCCTGCTGCTGCATGTCGTCCGTGGTTACCTTTCCCAGCAGCATCGTGCCTTTCGGCAATTCGGTTCCATTGTTCAGATTTACTTTATCCTCGAGCTTCGCGCTCACGGCCGAACCCGATTGATCCTTAGCGCCATCAAGGCTGGTCACGAGGATGGCATTCGCCGGTTTCATTAACGCGGCCTCGTGCTGATCCGCCTGCGTGAAATCCGAACTGGTTGTGTTTTGAGTGAAGGCAGCGAGAGGTAATGCTAAAACAGCAGTGGCAAACAGCAACACTTGACGATGGCCCTTCATACGACTCCTAGGTAGAAAAAAAAGTCCTCCAAGGAAAGTGAAAGCTGGCGACGTATTGGTGTTTTTCTTGCTCATGTCCCCCTTATAAGATCACGGTTATCTGGGAATGGTTGCACATTTTCGGCCGTCACTCTTTTTCGCTCTCAAACCTGCACGTGCGCGCGTCATAATGCAGATGCACCGTGCCCAGCGGCCCATTCCGCGCCTTGGCAATAATCAATTCACCTTTGCCGGCCAGCGATGGATCCTGGCGGTTGTAGTATTCCTCGCGATGTAAAAACAGAACCATGTCCGCATCCTGTTCAATCGCGCCTGATTCACGCAGGTCGGAGAGGATCGGCCGCTTATCCACCCGCTTATAAAGTTCGCGGTTCAATTGCGATAGCAGGATCACCGGCACGTTGAGACGCTTGGCCAAGCCCTTCATCGCCCGGCTGATGGCGGCCACCACCTGCTCACGGTTTTCCATTCCTTTTCGCTCCGCCGCCATCAATCCCAGATAATCCACCACCACCAGGTCGAGACCGTTGCTGGCTTGCAACCGCGCCGCCTTGGCCTCGATCGAGGCCGCGGTCTGCCCCGGTTGATCGTCAATGTATAACGGCACATCGATGATCTCGGCCAGTGCGCGCAGATAGTAATGCTTCTGCACCTCGCTCAACCGTCCATGGCGATGCGCCTGCAGATCTACTTGCCCCAGGGCGCAACACATGCGGTCGATGAGCGCCTTGCTGGGCATCTCCAGGCTGAAGAAGGCCACCGTCTTACCCGACATCGCAACATGCACCGCGATATTGCCGGCCACGGCCGTCTTGCCAATCGAAGGCCGCGCACCAAGGATGGTCAACTCCTTCGGCTGAAACCCCGCAGTGAGATTGTCCAGGCTCCCGAAGCCGGAAGGAATGCCGGTCAGCCTGGCGCTCTGTTCAAAGATTTTGTCAATGCAGGGATAATTTCCCCGGACATACTCGGCCACCGAAGTAAGTCCGGAAGTGATTGCCTTGCCGGCAATCCTGCGGAAGGCTGACTCCGCCTCGGCCAGCACCTCCTCGGCCGAGCCGGATTGGTCGCCGGCCAGCACTCCTACCCGGTCGCTCTCCGCAATGGTTTGCCGCAGAAGCGACTTGTCTTTCACGATGCGAACGTAGTCCTCAATCGATAGCCTGCGGGGCAAACCCTCCGTGAGCGCAGCCAGCCACGCGACTCCACCGATGACCGATAACTCCTTGTTGCGTTGCAACTGCTCGGCCAGGGTCACGATGTCGACCCTCCGGCCTTCCGTGATCAGCTCGCCCATCCGTTGAAAGACGCGGCGATGCGCATCCAGCAGGAAGTCCGCTGCCTCGATACGGCCCGCCGCCTCCTGGTAATGGCCGTTGTTGAGCAGAATGGCGCCCAGGATCGCCATCTCCGCCGCCACGTTCGCGGGTAAGGGCGCATCCGTGTCGCCCTTTCCGCCGCCGCCCTTCCCGCCTTGGCTGTACCCGGCACGCTCGCTCACCGGCCCAGCCAATCCCGGTGGTGGTGGCCGGGACGAACGAGTTTCACGCCCGCCGATCGGGAGCGCCGCCAGTCGGCGGTCTCCGGAGCCTCGGGAGATAGGAAGCTGATAATTTCCTTGCTGGCACTGCTGTAGAGAAATGCCATCTCCCTGCCTTCATGATCGAGCACAATCACTGTGCGTGAGCTGGTGAGTTTCCGGGCGTACTTCACATCCCCCTTGCGTACTCGCCGGATCAGGCTTTGCCGCATCTGCTTGTCTACCTCCAAACCGAAGCGCGTCCGGGCGTAGTCCTTCACCAGCCGCCGGCGCGCCTGCAGCGGAATTGCCGGCTCCCGGCTCATGCAAGGCCTCCAGGAACGCGGCTACGCATGCCCAGGGCCTTCATGCCGCCGGTGTATCTTCCCCGGGGGCTAACTTCCCGGCGCTGCGCGGCTGCTAAGCGTTTGCAGTCGCAGACTAAAATCGCCATCACATCGTCATCGAGTTTTCGCCCCGCCAACCGCCGCGCGGCCCTTATCGATATACCCCAACGTTCGGCAACGTCCAGACTGGAATCAACCGAGCGAGGACGTCCGCCGCCATGTCTCCGAAGTGGACTCATAGCATCTCCGATTTTCTAGGGGGAGGAACCAAGGGCAAAAAAGAAGAGTCAGCCGGGGAGGAGGGAACTCTTCAAAAACATAACTACCAGTGGCGTAGTTATGACCAAACTTGGTGCAAGTATGCCTCAGTTTCGGACTACGTTCAATAACCTTAAGCACTATTTTTGTTACGTCCTAAGTAACTTGTGCTAGAAATATGTCGTTGCTTGTTTACTGTAACCTTTCTTGTTATCTATCCATGCAACTGCTGGATTCATGCGCCCTCAGCCATCAGTGTTGTTGCGGATCCGCAAACTCGCTACCGGCGTTTGCAGGCAAAGTCATTGGTAGAAGGGCGGTTGTGTAACTCCAGGACGATAGGCGAGGGTCGTAAATCGAGCATCACGGCTGTTGCGGATCCGCAACAAAACCCAAAGTGGGCTCGTCCGGCGGAGATTCCAGCAACTGCGCGGTATCATTGCGCACGTTGCCCACCGCCCGGTCCACCTTCCACGCAACCATCTGCTCCGCCGGAAAAGGCCGTAGCAAATCGAGCGGGGGCGGCGCCGGACCTGTCCCGGCGAGCCGTGGATCGCCGCCGCCCAGCCAGCGCGCATAGTCCTTACGTTCAATAATCACCGGCATCCGATTGTGCAACGGGGCAACGACCTGGTTGGGGTCGGTGGTGATGATGGAGAAAGTCTCCAGCCACTGGTGCGTTTCCGGATCCTTCCACCGGTCCCATAATCCGGCGAAGCCATAGGGCTCGCGGCTGGCCAGGGCAATGGCAAAGGGCTGCTTATGTTTGGGGTCCAGCGTTTGCCACTCATAAAATGCATCCGCGGGCACCAGGCAGCGGCGCCGCCGGAAGGCCTCGCGGAAGGCGGGAGCGGTCGCTACCGTCTCCGCCTTGGCATTGATCGTCGAGTAGCCGATCTTTGCATCCTTCGACCAGTAAGGAATCAAGCCCCAGCGCATGACCGCAATCTCCCGCAAACCGGTGTCGCGGTTCAGGCGCACCACCGGTTGAAAGGTCTGAGGCGCGACATTGTAGCTGACACCCCACTGCAGGTCATTCGCATCTTCAGCCTCGAGCTCAGTCCCAAACCACGCAGCAATTTCTCTTCGCGTTGACTTACGCACATAACGCCCGCACATACTCTCAATCATACGTGCACGTAGGACGCAGTGTTGACTCGCCCTCGGACCCACCCTATGCACAAAGCGCGTGCGCTGTATGTGGGGCACGGCTTTTAAAGTCGTGCCCTGATACAAAGCAAAACCCAAAACCGAAGCCCGATCGATCATACCCAAGGCCCACGAAAATGTAGAAACTCCAGACCCGGGACTATCGTTCTGGGCTGCACTCAGGCGTCCCTGCGGGACTGAAATGTGAACCTGCTCGCTCACTCTTACGGCCGAAGCAAACGCGCATCCGCTAACCCTTACCGCCAAACGCCTCCGCCACAGACTGCCCTACCCTCGGCAGCGGGCCCTTGCTCAACACTAAAAGCCGAAGTGGAGTGGCATTCTTCTTTACTTCGCGGCACTCGAGCACCCGCGTCGAAAATTCAGCCAACCGCGGAAAAGGACGAAAATTCTTGTTCAGAGTACAAACCAGCAGCGTGCGCTCATGCAACAAAGCAGCAAGATCATCCAGGTAGTACTCCAGCGACCAGTGAAACCCAATACTGTAAAACCCGTAAATCAAATCATAAGGTCCGGGCAACGCCGCCAGCCCCAATTGCTGCGCATCAAAAATTTCATACTGCTTCAACCCGTTATAGTCCAGCATGGTCTTCAACAACGGAAGGTTCCCGCAGAAAGAAGACGTGTCCGGCCACTGGGGAGGATGTTCATAATATTTTTGTTTGTATCTGGTACTACTTCCGTTGGCGTCGTAGAGGCTGATCTCGCTGCCCGCGAACCAACCCTTCTTGCTAAAGAAAACGACCGACCGGCCAAAGCCGGGACCAATCTCCAGCACCCGCTTAGGCTTCTCCACTTCATGCATCAGCGGCAACAACGCCTCGTACTCTGCTTCTGAGGCCGCATTACTTTCGCTTTGCCACAGCAATCGTGAAGCTTCATCGGCCTTGAGCGGCAAGCGGGTCGAAATAAGCCGAATCGCCGCCACTACTTCTTCCGTGAACGGCGGCGCGAGAAATAACTGCTCCGCCGAAGCTGCCCTGGGGTCGAGAATCGACCGGCCCCGCAGCCGGTTGAGTGAAGTTTTCATGAACAAGCAGACACCTTCTTGGGAAAGCTCCGTTCCACTTAGGCACAAGGTGATTCGCCCGATAACCTCTCGGAGTTAGCTCGGCTGCCTATCCCGGGATTGAATTTGATATTCTATTCACGACGACTTTTTGCGTCCGGAGAATAGGTTTTGAATACTAAAGAGATCTTAGAACACATCAACGGCGAGATTACGCGGCTACAGCAAGTGAAGGCTTTATTGCAAGGCTCCACCAATGGTCACCCCCGGGGCTCCGTCAATGGTTCGGCAGCGCCTAAGGTCAAGGGCAAGCGCGTACTGAGCGTGGAAGCTCGCAAGAAGATTGCCGCGGCACAGCGCAAGCGTTGGGCGAAGGCAAGGAAGGCCGCGGTCTAAGAGCCCCGGCCTGATCAGGCACGGCTGCTCATTTATCCAGTCGTAACATTCCTTCACAACCAGGGAGCACGCCGCGCCGGCGGATAAAGAAGGCAGCGGCGTCTGGTGTCAGATGTTCCATCCGCCGTCGATGACGTGCGTCTGCCCAGTGGTGAAGCTGGACTCGTCAGACGCCAAATACACCGCCAGGGCGGCAACCTCCTCCGGGCGCCCAAGACGGCCCATGGGCTGGCGCGCGATGAATTCACGCCGCACCTGCTCCGCGTCCCCCTGCGCGGCAATGCGCCCATCGAGCGATGGCGACTGCACCGTGCCCGGACAAATAGCGTTGCAACGAATCCCCTGGCGCACAAAATCAATCGCAATCGCCTTGGTTAATCCCACCACCGCCGCCTTCGAGCTGGTATAGACAAAGCGATTGGGCACACCCCGGATGCTCGAGGCAATCGACGACATATTGACGATGCTGCCCCGCCCTGCGCGGATCATGCCCGGCAGAAACGCGCGGCACGTGCGATACATGGAACGCACGTTAAGGTCGAAGGAAAACTCCCAGTCCTCTTCTTGGCAGTCGAGAATGGTGCCGTGATGTACGAAACCGGCACAGTTAAACAAGATATCCGGCTCCGGCAACTGCTCCGCGAACAGCTGAATCTCTTTGGCGTCGCGCACATTCAGCTCGCGGCACTTGAGGTGAGGTTGCTCCGCGGCGAGCGCTTTGAGCGCCGCCTGGTTAATATCCGTCGCCCACACGGTGGCGCCTTCCTGAGCAAAGGCAATCGCGGTCGCCCGCCCGATTCCCTGTCCCGCAGCCGTAACCACAGCGGTCTTTCCCGCCAACCTTCCACTCATCCATTCACCCTTCTATGCAACCGCAACTTTCGATTTTAACCTCTGTTCTGAACCACCATCGACGGGAAACCTTTGTCCTAACCAAACGTCGACGGGAAACCTTCGTCCCGACCACACATCGACGGGAAATCTTTGTCCTGACCACCATTGACGGGTGGGCAGCCGCGCCAAACCGGAAATTTTTTAAAGTCCGACAGGAAAAAACGTTGAGGTCCGCGAGTATCCCACATCTCGCGTGAAACGAGCGAGATGTGGGGCACCCGTCGATGGTGGAAGGTAAAGATCCCAAACGATGGTGGAAGGTAAAGGTCCCAAACTGTGGTGGAGGGTAAAGGCAACTTTGGTGGTTGGTAAGGATTTTTTCCTTTCCGGAGACAGGTCCTCAAGGTCCATTTGCTAGAAAAAATCCTAACCCCGACCTTCCAGTCCCATGGCCACACACATCGCAGACACATCACCGATCTGCTCTCCCAGCGCAGCGGGAACAATCGCGCACGCCTTGAATGTTTGCGGCAAGGCCTCGCGTTCGATCACTCTGCGCATCGGAGCAAGCAAGGGCTCTCCCATGCGCCAGGCCAATCCCCCCAGCACAATGCGCTGCGGGTTGAGCACGTCGATGAGCATGGCGAGCGCCTGGCCCAGCCGCGCTCCGGAGCTGCGAAGAATGCTGAGCGCCACCGCATCGCCCGCCTGCGCCGCCTGGCCCACATCGCGCGCCGTCAACCCACCGCTGCTCGCCAATGGCGCCTGCAGCACACTCGAGCGGCCGCGCCGTTCTGCCTGGGCCACCATGCGGACTGCCAGCTGCGCAATGCCCGCCACCGCTCGACCATCCTTCAATGGAGCCCGCTTTGTGATAACCCACTGGGCCGGTCGGGCTGAGGCGCACGTGGCCAATCTCGCCCGCATCGCCATTGGCTCCCAGGTACAAGCTGCCGGCAGCGATAATGCCCGCGCCCAGCCCCGTGCCCAGAGTAAGAAAAATCATGTGCTCGCAGCCCATGCCCGCGCCGAATCGATGCTCCGCCACCGCCCCCGCGTTGGCATCATTCTCCAACCGGCAAGGCGCGTGGAAAGCCTCTCCCAGCTGCTTGCAGATGGGCACATCCACCCAGGTGGAAAGATTGGGAGGCGCCTGGATAATTCCCCGCACCCGATCGAGCGGGCTGCCGCAGCTAACCCCGATGCCCGCAATCGCCGCCTCGTCATAGCCCTGCTGCGCCAGCAAGGTGCGCACCGATTCCACGATCAGGCGCAGAGCGCGCTCCGGGCCCTGCTCCGGCAAGGTTGCGAACTCAATACGCCCCAGGCTGGCCGGCGGATGAGAAGACAGGACCACCGCGGTCTTGGTACCACCCACATCCACACCCACATAGACCTTGCCCATGCTTAGGTCACAACCTCGTGGGCCAGGCCCTGTTCGTGGATCGCGTTGGCGCGCACCAGCGCCGCGGTGACGTGGGCACAAATATTTTCCTCGCCCACATGCTGGGCAAACGAAGCTTGCCGCATCAATCGCGCCGGCTGTTCGCGGGCGCCGCACAGTAACAGCGTTCGACCGGATCCGCGCACCTCCTCGGCAAGCCACTGCAGTGCCTGCAGGCCGGTCGAGTCAATGGCCGTCATATTGCGCAAGCGCAGCACCACAATCGGCGGCAGTGAGGGCAGCTGGCGGCGAATCTCGTCGATCTTTTCCGTAGCCCCGAACAGGAAAGGACCATGGATGCGATAAATCGCAACATACGGCGGGATATCCTTTCCCTGCAGCACGTGCGCCCGCCCATCTTCGACATCGTCGTCGGTCACCCGGGTCACCGTGGTCGTCAGCGTGACCTTGCGGATGAACACCAACGCCGCCAGAATCATGCCGCCCTCGACGGCGACCGTCAGATCGGCAAACACGGTCAGCAACAGGGTCGTCAGCCAAACCCCGATCTCCAGTTTCGAGAGCCGCAGAATCTGCGGGATCTCGTGCCACTCGCCCATCTTGGAGCACACCACCATCAGGATCGCCGCCAGAACCGCCAGCGGGATGAACCGGGCCAACGGAGCAGCAAAAAGCAGCACCGCGAGCACGGTCAGCGCATGCACTATGCCGGCCACCGGAGACACCGCCCCGCAGCGAATGCTGGTCGCGGTACGGGCAATCGCCCCGTCGCCGGCAGCCCTCCGCACAGGGGCGACAGGATGTTGGCCACTCCCTGCGCCATCAGCTCCACATTGGGATTGTGCTGGTCGCCACTCATCCGGTCGGCAACCACGGCCGACATCAGCGACTCGATCGCCCCCAGCATCGCCACCGTAATGGCCGGGGAGATCAAGGTCCTCATGGTGGCGTATTCGAACACCGGCACATGGAAGCGGGGAAAGCCCGAAGGGATACCCCCAAAGCGGCTCCCAACCGTCTCCACCGGCAAATGCAGGAAGTAAACGGCGGCCGTGGCCGCGACCAGGGCCACAATGTAGCCGGGAATCCGGGGCAGAAAGCGAATCATCAACACAATCAGCAGTAGCCCGGCGCAGGAAACCAGAGTAGTGGTCAGGGACACGGTCCCGGCATTCCCCAGCACCACCCGCATGCGCCCGACAAAATCCCCGGGAACCGGCCCGGTGCGCAAACCGAAGAAGTCTTTGATCTGGGTGCTGGCAATGAGCAGGGCGATGCCGTTGGTAAAACCCACGATCACCGGGCGGGGAATAAACTTGACCGCCGCACCCAGGCCAGTCGCTCCCAAAAGGATGAGCAGGCACCCCGCCATGATGGTGCACAGCAGCAGACCGTTGAAGCCATAGCGCGCCAGGATGCCGGCGATGATCACCACAAACGCGCCCGTGGGACCACCAATCTGGTTGCGGGATCCGCCCAGGGCGGAGATAGCGAATCCAGCGACCACCGCGGTGTAGAGCCCGGCCTCCGGGGGCGCTCCGGAGGCAATGGCAAAGGCCATCGAAAGCGGCAGGGCAACCAGTCCCACGGTGACGCCCGCCGCCAGATCCGCACCGAGTTTCCTCCCGTTGTAGTCCCGCAACGCAAGGAATGATTTAGGGGTCCAGGCGGTAAGGTTCAATACCCTTCTCTTTACTGCGTCTTGATTCTGTCGCTGACCCGTTTTGCCAGCTTTCCGATCTCGTCCACGTCTTTGATCACGTCCGAGGTCACCGCTTTATCTCTCTTATCGACCGCTGCCTTCAATGCGGTCGCCAACTGTACCAAGCGGGCGGTGTCGCTGAAGACTTCCTTCTGATGTTCTTCCCGCAGCTTTTTCATTTGCCGCGCCTGCATCTCCCGGGCCACGTAGGGTTGTTCGTCCGGCGAGCGCGAGTCGGTCCAACGGTCCAGCTGCCCATTCGTGCCCGGATTAACCGGAACACTAAATTGCCCGGCTGCCAGGCTCAGGCTGGCCGCCACCACCACGCCTCCGATCAGGGCCCATCGCATCCCCCGCGACTTTGTTCCGACTAGTCGCTCACTTCCGCCTCACAACCCTTGGAATCAACCGTGCCGTTACGGTTTGCTTACAGCTATTTGCCCCCGTTCTTTCATCTGTTCCTTGAGACTTTTCACCAGTCTCTGAATCTCTTCGGCCTTGCGTACCGCAGCCAGTGACAAGGTGTTGCTCCCGGCCTCTATCGACTTCCGCCTTCAAGTCCTCTGACAGCTCCAGTAGCTGGTCTGTATCTTTCTCCATTTGCCGTTGTCCGGGTCCGGCGAAAGGGGGAGCATCGGGGCTGACTTGTGTTGTGCCTGAACCGTGGGGGGTGCGGGTTGGGCGGCTTTCTGGGGCGCGGATTCTTGGTGCGCGGGCTCCCGGGGGAAGACGGTTGGGCAGCGGCCGGTTGCTTGGCCGAGTCTGCCGGGGGAGCAGGCTGGGCCACCTTTGATTTTTCAGTAGAGTCGGCCGACCCCGGCTGGCCGGCGTCCGATGCATCCGTCGGGTCATCAGAAGACAAGGGTGGGTAGTTGTCGGGCTTTTCGTCGTCTGGGGACGGCGGCCGAATGGGCGGGGGTGGTTGTGCCGAGTCCCAGGGGGGCAGTTCCGGGGTGGGCTTCGCCGGCTGCTTATTCTGGGCTTTCCCGGTGGGCGATTGGCCCGGAATGCCCGCAGTCGCGGTCAGTGCGAACCCAAGCATTGCCCCAACCAGCCATCGCTCGAGTAGCATCATAGGGTGCCAGTGTACGCCACCATTTTCCCTCTTGTGTCACTTCTTCGCTTAGTCGAGCCGTCACCTTCGTTTCTCCGCGGCCTCAACCAGGAATGGCTCTCCGACGTGAAGGAATTCCTCCACGTCGGCTTACCCAAACTACTTTTTATCGCGATCTACGCCTGGGTGTTGATCCTGGTGGTCAACTTCATTACCGGCCGCATCATCAAGGTCGCGGAGCACCGGGACAAGCTGGGGCCAGCCCGCGGCTCGCAGGTGCGCACCCTGGCCACCGTCATCCGCGCCACCGGCATCGTCATCGTAGCGTTCCTGGCCATTTTGCAGATCATGGAGAACCGTTCTGGGCGTCAACCTGGCGCCGTTGCTGGCCAGCGCCGGAGTCGCCGGCGTGGCCATCGGCCTGGCCGCCCAGACCATCGTGAAAGACGTGTTGAACGGCATTCTGATCCTGATTGAAGATCAGTACAACGTGGGCGACGTGGTCACCCTCGCGGGGATGACAGGCACGGTCGATTCCATGACCCTGCGTAAGACCACGCTGCGCGGTTTTGACGGCACGCTTTACATCATTCCCAACAGCCAGATCACCAACGTAGCCAACCAGAGCCGGGACTACTCCGTCTCCACCCTGAACGTCTCGGTCGATTTTTCTGCCAATCCTGACCAGGTGATCCCGCTGTTGAAGACGATTGCTCTGGAAGTGCGCAACGAGCCGGCGTTCCGTGATATTTTCACCGGCGATCCCCAGGTCTTCGGTGTGGATTCCATCAAGGGCACTGAAGTCATTTACCCCATCCAGATCCGGACCCTGCCGCGCAAGCAATTCGAGGCCATGCGAGAGATGCAACGCCGCATCCGCCTGGCCCTGGAGGAACACAATATGCTGCCCGGCAGCCCCTATCGGGTGCTCAGCGGCTCGGGCCAAACCACCACCGGATCGCGTGAGGCCGAGGCAGCAAAAGCCCCCGACCCCACGATGGCCAAGCCCAACGAAACCAACCCCTTCACCGGCGAGTCGGCGTAGACTCGCCGTCCCATCGACCAACGCCGAGGTGCTGGACGCGGGTGCCCCATGTTCGCCCCGGCGTACATGGGCCGAAAAAGATGGGCGAAGCCCGACGACCGCTTTTGATCTATGTTGAGACATTCGCTACTGGATCAGGTGAAAGCAATCGAAACAAATCATTTTCGGCCCACGTACGCTGAGGCGAACGTGGGGCACCCGTCCAGGACCTCACCTTTCGTGGAAAGTTAGAAACACGGATCCTCACCTTTTTGAAAGGTTAGAAAATACGGATCCTCAGCTCTTGGGGAGACGAAAAAACATCCCCACTCACTTCTCGCAGAAAATCAAGAATTCAGTTCTGTAACAGTATCAGTAACTGTTCCGGATCCGCGACCGGGGGCAGGCATGACGTTCCCTTACACACCACGGCAAAACTCCTCTCCCCCTTTAGATCGGGGAGCAACGGCAGCGTCTCCGCCAGCAAAGGCGGCAGCTCCGGGCCAACCTGCGCCCGCTGCAAGCGGATCACGCTCTTGTTCACCGCATAACCCACGGTCGCGGCAGCCTCCAACTCATCGGCAGCAGCATCGTCGCCAATCACCACCACCTGTACCGGCGGCAACAGCAGGCGCTCCAGAGCCAGGCCGTACGTTCCCGCATACAACCCGAAGTGGCTCACCACTCCGGCAAACGCCTCCAGCGTATCCTCCGCCTTCTCTCGCAGATCAGCCCTTCCGTTGAGCGCCTCCAGGCGGAGCAGCGCCGCCGCGGCTGCCGGGTTCCCCGCCGGCGTCGGTGAATCCTGCAAAGGCTTACGCCGCGCCGTCAACACCCCCAGCCGCTCCGCGCCCTTGGCCGTGGCATCGAAAAACGCTCCGCCGGTGGGGTCGTAAAACTCCGCGATCATGCGTTCCGCCAGCTCCAGCGCCGCCTGGTAATACTTCAACGCACCGGTCGCCAGCCATCCATCCAGGCAGGCGTGGATAAGAAAGGCATAATCATCCAGCATGCCCGCGACCCACCTGGTCTCGCCACCGCCGGTATAAGCAATCACATGGGCCAGCCCGCGCTCGGCATCCAGCCCCTCGCGCAGCAACCGGTCCAGCGTAAGCAACGCAAACTCTTTTACCGCGGATAAGCGCAGCACTTGCGCGGCCTGCAAATAAGCAGAGACAGCCAGAGCATTCCAGTTGGTGTAAACGGTGGTGTCGACGAACGGCGTGGGCCGCTCTCCGCGCGCCGCCAGCAGCCGGGCGTGGGCCGCGGATAAAAGCGTGCCAGCTTCCTCGCGAGATTTACCCGCACGAGCCGCTACGGCATCGAGCGTGTGCTTCACATGGAGCACGTTCTTGGCGGGATTGTGATGCATATCCCCCAGGTCACCGATATCGTAGTAGGCCGCGGCAATTTCCATCTCCTCCGGGGTCAGCACAGCAGCCGCTTCGGCCCGCGTCCAGGTAAAGTAATCGCCGTCATCGTCCAGGTTGATGTCCGCATCCTGCGAAGCATAGAAGCCGCCCCGCTCGCGATCGGTAAGCCAGGCGTCCATCCAGCGAATCATGTCTCTGGCCACCCGCGCCGACTCCGGGTCAACATAGCTTTGGAAAGCATGCACGTAGTTCTTAAGCAGCTCGGCGTTGTCGTACAGCATTTTCTCGAAGTGCGGCACCACCCATGCCTCATCTACGGAGTAGCGATGGAACCCGCCCCCGAGCTGGTCATAGACCCCGCCCCGCGCCATCTTCTTGAGCGTCACCGTGGCCGCCTCCCGAGCCGCTTCATTCCCCGTGCGCCCGGCCACATCGAGCAGCAGGTCGAGAGCCGAGGGATGGGCAAACTTGGGCTGTGCCCCAAAGCCTCCGTGATGGCGATCGAATTTCTCCAGCGCCGAGGCCACCATCTTGTCCACGATATCCATGCTGAGACTGCCCGCGTGGCCGGCAAAGTTTTCGTTGTATTCGATCGCCGCCACCACGCTGCCCGCCGATTCCATGACCTCGTCGCGGCGCGTCTTCCACGCCTCTACCATGCTGCGCAGCACCCGCTCGAAGCCGGGCCGGCCGTAGCGGTCGTCGCGAGGAAAATACGTTCCCCCAAAGAACGGCTGTCCCTCCGAAGTCAGCACCGCGGTCAGGGGCCATCCATTTTGCCCGCTGATGGCGGCCACCGCGGCCTGGTAGCGCGTATCCACATCCGGACGCTCATCGCGATCCACTTTCACCGCGATGAAATTCTGGTTAATCACTCCCGCCAGGTGAGGATCCTCATAACTCTCCCGATCCATCACGTGGCACCAGTGGCACCACACGGCCCCAATATCGAGCAGGATGGGCTTGTCTTCCCCCGCCGCGCGGGCAAAGGCCTCGGCTCCCCACTCATGCCACTCGACCGGCTGATGCATGGCGGAGCGCAAATACGAGGACGAAGCTTTGGCGAGGGCGTTGGTCGGGTGTGTCATCACTATAAGTCTACCGGGCACGCAAGCCCAGGCTTGTCCAAATCAGCTCATTTACTGCTTCGCTTCACCGGCCGCTGGAAATGTCAAAGCCTGATTACCTTCTGCGTGAGAGAACCGAAGAAGAGGATCCAGCCGCTCCCTAGGCCCGGAGGGCCGGCCCGCCAAACGTCAGCAGAAAAAAGATCCCGTAGGTTAGGGCTTACGGGACGCTAGTCCTGGGCTCATTCAGCCGCGGGACTGAATCCCCAAAGGCCCGGTTCTCACACATCCTCTTAAGGCGTCTCATAGAAGCAGCTGAAGGCAATACTTCCTCCTCCGCCGCAATTAATACATTCACAGTTACACATCAGCCGCATCTGCCTGCAGCCGTCGCCTGGCCAGCACCACATACACCCACACCACCACCAGGGCGAAGCTGACGACAAAGAAATTGGGCGCGGTGAAGAAGAACGCCTTGACGGCTTCCGGATGACGGAAGTAATACGGGTGCAAGAACCCCATGCGCCGGTAGATAGCCAGGATGGCTGCCAGTGGAGCCGCCGGGATCAGGATGAAGCGCCAGCGCACAAACCAGCGCGGAGGGATGAGCAGGAAAGCCGGCAGAATTAGGGGCGCGAAACCGGCCATGGCCATGAAAAGGCTGAACCCGCCCCATACCGCCAACCCCTTGGCCAGGGCAACGGGCAACTGGCGGGTGTGTCCGTCCACATAGCGCCAGGCCGTGGAGTACTCAAAGGGAAAGCCGATGATCCAACCCGCCAACCAGGCTGCCGCGGCTGCCAGCAATCCGTATTTCAGCCGCGTCCGCCAGCCGAACGGCTTGCGCTCATCCGGCAAGTCACCGGTCATCCGGCTAGCCGCTGCGCCAGTTCGAAGTACAAGTCCACGGCCTCCAGCAGTTCTTGCTTGGCGATCTTCTCAAACGGGGTATGGGCCACATGGATCGAGCCCGGCCCCAGCAGCAGGGGCTCACCCCAGTGGGTGAGCGCGGGGATATCGGTGGTGAAGGCGGCAACCATGGTTTCCAGTCCCTCCACCTGGCGCATGCGGATGAATGGAATTTCCAGCGTAAACTCCACCTCCGCCAAGCCCGCGACTGCCTGCTCGATGGCCTTGCGCGTCTCTTCGGAAGGGCCTACCAAGCGCACCAGCACCTGCGCGGACGGCCGCATCGGCAATCACGTTCGGCGCCCGGCCTCCCTCGATGACGCCGATGTTCAGGGTGCTGGGCCCCACTCCTTCTACGTACGGCAGTTCGAGATCCAGCAAGCGATCGAGAGCCTGCACCAGCTTGTGCACCGCGCTCTCCCCCAACTCCGGGTAAGCCGAATGGGCCATGGTGCCGCGGGCGCGGATCTCAACCCGCAAAGCTCCTTTCGAAGCCAACGCCAGGCGGTTGTCGGTGGGTTCGCCGTTGATCAGGAAGCGGCTGCCCTTGGGGTGCCGGTTGGCCTCGCGGGCGCCAGCCGAATCGCGCTCCTCACCCACCACAAACAACAACGCGGCGGCCACGCCGGCTTCGCGCAGCCGCTCGGCGGCCGCCCATTGCGCGGCAATAATTCCCTTGGCATCGCAGGCCCCCCGTCCATAAAGAAAAAGATCGTCCTCGCGGCTCGGAATGAACGGAGGAACCGTGTCCATGTGAGTGGAAAGCACCACATCCGGTTGTTCCCCGTAGCTCGCATACAGGTTGAAGCGGGGGCCGCTGAAACGGCTTTGCGGCGGTTGTGAAACCTCCATCCGCTCCACGGCAAATCCCCGCTCGCGCAATAAGGTGTCGAGATACGCGCCCACTGCGCCCTCGTTATAGGTGAGCGATTCAATGTCCACCAGCCGGCGCGTCAGGTCAATTGGATCGAGCGGCTTCATCGTTTTTCAGCATACCTGAGCCCCCACCGTCAGGAGCGCCGCTCCGGGAATGAGCCGCGCATCCCATTATCAGGTGGAGCGAAAACGCCGGGAAACGCTCCCGGAAAATGCACTAGGATACAGAGGAAACCATGACCCCGACCGACGCGCCAGCCAACGGATCCTCGGCCCTCCTGCGTAGCGTCGACCTGCGCGGTCCCGCCGGCCGCATCGAGGCGCTGTTGAATACCGGCAAAAGCGATGCCCGGTTCGCCGCCGTGGTCTCTCATCCTCACCCTAGCTATGGGGGCACGATGCACAACAAGGTCGTGTACCACGCCATGAAGAGCTTCCAGTCCTTCGGCATTCCGGTGCTGCGCTTCAACTTTCGCAGCGCCGGATTGAGCGAGGGCAAGCATGACCATGGCAACGGAGAAGTGGACGATCTGCGGGCGGCGCTCGACTGGCTGCAGCAGGAATTTCAGCAGCCAATTCTGTTCGCCGGCTTCTCCTTCGGCTCGTTTGTCGGTTTGAAGGCTTGCTGTGGGGACGAACGGGTCAAAGGCATAGCAGCCCTGGGACTTCCTGTCCGGGTCGGCGACCGTGAGTATCGTTATCGATTTCTCTCCCAATGCCAACAGCCCAAGCTATTTATCAGCGGCACCAGGGATCAATACGGACCCCAGGCGGAAGTGGAGGCCGTGGTGGCCGGGGCGCTGCCTCCGGCGAAGCTGGTCATGGTGCCCGATGCGGATCACTTCTTTGCCGGCAAGCTGGAGCCAATGCAGCAGGCGCTGAGCGACTGGATCGAGGCCAACTTCTGCCCCGTCCCTGCGCAGCCCGTCTCGTGACCCCATCATGAACTCCGCCAACGCTCTCCTGCATGAGGATGCACGCAGCATCTTTCACCATGCTCTCGCGTCCTCCAGTATTCCGGCCGCCTTCGACCGCCGGCTGCACTGGGACTCCATTCCCCTAAACCGTTATGAGGACCGCTATGACAGGATTTACGCCGTGGCCGTGGGCAAAGCTGCATTGCCTATGCTCGAGGCGCTGCGCTCCCGCATGCCTTACCGGTTAGCCGGCGGCGTCTGCTGCGCCCCGGTGCTGCCACAGGAGCCCATGGACGGGGTCGACTACTTTACCGGCGGCCATCCTTTACCCAACCAGGATTCCTTCGCCTCCGCCGGCAGTGCGCTGCGCCTGCTGTACGGCACGGGTGCTCGCGACTTTGTCTTTTTTCTGATCAGCGGCGGCGGCTCCGCCATGTGCGAGCTGCCGCTCGATCCCAACATCTCGCTCCAGGATACCCAGGCGCTCTACCAGGCCTTGGTGGGCTCAGGGGCGACGATTGCCGAGATCAATACCGTGCGCAAGCACTTCTCCGCGGTCAAGGGTGGACGCCTGGCGGCGGCCGCTCCCCAAGCCGGCAGGTTCTCCTTGCTGCTGTCGGACGTGGCTCCCCGTTTTCTCGATGCCTTGGCCTCCGGCCCTACCCTTCCTGACTCGTCCACGGTGGCCGAGTGTCGCGAAATCCTCGACCGCTATCGTCTTCCCGAGCGCTTCCCGCCAACGGTGCGGGCCTTTTTCGAGAGCCCCGACCTGCCAGAGACACCGCGACTCCCCCCTGCGCCGGTGGAGATACTACTTTCGAGTGATGACCTGCTGGACGCTGCCCGGGCGCACGGGCAGGAGTTGGGCTACCACGTGGAGATCGATAACAGCTGTGATGATTGGGACTACGCCGATGCCGTCCGCTATCTCTTGGACCGCTTCGATCAACTGCGCCGCGAGCATACCCGGCTATGCCTGCTCTCCGGCGGCGAAGTGACCGTGCGCCTGGGCCACCAGCACGGAGCCGGCGGCCGCAACCAGCAATTCGCGCTCGCCTGCGCGCTCGAGCTGGCGGAACAGAACCCGGCGGCGCCCATGGTTGTATTGAGTGCCGGCAGCGACGGCATCGACGGAAACAGCCCCGCCGCAGGCGCCATTGCGGATGCCTCTACGGTAAGCCGCGCCCACGCCCTGGGTATCGACGCCGAATCCGCGCTCGCCCGGTTTGACGCTTATCCCCTCTTCACCGCCCTGGGCGACACCCTGGTCACCGGTCCCACCCACAACAACCTGCGTGATCTAAGGATCATGCTGAGCTGTTAGCGAACGGACGGCTGAATTTTGTTGAGCTTAGCTCAGGACGGCGTTCCATAGGCGCAGACTTGTTTGGAATGTTTTCTTCAAAACTCCGACAAAATCGGAGTCCTGAGAACCTGTGACTTTTTCGATCTTTTCGTGTTTTCTGCGTAGCTAACCGGATGCTTTTCACCTCCCACAAAGCCGTCATCCTGAGCGAAGCGCCGCGCGGATCTATCGCATAACGGACGGCTTATGGCGCGCAGTCGAAGGACCCCGGCGATGCTTGTTAGCAGATGCTCTTCCCAGCTTTCCAGCCACAAACTACAGGCCAAATCAAAAAAGTCACAAGCTCCGAGCGGAGCTCAGGATGACGATCTTGTGGGGGGGAAAAGCATCGGTTCGCTACGCAGAAAACACGAAAAGATCGAAAAAGTCACAGGCTCTCAGGACTCCGATTTCGTGGGAGTTTTGAAGAAAATAATCCAAAGAGCTCTTCTCACACCAAAAAAGAAGGGCGCCCGTATCTGCCACAAAGAACGTGCCAGATAGGGGCGCCAGGAGAGAGAAATCGTTAGTAGGTTAAAACCCATCCATCGTGCGTCAGCAGCAGCGTGGCCTCATCGACCGGCTGTTCCGAGGTAGCCTTGGCCACTGACGGAAAGGCGCTGCGAACCTCATCCTGCTTGGCCCAGCTGGGGGCATTCTTGAGCACGAAATGATATTCCACCTTGGTCAAAGGCATCCCTTGATAGTCGACCGGCGCGGTGAAATTCTCCACGCTGGTGACTTGGCGGCGTCCGTAGCAGAAGCGGCCCTTACCTTCGGTCCGGCTGCCGGCGGCGGTCAATACATAGCGGTTCACGGTAGCACCGCTCTCAATGCTCTGTTCCCGTTCCAGCAAGCCAGCCTCGGCCAGCGCATCCAACCGGCGCCGCGTCTCCGACAACAGCTTGTCGTTCACCGCTACCTGATAAGGAAAAGGCATGGGCTTGGCGAACAGGCAATCTTCACTCGCCGAGTAATCGTGGTTGAGGGCAACCGTAAGATTTTCCTTGCTTGCCACTCTGCTATCAGCACAGCCAGCGGCCATCACCGCACCCGCCGCCACCAGCATTGCCACTTGCATTGACTTCATATACCGCTTCATCGTTCCCCCTGATTTAACCGCGACTTCCTGCAAGAGTGAGACTAATCGAGTTTGGCCAGAACTCAATCTAACGAAACGGGTAGCGCAGCGAACGAGTGGTGTCACTTTAGCGCCATTACTGGCGCGCACCAGGGTAACCAACCTTTCGGTGACTATTAGAACGTAACAATAACAGTTATTTATCACCGGCAACGGAGTGCAGCCCGCGCCCTAAGGGAATCGCCCTCGGGCACGCCGCGCGCCCGCTCGAGGACGCCCCCGCTCCCAGCGGGCGAAAGTTCCCCGGTGAACACAACGGGGCGCTGAGCATACCTACCTGTTATCCTTTGGTGGAGTTTCATCTCGTTGTGGCCTCCCCCGCAGGCTGAAAGGAACAAGCTTGAACGACCACATATTGAATGCCATTGACGAAGAGTTAGCGAGGTTGCGCCAGGCGCGCGCCATCCTCGGGGACAGCAACAATGGAACTGGCCGCCGGCCGGGAAAGAGAGCTGCCTCTACCCCGGCGGCAACATCGAAACCGCGCCGCAAACTAAGCGCTAAGGCCCGCAAGGCAATCGCCGATGCGCAGCGTAAGCGTTGGGCCAAAGTAAAAAGCCAGAAGAGGGCCGCGGCAGGAACCAGCACGAGCTAGTTTGCTCCAGGTGCGGCCGCCTGACCACCCGGGCCGATGACAACGAAAATGTAACGGTCAACGATCGACAGCCGATGATCACATGCGGAGCTGCGCGCGCTCAGATGCGTTCGACCGCGTTCCTGTTCACCCCAACACTGCTCTCCGGTGATCTGCTTTTCCCCGGAGCCTCGGCTGCGGTATCCTCATCCCAGAGCATGAAGGCGGGCCGCGTGCGTCTCCTGACGCGGGTCCCTCGTCTATGGTTTACAGTGCCAGAGCGTTTCCACGGGCCAAAGATTATTCATGCTTCCCGCCTGCAGTCAGGCGGCTTTAGGACTTGGCTCGCGCGCGACTGCTTGGCAAGACCAACCTTTTGAGTTTTTCGGCCAGCTTCCTTGGGTGATTATGCAGAACCTTTTCACGACGTCTGCCTGTGCACGCTGTCGCCCCGCCTACGAACCGCCCTTCCCGGACTGACTCCGGAAACCCGGCTGGAACAAGGTCACTCCTCCCCACGGGTAATTACGGCAGCAGCTAGAAAGAGGACACCAGTTAACTGATGCAAGACGACATTCGCGACACCCGAAACAGGAACGACAAAGCGGAGCCGCGCGCGACCGGGACGCACATCGGGCCGGAACACCAACTACCTCCTCCCAAACGCTCCAGCGGGGTTCGCATCCTGGTTTGGGTGGTGATTCTGCTCCTCTTTGCCCTGCTCTTCTGGTGGGTCATGCACCACCACCAGGCCCCGGCGGCGACCGGCGGCGGTGGCAGGCGCGGCGCGGCCGGCGGCACTGTCACCCTGACCACAGCGACCGCGAAAAAAGGCAGCATCGGTGTTTACCTCGACGCCATCGGCACCGTAACCCCTGTATATACAACAACTATTGTCAGCCAAGTCACCGGCGTCATCAGCCAGGTGCGCTACCGGGAAGGGCAGCTGGTGCGTCGCGGCCAACCCCTCATCGAAATCGACCCCCGGCCCTTCCAGGCCAATGTGCTGAACGCTCAAGGCGCACTGGAGCGCGACACCAACCTGCTCAGCCAGGGAGAAATGGACCTCAAGCGCTACCAGGACGCCTGGGCGCGCAATGCCATCCCCAAACAAACGCTGGACGATCAGGAAAAAATCGTCCTGCAGCAAAGAGGGACAGTCAAAGCCGATCAGGGCACTCTGCAATACGACCAGGTGCAATTGGGCTTTACCAATATCACCTCGCCCATCACCGGGCGGGTCGGTCTCCGCCTGGTCGATCCGGGTAACCTGGCCACGGCCTCGAGCGCCACCCCCCTGGCCGTGGTCACGCAAATACAGCCGATCACCGTCGTCTTCACCATTCCGGAGGACAACGTCGGCCAGCTGCAGCAGCAGATGCGGCACGGCAAGGCGTTACCCGTCGATGCGTTGGATCGCTCCGATGAGCACAAGCTGGGGTTGGGAACGCTCGAAGCTACCGATAACCAGATCGACACCACGACCGGAACCTTAAAATTGCGTGCGCTGTTTCAAAACGCCGACAGCGCGCTCTTTCCCAACCAGTTCGTGAATGCCCGTTTGCTCTTGAATACGCTCCAGAATGTGATCCTGATCCCCTCTTCCGCCATTCAGCACAACGCCGACGTAACTTATGTTTTCCTGATCCAAAACGGAACGGCGCATATTCATAACATCAAGCCGGGTGTCAGCGAGTCCTCCATGACTGAGGTGCAAGGGCTCAACGACGGGGATGTGGTCGCCGACAGCAGTTTCGAAAAACTGCAGGACGGCTCCAAGATCGTCATCTCCAAAGCGAAGATTCTTCCCGCGAACAATGAGAGCAATGCACCGTGAGTCCGTCTCGCCCATTTATTCTGCGGCCGGTCGCAACCTCGCTCCTGATGGCCGCGATCATGCTGGTAGGGATTGTTGCCTACACGCAGTTGCCGGTCTCTGCCCTGCCCCAGGTTGATTACCCAACCATCCAGGTGCTCACGTTCTATCCCGGAGCCAGCCCTGACGTAGTAGCCACCACGGTAACCGCCCCGCTGGAGCGGCAATTTGGCGAAATGCAGGGCCTGAGCCAGATGACCTCCACCAGCTCTGGCGCGACCTCTGTGGTGGTGCTGCAGTTCAACCTCTCTTTGAGCATCGACATCGCGGAAGAAGAAGTGCAATCGGCCATCAACGCCGCCCAGAGCTTCCTGCCCGCAAATTTGCCCGCGCCCCCGATTTACAGCAAAACCAACCCGGCGGATGCGCCCGTGCTCACCCTGGGCATCACCTCCAAGACCATGGCTCTCTCAGACGTTGAGGATCTGGTCGACACTCGCCTGGCGCCCAAGATCTCCCAGCTCAATGGCGTTGGCCTGGTCAGCATCAGCGGCGGTCAGAAACCAGCGGTGCGGATCCAGGTGAATCCGGCGCAGCTGCAGAACTATGGCATCGACCTGGAATCGGTACGAACCGCGTTGGTTTCCGCCAGCGTGAACCAGGCAAAAGGCAACTTCGATGGACCCCGGCAGAACTATCAGATCGATGCCAACGATCAATTAATTACCAGCACCGATTACCAGAATGTCGTCGTCGCCTATCGCAATAACGCTCCGGTCTTTCTGCACGATGTTGCCAAGATCGTGAATGGGGTGGAGAACACCAAACAAGCGGCCTGGATGAACCAGACGCCGGCAGTGATTCTCAATGTCCAGCGGCAACCAGGCGCGAACACTATCAGCGTGGTCAAGAGTATCCAGTTGCTGATGCCGCAGTTGCAGGCCAATCTGCCTACGGGCATCGACATCACCACGCTTACCGACCTCACCACCGGCATCAAGGCCTCAGTCGCAGACGTGGAATTCGAGCTGATGCTGACCATCGCCCTGGTGGTGATGGTGATCTTTGTTTTCCTGCGCAACCTCTACGCCACCATCATTCCCAGCGTGGCTGTGCCGCTGTCGATTGTCGGCACCTTCGCGGCCATGTATGCCCTCGGCTATAGCCTCGACAACCTCTCTCTCATGGCCCTGACGATTTCCACCGGCTTTGTGGTGGACGACGCCATCGTCATGATCGAGAACATATCCCGTTACCTGGAGGAAGGCTATACGCCCATGCAGGCGGCGCTGCAGGGCGCGGAGCAGATTGGCTTCACCATCGTCTCTCTGACCGTCTCGCTGATCGCGGTGCTCATCCCTCTGCTCTTTATGGGAGATGTGGTGGGCCGCTTGTTCCGCGAGTTCGCCGTGACCCTGGCCGTCACCATCATCATTTCCGCGGTGGTCTCGCTGACCCTCACGCCGATGATGTGCTCCCGCATTCTGCGCCACAACCCGGAGGAAAAGCAGGGCCGGTTCTACCGGGCCTCGGAACGTGTATTCGAGCGGATGATCGCGTTCTACGGCCGCACCCTCAAGGTGGTCCTGCGTTTCCAGGTACTCACCCTGCTGGTTGCGCTGGGCACGCTGATTCTCACCATTTTTCTGTACATCATCATCCCCAAGGGATTTTTCCCGGTGCAGGATACGGGTGTAATCCAGGGCATCTCGCAAGCGCCCGCGTCAATCTCCTTTCCCGCCATGACCAGCGCGCAGCAGGAGCTGGCCAAGGTCATCCTCCAGGATCCTGCAGTGGAGAGTCTCTCGTCCTTCATCGGGGCCGACGGCACCAATACGACGCTTAACAGCGGACGCATGTCGATTAACTTGAAGCCGCTCGACCAGCGTGACCTCAGTGCCTCGGATGTGATTCGCCGTCTCAACACCAACCTGGAGAAGGTGAATGGCATCCGCCTGTTTATGCAGCCGGTGCAGAACATCTCGGTCGATGACCGGGTCAGCCGGACGCAATATCAGTACACCCTGGAGGATCCGGACGTAAACGAATTGGATCTCTGGGCAAACCGGCTGGTCAACAAGCTGCAGCAGGTGCCGTCACTCGAAGACGTTGCCACCGATCAACAAACCGGCGGATTGACCGTCACCCTGGCCATCGACCGGGTATCCGCATCGCGTTTGGGCATTGCTCCCTCCACCATAGACAACACGCTCTACGATGCCTTCGGGCAGCGGCAGATCAACACCATGTACACCCAGCTCAACCAATATCACGTGATCATGGAAGCTCAGCCGAACTTCGCCATTGATCCCAACAAGCTGAATAAGATGTATATCCAGGGCAATGCCTCTTCCGGGGCCTCCGGAGCAGCGGCCAGCACCTCCTTCTCCGCTTCCGCCTCGGCCACGGCAGGGTCCAATGCGCTCACCGCGCCCACCCTCTATACCCCCTCATCGGGGGTGCTCACGCCGCCGGAGAATGCCCTGGCCAGGGGAACCGCCGCCACCGGGTCAAGCACGTCCAATCTCGCCACCAGTTCCACTCTCAGCAGTCCGGTTCCGTTGACGGCCTTTTCAAACATCCAGCCCGGGACGGAACCCCTCACCATTAATCACCAGGGCCAGTTCCCTGCGGTGACGATTTCTTTCAACCTGGCGACGAATTCCTCCCTGGGTGAGGCCATCGACGACATCAATAAAACGGTCAAGGACCTGGATCTGCCGCCCACCGTACAGTCCAGCTTCCAGGGAACCGCGGCGGCTTTCGAAAACTCTCTCGATAATGAAGCACTGCTGATCCTTGCCGCCCTGGTCACGGTGTACATCGTTCTGGGTGTGCTCTACGAGAGCTTTATCCACCCCATCACCATTCTTTCCACCCTGCCTTCGGCCGGCGTGGGCGCGCTGCTTTCGCTCATTCTCTTCCACCAGAATCTGAGCGTAGTCGCCATCATCGGCATCATCCTGTTAATCGGCATCGTGAAAAAGAACGGCATCATGATGGTCGACTTCGCCCTCGAAGGAGAACGGCAGCGAGGGCTGAGCTCGACCGAGGCCATCTACGAAGCCAGCTTGCTCCGTTTTCGCCCCATCATGATGACCACCATGGCCGCATTGCTGGGTGGAATTCCGCTGGCCGTGGGATCGGGTATTGGCTCCGAGCTGCGCCGGCCGCTGGGCATCGCCATGGTCGGGGGTTTGCTGTTGAGCCAGGTGCTCACCCTTTACACCACGCCGGTCATCTATATTTTCTTCGACAACCTCTCCCAGCGATTCTCCCGCTCGCATGGGACGTCTGGCGCCGGTGGTCCTCATCCACAGCCGACAGGTGAAGCGTGAACATCTCCGCTCCTTTTATTCGCCGGCCGGTGGCCACAACCCTGCTGACGACAGCGATTGCCATTGCCGGAGGCATCGCGTTCAACGTGTTGCCGGTTTCTCCGCTGCCGCAGGTCGACTTCCCCACCATATCGGTCTCAGGGAGCCTGCCCGGAGCCAGCGCGCAAATCATGGCTTCTTCGGTCGCCACGCCGCTGGAACGCCAGTTCGGTCATATCGCCGGGGTCACGGAGATGACCTCGTCCAGCTCCCTGGGAAGCACCAACGTCACTCTGCAATTTGATCTGAGCCGCAATATCGATGCCGCGGCGCGTGATGTGGAAGCCGGCATCAATGCCGCCCGAACCTATCTGCCCGCCAACCTGCCTTCCAACCCAAGCTATCGCAAGGTAAATCCAGCGGACTCGCCCATCATGATTCTGGGCCTGACCTCGGATAAGTACGACAAAGAAGCCATGTATGACTCCGCCTCGACCATCATGGAGCAGAAGCTGTCGCAGATTCAGGGTGTGGGACAGGTCGCGGTCGGCGGTGCCTCGTATCCCGCGGTCCGGGTCGATGTCAATCCTCCGCAGCTGAATCATTACGGAATTACCCTGGCCACCATCCAGAGGCTGTTGGGCCTGCAAAACTCCCACATCGCGCGGGGGCAAATCGCCAACAACCTGATCACCGCGGATATCATCACCAACGACCAGATTTCCAAGGCCGATGAATATAAGCCTTTGATCGTCGGCTATCACAATGGACTCGCCGTCCACCTCTCCGACGTTGCCAACGTACAGGACTCCGCGCAGAGCATTCGCACCGCTGGTTACCTGAATGGAATTCCCTCGGTAACCGTCATTATTTTCCGCCAGCCGGGCGCCAACATTATCCAGACCAACAACCGCATCCGCGCCCAGCTTCCGTTCCTCCAGGCAGTGATGCCCCAGGGCATCAAGACCACGGTGGTGCTGGACCGCACCACCACCATCAAGGCTTCGCTCCATGATGTTGAGTCGTCGCTCATCATCTCCGTCTGCCTGGTGATCCTGGTGGTCTTTCTGTTCCTGCGCAACGGCCGTGCCACCCTGATCCCCAGCGTGGCCGTGCCGGTCTCGTTGATCGGCACTTTCGCGGTGATGTATCTGCTGAACTACAGCCTGGACAATCTCTCCCTGATGGCCCTCACCATCTCCACCGGCTTCGTGGTGGATGACGCCATTGTGGTGATGGAAAACATCTCCCGCTATCTGGAGATGGGGATGCCGCCGGCCGAGGCTGCGCTCAAGGGCGCCAAGGAAATCGGCTTCACCGTCCTGACCATGAGTACATCGCTGATTGCGGTCTTCATACCGCTGTTGATGATGGGCGGAATCGTCGGCCGGCTTTTCCGTGAGTTCGCGGTGACCCTGTCCACGGCCATCATTGTCTCCATGGTGATTTCGTTAACCACCACTCCGATGATGTGCGCCCACTTGCTCAAAGCCCACGACGGCGAGGAGCATGGCGCCATCTATCGTGCCAGCGAGCGATTCTTCGACGGGATGCTGAACGTCTACCGGCACTCCTTATTGTGGGTGCTGGACAATTCAGGCTTGATGCTGGTGGTGCTGTTGCTGACCATCGCCCTGAACGTGGTACTGATTGTCAAAATACCGAAGGGCTTTTTCCCCCAACAGGATACGGGCGCCATGGTGGGCGGGGTGCAGGGACCGCAGGACGCATCGTTCGAGGTCATGAACAGCTCGATTAAAGCACTGGTGAATGTAATCAAGTCGGATCCCGCCGTGGCCAATGTAAACGCCTACATCGGTGGCGGCGGTGGCGGCAGCAATGGCGGCTTTATCTACGCTGCGCTGAAGCCCCTCAACGAGCGCAAGGTCAGCGTGATGGACATCATCGGCCGTTTGCGGCCCAAGATGAACCGTTTGCCGGTAGCCTCGGCATTCCTGCAACCGGCGCAGGATCTGCGCATCGGCGGCCGGGGCAGCAATGCGCTCTATCAGTACACCTTGCAGGCCGACAACGTACAGGACCTTGCCAAGTGGGGACCCATCCTGCTGACCAACATTCGACGTCTTCCAGGCTTTCAGGATGTGAACAGCGACCAGCAGAACGGCGGCCTGGAAGAGGTGCTGAACTACGATCGGACCACAGCCGCCCGTCTCGGACAGACCCCCAGTTCCCTCGATTCCGCTCTCTACAACGCCTTCGGCCAGGCGGAAGTCTCGGTGATCTACACCCAGTTGAACCAGTATTACGTGGTGCTCGAAGTAGCGCCGCAATACTGGCAATCTCCCGCGGGACTCAACTACATCTATCCGTCCGCTACGGCCAACGGCTTCACGCCGATCAGCGCGATGTCGACCGCCAAAGCCGGTACCACGCCCTTGCAGGTGGCGCATACGGGTGTCTTTCCGTCGGTGACGGTCTCGTTCAATCTTTCTCCCGGTATGTCTCTCAGCGATGCCACCCTGGCCATCAACCAGATGCAGAACAAGCTGGGCATGCCGTCGACCATTACCGGTTTTTTCGCCGGCACCCTGCAGGCCTACCAACAGTCTCTGAGCACGGAACCAATCCTGGTCACCACGGCTCTGCTGGCGGTGTATATCGTTTTGGGCATCCTATACGAGAGCCTGGTGCATCCGCTCACCATCATTTCCACTCTGCCCCCGGCCAGCGTCGGCGCCATGCTGGCTTTGTTGGTCTTTAAGAACGACCTCAACGTCATCTCGATCATCGGTATCGTGCTGCTGATTGGACTGGTGAAAAAGAATGCCATCATGATGATTGACTTTGCTTTGGTTGCCGAGCGAGAGCATGGCAAGGCCACCATCGACGCTATCTTTGAGGCCTGTATGCTGCGCTTCCGGCCCATCATGATGACCACCATGGCGGCGCTCTTTGGGGCTCTCCCTCTGGCATTCGGAACCGGCACCGGTTCGGAGTTGAGGCGCCCCCTGGGTATTACCATTGTGGGCGGCCTGATTGTAAGCCAGATGCTTACCCTCTACACCACGCCGGTCATTTATCTGTACATGGACCGCCTGCGGCTGCGAGCGTTAGGAAGACGTCACGACACCTTCCAGGTGAATCCGGAAGGGGCTGTTTAGGAAGAGTGTCTTCTATGGAGAAAACGACGGGAACAAATCGGCGAAGCCTGCTTGGCTTTCTTCTATGCGCGATGCTGACAGGTTGCACGGTGGGCCCGAAGTATCACCCGCCCGCCATTCAGCCCCCCCCTGCCTTCAAAGAAGCGCCGCCCGCCGGCCTGGCTTCGAATCCGCCGCAAGCGCAGCAGAACACCCAGGACAACGGAGACTGGACCGTGGCTCAACCTGCCGACGCAAAAATACGTGGCGACTGGTGGGCGATCTTCAACGAACCTGAGCTCAATGACCTCGAAGGCCAGCTCAACATCAACAACCAGAACTTAAAATTGTACTTTGAAAATTACATGGAAGCCCGCGCACTGGTTGGCGAAGCGCGCGCACTTTACTTCCCCACAGTAACCTTCGGCCCGTCGTATAACCGGTCCAAATCCTCGGGCAATTTAAGTAACACCTCCAGTGCCAACACCGGCAAGGAATCCCAGATTTACTCCCTGCCAGTGGACGTTTCCTGGACCCCTGACCTGTTTGGCAGAATCCGCAACCAGGTGCGCGAGGCGCAGTATAACGCCCAGGTCAGCGCGGCGGATCTGGAAAACGAACGGCTCGTCGAGCAGGCAGACCTGGCCAATTTCTACTTCGAGATACGCGGACAGGACGCGCTGATCCAGCTCTTTACCCAAACCGTCGCGCAGTATCAAAAGTCTCTGGATCTGACCCAGGCGCAGTACGAGACCGGCGTCGGCGATCAACTCTCGGTCGTGGAGGCGCGCACCACTCTACAGTCTGCCCAGTCGTCCTTAACCAACCTGGGCATTTTAAGAGCGCAATACGAGCACGCCATTGCCGTCCTGATCGGCAAGGCGGCGTCCGATTTCTCTTTACCGCCGCGCCCCATCACCACGGCGCCTCCCCCAATTCCCATCGGCATGCCGTCTCTCTTGCTACAGCGCCGGCCAGACGTTGCCGCGGCCGAACGAACCATGGCTTCGGCGAATGCACAACTGGGTGTGGCATACAGCGCCTTCTACCCTTCCCTGACGCTCTCCGTGAACGGCGGCTACCAAAGTTCCTTGTTCAAGCACCTCGCGGATTGGCCCAGCCGCTTCTGGTCGGTCGGTCCAAGCTTCTCCCAGCCAATCTTCAACGCTGCCCTGAGATCGGCCCTCCACCAGTACGTGGCGGTGTATAACGCCGACGTCGCGACCTATCGGCAGACGGTGCTGACTGCCTTCCAACAGGTGGAAGATTATCTCGCGGAGACCCGGATACTTTCGCAGCAGATCCAGCAACAGCGAGCCGTGGTCGCTTCGGCCCAGAGTTCTCTCGATCTGGAAATGGGAAGATACGAGACCGGGATCGATCCCTATATCGATGTGGTCACACTGCAGAACACCGTGTTCACCAATCAGCAGACGCTGACCAGTCTGCAGATCAACCAGATGACCAGTGCGGTGCTGTTAGTGGAAGCCCTGGGCGGGGGTTGGGATACATCGCAACTACCCACACCGGCGCAGGTGAGCGCAAGGCCCAGCAAGGCCGATACCAAGATTCAGCAGTAGAACGTCTGGTAGGGTTCCCTCGGGCAGTGTGCATGCCATCGCCAACGGATCAGGTTGTTTTTCCATAGCGTTCAAAACCCTGGCCTGTTCTCCCGGATGCGGGTTGAGAAATCCGCATCGTGATCAGCCGCCTTTGCGGCAGGGTTGATCCAGGCCCGCTGCTTCAGTTCCTTGAAGGGCAAGCCGCCGGTGACAATGAGACCTTTTTCGTATGCCATCTCATCCGCCTTGCCGTTCAGCAGAATCCGCCAGTCCCAGGGCTCCGCTTTCATGCTCTTGAGAGTGTAGATCTCCGTAGTGCAGTTGTGGATGATGGCGTTGTACCACTGGGGATGGTCGTGCAGTTGATTGGCCATGCCAATGTAGTTGAGAAAGAGGGATCGCGCGAATTCCGGTGTCGCGGTGGTGTGGTACAGATAGAGGTCCTCGCCATGGCGATAGTTGGTCCGCACCCGCACCACGTCCCGCTCGTCGCTCACTACGGAGATGAGCGTGTACTGGCGGAAGAATCCCAGCAACGAGGAATAGGTTTGTCCTGTCTGTTTGCGGGTCTCGATGGAAAAGGCAACAGGGGGCGCGCCGCGCACGTGGAAGCTGAGAATCGTATGCGCAATCAGCGGCGATCCCCAATAATTCATAAACAGGTCGACGCCGTCGATCTGGTTTAGATCGACGGTCCGGGTTAGCCACTGGCAGGAGTAGTCGAGTTCTGTGCGGTAGTCGCAATCGCGAAGGTTATGGATGGTCACTTCGCTGCCGTGCACCTCGGCCCAGGCGGTCCGCGAGACATCAGCCTGCCATTGCCCATCGTCGGAAGGCCGAAGAGTCCGCCACCACACCAGGACTGCCGCAAAGCAAAGCAGACCAGCCAGCAACTGCCGCCCCGGGCGCCCTTTCCAGTGGTAGAGGAGGAAGAGCACCACCAACCCATAGATAACAGCCGCGAAGATACGCAACCGGGGAAACGGTAGATCGATGGCCAACGCCATCACCGCCCACGCGCTGGTCAGCAGAATGACGAGATAGGCCGCCCACCGCGCGAATCGATGCTGCCTGTTAGTCAAACTTCCCCTTCATGAACTCATCTCTGTAACAAACAACGGTTGACCAAAAGAATTTTGCTAAACATCGTTGTGAAAGCATTCGAAAAAATCATTTTCGGCCCACGTACGCTGGGGCGAACGTGGGGCACCCGTCCATCCCCTCGGGGTTTTTCTTGGACTACAAAAGAGATCCATCGTCGTCGCGAGTCGTGACCAAACCCATCGTCGTGTCCTTAACCAAACGTGCCCCCCTGGACGGGTGCCCCATGTTCGCCCCAGCGTACATGGGCAGAAAATGATGGGGCGAAGCCCCAACCAACGCTATGATCAATGTTTTCCCCAAGGGGCTCCCCACGAGGATTCAATCGTCACCCGTCCAGGCTCACCAGTTTGGTAATAGCGATAGCTCGACCAGCGCCAATCCTCCGGTCTATCCACCAATCCGCGCTTCATCGGGTTCCAATGTATGTAATTAAGTTTTTCTATGCGCTTGGCTTCTGTCTGCACGTTGAAGTCATAGTAACGCGCCAGCCAGAATGGACGCGTTCTTGACCGTCTCGCCACCGAGAGCTTCAGACCCTGCAAGGCCACGGCCAGCAATTCTCTGCGCGGTTCACTCAGCAGCAGATGAACGTGTTCCGGCATCACCACATAGCCGATCACGTCGAATCGATAACGGTTGTGTGCTTTCTGCAGCGCATCCTCAAACAAATCCCGCGCCGCCGCATTCCCCAGATAGGCGCACCGGTGGTAGCAACTGCACGTAACAAAATGCAGATCCCCTTCCACCTGACGCCGTTCCAGTCCCACAACCATCCCGGCATCTTACAATTGACCGTGACAGGAGCCTCCCATTCCCACCATCACCCTTGCCTCGGTCCTTGAAACCACCACGCTCAAGCTCGACGACGTGGCGACCCACGCGCCTGGCCCGCGCGGCCTGCTGCCCATTACCCCGGAAATGCTGCTCACCGCGCCCTCCGGCAACCTCTTCGGCCTGACCCAAAACGCCGGCATGGGATGGGAGCCGCAAAAGCTGCTGGGGTCGGAAGTGTTGATCCTCAGCACCCACGGAGGCCTGCGCGGCGCAGACGGAACCCCCATCGCTCTCGGCTTTCACACCGGCCACTGGGAACTCGGCGCGCTGGTAGCCGAAGCAGCCATCACCCTCAAATCGATGGACGCCATCCCCTTTGCCGGAGCCTGCACCGATCCCTGTGATGGAAGAACCCAGGGCACCACCGGCATGCTCGATTCCCTCCCTTATCGCAACGACGCCGCGATTGTGTTGCGCCGCCTGATGCGCTCCCTGCCCACGAGGATGGGGGTGATCGGCATCGCCACCTGTGACAAAGGACTCCCTGCCATGATGATGGCGCTAGCCTCCGCCGGCCCACTCCCCACCATCCTGATCCCTGGCGGAGTCACCCTGTTACCGGAATCCGGAGAGGATGCAGGCAAGGTACAGACCATCGGCGCACGCTATGCGCAGAAACAGATCACGCTTGAGACAGCGGCGGAAATGGGCTGCCGCGCCTGCGCCACTCCCGGCGGCGGCTGCCAGTTTCTGGGAACCGCAGCGACCGCACAAGTGGTCGCAGAAGCCCTGGGCCTGGCCCTGCCCCACACCGCGCTCTCTCCCTCCGGCGCGCCCATCTGGCTGGACGCCGCGCGCCGTTCCGCGAGCGCCCTCCTGCGCCTGCATCAACTGCACCTCGGCACCCGCGATGTACTGACCCAGGCATCGCTCGAAAATGCCATGGTGGCCCACGCCGCTTTCGGCGGATCCACCAACCTGCTCCTGCATCTCCCGGCCATTGCCTACTCGGCCGGCCTCAAGCGGCCCGTGGCCTCGGACTGGGCACACGTTAACCGAACCATCCCCCGCCTGGTGGACGCGCTGCCCAACGGTCCCCGCAACTTCGCCACCGTGCAGGTCTTCCTGGCCGGAGGATTGCCCGAGGTGATGCTCCACCTGCGGCGCGCCGGGCTGCTGAATACCAAAGTGAAGACCGTTTCCGGAGAGACCCTCGACACCTGCCTCGACTGGTGGGAAAGCAGCCCGCGCCGGCACGAACTGCGCAAGAACCTGAAGACGCGCGACGGCATCGACCCCGACGACGTCATCATGGATCCCGATCGCGCCCGGTCCAGCGGCCTCACACCGACGGTCTGTTTCCCAGTGGGCAATCTGGCCCCTGAGGGTTCCGTGGTCAAGAGCACGTCCATCGATCCTTCCCTGATGGATGCTGACGGAATCTTTCATCACCTCGGACCAGCTCGCGTCTTTGTCTCGGAAGAGGCGGCGATCCACGCCATCAAGAATGGTGAGATACAAGAGAACGACGTCATGGTGCTGGTGTGCGGCGGCCCCGCGGGTGCGGGCATGGAGGAGATTTACCAGATCACCTCCGCGCTCAAGTGGCTGCCCTCGGGCAAACACGTGGCGCTGCTTACCGACGCCCGCTTCAGCGGTGTCTCCACCGGAGCCTGCATCGGCCATATCTCCCCCGAAGCTCTGGCCGGTGGAGCGATTGGCAAGCTGCTCGATGGGGACCAGATCGAAATCATCATCGACCGTGAGAAGTTGATCGGGTCCGTCAACCTGGTGGGTAATGCACGGGAGCGCTTCAGTGCAGAGGAAGGCGCCCTCAGGTTGAACGCCCGCCGCTCCCGCCCCGATCTCCGGCCCCATCCCGCGCTGCCTGACGATACCCGCCTCTGGGCCGCCCTGGTCCAGGCCAGCGGAGGGGTCTGGGGAGGCTGTGTCTACGACGTCGACGCCATCATCTCCCGGCTGCAGCCCCCTTGGGCACGGGGAGATGTCTAACTTCAGGACAGTGGAAAAACGGATTTCCTCGAACTGCCGATAGCCTTAGCGTGAACCGGCCGATGAACAACACAGTCGTAAGGATCCCTGCCTCGGAATACACCGCTATTGTGAAACCGAAACCTGAACGCGGCAGTGCGCGCGCGCAGCCTGGGGTTGTGCTCGTGCTTCAGCCGACCCAGGTGGAAGAGGCGGACCAGGTCTTTTCCTTTTCCTCGTGGAGATTTCTTCGCGAGAGTCTTCTCGTCTTTGGACTCGCCTCGGCAAAGGAGCTCGACTCCGCAGACGTTCGCCTTTCTACCGGCAAGCAGCCCTACATGTTTTCCAAACGCCGCTGGGAAGTTCCTTTGATCGAAACCCTCTATGGGAACTGCGATCAACCCTAGTGGGAGTCTCCGGGTGCGGCGGTAACCTCAATCACCGTCTTCATGGTGTGCTGCTCGCAGGGCCCAAGATCGACACCGCAGGCGCGCATGTTGCTGGCCTCAACACAGGCCATCGTGCGCCATTCCTCGTCTCCCAGGTCTGCCAGTGATCGCGCGCCAGTACTCCAGGGATTCCAAATCACAGTAGAGCGAGAGTTTTCCTTGACCAGTCGGATGCGCCGGCGCAGCGTGGGGTCGTGGATCTCGACTGCATGCGTCGTGTCCATGTAGGCGCGATCGGTCTGCGCGGTGAATACAATGTCGCCCTCTTGCCGCTTCTCCCGATTGGCGTCGGTGTTGTCGAGGTACGTCACTCGATCCAACCCGCGAATGCGAATCGCTTCCGCTGCGCCCACCCGGTAGTAGGTATGCAGCGCCTCTTCAAAACGCACAGGCCCAGCGCTGGTGTTGGTCATTATTAATTCCTGTGTAAGCTCGGCGCCGACGGTCGCCCGATGGACGAGGTGAAAGTCATGCGGCCACCAGGCCCGTGTCCCCGCATCGCTCTCGGTCGAGAGGCTTACCGTGACCACGTCACCCTGGTGTGTCACGGAGTCCAGTTGCCAGGCTTTAGTACGTACGACTCCATGCGAAGGCGCTTTGGGATCATCCAGTTTGTTACGAAACCAGGGAAAGCAGACGGGGATGCCCCCGCGAATCGCGCGCCCTGCTTCAAACTGTGAGTGTTGGCTCAGGAAAATCACTTCTTCCGCCCCGGCCGGGCGAAAGGAGGTGATCTGCGCACCATGCAGGTAGATTTCGGCACTCGCTATCGGCGTGCTGATGTTGAGACGGGGCAAGCCGCCATTGCCGGCAGTAACCTGCGCCACCCCAGCGATCGCGAAGCGTTGATTCAATTCGTCAATAGAGGCCATGAATATCTCTCTCAGCTATAGTTACACAATCAAATAAAACAGCAGGTCCCTGCTGTGCGCGCCGATAGCCAAACGAGGTTACCGGCCCACGACCTCCAGCAACCCATCCATCGACCCCAGCGACTCCCCCTGCTGCGTCAGCTTCCCTGCACCGTCATCCCAATGCAGCGTGGTCACACTATTCGTTCCCTTCTCATAATCGTAGGTCTTACCATCATCCTGATACACCGCGAATTCACTATTCGCCCCCGGATAAACCCTGACCTTGGCTAACTTCTGCACCTGTCCGGTGTTCTCCACCGGCTCTCCCAACGGCACAATCGATCCCGCGCGAACAAACAGTGGGAGCGTATCAATTGGCGCATCCACGCTAATCGATTTACCCCCACTCACGCGCTCTTTAGTCCAGTAGTTATACCAATCCGTCCCCGCGGGCAGATACACCATGCGGCTGGTTGCCCCCTGCTCGGTCACTGGGGCCACCAGGAACGCCGGCCCGAACATATACTCATCGCCAATATCCGCCACCTTCGCATCCTGAGGAAAATCCATGAACAACGCCCGCATATAGGGAGCACCCGTCTGGTGCGTCTGGTAGCCCAGCGAATAGATGTAGGGCATCAGCTGATAGCGCAACCGCAGATACTTTTCCAGAATCGGCTCAGCCTGCTTCCCGTAGGACCACACCTCGTTATACCGGCGGCTGCCGTGGGTCCGGAAGTTCGGTTGAAATGCGCCATATTCGAACCACCGGGTGTACAACTCAGGGTAGTCATCGTAACCACCCACGTTGTCCCGGGCATCCGACGGGTCTAGCAGCGGAGGATGCGCGGGATGATGCTCCGCCGGCAAATATTGCCAGCCGCCAATGTCATTTCCCCAATAAGCAATTCCCGAAGCCGTCACGTCGAGCCCGGTAGGAATCTGCCGGTGCAGCGTATCCCAGGTGGGAAAGATATCCGAAGACCAGAAGATGGTGCCGTTGTGCTGGGCGCCGGGATACGCGTCGCGGGAAAGGATCAGCGCGCGGTGCTTTCCATCGCGGCGGAAACCGTCATAAAGCGCCGCGGTATGAAAGAGCGGATACACATCGTAATAACGGGTGCCCGGACCGATCGAAAAGTAACCGCCATTGGGCGGCAGATCGGGTTCTGTCTCATCCGCCCAGATAGAATCGAAACCTTTGCTGATGATGTTGTCTCGAATCACACCCCAAAACCATCGCGCGGCCGCGGGATTGGTCGTGTCGATGTCGGAGCCGGCACGGTCATAGGGCAGACCATTCATCGGGGTGCCATCCGCAAGATGCTCAAACCAGCCATTCTTCAACACCAGGTCGTAGTAGCGAGTGCCGCGTTCGAAGCGCGGCCACACGCTGATCATGGTTTGAAAGCCCATGGCGTGGAGTTGTTTGTTCATGGCAACCGGATCCGGCCATTTGGCGGGAACCATATCCATCTGCCCCATCTTCGAGTAGTAGAACCAATCCACCACGATCACGTCTGCGGGCAAGTGGCGCTCCCGATATCCCTTGGCCACGGCCAGCACCTCAGCCTGGGTGCTGTAGCGCTGCTTGCATTGGATAAATCCATAAGCCGCTTTAGGCAGCATCGGCGTTGAGCCCGTAAGCAGCCGGTAGCCGGCATAGATCTCGTCTGTCCTGGTGCCCGCGATGACGAAGAACGACACCCGATCGCCCACCTGCGAAGTCCACCGGGTCTGCTCGTTGAAACCCGGCTGGATCGTGGTCTGCGAGGGATTGTCCCAGAGCACGCCATAACCTTTATTGGTGACCAGCAGGGGCACGCAGAAAGTTGGTCCGCCGGTCGCGGTGTAATTGTTCCAGCACTCAACCGTGTGACCGCGATGATCGAGAAAGCCCTCCTGGTTCTGGCCCAGGCCGTAGTAGTGCTCGTCATCCGGCGAAGCAAACGTAGCGCCCACCTGGTAGAAGGCGGCATCCCCGGGCCGCTTATCGTTGACCAGGCTGGCGGTGCCGTCTTTATGGTTGGGTACGGCCATCGCCCACCCCTGCATGTCGAGAAGTGTGGTTCCTTCCGCCGTGTTGAAAGTAATGTGCGCTCCCGGAGTCGAGCCGTTGAAGTACTTGGCGATATCCAGTTCGGTGGGCAACGGCTTCTCGCCGGGCCGGTCGGCGGCCACGGTCACCGCCAGCCGGTCGGACCGGTATACATCTCCCTGTTCCGTTTGCTGATGGCTCCAGCCGTCAGCCGCGGCCGCGGCGGTAAAGCCGTAGCCCGGGGGAGCCAGCGCCGGCTTCTTGAGCAGGCTGAGGGTGACCCGGATGATGTTGGGCGCGTAAGGTTCGAGAACAATGGTGCTGCCGCCGCGGTCCAGCACCAGCCGCGTCTCCTGCCCCCAGGCTGGCGCACTCAGCACCAGAACCATTGCCAGGCCACAAAGCCGCACCATTGTTCGCCGATGAAAATGAAGCAAATTTACCTCCAGGACAGGTTCAGACGATTCGGTCTACGGATATTTCTTGAACATTTTCTCGACTGCTTTGTGAACCAGGTTCTGGTTCTTGTCGCCGTTATTGCTCAGCGTGCCCTGGGCAATGCCCCGCCACACAAGCTGTTTGGCCTTCGCGTCATAGAGATTCACGATGAGCGTGCCCTCTGTACTTTGTTGCGGAGTGATCGTGCCCATTCCTCCAAAGCGCGGCCCGGCGCCCCAGGCGCTGTAAGAGGTCTGCTGCTTCGAACCGCCGCTCGCCACCAGGATCAGGTCCGGGTTCTCCGTTTTCTGGACCTTGGTCAGCCCTTTGCTCTGCATTGCGTTTTCGATATCTGTCTTGGCAACCTGGGCCAGAATTGAGTTGCGAATTTGGTTGGCGTTCTCTTCTCCCCACGCATAGGTGTGGAACCTGGAGAAATCCTGAGTTTTGACGTAGTTGACGGAGACTTGCTGCGCCATCAACGGCGCCGCAATAACGAGTAGGAGAGTGCAAAGCGCGGATACGCGGATCTTCATGGTATCGGCAGTTCCTTTCCAAGGGCACAGTCATGCCAGGCCAAAGGCCAGCACTATTAAAGCACTGCACCTCCAGCTACGGAAAAGAAAAGGATGAGAGACAGGACGAGGGGCAACACTACAGTTGTCATCTTGTAGTTGCTTCGGGGACAGCGGCAAATGGAAACGCGCCCGTCTGTTGAGGATGGAACGGCTGCCTCAAGACCAGATCCATCGAGGCCCGGAGGGCCGCCCGCTAAACGTCAGCCCAGCCCGGAAGGGCTGGGTTGGAGCCTATAGCCGATGGAGCGCCAGAGGCGCGGCACTCATGCTTTCCAAAAATGACCAGGGCCTTGATTCGTCTCTGCGGGCGTACCCTCTTCTAGCCCCTGTACCGTTTCCGTCGTCTCTTCCAGGGTCTAGTTCTGCGGCCCGGCTAAATCGTAGACCGGACCCGGAGTGTGGTCCTGTTCGGCAAGAACCAAGCGAATCACCGCCAGAAGCTTATCGTTCGCCACGGGCTTTTGCAGGAAGGTCTTCGCCCCCGCCTTGAGCACACGATCCCAGTTGCCGACGCGGTCGCGGCCCGACAGGACGATCACCGGGATAGAGGACAATTTCTCGTTTACCTTGAGCCTTTCCAGAACACTGAAGCCGTCACCGGCGGGCAGCCCGAGATCCAGAATCATCAGGTCCGGCACATGTTTCCGCGCTTCGGCGATACTCGCCACTCCGTCGGACGCGGAGATCACATCGTACTCGTTGGCAGTAAGGCGCAGCTGGAGGCTTAACCGCATATCGGGGTCGTCATCGACAACAAGAATTTTTTTTCTAAGCATGGGTAGACTCTCTCTTAACTTTGTTTCTTGCTCACAGGACGTCGAACCAGTTGATGGCCATGACCACTGGAACGGCTTTCGCGGGCGTGCTGTTGTAATTGCCGGCGAAAGGACCAATCGAAGTCGGTACCCTGGCATCGACAAAGCTGGTCGCCTGGACCCAGACCACGCCGTCGACGGAATAGTAGGCAGTGTAGGTGTTGCCCGTCCTGCTAAGCCGCAGACACATGGGGTTGTGATACTCGTTGAAGCTGGCCTGGTTGAACACCGTGGCCGCAACGCCGGCGCTGACCTTGTGAGCGGTGAGGGAGATATTCGTTCCGTCCGTTACCAACGCATAGGTAAGGAAGTCCCGGTCATCGATAAGCACCATAAGACCCTGACTGGTATTCGCATCGGCCGCGACGACCGGCGAATCGATCTTGATCGAGACATCGAAGTCCTCATTGCCAATCGGCTGCACCACTCGAACCGCCTGATTCGTTGGCAGCAGGGGGTCATGATTGCTGCCTCCGGGAACCGTCAACGTCAGATGAGCGTTCGCGACTGAGGCCTCGCCCCCATTGGGCGTGACCACCTCCCACAACGGCCCAGGGAAACTGCTTGCCATGGGAACACCCGGGTCAAAAACAGGGGCGCCTGCACGGGCGCTGTTCGTGCCCAGCATGACGGTGATTGAGGAAACAAGAATACCCAGACATGTCATTGGATTTCGATATCTCAACGTTGCCTCCGGAAGCTCGAAGCACAGGAGAATAGCTCCGCCATCTGTGCTCACCATCGTCCTTTGGAGGCTGCAGCGGCAATTACCAATGCTGTGCATTACTGGAGTTACAGTGAGCTATCACGCGCGGCCAAAGCTGGTTATCAACGTGAGTGGACAAACCGGAAATGGCTTGCCGGTCACAGATGAGGGCCGTATCGCTCACGCGCGTGACACTGGAGTTTATACATTTCAGGTACGAAGGGCAGGTATTCACGCTTAGTTTGGTTTTGTATCAAGGCACGACATTAGCCGGCCCATAAAGGCTTGATGGAGAATTGGGCTTTAGAGTCTGCGTGAGAACCGCAAATTTGCATGCAGTCGGGGACGGCTGAACTTTGCTGAACTTAGTCCAGGACGCAGCATGGTAAGCGCTAACTCGTTTGGAATGTTCTCTTCAAAACTCCCACAAAATCGTCATCCTGAGAGCCTGTGACTTTTTCGATCTTTTCGTGTTTTCTGCGTAGCTAACCGAATGCTTTTCACTCCCCACAAAGCCGTCATCCTGAGCGAAGCGCCGCGAGGATCTATCGCATAACGGACGGCCTATGGCGCGCAGTCGAAGGACCCCGGCGATGCTTGCTGGCAGATGCTCTTCCGAGCTTTCCAGTCACAAACTACAGGCCAAATCAAAAAAGTCACAGCCTCTGAGCGGAGCGCTTCACAAAGTTATCGCGTCACACCGCGCTCGAATCATCAGCCGTTCCTGCGGAACTGCAGCAAATTCGCGGGTTCCGCAGATTTCGACCTATCCATCCTCTTTCAAATGTTGAACAGGGGCGTCCCCACGCATTCACTGCTGCACGTCGAACCAGTTGACTGACATAACCACAGGAACAGCGTTAGCAGGGGTGTCGTTGTGGTTTCCGGCGAAGGGGCCTATCCATGTCATGGTTTGGGTGTCTGTGAATGTAGCCGCCTGTGTCCAGCTAATTCCGTCGGTCGAGTAAAACGCTGCATAAGTGCCGTTGTTTCTCGTCAGGCGCAGATACATCGGGTTCTGATATTGACTTAGGTCTTGATCCTCCAGCACCGTAGTTGCGACCCCGCTGGTAACGGTGTGCGCACTGAGGCCGATTTTGCTTCCATCTGTCTCCAGCGCAAACGTGATGAAGTTCTGGCTGTCGGATAGCACCATGAGGCCCTGGCTGGTGTTCGCATCCCCGGCAAATAGGGGTGAATCTATCTTGATGGCCACATCATAACTCTCGTCGCCGATCGCCTGCAGCACACGTACAGCCTGGTTAGACGGAGCCAGAGCGTCGTGGTTGCTTCCTCCCGGAACGCCGATAAACAAATGTGAGTTCGAAATGGAGGCAGAGCCGCCAGCGGGAGACACGACCCTCCAGAAAGGTCCGAGAAACGCATCTGGCTGTGCCTTCCCGGGAGCTGCCGGCGCTGGACCGGCAGCCGGACTCAAGGGGGTGCCATCCGGAGCGGTGGCAGGGGCTGAATCGGGAGGAGCCGAGGCAGGGGCCGACGCGGGGGGAGCAGAAGCCGGGGCGGCCTCGGAAGGAGCAGAAGCCGCAGCCGCAGGAGCGGCCCCGCCGGCAGCGTTAGCAGACTCCTCGGAGACTGCAGCACCAACTCCCTGGCTGACCCGGGGTGCAGCAGTTGCCGCCGGGGGCGCGGCAGAGACGGCAGGCTGGGCGGCGCTGCCGACCGTCACCGTCCAGGGAGATGATTTGATGCTGCCGATCACAGCCTCTACGTCTACTTTGCCCGTGCCCAGCGCCGTAACGTGGCCATGACTGCTCACCTTGGCGAGGGCATGGTTGCTGGTGTTCCAGAGGGTCACTGCGTTGCCCAGCGAATCTGGCAAAAGACTCACCGACCCATCCGAGTAAACCCCATATGCCGTGAACTGCAGCGTGCCGCCTTTCACCATGGTATTCGCGTTGGCATGCAGATACCCACTTACCAGCGTCTTTGTCACCAGCGCTGGGGCGTTGCCAAGCGTCGTGACGCTGCTGGGAACGTAACCGAAGGAAGGAAACACAATGCCCTGGTTAGCGCCCTGTCCCCACGAGGCGATTGCTTTTACCGAAGTTCCGGCAGGAGCCTTGAACGGTCCGGTGTAGACTTTTGTGCTGCCCGCTGCACCGCCGGGGGGAAAGATAGCGGGCACGCTGCCGTCGGTGGTGTAGAAGAAAGTGAGCGCATGCTTCGTGTCACTGTCACTGATCGTTATCGTGGAACCCCCGGAAACATTGGCTGCGGAGATAACCGGGGGCGCGACCGGGATGGTCGTGCTGGTCTGAACCACGGTGTTATTGGTCAAGACGAGTCCCGGATTCGCCGGAGTAGCACCACCCTCATAGTTCACCGCCTTGGTAAGATCGCTCGCTGAACCATGCCATACGTCGGTGCCGGAGAGGTAATTACCGCTGATCGTGGCGCCCGTGAACGACCCGCCCACCATGATCCCCCAACCGGTACAGAACTGACCGGCGCCGCACGTATCCGGTCCATTCCCGCCCTGATACAGGCTATTTGTGGCGATACTGCCCGCGCCACCCAGCTCCAGGCCAATGCCATAGTGAGCCCCGGTGCCGGTTTCCCCGGTGATCGGGACATTGCCGATATATACATTGTCGTCGGCTACGTGGGTTGGAGAGGGCGACGGGGTCCACTCTGGTACCGACAATTCGAACGTGCCGTTGTTTGGATTGTTGGGCTGGTAAAAAGCATTGTGGCTATACACGCCTACGCCGTTGGTATCCTGCTGGGACTCAATCATGATCCGGGAGTTGCCTTGCAGATTGTTATTTTCAACATCCGCGTTCCAACTTGTTTGTTGCAGTGCGTTGCTCTCTTCGACTAACTTAAGCCCCTCTTCGATCAGGTTCACCGTGTTGTTACTCCATACCAGGTGATTGTTGTACGCCATCACCAGGGTCGCGGCACAATATCCGCCCGAGTCCACATTGCCATTCCCGCCGCCTTCCGCGTTGATCAGGCTGCAATTGTTGTAAAAGACATTCCATACGATGGTTATGTAGGACTCGCCGGTGGTAGGATCGGGACCCAGGTTTTGATAACCATCGAGATAAATCGCCTGCCGCGACTGGCCCCCACCCACGGGAGGGTTATTTAGAGTGAAATAGTTGTACTGGATGACAATTCCCGAGGCGGGATGGGTAATGTAAATGCCTCCCTGCGTACCGGAAAAACTGAGATATTGAATTGTGCATCCCTGGGCCCCGGTAAACGAGGTACCGTTGCTGTTCACCTCCAGGGCATAGTTAGTAGGCACAATGTTTGTCAGCACCGCGACCGGCCGGTTGGTCAGGGTGACCATACCCACATTTGGCCCGCTGTAAACCGTGCCATTGGAGCATGGCAGGTTGACCGCGGACGACAGGCTATAAGAACCTGCGGAGAACATGACGGTATTGCCCGGTCCGGAGCTGGCAGTGTTAACAATTGTCTGAATGGTGGCTGCGCTGGCGCCGGCACTAATCGTATACGTCGTGGCCTGCGCCGGTATGCCCAGGCTCAAAACAGCGAGCACCCATATCCTTTTCATTGAGCCTCCACAAACAATGTCTGTACCTTTCTGACGCATGTGTATTGGAGGGTCACTCAGGGCTGGGCGCACCGAGCAAACGCCGCTCTTTACAATCATCTCGTCTAGCAAACGAGTTGTGCGCAGAAGTACGATCTAGAGCCAATGTCGTATGCGGCCATGGCCGCTGCAATGACCTGTGATGTGCATTACCGACGTAACAAAAGTTATGAGCGGGCAAAGAATTCAAGTGGTGCAACTTATCCGACGATAATACGCAGCTATTTTTCTGAATACGATCTCTGTTGCCATACAGTCCGGAAACTGCATGTTATCTCCAATCCCGGCGCGGTGAGGTGAGAAATAGTTAATCTCGAGCTCAATTCTTGTTTAAGGTCCAGCATTAGGCTACGTCTTGGCAATCCTCATCTATGCCTAGACCTTGGGTCGCGCTCGGTGGCTTGATCCCGTCGTTGCTGAATCGCCGCGCCTTTCTTCGCCGCGCGGCCTCGTCCTCCCTGTTTGCCTTATTGCCCCGGCGCTTGAGATCCCAACGAACGGAGAGGTCCGCCATCCTCTACGTTACGGATGCCGTCGAAAAGCATGCGGCCCGTCCTCCCCTGTTGTGGACCAGGCCTACAGGCCCTGTGCGTGGGGCCTGTATTCAGATCGACAGCACGCGGCAGTATCAACCCATCCTCGGTTTCGGCGCGGCCTTTACCGATGCCGCCTGTTTTCTGTTGAGTGGTATGCCGGCCGCCGCCCGTCATGCTCTCCTGACGGAGATGTATTCGCCCCAGCAGATGAACCTGAGCGTGGGCCGCTGTTGCATCGGAGCGAGTGACTACGCCCGGCGTGTCTACTGCTATGACGATGTTGCGGACGACATGAATCTGGACCATTTCACCCTTAAGCATGATGAGGCTTATATCCTGCCCATACTGCGTGAGACCCGGGAAATCAACCCCAATCTTTTTCTTATGGCAAGCCCCTGGAGCCCTCCGGGGTGGATGAAGAGCTATGGAACGACCTTTGGCGGCCGAACCAGGGAAAACTATCTCGACCCATACACCCATTCTCTGTGGGAGTTTTCCAACGGATCCATGATGGGCGGCTGGATGTCAGAGGAATTTCTCGACGTCTATTCCCGCTACCTGGAGAAATTTCTACAAGGCTATGCCGAGGCCGGGGCGCCCATCCACGCCATTTCTTCTCAGAATGAGGTCGACGCCAGTCAGGATGGCCGCATGCCGGCCTGCCGCTGGTCCGCCGAGCTGGAGGCAACGTTTGTCCGCGATCACCTGGGCCCACGCCTCAAGGCGAAGCACCCGCAAACCCAGATCTGGTTGCTCGACCACAACTACAACCTCTATGAGCGAGTAGCCTGGCAACTCGAGGATAAGCAATTGGTCAAATATTCCGACGGTGTAGCGTGGCATGGGTATGTGGGCACACCGGACCAAATGAGCATTCTGCACCAGAAACACCCCGAAATCCCCTTTTACTGGACCGAGGGGGGCGGCTTTATTGACGATCCGGAGTACACCAGGGATTGGGTGAAGTGGGGAGGAGTCCTGACCGATGCTCTGGAGAACTGGTGCCGCTGCGCGATTACGTGGAACCTGATGCTCGATTCCCACGGCAAACCGAATCTCGGACCCTACACTTGCGGTGGTTTGGTAACACTTCGGGAGGACGGCAGCGTTTTGAAAAGTGGGCAATGCCACGCGCTCCGTCATTTCTCGCAGCATCTGCAGCGGAGTAGCATTCGCATCGGCAGTTGGAGCGATGCACCCGGCCTACGCCACCTAGCGGTGCAGAACCCAGACGGCGGTTTTGCTTTAGTGATCACCAATCCAGGAGAGGGCCAGGATTTTCGCATCACCCATGCGGACCAGGAGATCTCTGTCTCTCTTCCCCGTAATGCAATCGCCACAGTTGCATGGTGAAGCACTCCCTCGCGCCCGGTGACCGTCAACAGCTCCAGCGTGGCCCGCCGCAGCGATCCGCGGTTTCGATCGCCAGCCGCCCCGCCTGCCCCGGCAAGCCGTGGGGCCTGCCGTGGGGTCCTAACGCTGTACTTCGAGGGGGTAGGGTGATCCGATCGATCGCAGAGGCAGTGAGAGGTTGGCTCTACCTATTGGCCTTTATCACCGGCGGCAATTACGTGCGCAAGGCACGGCTGAAACGGCTGGGCAGGGGAGTCAAAATTTCCCCTACGGTTTTCTTCAAGTACCCGGAGATGATCCAGATCGGGGACAATTCCTTCATCAATCATCTTTGTTCCGTATGGGCCTCTCCCAGGGGACCTATCACGATCGGGAGCAACGTGCTCCTCGGCCCCTGCGTGTCGATTTTCTCTTCCAATCACGGCATAGCCCGTGGTGCGCTGATTCGTAATCAACCCGGACAGGATGCCCCCATCAGCATTGGCGATGACGTATGGCTCGGCGCCAACGCCGTGGTGACGGCCGGAGTCTCTATCGGTGAAGGCGCCGTTGTGGGCGCAGGAGCCGTGGTCACCAGCGATTTGCCTCCCATGTCCATCTGCGCCGGTGTGCCTGCGCGAGTCATTGGCTACCGCCCGTAGACCAGTTTTGCACACACGCCTGAGATGAATTTAATCATCGTCTGTGCTTTCGTTTAATCCCTGCCCTCTACTCTTCCGCATTAACAAGCGTGACCCATGAGAAAACTTGATGCGGCAATAGCGGTTGTTCCGGCCTTGATCTCTATCGCCACCGTGGCACAACGTTTGTCGTCCCCCCCACCCGGGCCAGCCTTCCCTGCAACGCCTGTAGCCATCGGGAGCGCCAATTTGCCCTTTCAGCCCATTGGCGCTTCCGACCTTGTGCGCCTGACGGTGTCGGATTCACCGGAACTCTCGCAATCCTTCCGCGTCGACAAGCAGGGAAATCTGAACCTGCCGCTGATGCGACTTCCAATCCACGCGGAAGGACTGATGCCGGACGCGCTGCGCAATGAGATCGCGTCCGCCCTTCGAACGCAGCATCTGCTGGTAAATCCCATCGTCGACGTCTCCGTGGTCGAGTACCGCAGCCGCGACGTCACCATTGCCGGCGCCGTCAAGACGCCCACCACCATTCAGGAGATAGGAAACCTGCGCCTATTGGGTGCGCTCAGCCAGGCGGGTGGCCTGCTGCCTGAGGCCGGCCCGGAGATTATCGTGGAGCAGGCAAACGGGAGCATCCGGCGAGTGTCTGTCCGCCAACTCTTCGACGGCCTGCACCCGGAGTTGAACATCCTGATCCTGGCAGGCGCGCAGATTCGCGTCCCCCAATGCGAGCGGGTCTTTGTGGTGGGAAACGTAAAGCGCCCGGGAGCCTTTCCCTTCCAGAATCTGCAGGACACCACCGTGCTCCAATTGCTGGCGCTCAGCGGCGGCCTTGACTCTTTCAGCCTTAACAAGGCCTATATCTACCGCGAGCAGTTGGGCAGCGCCCAGAAAACAGAAATAGAAGTTCCGCTGCGACGCATTCTGGATCGAAAAAGCCAGGATGTGAAGCTTGCCGCAAACGACATTCTCTACGTTCCGACCAATGGGAAACTGAAGGCCAGCGCGAGTGTGTTGAACCATGTTACGGGCATGGGCAACACTGCCGTGTCGGCTGCCATCTGGGCGCACTAACCCCAACCCCGTTCCGTGCTTGCAGACGCTGCCCTGCAGCGCCTCGTACATAGACAACTTGCTCTCCAGCGACTTACCAGATCGGAGCGATCGTATGGCCGGCTCGATAGCCATATCCAAACCACATCTCAGGCTGAGCGATCCTGGTGAGTCCCAACGCCCACTTAGCTTCTACGCGGGAATACTGCGTCGCCGGGCAGCCATGATCGTGTTGCTCAGCACAACGCTCACTGCCCTGGTGGTGCTCGCGTGTACTCTGTTGCCCCCCATCAGCGCGGGCTCCGCAACCATCGCCATCGACCGCCAGGCCGCGCCGGAGACGATCGGCGATAGCCGTCCTCTGTCAACCGGCGACGACCAGTTTATGGCCACGCAACAAAGCCTTTTGCAGGCCGACACGATCTTGCGCCCCGTAACCGAGCGCTACGACCTGCTGCAACGGGAGCACCAATTTCGACGCTATTGGTTTTGGCGCTACTCGGCGGAAAAGGTAAGTGCGATCAGGAATGCACCCATAGTACTGAAGCATCTCAAAATTGAACGCAAGCCCAACACCTACCTGTTGACCATTACGTATCGCGATCGCAATCCCCAGGTGGCGGCGGAGGCGGCGAACGCCATCGCCGATTCCTACTTGCGAAACATTTTCGAGACTCGCATCAAGGAAGCCGGACGTCTCACCTCCTCAATGGAGCGCCAGTTGATCGACCTGAAGGAAAAAATGGAGTCGACGCACCGCGATTTGATGGTCTATCAGCGAGAACTCGGAACTGCCGATCCAGAGCAGAAGACCAGTGTGCTGGTCGCCAGGCTCCAGGCGCTGAATACCGAGAACAGCCTTGCAGAGGCAGATCGAATCGCCAAAGAAGCGGTCTTCCGCGAAGCAAAGGATGGTTCCCTGCCAGAGGTCCAGGTCTCCGCTCAATCGAGCGACCTCACCCGGGATGTCGAGAAGCTGAAGGTAGCCAAAGCAAACCTGGCCATGGTGGCGGCGACGTATGGAGATCAGCATCCGGAATACCGCAAGGCAGCGGCGGAGGAAGACGAAGCCCGCGCGGCGCTGGAGGAAAGCCGTCAGAATGTTTCCAACCGCATAGGCGTGGACTACCGCCAGGCGCTGGTACGGGAGCGAATGCTCTCCGCCGCGGTTGCCGAAACCAAGCAACAAGTCGACGACCTGACCGCTCAGTCTTTTGATTACCTGCAGCTCAAGCACGACGCAGATACGGCTGAACGGGTCTATGAAGATTTGTTTGCCAAGATCAAGCAGTCGGGCATCAATTCCGAATTGCAAAACAACATTATCCGGCTGGCGGATTCGGCCCGCCCGGCTGCCCGCCCCGTCTTTCCCGACTGGCCGTTGATTGTTGGAGTTTCTATGGCCTTATTTGTCCTTTCGTGTGCCGCCTGTGTGATCTCAGTGGAATTGACGGACGTAACGGCAAAAGAGGCCGAGGCGGTGGAAGAGGCGCTTGGGATACCCGTGGTATGCTCCCTGCCCCAGGTGACCGATATGCAGCTTCGGCTCGCTCTCGGGCCGGATGGGTTGTGCATCGCAGGCAGCCGCTGGCGCGGGCTGCGGGGCGGCTTCTTTGACGAGGGCATACGCCACCTGCGGGGTTACCTGATGCTCTCCGTCCAGGAACATGTGCCCAAGAGCGTCCTGGTTACCAGCGCTTTGCCGGGTGAAGGTAAATCGACGGTCGCACTCTCTCTCGCCATGGTGAACGCGGAACAAGGCAAACGCACGCTGTTGATCGACGCCGACCTGCGCCAACCGACCATTGAAAAGCTTATACGGCTGGAACCCGATGCCGGGTTGGCGGAGGTGCTTGCCCACAGAAGTCATTGGAGCCTGGCCACTCGTCCGGTCCCCGGCCGTCCCAATCTTTCCGTTCTTGGCTGCGGGTTGCCGATGCCCCTGGCATTGGCGCTGATCGGGCCACAGGTGCGCGGAATCCTGACCCAGGCCATTCAGGACTTCGACCTGGTCGTTCTGGACTCACCCCCCCTGCTGGGTTGCGCCGAAACTCTGGAATTGGCCGCGGCAGCGGAAGTAACGGTGCTCGCGGTGCGCAGCGGGCAAACTCCGATGAAGGCGCTCAGCGGAGCCGCAGACACGCTTCGCCGGGTCAATGTATCTGTCGCCGGCATTGTGTTGAATCAGTCGGCCATCGCGACCGACGTTACCTATAAAGCCTACGCTCGTTACTACACCACGCTCGGCAGCGCCTAGACGGTTTCTGCATTACGGAAATCTGGCGGAATAGACGATGCGTTCGACACTCACAACGTTTTTTTCAGGCACGACTCGAGTCGTGCCGTAAAGCGCCCAAAACTGAGCTGGGCTTTGAAGGCCACGAAAGAACTCTCGGCACGAAGGGCACGGAGCTGGCGTGGGTGAGGGCTTTAGAGGGCGTATGAGAAACCACTTTTTGAAGGGTACGGCCTTTAGGCCGTACGTTTAGCAGTCAAGATGAATCGGCTTCAGCCGCTGAGGGCTGCTTAAGCGAGCACAACAGATGCCCTCAGGGGCTAAAGCCCGTATGTTGGGTAGTTGACGTACGGGCTGAAGCCCGTACCCTTCAAAAAGCAAGTTCTCACACACGCTCTTTAGCCCCTGAGGTACATCCTTTTCCGCTCTAGAGGACCCAACAATGAATGGCTACGAACTGCAAGCGAGGGAAAGCGTACCCCAGCGGCTAAAGCCAGGTAGCTCAAATGAGATTCTCAGCACGGCTGAAGCCGTGCCCTTCGTGGAGAGAACTCTTTCTGCAGCCGCTAAAGCCCCGATCATTCCAGGGTGCACACCATGATCATGCCGCTTACGGTTGCGCTGCTCGCGTTGTGGAGCGTGGCGATGGTTCGCTACGGACGCTCCATCCTCTTTCCTCCGGCGTCGCTGGGGATCGTCTGGACGCTCACGCTTTTTACTATCTGGCTGTGCGGAAATACTTATTTCTCCCTCACCAACACGGCCACTGAAATCGTATTGGTGGGCGTTCTGGCCTTCTCCCTCGGGGGCATCTGTGCCGTGGTCGCGCCTTTCCGCAAGAGGTGGACCCTGGCCAACGTGCGCGCCAGGCGGCGTATGCAGGTCGAGCGATGGCTGACCGTGGCATGGATACTTTTCCTGCTGAATATTCCTTTCTCTTATTTTTATTTCAGACAATTGAGCGAAACCATTGCGCCGCGGGAAAGTGTGTGGAGACAAATCCGTATCGCCACCAGCAAGGCGCACATATCCGGCCAGGAAGCCCTTTCCATCGAGTCATTCATTCTGCCGTTCCTTACGATCATTGCCCTGATCGCAGTGTATGAATACGCAGACACCGGCCGGCGAAAAGCTCGAACTCTCTCCCTGGTGCTCCTGGCGGGCGGGTATCAACTGCTGAATGGCGCTCGCTCCGAAGTACTCCTGCTGCTGATCAGCTCCATTGTCATTCTCTGGCTCACCCGGGGAGCCGCGCCCCTGCGCCTGCTGGGGACCATGGCCCTGGTGTTTCTCATCGTCTTCTCGGCGGGCCAGATTTCCATGAGCAAATACGGGGCTGATCCGGCCGCCTCTCTCGTTGACAATCTTCCTTACGTCGCAGAAGGATTTGGCACCTACTGGCTGGGCGGCATCATTGCGTTTGACCAGAATCGGCAAAATCCCGAGCTCAGATACGGTTGGGATCTGGGGAAATTCGCCAAGCGAATCCTGAATCGATTCGGCGCCACGTATTCGGAACGCGACCGGAACCTGGAATACACAAAAATCTCGCCCACCCAGATAACCAACGTCTATACCGCGTTCCTGCCTTACTACATGGATCATGGCGGCATGACCGGCGTGATCGGGCTGATGTTCCTGGTGGGCTTTCTCAGTGCCTATGTTTACCGTTGCGCCATCCATGGTGAATGTTGGGCAGTGTTCACCCTGGGAGCGTTCGTCTATGCCACGGTGATGACCATCTTCTCCGAAGAATATTTCGCTCAAATCATGTTTTGGATCAAGGCAGCCGGCGTCTCTACCCTGGTCTACTTCGCACCCAGCATCACTCATCCCGTCCGTGCCCGCTGGACGAGGGTGGAGGAGTCGGAGCCGCAGCCGTGCGCATAGCAGCCTACACCGGCGGAGTGATGGTGCCCAGCGCCAGGGCGCGCGTGCGCCAATACATTGGCCCGCTCAATCGGCTGGGTATCGATGTCCGCGAGTACCCCCTCCCCTGGGGAAACATCCTGCCGCACCAGCTCGCACTCCGTCCCTTCTGGATAGCCGCCACCACGGCGGCACGCACCGCTGCTCTTACCTGCTCATGGAAGACCGACGTGACCTGGATATCCCGCCAGTTGCTCCCCGCCTTCGCCCCTCTTCAGGTAATGGCCAAGCGCCCGATCGTTCTCGACGTAGATGATGCGGTTTGGCTGAATACCGGCGGCCACCGCGCCCGCGATCTGGCCCGGGACAGCGACCTGGTCGTGTGCGGCAACGCTTTTCTGGCCAATCATTTTTCTCGTTGGAACGCGAACGTCACCGTCATTCCCACCGCGGTCAACACCAATTGGTATCGGCCGCATCGGGCTTCTGCCGCTGATCGTGTCAGCCAAGCGCCCGCCCTGGTCATGGGCTGGACCGGCACCAGCGGCAACTTCCCCTTCCTCTATGCGATCGAGGGAGCACTGCTGCGGGTCTTACAACACTGCGCCCAGGCGAAGCTGCTCATCGTCGCCGATCGGCCACCACAATTCAAGCTGCTGCCGGAATCGCGCGTCGAGTTCGAGCGCTGGACCCCACGGACCGAGCAGGACGCGTTCGCCCGCATGTCCGTCGGGTTGATGCCCCTGGCCGACACCGACTGGTGCAACGGTAAATGCAGTTACAAAATGCTGTGCTATATGGCTGCGGGCCTGCCGGTTGTGGTCACGGCCGCGGGAATGAATCGCGAGGTGCTTGCCCTGGGCGAGGTGGGCCTGAGCGCTGGTTGTGAGCGCGAGTGGGTCGACGCACTCATCAACCTTCTGGACAATGCCAACCTGCGCCGGAGCATGGGCGACGCCGGCCGCGCCGTCGTCGAGGAACGTTTTAGCCTGCACCGGCTGGCTCAGCAGTATGCCGCCCTCTTTCAGTCTCTGGGGGGAACATTGCCCCGGGGTCACTCCCTCCCGAACCCTATCTAGGATCCAATGCCAAACCCTGTCATTAGCATTGCCATGCCTTTTTACAACAGTGCGGCGACCCTGGAGCTATCCGTTCGCTCGCTCCTGAATCAGAGCTACGACAACTTTGAGCTGCTGCTCTGCGACGACGGTTCAGACGATCAGGGCCTGGCCATTGCGCGTAGCTTCAATGACCCGCGTGTCATCTGCTGGAGCGACGGGCAGCGGCGGCGGCTCGCGGCGCGTCTGAACGAATGTATCGATCGGGCGCGCGGCCAGTACCTGGCCAGAATGGATGCCGACGATATCGCTTACCCGGACCGGCTGGCGCATCAACTGGCTTTCCTGGGAACGCACCCCCAGGTAGACCTGTGCAGCGCCGGAGCCATGGTCTTTGGCAGACACGGACGCCCGTTGTGGCGCTTTAGCCCAGCTTTGGATCATGAAAGCATCACTCGCTCTCCTTTCCGCGGATTTCCCTTATGGCACCCGCTTTGGATGGGGCACACAGAATGGTTTCGCCGTTGGCGATACGAGGAGAGCGCCTGGCTGGCACAGGATCAGGAACTGCTGCTGCGCAGCTACAAGCTTAGCCACTTCGCCAACCTGCCCCGGGTGCTCCTGGGATACCGGCGGGAGCGGATCACGCTCAAGAAGCTTTTCCGCTACAAGCTGCTGCACATCGAATACGTTTGCCGGCAGCCCGGCGCGGTGGGCAGCGGTTGGCAGAAGCTGCACCTTCTGGTGATATCCGGGATCAGGCTGGTGGCCAATTGCATCGCTCTGCTTGGGGGTATCGAATGCCGCTTTGGGCATCAGGCCGCCAAGGCGCCCACGGCGGCAGAGGTTTCGGAGTGGCGCCACCTTTGGAACCTGCTCTCCGCCTGGTATGGCAGCCCGTCCAGCGAAACCTTCCGCCCAACATCGCTGTTACGCAGAACAAGAAACAAGCAGGGACGGGCGTGAAGATTGTTCACGTGCTTACCCGTGGCGACGTTCTCGGCGGAGCGCAAAGTCATGTGCGCGAGCTCTCGCTCGAGCTGCGCAGGCTTGGCCATGAAGTAACCGTAATGACAGGAGCGCCGGGCATTTTTACCGAGCAGCTCCGGCAGGAAGGGATTCCGTGGTTGCCGGTGAGGAGCCTCGTACGCCCGCTGCGGCCACACCTCGATCTGGCGGCGTTTCTCCAGCTATGTTGGGCCCTGCGCCAGCTGAAGCCAGACCTGGTATGTGCGCATACAGCCAAGGCTGGTTCTCTGGGACGTGCGGCGGCACGGCTGCATAACATCCCCAGTGTCTTTACCCCGCATGGATGGTCTATGTTCGATCGCACCTCGCTCCGGTCGAATCCGCTTTTCCGCGGCGCCGAATATCTCGCCGGCCGCCTCGGCACGCGCGTCATCAACGTGTGTGAGTTCGAGCGGGAGTACGCACAGCAATTGGGTGTGTGTCCGGCAAAGGCGCTGGAGGTGGTGCGCAACGGGATAGCGGAGGTTCCCTTGATCCGCGCCCGGCCGATCGATGCCCAACCGCCGTTGCTCGTGATGGTAGCGCGCTTCGCACCGCAAAAGGATCACGCGACGCTCCTGCAGGCGCTCTCTGGCTTGCCAGGCATGGAATGGAACCTGCTGCTGATAGGGGCGGGAGACCTGGAGCCGCGCGTGGCCGCGCAAATAGACGCGCTCCATCTTGGCAACCGGGTCCGCATATTGCCGCCGGCAACCGATGTAAACCGTTGGCTGATGGAAGCGCAGATCTTCGTGTTATCGACCCACTTCGAGGCGTTATCCATCAGCATCCTCGAGGCCATGCGCGCCGGTTTGCCCGTGGTGGCTACAGATGTGGGGGGAGTCTCCGAATCTGTGCGCCACAATGAGACCGGCCTGCTTGCCGCCCACGGAGACGTCGCCTCCCTGCGGGATGCGTTGGCTCGCCTGATTGCCGATCCCGCATTGCGTGTCTCCCTGGGCAACGCGGGACAAAGGCTATGGCGAGCGCAGTTTACTGCCAGCGCCATGGCCGCCCGTACGGTCGAAGTCTATAAGCGTGCTCTTGGGGGTGTGTGAGAACCGGCAGAGAACCCTGGACACGCGCATGAGCCATTCCTATTCCAACAACCATGTCCACGCCGTCTACAGCACCAAAGACAGAAGGGATTTGATCCCACCGGAATTCGAGAAACGTCTTTATTCGTTTATTGCGGCTGTCGCAGCCGGGCACAGCATCCCGCTTGTTGCCGCGGGAGGCATGGCGAACCACATCCACCTTCTCTTCCTGCTGCCTGCAACGATGTCGTTGGCATCGGCGATCAATCTCTTTAAGACAAACTCCTCGCGATTCCTGCACGAACGTGGTCTTGGATTCCAGTGGCAGAGCGGATATGGGGCGTTCAGCGTAAGTGTTTCGCAGCTCGACCAGGTCACCGCCTACATTCGCAATCAGCGCGAACAGCACAAGAAAATGAGCTTCGACGAGGAGTTCCTCGAGCTGTTGAAAAATGCCCGCGTATCGTACGATCCCAAAACATGTATTCGGGTAGGAAAGGTGCCGCGCCCACGGCGCTCGGAATCACGACCGGATTCTAACCCAGCCCTTCCGGGCTGGGCTGACGTTTAGCGGTCGGCCCTCCGGGCCTTGATGATGCGGTAGATTAGAGGACTCTTCGACGCTGTAATTCGAGGTAGGAACCCTCGCTCAGCCGGTATGGGACTGGTCCTTGCCCAGCGAGTTCCAGGTGTGTTTCCGCAGGGCTCTCGGGCAAACCAAAGCCGCTGTTAGCGGCCCGTACAGTGCAGGAACCTTCCGACGGAACGACTACCCGGGACGCAGGCTGCGCCGTATAGGTCATTGGCTCCGCCCTTCCACGACGTGCAAGCCTTAAACCAATCGCGGCAGCGTGCCGGACATCGCATCATCAAGGCCCGGAGGGCCGACCGCCAAACGTCAGCCCAGCCCGGAAGGGCTGGGTCCTCAACGGTCGTGATTCCGAGCGCCGTAGGCGCGGCACTCTACCTGTTATCCTGCGCGAAACCTTGCCCGCTAATTTACTTCCTGCACCTTGATGATGAAGTACTGGAACGTGTCGCCCTTGGCCAGCACCAGCTGGTGAGGAATATTCGCCGGTATATGAACAATGTCGCCCTTCTTCAGCTTCATCTCCTTACCATCCTGCACAGAATCGCCCCGCACTTCGCCCGGCGCGGAAGGCGCACCGTTCAGGATGTGACCACCGGAAACAAGAGTCGCGTTGCCATCGACCACGACATAGAAGTCGGCAAATTTCTCATGCAGCTCAGCCTTTCCACTTTGACTCCGAAAGGCCAGCATGCTGTAGTCCGTGGAATACTTCTTCAGCGTCTCACTGGCCAATCCAGCGGCGTCCTTCTTCTGCTCCAGCGTCTTCTCCATCGCCATCAATTCAGCCGGGGAGTATTTGTCCGGGGTCGCCGCGGCCTCCTGTGCCAACGCCCACTGCCCGGATGCGATCACCATGCCGGCGGTCAATAAAACGAATGCAGTGAATCTCATTTGCGATCTACCTTTTTCTTTCCTTGAAGTGAAGAGCAGTTTACGCTTTCATCGCCGCGCGTGTGCGCGCGATGATCTCGAGGTATGCCTTCGCCGCGTTGGTGATTACCTCAGGCTTCCCTTCCGCCAGGGATGCGACATTGACCAGGTCCACTCCTACACCGAGCGCGGACGCGCCTGCTTCCAGAAAGCTGGCTGCCGTTTGCAGCGAGACCCCGCCCGTGGGCACCAGCCGCAGAAACGGGAACGGCGCTTTGAGCGACTTGAGGTAGCTTGCTCCCCCCATCGCCGAGCAGGGAAATACCTTGACGAAATCCGCCCCCGCCCGCCAGGCCGTGATCACCTCTGTGGGTGTGAGCGCGCCAGGCAACGAGACCTTGTCCCGCGCTTTGGTTTCTGCAACCACGTCCATGTGCAGGCTTGGGCTCACCACGAACTCCGCGCCGGCCTCGATGGTGGCGACGCATTCCGCTCCATCGGTGACCGTGCCCGAACCCAACAGCAGCTTGTCGCCGTAGCTGCGCTTCAAATCCCGCAATACATCGATGGCACCGGGTACCGTCATGGTGACTTCCACGACAGTGATGCCCCCGGCCACCATCGCCTCTACCGCGCCCATGGCTTCCTTCGCGGAGCGGGCCCTCAACACAGGAATAATTCCTGCGGCTTCCAGTCGTTGTTGCACTTCTTTCGACATTCTTCTTCCTTTGACCTCAGTCGTAAATTCTATAAATCAACGAGCTATGCGCGCTGAACCGCCAAGCATCACCCGCTCCACCTCGGCGCGAGACGCGGTGCTGGTGTCTCCCGGTGTGGTCATGGCGAGCGCTCCGTGAGCCACTCCGCAGGCCACTGCCCAGGCGGCGGGTTTTCCCATGAGCATGCCAAAGACCAGGCCGGAGGCAAAGGAGTCGCCACCCCCAACCCGGTCCAGGATGTCGATATCCCGCTGGGGTACGTATAGGATTTCATCCTTGTAGATCGCCATCGCGCCCCACGCATTACGGGAAGCAGTCTGCGCCGTGCGTAAGGTGGTGGCCACCAACTTCAGGTTGCCATACGAAGCGGCGACTTCGCGCAGCATCTTCTCGTAGCTGGCGACCGGCAACTCGTCGAAATCTTCCTTCACTCCTTCAAGCTTGATCCCCAGCATTGCGGAAAAGTCTTCTTCATTGCCGAAGAGGACGTCCAGCTTTTTCACCAGCTCGCGATTCACCTCTTGCGCTTTCGCTTTGCCCCCAATGGATTTCCACAAGGAATCGCGATAATTGAGATCAAAAGAAGTGACGGTTCCATGCTTTCGAGCGGTGTCGAGCGCTTCGACCGCGACCTCGGGAGTCGAAGGCGAGAGAGCGGCGAAGATGCCTCCGGTATGAAGCCAGCGAGCTCCATTGCGCGGCCCCAGAATGGCCTCCCAGTCGAAGTCTCCCAGCTTAGTCTGTGAGATTGCCGTATTGCCCCGGTCCGAGCAGCCGACGGCCGCACGCACCCCGTAGCCCCGCTCGGTAAAGTTGAGGCCGTTGCGCACCGTGCGGCCAATGCCGTCGTAGGGAACCCACCGAATCAGGGAAGTATCGACACCTCCCTGCAAAATGAAATCCTCCACCAACCGGCCAATGGGATTGTCGGCAAAAGCAGTCGCGATCGCGGTGCGCATGCCGAAACAACGCCGCAACCCCCGCGCCACGTTGTACTCTCCCCCGCCCTCCCAGGCTTGAAATACCCGTGAGGTGTGGATCCGGCCTTCACCCGGATCGAGACGCAGCATCACTTCCCCTAAACTTACGCAGTCCCAGCGGCTCGTCTCCGCCCCCTTAATCGATAACTCTTCCATGATTCCTTTCCTTTTTAGCGTGATAGCGGTTTATATCCCAGGTCTTGTTGAATTCCCTTTACGCAGGTCATCAGCTTACCGGCGATCTGGGGAATCTTTTGCATGGTCACGCGGAACGACGGACCGGAGATGCTTACCGCCGCGACCGCCTCCCCTCGCCCATCGAGAATGGCCACTCCAGCGCAACGCACGCCTTCTTCGCGTTCCTCGTCGTCGACCGCATAACCGCGGCGGCTGGTCCGCTCGAGCTCCTTCAGCAGCGCCTCCCGGGTGATCATCGTTCGTCGCGTGAACCGTTCCAGATGCAAATTGGGTAACAGCTCCTCCACCCGTGAGCGCGGCATGGTTGCCAGGATCGCCTTACCGACTGCCGTGCAGTGAATGGGGCTGCTCGCCCCCACCCGCGAGATCATGCGGATACTGCGCTCGGGTTCCTGCTTGTCGATATAAACCATGTGCGTCTTTTCCAGGATGCACAGATGCGCCGTCTCCTCAACCTCAGCCACCAGCGTCTTCAAATGGAGCTGGGCGCGTTCCCGCAGATCAAACTGTTCGATGGCGCGGCTGCCCAGGTCGCACAACCGCAACCCAAGGCGAAATTTACCCACCTGGGCGCGCTCCACCATGCGGTGCCGTTCCAGCACCATCAGGAAACGATGCGCGGTGCTCTTGTGTAATCCGAGGGCGTCGGCTATTTCGGCCAGCCCCAGCGACGTGGCGCTGGTGGCGAGAAGATCGAGCACTGCAAAGGCGCGGTCCAGTGCTTGTAGCTTATAAACACTGCCGCCGGCTGGTACCACATTGTGAGATGACATGCCGTCTACTGAAAAACCCAACAGCGGGCATTCTTGCGTTCTGCTATCGATTTGTCAAGTTTGCCGGGTGAAGGAAGGAGCGGCCCCTTAGCTGACTTTAATTAAGCCCTCAGCCGCCAATTGCGTGAGCATCTGGAGCACATCGCGCTCGATAACCCCGGGAGGAGCCTCGTAGCGTCCGTTGAAGTCTTCGATCAGATCCGCCACCCGAACCGGTGATACCAGCTTGCTCCAGATCTCGCTGCCGATCGCGCCCAGTCCGTAACAGCGACTGCGTTCCAGGCTCATGAGCACCGTCTCCCCAGCCACATCCGCGGCTACCTGGCTGGGTGTATGACATACGGTCGATGTGAGACTCAAATTCGACATGGCTGATGGAATGTTAGCAGCTTGAACTCTCCATCTGCCGCGCCACAGATTGAGTAACTCTTTATGCGCCAACGATGACGGGTGCCCCACATCTCGCTCGTTTTTCGCGAGATGTGGGATACCACCGCGCTAAACCTCAAGCCTTACACACCCAATGAGCAGTCAAGGTTTAGGTTCGTGTATCCCACATCTCGCGAAAAACGAGCGAGATGTGGGGCACCCATCATCGTTGGCGAGGACATAGGTTCACGCCCGTGCCCATGTTGACAATCTCCAGCCCACCCTGCCTCTGCTATCGTTTGAACCATGCCGGAGTCCCCCACCGAGTCCACTGCCACTCCCCATGGGCAGAGGACTCTCGCCGCGCTTGCCTCCGGTGCTTCTTCTAAGAGCAACTTTCTGCAATATATTTCCAGCTTGTTACGGGTTGCGCGCTGGCAGCTGATCGCGGCTGTGGTCATCATGACCGTCACCTCGCTGACTGAAGGCCTGGGGGTAGCCTTGCTCTTCCCCATCCTGCAGGTAGCGGGTTTCAACCTGGCCAACCAGGGGCATGTGGGCCACTACACCGGAGAGGTACGCGCCCTGCTGGTGCGCAGCGGACTGCGGCCATCGCTGTGGCTTGCGTCACTGCTCCTGATCTTTATGCTGCTCATGGCGCTGCGATCGCTCTTCAGCCGGGTGCAGTCGGTGCTCACCTTTCGTACCACGCTCGGCTATGAGCTCTCTCTGGGCAGACAGCTTTACCAGGCCATCATCAACGCCGACTGGCTGTTCCTGGTGCGTCGCCGCTCCTCTGACTTTACCCATGCTCTCACTGCCGAGCTGACCCGGGTTTCCACCTGCACGTATCTGCTGATCGGCACGCTGGCCAACGCCATCCTCGCCCTGGTGTACATCGCGATCGCCCTCAAGCTCTCTGCAGGCATGACCTCTTTGGTCCTGGCGACCGGGGCCGCTCTGCTGTTGGTTTCCCGCCGCTGGATGCGCGCCATCCATGAGAGCGGAACCGCCGTGTCAGAGAGCGTGAGCGAGGTCTACTCGGCGGCAACCGAACACCTGCAAAATCTCAAAGCAATGAAGTTCTACGATGCGCAGACCAGCGATCTTGCGATGTATTCATCGCTTCAGTCCACCGCCCTGCAGCAGACCCTGGAGAGCGCCCGGAGCCAGGCAGCCGCCGCCTTCTGGTTTGAAGCCGGCTCGCTTATCTTGCTCGGCGCTATCATTTTTGCTTCCCTGCAAATCCTCAATGTGGCCCCCGCCTCCATTCTTCTTTTGCTGGCCGTCTTTACCCGTCTTTTCCCTCGGCTGGCAACGGCGCAAAGCCAGTTACAGGGCTTCCTCAGCGAGCTCCCAGCGTTTGAAAACCTGATGAAGATTTACGGCGAATGCGTGGCCAACGCGGAAGTTCCCGGCGCTCCGGGTCCTGGGCCGTCGTTGGCGCATGAGATCCGCCTGGAGCGAGTTGGGTTCCGCTATGAGGCCGGCCGGCCCCTGGTGTTGCAGGACTTGTCGCTCACCATCGCCGCGGGAAAAGTCACCGCCATCGTCGGCTCGTCCGGTGCGGGCAAGAGCACCGTCGCCGACCTGGTAAATGGGCTGCTATCCCCCGGCACCGGCCGGGTTCTGGTCGACGGCGCCGAGCTAACGCCGCAGGCTGCCAGGGCTTGGCGCCGCCACGTCGGCTATGTTGCCCAGGACACGGTGCTCTTTCACGACACCGTTCGCGCCAACATGAGCTGGGCTAATCCAGAGGCCACGGAACCGGAAATGCGAGAGAGTCTCGCCCTGGCAGCGGCTGAATTCGTCTTTGAATTACCGCAGGGATTGGATACCACCATGGGGGACCGCGGGATGCTGCTCTCCCACGGACAACGGCAACGCATCGCACTGGCTCGTGCCCTGCTGCGCAAACCCGGGCTGCTCATTCTCGATGAGGCCACCAGCGCCCTCGACTTCGACAACGAGAAGCGAATCCTGGACGCCATCGATCAGCTAAAAGGCCGGACGACCGTGCTGTTGATAGCCCACCGGGTTTCCGCCATTCAGCGCGCGGACATGATCTACGTCATAGAAAACGGCCGGGTCGCGGAGGCCGGCGACTGGCAGAACCTCAGCAGCCGCCCTTCCCATCGCGTAGGCTCCCTCTTCCGACTCCAGGATGCGCTCGCCTGATCGTTACTTGGGATCCCACCAACCTCCAACCGACTCGATCAATTTATTCGCGTCCGCAGGACCCCAGGTCCCGGGCTGGTATTCAGAGACGTTGGTATTGTCCAGAATCGGGTCCACAATCCGCCAGGCCTCCTCCACGTAGTCTTCGCGCGCAAACCAGGTCTGGTTGCCGGCCATGGCGTCCCCCAGGAGTTCCTCGTAGGGCAGCATGACGTCTTCCCCACACTCCTGGTCGGCGACCAATTCGATAGGGCAGCCGCGCAGCTGGTCGCCGGCAGTCTTGATTGAAGCGCCGATCGCGATCACTGGATCACCGCTGATCCGGAAGCGCACGTAGTTGGGAGGTGGGGCCTCCGCCGAGAAGATGGGACACGGTGGCCGCAGTTTCGCGACTACCTCGGTTTCTGTCAGCGGCAGCGATTTGCCCGCCCGGACGAAAAACGGAATCCCTCTCCAGCGCCAGGAATTGATCGTCAGCCGCAAAGCCACATAGGTTTCGGTCTTGGATCCCGGCTTGACCCCGGGGGTTTCGAGATACCCCTTATATTGGCCGCGAACCACATCCTTCTCGCATAACGGCTGGACGCTTTTCAGTACTTTGACCCGCTCGTCGCGCAAGCTCTCGATGCTCAGGGTGGGCGGCGGTTCCATGGCGATATTGCTGAGCACCTGCAGCAAATGGTTTTGCACTACATCTCGGACAGTTCCGACGGCGTCATAGAAGCTTCCTCTATCCAGCACATCGAACTGCTCAGCCATGGTTATCTGCACGCTCTCTACGTAGAGGCTGTTCCAAATCGGCTCCAGAAAGGAGTTGGCAAAACGGAAGAAGATCACGTTCTGGACCGTGTTCTTGCCCAGGTAGTGGTCGATGCGAAAAACATTCTCTTCCGCAAAAACCTCATGCACCGTCTTATTGAGCGCCATCGCAGAAGCCAGATCGTGGCCGAAGGGCTTCTCAATCACCACCCGTGCGCCTTGCGACGAGCCTGACGCCTTTAGCTGCTGCAAAACCACGCCAAACAGGACGGGGGGAATGGCGAGGTAGTGAATGGGGTGCTTGGCATCGCCGAGCTCTTTGCGCACCGCGGCAAACGTCTGCCCATCCTGATAGTCCCCATCAACGTAGCGGAGCTTGTCGAGCAGGATAGGAAATCCGACGGGATCGAGTCCCCCGTGTTTTTCGACGCTGTCTTGCGCCCGTTGCTTCAGTTGTTCGAGGTTCCATCCTGCCTTGGCAACGCCAATGACAGGCCCGGCCAGCTTTCCGCGCTTGGCCAGCTTTTGCAGGGAAGGGAAGATCTGTTTGTAGGCGAGGTCGCCGGTAGCGCCAAAAAACACTACGGCGTCCGAATAGGGGAGAGGCACAGAGCTTGCGTCAGCCATGTTATTTACTCTAACGCCTTCTGATGCAGTGAAACTCAGACCCCGACCGCGGCATTTCGAAAAAAAGCAAAAAAAGAACCCTGACCGCGCGAGCTTCCGACCAATATTAAATTCTGGGGATGGTTACTACTGATTTGCTCCGGGTGAACCCGAATGATTGTAATCTTTGCCCCAACGGTGATCTTCTGCAGACTGGATGCTCCGGTTCCTCGGGGGAGGGCTCCAGGGCAGTGCTGCGGAAAATCACCGTTCTTGCATGTCAAAAGACTCGGTCTCACAGAGCGCATGGTGACCCGAGAAAAAGCTTGCGCCCAGTTCCAGGGCCCTCTTCAGATAACTCTCAGTAGCAGCAGGATGATGACAATCAGAATGATCAGGCTGATGCCGCCGCCGCCGTAGTAGCCGATTCCAGGTCCGAGGCGGTAGCCACCAAATCCAAAAACCAGAAGCAAAATAATCAAGATAATCAGCAGCATACGTTCTCCTTCGCGGCGAGGTCGCTCCGCATCGATTTCCTCGGAAAGTGCGTTTGTCTAAAGCTTCGTGCAGGAAATCCAAACCTCCTGCAACAAGCCAGCGTTCGTGTCAAGTAAACCTCTAATGAAGATTCAATCTGGCTCAGTTTGGATGTATGGGAAGGTTAGAGAAGTATCTGCGTGCCGCGGTTTCTCTCCTAAGCCTCGCCCACGTCACGAGATAGGGGGCTAAAATACGTGCTGATAGATGGCTGCTTGGGAAGGTGGACGACTGCGTTGAAGCGATTGGTTGTGCTGTTTTTTGCTTGTGCCACGTTGGGTCTTTCGGCCGCCTTCAGCGCCGCGGCGGCCCAAACCCCTTCCACCGGGTGCTCCTCCCAGATGCAGGAAACCTATCCAAAGACTTCTATCTCCAACGGAGCGGTGCAGGCGGTCCTCTATCTGCCCGACGCAAAGAATGGTTATTACCGCGCCTCGCGATTCGACTGGTCGGGCGTCATCCCCTGCCTGGCCTATAAAGGCCATACATACTTTGGCGTCTGGTTCTCGCACTACGACCCCATGGTGGCGGATGCGATTACCGGTCCGGTGGAGGAATTTAGATCGGCCGACGGCGCCCTGGATTACGGCCAGGCGAAACCCGGCGGTTTGTTCGTCAAGATCGGAGTCGGCGTTTTACGCAAGGCCGACGACTCCCCTTATAAATTCATGTACACCTACCCGTTGGTGGATGGCGGCAAGTGGACGGTTCACTCCACCCGCCGGCAGGTATCTTTCCGGCAACAACTTCACTCGCCGATCGGCATCGCGTACGACTATGAGAAAACCGTCTCACTCGACCCCCATGAGCCAATCCTTACTCTGCACCACACGCTGAAAAATACTGGGACGAAAACGATCGATACCCAGGTGTACGACCACGACTTCTTCATGTTGGATGGCGCTCCCAGCGGACCGGGCATGGTGATCCGGTTCCCTTTTGAGCCCAAGGCTGAAAAATCGATGGAGCCCCTGGCCGGGATCGAGGGCAAACAGATCGTGTATCGGGAGGAGCTGCAGCCGAGGCAGTACGTGGAAAGCTACCTGACCGGCTATTCCAGCAACCCCTCCGACTACGACATCGTGGTCGAAAATACAAAGACGGGGGTGGGCGTCGAGCAAACCGGCGACAACACCATTTCCCTTTTTAACTTTTGGTCGCCTCGCACTACGATGTGCCCCGAGGCCTACCATCACCTGGTCATCGCCCCAGGACAAACTGCACATTGGAACATTCACTATCGCTTTTATGCCAAATAGTGAAGAAAAGGACGACGGTGAAAACCGATAGCGCTGCCAAGGGCAGTGGACACGGCAAGGTGGCGATTGTTACTGGAGCGGGCAGCGGGATTGGCCGGGCAGTCGCACTGACCATGCATTCCGCCGGGTATTCGGTGGTACTGGCCGGCCGGCGTATGACGGAACTGGAGCGAACCGCCGCCAGGGCTGACCAGGGTGGGGGCGCCATGCTTCCCATCTCTACCGACGTTCGGCAACCCGGCTCGATCCGAGCCCTGTTTGCCGCGACCGGCGACAAGTTCGACCGGCTGGATGTTCTCTTTAACAACGCCGGCGTAAATGCTCCCGCAATTCCCATGGAAGATCTGAGCTACGAACAGTGGTCCGAGGTCGTCGCCGTGAATCTTACCGGCGCGTTCCTGTGTGCCCAGGAGGCGATCCGCCAAATGAAGGCGCAGCAGCCACGAGGGGGCCGCATTATCAACAACGGCTCGGTCTCCGCCCATGTTCCCCGGGTATACTCGGCGCCTTACACCGCCACCAAACATGCAATCACCGGGCTCACTCGATCCATCTCGCTCGATTGCCGGGAACATAATATTGCCTGTGGCCAAATCGATATCGGCAACGCGGGGATGGACATGGCCGGGAAAGCCCCGACCGGCGCTTTGCAGCCGACCGGCGAGGTAGTCATAGAGCCCCGGATGGACGTGCAGCATGTTGCGGATGCCGTTCTTTTCATGGCCAGCCTGCCCCTGGACGCGAATGTCCAGTTCATTACAGTGATGGCGACGAATATGCCGTTTATCGGCCGCGGATAAGGTTGAGGGAAACTTATGTTGCTTGGCAAGTGCAGGCTCGCCCTGTTTCCTGTTGTTTTCTTGTTCCTTGTCTTATTACCTGTCTTATTCCTTGACCCACTCGCTCGTCCGCAGACCATCGCCGCCCCGCTCGTGGTTTCCAGCAACCCTCATTACTTCAAAGATGCGAACGGCGCCGCTCTGATGCTGGGCGGATCGCAGACCTGGAACACGCTTCAGGACTGGGGCAGTGACGGGTCTCCGAGGGCTTTGGATTTCGACGCCTTTGTCAAGTTCCTCACCGCGCACGGGCAGAATTTCACTTTGTTGTGGCGGGTGGAAATGCCCAGGTTCTGCTCTCTTCCCTCCACTGCGTCGGCCCCGCCGGGTTTTACGGTGAGTCCCCAACCATGGCGGAGGACCGGTCCGGGCAACGCAACGGACGGCGGATTGAAATTTGATCTGACCCAGTTCGACCAGGCCTATTTCGATCGCCTGCGCGCCAGGACGCAGGCTCTGAACAATGCCGGAATCTACGCCGGTATCTACTTATTTACCGGTGAGTTCCTCAACCTATTCCGCTGCTCCAGCGATGGCTATCCCTTCACCGGGGCCAACAACATCAATGGTATCGACGACGGTTACGTGAGCGGTCCCAAGGGAATGTCTTCCATGACCATGACCGCCCCCAATGCCATTACCCGGTTCCAGGATGCTTACGTGGAAAAGGTGATCGACACTCTGAACGATCTGCCCAATGTGCTTTGGGCCGTATCCGAGGAGGCTCCCAACGATACCCAGTGGTGGAACAACTATCAAATTGCTCACATCAGAAAGTACGAGGCGCAGAAGCAGCGCCAGCACCCGATCGGGTGGGCCGCGCTACTGCCGACCGCCGCGGCCACGGATGCGATCCTCTACAACTCCGATGCGGATTGGGTAGCGCCGAACAGTACGATTTCGCCCATCAGCTCCTGCGGAAGCGGAACGCCGGCCTGCAAAGTAAACGTCAACGACAGCGACCATTCCTATTACGGAGCAGCATGGAAAGACACCCCGCAGCAGAATCGCAACTACATCTGGAAGAACGTTGCCAACGGCAGCCAGGTGCTGTTCATGGACCCCTACGTGCTGTACTATCCGCGCGAACATCGGAACATGTGTGTCTCGCCCGCCAATGGAGTCTGCTCCGCTCCTGACCCGCGCTGGGACAACCTGCGAGATAACCTCGGATACACGCTCAAGTATTCCCGCAAGATGAACCTGGCCAAGGTGACACCGAAGCCCGCTCTCAGCTCGACAAACTATTGTCTGGCTCAAACTCCATCCACCGGCGCGGAGTACCTGGTCTACGCTCCTTCTGGCGGATCGTTTACTGTCGACCTGTCGGCTATGCCAAAATCAAGGAAGTTGGCGGTGGAGTGGCTCAACCCGTCGACCGGCGCAACCACGGTCCGGTACCCGATTCACGCGGGCTCCTCCGCGCAGCGCTTCACTACCCCGTTCCCTGGCGATGCGGTGCTCTACCTGGTGGATACGGCAGGTCACGCAACCTAGCACAGAAGGCGAACAAACATTTGCTGAAATCCCAGATACCGACCCCGGCGCTGCTGGTCGACATGGACGCCATGGAAGCCAACCTCAGCAGGATGGCTGCATTCTTCGCGGAAGGGCCAACCCGGTTGCGTCCACACTATAAGAACCACAAATGTGTGGCCCTGGCCCGGCGGCAGTTGGCCCAGGGCGCAATCGGCGTCACCTGTGCCACGCTGGGCGAAGCGGAAGCCCTGGCCAGGAGCGGAGTGCAGGGCATCCTGATAGCCAATGAGATTGCAGGGGCGCCCCAGATCGAACGCTTTGTCCAACTGGCCCGGGTCGCAGACATTATGGTCGGGGTCGACCATGAGCGCGCTGTCGCTGCTCTTTCCGCGGCATCGGTTCAGGCAAAGGTGCCGCTGAGTGTCGTGGTCGATGTAGACACCGGCATGGGCCGTTGTGGAGTTCCTCCCGGCCCACCGGCTCTCGCGCTGGCCCAGTCAGCTGTCGCGCAAGGTCTACGCTTTCGCGGCCTGATCGGCTACGAAGGGCATTGCGTCCGCATGCCTCCGGGACCGGCCAAGGTCGAGGCTGTGCAGCAGGCGATGGGCAAGCTGGTTGGTACTGCCAACCTCATCCGCTCGCAGGGTCTGCCGGTAGAAATTGTAAGTGCCGGGGGAACAGGCACGCACGCTATCTCGGGCAGAATTCCCGGCGTCACCGAGATTCAGGGAGGATCCTACTTGCTGATGGATACCGATTACCAGACGATATGCCCTCAATTCGACCTGGCGCTCAGTGTGCTGGGAACGGTGATCAGCAGGAGCGGAAACGAACGCCTGATTCTCAACATTGGTCTGAAAGAAATCAGTGGCGAGCGAGGACTCCCCGTCTTGAAGAACACCAACAGCGGGCGGGTGCGCAAGCTGAACGCCGAGCACGCCATTGTCGACATCGTGGACCCCAGTCTTTCCGCCCAGGTCGGCGACCAGCTGGAGCTGTGGGCCCACTACAGCGATGCCACCGTCAACCTGCATCGCCGCATGTTCGGCATGCGCCATGGACAAGTGGAAGAGACCTTTCTCTTTGAGAGCTGAGAACCTGCTATGAACAGCATGCCCGACTTCCTGGAAGGTGCGATTGATCTTCACGTTCATAGCGCGCCGGATGTCGACCATCGGCGCTACAACGATCTTGAGCTCGCCCGCGAAGCAGCGGCTGCGGGCATGGGCGCCATCCTGATCAAGTCACATCAGAACTCCACGGTGGAGCGCGCCTGGCTGGTGTCGCAAGTAGTCACCGGCATCAAGGTTTTCGGGGGACTGGTTCTGAACCAGACGGTGGGCGGCCTCAACGTGTCCGCAGTGAAACTCGCGCTGGCTATGGGCGCGAAGGAAATCTGGATGCCCACCCGGTCGGCCCTCAACCATCGCTTGTATTACGGGGAGGCTGGTGGGATCTCCGTTCTCGATGCGGGCGGCAGCCTGGTTCCGGAGGCGCACGCCATTCTGGAAGCAGTCGCGCAGACGGATTGCATTCTCAGCACCGGTCACTTGAGCCCACGGGAAGCGATGGTGCTGATCCACCAGGCGCGGCAATGCGGGGTTAAGAAAGTGCTGGTGACTCATCCGGAATGGGCGCCGACGTTCTACCCCTTCGAGCAGCAGAAAGAACTGGCGCAGTTGGGCAACGTCTGGTTCGAACGGTGCTTTGTTTCCACCACCCATCTGTGCGGATCGGTTCCCTTCCAGACAATTGAGCAAGCGATTATCGAAACCGGCGTGAAGACGACTGTGCTCTCCACAGATCTCGGCCAGCCACAAACGCCTCCGCCTACGACAGGCCTGCGGCTGTATGCGGAGCGCTTGCGCAGCTCGGGTTTTTCCGCGGACCATATCCACCAGATGATGTGCACCAACCCGGCGTACCTGCTGTCCGGTAAGGCAGACTAACCTTGAAGATATTCAAGGGTGGCATGATCGGATGTGGGTTCTTCGCCCGGAATCACGTTGAGGCTTGGCGCCGCATACCAAATGCCGAAATCGTAGCCGCGTGCGATGTTTCTATCGAACGAGCCCGGGCTGCTGCGGGGCGCGCTTACACTTTTGCCGAAGAGATGTTGAAGGCCGAGGATCTGGATTTTGTCGATATCGTCACCCGCTCGACTACGCACCTGGAGCTCATCTCCCTGGCAGCGGAGAGAGGGCCGGCGATCATCTGCCAGAAGCCCATGGCGCCCGACTGGGAAACTGCTTGCCGCATGGTGGAGGTTGCCGAGAGGCATCAGGTGCGGTTCATGATGCACGACAACTGGCGCTGGCAGGCCTGGTATCGGGCCGTCGCGGAAATCATTCGCCGGGGCGATATTGGAACTCCCCTGGCCTATGGGTTCCGATGCCGGGTCAGCGGAGGCCTGGGCGATCAGCCGTATCCGAGGCAGGCCTATTTTCGTCAGCTGCGCCGCTTCCTCATCGACGAGGTGCTGGTGCACCACATCGACACCGCACGCTTCCTTTTCGGGGACATTGCTTCAATCTATGCCGAGGGCGCGCGGAGAAACAGCAACATTCTGGGCGAGGATCAGGCGATCCTGACGCTGCGCCACGTCAACAGCACGATCGGTTGGGTAGACGGCAATAGCTTCCTCAATCATGAGGACAGCGGCCTCGACGAGGCTACCTTCGAGGGAGAATCAGGATCGATCCGCTTGAACAGACTGGGTGAGCTCTGGTCCGGCGAGCGGAAAATCTGGACAGATCCTGGCACGGGATATCGCGGAGATAGCGTCTATGCCACGCAGGCCCACTTCATCGACTGCCTGGAAAGCGGCTGGCCATTTGAAACCGGCGCCCGCGATTATCTGGAGAAGACCTTTGCTGTAGTCGAGGGGGCCTACCGTAGCATGGCTTCCCAGCGTGCCATTGAGACGAGTGAAGTCGTAGAGGGCCGAAAGCTGTCTCACTCCACCCAAGACAAGGCTTGAATGAGCCACCCGCCACCCCGATTTCACTTGGTGGGCTTCAGCTCCAGTTTCTGCACCCGCCAATTCAGCAACTCGGCAACGTAGAGCTCATTTTCCGATGGGCACGCGATCTCGTGGATCCACCCGAATTGCTTGAGCTGCTTGCCAGAGTCGCCCAGATAGCCGAGCACTTTCCCGTCGAGACTCAGCTTGTAAATCCGTCCTGGATAAGCATCGGAGCTATACAGCACCTGGTTCGGTCCGGGTGTGATGCAGATTGCCCACGGAGATCCTGCTTGCATGGTCCCGTTGCCGGAAGCAGTCTGCGGTGGCTTGGGGCCAATGGCAGGGCGGGCGTTTGGATCGAACGGCACATCAATGGTGATCTGGCGGAGAAAGTTCCCTTCGCCATCAAACACCTGGATACGCCGGTTACCGCGATCGGCAACGTATACATTTCCTTTTGCGTCGACGGCGATACTATGGGGCACGCTGAACTCCCCGGGTTTGTCCCCAGGCTCGCCCCACGACTTGAGCCAGTTGCCATCCTTATCCGCTTTGGCGACCCGGGAGTTGATATAGCCGTCGCTGATGTAGGTATTGCCGGCCTGGTCCCACGCCATGTCAGTCACCTGGCGAAACATCCCATCCACGGCAGGCAGCGGTGGTTTGGGATGTTTGAGCGGTTCGGTGCCCTCGTCCGAGGCTTCCTGTTTGCGGCCGAAAACCATGACCACGCGGCCTTCCGGGTCGAACTTGATGACCATGTCTGAGCCCTTATCCGCGACCCAAATATTGTCTTGCGGATCGACCTTTACCGAATGGCCGAACGACCACGCATATAAGTTATGGCCGATCTCGCGGATGAACTTGCCATCGGGACCAAATTCGAGCAGTTGGGAAGCGGCGGCTCCATACGCTGGCCCGGTTGTATTGCCGCGAGACAAGGCGAAAATGTGTCCGTGCGAGTTGACCGCGACACCGGCCATTTCTCCCAGGTAGCGGTCGGGCGGAAGCTTGAGAAAGTTGGGAACCGAGCTATACTCGATCGCCGGTACGGAAGCCTGCTGCGCGAACGTAGACAGGTTAAGCAGAAAAAACGCGAGAATCGTCAAGCCCTTCAATCGAACCCCTCCGAACACGATCCCCACTCTATTTGACCGCCGGTTGGCTGGCAAGGCCAGGACGAGGCCCTGATTCCTTGTATATCGGGCCCGGCCTTCGAGCCGTTGGGGCTCAACAAAGATCTGGCCTTTAAGAGGGTGGGTGAGAACCGAAAGGAAACCGCCCCCAAATCCCGTCGAGGCCCGGAGGGCCGTCCGCTAAATGTCAGCCCAGCCCGGAAGGGCTGGGTCGGATCCCTACATGATCCCGCCTGCCCCGGCCTGCCGTGGGAGCGCCATAGGCGCGGCACTCATCTGTCCTTCGAGCAATCTGCGGCTTAGAGGAACCGCGGATGCGAACGAGTACTACCGCGAACCTCTCGACTCGCTCACGACCATGAACGGGCAGGTCACACACAGTGCGAAAAAAAGAGTTGTCGACAGCTGCTGTAAGTGGGTATCTTGGAGCGGCACGGAACCAGCTTGCCGAATTTCTCCTCGGCGGGAAGGAGACGCAGTCAGATGGCGCCTATTTCGAACACGCCCGAGGCCGCACCGTCACCCTGGTTAGGAATCATAAAGTTCCTTTTACTCGTTATCCTGATCGCGCTCATTTTTCTGCTCGGCCAGGAGATGGTACGCCACCGCTTCTTTCGAGGCGGGTGGGTCGACCAGCGTGACGTCCTGAAGCCTTAGCAGGCGCGCGCCCGCTGGCAGTCGTCGAATCCTGCTCGCGAATTATGATGTCGTTATGATGTCATTATGAGTGCCGCCGGCGAACCGCCTCTCTATGCCAGAGTGGAAAGCGTAATAAGCTCGGAAATCAGCAAAGGAACGCTGGCTGTTGGCGAGCAACTACCATCCGAAGACTCCCTGATCGAACGATTTAATGTCAGCCGCATTACGGTGCGGCGGGCCATCCAGAACCTCGTCGCCCGTGGCATGGTGGAGATCCATCGCGGTAAGGGCACCTTTGTGTCCGCTCCGAAGATCGTCCAGGAACTCACGGAGCTGAGCGGTTTCGTAGAGGATATGCACGCCATCGGACGGAAGCCAACGGCCCGCGTACTGAGCAAAGAGATAACCAACGCCAACGCAACGGTTGCGCGCCATCTTGGCCTGACCAAAGGCCAGCGGGTTATGAGGATTCATCGCGTCCGTCTGGCAGACGACGTTCCACTTTCCTTCGACGAGACCTTTCTGCCTTTGGAAATTGGCAAGAAGATCATCGCCAACGACCTGCGTGTCGAACCGATTTTCCGATTGCTGGAGCGCAAATACAACATCCCTTTGATTGAAGCCGAATACCGGCTCGAAGCTGGATTAGCTACGGCGGACGTCGCCTCGGCTTTGAAGGTGAAGGAAGGAAGTCCCCTCCTGATCGTCGAGCGGACTTCCTATTCCAATAAGAATGTTCCGGTCGACTATGAGCGGCTTCATTATCGAGCAGATTTAGTCTCATTTGTGACCAGGCTGGCAAGGAAGCGAAGCCCGGCTGCCGGAAAGTAGGCACGGCATCGTGGACCAAGGCTCACAAAACCTCGCCACGCCTGGTGAGAGACAGCGGCCCCGATCCTCCCAGGACGAGAGCGGCCAGGCAAGCTATATAAAGAAGATCGCACTCGTACCCCGGAGGTCCAAACTGGGCCCGTCCTCCGTGTACCGCCATCAATTTGATCGAACTGAACCCGCACGGTAGATGCACGGTGAAGATTGCGACCAGGAGCAGGAACGCCATGGGCAAGCTTGCAATCGCAACGTAGGCGCCCAGGAGGACAGCAAGTCCACCCAGGAGTTCTATGGCGATGGTGAGCCACGCCATCAGATGAGGCATGGGAACGCCCAGAGCCAACAGAATGCCGGCAAATGCGTCTGGACCTTTGGACAATTTTGCCAACCCATGCGCCATGAAACCATAACCGACCATGATTCGTAGCGGCAGCGGCGCCCACCTTTTGCCAGAGGCCGCCATGCTTCTCAGAACAACTTCAAGATTTCTCGTATCCATTTGGGCTTCTTTCGTCGCGGATTTCCTGCTTTTTTACTGTTCTCACCGTCTTCATTCGCGCGTGGACAGTGACGATATGACATTATAATGTCGTAAGAGATTACATTTTATATCGACAAAATCAAAAAACGGCATAAGGAACCTTCCCTGGCCTGCAATGAATAATGAGCCCGAACCCCGGTCTCCTTCCTTTGCAGAAGCGCTTCGATTTTGGTGGAAGCTGGGCTGGGTGACCTTTGGAGGGACGGCCGCTCACCTCGCGATCATGCATGAGGAGTTGGTGGAGAGAAAGCAGTGGATCGAGAATGACACGTTCCTGAATGCTCTGAGCCATTGCATGATTCTTCCCGGGCCGGAGGCCACACAGCTGGCGATTTTTCTTGGGCGAAAATTGCATGGTGTAAGAGGCGGCCTGTTCGCAGGAGTACTGTTTGTTCTTCCTTCGATGTTCATCATTCTCGGCTTCAGCCTGTTGTATGTGCAGTTTGGGAGCCTGCCATCGACCGCCGCCATCCTCTCCGGCTTGCGGCCGGCGGTGCTGGCCTTAATTCTGGTAGCGCTGCTCAAGCTGGGCAAGACGACCATGAAGGGAGGCCTCTCCATCCTGGTCACCGCAGCATCTTTCGTCGCCATGTCCGCCTTCCAGCTGTCAGTGCCGTCGGTCATGTTCGCGGCGGTCGCCCTGGGTGTGTCGATCGAGATCGTACGCCGAGGCCGGGCACCTGGCTCATTTGAGAACGCTCACAAGCCTATACAACCCAACCCAGGACAACCGGGAGTTAACCTGAGCAGATTTCGCTCAGCGGCTCTCACGGTAGCCATCAGCGCCGTTCTCTGGACGTTGCCATTGGCGATACTCTACTTCCGTAGCTCGGCGTTCGCCTTTTGGGCGACACTCATCCTCTTCTTCACCAAGGCCGCTTTTGTCACGGTCGGGGGCTCCTATACGGTTCTTCCCTACATCGCTCAGAGCGCGGTAACGAAGCTGCATTGGCTGTCGAACCTGAACATGGCCGACGGCTTTGCCCTTGCTGAAACGACGCCTGGGCCGCTGATCATCGTGGTGGCGTACGTCGGCTTCATGGCCGCCTACCACCGTTTTCACCAGTCATTGTGGCTCGCAACCCTGGCTCTGCTGCTCACGACGTTTTACACCTTTCTGCCTTGCTTTTTCTTTGTGTTTCTTGGTGCGCCTATCGTCGATAAGGTGGCGGACAATCTCGCAGTCAAGCGAATCATGCGTCTGGTTACGGCTGTGGTGACTGCGGCTATCGCCAATCTGGCTTTCTACCTGGCAAAGCCGGCCTTGTTCACGGCACCCATGTCTGCGTCATCGAAGCTGGATTGGTTAGCTCTCCTCTGGCTGGCTGTTTCTGTCGCTCTGATGTGGAAGCTGCGTTTGAATGTGGTCCTCCTGGTGATCTTAAGTGCGCTCTTTGGACTGGGTAGATACAGTTTCTCTTTCTGAATTGCCGGCCGCCCCTTCGCTCTTTCTCTTTGCCCAGAAAAGATTCCTGCTACCTTTTCCTTACGCGGAAAACGGTATGGAAGTACCCTAGTTAAGCAAACTGACTTCAGCCGGCGAATTTTTTTTACTGGACCGGGCTGGCACACGGCCGATCAATTCGACTCGCCTACGGCCACGGCTCTGGGAGTGCGAATAGATGGACGACTTGATCGGATGGCCGGCGAAGAAGCCCACAAGGTTGGAATAAGACCAAAGCCTGGTTGATGGAGACCAGAACAACCCATGGCAACACGACCGGAGGATCGGGCGGCAATCAAAGTGCTTTTTGAAGCTGCCCTGGCGCAGGATCCGGTGCATCGTTCCTCTTTCTTAACGGAGCGATGCTCCGATGCGACTCTGCGTTCGGAGGTCGAGCAACTGCTGGCCAAACATGACCAGGCGGGAACATTTCTCCCCACCCCACTGCCAGGCAACGTTGCATTGGGTGCTGAAGCTCCTCCGCTGATGCAGAGGTTTCCCGAGGGGACGGTCCTGGCAGGGAGATTCCGCATCCTCGGATTCATTGCCGCTGGGGGAATGGGAGAAGTTTACAAAGCAGTGGATACGCGCCTGGGCCGGGAAGTCGCCATCAAGATTGTGGCTGAATCTTTGGGCCAGCGCTTTCAAACCGAGGCCCACACCATTGCCTCGCTGAATCACCCCTCCATCTGTGCGCTCCACGACATTGGCCCGAATTACCTGGTGATGGAATATCTCGAAGGAGAAACGCTGGCAGATCGTCTTAAAAGAGGGCCGCTACCGGTCAACGAGACGCTGGGGATCGCGATTGCAACTGCCGGCGCGCTGGGCACCGCCCATCGCAGAGGTATCGTTCATCGCGACCTGAAGCCAGGCAATATCATGCTCACACCTACCGGCGCGAAGCTGCTGGATTTTGGGCTGGCAAAATTCCAACCAGGTGCGCCGATGACGGAGGAGACGAGGACGCGGTCGATTACCGGCGACGCCCAGGTCGTCGGCACGCTGCTCTATATGTCACCCGAGCAGTTGCAAGGCAAAACGGCGGACGCACGGAGTGACATTTTCGCCTTCGGCGCCGTGCTTTACGAGATGCTTACCGGCAAGCGGGCCTTCGACCGGCAATCCAGCTCCGACATCATGATCGCCGTGGCGCGCGAGGAGCCCACGCCCCTTCGCGAATTGGTCAAGGATGTGCCGGAGGAGTTGAAACGAATCGTCAGGCGCTGCCTGCGCAAGCAACCCGAGGACCGTTATGCGTCGATCGCGGAAGTGGAGCGGGAGCTGGAGGAGTGCCGCCAGCTCACGAGCGGGCCCGTCAGCGGCGTCAACCTGGCGGTACTTTTGCGGCAAAGCCGACGGCCCAGGGTGGCGATTCCCTTCCTGGTTTTCATCATCGGTTTGGGAACTCTAATCGGCTGGTGGTTGCACCACAGTGCGCGGGTCCGCTGGGCCAAAGAACAGGCAATACCAGAGATCTCGGATCTCATCGACCATGACAAGGTCAGCGAGGCCTACGGGCTTGCGGTGCAGGCTGAGCGGTACATTCCTAACGACCCGGCGCTGGTCAAATTCTGGACGGATATCGCCTGGCCCCTCTCGATCACCACCACACCGCCGGGAGCTGCGGTCTATCGCAAGCCCTACAGCGCTGCGGAGACTGCATGGGAGTTGGTGGGACATACCCCCATCAAGAATCTACGCAGTCCCCAGGTAGATTTGGCATTCAAGCTGGAACTTGCGGGCTTTGCCACCGTAGAGAACTCCTTCTTTGCCGAGACGATGGGCCCCGATGACCAGCTCGAAGTGGCGATGCAAGAGAACGCCAAAGCCCCTGCGGGAATGGTTTTCCTGGATCTCGGGTCTTCGCCGGAGGGCAGTACCGTCGGACTTTTTGGATTGGGAAATGGGTTCCAATCGTTGCCGCCCGTTCCGCTCACGTCGTATTGGATCGACAAATACGAGGTCACCAATCGTCAGTTCAAGCAGTTTGTCGACCAGGGAGGTTACCGCAAACAAGAGTACTGGAAGCAGGCATTCGTAAAGGACGGGCATGCGCTTTCCTGGGCGCAGGCGATGACCTTTTTTCGCGATACGACAGCCCGGCCGGGACCCGCGGGATGGGTGCAAAGCGACTATCCAGCCGGCCAGGATGATTTCCCGGTGACCGGCGTGAGTTGGTATGAGGCAGCCGCATACGCGGAGTTCGCCGGCAAATCGCTGCCGACGATCTATCACTGGGTCTACGCGGCCGGACCATACAACGGCGGCAGCATCATCCCGCTCAGTAATTTTGCAGGCAAGGGGCCGTCGCGCGTTGGAGCTTACCGCGGCATGAGCTGGTCCGGCATGTACGACGCCGCGGGCAACGTCAAGGAGTGGTGTTTGAACGAGGCGACTCCAGGCACGCGCTACACCCTCGGCGGCGCTGACGATGAACCCTCCTACTTCTTCAACGCCGCCGACTGGCGGCCGCCCTTCGATCGCGCGGCAACCTTCGGCTTTCGCTGCGCCAAGTACACGACCAACTCCGCTTCCGCCAAATCTACCGCTGCGGCCTGGATCAAGCCGCGCGACTACAGCCTGGAAAAACCTGCCTCCGATCAGATCTTCGAGGCGTATAAGGGTCTCTACGCGTACGACAACACGCCATTGCAAGCAACCGTCGACGTCACCGAGGAGACCAATAACTGGAAGATGCAGAAGATCAGCTTCGATGCGGCTTACGGCCATGAACGGATGAGCGCCTATCTCTTTTTGCCAAAGAAGGGGACGCCCCCGTTCCAAACGGTACTTTTTTTCCCTGCCACTGGCGCCATCCGTACGCGGACCGTGGAACCCGGTGGACCGGAACTGGAAGCCTACGATTTTGTGATCAAGAGTGGACGGGCAGTGATCGTTCCTATCTACAAGGGGACCTATGATCGAGACGACCACATGCAAAAAACCACCGGCGACAGCACCATTGCCTACCGTGATCACGTCATCGAATGGAGAAAGGATATCGGCCGGTCGATCGACTACCTGGAAACCCGTCCGGACATAGACCACGGTAAGATAGCCTACGAGGGCTACAGTTGGGGGGCGGCCATGGGTGCCATCTTTCCAGCAATTGAAGATCGCATCAAGCTTTGCATTTTGATATCTCCCGGCTTGTATTACCCAAGGACCTTGCCGGAAGCCGAGCAAATCAACTTCGCACCGCGGGTGAAAGTACCGGTCTTAATGGTGAATGCTCGCTACGATTCTATCTTCCCACCCGAATCCTCGCAGGAGTCGCTGTATCGCCTGCTGGGAACTCCCCGGGAACAAAAACGCCGCGTTCTCTACGACACCGGCCACGATTTTATTCCCCGCAGTGGAATGATCAAGGAGACGCTCGATTGGCTGGATCGCTACTTTGGGCCAGTGAACTAGAGAAACGGTCGCGGCCTCGGTACGGTGCCGGCCGGAGTGGACGTTGCTCACACCATGGCCTCCTGCACGCCAAAAGAATGGCTCCCGAAGCTTAGTCCTCCCTTACAGCGAAAGCGTCCCTTAGCGGCTAACCAACTTCATGACCATCAGCTAGGTTTGGCTAACAGACGGCGGAAAAGTCCAAGCCACTGGGAATCGCCTGCACTTACTAAGTCGCCACCCCCATCCCTGAAAAAGGTCGCCATGCATGAAATTCTTTCCCCTTCTCCGGCTCCGAACTCGCCTAGTATAGGTCTAACCGTTACGATCATCTCCGCGTGATGCCTACCGATATACAGGGTTGGAGATTGGAGTAGGTTGCGCTATGGCAACACAACCGGAGAATTGGGAGGCAATCAAAGCACTTTTTGAAGCCGCCCTGGAACTGGATCCGGCGCAGCGCTCCATATTCTTAAAGGAACGGTCTTCCGATGCCGGCCTACGCGCCGAGGTCGAGCGGTTGCTCGCCGAACATGACCGGGCAGCCACATTTCACTCGGCGCCCGCGCTGGACAACTTGACATTTGACGCTGAGGCTCTGCCGCCAACCCAGGGATTTGCTGACGGGGTGCTGCTGGCCGGGCGATTCCGGATCATCCGCCATATCGCTGCTGGAGGGATGGGCAGCGTCTACGAAGCGATGGATGCTCGCCTGGGCCGGCAAGTCGCCATCAAGGTTGTGGCTGAATCGTTCGTCCAGCGGTTTCAAACCGAAGCCCGCACCATTGCCGCACTCAACCACCCCAGCATTTGCGCGCTGCACGACGTTGGCCCCAATTACCTGGTAATGGAGTACCTCGAAGGGGAAACCCTCGCAGCCCGAATTAAGCGAGGGCCCCTGTCGCTCAGCGAGACGCTGGGGATCGCGATCGCAACTGCCAGTGCACTGGGTGCGGCCCATCACAGGGGAATCGTCCATCGCGACCTGAAACCCGGCAACATCATGCTCACGCCCACCGGAGCGAAGCTGCTGGATTTCGGTTTGGCGAAATACCAACCAGGCGCCCCGGTGGGTGAACAGACCATGACGCGGTCGATTACCGGCGAGGCTCAAGTCGTTGGCACGCTGCTCTATATGTCACCGGAGCAGTTGCAAGGCAAAGCAGCGGACGCCCGCAGCGACATTTTCTCCTTCGGCACGGTGCTCTACGAGATGCTCACCGGCAAGCGGGCATTCGATCGACAATCGAGCTCCGACATCATCGTTGCCGTGGCCCGCGAGGAGCCCACGCCACTGCGCGAATTGGTCAACGATGTACCGGAGGATCTGAAACGAATTGTTAAACGCTGTTTGCGCAAACAGCCCGAGGACAGGTACGCCTCAGTTGCCGAGGTGGAACGGGAACTGGAAGAGTGCCGCAAGCTCACGGCCGGCCCCGCCAGCGGGGTCAACCTCCGGGTACTCGCGCGGCAGAGTAAACAGCCGAAAGTGGCGATTCCCCTCCTGGCCTTGATCGTCTGCATAGCCAGTGGGTTGGGCTGGTGGCTGCATCATCGATCGCGGGTCCTCTGGGCGAAAGAGGAAGCATTGCCGGAGATCTCCCACCTGATCGACGAGGATAAAACGGGCGAGGCCTATGCGCTCGCAGTGCAAGCCGAGCGGTACATTCCTCATGATCCGGCATTGGTGAAAGTATTGCCTGATATCTCCTGGTCGACCTCTGTAACGACCACGCCCTCGGGCGCTGCGGTTTATCGCAAGGACTACGACGCTCCCGATTCCTCATGGGTGTTATTGGGACATTCGCCCATGAAGTCTTTGCGCATAGCTCAGGTGAATTCTGTATTCAGGTTTGAACGAACCGGTTTTGCCACCGTAGAAAACGCCTATTTTGCTCAGGAGATGGACCCGAGGGTGCCTATCGAGGTGACCATGCAGGAGGAGGCCAATACTCCTCCGGGGATGGTTTTCATAGACCTCGGTTCACAGGGCTCACCGGTCGGCCTTTACGGACTGAACGGGTTGCAACAACCGCCGAGTTTTCCCCTCACATCCTATTGGATCGACAAGTACGAGGTCACGAACCGTGAGTTCAAGCGATTCGTTGACCAGGGCGGTTACCGAAAGCCTGAATACTGGAAACAAACATTCGTGAAAGACGGAAAGACTCTTTCCTGGGCCCAGGCGATGGCCTTGTTTCAAGATGCAACGGCGAGACCCGGTCCCGCCGGCTGGGTGCAAAGCGATTACCCACCAGGCCAGGATGATTTCCCGGTTTCGGGCGTGAGCTGGTACGAGGCGGCCGCCTACGCGGAGTTCGCCGGCAAATCGCTGCCGACTATTTATCACTGGGATGTTGCCGCCGGCCCTGGAGATGGGGGCAGCATGATCCCGCTCAGTAATTTTTCAGGAAAAGGGCCGGCTCGGGTTGGCAGTTACCGCGGCATGAGCTCGTCCGGCGCGTACGACTTCGCGGGCAATGTCAAGGAGTGGTGTCTGAACGAGGCAACGCCGGGCAAACGCTACATCCTCGGGGCCGCCTGGAACGAGCCGGCGTATCGGTTCAACGAGACGGATGCCCGCTCGCCCTTCGAGCGTTCTGCGAATTTTGGCTTCCGCTGCGCACGGTATTCGGCCACGACTGCCTCTGCCAAGGCTGCGGACCCGTTGTCGGTTAAGCCGCGCGATTACAGTCTCGAGAAACCCGTTTCCGATCAGATCTTCCAGGTTTATAAGAGCCTTTATGCCTACGACAAAACACCACTGCATGCGGTTGTCGAATCCACTGAGCAGGCGGACGACTGGAACCTGCAAACGATCAGTTTCGATGCCGCCTACGGCAGCGAGCGCATGAAAGCCTATCTCTTCCTGCCTAAGAAGGCGACACCACCCTATCAAACCGTCGTGTACTTTCCAGCCTCCGAGGCCATCTATATGAGAACCCCGGAGCCCGGCGGACCGGAGCACTCGGTGTACGATTTTATGATCAAGAGCGGACGAGCGGTGATCGTACCCGTGTACAAGGGAACCTACGACCGAGACGACAAGATGCAATCGGTTTATCCCGACGACACCATCGCCTACCGCGATCACGTAATTAAATGGTCGAAGGATCTGGGCCGGTCCATCGACTACCTGGAAACACGTCCCGACATAGACCATGGCAAGCTGGCCTACGCGGGCCTTAGCTGGGGGGCGCCGCTCGGAGCTCTGCTTCCAGCCGTCGAAGATCGCATCAAAGCTTGTGTTCTGTTATTGGGCGGATTCAATTACCAAAGACGATTGCCCGAGGTAGACCAAATCAACTTCGTATCGCGCGTGAAGGTTCCTGTCTTGATGTTAAATGGACGGTTTGATTACATTTTCCCCCTCGAGTCGTCGCAGGAGCCGATGTATCGCCTGTTGGGAACCCCGAAAGAGCAAAAGCGCCACGTCCTCTACGACACCGGCCACGACATTCCCCGCGCCGGGATCATCAAGGAAACGCTCGACTGGCTGGACCGCTACCTCGGGCCGGTGAATTAGGAGTGTTTGCCAATCAAGGCTCTCGGTCTGATTCTCAGAATTGGAGCTGCACCTTCAGCTGGATGTTGCGCGGTGAAGCATCGCCGCCCAGAGCCGATCCTAGAATGCCCGTTGGAGGACTCTCCATGTAGAAAATCTGGCCAAACGATTGGTCCGAACTCAAGTTATCGGGAAAGCCAAAATTTGGATGATTGAAAAAATTGAAGAACTGGAAGCCAATTCCCAGTTGACCTTTTTCCCAACCGGGGACCTTAGTATTCTTCATCAAGCCGAAGTCGGTATCGAAGTAACTCGGGCCACGGAAGCGATTTCGTCCCTGCGCAATCGAGGAAGTAGCGCCGCCGCAGGGACCAGATGGTCCAGGCAATGTCCCTGTATTGAAGCCGGTTTCGCAGTACGTCTGCACGAACGACGCCTCGGGATTGGGACTTCCATCGGATAGGACTTGTGCCGGTTGGCACGGGTGAGGAGCCAGCGGAATGGCTGCGCCTTCTCCGCACCGTTTCCCGGTTTTGAGTGGGCCGGCCGGCACAGAATAGATGGGCCCGAAAAGATTCTGCCCTTGCAGGGCAAACTCCTGCTCCAGGTCAAAGATAGTGTAGGGAAAGCCGGTGCGCGCAAAGATGGTGCCCGAAACCTGCCACCCCTTCACCAAGGCAGCCGGGCCACGGTGACGGAGCGCCGACGACACAGGAAGCTGCCACACGTAGTTGGCATTCATGGAGTGCCGCACGTCATACTCGGCCTGTCCGTAACTGCCTCGAATGTTGTTCGGGTCCTGCGGGGAGAGAACACTCCCGGAGGTAAATTGATACAGCCCGCCGTTTGATGATTCATCGAACGCATGACCCAAGGTGTAGTTCGCCTGCACGACACCTTCCATCCAACCAGTGAAGCGATGCTCAAAGGAGAGAACCAGACCGTTGTAATTTGAAACCCCGGCAGTGGTCAGTTCGTTCATCCCACTGAACCGGGCATCGGCGCAGGGCGCCACGGGCGGGCTGGTGCATAGCCCGGCCGGTAACGTGCCGTAGCCGTATGCGTTGGCGGATACGTTCTGGATCAGCTCATGAATGCCATGATTCCCGAAATAGCCTACGTTGATTGAGGTGTTGGCACCGAAGGCCTGTTGCACTTCTAAACTCCACTTTTGATATTGCGGCGACTTGAGGAATCGGTCGGGGTTCACAAACCCCGGCGGCGAAAAAACGGGAGCCTGCTCCTCGATCTCAGACAAGGTTTCCCCTGCCGCAAAGCCGCTCAGAAACGCTGCGTTGGAATTGGCCGCATCCTTGAAGAGGCTGGTGGTTTCATCCGGGGCGATGTTGTCTTGTTCGGGATAGAACGGGTTCACCAGCGGTGGATTGGTATCCATCATTTGCGCTGCAGCCGTGGGCAAGACGTTGTAAAAGAATCCCAATCCGCCGCGTAGTACGAAGTTGTGCGAAACACCGAAGGGTTGCCACGCGAAAGACGCTCGCGGCGCCCAAAGCAAGTTACTCAGACCGTCATATCCTTGTTTACGGTTGATGAGAATTGCCTGGTTATAGGGCTGTTCCGGGTCATGGCTGACCGACGCAAACGATCCCGCCAATCGAGCGAAGCAATTGTTTTGACAAACTGGATTGGACTGATGCTCGTTCCTCAGAGCCAGCGTAACCGTCAGATTCGGACGCGTGTGCCACTCGTCCTGAACGTAGAAACCCAGGACGTAGTTAGAGATGTGCTGTTCAAGTTGCGAAGCAAACGATTGCTCAAGCACCGTCGTATCACCAGTAGCTGGATCGAAACCACCCTGATAGAACGCGTCGAGAGTGAAGGGCGCCACGGTTCCTCCATCTGTTGAGTTCAGGTTGCTCAAATCGTGGCGAAGCAGGCTGGCACCAAAGCCGAGCTTGTGGTCACCCCAGGTCTTAACCACATCATCCGATATCTGGTATTGGGTAGTGGAGCTTCCGCTTCGCATGGCCAGGCTGGTACCAACGCTGGCGAAGGTGTCCGCAACATACCAATTCAGTTGCGTGGGCAGCGCCGCCAGAGCCTGCGAAGGATCATCCAGAGCGAAGAAGGCTCTGATCTGCCACCCGGCCGCTACCAGTTGGTTGACCCCGGACTGTCCGAAGCTATGTGTCTCGACTAACTGCCCTTGCCACCAGGGCTGGTTACTATTTAGGTTAAACAACGAACTGATCGGGTCGGTATAACTACTTTGATGGCCACGGCTGTAGGCGATGGAGAGGAAGACGTTATCTTCCGGCCGTATGTGCCAGTCCACGCGGCCGGAGAGCAGCGACTCATAGCTGGGACGGCCAAGCGTTGTTTGGTAGTGCACAGCACAAGGCACCGCCGTCCCAAGGCCGTTTGGCCCGGTGAAGTGTTGGGTACAGCCCAATGGGTCTGAGAAGCTGCCGGGAAGAGCTTTGCTCGCTCCCGGGGCGTTGTTGTAGAGCGAGAAAATCTGCTTGAAAAACGCGTCCGAAGCAGAATTCGGACCGAATATCGAATCGATGTTGGCGATGGTCGCGGATTCAAAAGGGGCACTGGGCAATACTACTTGCTGGGTGTGAGGAACTATTAAATCCAGCCCTTCCGTGTCGAAGAAGAAGAACACCTTGCGCTTCCTGATCGGACCACCGATAGATCCCGCCCACTGATTTGCGTTGTCCCGCGGACGTTTCGTGCCCGTCGCATTATTGATCCAGTCATTCGCGTTTAAGGCGCTCCCATTCCAGAAATAGGAAGCATTTCCATGAAACTCGTCGCCGCCGGACTTAGTCACGTAATTCACTTCTGCGCCCGCCATTGTGCCAAACCTGCCCGAGTAGCCGTTGCTCACCACGGTAGCTTCCTGGACTGCGTTTACGCCAAGAAGCAGGTTGGTGGCGCCACTCATGTTTCCACCTCCGCCCAGATCGGTGTAGCTCATTCCGTTCAATGTGAACAGTGTGGACGTGCCCGGCATCCCGAGAATGGAAAATGCGGTATCGAACGTGTCGGTGTTCATAATGGCGCCCGGGGAGGTTTGCGCTATGTAGGTGAGATCGCTGCCCGGATTGGGTACCTGAGCCACCTGAAGCTGGCTCATGGTAGAGGATGCGTCTCCATTCTCCGCGTGGAGGAGCGTCGCCACGTCAGTCACGTTCACAGTAATGTGGGCGCCCGCGATTTCGAGCCTCACGTTTACCGTAACCGGTGGGCCCAGGGTAACGTCGAATGTTTGGCTGGCAATCCTGAAGCCGGGATGAGTTACGGTCAGCGTGTAATTACTGGGCGCGACAAACGAAAAGGAGTATTCTCCGACAGAGTTAGTACTTTTCGTTTGAGTAATTCCCTTCGCATTATCCTTTAACTCAACATTCGCGTAGGGCACCAAGGCGTCGCTCGGGTCGGTCACCACTCCGGTGAGCCCGCCAGAGGTTGCATTCTGTGAGTGAAGCGAGTTGGGGACAAACGCGGCGAGCATCAAGATTAGGAAGAAGAGAGGAACCGCCCTCAAATGGATAAACGTAGGATTGCAAGTTCCCATGCAGAACAGCCGGCGATTGTGTGAAGTGGACAGAGCCATGCGATCACCACGCCCGTTTTGCGGCGCCGAAACTTCTCGACAAAGATCCCGCTGACCGCTAGCACCCTTTGACCCCAAGGCCCGTTGAGTAAGCCCGGCATACTTCCCGGGACACATCTGGTGTGATGACGGATGCATCAACATACACCTAGTCGCGTAGATCTCGCAATCATGAAATCCATCGGTCTATCGGAAACCGGTCATGGGATAGCGTTCCTCCTGATGTCTCTTCCGGGCCTCCCTCGAATAAAATAACGTCGCACCCCAGTTGCTTGCACTGCCGGCGATGTTCCTGGGCGTGTTAACTCCTCCCTAACTTCCGCCAAGACGGCGCCTATTCTTGTCCCTCCGGTAGCTTCGCCGCATAGATTGCCTGGTCCAGTTTGCCGGTCTTAGGATCGGGTGGCCGACGCCCATACCAGCGATGAGGTGGTCCACGCTGCTGTTCACCGGATCAATGGGAACGCACTGCAGTGCAGTCCAGGTAACGCCATCCTCAGAGCGGATAGCGTATTGCTGGTCACCGTTAGAGCCGCCGTTCCTTCTCAGCACCACCGGTTCCCTTTGGGCTGGACCACCGCGAAGCCAAGACGGTAAAAGCTCGTCTTCGATTGTTTGTTCGCGGTTTTCATGTTTATGTCCCGGTCAACACAGTGACCAAACGCACGATGAGAATGCGGCCGCTGCGCTGCTTACGCATCCCCTGAACGGGTGAAACTGTAGAAAAAGACCGGCTCACGTAATCAACGTTGTCAGTAGGTGAACCAGATCACTTTGTCGCCGGGTGTTTGTCTTTTGCAGGAGGGACTTAAGCTGTGAGCGTATGGTCTCGCGGGAGACCCCGCGGACAGCCGCTATCTCCGCAAGGGTGAAACCCGCGCGGAGGCTCGCCGCGACCGCGATCTCCGCGGTGGTCAGCGAGAACAGGCTCTTGAGCAGGTGCGAAGGGTCTTTCACAACGCCGTCAGGATCAGTAATAAGCAGTAGAGCATGTCCCGAAGGGGCTCGCTCGTTCGTCGACTCGACACAAAGAGGCAGAACGCGAACGAACAACGGGCGACGGCCGGAGTCCCTTTCGAGAGCCATTGCTTCCCCGGATGGCGTCGCACTCGCCTGGGCTGCAGAAATTGCGCGGCCGATCAGCGCCTTGAGCCGCGATTGCTGCGAGACGTTCGCAGCGATGATTCTGTTGCGGCGAAGCATCAGACAACCGGAGGAGCGAATCATCGCTTCCCCGGAGCGATTCATGTGCACAACGCGGCCACCGGCATCGAGCAGGAAAGCCGCGGCAACGGTGTGCTCCAGAGCGGCCTCGGCACGTGCCGCACGAAGGTTGGCATCGTCCAGCTCGCGACGAAGGACCTGACCTGCATGCAAGTACGGCAGGGCACATTCAAATAAATGGAGAGCCTCGGCATCGAATTCGCGAACAGTTTCCTCTCGCGATGCACCGGGCTGTTCAAAGTGCTCCTGCGTGTTCACAAACGGCAGGATTGCCAAGGGATGAAGGTCCTGGGGCGCCAGAACGTCGTTGTGTAATTCGGTTTTATGAAGTTCCGCGGGAACCACTTCCCTGCCAGGTGTTATCCCCATAAGTGATTTGCAAATGATTGGAACTGGATCGACCGCGTAGCGCCCATCAGATACAGCCCGGCCTGCGTCCGTGAAGGCCACACGCCCGCGAACGGTAATCTCCTCCTGGCACAGTCTTGCGTTGAAACGATCCAGCACGGCAGTCGACAGGGACGTGAGCCTGCGAAGCTGGTCGACGGCCTGCGCCCATTTGGCATCCTTCGCGGTCGACGGGTAGAGAGCTGCCAACCTTTCGGAGAAGCCCGTTTCGCATTGCATCGACGACTGCCGGCTCAGGGGAGGAAAACCAGAATCTTGCTGAGTGTGCGGAGTATAGGATTTCGCCACTGTCAGGTTAACCGGCGCGGCACAGTTTTTCTCAGGACGGTTCATATCGGCGCTCCTTGTCTCTTTTAGTGGGGAAGCTATACCTCGATTGCTCGCGGTGAAAAGGCGGCATCCGTCAAGACTCTGTCCTTCTCCTCAGAAGGCCGACGCGGCGGATTGAGTTACAGTTGATCGGCCTTCTGTCTTTGTTGATCAAGAATGGCCGCTGAATCCGTAACGGCAAGCGACGATATACCCTCAATCGCGGGATGCGGCAGCTTGCGGCAGCAAGACAGGCAGACTGGAATGGATACCCCGGCCTAGCCGGGGATATCCGCATTAGTAACATCTCTCCCCACTGCACTGACCCGTTTGGACACGGCCTCCGCTCTTAATCGGTGAGGCCTGATTGCGAGGAATGTTCCGCGCCATATTCCTCATGTTCTGTAGTGTTTGCTGATTTTGCCGCAGCAGAGCAGCGTATTGGTCCGTTCCATCCTGGTTCGTTTCAGCGTCCTGGCCTTCTTCATTGTCTTGATTGTCGGCAGCGTTTTCGACAGAGGTTTGGTCGGCTGAAGATTCCCGGGACGCATGCTCGGTTTCCTGCGTTTGTCCCGAAGGCACTCTGTTTCTCCAAGCGTCATTCGGGATCGCGTCGGATGGGTTTTGTCGCACCTCAAAGTTCCGATTTGTCCGGCCATCACCGTTCTGCGCTTGCCCCGGCCCGGAGCACCTGTACTCCCCCGTGTAGTGACCCAAAATTATCCCGCTGTCCAGGGCCACCGGCGTCGCATCGCCAGGGCAGGCATAAGTATGAACAGCACCAACACGTCTCACAGCCTCGCCGGAATATGCAGTTCTCCCGTGCTCCCGGGGTCCCAGAGGCATTCCTCCCCAAATGTCACCGGAGCTGGTGTAGAAGACGGTAATACTGATATTGCAGACGTTGTCTATAAAGAGTGTGTCGCCATCTTCCAGCACCGGGCGACCACACTGCGGGACGGGGCGAACAAAATTAGGATTCTGTGCCACTGCGATTCCTGTCAGAAGGACGGCGGCAAATATGTATAGAGCGCTTGCACGATAGTTTTTCATTTTCATCTCTCCTTGAATTGGCATGGTTGGCATATTCAGGGTCATGGATTGATCCCTTTTTCCGCCTCCACCTAATAGCGCGATGTACAGGATGAAATGGGGTCATAGGCCGAGGAAAAATATCGAAAGCTGCGCCAAACCTTACTCGAAGAGGGATGGAAGGTTTCCGGAGGCTCGGCAGCGAAAGGCCCGTTAGGCGAAACTGGCGTAAAATGACCATCCTGTGGACAGGAGAATCGGCGCATGAATCAAGCAGATGGCGAAGATCATGCTGGAGAAGTAACCGCCCTCCTGACGCAGCTGGCAAAGGGGAACCAGGAGGCCGCGTCCAGTCTGATTCCCCTGGTGTACAAGGAGTTACATAGGTTGGCGGGGGCGTACATGCGGCGAGAGCGGATCGATCACACCCTGCAGCCTACGGCGCTGGTGCACGAGGCCTTCATCAAGCTGGTCCAGCACCACTCGATTGACTGGCAAAGCCGGGCGCATTTCTTTGGCATTGCGGCGCAGGTCATGCGGCGGATTCTGGTCGATCACGCCCGGGGACATCTACGGGATAAGCGGGGGGGAGGCCAGCGAGCGGTTCCTATCGACGAGGTTCTGGTGTTTGCCCCGGAACAGTCGCAGGAGCTGCTCAAACTGGACGACGCCCTGCAGCGCCTCACCCAACTCGACCCCCGGCAGGGCAAGATCGTCGAGCTTAGATTTTTTGGTGGATTAACCGTCGAACAAACGGCAGACTTGCTGGGAATCTCACCCAAAACGGTGAAGCGCGACTGGAGCATGGCCAAGGCCTGGCTCCACGGAGAGCTGAAAGCATGCCATGGCGATGCAACGGGACAACTGGGCAGCGGTTAAGGAGCTATTCGAATCCGCCCTGGAACAGGATCCGGCGCGCCGTTCCGCATTCCTGAAGGAACGTTCATCCGACGCGAGTATCCGCGCCGAGGTCGAGCGTCTGCTGGCCGAACACGATCAGGCGGGAACATTTCTCTCCAGGCCGGCGGTGGGAAATTTGGCGGGTGGAACCGATGCCCCGGCGCCGCTCCCGAAATTCTCCGACGGAACAGTGCTGGCAGAGCGATTCCGCATTCTCCGGTTCATCGCTGCCGGCGGCATGGGCGAAGTTTACAAAGCCGTGGACATCCGGCTGGGCCGGGAAGTCGCCATCAAAATTGTCGCTGAATCCTTCGGCCAGCGGTTTGAAACTGAGGCGCACACCATCGCCTCCCTCAACCACCCCTGCATTTGCGCTCTGCACGACATCGGCCCCAACTACCTGGTAATGGAATATCTCGAGGGGGAGACCCTGGCCGCCCGCATCAAGCAGGGACCGATGCCGCTCAACGAGGTACTCAAGATCGCCATCGCCACGGCCAGCGCACTCGGAGCAGCCCATCGCAGGGGTATCGTCCATCGCGACCTGAAACCCGCCAACATCATGCTCACCGCCGCCGGCGCCAAGCTGCTGGACTTCGGTCTGGCGAAATTCCAACCAGGCGCACCGGTGAGCGAGAAAACCATGACCCGATCCATTACCGGTGACGCGCAGGTCGTTGGCACGCTCCTGTATATGTCGCCCGAGCAGTTGCAAGGGAAAGCCGCCGATGCACGCAGCGACATCTTCGCCTTCGGTGCTGTCCTCTACGAGATGCTCACCGGCAAACGGGCTTTCGAAAGAAAGTCCAGCTCCGACATCATTATTGCCGTGGCTCGCGAGGAGCCAACCCCTCTCCGCGAACTGGTGAAGAATGTTCCCGAGGAACTGAAACGAATCGTCAAACGCTGCCTGCGCAAGCAACCCGAGGACAGATACGCGTCGATCGCAGAAGTAGAACGGGGATTGGAAGAGTGCCGGGCGCTCACCTCCGGACCCATCAGCGGGATCAACCTGAGAGTACTGCTTCGGCAGAGCAAACGGCCGCGCATTGTGTTTCCTGTGCTAGGGCTTCTCCTTGTCTTCGGCGCACTTCTCGCCGTCTGGTTGCACTACATTTCCAGGGTCCGCTGGGCAAGAGAACAAGCGTTGCCAAGGATCGCGAGCCTGATCGACCAGGATAAGGAAAACGAAGCGTACGCTCTTGCGGTTCAGGCCGAACGGTACATCCCGCGCGACCCGGCGCTCATCAAGCTGTGGCCGGATATCTCCTGGTCCACCTCAGTGACCACCACGCCTCCCGGCGCCGCTGTCTATCGCAAGGACTACGATAAGCCCAATTCGGCTTGGGAACTGATGGGACACTCGCCCATCAAGAAACTGCGGGTCGCACAGGTAGATTCACGTTGGAAGTTCGAAAGAGGTGGCTTCGCCACAGTCGAGGTCGCTTATTTTGCATCCAGTATCGGACCAAACGAAACCATCGATGTAACCATGCATGAGGAAGCCAAAAATCCACTGGGCATGGTTTTCCTGGACCTCGGGACATCCCCAGAGGGCGCACGCATCAACCTCGACGGATTGGGTGGTTTCCTATCGGTGCCGCCCATTCCGCTCACATCGTACTGGATCGATAAATATGAGGTCACCAATCGACAGTTCAAGCAATTTGTAGACCAGGGCGGCTACCGCAAACCAGAGTATTGGAAACAACCATTCATTAAGGACGGGCATGCACTTTCCTGGGCAGACGCTATTGCGTTATTCAAGGATGCCACGGATAGACCCGGTCCTGCCGGTTGGATACAAAGCGATTACCCCGCTGGTCAGGATGACTTTCCCGTCACTGGAGTGAGTTGGTATGAGGCTGCGGCATACGCTGAGTTCGCCGGCAAGTCTCTGCCAACGATCTATCACTGGAATCTCGCCGCGGGGTCGTGGGACGGTCCAAGTATCATCCCGCTCAGCAATTTTTCCGGCAAGGGACCAATGCGTGTGGGGACTACGAGCGGTATGAGCTGGGCGGGCGTTTACGATACTGCCGGCAATGTCAAGGAATGGTGTTTGAACGAGGCGGCTCCCGGCAAGCGCTACATCATGGGGGGCGCGTGGAACGAGCCGGCGTATACGTTTAACGATGCGGATGCCCGCTCACCCTTCGAGCGATCTGCAAACTTTGGCTTCCGCGGCGCGCGGTATTCGATTCCAGCTTCGGCGAAGGCTGCCCAGCCGCTGTGGATCAAGCCGCGGGATTACAGTCTCGAGAAGCCTGTGTCCGATCAGCTCTTCCAGGTTTATAAGAGCATTTATTCTTATGACAAGACTCCGTTACACGCCGTGGTCGAGTCCACCGAGCAAGCCGACGATTGGGTACTGCAAAAGATCAGTTTCGACGCCGCCTACGGCAACGAGCGTATGAGCGCGTATCTATTTCTGCCGAAAAAGGCCAGGCCGCCGTATCAAACAGTGCTCTACTTTCCGGCCGCCGGAGCCATTTATACCCGAACGCCGGAGCCCGGTGGACCGGAATTGGGAGTCTACGATTTCATGATCAAAAGCGGGCGGGCGGTCATGGCTCCCATATTCAAGGGGACCTATGATCGAGGTGACCATATGAAAACGGTTTATCCCGACGACACCATTGCCTACCGCGATCACGTCGTCGAATGGTCAAAGGACCTTGGCCGATCGATAGACTATCTCGAAACACGTTCTGACATCGACCATAGCAAGCTGGCCTACTCCGGCTTTAGTTGGGGAGCGGCGCTCGGTTCTCTGTTTCCGGCAGTAGAAGATCGGATCAAGGTTTGTGTTCTTATGTCGACCGGCTTTTGGTACGAAAAGCGGTTGCCGGAAGTAGACCAAATCAACTTCGCGTCACGAGTGAAGATTCCGGTCCTTATGTTGAACGGACGTTTTGATTCCGTTTTCCCACCAGAGTCCTCGCAGGAGCCGATGTATCGCCTCCTGGGCACCCCCAAAGAGCAGAAGCGACGAGTTGTCTACGACGCCGGCCACGATCTTCCCCGCGCCGGGACGATCAAGGAAACACTCGATTTTCTCGACCGCTATCTGGGACCGGTCAACTAGCACGGCTCATATTTCCCCATCTCAGGCAAGGGCCTGGTTTGATATGCTAGCCGCGTCCTCTCAACGTGAATAGGCGCACCGATGCCGCTGTCCAGTGCAACCCGGCTTGGCCCGTACGAGATTGTCTCGCAGATCGGGGCCGGGGGCATGGGCGAAGTCTACAGAGCCCTTGATACCAGGCTAGGCCGCGAAGTGGCCATCAAAGTAGTGGGCGAAGACTTCAGTCAGCGTTTCGAACAAGAAGCGCGCACCATCGCCTCGCTCAATCACCCGTGTATCTGTGCCCTGCACGACATTGGCCCCAACTACCTGGTGATGGAGTACATCCAGGGCGAAACGCTCGCGGCTCGTCTCGCCAAAGGCCCGCTTACGATTGCCGAGACGCTCAACATTGCAATCGCCATCGCAAGCGGTCTGAGCGCGGCACACGCCAGGGGGATCGTGCACCGAGATCTCAAGCCGGGCAACATCATGCTGACCGACACCGGCGCGAAGCTGCTCGATTTCGGCCTGGCTAAGCAGGAGCAACCGGTCAAACCCAGCGGCGAGACAGCGACTATGCCGATAACGGGCCAGACGCAAGTAGTCGGTACGCTGCCGTATATGTCGCCGGAACAGTTACAGGGAAAAGCAGCGGATGCGCGCAGCGATATCTTTGCCTTCGGCGCTGTGCTCTACGAAATGCTCACCGGCAAGCGAGCTTTCGAACGTCAATCCAGCTCCGACATCATCATTGCCGTAGCCCGCGAGGAACCAACGCCGTTGCGCGACCTGGTGAAAGATGTGCCGGAGGATTTGAAACGAATTGTCAAACGCTGCCTCCGCAAGCAGCCTGAGGAAAGATACGCAACCATCTCGGAGGTAGAGCGGGAGCTGGTGGAGTGCCGTGCACTCATCTCCGGACCCAGTAGCGGAATCAACCTGAGAGTCCTCATGCGCCACGCTTCGCGGCCCAGGGTTGCTCTTCCGCTTTTGCTGGTCCTGCTGGCCCTGGGAGGCTCCTGCGCATGGTGGCTGCAGCATAGATCCAGGGTCCGCTGGGCGAAGGAGCAGGCTTTACCTCAGATCGCGCAGCTTGTTGACGAAGAAAATTTTGGTAAAGCCTATGAGGTCGCGGTTCAGGCCGAGCGTTATATCCCGCATGACGAAGCTCTGGCTAAGTTCTGGCCGCAAATCTCCTGGTCGAGTGCAATTACTACTACGCCTCCGGGAGCCTCGGTGTACCTCAAGGACTACAACGCTCCGGATTCCGCCTGGAAACTGGTAGGACGAACCCCAATTTCCAACCTGAGAGTTCCCCTGGTCGATTCACGCTGGAGGTTTGAGCACCAGGGCCTGGTCACGGTGGAGGCAGCCGTTTTTCCCAATAGCTCAGGAACCCCAAAACCGTTCTCCATGAAGATGGCTGCGGAAGACAAGGCATCCGCGGATATGGTCTTTGTCGACCTGGATGCTCCGGCGCCCAAGACAACACCGGTTGGATTGTTTGGGCTGACCAAAGGTCTGGACAATATTCCTCGTATCCCGTTACAAGACTATTGGATCGATAAGTTCGAGGTGACCAACAAACAATTCAAGCAGTTTCTTGACGCCGGCGGATACCGCAAACAAGAGTACTGGAAGGAGAACTTTCTCAAAGACGGCCGCCTGCTTCCCTGGGCAGAGGCCATGGCCCTCTTCCGCGATAAGACTGGCCGGCCAGGACCGGCCGACTGGGTAGCGGGAGAATACCCGACCGGGCAGGATGATTTCCCGGTGACCGGCGTCAGCTGGTTTGAGGCGGCCGCCTACGCGGAATCCGTAGGCAAACAGTTGCCTACCATCTACCACTGGACCGTTGCCGCCACACCGGTGGATGCCTCGAGCCTCATTCCTGCCAGCAATTTCTCCGGGCAAGGTCCCGCCCGCGTGGGAGCGTACCGCGGGATGAGTGAGTTTGGCGCCTACGACATGGCCGGCAATGTTAAGGAATGGTGTCTCAACGAGTCCACCCCCGGCAAGCGCTACATCATGGGCGGAGCCTGGAACGATCCACCGTATTCCTTGAACGATCCGGATGCCAGGTCGGCCTTTGAGCGCTCTGCCAATTTTGGCTTCCGTTGTGCACGGTATCCGTCGACACCTGTGGCAGCGAAGGCCGCCGCGCCCGTGGTCACGCAGACGCGGGATTATAGCCAGGAGAAGCCGGTTTCCGACGAGATCTTCAGCGCCTACAAAAGTCTCTACTCCTACGACAAAACCCCTCTGCATGCGGTGATCGAATCCGTGGAACAAGCTGACGATTGGACTGAACAGAGGATCACCTTCGATGCGGCATACGGACACGAGCGAATGATGGCATATCTCTTCCTGCCCAGGAGAGCGACCCCGCCATACCAGACACTAGTGTATTTTCCCGGTGCTGACGCCGTACATGCTCGATCGAGCAAGGATCAACTGCAAACCGGGACGTACGACTTCGTTATCAAGAGCGGACGGGCGGTTATGGTTCCCATTTATAAAGGCACCTATGAGCGTGGGGAGGGGCTCCCCAATACAGAGCCCGCAATGACCCACGCCTACCGTGATCACGTGATCGATTGGTCACAGGATCTGGGCCGATCCATTGACTACCTCGAAACGCGATCTGATATCGATGTCAATAAGTTGGCGTTTGAAGGCGCGAGTTGGGGAGCAGCCATGGGCGCGATTCTTCCGGCGGTCGAAGGTCGCATCAAAGCCTGTGTACTTTTCTCCCCCGGTTTTTTTCTCCTGAGAAGCTTGCCGGAAGTGGACGCGATTAACTTTGCCCCTCGGGTTAAGGTTCCGGTCCTGATGTTGAACGGACGCTACGATTTCTTCTTTCCACCGGTCACGTCGCAGGAGCCGATGTACCGCTTATTGGGAACACCCAAAGAGGAAAACCGGCGCGTGCTTACTGACACGAGCCACGAGCTTCCGCGCCCTGTAATGGTCAAGGAAACACTCGATTGGCTGGATCGCTATCTGGGGCCAGTGCGATAAAGCGCAGGGACCGCCCCTGTCCGTTGTTACGGATCGAACAATTGCCTATGGCGTTCGGCTTCGTCTGTGGTAATTGCACCAATCCGGCCACCTCATCGACTGCAGCCGCGCCGCGTTTGCCCAGGAGAAGTGATACTCAGAGAAGTGATATTCTCCGCAAGGAGCGAAACCGATGGAACCGACAAAACCCAAACTGCCGAGCGAAGCCGTACGACTCTACAACCTTTTTATTCATGGTGAGATGGATCGCCGTACTTTTCTGGACGGTGTGCAGCGGCTGGCGGTAGGCGGACTGGCGGCGTCGACAATCCTCGACGCGTTGATGCCCAATTACGCTCTGGGCCAGCAGGTCTCCCGGACCGACGACAGGATCAAGGCCACCTACGAGACTGTTCCTTCGCCACAAGGAAACGGAAGCATCAAGGGATATCTGGTGCGGCCTGTGAGCGCCGACACACGGTCAGCCACGGTGACGAAATTGCCCGGCATTCTCGTCGTCCACGAGAATCGGGGTCTCAACCCTCATATCGAGGATATTGCGCGGCGCCTGGTCCTCGCCAACTTCATGGCCTTTGCGCCGGACGGACTTACCTCGCTGGGCGGCTTTCCCGGCGACGACTACAAAGGCGGCCAGATGTTCGCCAAGATCGACGGAAAGAAAATGTTTGAAGATATGGTGGCCGCGGCTCAGTGGCTGAAGGCGCGCCCCGACTGCACGGGAAAGATCGGCGTCACCGGCTTCTGTTACGGGGGCGGCGTCTCGAATATGCTGGCAGTCCGGCTGGGCGGGGACCTGGCGGCGGCGGTGCCCTTCTATGGCTCGGCTCCCACCGCCGAGGACGTCCCAAAGATCAAGGCGGCGATTCTGGTTCACCACGGGGAACTCGACACCCGGCTGGCCTCGGCGTGGCCGGCGTACGACCAGGCCCTGAAGGCGGCAGACATTCCCCACGAAGGCTATATCTACCCCGGCGCCGTGCACGGCTTCAACTGCGATGCAACGCCGGAACGCTATAACAAAGCCGCAGCCGACCTCGCCTGGCAGCGTACGATCGACTGGTTCAACAAATACCTGCGTAGCTGATTCCCGGCGCTGCGGTATCGATCATGCTTCATCTCTAACAATCTTGCCGGATGCAGGCTCGTTCGGATAGTTGAAGAAGAGCTGATTGCCGTCGAGATCATCGACCACCAGAAGCCGATAGCCCCACGAACCATCCTTGACCGGAACGCCCCTGGCCTCGAGTTCAGCGCGCAGCGCGTCCAACGCGGCGACCGCGGCCTCGTGCGTCTGCGGCTCGACGTTCAGGGAAATGAACATGAGCCCCTTTCCAATCTTCTCCGGCCACGAGTCGGCCAGGATAAGCGCGCAGCCCTGCCGGTCGACCTGTGCCACATACAGTCGGCCGTCCTCGTCGTAGCGCCAGGGGCTTGTGAAGCCGAGCTGGTTAACGTAAAAACGGAGCGAAGCCTCGACGTTCTTGACGTGTAAGACGGGGCGCGCGAACCAGTCTGTCATCGACCGTATCCTCGAATTAAGATCGCTTCTTCCTTGATGTTGCAGTCGGATTTGTCCCCAGCCTGTGAATGCGTCTAGACCGAACCGACGACCCGGGTGTTCTTTAGCAAATTATGGCATGTCCCATGCGCGTTTATCGGGTCGAATCCGCACCCGCGCACTTACGATCAGAAGCCGAGTTGCGTGAGCGTATTGGACTGGTGGCAACGAATATTCGTCAATTCAGCGGCGTGTACCGTTTCCCCAACTTCGAGACACCGTTCGAAATTGAACTGGCAGCCCTCGCCGCTGCTCCGCATTCCTGCAGACCGTAGCTCCAGATCTTGAAGAATGAACTTGCGTTTTTCACTAATCAGGGGGTAGATTCTCTACATCATTTTGGTGTAGAGAGCCTACAGCTTATGGCGCCGAAGAATCATCAGGATCGGATTGAACTCTTGCCAGGAACGTTGGACATGCTGATCCCTGAAGACGCTTCAGTGGGGCAAACGGCAAAGTGAGGTGGCGCGTGAGACTATTTCGATTTTTGCGGCGTAAATCCGATCTGAGAGAAGAGCTTCAGAGCCATCTGAAGATGGCAATCGCCGACCGGGTAGCGCGCGGAGAATCGCCGGTTGCTGCGAGGACATCGGCAATGCGTGAATTTGGAAATCTTCCGATGGTTGCTGAGGTAACACAGGATCAATGGCGATGGTTGCGGCTGGAGTTGTGGATGCAGGACGTCCGCTATGCACTGCGGCAGTTGCGGCAATCGCCCGCCTTCGCTCTCACCGTAGTGATTACGCTAGCGCTCGGCATCGGCGCCAACACGGCTATTTTCACCCTGGTGCAGGGTATTCTGCTTCGGTCATTGCCGGTGGCCGATCCTTCGAGCCTTTATCGCGTCGGAGACAAGAACCTCTGCTGCTACTACAACGGATTTCAGAATGATAACGGCGAATTCGATCTCTTCTCGTACGATCTCTATCTTCATCTCAAGCAGTCGGCCCCCGAATTCGAGCAACTGGCCGCGGTTCAGGCCGGTGGCAACAGATTGACGATTCGCGCCGGCACTGCGCCCCCGAAGCCGATGCGGATGGAGTATGTCTCGGGGAACTACTTCGCGACGCTGGGCGTGGGTGCATACGCAGGCCGTCCGCTCAACCAGAGCGATGACACACCCGCAGCCGCTCCAGCTCTCGTTGTCAGCTATCGAACGTGGCAGACGGACTTCGCCGCGGATCCAAATGTTGTGGGCTCCACGATCTTTGTGCAGACTCATCCATTCACGGTGGCTGGCGTTGCACCGCCAGGCTTCTTTGGCGACCGCATCATTCCCAATCCGCCCGACTTCTGGATGCCGCTCGCAAGCGAGCCAGTGATTGAAGGCGCGAATTCGGCGCTCAAACAAAGCAACGAGGAGTGGCTCTATCCAATTGGCAGAGTACGGCCGGGCATAAATATTGGCGCGCTGCAGGCAAAACTTTCCGTGGTATTGCGGCAATGGCTCTTTACCCAGTCTTCGTTCACTGATAACGGCGGAGCGGCCTTGATTCCTCGGCAACATGTAGTGATTGCGCCTGCCGGAGGCGGCATCCAGAGATTGCAGCAGCAACAGACGGGCACGGGGCTGCGCATGCTGATGATCCTCTCGACAGTGGTGCTCCTGATTGCATGCGCAAATGTTGCCAACCTGATGCTTGCCCGATGCACAGCCCGGCGCTCGGATGTGGCTGTGCGTATGGCTCTGGGCGCGGCGCGCCGCAGAATCATTCGCCAGGTCCTTACCGAGAGCGTGCTGGTGAGCATGATTGGGGGAGCCGCGGGATTGGCCATTGCCTACGCCATGTCGCGCACCATGCTGGTGTTGGCCTTTCCCCACGCGAAGAACATGCCCATTGAGGCAAACCCCTCGCCGCTCGTGCTGGGGTTCGCGCTCCTGATTTCACTGCTCACCGGCGTTGTTTTTGGAACAGCACCCGCATGGTTATCGTCGCGTTCACAACCAGCCGATGCACTGCACGGCGTGAACCGCGGCAACGGACCTGTCGGGGACCGCTCATCGTTGCCGCAACGAGTCCTGGTCATCATGCAAGTTGCTTTGTCGTTGGTACTGCTGGCCGGTGCTTTACTGATGACCAAATCGCTTCGCAATCTGGAGCATCAGAATTTCGGCGTCGCAACCGTCAACCGATTTGTCCTGGAGTTCGATCCACAAGGCGTGGGGTACACGGTCGATCGGCTACCCGCTCTGTACCGTCAGATCGAAGACCAATTTTCCTCCTTGCCGGGCATGGCCAACGTGAGCCTGGTTCGCTACACGCCTCTCGGCGGCAACAACTGGGGCGCGCGTGTCATTCCCCAAGGTCATGGCGCGCCGGGGCCCAATGACAAGTCCTACGCCACCTGGGATCGGGCGAGCACTCACTTCCTGGCTTCGATCGGAGTGCCGATTCTACGCGGCCGCGATTTTACGGCACAAGACACCGCCACTTCGCGGCCGGTCGCCATCGTCAATCAAGCGTTCGCAAAGCGCTTCTTCCCCAACGACGATCCGATCGGAAAACATTTTGGGACGGAGTTGCCACAATACTCTGCCGCGTTTGAAATCGTCGGCGTCTTTCCCGACTTCAAGATGACCGACCCTCGCAAGGAGGTTGAGCCGCTCTTCTTTCGTCCCCTGACCCAGCAATTCACTGGTTTCAAGGAGCCGGATTTGCAAGCCGCGGAAAAGAGCTCGATGTTCGTCAGCTTCATCATTCTCAATTTCACACAAGCGCCTCAGGATGCAGAAGCAATCGCGCGCAGAACGCTCGCGGCGATCGATCCCAACCTGACGGTGATTCGCTTCAGAACCTATGCATCAGAGATTGGCGATAACTTCAACCAGGATCGATTGATCGCGCGTCTCACAAGCCTTTTTGGGGTGCTTGCACTGATCCTGGCCTCGGTGGGGTTGTATGGAGTTATGTCCTACTTCGTAGTCCGGCGCACGGCTGAAATCGGGATCCGCATGGCACTCGGAGCCGCACGTTCCGGTGTCGTGGCGATGGTTATGCGTGGGGCGCTCGGGCAGATTCTCATCGGCCTCGTGATTGGTATTCCCGCCGCACTCTTCGCCGGCCATTTCATGGCCAGCCTTCTCTACGAAGTGAAAGCCTATGATCCGCTGGCGTTGCTTGGCGCGATTCTGCTGCTGGCGATTTGTGCCACAGTGGCTGCATTCATCCCCGCACGCCGCGCCGCTTCGATCGATCCGATGCAGGCTCTCCGGGCCGACTGAATGGATTGAATGAATTGCCGGACCTCAGCACGCAGGCGTCACTTCTGCTCTCTCGGGCGCCAGTTCAGAATCACGTTCAGAGAAGATGTTTCCTGGGATTTGTCGCTGATGATCAGGAACCGTTTCCCGTCCGGAGCAATATCCCAGCTCATGGGCCCGGTGCGAATTCCGGTATCCACCATTTCGGTGTCGAAAAGAGCCTGTGGTGTGCCGGATTGGAAAGTGGGGTTGGTGCTCACCTCCACCGCCATCATCTTCTGGTCGGGCGAAATGTAGAACAGCTCTTTCCCATCACGCCGCCAGCGGGGCATTACGCCGCCGCCCCTCGACACCATCCATCTGCCTTCGTTCGGAGCGGGCGGAAAGGGAATGACATAGATCTCGCTCTGACCAGATTCATTCGACGTGTACGCGACCCAATGTCCGTCGGGCGAGAACTGCCCCTGGTCTTCAGTAGCCGGCATCTGCGCCAGAACCAGCGGATGTGGGTCAGGCGGTCCGATCGGCAACGCAAACAGGTCCGCCCCTGTTCCCGGATTGATTTCCGCATAGATAAGGTAGCGCCCAACCGGCGACCAGCTCTTTGGAACCGCCAGTGTATGCGAGCGAAGCAGGAGTTCTTCGGGTGCCGCTCCGTTCGTGGCTTTTCGATAAATTCCCTGCGACCCGTTGTAGGCGACATAGCCGCCATCGGGCGACCATGCAGGATTCATCCCTCCTGACGCCCCGAAGGTCAAGCGGGTGGTCACCCCTCGCCCGAACTCAAGCATCGTAATCGCCCCTCCTGGATCTCCCACCAGCCGCTTCCCATCGGGGGGAGATCATGACCACCCCGCCCGCATCGCCGACAGCGCCCAGGTTCCTGCCCTGGCGGTCACGCCAGACATACTGCCAATGGCTGTGCTGGCCGGAGACATACGCCAATACTCCGCTGTAAGAGGATGCGGACAGCCAATTTGAGTTCGTACCCACTGCAATTTCCTGCGCCACCGGGAACGGGTCGCCTGACGATTCGAGCCGCTTCATGTCAAACGGCAACGCCATAAGGGTACCGGCGCGGGTGAATAATATCGCTCCCACGCGGCCGCCCGCTATCGGCGCGACAATCTCGGCCCGGGTGACATCAGGCAGAATTCGCCTGCCCTCCGGTCCATCCATTGACTCGAGCCACAACCCAGACTCAGTTGTGCTTCCGATGCGATTGCGCGTGGCTACGTAGTGACGGCCATCCGGCAGGAAAGCGGGAAAGAGCTCGGTGATGTCGGCATGCCCGGGAAGTTTTGCTATCGCCCCGCCTGCGTCGGAGACTCGCTCCACTTGCCCTAAGGCCCCGATCAGGATGTCGCCGTTGCGACTCCATGTGCCACCCACGGCCGCGAGCGCGTCGCAGAGCGTTTGCACCGGCCCACCGGAATGATCGATTTTCTTCAGCTTGGCATCGGCAAAGAAGGCAATGAATTGGCTGTCCGCCGACCAGAATGGATCGGCCGCATTATCGGTTCCAGCCAGCGGAGCCAGTTCCAGCGCGTCGAGAGCGCGAATCCAGATCTGCTGTTTCCCGTCCTTAACCAGAACCACGGCAATAAAACGCCCATCCGGAGAAACCGCAAGCGATCGGACCAGTGACTTTTCGGGAAGCAAAACGTTCATGCGCGCCAGCGGCGGCGGCACAGGACGCTGGCCAAAACGCAGAAGTGCGAACACCACGAGAGCGATGCCCGCGATCGCGGCGACGGCCAGCCCCCAGGCTGGAAACTTAGACTGCGAACCGGGCAACGCCGCCGGCGGGGTCTGCCCAATCGACTCCAGCTCCCATTGCAGGTCGCGCGCGGACTGCCAGCGGTCGTCCGGATCGGTCTCGAGGCGTCTCCTGATGACACGTTCCAGGGCGGGCGGCAGATCTTTGGGGAATCTGGAGAACTGGCCGGTGGCCATCTCCACCAGGATCAGCCCGAGCACGTAGATATCCGCCCGCTCATCAGCTTCTTTTCCTTCGGCTCGCTCCGGCGCCATGTAGGCAGGCGTACCAATAACGTGGCCGGGCTCAGTCAGGGCCGGATCGCTCGGCGATCGGGCCACGCCGAAGTCCAGTACTTTGACGCTGGTCTTCGTCATCATGATGTTCGCGGGCTTCAAATCCCGGTGCACGATATTCCTGCGCGTGAGCCACGGCCAGCGCCGCCGCAATCTGGGCTCCGAATCGAAGGGTTTGTGCGAGGGTCAGTTTGCCACGCTTCAGGCGCGCGGCCATGGATTCCCCTTCGACCAGCTCCATCACCAGGTAGTTGGGACCGACGTCATGCAGCGTGCAGACGTTGGGGTGGCTGATAGCTGCAATCGAACGAGACTCCTGCCTGAAGCGGTCGAGGAAGGCACGCTTGCAGATCTTGATGGCGACCGGACGTTCCAGGCGGGTATCGGTCGCGCGGTACACCTGGCCCATGGCTCCCTGCCCGAGCAGCGCTTCTATCTTGTAGGGCCCGAGTTGGCTACCGGGAGTTAGCTGTGCGTCGGTGATATCGGCAATGAGGTCCGCGGCATCCTGATCGAGCAGCTTGTCGCCGGATTCCGAGTCCTGCGCCAACAGCCTTTCCACTTCTCGGCAAATCTCAGGATCAGCGCCGGCCAGAGCTTCCCCGCCCCTCTCACGGGCCGAGTGATAGAGCTCCTCGATCTGCCGCCAGCGCTCGGATGTCAAGCGTTACCTCAGCAAGTATATGAATGGTATTATTGCGCCGACAGCGTCCAATTGATACGATTTGCGCCACTCTCGGCGACCTATGCCGAAGGGTAAGGCCAGGAGGCGCGTGCCGTGACCCACCAGCCCCAGCCAAGCCCCAAAGACGATAAGACATCGGAGACAACGCAGCTGCTTCGCGCCTGGGCCCAGGGAGACCGAGACGCGCTGGAGCGGCTGACGCCGCACGTGTATCGCACCCTGCGGCGCATCGCAGGACACCACCTGCAGAACGAGCGCCCCGGAAACACGCTGCAGGCCACCGCGCTGGTGCACGAGGCGTACCTCGAACTCATCGACATCACCAATGTCGACTGGCAGCACCGGGCCCACTTCTTTGCCGTGTCGGCGCAGATTATGCGCCACATCCTTCTGGACCGGGCGCGGCGGCGGGTGGCAGCCAAGCGGGGCGGCCATGCCGAGCGGGTGGACCTGGATGAGCTGCCCGACCTGAGCGGAGACCGGGCGAACGAGCTGATTGCTCTTGAAGACGCTCTCAACGCGCTGGCCGCGATTGACGCGCGCAAGGCCCGCGTGATCGAGCTGCGCTTCTTCGGCGGGCTCAGCGTGGAAGAATCTGCCGCCGTACTCGAAATCTCGCCGGAAACCGTGATGCGGGACTGGAAGTTCGCGCGCTCCTGGCTGCAGGCCGAACTGAGCCGCCGCTAAGCCTTCCCAAAAAAAATAACAATGATGCCAGTTTTCTCCTTTGCTTTGCGCCTAAAGGGCAAAGCCGTTCAGAGACAGGTTCCCCGGCCTAACCGGGACCTCTGCTCCGCTTCTCAGTTCGCACCAAAAGGAGATTGACATGACTCAGCGTATGTTTAGGATTTGCACCCTTCTGACTCTCGGCTTCGCGGCCTCGCAGACGATCCTCCCGGCACAGGAGAGGAACGGGCTGGAGGGCATCTGGAGCGTGAGCGTCAACGTAACCAACTGCCAAACCGGCGCTCAAATCCGGACCGTCGCTTCTCTGCAGCAATTCCGGCCAGACGGTTCCATCATCGAGACGGCCAACACCGCCTCGCGCGGCATGAGCGAAGGAGTCTGGGGTTCCACGGACGAAAAGAACGTCGCCGCGTTGTACTGGTTCTTCCGCTTTAATCCGGACGGAACCTTTGCTTCGCGGGCCAGCGTCACGGACAAAATCGTCCTCGGTTCGAATGGCGAGTTCACCTCAACTGGCATCGTCCTCGACTATGACGCGAATGGCAAACTACTCACGACCGGCTGCTTTACGCACACGGCCACCCGGCTAACCGCCGGCTTTGACCGCCGTGGAAACGAGTGGAATCACTGAGACGCCACGCCCACCTGGGCCGTTGTGCGACCTGAAGTCCCGCACTGGCCCACGGGCAAAATCCGTTCGTCGCGGCGAATCTTCATAGCTATTCCCCACGAGAGGCAACTCATGTGTGCGCTTGCTGCTCCTGCAACCCATCACGCAGGCGGAGGACCTTTCGGCAGAAAAACGATGGAAAGAATGAACAGCACGACAAGAACCAGAATGGGAACAATCCATGGAACAATGCGCCGATCAGCGGGACCTACTGGTGCTGCGAGACGGCGTGCCGGTGGACGCAGAGCCCATGAGGCGAGCGTGATAAGCGCAAGAGCAAGGGGGGTGGCCCATTTGCCGGAACCGTCACCCACGAGAAAATGAGACGCGGCCGCGCCTGTGTAATTGAAAACTGCTCCGGCATAGGCCCATTCCTTGAGTCGGAGAAACCCCGGCAGAAACAGTGCGATTGCGCACGGAATCTTCCACACGCCGATGATCTTAAGGAGATACATCGGATAGCCAAGATGAGCCAGTACGACTCGAACATACTCGATGCGCAATAGATCCCAAATTCCTCCAGCCACCATCTCGTAGGCGACCAGGAAGGTGAATATCCAATAAGCGGTCGTCCTGATATTTCGCAGGGACTTTCCCGGACCCCAGGCGCCTTGGAAATGTCTCGTGAGGCTCGTCATTCGTCCTTCCACCATTCTCGATCTCCTTTCCCTCCGCCGGTCGCGGATCCTACTCATGAGGACCAGCCACGCCGAAGAAATGTGACAGCGAGAGTTCTCTCGATGACTCTAAGTCTCTACCGCGTGCCCGGTCTAAAGTGTCAACTATGTCCCCGGCTGCACAATGTTCGTGATTTCGCCCGCCCCGCTTGTCCCGCCTGCCCCGGCGTCCGTGGGGCGTGAAGTGAGAGCGCCGTAGGCGCGGCACCCTGCGTGTTATCCTGCATCGCGGTGACCCGATGCCGGTAGACGTTCTCCTGTTTGGTGCGCATCCTGACGATGTGGAATGGGGTGCAGGCGGAAGCGCGCTGATATTAAAGGCCAGGGGTTCCTCATTCGGTGTTGTGGATCTCACACGAGGTGAAATGGGATCTCGCGGTACGAGTGAGGAACGCGACAAAGAGGCGCACGAAGCGGCATCCTCGATGGGTGCCCGGTTTCGTGAAAATCTCGGCATGCCTGATTGCGGAGTCATCGATTCGGTAGAGAACCGTAAGCAGATTGCGAGCGTTATTCGGCGGCACCGGCCGAAGCTGGTGCTGGCGCCCTACTGGAAGGACCGGCACCCCGACCATGCAGCGACCGGGCGTCTCATTCGAAATTCGGCCGTGCATTGCACTCTGAGAAAGTCGAACGACCCGAATCCACCACACAAGCCTTCAGCTTACCTTTATTACCTCTTGCACCATTTCACCCATCCCAGCATGGTCGTCGACATCTCGAGCGTCTACACCCGTAAGCTCGAACTGCTTCGGATGCATGTTTCGCAGTTTGCAAAAACTGCTGAAGGCTTCGGGGTTCTGCCGCTCGGGATGAACGACTACCTGTTCGGGCTGGAATCTCGCGACCGGTTCTTCGGCTCGCTGATCGGCGCTCATCACGGGGAAGCGCTCGTGAGTGAGGTTCCGTTGAAGCTTGGCAGTCTCAGCAATCTTCTGGCAACGCGGGAGTAGATGGCTCCATGGTCGAGTGCCCGAATCGGGCATCGACGTACCAATGGCCCAGTAAGAAAACAAACAGTTGCCGGTTCCAGCCGCTGTTCCTTTGCCATCGCGCTCGGAACATTTACACAAAAATTTGTAAAGAAATGGGAGCGCTCCTGAACCCATCAGGACGCCCGCCGCATCTTTTCTTTGGAACAACATTTTTGACCATGCGAATCGGCCAACTGTTGTGTGCTCTTATTTTGAGTATTCTTCCGATCACGGTGCCCGGCCAACAGATCGACGCGCCCCAGCCGCAGCGCGGGAGCATAAGTGGCACCGTGACTGATGTCGACGACGCCGCTATTCCGGGGGCAATCCTTACAGTTGATGGTGCTGGGAGCGAACATCGCGCGATCGCGACAGATGGGACAGGGTCGTTCGCGCTCAAAGACCTGGATCCGGCGGTCGCTTATAAGATCACTGTCAGTGCAAAGGGTTTCGCAGATTGGACTTCGCCCGCTATCGTTCTCCACCCTGGCCAGGCATTGGAGATGAGCGATATCAAGCTAAAGATATCAGTGGTGCAGACTACGGTGGTTGCCCTCACGGCCGAGCAGCTCGCCACCCAACAGGTTAAGGTGGAAGAGAAGCAGCGAGTTCTGGGCATTGTTCCCAACTATTTTGTTGTCTATGACAAGCACGCCGTGGCAATGACGACAAAGCTGAAGTACGAGCTCGCCTTTAGAGCTGCCACCGATGTAGTCAGTGTCGCGGGCGACGTTTTTCTAGCAGGAGTAAACCAGGCGGCTGACACTCCCAACTACCAACAGGGCGCAGAGGGTTTTGGTCAGCGCTTCGGGGCTGCATATGCCGATAGTTTCTCCAATGTAATGATCGGCGGCGCCGTGCTGCCCTCACTTCTGCATCAGGATCCGCGCTACTTCTATCAAGGCACGGGATCGGGAAAGTCCCGCGCGCTTCACGCCATGTCATACGCAATTATCTGCAAGGGCGACAATGGCCGTTCGCAGTTTAACTATTCAGGCATTGGCGGCAACCTGATCTCGGCCTCCCTTACAAACCTTTACTATCCGCCGAGCAATCGCGGGCCAGGATTGGTTTTCTCCAACACGCTCATCAACGCCGGGGGCCGGCTCGCCAATGCCCTGGTGCAGGAATTTATCCTGCGCAAATACACGACCAATGCGAACAAGTAAGATTAGAACCTGAGCAGGCTGCGGAAAAACTCAGTCCCTGAAAGGTTACGGCCGTTAGAGCCTGCGTGAGAACCCCTTTGCAAATCCAGAGGATACTCAGGACCAACGTCCTGAGCCGGGAGTCTTACAACCCATGCGGTGCTCTGGCCTTGTATCAGGGCACGACTTTTAGTCGGGACGTAACGACCGAAAGAGAATTTGGCTTTAGAGTCTGCGTGAGAACCGTGAATTTGCATGCAGTCCCGCAGGAACGACTGAAAGATTCGGTTATGTCAGCCGTTCCTCCGGAACTGTTCGTCCTTTCGGATTCCACCGCAGGACTACGTCCCACAAGCGCTAACTTGTTTGGAATGCTTTTTTTCAAAACTCCCACAAAATCGTCATCCTGAGAGCCTGTGACTTTTTCGATCTTTTCGGGTTTTTTGCACCCGACCGGATGTTCTTCAATCCCCTCCACAAAATCATCATCCTGAGAGCCTGTGACGATTTTGTGGCAGCTTTGAAGAAAAAGAATTCCAAACGAGTTTACCGGCGCCACCAGGTTCACCAGGAAATCTGAGGGAGCGTAGCGGAGGGACCTGCAGTTCTGCGGACCTTTCCTGGAAATGTTTTGGACAGAGCCAGCGGAGTGGAGAGCCGGCCCCGGCATGCCGTGGGTCCTGCGGTTTCCTTCCAGTTCTCACACACCCTCGAAAGCCTGGTCGGCGCGCATGTTTTTCGATTCATTTGTGCGACGGCGGGAAGCTCATGGACACGACCTTACCCGGAAAAATCAAGAATTGCCGAGTGTACCGCTTGCCAGGGCGCAAAGTCATCTACGCGCACTTGCCGCCAAGGCTAAAATAAGAACGACTCACCCCTGATAAGAATCATCGGTGCCCGGGGACGTGATTGTATGCGAGCGAACCTGCAAGTTCTTCGTGTGTTATTGTTTGCGCGCATCCTCGTGCTGCCGGCTTCCGGCTTCTTCATAGGCTTGCCGCCGGCTTTCAGTCAAAACACAGATAAGCCCCCTGCAGCTGCCGCGGAAAAGAAACCTCCGTTCCAGCTAAAGGTAAACAGCAACCTGGTGATGATGCGCGTGGTGGTGCGCGATGCGGAAGGAAAGCCGGTAGCAGGCTTGCAGAAGGAAGATTTCCAGGTCTTCGATCGGGGAAAAGAACAGTTGATCACGCAGTTCGACGTGGAGGCGGCTTCTCCGTCGCCGTCGACCTCAACCTCCGCTCCGATCACGGGGCGAGCGGGCCAATCGCCCGCGCCTGCCGCGCCGGATAACTTTCTGGCTTTGTATTTCGACGACCTGGATACGCCGGATGCCGACATGATTTATGTGCGCAACGCCGCCGATCGCTTTCTCGCCGCGAATCTCCAACCGAAGGACCGGGTCGCCATCTTCAACTCGGCAAAAATGTTGTCTGACTTCACCGCGGACCCAAAGCAGATTCACGACGCCCTGGCCAGGTTGCAAACCAGCGGACGGTCCACGATGCGGATCCATGATTGCCCCGATCTCTCCGACTACCAGGCGCTGCAAATCACCGAACAGGAGAACCCTGCCTATTCCGATGCCTGGCAGAAGGCGTTGGACGAGGCGGTTACCCGCTGCCACATGGGCGGTGGGGGCGGTGGCGGCCAGGCGTCCGAGGCCGATGTGCCGCAACAACGAGCAAGCTCTTCAACGCCGCCCGGGGACAGCCCACTTGTGATGACCATTCGATCGATGGCGCGAAACATAGTGTTTCAGGCGGGTATACAGGCGCGGTCTAATTTATTAGAACTTGAGCGGGTAGTGGATTACCTCTCGCAAATGCCCGGGCGGCGCACTCTGATTTTGGTGTCGCCGGGTTTCCTGTCGGAAAGTGAGCAATTTTCGTTGGATCGGCTCATTGACCACGCCCTGCGGTCACAGGTGGTGATCAGTTCGCTGGATCCCCGGGGCCTGGCACTTCTTATGTCGGGTGACGCATCCCAGCAATGGATCGTTGGGCACCCGGGGACCGCCGAGCGCCTCGAGGCGCAGCGTGAATTAGTCGCCACCAGCGTGCTCGCGGATATTGCGCAAAGCACCGGCGGCGAATTCTTTCACAATAACAACGACCTGAAAGCAGGTTTTGCAGCATTGGCGGGTTCGCCGGTCTATTACCTGCTGGGTTTCGTGCCCTCCGCGTTAAAGCAAGATGGTGGGTTCCACGCCCTGAAAGTAAAGCTGGCGGAAAGCAGGAAAGGTTTCAATGTGCAGACCCGGCGCGGCTATTTCGCGCCCAAGAACGAAGCCGAGGCGGAAGCGGAGGCCAGGCGGGAGGCAGCCTCTGAAGTTGACGCCCAATCCCAGGAGCAGATTCGGGAAGCGATGTTTGCAAAAACGGACTCGCAACAGTTCCAGGTTGGTTTAGGCGGGAAGCTCTCGGAAGCGCCAGGCGGCATGCGCGAGCTTTCCATCTTCACCCACCTCGACGCCAAGCCTCTTCATTTTCAGAAAGAAGGCAATCACAACCTCAACACGGTGACGTTCGTGTTTGCTGTTTTCGATCAAAAAGACGATTTGGTTATGGCGCAGCGAAGGGTTGCTCATTTAAGCCTTCTCGATGGAGACTTGCCGGGTCTTTTCAAAGACGGATTAAACGCCAGCGCAAAGCTTGAACTAAAGCCAGGCATCTATCGCATTCGTGAAGTGGTCACTGATTCCGTAGACCACCATCTCACCACCCACTCCACGGCCATCAAGATTCCCTAGACGCGGCACGACGGGATTCGCTGAGCACAGCGCGTTCCGTCTATTGCTCGCGGAGGACGCCGGCCGGGTCGATATGCAGGGCACGGCGAACGGGGTTCACAATCGAGACCAGTCCCGTCAGAAGCATGGTGAATGCAACCGCGCATAGGACGATGGGATCGAGTGCCGAGGCCTGGTAGACAACAGCGGATAGCAGACGGCTAGCCGCCGCACCCAGTATTAATCCAATCATTGATCCTAGGCTGAGCAACAGGAGCATGCGTCCGAGAGCCGCAGCGAGAATCTGCTTGGCCTGGGCACCCAGGGCGACACGGATGCTTAGTTCGCGAAGACGTTTGCTGACAGAGTAGGAGGCAAGGCCGAACGTGCCGGTGATGGAGAGCAGAAGTCCGAATGCGCCGAAAAGGCTGAGAGCAACGGTTGCTACCTGGGCGGGGAAAAGCTGCAGGCCGAGCTGGCTGCTCCAGGCGCTCGATTCCTGGATAGGGATCGCGGGGTCGAGATCGAGGATGGTTTTGCGAAGGGCCGCCGCCATCTCACGACCGGTTACGCCAGTAGGATCCGGGTGCGTACGGACGATGAGCGTGGTTGAGGTGTTCTCTTCCTGCGCAATGGGCAGGAACATGGCTGGCTTCGGGTCTTCGTTGAGGGTTTCGTATTTGCCGTTGGCCACCACGCCCACAATCTGAATGGGGTGACTGGGTCTTGAAGTAGCGGCCAATCACATGGTCAGTATGGAAAAGACGCCGCGCGAATTCCTGGTTCACGATGGCGACTGGGGGACTCTTTGCGGTGTCAGCAAAGCTGACGTCTCGGCCAGAAACCAGCGGCGTACCGGCGGCTGGGAGATAGCCCGGTGAGACGGCGTAGTAAGGTGTTCCAAAGGCAGCGTTGCTTGGACGCAGGTCCGTTGTTTCGGCGGAAAAGACAGCCGTCCCGGACTGATCGATGGCAAGAGGAGTAGTGTTCGCGTAGCCAATGGCCTCTACGCCTGGAATCTGAGCGGCTGCGGCGAGAAGCCGGCGCTGAAAGGTTGCGGCACTTTCGCTCGAGTAGCCGGCTTGGGCGAGTTCGAATTGGGCTCGCACTGCATCCACCGGTCTGAAACCGAGTTCCATGCTGAGCGATCTCCCCAGTCCTCGCAGAGCGACGAAAGCGGCGGTGACGGTGATGCAACAGAGAGCGATCTGGGCGGCGAGCAGGATATCGCGGAGCGCCCAGCGGCGGCCGGCGCTGGATTGACCAACACCACTCTTGATGGCATCGTTTGGATCCGCGTTCAAGATTTGACGCAGTGGCATGATGCCGAACAGCACGGCGGCAACAAAGGAGAAGAGGCCCGCAGCCAGGATCAATGAGGGCTGCGGCAGAACAGCGAACTGAACGGGGAAACTGGTCGGCGGACGCCAGGCGGCGAGGCCGGAGAGCGCGGCCCAGCCAAGCGCGGAGGCGCAGACGCCGCCGAGGAACGCGATTAGAAATGCTTCGGTCAGAACCTGCCGCAGGATGCGCCAGCGGCTCGACCCAATAGCCATGCGGATCGCTAGTTCGCGGGTGCGATCGGCAGTGCGGGCGGCAAAGAGACCGCCGAGATTCGCGCACGCCGCCAGGAGAATGATCCCGGCGAGGGCCATGATTCCAACAAGGAAAGCGCGGGCCGGCGCTCCAATTGTATCGCCCAGCAGACCGGGCCTCACTACCCTGATGGATAGACCCTCTTCCTCCTTGGGAAACTGCTTTTTGATCCGGGAGGCAACGGTATTGAGATCAGCCTGCACTTGCGGAAGGTTGATACCCTCCTTGATGCGGGCAATGGCCCAGATATTGTGGTTCTGCCGCCCGTCGAGCCAGTTGAATTTCTCTATCTCCGCCTCGTTGGACATGGGGACGAAGACCTCCGGCTGGAGGAATTTCTCGGTGCCGTAAAAGCCTGGAGGAGTGACACCGATGACTGTGTATGGCAGCTTGTTGAGACGGACAGTCTTGCCGACGATGGCAGGGTCACTGTTGAAGTAGTTCTTCCACGCGCCCCATGAGAGAACGGCGACCTCGGCCGCACCGGGATGATCATCATCGGCGCGCGCGAGCAGACGGCCGAGCAACGGCTTGATGCTGACAACTTCAAAGTACTGACCACTGACCTCATAACCCCAGATGGGGTGGGTGGCGCCATTGGCATCGAGCCCGAAATCCATGACGCGGTCGGCGGCGACGGCGGAGAAGACCGATTGGCTGTCCCGAATATCACGGAACTCCAGGTAAGAGAAGTTTGTGTCATTCCTGGCCCCCTGAAGGGACACGACTTTACCGGCGTTGGGTACGTCAAGAGGCCGCAGGACGAGGGCCTGGAGGACGCCGAAAACGATAACGTTGGCAGCAATGCCAAGTGCGAGGGTGGTTACGGCGGTGATGGCAAAGCCTGGGGAGCGGAGCATCTGGCGGATTGCAAATCGCAGATCCTGCACCACCGTCTCCATTCGAAACGCCACCGTTTGGTGGCTTTGCTCCCGCAACTTCGTCACATTGCCGAACTGCCGCATCGCTGCGGCATGCGCGGCCTGGGGAGCCATCCCGCCGGCGATAAACTCCTGGGCGGCCTGGGCGCGATGGAACGCCATTTCTTCGTCCAGTTCGTTGAGGAACTTCCTGCGCCATAAGAGAATCCACAGCTTCTTAAAGTTGAACGTATTCATCTAAGCCTCCTTCGGGTCGCTCAACACGCGCCCAATGGCCGCGATCATCTGCTCATACTGCGACAACTCGATGCCCAGCTGCCTGCGCCCCGCAGCGGTCAGCGTGTAGAAACGGGCTCTCCGTTTTGTCTCCGTCATTTTCCATTCCGCCTTTACCCAACCCTGCAGTAGCAATCGTTGGAGCGCCGGATAAAGCGAGCCTTCTTCCACCGTCAACACATCGTCGGATAGACGCTTGATGGAGAGCGCAACACCGTAGCCGTGCAGTGGCGCTCGGGCGAGCGTCTTCAGGATCAGCATGTCGAGGGTTCCGGGCAGCAGGTCGGGCTTGTTGGCCATCGCATAACCATAGACATTCTATGGATAGAATGTCAATGGCCATGGGGCCGCAACCCAATCACGTACGGAACTCTCCACGTTTGAAATGCGTATGCTTATGAGGACTGACTGCCTTCCCTTTCGATCGCAGGCATGAGGTTCCACACGCCCGGGCGCATTTCGGAACCCAGCGCAAATGAGAACTGGCCACCTCGACTTGAACCCACCAGGAGAATGGCTCTGACAAGCGCAAGCGTCGTTCTGCCCTCCAGTCCGTCCCGCAACCGCCTCACCAGCGGTTTCGCTCTGGTTGCATATGTCGCCCTCGTGCGCGTGGCGCTTTACCTGGTGGCCGCTTCCCATTACGGCTACTTTCGCGACGAGCTGTATTACCTTGCTTGCGGCGAACATCCGGCGTGGGGATACGTGGACCAGCCACCCATGATCGCGTGGATAGCCTGGCTGCTACAGCACACCATTGGCACCTCGCTTTACGCGATTCGCTTCTTACCAATGTTGGCCGGCCTGGGTGCAATCGCTGTTACCGCACTCCTGACTCAGAAGCTCGGAGGGCGGCGCTGGGCGATGCTCTTTTCTGCGCTGGCGGTGCTGGTTACACCTATCTTCCTTGCGTTCTCGCACCTCTTCACCATGAACGCCTTCGATCCATTGTTGTGGACACTGCTCGCCTGGCTCATCGTGGACCTGATTCAGACTGACAATCAAAGGCTCTGGCTCTGGATCGGAGGCCTTGTCGGGATTACTCTGTTGAACAAGTACGGCGTCTTGTTCCTGGTTGTGGGGCTGCTCGCGGGTGTCATAGTCTCACCCTTGCACCGGAGTTTGGCCCGCCCCTGGTTCTGGATGGGAATTATGCTGGCCACACTCATCGCGCTGCCGAATTTCCTCTGGCAATGGCACTGGAACTTTCCCTTTGTTCAGCTGGTGAGCTCTGTTCGCCACAACGGACGCGACGTGATGTTACCGCCGCTCTCTTATCTTGCACAGCAAGCGCAGATGCTCTCATTCGTCCCGGCTCTGCTCGTTGTTCTTGGTGTGGGCTTTCTGTTTTCCCCGCCGGGAAGGCGTTACTCCGTACTAGGCTGCGGCTTTCTGAGTGTTCTGGGTCTAATGCTGTTACTTAAGGGAAAGTTCTACTATGTCGCGCCAGCCTACCCGGCCGTTTTTGCCGCAGGCGCAGTGTATCTGGAACAGTTGACAGAAAGTCGCAGGCTGCAATGGTTTCGCCCGGTTTATGCGCTGGCGATGCTGATCGTGGGCGCGCTGATCGCTCCAACCGCGCTTCCCATTTTCCCAGTCAAGGTCTATATCGCTTACACCAGGGCGTTGGGGATTCAGCAACAGAAGTTCGAGAATGAGCCGCAGAGCCAACTACCGCAAATCTATGCCGACATGTTTGGATGGGAAGAGCGCGTAAGAACTGTCGCGGCTTACTATCATTCTCTGTCCCCTGAGGAGCAACGCGTAACCGCGATAGGAGCGCCGAATTACGGCGAGGCGGGTGCTGTTGATTTATTCGGGCCGAAGTACGGGTTGCCCAAATCAATCAGCGGCAGCAACAACTATTGGATATGGGGTCCGCGCAATTACACTGGCCAGAGCATCCTCCTGCTTGATGAAGCGACGCCGGAAAAGTACTTATCCCACTGTCAAACCCTGCGCGAAATCGCCCACCCCGTGGACCCCTATTCCCGGCCCGACGAGGACTTTCCTATCTACCATTGCCGCGGGTTGACTCCTGCCCTTCAGGTCTTGTGGCCGACACTCAAACCATGGAAGTAGCCTGAATTTCTCACAGTCCGGTCTGCGACAAAGCCCGGGTGCCCCATATCTGCCCGATTTTGGCAGATGTGGGATTCCACAAACCCCAACCCCTGACTGTGCAGGGCGTAGATGGCCATGGACAAGATCTGTTGCTGGTAGGGAGTGATCGGTGGACAGCCGTTGAATCCCACATCTGCCAAAACCGGGCAGATATGGGGCACCCGTCACTCGTTACGCATTGAGATCTCGCTACTGGCACCAATTCGTTTATTTTTTACCCAGGGGTCTGTCAGAAATGCCACTAGTGCGAGTGGAAGCCAAGTGACCAGTGTTTTGGGGTAATATTGCTGCCTGGGATTGCCACGGTGTAATCGACAGGAGGGGCATTGCCCGATTCAGCTGAGAACCGCAGCATCCGTCATTCACACGACCACCCGCATGCGCATCATCACGACCATCCACTAGAGCGCGCCCACCCGCACAATCACGTTGTCGCCGGCGGCGGGCATACGTCGCGCCGCGACTTCCTTCGTGTACTGATGGGAGGCGCCTTGACCGGTGCCTCGATTCTGGAACTGGCTTACCATCGCGCTGCGTGGGCCCGCGCAGCCGCTCCCGCTTCCAATGCCAGGCTGTTCGATCTGCAAAAGGTCGCAAACGGCGTTTACTTCGCGCATGCCCGTCCCCAGGCTTTGTTGAATTGCAATGCCGCCATCTTCGTCCGGTCAAAGGATGTGGTCGTAGTTGATGCTCACTCCAAGCCCTCAGCCGCCGCTTCTCTCATTCATCAGATCAAGGCGGAGATCACCGGCAAACCGGTTCGTTACGTCGTCAATACACACTTTCATTGGGACCATACTCAGGGTGATCATGCCTATCGCCTGACCGGCGAAAAAGTCGACTTCATCGCCAGTTCGGCCACCAGGCAGCTTATGTCGGAACTGGCGGTCGCACGGATGAAGGCTTCGGTGGAAGAAGTACCGAAACAGATCGACGCACTCAGTGCTCGGTCCGCACGCTCCACTTCGCCTGCCGAAAAGGCTTTCTGCGCGGACCAGATCGCGCAGATGAAGGCGTACCAGACCGAACTCAAGGACTACACCCTGGAGTTGCCCACCATCACCTTCGATACGTCGTACTTGCTGCGGGATCCGGCGTTTGATCTGCACATCGATTTTCACGGGCATTCCCATACCGCTGGAGACGTCTTTGTCTTTTGCCCGCAGCAGCACGCGATCGCCACTGGCGACGCGATCCATGGCTTCCTGCCCAATATTGCGGACGGCTTTCCGCGTGCCTGGCCGGGCACCATCGACACCGTCGGCCGCGCCGATTTCCAGTACCTGATGGGCGGCCATGGCCCGCTGCAGACGGATCGCACGGTGATGACCAGCCAGCGAAATTATATTGAGGAATTAGCGGGGAAGGTCGCGGAGGGCAAGAAGGCGGGCCTAAGCCTGGCCGAGATGCAACAGCGTTTCACCGTGGCCTCGCTCAAGTCTCTCCAGTCCAACGGGTACAAAGAATTTCTGCTGCGAACCAGCGAACAGAGCGACGCGCATTTCGGCAAGATGCCCCCACTGCAGGAGGGTGTCAACGCGAATATCCGGGACGTCTACACTAACCTCGACCGTGTTTAGTCAGACTGTTTTCTCCGAACAATGAGGATTGATTTATGTCGTCGAACTCGCAGCCGGATGTGGTGATTCGCTCCGCCAGGCTGGAGGACGGTTCCGTCTGCGGTCAGATTTGCTACGATGCCTTCTTCAAAATCAATCAGGCTCACGGGTTTCCCTGCGATTTTCCCGGACCGGAGCGGCCCATCGGCTTGCTCTCGGCGATGTTTACCAACCCTGGCTTCTACTGCGTAGTGGCGGAAGCCGCAGGGCGCATCGTGGGAAGCAATTGCCTCGACGAGCGCTCCATGGTCGCAGGCGTCGGCCCAATTACCGTTGACCCCGGCGCCCAACACGTGGGCATTGGGCGGAAGCTGATGCGGGCGGTAATGGATCGAGCCAACGGGCGCCACACCGCTGGAATGCGGCTGGTGCAGGCTGCATTTCACAATCGCTCGCTCTCGCTCTATACCAGCCTCGGCTTCGATGTTCGAGAGCCCCTTTCCTGCCTCCAGGGACGGACCCGCGAACGGAGTATCGCCGGATACGTGGTTCGACCGGCACGAGCTGCAGATTTGGACGCGTGTAATGCACTCTCCCGGCGGGTGCACGGATTTGATCGAGGCGCCGAATTGGCACAAGCCATCGAGCACAATACTGCCGCCGTGGTGGAGCGCGAGGGCCGCATTACCGGATACGCGAGCGCCCTCGCTTTCTTCGGCCACGCAACCGCAGAGACCAACACGGATATGCAATCGCTCATCGCGTCGGCGGAATCCTTCGCCGGTCCTGGAATTCTCGTGCCGTCGCGAAACAGCGCTCTGCTGCGTTGGTGCCTGGCGAATGGTTTGCGTATCGTCCAGCCGCTAACGTTGATGAGCGTCGGGCTTTACAACACCCCGGCGGGTGCCTGGATGCCTTCCATCCTTTATTGACCGGGGCGCTAAGCTCGCTCTTCCCTACTTCGTCATCCAGGCTTCGAATCCCAGGGGTGAAGAATCGATCCGCGGCTCGACCCAACCCGCTTCCAGGGCCATGCGGCGAATTTCCGCCAGCGGATAGGCTCGTTTGATCAGCATGTTGCGAAAAACAAACATCATGAACCAGCGGTTCAGCCGGCTTACGCCCAGACCGTTCACATAGCGCTTCACTTCTTCCAGCGAGGTATCGCGGCGCATATCGATGAGCAGTGCCTGGCCGCCCGGCCGGAGAACGCGGCGCATTTCCGCCAGCGCTTTTACCGGTTCGGTAAAGTTTTTGAAGGCCGCGCGGCAAACCACGAAATCTACGCTTGCATCCGCTACCGGCAGAGCCGCGGCGTTGCCCAACTCGAACAGCGCCTGTACCCCATCGGCAGCGGCGTTGCGGCGGGCGATCTCGACAAAGGTCTGGCTGATATCGACCGCGCGCACCGGCAATCCTCGTTTGGCCAGCTCGATCGAGAGAAAGCCCGGCCCTGGCGCTACCTCGAGCACCTGGGCTTGAGGAGGAATGGCTGCCGCGATTCGCAGGGCCAGTGCCTTGATTTCCGGCATATCTTTGCGTGTGGTGCGGTCGTACCAACGCGCCGTGCTGCCTTCCATGCCCATTCCCTTGTAAGCTTTGACTGTTGCTGTCATTTCCACATCCTCCATGTATCTTATTTTATAAGATACATGGATAGTTAACCATAAGAGAGTTCCCATGTCTACCCTCGTGAAAGCCAAACCTCGCGGCGCGAAACCAGATCTCAGCAGGGTGCCCCCACCTATCACCACCGCGGATCGTGTGGTGCTCGAAATTCGCAAATTCATTGCTGCAGCGATCTTCTTCAATACCCAAGCCGCGGAAAAGGCCGGCCTTGGTCTGACTGACATGCAGATGCTGCACATGCTGCAACTGTATGGACCCTCCACGCCCAGCCGCCTCGGCAAATGGACCGGCCTAAGCAGCGGCGGCATCACGGTTGCGCTCGACCGGCTGGAGAAGGCCGGTTATGTCCGCCGCGAGCCCAACCCGGAAGACCGGCGCAGCTTGCTGATCATGCTTATCCCTGCTCGCTTGCGCAAAGTTGCCGCAATGTATGAAGGAGTAGAAAACGAGACCCGCCGCCTGCTGGCAACGCTGCCCGAGGGCGATCTCGAAGCGGTCGTCCGCTTCTTCGAGACGCTGCACGAGGCGCGGCGAGATAGCAATGAAGCCTTGCATCCATAATGCGCGGGAATAATAGAGGGTCGCGGATCAATAAGGACGAACCCGAAAAGCGTACCTATAGAGGGTGTGTGAGAACCGGAAGAGAAACCGCAGATCTCTCCACTTCGCTGCGCTTCGGTCGGGATGACAAATCTGTTGAGCTATGGGCCTGCGGCCCACGTGATGAAAAGCGCCTCGGTCCAGCAGCCACTCTTTATGGAACGGTCGCCCTTTCCTTTGTCATCCCGAGCAGCCGAGTCGCTGAGGCGAGCCGGAAGATCAAATGACGGGCTTCCTGTACCGGCAACAAAGATCGGGTGCCCCACATCCCCGATTTCCTGTGAAGCTCGGTGGATTCCGCACACTTCATGCGCCTTTCCTTAAAGAAAGGCGCACACGCGGTCTTGTCCATGGCAGCGTGCAGGAAATTCGGGGCATCTCGCTCGTTTTTCGCGAGATGTGGGATACCACGGAACTCGACGTAAAAACTCTGTCGGTTGTCATTAGGAGCGAAGCCGAGGATCCGCAGTTCTGCGGACTCTTCCTGGAAATGTTTTTCACAGAGGGCGTATACGATCCAAATCTGGGGAATGCGCGAGTTTTCGGGAGTCACCTCTCTGATGCTTTGTATCAGGGCACAACTTTTGAGGCTGCGGAAAAAGCCGTTGAAGAAAACGTCCTAAGCGGCAAGAGCCGCACTCTGCAAATGGCTTTTAGCGCCCTGCGCGCTTTTTCTCTGTCAAGTAGATGTGCCAGTCCTGCTTTGACAGGGTTCTGAACCATAGATGCGCGATGCATTTCGTGCACGATGTGGCATTGCGGGCTGAAGGCCCAATTCTCTTTTACGGCCCGACTAAAGCCTGATGCCCGTGCTTACGCGATTTCCTAACCAATGGGCTGGCCGCAGGCCCATTACCCTCTCCGGCTAGCGGAGGAGCGCCGAAGCGGTCCACAACACGGGCGCTTGTCCGTGGAAGTCGCCGGTGATCCGCTTTCTCGCCAGGTAGTACTCGTAACTGTTCTGTTTTCCGGTTCCTTGGCAAACGCTGGTTATATTTTCATTCTGGTCGATGTAGCCGGCGACCGCAATCCAGGCTTTGCGCGCGGCAGGCCCGTAGGTTGCGCCGTCGAGCCAACCATTTTTCACGCCGGTGATCAGGGCAAAGGTAAACATGGCAGAGCCTGAGCTCTCTGGCCACGCTTCGTCGTGGTCGATCAGTTGCCGCCACATGCCATCCTTACCCTGGTACTTGAGCAGCGCACTCATCATCAGCTGATAGCCCTGCAGGATGCGCTTACGCTGCGGATGATCCTGGGGCAGGTCACGGAGCATCTCGGCCATGCCGACAGCCACCCAGCCGTCACCACGGCCCCAGTAGAAAGGCACGTCGGGAGCGTGATAGAAAAGCCCGTTGGGTTGCTGCAGCTTATCGAGATACGCGGTCATCTCCAGCGCATCGCGATCGAGGTACTTCCTGTCTCCGGTTGCGCGGTACGCCTCCAGCTGCAGGATGGTGAGCATATACATGTCGTCGATCCAGAAGCGCGTTTCTGCCGAGAGTCCATCCGGCTGCGGATTCTCCCATTGACGATCGGCCCATGCCTTTCCCATGGCGAGATACTTCGGGTCTTTGGTCTGAATCGCGATCTCCAGCGGCACCACACCAAAGATCGAGTCATCCACATGGTGACGCACAGGGATGCGCGCCGCTTCGGCTCCGCCGGGCGTAAGCGGCTCGAACTTGTGGATTAGCGCGGTGCGTAGGGCGTCGTCATGGGTGAGAGAGGCAAACGTGAGCGCGCCATACCAGGTGGCCACTTCGGAGTAGTGAATCGTCGGGCCGTACTGGTGCGGGCTGGTAACGAAATGCTCCGCCACACGCTTGCCCACCTCTTGCGGAGAGAGGCCCGCAGGCCAGTTGCTGAAGTATGGATTCTCTTGCGTGAAGGCACTCGTATGCAGTGCCAGGACAAGCGCAAACAGGCAAGTTAGCTTGAGCATAACGGATCGTTTCATGATCTTTTCCGGTTCTATCGCAACAGATTGGTGTGATGCGTGGCGATGAGGATGGCACCGTAGATCCAGCCAAGCACCATGTAAAAGAACGCAATGACAATACCGGCGGGAATCGATGCAATCGCAATCTTGATCAGGAACCGGACCAGCGGCCAAAACGGCATATCGAAGCCAACCACCACCACGGGTGTGACTGCAGCAGAAATCTGGGACATAAAGAGCAAACCTCCGCGCCCCTACTATAGACAAGCGCGCGCTCGCCCCCCAAGAAGAAAGCGCAAACCTGGAATTGTCCCACAGTTGTACAGGAATACAAACTTGTCCAAATCATCTCTTTGACTGCCTTGCCTCAGCGGTAGCTGGCAATGCCGAAACTTGACTAGCTCTTTGACTGCTTTACCTCACCGGTCGCTGGCCATGCCAAAGCTTGATTAGCTCTTGCGTGAGAGAACGGCAGAAGAGAGCCCAGCCACTCCCTAGGCCCGGAGGGCGGGGCCGCCAAACGTCAGCCCAGCCTGGAAGGGCTGGGTACCAATAGATCCTGATTCGAGCGCCGGAGGTGCGGCACCTTTTGCCGCCTGTTATGACCCACACGGCGGAACGTATCGAACTCTGCCGCCCTGCTACCCCTGAGACAGTTATTGGGACCCATGCGACGAAAAGACATCCGTCAGAACCTTATCTAACGGGCGTCCAGTCACACTCTTCATCTCAACGCCCAGCAAGCTGGCGATGGTGGGAGCGACGTCCAGGTTAGAAATGCGATCAAGGCGGACTCCAGGTCGGATGCCATCTCCCCATGCCAGAAAGTTTAGGCGTCTCGACTGGAGTTATGCCGGCGCACGAGTAAGGGAGAGCAAGCGAGTGAACGCTTGGATCGTCCCGTTCGTTCACAACGTGCGCCTCGTAGCAAGAGCGAAGTGCTAAATTAAAGTGAACCTTCGCTTTAGGAGTCATGGTGGCGTGAAGCATGGACCAAACCGATTTCATAGTCTCGCTTTTCAGGTTTGTGGTCGTACTCTTGTTATTGCTGTGGTTCGGGCGTTATTTCCGAGGCGGTCGTCCTCCCAGGCCGATGCATCCTTCTCCAGCCGATGACGCCGTTCTCCTTCGGAAGCCGCGGATCAGATCGCGAGGCTGAAGCGGCTTGAAGTTTGGCCGTTAATCCTGGTAGCAACCTCTCGGCTCAAGTCCGCAGGTCCGAAGCCAGTGTCCTTCACTCCCTACAAGGAACGTGCTCGCCCAAGTCGGGCGATTTCGCAATTTGACGATTGTGCGAGCGTCCATTCGCGATTGCTATGCAGGGAACTCTTAAGCCTTTAAGGTATATGCTTACCGATGTACGGCGAGCGGAAGACTCACCTGGCGGTTTATGGCGCAAAACAGTTTTAGAAGACTCCGGTACGCTGCTGTATGCATCAACCTCGTTGGCTTGGTCCTGTCCGCCGGGACATGGACGTTTAGAATTTGGCTGCACACACACGCGATTTCGCGCCCCCACCCGATCGAATTCACCTGGACCCTTGGGGTGTTCTGCTGGCTTCTCGGGCTGATTATGTTTATCGCGGTCTGGATTGTGGAACGCTCTGTGGTCCAAAGATAACGAGTTTACGTAAGCAGTTTGTTTACAGCAACATGGGAAAATAAAGATTTATCTTGATCTAGTTAGATGGAAAGGTACGATAGAGGCAGACCACAGAGTAACGACATGCCCACCACTACCAAGAAGTTCACTCCTGAGATCGATGCCCAACTCTACGATGAGTTTGTTGCGGTTGCCGAGCGGAACGGGCAAACAAAACGACATGTTCTCGAAGAGGCTCTAAGGTTCTATCTGCACAACGTGGTCCCGTCCCAGCAGCTGGTGCGTCCCCAGGTCATGGATGCCTTTGAGCAGTCTGTTGCTCGCAACCATGACCTATTGCAGCGTCTCGCCAAATAAATGTCGGACTTCCTGACGGTAGCCGAAGTCTACCGTATGCAACATCGACTGATCGAGATGTTTGGCGGTCGCCATGGTGTCCGCGATAAGGGTGCCGTTGAGGCCGCCGTTTTTCGTCCCCAGACCGGCTATTACAGCACTCTCGATGAGGAAGCGGCCGCCTTGATGGAGTCGCTCGGTAACAACCACGGCTTCATTGACGGCAACAAGCGCATCGCCTTCACTGCTACTGACGTCTCCCTGCGATGCAACGGCCTCTATCTCGAAGTTGAAGGAATAGACGGGCACTCTTTTATCGATGGCTCGATAGCGCGGCATGAATTCCGCTTTGCGCAAATTCTTATCTGGGTCCGTCAGCACCTCAAGCCTCTGAGCGAAGCGAAGTAGCTCCCAGACTCTCATGTTTTAACGGGCTCTGGGTTTGTTACTTGGTTAGGCTACTAGTAACAACTACCGCTGCATACAATTCCATCTTGTGGCACACTTACCCCAGTTGGTGTGTGGTGTGTGCCGGCCGACGATTGGGGGGGCGGAATTGGGAAGGTAGCCACGCAGGCCGTTATCCATCTTCAGGCTGCAGCATCCTCGAAAGTGATGCCGACGCCTGGTTGACGAACCTCAGGGTCCGATCGAACCGCGGTCGCGCTAGTTCGATCGGCCACCAGGTTTGCGCCGCGGGTTGCAGGTGGGACAATTCTGCTCATGAAGACGCATCCTCCGTATGGCTTCATTTCTCTCGTCCAATGCCTTCTGCCGGACCACCTCAGCCAGACGCGCCGATGCGTCAATAAGTCCAGGCCTATGGGATGACAACTCACTCTGTGCCCAGCGTCGGAGAGCCGCGTCATAGTGCTGGTGAAGTCGCAAGTATTCCGGGCACGCCATCTGCACTGTGATGCCGTTTAACCCGTTGACGGGCTCTCGGTTTGTCACTTGGTTAAGGGGTCCAGGACAATTTACGACAATCAGGACGTTTGCTCGTATCGTTGTTTTGTATTGTCAGGGAGGGAAGTTGGTGGGCAGCGAGGGACTCGAACCCCCGACATCCTGCTTGTAAGGCAGGCGCTCTAACCAACTGAGCTAGCCGCCCAACTGGAATTGATGGTAACACGCGACGCCCTGCTGATGAAGTAGCCTGCGTCCCTCCGGCTTGTTAAGGTTAGGAAGTCAGAATTCCACGGTAGAGGCGGTACAGTTTGATCAGGCAGGATAGCGCACCACCAGCGGCGAGTGACAAGAAGGGCCGGCTCACGATCGGCATCGACCTCGGGGGCACCAATCTGCGGATCGCCGCCTTCGACCCGGAGTGGAAGCGTCTTGCTTTCATCAACGTGCCCACCCGCGTGGCCGACGGTCCGGGAGCTGTGGTCGAAGACATGTGCGACGCGATCCGCCGCGTCCTTGAACAATGCGGACCAGGTTACGAGCTGTTCGGTGTGGGAGTCGGTGCTCCCGGCCCGCTCGAGCTGCCTTCCGGCAGATTTCACCGGCCGCCAAACCTGCCTGGCTTCGATGCGTTCATGCTCAAAGATGAGATGGAGTCGAAGCTGCACTCCCCTGTCATTGTGGAGTGCGATGCCAACGCGGCCGCACTGGCCGAATGGAAAAGCGGCGTTGGTAAGGAGATGCCCGGCGATTCCATGTGCATGCTGACCCTGGGAACAGGCGTGGGCGCGGGCATCATTCTGGACCGAAAAATCTGGCATGGGATGAACGGCATGGGCGGGGAGGGCGGCCATATTCCTGTAGTCGAGGACGGCTTCGCCTGCGGCTGCGGCGGCCGCGGCTGCCTGGAACAATACGCCTCCGCGACGGCCATCGGCCGGGCGGCAACCGTGGCTGCGGCCCGCGGCGCTGCTCCCAGAATCGCCAAGCTGATTGCCAACCGGATCGAGCACCAGGCAGAATTCAGCGCCCGCTCCACCTGCTAGCATTATTCATGAGTCACATCCATGCGGGCCGCAGTCCAACTATCCCGCTCTCCCGCAGCTCCAAGCTCGACAATTCGCCGAGGACTCCCTTTCCTCGACCTGGCCCGATCCATATCTGCTGCTCAGCAGCAAAACGGCAATATGCCGCATCCGGAAGAGAGCGACAGAAAGCCACTGTAAAGGCCGGAAGCCCTACGGCACGCGTGAAGGTGAAGCAGCGATGACCGAACGCATTCTCAGCCTGCGGTGAGAGTCGTTCAAGCAGTTACCCAAACAAGTACCCACGTGTACGTTACGCACGATTTAAGTATTCCGAGACATTTAGCCAACCAATCTTCTCGCAGTTTAGAGTTCTCAGCAGCAACAACTTTTATGGACTTGTCGCGTACGAACATCCTCCACCCCTGATGTGCCGCGTGCTGGCTCATTGGGTGCCTTATAGTGCCCCAGTGGGCGACATCATGGAGGAAGACCCTTGAACTTTTTTGCGTCCGCACATCGTCCAGGCTCGCACAATTCATGTCCTGCTATCGAAATCGGCTTTGGCCGTGCGCCAATGTCGCGGCCCGCTGCGTCGCCCTGCGCCTCCTCGCCTAGGTTTTTTCCAAGGGCTGTCAGTAATCGTCCTTCTCCCAACTTTTCGCCTTCTTACGACAAAAGCGATTCTAGAAATCCCGCATCTTCCGTAGCTACTGATCGACTGCCGAGGTTTTTTTGTCGCAGGTTGCTCCTTATCCTCAGCATTCTCGTGTTTTGCTTTCTTACCCATAGTTCCGCGAAAGCTCAAGCTACAACGCGGTGTTGGGTCATTGGCCAGGTTGGTGTCCCTTTATCGGCGCCGGGCACTCCAGGAACTCCTTTCAACCTCGCCTCTGTTTGCCCTGCGACACCTGCCCCATGCAACACGATCTCTTTAGGCCCGGGGACAATTCCGTTCGCGCCGGGATTTAACGTTTTTTCAGGATGCATACTCACTGGAACTCCACAAGAGTCAGGGCTGTTTGTCGACAACGTCTTCACGATTAACGGGACACCGTATGCCGTTAACTTCCTGTTTTTCGGGCAGGAGATGGATCTCCGAGCCAAGAGCCGCGTATCTATGTTGGCTACGTTTACATTTCCTAAGATTGTGCACGTTTTGGACTCTACGCAAAACATCAATTCGCCTACGATCCAGCAATTTGAGTCCGCGTCTGGGTTTTCGAATTTTGACTGGCAGCAAATAATTACAGCTCTACCAGAACACAGCGGTGTTATTCCGAATTATCCCCAGAACGTTGCATCGAATACTAACCCCGATCAACCTTGTCTGTCCGCCGTAGCCGGTAATAATACAGTAGATATGAGTTTGTGGATCAGTAGGGGCTGCTCGCTCGTCGCGGGAGCAAGTGCTGATACCGGAAACTCAGCTAGTTATGGCTTTTTCAACGACCCAATTCAGGGAAACTACACTTACTTCAATAAATATCTTCCTGTGCTCGGAGGAGCGTACGACCCCTACCCCTACTATTATCCGAAATCTTGGATCACTGACTTTAACTCGGGTTCCCCCCATTGCGTCATTCCGACAAAACCGGGGAACAACTCGTTTTGTGGGTATTTTTTAGACGGTGAGAAACTCCCCAACATCGTAAGCGCAGACCCAAATACAAGCGGCACGATTATGGCGATGCTTGATGCTCCCCTGGACGACTCCTTACCGGGCGACCCGGCTTCGTCGAACCCAACGCCTGGACATTTTATTCGATTCTCCAGTTCCCTGGTCGGAATTGACGAGCAGGGTAACGCTCATACTCTCTTCACCTGGACATGGAATTCAACTTTTAACACACAGGCCGGCGGGGTGTCGGTATCTCAAACAGCGAGCGTAGCTCTCCTCGACCCTTCTAGCGGTACTGGCGGCGTAACGGTGACGAGTAAGAACGGCATACCAACACCGGCAGTGACGGTGACGCCAGTCCAGCAGAACATTACAACCGCAGAATCGCTGATGGTGACGGTTGCCGTTAGTAGCGCAGGCGGAAGCACCAATCCGACGCCAACCGGCTCGGTAACGCTATCCAGCGGCAGTTATGCGTCTGCATCTGTGAGTCTCACTGGGGGTGCCGCTACCTTCAGCGTTCCTGCCGGCTCTCTACCATCCGGCTCCGATGTCATAACAGCTTTTTATCAACCCGACGCTGCGAGTGGCCCAACGAACAGTAACGCTTCGGCAACAGCAACTGTAGTGGTAACAACACCAGGCGCAACTGCTCCGACAGTAACGGTGACACCATCCTCACCGAGCATCACGACAGCGCAAACCCTTACAGTGACAGTTTCCGTCAGCGGCGGAAGCGGCGACCCGTTGCCCACTGGAACGATCCTCCTTAACAGCGGTGCCTATACCTCTGTGACAGCTCTCAGTGCCGGAGGCGCCATGATCGTCATCCCGGCCGGCCTACTCAACGCGGGAACCGATACTCTCACAGCTAGCTACACGCCCGATTCTTCCAGCTCACCAACCTACAATCTAGCTTCGGGCGTTGGATCGGTAACGGTGACCGTCCCACTGCTGATAACCCCAACCGTGATGGTGACGCCGTCTGCGTCCAGCATTATCACCACGCAAGCGCTATCGGTGACTGTGGCGGTCAGCGGCGGAAGTGGCAATCCCACGCCGACTGGCTCGATCTCCCTTACCAGCGGCAGCTTTACATCCGCTACCTCGACGCTGAGTAGCGGCGGCGCTACAATCAGCATCCCGGCTGGTTCGCTTATGACGGGAGCCGAAACTCTGACGGTGAACTACACACCCGATACCTCAAGTTCCTCGATCTATAGCAGCGCATCGGGGGCGACTACGGTGCTGGTCACCATCGTGCCATTTTCTTGCCAAACCGTCTCTGGTCAAACATGGGCTAGTTGCGGCCCTTATGGCGGGACAATCAATGCACTGGCGATTGACCCTGTAACGCCTACCACGATCTACTCGGGGAGCGTTGGGGCAGGCGTATTCAAGAGCACAGATGGAGGAACGACATGGAATGCTGCCAACGTCGGTCTCCAACCTGTTGGTGTTACTTCGTTGGCAACGGATCCTGCGACACCATCAATTGTTTATGCCGGTTCGTACAATTATGTGTTCAAGAGTACCAACGGCGGCGGGAGCTGGAGTCCTATAACCATCACGATCTCCGGTGTTTCTGTTCAGGCAGGTCCTATATTTGCCTTGGCGATCGCCCCGACAACGCCGACTACAATCTATGTAGGTGCGCAAAGCGGCGTTTATAAGAGCAGCGACGGCGGAGTAACCTGGGCAAGCGCCCTACCGGGCAAAAGTGTTTATGCAATTGCCATTAATCCACAGACTCCAGCCACGTTATATGCAGTGGCTGGAAATCAGAGTAGCGGCACCAACATATTTAAAAGCACAGACGGAGGGGGAACCTGGGCTGCCGTTGGCGCCGAGCTGCCCTCGGGTGTCACAGAGCAGTCCCTCGCGATCGATCCAGCTACTCCCACTACTCTGTACACGACGTTGGTCCCAGTAGGTGGCGGTGGTCTCGGAGTGTATAAGAGCACCGATGGGGGCGGAACCTGGACGAGCATCAACCTGGGTTTGCCGTTCGACACATATACTGTTGCTGTTGACCCAGCGGCTCCCACTACGCTTTATGCTTCCGACGTTGAATCAGGCGGGATACATAAGAGCATCGACGGGGGGCAGACCTGGAACACGGTGACTAGCCCCAATGGCCAATACTCGAATCTGTTCGCTTTTGTGAAGAATTCCAGTGGTCCGAGTACGGTCTACATCGCCGGGAATCAGCAAGGCGGCGGCGTGTTCCGGAGCACAGACGGCGGGACGAGTTGGAGTGACATGGACATTGGCCTTTCCGCCACAAACATTTCTGGCTTGGCGATTGATCCGACGGCTCCGAGCACGATCTATGCGGGAACCAACGACGGCAGCGGAAGTCTCTTGAAGAGCACCAACACAGGGGCAAGCTGGACGACGGCTGGAAACGGACTTCCTACCGGCTCAAGCAGTCCATTTGGTACGACTGCCGTGGTGGTTGATCCTGGCGCTCCAACCACACTCTACGCCTCGGGGTGGCCCATTTACGGCGGTGTTGGCGGTGTTTATAAGAGCACCGACGGGGCAGCTAGTTGGAGTCTCGCGTATTCCGGAGTATCAAGCCCCTTCCCGAATGCTTTGGCAATAGATCCTGTCACGTCAACCAATCTCTATGTCGCAACTGTGGGGGGCGGCGTGTTTAAGAGTACGAACGGAGCGTCCAGCTGGAGCGCCATCAATAATGGTCTGCCGGTAACGATCTCGAGTTCAGGATCCATAACTTGCCAGGTCGCTGTTTTGGTGGTCGACCCAGTAACGCCAAACAACTTGTATGCAGGAATGAATGGATCTGGCTGTAACAGCTTGTTCAAGAGCACAGATGGCGGAACAAGCTGGAGTTCGAGCAATTCAGGCCTGGGCGGCAGTAGCATCGTAGCTTTAGTGATTGATCCTGTGACTCCAACAACTCTCTACGCTGGCGGGCTTGGTGTGTTCAAAAGTACGAATGGGGGCGGAAGCTGGACCGCAGCCAACACTGGCCTGACCGATCTCGGTGTCGTGTCTTTGGCAATTGATCCTGCGCTTCGAAGCACCCTTTACACCGGAACCTCGGGCGGTAACGCATTCGAAAGCAACGACGCCGGGGCGACCTGGACAGCGATTAATGGCGGTCTTTCGGCCGGGCGAGTCGCGCAGTTGGCGGTTGATGTCAAGGGTTCACACGTCTTTGCGGGTACCTCTGCCGGTGTTTTCTCTCAGACCGCGGCCCCCGTGACGGTGACCAATCCTGTGGTCCCCGGCTTTGCAATCAGCGGCACAACAATCACTGTTGCACCGGGCGCAACCACGGCGAATACCTCAACCATCACAATAACGCCAGCCGGGGGTTTCACCGGTAGTGTAACGCTGACGGCGATCGTCACTTCCAGCCCCGCTGGTGCTGTGAGTGCGCCGAGCTTGAGTTTCGGATCGACCAGCCCGGTGTCTATCAGCGGCGCGACAGCGGGCACGGCTACGCTGACGGTCGCCACTACGCCGGCAACCAGTGGGTCTTTGGTTCACCCGAAGCGCAACGGAGTTCCATGGTACGCAGCGGGTAGTGCTACCCTGGCATGCATCCTGGTTTTTGGAGTCCCGACGCGGCGGCGTAGCTGGCGGACGATGTTAGGGATGTTACTGTTCCTCGTTGCACTCGTTAGCGGTGGTGTCCTCGCTTGCGGAGGAGGCGGCAGCACGAGTGGTAGCGGAGGCGGGAATCCAGGCACGATGGCGGGTACCTATACGGTGAGCATAACTGGCACTTCAGGCACCAGCACGGCTACAGGCACGGTCACCTTAACAGTAAAGTAGGCGGGCTCAGCGAACTAACTCTACAGTACTCACGAACAAATTCAGGTCTGGGTCTCAGCCTGGCACTGCGCCCAGTGGCGTCTTTGCAATCGACGACCTTGGACTGAAAATCGCCTTAAGTCTTCGGCAAGATTAGAGTGGCTTGGAAGAGTTATTTGGTGGGCAGCGAGGGACTCGAACCCCCGACATCCTGCTTGTAAGGCAGGCGCTCTAACCAACTGAGCTAGCCGCCCAACTGGAATTGATGGTAACACGCGACGCCCTGCTGATGAAGTAGCCTGCGTCCCTCCGGCTTGTTAAGGTTAGGAAGTCAGAATTCCACGGTAGAGGCGGTACAGTTTGATCAGGCAGGATAGCGCACCACCAGCGGCGAGTGACAAGAAGGGCCGGCTCACGATCGGCATCGACCTCGGGGGCACCAATCTGCGGATCGCCGCCTTCGACCCGGAGTGGAAGCGTCTTGCTTTCATCAACGTGCCCACCCGCGTGGCCGACGGTCCGGGAGCTGTGGTCGAAGACATGTGCGACGCGATCCGCCGCGTCCTTGAACAATGCGGACCAGGTTACGAGCTGTTCGGTGTGGGAGTCGGTGCTCCCGGCCCGCTCGAGCTGCCTTCCGGCAGATTTCACCGGCCGCCAAACCTGCCTGGCTTCGATGCGTTCATGCTTAAAGATGAGATGGAGTCGAAGCTGCACTCCCCTGTCATTGTGGAGTGCGATGCCAACGCGGCCGCACTGGCCGAATGGAAAAGCGGCGTTGGTAAGGAGATGCCCGGCGATTCCATGTGCATGCTGACCCTGGGAACAGGCGTGGGCGCGGGCATCATTCTGGACCGAAAAATCTGGCATGGGATGAACGGCATGGGCGGGGAGGGCGGCCATATTCCTGTAGTCGAGGACGGCTTCGCCTGCGGCTGCGGCGGCCGCGGCTGCCTGGAACAATACGCCTCCGCGACGGCCATCGGCCGGGCGGCAACCGTGGCTGCGGCCCGCGGCGCTGCTCCCAGAATCGCCAAGCTGATTGCCAACCGGATCGAGCACCAGGCAGAATTCGGCGCCCGCGATCTGGCAGGCCTGGCCCGCGATGGAGACGAAGTAGCGCGGCAGATCTTTGCCGATGCGGGCAAGTACCTGGGCATGGCCCTGGCGACGCTGGTGAATGTTTTCAATTTGCCGCTCTATGTGATCGGCGGCGGCGTGGTGAGCGGATGGGATCTCTTTGCTCCGCGGATGTTCGAGGAACTGCGGCGACTCAGTTACATCTATGGGCTCACTCAGCCGGAGACCGGTCAGCCCTTCACTGCCGGCAAGACCTATGTGGTTCCCGCAGCTACCGGGCCCGACGCCGGGCTGCTGGGAGCGGCCATGTTGCCCTATCTCGAGGCTGGATCGCTGTGATGGAGCAGACAAGAGAGTTCCGCATGCTCCGAGCGACCGCAGCAACCAACTGACTTAGCTTGTAACGGGCGACGCGGTCTTATGGACAGAGCAAAACGCGAGTTACTTCCGGGCTACGCCAGCCTCGTTCGGCGCCGACATGGTATGCGCGTCGGGACGTTCGCCGAGCCTGCGCAGTGGGACACCCTTCTTGAGATTTAACTCGATCTCCTCGAGGGTGATTCCCTTAGTCTCGGGCACGAACATGGCGACAAAAACAATCGCCAGCATACAGAAGCCTCCGAACACATAAAAGATGGACGCGTTCCCGTGCGCCTTCATAAATGAAAGCGCATTGCCCATCACCAGACCCGCGAACGTCCAGTTGACCATGGTCGTAATCGTCATCCCAACTTCTCGGCCTTCGAGCGGGAAAATCTCGGAACAGACGAGCCAGGCGACCGGTCCCCAGGAAACCGCAAAGCCGAAAATGTAGACCACCACCGATACAAGCAACACGGCTTTCGCGGTGCCGCTGATCGTTGCAGGATTGGCCGCAATCGACTGGAAGGCGACACCGGCGGAAACCATGGTGACTAGCATCGCAACCGCGCCCACATACAGCAGCTTCTTGCGTCCCCATTTCTCGACGAGATGGATTGCCGGGAAGGTGAAGACCATGTTGACGGTCGGGACGGTCATCGCCGCCAACAAGCCCGTTATGCCCGCGTAGCCGAAGATCGTCGGCGAATAGTAAATCATCATGTTGATGCCGACGAGCTGTTGGAACATCTGCAGGACTACGCCGACCACGAGAACCTTGAAGAAGTAACCGCGCATCACAATGCTGATACCGGCGCTCTGCGGCCCGTGCAGCGCTTGCTCCATGTCCGCTATCTCAGCGTCGATCTCCTGCTGGGTGTTCATCGTCCGCTGCAGCACGGCTATTGCCTGCTCTTTCCTTCGCTTGAGCATCAACCAGCGCGGGCTCTCAGGCAGTATGAATCCGCCGAAGAACATCATCGCCGCGAACAATGTGATCGTCAGGAACATGAGCGGCAGCGAAGTGGAAGCCTTGGTGAATGCTCGGGCTATGAAGACATTCGTCAGCGAGATCAGGAAGATGCCAATAGTGATCATCAGCTGAAAGAGCGTACCCATGGCGCCGCGAATGGACGCTGGGGCTGTTTCGGCCAGGTACAGTGGCACGATAAAGGACGCAACACCGACCCCGAAGCCAAGCGCGAATCGGCAGGCCGAGAGCACCGGCAGCGGCGGAAGCAACGCCGAGAGCGCTGAGGCTGTGGTGAAAATAAACCCGGCTAACAGCAGGCTTTTTTTTCGCCCGAGGAAGCGTGCGAAGATGCCCGAGAGCAATGCGCCGATAATCCCGCCGGTTGCCAGGATGGCCGAGTAACGCTCACCACCCTGGACACCGAGCCGATAGTGCGCATCGATGGTTGCAAGTGAGTTCGCGATGAATCCTTGGTCAAGGCCGAACAACAGGCCTCCCAGAGCAGCCACCGCGCAGATGACATAGACGATCCTCTTATAGCCCCGAGTGTTGCTCCCGGGCTTCGTACCTATGGGTGCAACTTCGCTTGTGATTCGGGTGGATGCTGAACTTGTTTTTTCGGGAGTGTCCATTCGTTTTTCTCCTACCACCACGTTTCTGCCTGCACGCCGTACGTAAGCCCGTCAGTCCAGTTCTGGAAGGAGTGCCACCTCGCCCATGGGCCGGAATTCGCGGGTCGCTTCGATCTTCGGCAGGTTGAACATGGCAACCGCGAGCGCGAGGGCGATGAGCGCGAACTTGAACCATGAAGAATGCGCTCCGCCGGTTTCTGTGGTCCGTCTCGAACGGGGGGCGGATCAACAGGCCTCAAGGTAACACAGGGGCAGTTGGGGGCGGAACCCTGCTAAGCTTAGGCCTTTGTACTTCTGCCTGCGAGGATTCGCGACATGATGTCTTCGAAACTTCCCGGTGTTCTCTGCCTGGCCGGGCTTCTCTTCGTCAGCGGCGGGGCGAGTGCGCAGAACCTGCAGGAAAAGCCTCTGCCCTCATTGCTTACACCGCAGTCCCAGGGCGTCCTCGATAAGCTGGCGACCCTATCAGCTCTGCCCAAGCCAAACTGGCGTTATCACGCCGGCGATATGGAACACGGGGAGTCTCCGTCACTGGACGATGCCGGCTGGCAGGCTGCCGGCAGCTCGTTGCCGGCGGAAGCTATCTGGATGCGGGCAACGATCGAAGTTCCCAAAACGCTCAACGGCTACGATCTGACCGGTACGCAGGTTTCATTCCGCCTGCGTCTGGATGCTAACGGGCCAGTTACCCAGATTGTTTACTTCAACGGACGTCGGGTTGCCATGGGAACGGATCTGGAACCGATCACCCTTTTTGCAGACGCCCATCCCGGAGACAAAGCACTGGTAGCCGTGAAGCTGCTGCAGAGCGAAGATCAAAAGCACTTTGACGGTTCGGAGCTGACAATCCAGTTTGCGGCCAACCGCCCCAATCCGGAGGATTTTCGCCAGGAGGCAGTTTCCGCTTCCCTGCTGTTACCCGCCCTGGGAGAGGGTGGGGCCGACACTTCCGGGAAGCTGCAATCCATCATCCAAGATGTGAGCTTAACAGCTCTAAGTTCAAGCAATCAGGCAGTTTTTGACGACTCTCTCCGTCAGGCACAACAACGGCTGATGACGCTACGGCCGCTCCTGCAGAAGGCCGACATCCACCTAACCGGAAACGCACACATTGACGCTGCCTGGCTGTGGCCCTGGACGGAAACAGTCGAGGTGGTGCGGCAAACCTTCGCTACCGCCCTGCAGTTGATGAATGAGTATCCCAAATATACCTACACCCAGTCTGCGGCCGCCTACGACGAGTGGATGGAGCAAAAATACCCGGCTGAATTCAACCAGATCAAGCAGAGAGTCAACGAAAAACGATGGGAAATGGTGGGCGGCATGTGGGTTGAGCCGGACCTCAACATGCCTGATGGCGAGTCCCTGGTGCGGCAGTTGCTGATCGGCAAGCGCTACTTCCAATCCCGCTTCGGCGTCGATGTGCGCATCGGGTGGAACCCGGATTCGTTTGGCTACAACTGGCAGCTGCCGCAAATCTACAAGCGCTCGGGGGTGGACTACTTCGTCACCCAGAAGATGGCATGGAACGACACCAACCCGCTGCCGCTCAAGCTGTTCTGGTGGCAGGCGCCGGATGGCAGCCGGGTACTCACGTACTTTCCTCACGACTACGGGAATGAGATTGAGCCGGTCAACATGGCCCAGGCGTTTGCCCATGCGCGTGAGCTCAATCCAGGGTCCACGGAGATGATGCACCTCTACGGCGTAGGCGACCACGGGGGCGGTCCGACGCGCGCCATGCTGGATGCGGGTGACCGCTGGCTCTCACCCGATAAGGCCTACGCACGGCTTACCTATGGCGATGCCGGAAGCTTTTTTTCCGCGGTGGAAAAGCAGCTCGACACGGCACACGCGCCGGTCTGGAATTACCAGACCCTGGCCGCCGGGGATACCAAGCTGCCCCAGCCGCCCGCGGGCCTGTGGAGTCTCCCCGTCTGGAACGACGAGCTCTATTTTGAGTACCACCGCGGGGTGATGACCAGCCAGGCAAACCACAAACGGAACATGCGCGAGAGCGAAGAAGAAATGCTGAACGCTGAGAAATGGTCTTCGCTGGCCTGGCTTAGCGGAACACCCTATCCGGCCTCCCAGTTGAACGAGGCCTGGAAAAAAGTCCTCTTCAACCAGTTCCATGATCTCGCTGCGGGGTCGGGCATCGGCGTCATTTATAAGGACGCACAAAAGGATTACGACATGGTCCGTTTTACCGCGGACCAGGCCACCAGCCAGGCATCGGCTGCCATCGCGAGCTACGTTGACACACAAAGCGGCAGCAAGGGGGTTCCGGTACTGATCTTCAATCCCCTGTCGTGGGAGCGCACGGATCTGGTCGACTTCACGGTGCAGCTGCCGGCTGCGGCTTCCGCCGTAGAAATTGTCAACGCGGCCGGCAAGGTGCTCACTGCCGAAAGTTCGCTCCAAAACCCAGCGACCCACACCTTCACCGTCCGGGCATTGGTGCCGGATGTTCCCTCCCTGGGCTATGCGATGGTCTATGCCCGGCCAGCCTCCGGGGCTTCGGCCGCCGGGGTGCAGGTCAGCGCCGACGGACATACCCTGGAGAATCAGTTTCTACGGGTCACGGTCGATCCCAAGACTGGTTGCATCACCAGCCTGATCAACAAGAAGAACAATTTTGACGCGATCGCGGCCGGGGGCTGCGGCAACCGGCTGCAAGCATTCGTAGACACCCCTAAGGACTACGACGCGTGGAATATCGACGCCGACTTCGACACGGTCTTCACCAATCTCGACATGGTCGACTCGGTTCGGCTGGCCGAGCACAATGCGCTCCGCACGGTGATACGCGTCACCCGGCACTGGCAGGCTTCCACCTTCATCGAAGACATTACGGTCTATAACGGGCTGCCGCGGGTCGATGTGGTGATGGATATCGACTGGCATGAACGCCACAAGCTGCTCAAGGCCGGCTTCCCTCTCGCCGCAAGCAGCGCCCACGCCACCTTCGAGATTCCCTATGGCTCGATCGAGCGGCCAACTACACGTAATAACAGTGTCGAGGCCGCCAAGTTCGAGGTGCCGGCGTTGCGCTGGGCTGATCTGGGCGATCAGGAGAATGGGTTCAGCCTGATCAATGAATCAAAGTACGGATACGATGCCAAGGGGAACCTGCTCCGCCTTTCCCTGTTGCGGTCTCCCACCTGGCCCGACCCCGAGGCCGATCAAGGGCACCAGCATTTTTCTTACGCCCTCTACCCGCATAGTGGAACCTGGAAGCAGGCGCTCACCGTCCGCCAGGGATATGACTTCAACTATCACCTGTCGGCGGTCCAGGTTACCCCCCACTCCGGAAAACTGCCGGGCAGCTTCTCTTTCCTTAAGGCAGAGCCGGAGAATGTGGTGGTCACTGCAATGAAGAAGACTGAGGACGGCGATGGCCTGCTGGTGCGCTTCTACGAATGGAGCGGCAAGGAAGGGAACGTCACCCTGACCCTGCCGCCTGGGATTGTCTCCGCCACCCTGGCCAACCTGATGGAGAAGCCGGAGGGGTCGCCGTTAGCTGTTTCCGGCGGGAAACAAGTCACCGCACCGATCACCCCGTTTGAGATCCAGACGGTCATTGTTCACTATCCAACGCCAAGCCATGAGTTTCTGGCCGGTATCGGCATGCGGTAGCCACGCTCGCTGCTAGCCCACCACGACGCGCGCCATTGCCAGATCCAGAATCTCCGGGGTAATGACCAGGTCTGGCGTCTGCTTGCTGCGCTTGCGGTAAAGAGCCGTGGTCTCACAGAGGGCCACAATGTCTTCCACTTCTGCCGGGTTGATCACGTTTTCCAGGATTCGGTCGCAAAAAGACTGCTCGTCGAGCCGCTGCAGAACAAAGCCCCGGCGCTTCGCTTCGCCCAGGTAAAACGTCGTCACTTCGGCCAGCATCAGCTGGGCGTCTTCGGGTATCTCCTCGCGATGCGCCTTGCCCACCTTGGCCCCGGGAAGCACCAGCTTGATGCCGAAAATGTTGTCCAGATCGCTGTTGGCCTCAAAAGCGACCGTAGTGGCGGCAACCAGAACATTCTGCCGCTCGGATGTGGTTTCAATCAGCGCGTCCAGCTCGGTAAGAACCTCCGGGTTACCCTGCTGGTAGGCCAGGTCAATCCGGGGTAGCAGGAGCATTACCTTTTGCCATTTGTAGCCGCGCACCAGGCTTTTCGCCTTGGCCAGGGCGTCACTATCGCGCGGATTGAAAACTGTGACTACCCGGTCCATACCGGCTAGTTGAGCGATCTTCTGCGCCAGGCTTTTCTTTCCCGTCTGGTTGGGACCAATGATCAGCACCTCATTGCCAATTTTCAGGTCCTGATACGCGGCCGGATTTCGGGCGCGATCGATCAGGTCTGCAATGCTGACGAGCAAGTCGTCCATGCCCGCGATCCTCGGGCGCAACGAGCTGGCTACCTCGTCTTCCAGACTCAGATCGATGCGCTCCTTGCGTTTGCGCATCTCCGTAATAAATTCAATGAACGCCGGCAAAGCGGCTACCGACCCGACAAATACGGCAAAAACCAGCACCTGCTCGGTAATAAGGAGTGCCGAGTTGTTACCGGCCGCCGGGTCAAACATATGGGCAGGATAGCAGGACGGTTTTGACCACCAGGGTCAAGCGCTTTCTTCCCCGTTACCCGTAACCAAAGATCGACTGTGACCCGACCGTTAAGCTAGACTTCACAGGACACGGGACCCCTTTAAGAGAGGATCCGGCGCGGGACTTGGCGGTCCCTGGGCCAAGGGACATAATTTTGTGGAACTAGCGATGAAGCCCCGAGTCTACTCACCTGAATTCGATCTCGTGCTGGCATGCCTGCGTTGGCCGGCGGCAACCGTCGACGGCGACCGCATCCGGTCGCTTGTGCGGCAGCCCATCGATTGGCAGAATCTGCTTGAAATCGTCCACCATCACAAGGTGGTCCCCCTATTTCTCCGCAATCTTGAAGCCTTCGCGGCCGGCTACGTGCCCGATGAGCCGGCTGCTCAGCTGCGTGCCGCCGGGGCGGCAAACGACCAAACGTGCCTCCGCCGTACCTCGCAGCTATTGCTGATCAGTCGCCGCTTTCGCGAGCGACAGATCGATCTCCGGATTTTCAAAGGCCTTCCTCTTGCCATCACCGCGTTCCAGGACCCCACCTTGCGCGACGCTGGTGACATTGATTTGCTGGTCGCGGAAAAAGACGTATTCACTGCGGGTGAGATTCTGCGGGCTGAGGGTTATGTGCGCATCGAACCGCAAGCCCGGCTGACCCCGCGCCGGCTGCGATCCTACGTCGCGCATCAGAAAGATTTTTCGTATGCGTATCCCGGCTCCGACGTGGTCATCGATCTTCACTGGCGTCTTTTCCGAAATTCCTTTCTACCCGCCAATGCTCGCCTCACCGAAGTCGGCGAGGATTGGGTAGACCTTGGTACCGAACGCATCGCGACTTTGCCCCCATCCCGGTTGCTGCTTTATCTCTGCGTGCATGGAGCACTCGATGGCTGGCTACGTCTCAAGTGGCTGGCCGACATCGGAGCGCTCGTGCATGCCATGACGCCGGAACAACTGGCGTCGACCGCGACCTTAGCCGACGAGCAACTGGCGTTGCCGCAGTTCAAGGCTGCGATCCTGCTCTGCCAGGAAATGCTTGGGCAGGAACTGAAGATCCCGGACATAATTCCACCGGAAAGTCTCAGCCGTGACGATAGGAGGGTCGGACATATATTGCGCTTCAGCGAACGGCTCATGACCTCTAATCAATATCGTCCAATACGCGAGCAAATACCCTCCACGCAGTGGTTTCTAAATGAGTTCCGCCTTCATACTTCGCTCCGTTACCGGCTGGATCTCATGCTGCGATCGCTGTTCCGCCCTCGCGTTTGGCGTTGGCTCAATTTACCCGACGCGCTCTTCCCTCTTTATGCGGTGATCAGTCCGGTTGAATGGCTGACCTTCCATTTCAAAAATCGCATACGAAGGCTGCAGAACGCTTTCCGCCATCCACCCGCCGCCCGCCGCGCCATAGCGAAGCCACTGCCTTTCCGCCGCATGATGCAATTGGCGCCGGCTGATATTTTGCTGGCGGCAGAAGCGGCTTTCATGCTCACCTTCTTCCGCGCTGCGCTCAATTTTCTGCCCACGCAACGGCTCACTGCGTGGATGGGCAGGCCGGATCAAAGGCGAGCGTCCGTTTCTCAAGCAACTGCCATGCAGACCATTCGCCGCGTGCAGTGGTCCGTCGATGCTGTGGTGCGCCACGCCCCTCTTACCTTTGTCTGTTTTCCTCGCTCGCTCGCGGTTTACTTCATGCTTCGCCGCCGGCACATTGTGAGCAAGCTTTTCTATGGTGTTGCCCGCGATGCGGGCCAGCTCACGGCGCACACCTGGGTCAAGGTAGGAGACCGCACTGTTGTTGGTGGTGAGGTCGAGTCCCAATTCACTGTCCTGAACACTTTCCCATGAGCCACGCGTAGGCGACCGTCAGAAAGGGCGGCGGAGAGTCGTGGTATCCCACATCTCGCGAAAAACGAGCGAGATGTGGGGCACCCGTCATTTGTTGCTCGCCCTTTAATTACACGTCGAGCAAGAGATTCTTGAGCGCATCCACGGTCGACTCCAGATGCATCAGACCCCAGGGACGGATCAGGCGATAGGCCCTGGCCTGGGATAAGACTCGGCCGCAACGCACGAAGTTTTCTTCACGCTGGCCGGTTGCCTCGAGTAGATAGGAGTGATGAGTAAGATTCATCAGCAGTGGAACCGCTTCCACACGAGGTAGTTCTTCGATCCTGGTTGTGGTAGGCGAAACCTCATTGTCCTCGAGAAAGACCAACTTGAGAATTGGCTTCGGTTCAAACACCGGAGCAAGTGGCAGACGATACTTATCATCGTCACTGAATACGCGCTCCAGTCCTTGCGCTTCCCTCCCTAGATTCTCAAGAGAATTGCGCCAGAGCTTCAGCCACGGAGCGGTGGGGATCACCATGGCTGCCGGCTGGGTGGTATCGACAAGGCAGACATCATCGGCCAGAACGCGAAACCCTCGCAGGGCAAGATGTGCAGCGAGCGTCGATTTGCCTTGGCCGGAATTGGCCAGAAAAGCCACCACTCCTGAATTGCCGGCGACCGCGCTCGCGTGCAACGGCAGCAATCCGCGCTGCTGGCACAGCACGACGAAGATGGAGCCCAGCAGGTAAGCTCGCACATCGAGAGGCAGAGCATTCGCGTCGGGGTCTACGACGATCTCTCGTCCCCCGGTAACCAGGTAGCGTGCGATTCCTGCAATACCCAGGAGATATTGCGTAGCGGTCCCCGAGGAGTACGGATCCACCTCGATGGCGCCCGGCAACTGGCTTGCCACCGCGCCCACCCGGACGGTTACGGGATGCGGCGTAGCGCTTTTATGTTGTATGAGGGGCAGTTCCGGGAGCTCAATTTCAGAAACAAGAGTAATCCCGCCGACCAGATACACCCCAGCAACCTGTTTCATCACTATCCCCAAAAAGTGTCAGCCGCGACTATAGCAAGTTAACCTTCGAGTGTAGAAAACCCGAAACACAAGGTTTAGTATCTACTCTAGTAACTACTAGGCGGAGGAACGCATTGACGATGCCCACCTCCTGGGTTAGGCTCTAGCTGTGGCGAGTGGCAGGGTGCGATTTCCAAATCAACGGGTTCCAGGGAGCTCTCGATGAACAGCGACAATATAAAAGATCACGGCGCGACTGACCGGTTGAACGGACAGGCAAGAAAGCCGTGGGTCACTCCATCGCTGCAAATAATTGCCCTCAAGAGCGCGGAGAACGGTTCCACGCGTCGTGCTCCAGACTCGGTGGGTGGTCACATCACCCGCCCTAAATCGTAAGCATTCCCTTCCGCACCGCGGAGATGTGTTTCTTCTTAACCGCCATCTCGGCCCAAACGTTTACAGCAAATTAAATTCTCGGGGCTCACATGTCTGCCGGGGGTTTGCTGCCTGTGGCCGCAGCAACTCATTCGTGCTGTAAGGTCGTGGCATGAGTGCGATTGCCGGAATCTGGTCTTTCGATGGCGGAGTCCAGGTTTCCTCGGCCTGCCGTGCCATGCTTCAGCCGCTCAATCTATATGGGCCGGATGACACGGCGCAGTACACCGGCCCGTCGGTTGCCGTAGGACGTTGCCTTCTTCGCCTGCTGCCGGAAGATGATTTCGATCAACAGCCCCTCTCAGCCACGGGTGTCACCGCGCTGGTTGCGGATATACGTCTCGACAACCGTGTAGAACTGGGGCGGGAGCTGGGCATCTCCAGTCAGCGGTCCGCTACCATGGCGGACAGCGCGATACTGTTGGCCGCGTGGCAACGGTGGCGCGAACAATGCGTCGAGCATCTTTCCGGCGCATTCAGCTTCGCTGTCTGGGATCAGCAGGAACAGCATATGTTCCTGGCTCGCGATCACACCGGGGAACGTCCTCTCGTCTATGCCGCCACGGCGAACTGCTTCGCCTTCGCTTCCATGCCAAAGGGTTTGCATCCCCTGAGCTTTGTCGGCGCCGAGGTGGACGAAGACTACGTCGCCCGCTATCTGATGCTGATCAACGTGCCCGTTGAACGCACCATCTTTCGCAATATGCAAAGCCTTGCGCCAGGCTGCGCGCTCAGCATCCATCGCGAAAAGAAAAAGCTCTGGCGTTATTGGCAAACCGGCCATCTGCCGGAATTGCGTCTCGGTTCCCCGGAAGAGTACCTCGATTGTTTCAAGGAGAGGTTCGATCGCGCGGTGCGCGTGCGCTTGCGCACCCGCGGCCGAATCGGCGCACAACTGAGTGGGGGGCTGGATAGTTCCGCTGTCTCCGCCACGGCGGCTCGCTTGCTTGGGGCCGAAGGCCGTGACCTCACCTGTTTTACCGCAGTGCCTCGACCGGACTTTAGAAACGTTCCCAGCACGACTCATTTCGATAACGAAGGACCTGCCGCTGCCGAGGTGGCTGCGCTTTACCCTAATATGCGCCATGTGTTGGTGGAATCAAGCGCGACTTCCTTCCTGGACATCCTGGATCACAACAACAATCTTTATGACCATCCCTGCTTCGGCCCAAGCAACGAGGTTTGGTCGAACGCCATCATGGCACAGGCACGGGAAAATGGAATTACCCTGCTGCTGAACGGTAACTGTGGCAATTCGACGCTGAGCTACGAGGGAATTCCGGCGCTGTCGACCTGGTTTCGCTCCGGGGAGTGGGGAACGTTGGCCCGGATCGCCTGGCAAATTCGCAAGGCACGAAGTGCCTCTGTTCGCCTGATGGTCCGCCACGCGGTGTGGCCGTCGCTGCCGTTCTGGCTGCGGCGCGTCACCGATCCGCACATGCGCGACTTCTCGCTTGATTACACACCACTGCGTCCCGAAATTGTGGAGCGGCTTGATTTGCAACGCACCGCCTTGCGCGATATGTTTCGGACCATTCCGGACGGGCGCATCACGCTGCGCAATCTGCTTGAGTACGGCGACATGAGCGAGATCAGTATTGGACCCCAGGGAGGTTGGCAGCTGGATTACCGCGATCCGACATTTGATCGAGAGGTAATCGAGTTCTGCCTCACCGTGCCGCTGGAAGAATTTCTTCGCGACGGTCAATTGCGTTCGCTGTCGCGCCGTGCCATGGTGGGGCGGTTACCGTCCAGCACGCTGAGCCGGACGCAACGCGGCCGGCAATCCGCGGACTGGTACATGAACCTCAGTGCAGTACGCGGGAGGATGGCGGTTGAAGTTGAGCGCTTGCGCAGCTCCCCTTTAGCGAGCCGCATATTGGACCTGAAACGCATGTCTTCGCTCGTAGAAAACTGGCCCAGCGATGGTTTGGGGCAGGTTGACCTGCGAACTTCGTATCACATCACGCTTACCCGCGGTTTTTCCGTGGGCAGATTTCTCATGCAATACGACCCCGACAAAACGGCTTGAGCCACTTTGGACGGCACAGAAAGCATTCACTGGCGTGAAAGGATGCGGAAGACCATAAAATGAAGGGCGCGGCTTCAGTCGAGCCCTGGTCCGTTCCCTCGCTCAAGCCCGCTCTGAGGCATTCTCCCAAATGTAAGTGTGGTGGTGTTTGTCTCACCAGGGCTTCAGAGTCTGCGTGAGAACCAGGGGTTTAGAAACTCAGTCCCGCAGGGACGTCTGAATTTAGCCCATGTATGACACGTCGGCCTCTGTCAAGTCCCGATTTTCTGGAGCGGAGACAGAAAATCCCTGCTGTGGTTGGGACGGGGTCAAGGGCGCCGTTCTTCGGCGTTCATCTGGACCCTTGACCCCGTTCCGACCACGGTGACAATCGAGCTGGGAACAAAGCACAGATGTTTTTTCTGTGCTTTGTTCCTTAGTTGAGAACTGTCTTGCTTTGCCAAACGACCCAAGCTCGTACATTGCATTCAATCATTTTCGATGGTCCCTGTTGGGGTTCCATCAACCATGTATTCGGCCCGGTAATGCTCCATGATTTCTTGTGCAAACTCTCCCCTCACGGGAAGAGGTGGGGCGCCCAATCAGGACGTCGGCCTAAGCCTCGGCCACTGGGCTAAACGGGCTGCCCCGCGTGCGAACCGCGCTCCATCACCTGCTTGTAGTTCTGCCCGGAGCGCAACATCCAATACAGTCGAACCGCTAGTTTATGGGCGATGGCCACCTTGGCGACGCCGTGATGCTTGTTCAGCGACAAACGAAGATATAGTCGGTGCCAGCTTGGATCGGACCGTTGTGCCCCCATAGCGGCTTGGACCAGCAGCCAACGCAGCAGCGTGTTGCCCTGCTTGCTGATGTGACCCAAACGGCGCTTGTCAGCGCTGGAGTCTTCGGCCGGAATCAGACCCAGATAACTGGCCAGTTCCCGGCTTCGCGCGAATCGCGTCCAATCCCCGATGGTCAACACGTAGACCAGCGAAACGATCGGACCCACTCCCGGGTGAGTCATCAGCAGGCATGCCTGCTGATGACTCTCCGCCGCTTCAACCACTGCCTTCTCCAGCGGCTCGATCCGCTTCTCCAACTCGTCCAGCAAATCCAACAAGTCGACTCGCCTTTGCATGTACCAGCCAGACAACGGCAACGCCTCGATGCGCCGCCGTCGCTCCGCCGACCAGCTCTTGGAACCAACAGGCCCTCGTTCTTACCCATGGAGTCCAACTGGTTGGTGATCCGGGTGCGCAGGCGAACCAGGCGGCAACGATGCAACAACAACTGCCGCAGCTGCTCGTTCTCCACCGAAGGCTGCCAGACGGCCGGAAACCGGTCTTCTTGCAGCAAACGCAACATGTGCCTGGCATCCCGCTTGTCGGTCTTCTGCCGGCGGGCACTCGCAGCGCGAATCGCGCTCGGGTCCCCGAGCAGAAATTCATAACCCAGTTCGTCGATCAATCGCCGGAACCAACGGAAGTTGCCCGTCGCCTCTAGACCTATGCGCACCTGATTCCCGGCCAGAGAACGGTAAAATCGCTCCGCCTCTTCCGGATGGCTCAAACGACGCTCACCAAACTCTCCCGTCTCTAGATCTACATAAGCAATTTGCTGGAAACGGGGATGAAAATCACAGCCTATAATCATCATGCTCGGCTCCTTCTTCCGAGCTTCATGGTCGTTTGGTAGCAACCAGTCTACTTGGCTTGAGGGAGCCGACGCTGTCATGCAATCAGGACGCTAGTCCTGGGTACATCATGAAACATGATTGAGTCCCGCAGGGACGGCTGAAGGCTGAAGGAGGATTGCGTCGCGGCACCTTTTCAGCCGTCCCTGCGGGACCCACGGCAGGCCGGGGCAGGCTGGGTCGTCCTTTTGAATCCAACCCAGGACTGGCGTCCTGGGCTAAGTTCAACCGTCCCTGCGGGACTAAATTTCTAAATCCCGGGTTCTCACGCACACTCTTAAAGCCCGTCACCTTCAGGGAAAGAAAGACGTACTTCAGGGGCTGAAGCCCGTCGTTGCGTTGATAAAGCGTTCTCGCGGGCTTGAAAAGCCCGCTTCCCCGGACTTGAAGTCCGGGGCTGGCACACCTTGCGCGGGTCAAGCTGGAGTATCTTACAAAATATACTGCCTATGGTCCGCCGCTTGGCGCAGCAGTTGATCTGCTAGTTTGGACAGCCCTGATATCCGGTGGCCACGCCAGAGGTAGTACTGGAACCGTTACAGTTCCATACCACGGCGTATTGCGTTCCGGCCCGGTCAAACACTCGGACCCGATGGTGACCGGAAAAAAGAGCGGTTCGGTCACTTCCCTTCTGTGCCGCGCCTACGGCGCTCCCACGGCAGGCCGGGGCAGGCAGAATCGCGACCTTTGATACCCCAGCCCTTCCGGGCTGGGCTGACGTTTAGCGAACGGCCCTCCGGGCCTCGATGTAGCTTGCGGATCTATCCACTCCGCTTCGGTCATACGTATTGGCGGAGCGAGCTACCCTGAAAGCCGCCGCCGTTGACGGGGTAAAGTTGCGGCTTGAATATCCCCTCCCTGCCGTAATACTGTAGGTCGACTGTAGAGGTTGCGGAAAAAGGTCGAGCAGGGAGCGAAACCCGTCCCCCTCAGCGGCTAAAGCCGAACAGATATGCAATCACTTACGGACGGCCTGAAGGCCGTCCCCTTCAAAGCATTCGTTTTTTTCGCAGCTTCTGTGGTGCAACTTCACCAGAGGAGGAGAGATTGCGAGTAGGACTCTTCACGCGGGAATATCCGCCGCATGTTTATGGCGGCGCCGGAGTGCACGTTGAGTATCTGAGCCGTGAGTTGGCACGCAAGGTTGCGGTGGAGGTTCATTGCTGGGGCCGCCAGTACGCCGATGAAGGTAGCCTGCAGGTGCGCGGCCAGGAGCCGTGGAGCGAAATCACCCACGGAACCGAAGAGAAATTCAAAGGCGCGCTCGAGGCATTTTCCCTCAACCTGACGCAGATCAAGGCCCTCACGGGAATCGACGTTGTGCACACGCACACCTGGTACGTTTCCATGGCCGGATATTTGGCCAAGAAACTGTACGACGTTCCTTTCGTGCTTACGACGCATAGCCTGGAGCCGCTGCGGGCGTGGAAGGCGGAACAGTTGGGCACCGGCTATGCCATGAGCTCGTGGATGGAGAGAACAGCGATGCTCGACGCCGATGCGGTGATCGCGGTCTCCAATGGCACTAAAGACGACATCCTCCGCGCATACCCAGTAGAACCTGAACGAATTCATGTGATCTACAACGGGATCGACCTGGAGCAATATCAGCGAACGCCTGTGACCAAAGCGCTCACAGCCCATGGCGTCGACCCAGCGATTCCCTATGTGCTTTTTGTAGGGCGCATCACCCGGCAAAAGGGCGTGACTCACCTGGTGGACGCAATTCGTTACCTGCCGCCCGGCATCCAGATCGTTCTCTGCGCGGGCGCCCCCGACACTCCGGAAATTGCTGCCGAGCTGCAGCGAAAGGTGGAAGCGGCACGCGTCTTCAACCCGAGAGTGATCTGGATCGACAAGATGCTTAGCAAGCAGGAGGCCATCCAGCTCTACAGCCACGCAACTGTGTTTTGCTGCCCATCGGTCTATGAGCCCTTCGGCATCATCAACCTGGAAGCCATGGCTTGCCAGGCGGCTGTCGTGGCTAGTGCCACGGGCGGCATCAAGGAGGTCGTGGTTGATGGTGAGACCGGCTACCTGGTGCCCTTTGATCAGGATCCGGTGACCAGCTTTCCGCGGGATCCGGAGAAATTTGCGCGGGATCTGGCGGCAAAACTGAACGAACTGCTGGCCGATCCTGCCAGATGCAGAAGATTCGGAGAAGCGGGCCGCAAACGTGCCGAAGAGAAGTTCAGTTGGACCAGCATCGCCGACCAAACCATCGCCCTCTATCGAACGCTGATCGAAGCCAGGAAGCGATGACTTTGGCTGTTGCTTCTCAGACTTAGTTGGCGAATTTGGACAGCACATGAAGCCTCCACTGACCCTTGAGCAAGCTGGAGAAGATTTCGAACGAAGGGCACGGCTGAAAGAGGCTGCGGAAAAAGTCTCTAATAAAGGAAAACCGCTCCCTCAGTGGCTAAAGCCGCATTCATCTGAAAGCAGTTATGTACGGGCTGAAGCCCGTACCCTTCAGGAAAACGAGTTTTTTCCTCAGCCTGTAAAGCCGCGTCCTTCGTTCATTCCTAGGTCTCCGATCAGAAAATCGTTACCGGGGATGCTCATCGGGATGTGGATTCTCCTGTCCGTGCTCCTGCGGCTGGGCCGGTCGCGCGGGTTCAGGCCTCGCCTGGGGGGCTGGCCGTACCTGCTGTACCGGCCGCTGCTGTTGTTGGGGTTGCGCTGGCCGTTGCTGCTGTGGGGGCGGCTGCGGGGCGGGCCGCTCCTGGGGCATCGGCCGCACCTGCTGGACGGGCTGATGCTGAGGGGCTAGCTGTTGGGTTGGCCGCTGCTGGGGCGCCGGTTTCACCTGCTGGACGGGCTGGTGCTGAGGAGCCAGCTGCTGGGTTGGCCGTTCCGTGGGCGCAGGATGTACCGGCTGTACTGGTTTTCGTTCCTGGGGCCCCTGGGGCGCCTGCTGGATCCGCTCCTGCTGTACTTGCCGGGCTTGCTGAGCCGGCGCCTGCACGGTAGGCCGCGGTTGCGGGACCTGCTGTGCCGTCCGTGCCTCCGGCACTGGCCTGATCGCCTGACTGGGCTGTAACGGATGGTTAACGGGCAACTGCCGCTGTTGTGCGGCCGGCACCGCAATGGGTTGACGCCGTTCCACGGGAAGAGGCCGGCTCATGGCCACGGTTTGCGGCTGGCCGCGGTTGGCGGCTACAAACTGCGCCCGGTTGGTGCTAGCGGCGACCCTGTTTTGCTGTTGCACCCGCAACTCCGGCAGACGCGGCTGCCGCAGTGCAGCCAATTCTGCAGGGGTCGGCGGAAGATTCACTCCCCCGCGGCCACCGCTATAACTCACGCGGTTGTAGGTCGTGATGTTGGTCACATTTGTGATGTAGGTGTTGTGGATAACGGTGGTGTTCACGTTCGTCACGTGGCGGTTGTAATTGAACTGGTCGTGGTTCCAATACCCACCGTAATAGCCACGCCCGACATATCCATTTCCGTAGTTCACGCCTCCGTAATAGCCAATGTAACGGCCCCAGAAGCCACGGTGCCACCCATAACGCCCTCCATCATAACCCCAGTAGCCTGGAGTCCACAGGGCGCCGATGTACGGAGCGGCAGCCCAAACTCCCGGAACCCAGTAGTAGCCAGCGGGAGCGTAGGACCAATAGCCGGGGGTCCACAGGTAGTTTGGTTCCGGGCACGGCGGCTGCTGGTATTCCGGTAAAGGGGGCGGCGGTTCGGGAGCGTACTCGGCCACCTGGCTATCGTCCGGGTACGCCTGATCTCCATAGTCCTGACTTTGATACGGCTGATCCTGATCCTGCGGCTGCTGATACTGCTGCTGGTCCGGGGCAGGATATGGCTGCGCCTGCTCAGGAGCGGGAACTTGAGGCTGCTGGGCCTGCTGAGCCTGCTGAGGATACTGTTGCGCGGCCGGAGGGGGATAATTCGTTGCATTCATGGGAGCGGCTGGTTGGGCCGGAGCCGCCTCGCCGTTATTACTGACGGGGGCAAGATTTCCGTTCGCCGCTGCCGCGTCAACCACCTGCGTACCATCATTTTTATGGCAACCGGCCATCGCCGTAAAAATTGCCAATACAACCACTGATACGAGTCCCAATCTTCCTGTGTTTTTCATTGATCCGGTCCCCTGGTCCCTGTCAACCTTAACCCTTCATCGACGGCTAAGTTCCAGAGCGCTTCGTTCTGAGATGGCCTTGCACTCCGAAGAGTGGCCCACCGGGGTGGCGGAATATGTCTATATCCATGATTCAAAGGATCTTCTGGTCCAAGCTAGGGGGAACATCGTTGACTACTGCTTTTCCAGGATGACGGAAGTACTGTCGTAGTCTCCTCGCAGATTCAGATTGAGGCCGTGGTGCATCAGGTAAGCGCCGCTTACGGTTCCCACCTCCTGCACTTGCCCGGGATCGATGGCCTCCACTTTGTAGACAGCATCCTCGGCGAGGCCGCGTAGAAAGACGGTCGGGAACGGTGAACTGAATTGTTGCGAATGCAGATAAGCAAACAGCACAGCCTGACGTCCATCGGTGGATACATACTCGGTGGCGGAGTATTCGCTCCCCTCGGGGGCAATGAGCCGATAGAGGGCTCCTCGCTGCACTGCGGGGCGCACACGTTTGTAGAAGGCAACAAAGCGGGTGGCGGCCTGCATGTCCTCGGGAGAATACTTGTTCAGATTGCCTCCCAGCCCCAACGAGCCGGACATGGCCACCATAAAGCGGAACTTAAGCGGAACGCTTCGCCGGTTCATGCCGTTTGGAACGTCGGTGACCCAGGCCATCATGATGCCGGGGGTATATGCCTCGGTGAAGCCGTCCTGGAGGGTGAGCCGGTCCAGCGCGTCGGTGTTATCCGATGGCCACACTTCGTCGGTGCGACGCAGGATGCCAAGATCCACACGGCCGCCTCCTCCGGAGCAGGATTCGATTTCCAACTTGGGATGCTTGGCTCGCAGCCGGTCGAGGATGTCGTAGAGGTTGCGGACATAGACCACGTAAATTTTCTTCTGCTCCTCCGGGGCGACGGCGTCCCAGCCGGGTTCTGACCAGTTGCGGTTGTAGTCCCATTTGAGAAAAGCAATGTCGTTGTTGCTGACCAGTTGGTCGAGCCAATTAAAGACGTATTCCTTCACGTCGTCTCGCGCCAGGTTCAGTAACAGTTGGTTACGGGCCTCACTGCGGGGACGCCCGGGAAAATTCATCGCCCATTCCGGATGCTTGCGATAGAGGTCGCTGTCGGGATTCACCATTTCCGGTTCTACCCAGATACCAAAGTCCATCCCCAATGCGTGCACGCGGTCAATCACCGGCTTGAGGCCATGAGGAAATTTCTCCTTGTTCACATACCAGTCGCCCAGGCCGGCGTGGTCATCTTTGCGCTGTCCGAACCAACCGTCATCAATGACGAAGCGTTCCACGCCCAGCTTGCTGGCCTTTTCCGCCAGGGCTAACTGGCCCGCTTCGTTTACATCGAATTCCGTCGCTTCCCACGAGTTATAGAGAACAGGACGCAGGGGGGCGTTCTCTCCCCCGGGTAGAATCGATTGCCGCTCGAAGCGGTGCAGAACGCGGGAGGCCTCACCCATGCCCTCGTTGGTGAACCCGGCATAGAACGGCGGCGTCTCCAGCTGGTCGCCAGGTTTGAGCCGATAGGCGAAGTCAAAAGGATTGAATCCGCCGGTGACGCGCACTTGCTGCATCGCGGTTTGCTCCACCGTGATGCGCCAGCTGCCGCTCCAGCCCAACGCCCCAAACCACACCGGCCCGTGCTCCTCCGTTGTCTGGTCCGGGCGGTCGATGGCAAACCAGGGATTCGCCTGGTGCGAGGTGCTGCCACGGCGACTTTCAATCACGTGGGCTCCGGTTTGCAGCGCTTCAGAGTGGAGCTGCCACTCGGCTCCCCAGTGCCCGGTGAGATAGTGCCAGCCGTAGCCCTCTCCTTGCGGCAAGCTCCAGGCCGCTGATTGTGCGCTCTCTAACGTAATCGCCTGATCGGTTTTGTTCTCAATGCGCGACCATCGCTCAAGGATGCCGGTCTCGGGAAAGATCCGGTAATACAAGTGGACCTGAAGGTCGGAGGCGATATCCTTCAGCTCGATTTCCAGCGTCTCGCCATCAATGTGCTGCTGCGCGAAATGCAAGACTACGTCGCGATTTCCGTTGGCGTACGTCGCCTTCAATGCCGGTTCGGTGTAGAGTTCCGCGCCCCAGCCTGGATATTCCTGCGGGGTGGTGGTGGTGGAGAGATCGAACGAGGCTATTTCCGCGCGGCTGTGCGCGGCAGAGAAGTCTGCATCGCGCGTGACCCGCGGCCCCCAATAGATGGCCTGCAGCTCGCCACGTTCGTTGACTCCCATGGCGTAGGTCGCTTCGCCGGCCTGCAGTACCCATACTTTCCGTTCGGGGTAATACTGAACGGCAGCACGTGCCTTCGGCCAATAACTCAGCAACAGGAAGAGGGTCAGACACCAACGCAGGCTCATTGTGCTTTCAACTCCAGGACTTGAATGGCGTAACCGGGAACAGTGTGGGTAAAGTTGGCGGCAGCCTCGCGCAGCGCACTTTCGACGGGCACTATCGCGACAGGCTGGGTGATGCTGTTGGTAGCCGCCGTAGTCTTCGCAGACATTGAGATGAGTTTGCTATCCCCTACAGCTCTTGCTCCGTCGAGCTGGATGCGCACAGGCTGCGGTGTGGAGCTGGCGTTCACCAGCTTTAAATAAATTGTTCCATCGCTTGATTTACGGGTCACGGAATAGAACAGCTTCGGCGCAGCACCTTCAAGCCGGGCGTTCAGGATTTGGTCACCGATATGGTTACTGAACATCACCTGGGCGTAGTAGCTCGGCGAGCCGTAACTATTCATCGCATCATAACCGATCAAGTCTGATTCCCACTGCATGCCTCCCGGGTTCACGTTCACCAGCAGGGGCGCGTAGCTGGCCATGATGACGATGTCGCTATTTCGTTCCATTCCTGTCATCCATGCCGCATCTCCCAGTGCCGACCCAAAGTTGGGCGTCGGCAGGCCCTCACGGGTAGCCCACTCCCCGACGAAGATTTTGGGCCCGTTCCGATCGGTTTGATCGTAGTGGTGCACGTCCTGGTAAAATTCCTGGGCACGGCGGTAGTAGTGATCGTCGATGACGTCGGGCGTCATGGTGGTGATCGTGGTGGCAATCAGTTGCAGGTCAGTGTATTTGGCCTTGATCGCCTTATAGAACTGCTCGTATCGACCGCTGTAAGATTCGGATTTGTCGAACCAGTCTTCGTTGCCAATCTCCACATAGCTCAGCTTGAAGGGCGCCGGATGGCCATTCTTGACCCGCTCCGCGCCCCATTTTGTGGTGGCGTCGCCGGTCACGTATTCGATCTCGTCCAGTGCGTCCTGGACATACGGATCCAGATCCGGCCCGGGTTTTACAAACTCCTGCTGCATGGAATAGCCGGCGTACACAGCCAGCAGGGGCTGCATGTTGAGGTCCTCGCACCACTCCAGGAACTCGAGCAGCCCCATGCCGTCGCTGGAGCGATAATGCCACGGGCTGGGATGGGTTGGGCGATCCACCAGCGGACCGATGGTCTTCTTCCATTGGTAACGCTCGCTGATGTGGTCGCCCTCGAGATAATTACCACCGGGAAAGCGCAGGAAGGCGGGCTTCATCGCGGCCAGCTTCTCCATCAGGTCGATGCGGTTTCCATTGGTTCGATCATGGTAGGTAGGGGGAAACAGCGATACCAGGCTGAACCACACAGTCCCCGGCTTTCCCACGGACAGGACCAGGTGGTACTGCGAAGATTTGGCCGCGGCATCGGATTGAAGCGTGAACTCGTGCTGCTGCCATTCTGAAGTAAGAGAGGGCACGGTGGTGCTGATTGCCTTCCCGGTTTCATCCTCAACCAGGCTCACGGTCACCGGCCCGATCGACGGATCGCTCGCCCTGGCATAGAACGAACCGCGATAGGTTGTTTGCGGCCTGACCGGAAAGCCCCAGTATCCCAGGTTGCTGATGCCCGCCTGGTCGTGAGGGCTCGCGGTCTTGACCGTCACCTGGAGGCTCAACGGCAATGCTGCGCTGGGACCGGTGGTGCGATCGATGGCCATCGATGCCTCCGCATTGCCCCATTCATAGAGAAACCAGCTTGGAGGGATCTTGCCCCGATCCTGAAACGTTCGATTCCTGACTAGTTCAGCGTAAAGACCGCCGTCGTAGGAATAGTTGATCTCTTCAGTCATCAACCCGTATAGCTGAGGGCTCACTTTGGCTTTGACCTGCGCGATGTCGATGGTCAAGGTCGCGCCTTCCTGGCCTAAGGCAGCGGAAGTGAGCAGCAGGGTCGCGGCCAGGAGAAGCGCTTTGCCAGAACAAGGTGCGTACGCGGGGAATCTGCGGATAGAGAGCACGGTGATAGTTATACCCCATAGTCAAAGGGCAGATTTTGAGTCTGGATTGGACTGCCGGACGCGCAGGAATGGCATACACCGCAAGCGACGGATGTTGGCGCGCTGGGGGTGGAATTGGACCCCCGCGAGCCTATATACCGGAGCGTTTACGCGGGTTTGACCATGGACTGAAGAGGCTGCGGAAAAAGTCTCCGCTTGGACGGATTCGTCCCCTCAGTTGCTAAAGCCACATTCATTCCAAAGTAATTACGGACGGGCTAAAGAGTCTGCGTGAGAACCGCGAATTTGCTGCAGTTGCGTAGAAACGGCTGAAGATTCGGTTGTGCCAGCCGTCTCTCCGGGACTGTTCGTCCTTTCGGATCCCACCCAGGACTACGTCCCACAAGCGCTAACTTGTTTGGAATGCTTTTCTCAAAACTCCCACAAAATCGTCATCCTGAGAGCGGAGCTTGTGACTTTTTTGATTTGGCCTGTAGTTGGTGGCTGGAAAGCTGGGGAGAGCATCTGCCAACAAGCATCGCCGGGGTTCCTTCGGCTACGCTCAGGACAGGCTCTTCGACTGCGCGCCATAGGCCGTCCGTTATGCGATAGATCCGCGCGGCGCTTCGCTCAGGATGACGGCTTTGTGGGGGGTGAAAAGCATCCGGTTAGCTACGCAGAAAACACGAAAAGATCGAAAAAGTCACAGGCTCTCAGGATGACGATTTTGTGGGAGTTTTGAGAAAAGCATTCCAAACGAGTTAGCGCTTACATGTGCGTCCTGGGCTAAGTTCAGCAAAGTTCAGCCGTCCCTCCGGGACTGCTTGCAAATTTGCGGTTCTCACGCAGACTCTAAAGCCCGCCCCCTTCAGACCAATCAGTTCTCGATTGAAGAAAAACCGCTCCCTCAGTGGCTAAAGCCGCACTCACTACAAAGCAGTTATGGACGGCCTGTAGGCCGTCCCCTGCAACGAGTTTGGGTTCTTACGCAGCTCTGAAGTCCGGGGCTGGCACAGCTTAGGCAGTTCGTTGATTCAAATACGACAAAAATGTTTTCCGCCGGCCACTTCTCAAGTTGGAAATAGGTAGAACACTCCTTGACGCGGGAAACGCAGGACAGGTCCCGACCCGTGCAGCAAATTAACGTTGAAGCCGTGCTCTTCCTGTAGAGAGTTTTTCGGAAGCCTGTTCCGTCATTTATAAAATTCGATATTTTTGGGTCCTTTTTGCGATTTGCAGCTTAGCGGGGGTCGACAAAAGGGTTGATGTTTTTAGAAAGAGGAATTCCCAGGTCTGGAATAGAGGCGAACAGGGGGACATAAGGGCCAGGGGCTTGCGAAGGGGTAAATAGCCTGGCGAGGATGGAGTGGCTGGGACCCGGCTGCGGACGCGGACGCGGATCTGGCACTGGGGTGGGAGCGAGCTCGGGCTCGGGGCGGGCAGGCTCATCTTCTGGCTGGACAGGCACCGGGTTTGGCTGCGGGGCGGGCACAGGGGCGGACTTGTTCTGGGCGGAAGCGGCACGGCGATCGGGGATCAGGCCTTCGATGGCGATGATCATGGAGAGGGCCTTGACCTGCCCGGTAATGCTGCCTCGAGTCATTTCGGAGCTGAGGTTGGCGATTTCCCAGAGGCGGCCGAGGACTTTTTCGCGCTCCAGGTTGAGGCGATGCAGTTGCTCCACGGCACACCGGGACAGGTGGGCCTCTTGCTGGACGAGCTGTTGCTCAACGGCGGCGCGGTGCTCGAACATGTAGGCCCGGACATGGGGTTTGGATTTGGTGTAGGCGGCGGAGTCGGGGTTGAGGCCGACAGCTTCGGCGGCATGACGGTCGGTCATGCCGCCAGCGAGGACGAGGCGGGCAAAGGCCATCTCCTGATCGGTGATGGGGTCGCAGGCTTTATTTTTGGGCATAGGTGGCTCCGTGGAATTTGAGATTTTAAAGAAGTCAGGGCAAAGGTATTTACTGCGTTTGCACTTCTACACTGCACATTCGAGGCGAGCGAAGTGCGGCCCTTCTTGAGGAAAAGCCGCGTCGAGAGGAGTTGCTTTGCATGTGCCGCGAAAATGCATTACTGCGCGAGGAAGCAAGGTGGCGCAAAAAATCCCGCTGCGGGCGGGATGCTTGGATTGCCTTATTTGTGACAGGGATCGGCTGTGGCACCGGACAGCGGTGAAACTGTCCTTCGCTCGCGTAAAGGCCGAAACTACCGGCAACTGCCGGTCAGCGAGCGGTGACGCGAGAGTCCGCCGGCTGCCGAAATCGTCTCCAAACAGGATACAGAGCTACAGGATCGGATTTGACCTCCGAGACTCTTTTTCTTGAGCCGGTAGTTATCGTTTCGGAGGTTACTTTTGGTTGACTGGAGACTTGGCGGCTAAGGCTGGTAATGCAAGAGATAGAGCCGAACTTTCTGATCGTTCCATTCTTTCAGGCTATGGCTTCAGGCAAAGAGGAAGCGATTTGGGATCCTTCTGGCAAAGCTCCATGATGGCCGCGTCGAAATTTTTAGGATTAATCCAGGGAGCTTCTCCGTTTGGATGCTTATCTAACCACGACACAGTTCCCACGAGAATACAGTGTTCGAGCGACGGATAGGTCGAATAGCCAACACACCTGGATCGAAGCTCTTCAGGAGTAATGGCCCATTGGCGCCGCAGACTGTCCACCAGGCCTGCAAATTCCTCGCCGGTACACTGCATGCCATTGTCACATTCTGTGTCTGGAGAATTATGAATGGCCGGAAGGGGTGTCATCTCAGGAGCGGACTTATGGAACGGAATATAGCTATTGATTCGCGTGAGAGCCGCAGGAACAGAAACGCGCTTGAAATCAATTGCGCGGAATGCCACGACGGAGGCACCAATGATCAACATCGCCATGAGTATCGTCAGCAACCCTACCGCAAGATTGCGAGTGGAACGGGACCTTCGGGCACCCCGGTCGTGGATTTCTGAACGAGTCGATTTAGGCGTGGGTGGCGCGTCGTAATTCCAGCCGCGTCTTCTTCTGTCGTCTGATCTCATACCCTGCGTGGAATTATAGAGTTTTCAGGGTAGCGAGGAGGAGGGAGCCAGGAAGGCCGCTGCGCAAACAAGACCTCCAAGATAGAGAGTGCTTCCATTACGGGGCGATTACTATTTGGGGTGGTGTACGAGTTCTGGCGGACTGGCCGCCTCACGGGTTTAGAGAAGATATCTGTGTGCACGGCGCCAGTCGCGCATACGACAACTCGTGCGATCAGCCGTTGATGAGAACGGAGACCCCGAACATGAAGCCGAATGAACCCAGCCGCACAGCCCTGATGATCGCCCGACAACGAGCTGCTCATCAGGTGCTCGATCATGGCTCAATCCTCTATGACCCATTTGCCATGAAGATTCTGCGTGAAGACGAAAAGGACGTGCTTCAATCCGCGAACAAACACCCCTTGGCCAGCATCGGACGTCTATTCACCGCCGCGCGAAGCCGGATTGCGGAAGATGCTTTCTCAAGAGCTGTCGAAAGAGGGGTTCGGCAAATCGTCATCCTTGGCGCCGGACTCGACACGTTCGCTCTCCGGAATCCCCATGGGGCACGACAGATTCGTATCTATGAGGCGGGCCACCCCGCGACGCAGGCATGGAAACTCGAGCGCCTGGCCGAAGCTCAAATCTCACTTCCGCCATGGCTTATTTTCGTGCCAGTCGATTTCGAGCAGGACGATGTAGAAGAGAAGCTCGTCGAAGCAGGCTTTCAGCAGAACTCGCCGGCGTTTTTCACCTGGCTCGGGGTTGTGCCATATCTGACACAGGACGCTATCTGCCGCACTCTGGACTACATGTCGTCCATCCAGAACTCGGAGGTGGTGTTCGACTACATGGAACCTCCCGAGGCATTTTCAGAAGAGCTAAGGCAGATAGAAAAGGAGCGGACCGAACAGCTTAAGAAAATTGATGAACGTTCGGTCAGCCGCTTCGAGCCAGCCGGCATGGAAGCGATTCTTCGCTCGCACGGATTTGGTGCCATCGAAGACATCAATTTCCAGGAGATCGCGTCCAGGTTCGGGCGCGCCGTTCAAGGACTCGCGCCCGGACACGCCGGCGTTCATGTTGTCCACGCTCAGCACTAATTGAACGCGGTTATCTTTGAAAACGGACCTGCCCGTTCTTCGTTTATTTGCAGTCGTTTCGCAATACCGGTGCGCCAGCGATGTCAGTGTCGATGCAGGGAATGGCGCTGAGATACTCGTAGATGGCGCGGATGTCGTTCTCCGTCATGTTTTGATGATCGGGCCAGGGCATCACTTGCAGCAGATCCCCGTTGAACGGAGGCAAAAGGCATGTGCCATCGGGAGCTCCCGAACAGTTTGGATGAACTTGATCGTAGTCTTTTCCCGTACGCAATATGGTGAGGAACTCCTCAAACGTGTGGCCTCCTTCGGGCCGCCCAGTCTTGTCTGGAGTCAAGTTGCGGGAATAAAGGTGCAGCAACTCTAATTTGCTACCGAACGGACCGAAGTCCCGGCCGCCGCCCAGGTAGGTGGCTGGATTGACATGCTGGGTCCCCTTGAACGGACCATTGGGAGGAGCCAGGAGGAAGGGGTTCCCCGGGCCAAGGTACTCGGTCGCCGGACCCTGGCTATGACACCCGTTGCAGTCGGCTTGTGCGTTGACGATGTAGCTGCCCAATCCAACCAATCTTCGATCCTTTCTTTCGAAGTTGAGAGGAACCGGTGCGATTTCCAAACCTATCTCGACCTTGCTCTCATCCTGGTCGTGATCAGATTCAGCCGCCGCGCTAACGCGGGGAGTCTTGAACGACACTAACAAGACGCTGATCGCGACCAGTACCGCAGAAGCTCCCAACAGTTTGAAAATTGGTCTCAACTTCATTAACAGAGCCGGAACTGCAAGCAATCTCACTAGCTTGTTCATACGAATCTCCTGCAGGCCGAAGGCCTGAGTCCAGTTAGGCGTGAGTTGTAAGAGTTGCTGCTCGATTTGGTTTCGACAGCCAACTGAGTATTCGGCTCACTCATAGTTGAAAGGGGAAGTCATGAAATGACTGGTGCGCCGGATGGTAGGACGCATTGGACGACGATGTCAACAGGATTGTTCAGGCACTTTTTCGCACCGGTAATTTCCGGATCAGTCACAGGAAAACCAGGATCATCTTTTTCGTGCGAGGTCTGCTTTCAGAGAGGGGTGGTGAGCGTGAGGGTAAGTACGGTGATGTCGTCGTACTGGCCGAATTGCTTTGCGGCTTCGGCGATAGCGCTGGCGGATTGGGTGCTGATGGCCTGGGTTCGGGGGAAGCCGAAGAGCTCGCGACGTTTGTTAGTGGCTTCTACGACTCCGTCCGACACGAAGGTGAGGCGGTCGTTTGGATTGAGTTGGAATGTGGTTTCGGGGTAACAGACATCGGGCGTGATGCCGAGCGGCAAGCCGGATTCAACATCCAGTTCTTGCCCATTGCAGTAGGGCGGGAGGTTTCCGGCGTTGGCGAGGGTCATGTTGCCGTTGGCGGCGATAAGCGCGGCGGTGCAGGTAACGAAGCCTGTTATCTGGCCGTGGAGAACGTGGTTGAGGTGAGCGAGGACTTCGGCGGGTTTTCGCACCGAGCAGCCGCGCAGCGCGCCGATGATGGCGCCGACGGTCATGGCAGCCTTGAGGCCTTTGCCGCTGACGTCTCCGACGACAACGAGCAGAGAGCCGTCTCTGGCGGGCATGATCTGGAAGAAGTCACCGCCTACTTCACTGGCGGGAAGATAGACGCTTTCGATGGCAAAACCGGGGGTGATGGGCGGCTTTGCTGGGATGAGCAGCGATTGAATGTTGCGGGCAGACTCGAATTCACTTGAAAGGCGAGCTTCCTCCTTCCGGGCGAGCGAGAATCGCCGAATCAGAAATAAAAGGAGGGCAAAGATGAAGATCGTACCGACGGCCGGACCAGGCGTCAAGACGAACGGGTTGGTTAGCAATGGGAAATCCCAAAATAACGCCCATCGCTGCCAGCCCAGTTGCCAGGTGATGAGGAGGATGTTGTCGATGAAGGGAAATCCTTGCCAGAGAAGCGTGGGAACAAGCAGGATGAGCGCGTCGCGATCGCGTCGGAGCGCACGCTTAAGCAAGGTTACGAGAATCCAGACGGTGGCAGGGAGCACAGCCAGCGTGGCAAGCAGGCTGGCAAATCCCACGGAGCTGATATTGAAGACGTAAAGAAAGACCGTTGGCGGACCGATGAACAACAGGGCGGCGACGAGCCACCAGGTTCTGGAACGCGGGGCGCGCAGCACGACGGAGAAAAAAGCCAGGGCAGCTAAGAGAGCAGCCGATTGCACTGAGCCATCGATAAAATCAAAGACCGGCAAAGGGATCAGAGCGAGCAGCCGGCTGATGTTTAATCCAATGTCTATCGCGTTCGCCAGTAGAAGTAGCGCGAACCATAGATATTCACGTTCTTCGCGGCGGATGAAAAACAAGACGAGCACGACGAGGCCGACGAGCGTGCCGAGCACGGCATAGGTGTATTCATCGACGAGCCCGTTCCACTGAAGCGATCTGGCCGTCGCCGCACGTTGCGCGATGAGGCGGGAGTCTCCGAAATAGCTGCTACCGTAGAACCCTCCCTGCGCATAATCCGCCCAGACGGGAGCGTGCCAGGCGCGGATGGCAATATGAAACGTAGTCGGGCCGGAGACGGCGGCGAGGGATATGGCGAAGACGCGGCTTGAAGCGGAGTAGTTCCGAGAATTGAGGATTGGGCCGAATGAACCGGCGAGACGTCCGTCGACGAAGAGCTGATAGCCCGTTTCCATGGGTCCCAAGTAGATAGACCAGTTCCTACTTCCCTCAGGCACCGCGAAGGTGAAGCGATACCATGCGAATCCGCCATAGTTCTTATAGCCCTGTTGGCCCCAAGCCTCATCGGAGCGGAGAAGAGGCCATTGCGAATCGTCGAAATTGGGGTCGGACCATGCGGGATTGTCTCCGGTGTGAAAACGCCAGAGGCCGTCGAGAGAGGCGACGGGCTCGCGTCCGGTTTGCAGGTTGAAGTTCTGGGCATGGAGGCCAGAGGCCGCGCCGAGTAAGAGCGACAACGAGGCTAGCGACACCAGCAGGACAGAGAACAGCGAGCGTCTCATTTGTACCTCTCCAGGCGTAGGACAGAATCTTGAGGCACCTGTCGACGACCTTTTCGGATGCCTCTTCGCATCCACGCTGGTAGATTTGCGCTAAGCCCTGTTGCCTCTCGAGGAAGGTCGGCGGACACCAGGCGACTTTAAAGGATTGATCGAAGCGGCTTCGCTCTCCCTCTCCGGACTCCGGTACTGGCTCACGCTGCGGGCGCGCGTGGACGGGAGAAGCTGAGATTTTCAAGATATGCGGGTTCCAGTCATTTGAAGATGATAGTCGAAGCCTCGTTGGCGAAAACGGTGTAATGGGAAGCTGCGAGAGAAGTTGACAAACCGCGTTGTCCCCCAGTGCTAAACCCGTTGATGATAAATCGCGGAGGCGCGAATCGAGCATCAGTGATACCGATCCTGGGATTCCGGCCGTATCACCGCCGATGCAGAAACTACTCCTTGATCTGCAGCGATGGGCTCTGTTACCGGAATGCTTACCGACGGTTTGGACAAGATCTGACCGGAGTTTTTCCGAATGGGCTGAATCGCCCGCTAATTCTCCGACGGCTTGTCCACATGGTCGATCCTATAATTCTCCACGGGACCCTTCCCTGACTCCAGCCGCAGGCCGAGCTGCTCCCGGAGCGCATCCAGGATCGTCGGGCGGTTCTGCATCTCCGGGGGCAATGCGTCGATCGAGACGCCAGGGGGCAACTCAGGCATGAAATTGAGCGTGAAGTCATAAACCTGAGTCAAGCCAGTTTTGTCGATCACGGGCCGGGGATCGTTTTGCATTTGTTGCCCGAGAAACCAGCAAAGGTACGCTATCGGAACCTTTGTTCCGACGAATTCGGCGGGTCCGCTCGGCTTGATCGGGATATTTAGGTTGCCGACGTCGCCGTCTGCCTTCATCTTCACGCCGGACCTGTCCACCATCAGTTCGTAAACCGGGCCTTGTTTGGTCTCGGTGTGAAACTTCAATCCAAAGCGGTCTGCCAGCAGGTTCTTAAACATGGTGTGCAGATCTTCGAGGCCGTATGCCCGATCCGCCTTCGCCTCCAAGTCGAACGCTGCGGTGCTGAACCAATCCGGGCCACCTTGAATCCGTCCGGGAGGGATGCGATAGATGACGGTCATCATCGATTTCACGGTCATGTTTTGCACGATGTACCCGGTTCCATTCGGCAGGGGTTTAATCCCGCCCCCGCTTACCTCAGGTTTTGAGGGATGGATCGCGGCCACATCGAATGTCAGTCGCGGCTGTTGGCCTTGAACGTGCCGGTTCGTCGCTTCCGCTTCTCCGGTTTGCGATTGCGCAACGCCGGGTGCTGCGTAAACTGACCCCAATGTAATGAGCACGGCCACTGCCAGTCGTGCGTTTGCGCTCATGGATGCCCGATATCCAGTGCGTGGAGATTCTTGCGAAGCGCCAGCGCCGGAAGCAATGCCCTTCCGGTTTGGCCGAGGTGACGCTCGAACAGTGGGGTCTTTTTTATGCACCAAGGTGCCAGAATTGTCATAATCGATTCTCCTCTATGCCTAGGAACGGCGACAAAGGCGCAGCTTGCAGAAAAAATCGCGTCAATTTGCAAAATCTTCCGCCATTCGTGTCTCCCCTGCCCTCGCTTCTCCTGTTGCTTTCCCAACGAAGCTGTGCCATGCTCCTCTGGGTAACCAAATGGAAGGCGCGGAGCGCAGCCTATGAAGCAGAAGAGGGAGGTACAGCAGGGCACGCCAGCGCTGATGATGCTGAAGACGCTTCAAGTACTGGGCCCACTGCACGGATACGGAATTGCATGGCGCATCGCAGATCAGCGGTCAACTACTCCCGGTCAGTCAGGGAACGCTGTATCCGGTCCTGCCGAGGCTTGAGCAAGAATGCGCGGTCGCGCCGGAGGGGGACGTTCAGAGAACAACGGGCGCGCCCGTTGTTACCGGCTCACGGGCGCCGGGGAAAAGCTGCTCGAAACCGAAGCGCGATTGGGAGCAGACAGCGGCGATTATTGCGATTTCTTGAAGTGAAGGCGGAGGATTTGGCGTGAGAATTCTGAACCGGCTTTTCGCGCGCGTGTGGAATTTCGGCTTCGGCCGCCGTGGTGATGAGCGCCTGCGTGAGGAGATGGAGGGGCACGTAGCGATGCAGGCAGAGGAGAACGTCCGAGCCGGGATGACTCCAACTGAAGCTCGCCGCCAGGCGGTGCTCAAACTGGGAGCGGTCGAGGCGATTCGAGAGCAATACCGTGAGGAAGAGGGACTGCCGCTACTGGAACATCTGCTGCAGGATGTCCGATACGCATTGCGTCAGTTGCGCAAATCGCCTGGCTTTACGTTGACGGCGGTGCTGACCCTGGCGCTGGGCATCGGCGCAACCACGGCGATCTTCACGCTGGTGCAGCAGGTGATGTTGCAATCGCTGCCGGTCAACAGACCGGATCAGCTTTGGCGCATCGGAGACCAGTACCGTTGCTGCAACTGGGATGGATATAGCGAGGACAGCGACGTCGTGCCGAGCGGTTGGAGTCTCTTTCCATGGGAGGCATACAAGCTATTCCGCGCAAACACAACGGGATTCGAGGATCTGGCAGCGCTCCAAGCGGATAATGTTTCGCTGGCAGTGCGACGCGCCGGCTCGTCGCCGGGGCCGCCGGACACCGCGAATGGCCAGTATGTCTCGGGCAACTTTTTTGAGACCCTCGGTGTATCGGCGTGGCGTGGCAGGCTGTTGACCGACGCCGACGACCAGGAGGGCGCGCCCCCGGTCGCGGTGATGAGCTTCCATGCCTGGCAAGAGAAGTACGGCTCCGATCCCTCGGCGGTGGGATCCACATACCAGATCAACGGCCATGCGTTCACGATCATCGGCGTGGCCCCGGCAGGTTTCGTTGGGGCGAAGATGGTGCCCTGGGGCATGCCGGATATCTGGATGCCGCTGACGGCCGAGCCTATGTTGTTAGGGACAACGGCGCGACTTAAAAACGCACGAGTCGATTGGCTGGACTTGATCGGTCGTGTGCGCCCCGGAACGAATCCGAAGGCGCTGCAAGCGCAGCTTCAGACCGAATTGCACGGCTGGCTGGCCAGCCACCTGGCGGATATGAGTCCGCAGGAAAAAGCCGTGTGGCAGAAGCAAACGCTCCGCTTGTCGCCTGGCGGCGCAGGTTTCTCCGGATTGCGGAGGGACTACAGCGAGAGTCTGCGGCTGCTCATGGTCACAGCCTGTTGTGTGCTGTTAGTCGCCTGCGCCAACATCGCCAACTTGCTGTTGGCCCGCGGGCTGAAGAACCGACAACAGACGGCGGTCCGCGTGGCGCTGGGCGCATCGCGCGGGCGCCTGGTGAGAAAGGCGCTGCTGGAAAGCGTTACGCTGTCTCTGATCGGCGGCGCGGCCGGTGTGGCCGTGGCCTGGGCGGGGGCCCGGTTGATCCTTTATCTCGCCTTCCACATGCTGGAGCGAAGCACCTGGATTCCGGTGCAGGCCACACCCTCAACACTGGTTCTGCTGTTTGCGCTGGGAGTTTCGTTGCTCACCGGCGCGATCTTCGGGATGGCGCCTGCGTGGATGACCTCGTACGCCGAGCCGGTGGAGGCGCTGCGTGGCGCCAACCGTGAGGTGAGAGGCCACCGTCATTGGGCGCAGAAAGCGCTGGTGATTGCGCAGGCTGCGGTATCGCTGGTGTTGCTCAGTGCGGCCGCGATGCTGGGCGGCAGCCTGCGCAATTTGGAGCACCAGAACTTCGGGTTTGATCCGGATGGCCGCTATCTGGTTTACATTAATAGCCCTCTGCTGTCGAACTATAAGCAGGAGCAACTGGTCCCGCTTTTTGGTGAGATTCAAGACCGGCTCAGCGCCATTCCCGGGGTGCGCGGCGTCAGCTCCGCAAGCTATGCGCCGATGACAGGCGATCAGTGGGGCCACGAAATTCGGGTTCAGGGCAAACCAGAGCCCGGCGCGAAGAACGAAGCATCCGCCGACTGGACCCGCATAATGCCCGGGTTCTTCGATACGATCGGCACCCGAATGCTGGCGGGCCGCACCATCAATGAAGATGACAACGCGAATACGCGGCGCGTGGCCGTCATCAACGAAGCCTTCGCCAAGAAGTTTTTTGGGAACCAGAATCCCATCGGCCAGCATTTCGGTCCCGCTCCGGCGAGGAATGCGGGAACGTATGAAATTGTCGGCGTCGTCCAGAACATCCATTACGTGAGTTGGGGCTACAGAGATCCAGCCCGAGCCATGTACTACATCCCCGAGGCGCAGACCGTCCACTTCGATGAGCCGGATAACCAGAGTGAGGAGCTCTGGTCGCAGAACCTTTACAACATCGTGATCTGGGCACCTGGCCATCCGGCAAACATGCTCATGCAGGTGAAGAAGGCTTTGGCCGAAGTCAGTCCGAACCTGATCGTGCATGACATTCAACCATATTCGCGAGTGATTCAGGGAACCTTCGACCAGCAGAATATGATTGCCAGCCTTACCTGGCTGTTTGGCGCTGTTGGGCTTGTGCTGGCCGCGGTTGGCCTCTATGGCGTTACGTCCTATGGCGTGGAGCAACGCAGGAGCGAGATTGGCGTGCGCATGGCCCTGGGCGCCGATCGCGGCTCAGTGGTTGCTATGGTGCTGCGCGGAGCGTTCTGGCAGGTGGGCATCGGATTGGGCATCGGGATTCCAGCGGCGATTGGGGCGGGATATCTCATGGCCAGCCAGCTCTTCGGGGTTGCGCCGTGGAACCCATTGCTTTTGACGGGTGCGACTGCGCTTCTCGGATTGGCGGCCCTGGCCGCTGCCTTAATCCCCGCGCGGAGGGCGGCCAGCACTAACCCTATGCAGGCACTGCGCAGCGAATGATCCACACGGGAGTAATCGAGATCAACGGCAGGGGAGAGAATGGCAATGAAGAGGTGTTCGGCGACAAGCGGCCATGCGCAGTTAGGAATTCGCATGCTCTCTGAACGTTGGCGAACATGTAAACGTTGGTCTTCTGCTTACTGGTGATGAGCCACCATGATGATCGCGATGCAAAAGGTGTTTGAGCCAAGTCGCTGCCGCGCCGCTCGTTCTCATGCTCCTGCCACAGGTTCAAGGAAGAGGCGCTCGTAGCGGGTAAAACAACCAGTCTCTCGAACGAGTGCCGCAGCCGATTGGCACTCGGGATCGGCTGCGACCATCTCGCGATAGCGCCGATAGCTCTCTTCGTCTGGAAAAGTGAACATCGCCACTGCAACATTCGCTGGGCCATCATAGCCAAGTCCCGGAAAGCTCATCCCTACTCCGTCTGGAGTTACCCGCGGAATGAAATATCCATGATGAATACCGCCATAGCGTTCAACGAGCACAGTCCAAGTGCGCGCATAGGTCTCAAATGCACTGAGCTTGTTCAAGTCGAGCGTGTATCGAATGTGGCATGTTACTGGATGAGCGTTCGCCATTGCCTACCTCCATACCCATCGATTTTGGCACCAGTCCCGACAAGCCGACATGGCGACTGGGATATCGCGTCCACCGGTCCCCTGAGGGCTCCAGTCGCAAACGGCGTTTATGAGGACTAATCCTGCCTACCGGACTAAACAGTCGAATTTGGAGGGTCGGCGGAGAGATTCCACCAGGTGCGGGTTGGTTGCAGGGTCCAGGGCAGGCTATTGCCTAAGAATGTAATTTCCGAATTAGCCACCATACATCGAGAACTCGATCCGCAGCTCCAGACAGTCGCAATCGAACAAGATTATCTTTGCGCTTTACGCATGGTTAGATGTGCCGCGCCTGCGAATGAAATGCAAAAAGGACTTTCTCAGTGCAGTGAAATCCGGTACAAGTTCCGGTGCACGGTAGTGTTCACGTATGCAAAGTGTTCGGGATCCTTGCCCGGCACGAGATTCTCGCGCAGAACCAATTGTGATCCCTTGACGACGCTCGGTTTGGCCGCCAGTGCGATCCCTCCGGGATGGAAGATTCGTCAGGCTCTCCCCCGGACCGACGGGAATCGCCAAGCTTCGTCCGGGACTTACTCGTGACGCCGATTCCACCTGAATAAACAGGAACTTTCCGTTTGTGGACCACGTCGGAGCGCAATAAAGGCATAAGCGCCGGGGAGCTCCTCCATCCACCGGAACTGCCATCACAGCCAGGCCGTTGTCTTCCGGGGCCTTGGGAACCACCGTCGTCACCCATCGGCGACCAGGTGAGACGCCTACGATCCCGATGATGGGGAACGGAACCACCTTCGAAAGTCCTGAGCCGTCCTGGTTCATCTGCTCCAGGTAATTCGAGTTCCCTTCAGTCTGTTGGAATAGAATCCGGCGCTGCGCTCCAAAATGCGGCCACATTCCGCCGCTATTACCTACTCGGCTCGCGGGAAAGCTTCTGTCGACAGGCGCCAGCCACATCTGCGAAGCCCCGCCGGAGGCCGCAGTCGCATAGACAACCTGTTTGCCATCCGGCGACACATCGTAGGCGATCATTGAAATTCCGGGAAAGATCGCTTCACTTTTCCCGGAATCCACAAACGTGCGCCACAGTTCCGAGCCCGAATCTTCCCGCCCACGCCGCAACAGGTAATAGATCATGGTGCCGTCTGGGCTGAACGAGGCGGACCAGGCTTCGCCCTCCGACGAGAGTGGCCGCTCACCCTGAGCGTCGTGAATCCAAATGGCGCTCTCATGCACACCGACTGACGTGATGAGTGACCTCCCGGTTGGTTCCACTGCGATTCCTTCTTCTTCGGTTGGCCCAAAGGTGATTTGCTCTGGCGCCCCATCTGGAAAACGCTGCCGCCAAAGGTGACTGCTTCCTCCTACCGAGGCGGCGAAATACATCCAGGAGCCATCGGGGGACCAGCCGGCGGATGTGCACGCACCTGTTGATCCAATGGATCTCGACGGGCTCTGGCCGTCGAGAGAAATCAGCCGGCAGGGCGCCCATTCGCCTTTCCCGTCCATCTCCACCACCAGTGCCCAGTGGTGATCGGGAGAGGGATACGCGTAATGCGCCATGCCGCGCTCGTGCGAGGGGAAATAGATCTCGCGAAGATCCGCGCGCGTATCGGTCGAGGTAACAACCCCCAGATGCATTCCCGATCGAATTTGAGAATAGAGAAGCTGGTGTTGGTCTAGCCAGACAAGACCGGCTGCATTCTTCAGCAGAAGATGAGAGTCGCCACCCAATACGGAGACGGTGTAAGTCGAAAAAACCGGAGCGTCCACCACGGTGTAGGCAATCTCAGCGTCATCCGGCGAGAATGCCAGGCCGTATTTCGGCCGGCTATCGTCCGTGAGGCGCTTGGGTTCTCCGTTCGGTAGCATCTTCACGTAAATTTGGTCGGAGCTGAGAAAGGTGTCGCTTCCGCGGATAAATGCCACCATGCGCCCGTCCGGTGACAACGCCGGTTCCACCGCGGAATCGGTGAAATCGGTGAGTTGCGTATACGTGATTTCAGGCGGACGATGCCGGGAACGAAAGAAGGCCATGCTGGTAATCGCAAACAGCACGCAGGCCCCACCCGCGATGTACCAGAGGACTGGCTTTTGCTGGGGCGGGAAAGAAGCGGTCACAGCAGGCTCGGGAGGACTCTCGGCGGGCAAAATCCGCGAAACCGGCGCCGAAAAACGGTAGCCTTTGCCGGTGACGGTTTGCACAAAGAGAGGGTTCTCCGGGTCATCGCCTAGAACCTGGCGGATTTTCCGGATTGCGGTGTTGATGCCATGCTCGCTGTCGACAAAGACTTCACTCGACCAAAGGTGCCCGGCGATTTCGGTTCGGGTGACGAGCTGTCCGTCGCTCGCGAGGAGCAGGATCAGCAACTCCATGGGCTTGCGTTCGAGCCGGATGGCGTGGTCGTTCCGGAGGAGCTCGAACCGGCCACAGTCGAGCCGAAAGTCGCCGAACTGATATGCGGCAACCGGCAAGGAACCCTCCGGGGCTGAAGTATAGCATTCACTTTCTTAATGAGCGAATTCAGAGGTTTGGCGCTTCACCTAAACTTCACCGTCGACTTTACCTCCGCTTCATTGCGCCCGGAAGGCGAATCAAGGTTAACTCAGGCTGCCGGCGATTGCCCGGCCGAGGAGAGATTCAAATGAGGACAAGAAATTGCAAGTTGTTCACAGTGGCTGGCGCGCTGGTACTCGCAATGATGATTGTGCCGAGTGCCCTGGCACAGTGCGGGTTATCAACGAAGCTGGTGAAACCGGCGAGCTGGAATCCGCAACTAAGGGGTGCGCACGTGATGCGGGCGGCACTCGGACGATTTGATGACGATGACGACTCGCCATCGATCGTCGGGATGTGGCACGTAATTTTCACTGCGAAAACCTCTAATGGAACCGCCATTCCCAACACCATGATCGACAATTCCTTGGTGCAATGGCATAGCGATAAGACGGAAATTATGAATTCTGAGCGTCCGGCGCAGGATGGGAACTTCTGCATGGGCGTCTGGGCCAAGACGGGGAGATTTACTTACCGTCTCAATCACTTCGCCATGGTTGGGCGGCAGTGACACCACGAACGCGCCCAGCGGCATCGGGAATCCGTCGGGGCCGACTCGCCTAGTGGAGTCGATCACACTAAGTGAGGACGGGAATCGCTATTCCGGAACCTTCAAGCTGGATGCCTACGACACCTCGAACAATCCCACCGCTTCGTTCACCGGGGTGCTCACGGCGACACGAATCACCACAAATACGACCGAAGGTGAACTGTACTGAGGAAAGCGACCTTAGCTTTGGCAGGGCGGCGGGGAATGGAAACCTGCTGCCCTCAAGTTTTTTAAAAACCCGGTGACAAAACCCGGTAACAGACGAAAGTACCCTAAGCGAAGCACACGCTGTATCGATTTACGGGCCGTCCTGAGGTGTGACGTTTCGTCTCACCGGGCTTTTGGCCTTTGCTTTCGGAATGGCGGGCTTCGACGAGAATGCGGTGGTGCTGCGCTATCGTGGCGAGGTCTGCCACGCGCACTGAACGCGGGGCGCACTAGCAGGCATTGAAGGGACGAACTGGCATTGTCGGAGCACGACTCCTTTGTCAATAAGCGGGAGGAAGTCCGATGCGCTGAACGAGCGACCGATAGCGCTCGTCGGTGTGAAGGAAGTCGAAGGCGGGGTCATTCTGGATGTCGAGCAATTGGGGGGAATGCTGCTGAAAGCCCTCCTCCAAAAGGGCGAGCGTCTTGGCTCGGTTGCCGAGTTGACCGTACAGACTTGCCAGCACAGCAGGTGAGACATATTTTGTCGCGGAGTCGTGCTCCATTTCGCTGATCTCCCATCGGACCACGGCATTGTAGCCGCCTTGATCGAAGGCGCGCCGGATCCCCTCTCCTGACGCCTTGTCGCCGGTGAGCAGCCAATATCGGTCGCGGGCCCGCGCTGCCTCCTTTAGCCTGCCATCACATCGATAGGCCCGGGAGAGGGCATCGAAAAGGTCAGGGGCATTCGGCGTCGATTCGAGGCGCTGCTGTACGTCGCTGATCGCAGCGTCGTATTGCCGTGCCCAAATGTAAGCGAAGGCCAGCGCCCACGGGCGTTCGAAGGGATCGAGCTCGTACGCTCTCTTCTCCGCATCGACGGTTTCACCAAGGCGATTGAGCTCGGGCAAGATCCTGGCGCGCAGATGGTAAGGCTCGGGAGAACCGGGATCGAGTTCTATCGCGCGCAGAGCTTCCCGATCGGCTCGCGGCAGGTCCCAGTTGAGCCAATAGGTTGCGCCCATAGTCACGTGGGCGAGGGCCAGCGAATCATCCAGCGTAAGAGCCTTGCGTGCGGCGGCGTCCATCGCGGGCAAGGCGATTCGCGGATCGAACCGCCCGCCTTCGATGCCTAAGCCGTAATAATCGGCAATGCCGGTCCAGCCTAACGCGTAGTCCGGCTGCAGCTCGATCGCCTGCTTATAGTATTGGAGCGCTTTCTCGTCCTGATCGGCAATCCACAGATACCGCCCATGGAGATAGGCGTCATGCGCTACCGGGCTAACGTAGCGGGATACCGGATTTACAGAAACGGTGCTTTTGAGCCTCTTCGCAATCGCGTTAGCGGCTTCGGTGGGCAGCATAACAACATCATTCGCAGTGCGATCGTAGCTTTCGGCCCACAGGTGAGTGTCGGTGGGCGCCTGGATGAGTTGAATCGTCATATGCACCTTGCCGCCGGTGCGCGCGACTGAGCCCTCGACGATACCATCGACCCCCAGCGCCTTCGCAATCTCGCTCAATGACCGGTCCGCCCGCTTGTATTGCATGGCGGAGGTTCGCGAGGTGACGCGGAGGGTGGAGTTCTTGGCCAGCATGGTGGTTAGCTCCTCGGTCATGCCATCGGCGAAGTATTGCTGACCGGGATCGCCGGAAAGATTAGCCAGCGGCAGCACTGCGAGGGAAGTGATTTGGGGGTTGCGGGGGGAGGCCCGGGCACTCCGCCTGTGCACCCAAATGCCGATCGCAAGCCCGGCGACAACGGCAGCAGCCACCAGGCCGGCGACCCGAAAGCGATTCCTCCAAGCTCGCCGGCCGGCGCTCTCGCCGATCCGCCCCGCTGGGCTCAATAGGTCAACGGGAGTTTCGGCAACCTCCAGGTTTACGGCGTCCTGTTTGGCCCGGGGGGGATCGGTCAGTGAGGGTTGATCGCGTCCAAGCTTGTCAACAGCAGAAGGGGCGTGTGCTTTACCGTTGACGTTGTTCGTTTGGCCTGTTCTTGCGACAGGCGCTATAAAGCGATAGCCCTTTCCGGTAATGGTCTGTACGAACCGCGGCTGATCGGGGTCATCCCGCAGGACCACGCGGATCTTCCGCATGAAGCTGTTGATGCCGTGCTCGGTATCGACGAAGACTCCAGGCGGCCACAAGTGTTCGGCGATCTGCTCCCGGGTGACGAGCTGGCCATTTTTCGACACCAGCAGCAGGAGCAACTCCATGGGCATCCGTTCGATCTTCACGGTCCTGCCGGCACGGAAGAGTTCAAAACGCTCGCTATCCAGCTCAAACTCGCCAAATTGAAAGACGCCCAGGGTCACAGGTGCGCACCCGCGGCGAAAGTGTAGCACACAGCCCGGGTCGCCGACGCCTCCATCCCTGTACATATCAATCGCTTAGCGGATTACCCAATGATTATCTTCCGGTTACCTCGCGGCCATTGCAGAAGAGTCCAACGCGGAGGTTAGCTAGGCAATCTGGCAGTGCCAGCGACGAGGAGAATTCAAAATGAAGATCAATTACCGATCGTTAGCAGCCACCTTCGGTGCGCTGCTACTTGCACTCCTGGGCACTGCCCCTTCCGGGGCCCAGTGCGGGAGTTATCAAAAGGTCTCTATCCGCAGCACCCGCTTTGCCCAGCCTGGACAAGCGATTATCAGGCGAGCTTCACTGACCGATTCCAGTGAGTCGAACGAGCTCAGCATCGTGGGCTTCTGGCACTTCAAGATGTTGATCGGGGGCCAGCCAATCGATGCCGGCAATCAGCAGTGGCACAGCGATGGCACCGAGGTCCTGAACTCCGGAGGCCGGTCGCCTCTTACCGGAAATATCTGTTTTGGGGTGTGGAAGCAAATAGGTGAGCGCCATTACAAGCTCAACCACCGCGGCATCGGCTTTGACGCCTCGGGAAGTGCAATCGCGAGTGTCGATTCAATTGAGTACGACGTGACGTTGAGTCGCGATGGCAACTCATACAGTGGTACGTTCACCATCACCTCTTACGACAAGGATGGCAATCGATTGGGGGCGCCAGTGGATGGAAACATCACCGCCAAACGCATTACCGTAGAGGACACCAATCCTGGCAGTCTCTTCTGAAAAGTACCGTACGAGGATCGGACGCCTTCACACCCGGTGCACCCAACGGAGTGAGGGCGTCTCTTGCTCTAGGTTTCCGCTTGACCTGTTGAGCGAATCCCCGCCCGTCGGTAATGCCGGGACAGCTTACCTATCGCAGCAATTTAAACTGCCTGCCTTGAGTGGTCGCCCGTTGCCTTCCGCCCTTCCGCCCCCGCATCTTTATTTCAACAGACTCTAAACTTTCCTCCGCCAAATCGAATCTGTAAAGGTAGGCGTCGCTGACGCTTGAAGAAAATGTCTCGAGGGTAAAGCGCCGTCGTGCGTCCAACCCCAGTGTGTACCGTGGCGCCCAAAGACCAGACATCTTGTGGAGTGCCCCGGACCCTGGATCGCAACGCATGCAAGCAAGGCACGCTGGCGGATCGTCCCGCCATCCAGCCGCTCGTTTCTGATGGAAACCGTCTGGAACGAGCAACCGTAAGAGTGGTGAATTATGATAGACAGTCTAAGTGCGGCGGTAACCGGAGACAAGCAGCCCACCCTCGCAGACATAGAACAGCGAAGCCACGATCCGATCACTCAGGCCGGCCTTCACTCGCAGCACCAAACCGTCCCGGCTTGCCAGGAACCGGCGCCCCAGCCCCGGCACTCCGACCGAGCCGTATTCGAGCAATACGCGCTCTACGGCCTCGCCGGAGAAGCCGTGCGCGCCCTGGCCCCGCACACCGAGGCCCAGCCCGAAGCCATTCTCCTCCAACTGCTCGCCGCCTTTGGCAACGTCCTTGGCCCCGGCCCGCACTGCATGGTCGGCGCCACCCGTCACACCCTGAACCTCTTCCTCGTCCTTGTCGGCGAATCCAGCAAGGCGCGCAAGGGAACCAGTTGGAACCAGATCGCCCGCCTCTTCGCCGAAGTGGATCCCACCTGGACGGACAATCGTGTCATCAGCGCCCGTCTCACCGCCCGCGGCCTCATCGCCATTCTGGGGCGGGAGCAGGCAGGCGATCGCCGTCTGCTCGTGCTCGCTGAGGAACTCGCCTCCGTGCTGCACACCATGGGCCGCAGCCGCTCCCAGCTCTCGCCGCTGCTGCGCTGTGCCTGGGATAACGGCCCCCTGCGCATACTCGACCGTGATCGCCTCGTGCAGGCCAGCGGGGGCCACCTCAGCCTCATCGGTCACATCACCCAGCGCGAGCTCGCCGAGTCGCTCCACCGCACCGAAGCCCACAACGGTTTCGCCAACCGCTGCCTCTGGGCCCTCGCCCAGCGCGTTCAATGCCTGCCCGATGGCGGCAACGTCGACCCGCAGGAACTATCCGCCGTCGCGGGCGGCCTCAGGCGCGCCGTCGAGTGGGCACAAGGCCAGCCCGAAATCCTCTTTCGCCGCGACTCGGCCGCAAGCGAACTCTGGAATTATCACTACGCGACCTTGAGCCAGGACCGCCCTGGCCTTCACGGCGCCGCCACCGGTCGCGGCGAAGCACAAGTGCTGCGCCTCAGCGCCATCTACGCCGCTCTCGACTGCAGCTCCCTGATCCGCTTGCCTCATCTTCAGGCGGCCCTCACCCTGTGGGACTACTGTTCCTACTCCGCCGCCTCCCTCTTCGGTAACTGCGTCGGAGACTCCATTGCCGATCGCATCCGCGAGGCTCTGCAGGCTTCGCCCGACGGCCTCTCCCGAAAACAGATCAGCAACCTCTTCCACGGCCACGTCAGCAGTGGTTCGATCGACCAGGCGCTCGAAAAGCTCGGCTCTCTCCAACTAGTTACTTCTCGTTACCTGACCGGCCGCGGTCGCCGCACCGTCCTATGGTCCGCCATCGATCACGGTCAGCAAGAGCCGATGGAAGAAAAAACCGCCGAATTCGACGACTTAGCCGACTTAGTTCGCTTAGTTCGCACATTTTAGCCATTTCCCGAACCCGTAATCCTGCCGCGCAGCACTGAACGAGGCCGCGCGTGCGCCTTTCCCGCTCTTTCGTGTTCCGCACGCCTTACCGAATGTTTTTCAAAACCAGGCAAATCTGTCATCCTGAGCGGGTGACTAGGATTTTCGATGTTGTTGATGACCTAACGCATAGCCACGCGCTTGCCGCCGTGGCAGGCAATATATTCAGAGGTACTGGTGCTCAGCACTCCTATTAACCGAGATGAGCGAAGCCTGGCGTCTCGCCCTCCCGTCCGCCGTCCTTCGCGCTTTTTGCTCGCGGTCTATCACGTCGTGGCGCGCGTTCAGTTCTTCTTCTTCTTCCGCGCATTGCGGATCGCCCATCCGGAGCGTTTCCCTGTCAAGCGCGCGGACCGGCCCCTCATCATCTTCTTCAATCATCCCTCCATGTGGGATGGCCTGGTGGTCTTGCTGCTGCAGCTGCGCTTGCTGCCCTCTTACAACATCTATGTCCCGCTCGCGAATCATTTATTCCACCGGTACCCTGCACTTCGCTATCTAGGTTTCTTCGGCGTCCATCCGGGCCTGGGCAGGGGACCCGGAGACTTCGTGGAAGACTGCAAACAAATTCTTGCGCGGCCCGACGCGATCCTCTGGATGTCGCCCGAGGGAGAGTTCAAGGATCCGCGCAGCCGCCCGATCCGCCTGCGCCGTGGTCTTGCCACCCTGCTCACCACGCTCGGTCCCGTTACGGTCGTTCCGCTCGCCCTGGAGTACTGCCTCTGGGAAAAGCTCCGCATGGAAGCTCTCGCCTCCTGGGGTGAGCCCATCGAATCGGAAAACGCTGCCTCCCGCTCCGTCGCCGAGTGGACGGACCTCATGACTGACTCGCTCACTGCCACCTTGGACGAACTCTCCGGGTTCTCAATCCGACGCGAGCACCAGAGTTTCCAGCTTCTGCTCTACGGACGGTTCGGTTTCCGGAATCTCGTCAAACTCCTTCGCGACGTCAGGCTCCTGATCTTCCGTGGCTGAAGATGATGAAGCGGAATCAGGCCGCACCCTGGTAAGTGCCTTTGCGGCTCTCAAGCGCCGTCATTTCAATGAGAAATAAAGGCGTCTGCACGCGATAGTAATGCGGGTCGCCGCGGCCGATTCCACCCGACCAGTCCACAATCGCGGGAGATTACTCTGTGCGCAACGCCTGCATGGGTTCGACTTTGGAGGCGCGCGCAGCAGGCAGCCACACGGCTATCAAGGCAATTCCAGTGAGGATGAATGGCGCCGCTACGAACACCGCGGGATCCCAAGGCTTGACGCCGAACATAACTTTTTCGGGGACAAACTTTGTAATGCACCCCAAAAGTGAGACACGGTGGGAGGGAAAAGTGTGTGACACTTATCGGCCATAATGGAGCAGGCCGATGAAGAAGAAGGCGAGGAGCTACAGCGTAGATTTTAAGCAGGAAGCGGTACGTCGGATGGCCCAGGCTACGACTATTATAGGTCTGGCCAAAGAGTTGGGTATTCGGCGGAAGCTGCTTTACCAGTGGCGGGACCAGCTCCGGGCGGGAGGCAGGGCTGGGCTGGAGCGACGCCGAGGTCGGCCGCCAGGGAGCAAGTCACAGACCGTTTCCCCTGCAGCACCCAGTGCAACCGAGTTACGAATCGCTGAGTTAGAACGGCTGCTAGGCCGTAAGCAGTTGGAGGTGGATTTTTTAAGACGAGCCTTCGAACAAGTCAGGGGAGCAGCGTCGAATCGTACCAGCGATGGCGGCAAGGAGTCTATCGCTCGATCGAAGTCTCGCTCTCGTTCGAAGGAGTAGTACTGACCGTGGAACAGCAATGCCAGGTAGCGGAAGTGAGCCGAGCGGGCTTTTATCGCTATTTGCAGCACACAGCGCCAAAACATGCCGACTTGTTGCTGCGTGCTCGGTTGCAGGAATTAGCCGTCGAGCATCATCGTGTCCGTGGCTACCGGCTGTTCACTAGGATTTTGGGGCGTGAAGGTCATGTGGTCAACCACAAGCGTGTACTGCGCTTGATGCGAGAAGACAACCTGCTTAGCTTGCGACGGAAGAAACATGTGTTTACGACCGATTCAGCGCATACTTTGCCGATCTATCCGAACCTGGCGCGGCATGCGGTTTTGACCGCGCTCAATCAACTCTGGGTGGCCGACATTACATTCATTCGGCTACGCAGCGAGTTTATCTATCTGGCGGTGGTTTTGGATGCCTACTCACGGCGTGTCATCGGCTGGGACCTGGGACGCACGTTGCACGCGGGACTGGCGGTTCGAGCTTTGCAGATGGCGCTGAGCGAGCGTAGTTGGAAAACAGAAGGACTGATCCATCACTCCGATCGCGGCATACAGTATGCATCCAGTGATTACACCGAAATGCTGGAGCAGGGCGAGATCCAGATCAGCATGAGCCGGCGCGGTAATCCATACGACAACGCCCGCGCGGAGCGGTTTATGCGAACACTCAAGGAGGAGGAAGTGTATGGGACTGACTATCGGGATCTAAAAGACGCCCGCGGTCGAATCGGTGATTTCCTGGAGCAGACATATAATCGGCAAAGACTGCATTCCGCGCTACGATATCTAACACCGGAAGAGTTCGAGCAGGCCAGCGTAGCCAAAGGAAAGTGACGGCGCTGATGGAAGCGGTGGAAAACCAAAGGCAGGTTTACCACCGCTCCCACAGGCCTTGGAAATCCCTTCAGGATTTCCACACTCCCGCGGCTAGCGACTGCTCAATCGATAAAACGAAGCAAAAACGGGCCGAAGCGTCACCCAATTAATCGCGTTCCAGTTTGTCTCAGCTTAGGGGTGCAGTCCATTTCCACGGGCTGATGCCCGCCGCTACGTCACTCCGTCCCAAAATCGGTGGAGACACTGAGTTTCTTCCATATTCGTGCTTCCTCTAATCGCGCAAGATCGTTCTTCTCCACTGCGGCGTACGCATCGCTGCCGAGCAACAGTCGCAACGGAGGGTTTCGCTCCTGCGTCAGATGGATGATGGCCTGAGCCGCCTTTTTCGGATCACCAGGCTGCTTTCCGTTGTAATTGCGCTGAAATCTTGCGGTAGCTCCAACAGTCGAGTCGTATGCGGGATGACCTTCGCTCAGTTCGGTGGAACTCCCCGCGAAGTCCGTGCGGAACCCACCGGGTTCAACAATTGTGACCTTGATGCCGAGTGGTGCTACTTCGCGCGACAGCACTTCAGAGAAGCCTTCGACGCCCCATTTCGCCGCCGAATATGGCCCACGTCCCGGAGGGCCGATCCTTCCGCCCACCGATGAAAACTGAATGAAGTGGCCTGTTTTCTTTTCACGAAAATACGTAAGAGCTGCCTTGGTCACAATAATCGTTCCGAAGAGATTCGTTTCGATCTGTGCCCGGAATTCCGATAGAGGCGTGTCTTCGATGGACGAAAGATTGCCATATCCCGCATTGTTGATGACCACATCCAGCGAGCCAAATACATCGATCGCCGACATTACCGCGTTTGCTGCTGCTGCTTCGTCGGTAACATCCAACGCGAAGAGCTTGACCTGATCACCATATCGTTCCGACAGATCAGCCAGCGACTCAATGCCCCGAGCTGTCGCCAACACCTTATTGCCCGCGGCAAGGCCCGCTTCAACAATTGCGCGACCCAGACCACGAGAGCTGCCGGTGACTAACCATACCTGCGCCATTCATCCTCCTGTATCGAAGCCAACCACCCGGATATTCTGGAGAAGCTTCTCAAACTCAGGATTGGATGCGCGATGGGTATACGAACGGACTTGTTAGTTACGGAGGAAATCGCCGAATCTTCAGATCTCAGGGCGACTCCCTTCGAGTTCGAGAGAGCCAAGAGGGTTGAGGCGGCGCTCTCAATTCTCGAAGGCAAATGGAAGATCGTTATTCTGAACCGGCTCTTCGCGCGCCCTATCTGGCGATTCTCTGAGCTTGAACGCGCCGTCCCCGGCATTTCACAACGTATGCTGTCGCAACAGCTGCGTATCCTTGAGAAGTGCGAGTTGGTGAAACGAACCGTTCATCCTCAATTTCCACCAAAGGTGGAATATGAACTCACCGAGTTTGGGAAAACGCTCTGTCCGGCGATGAAGACGCTCGTCGATTGGGCGATGACCTTCCCCAAGACCCGCGAAACGTCCCTGTATCAACCGAGAAAGGCTCGAAAAGCCTTTTAGTGTTTTGACCTTGTGATTAGGGAAAGTGCAGGAGGAACCCTACCTGCACCTTTCCCCTTTACTCCCTGCGGCGCTTCAATGAAGAGAAGCGCATTTTTCGGTACCAATCCGGAAGGCGCGTGGATTACTTCCGGATTGTCCGTGACTCGGGAGCGAGTTGCAGCAAAAGGAAAGATCAGACAGAGAGCATGTGGTTCGCAGCCGCGCAAGAGCTAAGACGCGAGTTCGATGAGCAGTCTGTCCGCATCAGCCATTGTGTTGTGAAGATGCGGAGCAATTCGCAGATTGCCTTCGCGTACAGCAACATCGACGCCTGCGTGAGCTAGCCGTTGCTGCCACTGTAATCCGTCATACAAATTCCGGGGACGAATCACAATCAACGTGGAACGAGAAGCCCCGCTTTGCGGGCTGATCAGCTCGAATCGGCTTCCAGCGAACCCCCGGATCAATTTCTCCACGATCTGTTGGTCGTAGGTCGCAATCCGCTCAGGCCCCGCTTCGAGGATGTAATTCAAGCAGGCTGTCCAAGGGACGAAATTGAAGAAGTTGGCGGTACAGAACACGTCCCAAGCTTTTGCGCCCAGGTCTTGCCGGAGTGTGCAGTCACGCATCCGGTCCAACGGTTTCCTCTCCTGCATCGGGAGCCAGTACGCATGCTGCGGCAAAAGGGAGTTCCGCAACGAGGGCGTGAGCCAGCAAAAGCCCGTGCCATAGGGTCCGCATAGCCATTTGTAGCCACAGCAGGTAACCGCATCGACGGGTGTGCTTTGGACTTCGAGCACACGAGCCCCCAAAGCCTGCGAAGCGTTGAGCACAAACAGAACGCCTCGATCTCGACACACTCGCCCGAGTGCGGCGATATCAGCTGCATGTCCTGTAAATGAATTGACCCAGGAAGTGCAAAACAAGCGCGTCTTTCGAGAAATCTCCTTCTCCAGCCGCTCGGCCGGGATACCTGGCTCATGGGTTTCACAGAATCGGAGCTTAACGCCTCTCTCTTGAAGGATGAACCACGGATAGACGTCGGCCGGGAAGTCTCCTTTCACCAGCAGAATCTCATCGCCTTTCTCCCAACGAATACCGTTCGCCAGCAGGTCAAGTCCGTAACCTGTGCTGTTGCCCAGGATGATGTCCGAAGACGCGGCACCGATCAGGCTGGCGAGTACTTCTCGCAGCCGCTGCGGCACCTCGAAGAAATCTGCATCCAGAACCTCCTTCGGACGTATTCGTTGTGAGATACATTGCTGAGCAGCCCGGACGGCAACCTTTGGCAATGGCCCTTGGTGGGCCGTATTAAACCAGGAGCGCCCATAGAAAGGCCCGAAATCCTCTGCATACTGCCCATCCGCGATACTCGTGGCCACGAACTACCCTCGTTCCGAGTGTTTCAGTCACTTTCTGCATTATCGTTCAGCCTGCGTCAGGAAATCGAGTTGATAAGGACCAGTCTGAACGGGGTTGCTGCCAATATCGGGCTACCGTGCCGACAAGAGGGCAATGCGCTCATCGAGGAGCCATTGGTTCGTATTCCGGGTGGATTGTCGGCGATACTGAAGTAACCGAATCACTTCCGGCTGTCCGCTCAGGCGTTGCCCGGTTCACCGGCAGCTTGGCCTGCACTCCTCAATAAGTGGAATGTCGCCTTGTTGCGAGCTACCAGCATCAGTACCAATGGAGGTCGTCTACCGGCAATGAGTTGGCGCGAATATCACGAAGCTACAAAGCATAGCGTTGAATCTCTGAGGCGAGCGCGGCGGGTTCTCGACTGGGCGAACATGCCCGATCCGTTTCGACATTACGAGGGCGTGCCCGTGCTCGATCTGCCGGCAGATCCGCCCGCCCCTGAAATGCCAGCTATCGACGTGCTTCAAGGTGCTTTTGGCACCACGCCTGCGGATGACGGACCACCTTTTCTCTCGCAATTACTCTTCTATTCCGCTGCGATTAGCGCGTCCAAGCTTGTCCCGTCCACCGGAGATAGGTATGCGCTAAGAGTGAATCCGTCCTCCGGGAATCTGCACCCGACGGAATTCCACTTCCTGACACGGGGCCTGAAGGGGTGGCCAGATGGAATGTATCACTACGATCCGTCCAGACACATGGCGGAGCAGCGCGGACACGGTGGTTTCGGAACGAGGGCAGTTGACGGCTCCGCGCCAGTCGTATTTGTTTTGACCAGTATCGTGTGGCGCGAGTCGTGGAAGTACGGTGAACGGGCCTATCGGTACTGCTTGCACGACATAGGACACGCCTGGCAGGCACTCGCGCTCTCCGCCCGGGCTATCGGATGCGATAGTTTCGCGGCAGGGCATTTCCCCGACGATGAAGTGGTCCAGTTGTGCCGCCCGAGCATGGATGAATGGCCGATGCTGATTGTCAGTCTGCACGGCAAGTCCATTCCAGTGCGTGAAGCGGGCACCAGCAAAACTGTCTGGCTCGGCGGGCGGCCGAACCAGCTTTCGAAGGAGGCGATTGCTCACCCACTGATTGACAGTCTTCACCTTGCCACGAAACGAGCTAGCCGCGGGAGCAGTGGCACCTCCACCGATGAGGCGGCTCCAACCGGCTCCGGTGAGATCAAGCTGCCTTCTCCGGCGTCATCGACTCGCGGCTTTGGCGAGGTGGCCCGGATGCGACGCTCGGCGCTCGACTTCCTGGGTGGAAAGCCATCGATGTCATTGGCGCAGCTCTCGGCCATCCTCGCCGCCACAGCCAAGCCATTGTCGGCTGACTTTGCCGCCACGCGTTTCATTCAGCTGTATTTGTATGCTCACCGCGTTGATGGGTTACAACCCGGTGTCTACAGGTTCTGGCCGGAATGTGCCGAGTTGGAGCAGGTGCAGGCTGGCGACCAGCGCGTAGCGGCCGCTGGTCTGAGCCTGGGGCAGGACCTGGCCGGTAACTCCTGCGTGACCTTTTCGATGATCGGCGATCTCGATCGTGCCGCTCGTAGCTATGGCGACCGTGGTTATCGCTATGTGCATTTTGAGGCAGGTGCTATCGGCCATCGCCTTTATCTCGCCGCTGAAGCATTAGGACTGGGCGCGACCGGCATCGGCGCCTTCTACGATGATGAGGTGCACCGTCACCTCAACCTTGTACTCAGCCGAGGACAGGTCGTATACCATTTTGCGATCGGTCATCCGGTTCCCGATCCGCGCGTCTCGGCATTTAATGAGCCGCAGGAAATCACATGGTAGGCATACTCGTGCACGGCGACAATCATTTCATCGTGCGCGGCCGATTGCCGGATCGAGACGTTGCACGAGCACTGATTCGACACTGGTCCATCATTCAGATTGGAGCTACAACACCTCCTTCGCTTGAGAAATGGCGCATCAGCACGAAAGAGTTCCGAGAAGACCTGGAATGGGCAGTGATCGTACCGGGAACCGGTGAAATATCTCCTGCGGTAGCGCAGTTGCTGGATGAACTGTCGGCGCGGGGAATTGCCATTCACGACTCCAGTTTCGACTCCTGGTAGCCTGTCCCATTGAGGAAGAGTGTCAGGTAACTCCGGCGCAGGTACAAATCTTCGTTCAACTCCCGAGTCGTCGGCCACCCGGAAGTAATCCGTCTCATCGGCACTCCAGATCGGTAACGACTTCTCGTAGATATGGCAGATAACACCTCAGCATCCCTCAACTCCCGAGTAGTCGCCAACCCGGACATTACACCCGTGTCGACGGTAATGCGGTGACATCTTACCTATTGCAGCAATTTCAACTGCTTGCCTTGAGTGGTCGCCGTTGCCTTCCGCCCTCGGGGCCCCCGCATCTTTATTTCAACAAAGTCTAAACTTTTCTCCGGCAAATCGAATCTGTACAGGTAAGCAGGTAGGCTCGCTGACGCTTGAAGAAAATGTCTCGAGGGTAAAGCGCCGTCGTGCGTCCAGGCCCAGTGTGTTCCGTAGCGCCCAAAGACCAGACATCTTGTGGAGTGCCCCGGACCCTGGGTCGCAACGCATGCAAGCAAGGCACGCTGGCGGATCGTCCCGCCATGGAACCGCTCGTTTCTGATGGAAACCGTCGGAACTAGCAACCGTAAGAGTGGTGAATAATGATAGACAGTCTAAGTGCGGCGGTAACCGGAGACAAGCAGCCCACCCTCGCAGACATAGAACAGCGAAGCCACGAGCTGATCACCCAGGCCGGCCTTCACTCCCAGCACCAAACCGTCTCGGCTTCCCAGGAACCGGCGCCCCAGCCCCAGCAGTCCGACCAAGCCGTATTCGAGCAATACGCGCTCTACGGCCTCGCCGGAGAAGCCGTGCGCGCCCTGGCCCCGCACACCGAGGCCCAGCCCGAAGCCATTCTCCTCCAACTGCTCGCCGCCTTTGGCAACGTCATTGGCCCCGGCCCGCACTGCATGGTCGGCGCCACCCGTCACACCTTGAACCTCTTCCTCGTCCTTGTCGGCGAATCCAGCAAGGCGCGCAAGGGAACCAGTTGGAACCAGATCGCCCGCCTCTTCGCCGAAGTGGATCCCACCTGGACGGACAATCGTGTCATCAGCGCCCGTCTCACCGCCCGCGGCCTCATCGCCATCCTGGGGCGGGAGCAGGCAGGCGATCGGCGTCTGCTCGTGCTCGCCGAGGAACTCGCCTCCGTGCTGCACACCATGGGCCGCAGCCGCTCCCAGCTCTCGCCGCTGCTGCGCTGCGCCTGGGATAGCGGAACCCTGCGCATGCTCGACCGTGATCGCCTCATGCAGGCCAGCGGAGGCCACCTCAGCCTCATCGGTCACATCACCCAGCGCGAGCTCGCCGAGTCGCTCCACCGCACCGAAGCCCACAACGGTTTCGCCAACCGCTGCCTCTGGGCCCTCGCGCAGCGCGTCCAATGCCTGCCCGATGGCGGCAACGTCGACCCGCAGGAACTATCCGCCATCGCGGCCGGCCTCAGGCGCGCCGTCGAGTGGGCACAAGGCCAGCCGGAAATCCTCTTTCGCCGCGACCCGGCCGCAAGCGAACTCTGGAACGGCCACTACGCTACCTTGAGCCAGCACCGCCCTGGCCTCCACGGCGCCGCCACCGGCCGCGGCGAAGCCCAAGTGCTGCGCCTCAGCGCCATCTACGCCGCTCTCGACTGCAGCTCCATCATCCGCTTGCCTCATCTTCAGGCGGCCCTCACCCTGTGGGACTACTGTTCCTACTCCGCCACCTCCCTCTTCGGTAACTGCGTCGGAGACTCCGTCGCCGATCGCATACTCGAGGCCCTTCGGTCTGCGGACAGCGGCCTCACCCGAAAACAGATCCGGGATCTCTTCCATGGCAACATCAGCAGCAGCTCGATCGACCAGGCGCTCGAAAACCTGAGCTCTCTCGGAGCAGCCACTTGTCGTTTCACCGGCGCGGGCCGGGGCAGACCCGCCACCCTCTGGTCGGCCATCGGTCACGAATACGCAGAGCCGATAGAAGAAGAAACCCCAGAAGAGTTCTTGAGCAGGCGAATTAGTGCGTTAGTGCGTACTTTTTAGCCATTTCCCGGAACCCGGATTTCCTGCCACGCTGCGCTGGACGAACCTGCGCGTGCGCCTTTCCGTAAAGAAAGGCGCATGAAGTTTGCCAAAGCCACCAGGTTCCACAGGAAATCCGGGGAACCCCGATTTCCAGGGCGCACTACGAGGCTATTCCACCCGCGTCCACCATTGATACGGCTCCCTACTTGGCGGCGTAGAACAGGTATGTCGCGCTGTATCCGACCCGTTCCTGGTCGCCCGCGTGTTGTACATCGCACGGTTTGTTTGCAGGAAGCAGGCCCCCAGTTGTATCGACACGGCGAATCAACGATACCGTTGCAAATTGTCCCGCGGTGGCTTTGACCGGCAATTCCAACCAATGGATCGCATCGGGATTCTTCGGCAGATAGTGTTTTGCCTGCGGGCCGTCGCCGCGCACCAGGCTGCCATCGGTGGCTTCCCACACTGGGCCCTTGTAATGGTGGACCAGCAAGGTCTTATCGGAGTTTGTCATGATCGCGTCCGGATCCGACACCCAGGCGAAGCCCTGACCGGCTTGCCGGCAGGTGTAAATCTGGACGCTCGTAGGCAGCGTTTGGAACCGGAACTGGACCTGTTTCCCCTCCGGCTCTTTCAGCTCCGAATTAGGCAGCGGGTTTTGCGCAGTCTGGGCGGCAAGCGGCAGCCCCCAGGGGAATCCGGCCAAGAAGAGCAAGAGAATATGGCATCGAGTCATAGCGGTTTTGATGATATCCGCTGCCGGCCAGACGGCGCGGACAATTTTCGTGGTGGAATTCGTGGGGACATTCGTAGAGACCGGCAACTGCCGACGGCACACAATTACATAACAGAGACAATCGTCAGACACAGCCTGTCGTTTAGCCGGGATAAGCTTCGCTAGTGAGTCTTGGAGCGGATTTCCTCTGGCCGTGCACCAAAGCCGCTCATGGGATACGAGCAGGAGGTACGTGAAACGTGCGCGTGGCGATCGTTCATCACTGGCTGGTCACGCAAGGCGGCGGCGAGCGAGTGCTTGAAGCGTTGGCATCCATGTTTCCCGACGCCGATATATTCACGCTTATAGCGGATCCAAAATCTATTCCCGCGAGCCTTCGCGGCCGTCGCATTACTCAATCGTTCCTGGGCCGAATTCCATGGCACGGCAGATTTCACCGGCATTTTCTTCCGCTCTACCCGATGGCTGTGGAGCAACTCGACCTGCGCGGCTACGACCTGGTCATAACCTCGGATGCCGGACCCATGAAAGGCGTGCTGGTGGCGCCTGGCGCACTGCATATCTGCTATTGCCATGCCCCCATGCGCTATATCTGGAACCAATACCACGAATATCGCGATCAATTGTCAGGCCTTGCGAAGTACGCCTTTTCGGCATCCGCGCACTATGTCAGGGCCTGGGACTTTGCCGCCGCGCAACGAGTCTCACTCTTTGCTGCCAACTCGGTAAATGTGGCTGATCGTATTCGTCACTATTACTTACGCCCAAGCCTGGTTCTCTATCCACCTGTCGATACTTCGTATGCGCGCCTGGAGGCGAGCGGAGACGACAGTTATCTTGCCGTCGGAAGACTCGTCGCCTATAAGAGGATGGATCTGCTCATCGCCGCCTGCAATCGTTTGGGACGCCGGCTTCGGATCATTGGGGTCGGACCGGAAGAGCGCAGACTGCGCGCCCTGGCCGGCAAGTCGATAGAGTTCCTTGGGTATGTAGACAACGAGGTGCTTTGGAGCGAATACGCCCGCTGCCGGGCGCTTCTCTTCGCGGCCGAGGAAGATTTTGGTATGGCTCCGGTCGAAGCGCAGGCTTGCGGAAGACCGGTGATCGCCTATGGAAAAGGGGGTGCTCTCGAGTCCATTGCATCGGAAAGGGGGATGGTTGCGCAGGGCTGTGCCACAGGGCTCTTCTTTCATGAACAGACCGTTGGCGCTCTATGCGACACAATTCTCGACTTTGAAAAAAGAGAACAGGATTTCGATCCGGTCTTCATCAGCGATTGGGCGAAGCGGTTTGATTCCGCCTATTTCGTGGAGGGCTTTCGCGAGCTGGTCAACGTGGCGATTGCGTCTCGCGAACGGCACTCAACCTCCGACGGACCATGGGAGTCAATGATATAGCCAGCCCGTGGCCAGTGTCAAGCGGGCGGTAGGTGGGCGCTGATTGAGCGAAGGTATAGTCATCGACGCTCGCTGGTTAAGAACCGGCATCGGGCGGTATACGCTCTCGTTGCTCCAGGGGCTGCGGCCCCACCTGGAGAACGTCTGTCTTACTTGCATCACCCAGCCACAGTATGTTGACCTGGTCTCTGGTCTTTGCCAGCGTCTGATTCTTTGCGATGCGAATATCTATGGGCTGAAAGAACAGTTTGCATTGCCCTGGCTGGCGAGAGATGCTTCGGCATTGTATGTGCCGCACTACAACATACCGGTAGTGTGGCGACGCCGGCTGCTGGTCACCATCCATGACCTTAACCACCTTCTGGACACTACCTATCGCGGCAGTTGGAAATCAGCCTCTATGCCAGGCCGTTGTTGCGTCTTGCTGCAACCAATGCGGACGTCATCATCACGCCCTCCGAGTACACCAAGGCGATGCTCAGCGAACACCTGAATGTAGAGCCCGGCAGGATCTCCGTCATTCCAGGCTGTGTCGCCTCGTGCTTTGAGAGAAAGGAAAAGCAGGAGGCGCGCACCAGCGTCGCCCGGAAGCTTGGCATCACACGCCCCTACCTCCTGTTTGTGGGCAATTGCGCACCCAACAAGAATGTGCCCCTGCTCCTCGATTCGGTGGCCCAACTGCGAAGCAGGAGAGCCGATGCGCCGCTTCTTGTGCTTGCGGGAAATGCGTGTCAGTGGAAGCCGCAAGTGCAGGCTTATGGACGCAGCCTGGGCCTTCAAGACCAGATCGTCTGGCTGGAAAAGATCAGCGACGTTCTGCTGGCCGAGCTCTATGCCGCTGCGCTGATGACCATCGTGCCATCGTTTGAGGAAGGATTTGGTCTGCCGGTGATCGAATCCATGGCGTGCGGAACACCAGTGCTATGTTCGCAAGCGGCGTCGTTGCCGGAGGTTGGCGGGGACGCGGCGCTCTATTTCTCCCCGCATTCCTGTGAGCAGCTGACGGAGAAAATTGAACGTCTGATGGATTCCACGGCAACCCAGGAAACGCTGATCGCCGCAGGTCTGGAGACGGTCTTCGCTATTTTCCCAGCAGAGGTTTGGCGAACGTCAGGCGGCGGCCATCCAGGCGCTTCTCTTAAATTAGCAGCGCCAGGTTCTTATCGAACATCGGCATCAGATAACCGCGCAGTCTTCCATACGCGCTGTTCCAGTAAAAGCACGTCTTGCCAGGCTCAGCCAGAATAATGGACTTGATCAATCCTCCGAGTGCACGTACGACGTGGTAGATCAACGTGCGCAGGGAGTAGCGATGTTTACGCAGAAGATATCCGAAGCCCATGCCGTAGCCCAGGGCGCGGGAATTGGCCGCTTCCCCCGCTCCTTTGTCCGGATGGTAGACGTAGAGCTGCTTGGCGAACCATCCTTTGCCGCCGCGACCCATGCAGCGCAAAGCAAGATCGCTGTCCTCGGCGGATTGAAACGGCGTCGACGCTCCAAGCCCCATCCCCTCGTCGAAGCCTCCAATCTCATCCAGTGCTGTCCTGCGGATGAACAAGGAAGCGCTTGCGCACGCGCGCAGTACCGAGTCGCGATCAATCGCGAGCGAGTGGCTGGGCCACCGTGACGCAACTTCCCGTCCGCTCCCATCCTGGGCGGTGCAACAGAGGAAGTGATAATCCTGGTGCTGATCGAACCATTGCACCACCCGCGGCAAAAGATCGCCCGGATACCAGCAATCGTCGTCGGGAAAGCAGAGGATGCGCCCGGACGCCAGATTGATTCCTACGTTGCGCGCCCGCGACAAGCCTTTTGGCGACCGAACATGGATGCATAGGAAGGAATGTGTCCGAATCCTCGAGCAGCTTCTTTACCCGGTCGTCTGCATTCTGGTCCACGATGATCAGCTCGAGGCTGGTCAGGGTCTGAGCGGCAATCGACTCAAGCAGGCGGTTGAGTTCTTGTGTACGGCCGACCGTTGCTACGATGAGCGAGACAGCAACTTGTTCTTCGTTGGGTTCATTCATGGACGGCACCTGCCGGCTCGTGGCCGCTACGCTGCGCCAGAACACTTCGCAGGATGGCAAGTTGCTCGGCATTCTGCGGCTCGACCCGAGCACGAGCCCACGCGTCTTTAGCCAGCGCCAGGCCAATAAAAATCACTGCGGAGAAGAGGCCGGCCAGAAGCACCAGGAGCGTTCGCGGCGGCCACGTTCTTCGGTCCAGAGGAACAGCCCGATCCACTACCTGCAAGAGTGGCGGCGCTTTGGCCTCTTCCAGGCGCGCCATCTCATATTGTTTCGAAAGTGTTTCGAACAAGGCTTCGTGGTAACGCAAGTCTCGCATTCTGCGTGCGTACTCGAGCCCGGCTGCAGGAACCTTCCCGGCGCTCAGGAAATAATCGCTCGTTTCGCTGCCATTGGCGCCTTTTTCGGCCTTACTGAGTTGACTTTGCAAAGCCGCCAGTCCTGCTTCCAACTCCGATACTTTTTCGTTATGTTCGGTAGCGATCGATTGCAGCTGCTGCAGTTGCAATTGACGGATTACGATTTCGGAGCGGAGCTGAGCGATGGTGCGCAGGGTTAGTTCCGCTTGCGCGGTCATCTGGATGACTCCCGTTTTCTCCTGCGCAGCTCTTGAAGTCAAGCTCCGCTTTGGTCAGTCGCTTCACGCTCCGCGTCGACCTGCTGCTCCAGGAATACCCGCCGCTGCGACGCTTGTGTCAACGCAAGCCGTTGGTTAATCCCATACAGAACATCAACGTACGCATTCGCCATGTCGGCGGCACGCTTGTGCCGACTTATCGTCTACGTTGATCCGGATAAGATAGCCCTTGGCCGCTTCAACGCGCGTATGTCTGGCCAGTGCTCGACGCGTATCGACCATGTGGCTGGTGTGATAAAGGCTCTGGAGATTGAAGCGCCGTATCATCTCGTCGGCAATCGTCCGGCTGCTGAGAATCCCCAGATAAGTCTCTTCCGGTGTTTTCACACCGCCGCCCTCCAAAAGGTCGGGGCTGAGCGATGACAGGGACCCAAGCTGGCTGAGCAGGGCCGACGCGGTCGATGATGGCTGGGGCGCAAGGATCACCGCCGTACCGGTGTAACTAACCGGCATCAGCAGCACCAGGCCGGCGCTGACCAGCATGGTCCAGAACACGGTGAGAGCAAGCGCCCGCCGGGATCGGGCGATGACGACCACAATCTTCAGAAAGCCGGCTTCTGCGCTTTGCACCGTGTTGTTCTCCTTTCTGTGGCCGCGGCCGGGCTGAGAGCTCTAGTGCAGTACATTGATCGCCGCCGCTCCCAATGCAAATTGGCCGAAGATTGCTGACCAGTCGGTGAGACCTCTGAGCAGTGTTGTCTTATCCACAATCTCTGGCACCACCACCGTGTCTCCAGGATTCATGCTCAATCTCTCTAAGCCGCCCCGGGCTGCCTTCGATTTGCGGCTGACTACGGAGCCATCCGCCCGGATGATGAAGGTATGTCTACTATCGCCGCTCCTGGCGATGCCCCCCGCCAGTTGCAGATAATCCTCGGCCTTGCGTGAGCTTTCAAAAATGAATGCGTTCTGGTCGTAAACTGCTCCCACAACCTTGACGTTCGAGGGCCTGGGAGGCACCACGAAGCTGTCGCCGTCTTCCAGTGGAAGGTCAGGGATGTTGGACGTGCCTGTGCTTCCCGGCGCAATATCCAGCACGATCCTTCCTGTCGCCCGCAGCAGGCGAAGCTTCGCCGCAAGCGCGCGTTGGCTTTCCAGGCTTGCCGATACGGTAGCTGCTTCCTGAACGTTGACCGCGGAGCTGGATCGTGTCGCCGCCGCTCGTTCGATGTCCCTTTCCAGATCAGCGGAGTATTCGTCCAGTTGCGCTTGTTGTTGCCGTCTGGTGGACTCGCGTGTGAACGAGGAGCCGAACAGATATGCCTGGCTGGTGAGGCCTCCGGCACGCTCGACCAGCGCGCGCAGAGTCTCTCCGGGTTGCACGCTGTAGACGCCGGCGGCTTGAAATTCGCCTTCCAGCCTCACAAATGTTGTCTGGCGTGTCTGCGGAACATGGATGTCAGCCTGGGAAAAGATGGTGACGATATCACCGGGTTCCAGCTCGAGATTGTCTTTCTCATCCTTCTCCAGCAAAGCTCTGCCCAGGTTAAAGGGCTTGAGAGATGTCGCCAGATCATCTGTATTCAGCCTCTCGATAACGGCGTAGTCCCAGTCGATCTCCGGCACCCGCTTGTCCACTCGATTGGTAACCGGGAAGCGCTCAGAGGGCGCCCCGGTTTGTGACGCAATGCTTCCCACGCTTCCAGATGGGGCGTTCGCGCCGGCGCCGGCATCATTTGCAGGCGGGGATTCGTTCTTGTCGTCAGCTTTGGAAGTGGGTGCCGCAGTTGCGGAATTGCCTTCATCTTCGTCTTGTGGCAAACCGCGAGACGAATCCGCAGCCTGGGCGGGCGTCTGCTTGGCGCCGGAGTCATCGTCCGGTGTCTCTGTTGGTCCGTCCAGGCGAGTAAAAACCAGGCCATTCTTACGCTTCCAGTAGCTCCTTGTCAGCAAAGCTTCTTTGTTTGGAATAAGGTCGGTAATGCGCATCCCCGCATGCCACGGGTAGCGTCCCGGGTTGGCGACATTGCCTCTCAAGGTAACTGCATTGTCGAATCTTGGGACGATCGACAGCACCCGCAGGATGTCACCATCGGCGAGAGGCATCTTGAGTCCGGCAGCGTCGAAGTGAATCTCGATGACGTGCCGTTGTCCGCTGCCATCGATTCTCTCCAGTTCGCCTGACTGCAGAGTCGCCAGCGACGTTAACCCGCCGGCCATGGCGAGCACGTCCCCCACCGTCTCTCCACTGCGAATCTCAAAAATCGCCGGCTGGCTCACGCTGCCGGTGAGAGCGACCCGCGGCCCAGCCGGGCGAACGTAGATCACGTCTCCGGGAAGCAACGGTATGTCCTTTGACTTGTCGCCGTTCAGCAGAAATGTATACAGGTCAAGTTCCGTCACTACGGAAGAACCACGCTTCACCTCGATGCGGCGCATGGAACCTGTGCTCGAGGGGCCGCCCGATACAAAGAGAGCATCGACCAGGCTGCTTAACGAGCTGATCGTGTAGCTGCCGGGGCGCCGTGTTCTGCCCACAACAAAAATCTGGATGGCGCGCAGCTGGCCCATCTCTACACTCAAATCAAATTTCTTGAAAGATGTTGCAATCTGTCCTTCGAGATAATTTCTCAACTCCGAGAACTTGATCCCCGCCAGCTGCACCTGACCGACGTGGGGAATATAGATGCTGCCGCTGCGATCGACCGTAACCCGCAGGTAAAACGCGATGCTTCCCCACGCCCGCAACATAAGCTCATCGCCCGGGCCGACTACGTAGTTTTCCGGGACAGGCACTCTGTCCAGCGGAGCAAAGGTGGCTGGTACGTCGCGAAAGAGCATCCCTCCGAAAATGGGCAGAGTCTTACCAGTGTCGGCGGCAACAAACTTTTGAAACTCCGTCAGTGGTTCGGGACGAAATCGAACAGGTGAAGCTGCAGACAGGGTGGACCGCCAGCCTGGCGCTGATAGGGGTAATCCCGCGGGCTTAAGTTCAGTGGTTGGCCATTGCCAAAGTCGTACCGCGTATCTGCTTCTGGCAGATCGCTTCTTCCGCCTGAGTTGTATTGTGAGCCTGCCGGACTACTGTATGGCGACGCACCTGGATTCATTTGCGTCGACTGAGCTGCGGGGCATAGAAAAAAGCGGTCGTCGCAGGGCACAGATCCTTGCGTGTTTCCACCAAGCTCACCCACCGGACTTCCCAACTGCGCCTGGGCTGCGGCTGCGATCACACCGAGCAGGGGCAGAATGAGAAAACGTCTAAGTTGTTTCCTGATCTTCATGGCAGTTACAAGCGGAGACATCTTTCCGACATAACTACCTTAGATCACGGAACCACTGATAATGCGCGCTTCCGGCGGAAATGACAAAGCGATGACAACTCGCATACATTCCCAAGACGCCACCTCCCTATACTTCAATTTATCAACACGCGGTGCCAGGCAGTTATGGCTGCATGGTCGTCGCGCAGAAAGCCGTTGTGATTCCAGGAAAGCGCGAAGCGAAAACTGATTATGAAGCTATGGTGGATCGGAGCCTGCATCTTATTGACGACGTGTTGGGCCAGTGCGCAAAATCCTGACACCGAACATACCGACGCGGGGTATGTACCAGTGCTCTCAGGTACCGTCGGGTACATCCACAACGTCAACGGCGGGGTCACGTCGTTAGAACCCCAGGTCGAAACAGTTCTGCTGGTTCCATTCGGCTCGCATGTCCTGCTTGAATCGAGAGCCGAATTCTTCGGCTTCTTCCAGCGCGAGAATCAAACCACCGGACCATTTACCGGCAAAGTGTTCAAGTCCGTCGACTACGCTCAGCTGGATTGGCTTGCCAATACACACGTGATCGCGACCGCGGGAGCATTCCTTTTACCTTACGGCCTTTACAACGAGCGCCTCGCGCCGCTATGGATCCGTAACCTGCAGGACACTCCAATTACAGATGTCATCGGTACCCGGCCCAACGGAGTTGGGGACGGCGTGATGCTGCGCGGCAATGCTTATGAAACGCCGGCGTACAGCATTCAATACTCCGCCTACTTCTCTACCCGAAGCAGCATCAACCAGCTGGAGGCCTCACGCCTCGCGGGAGGTGACGCCAGCATTTTCCTGAAAGGCGCCCGGTTGGAGGTGGGGGAATCGTTCCAGCACACGCTTCAGGAGCATCAGATCAACAGCTCCGGCACCTACGTTTCCTGGCAGCCGGAGAGGTTTCCGCTTGATTTGAAGGCGGAATTTGATCGTAGTTTTTACGGTGAGGGGTATTGGATTGAGTCTGCCTACAAGCTCTCGCAGGTTCCGGTAGCAGCCGGCATTTTTCAGCCGTGTTCAGCTCGTGCCCCGGGTGCAGCAGTTCCATCCATTGAATGGCGGTGGTAATAGTCTCCCGACGAAAGATACGCAGCGGTTTGATATCGGTGTGAATTATTACTTCCGCGATAACTTCAGGCTCGTTTCGAGCTATGGACGCCAATTCAGCAATCAGGCGAACGCAAACGTCTGGAACGCCGGAGTTACCTATCGCTTTGTATGGCCACTTTGGCCGGGGAGGAAGTGATGCCTCGATCTATCCTGAGCACTCTCTGCATTGCAGCTCTTCCGTTGCTGCTGTGCCCCATTCTGCTCTCTGCTGGAACCAAGGGAGCTGACCCTAAGGCCGCACCTGCCACGGCCGCAGAACGAAGGAGAACGACTCTTTGCCGTGAACTGCGGCCGTTGCCATCAGCCACCAATGAGTATTTCACCCAGAGCTACCGGAACGATCATCATGCATATGCGTACACGCGCTCGTCTCTCACGCCAAGACGAGCAGGCACTCCTCAAATTCATGGCGCCTTAGGCGCTAGCAAAGGGAATCCGGAATGAAAAACATTATTCGATACCTGACCGTCGTCATTGTGTGCTGCAGCGTCTACGGACGGCCCGCGATCCAAGCGCAGGATCAACCTCGCGTAATCGAGATTCACGCGAAAAGATTCTCTTTTACGCCGGCAGAAATAACCCTAACCAAGGGAGAAAAGGTGACCTTGTCGCTCACTGCCGACGACACTACGCATGGTTTGTTAATCCCCGACCTGGGTGTAAACGTGACCCTTCCCAAGGGAAAAGTTACTAAGGTCGACGTAACTCCTCAAGAAGTAGGAACGTTTCATGGGCAATGCGGCCACTTCTGCGGAGTCGGCCACGCGTCGATGGTGTTCTCCGTCGAAGTAAAGGAAAAATAGCCATGGCTTCCCGGGTAGTTCGCCTGGTGTTGTCGAGCCTTGGCTGTTGCTGGTTGCTTGCCTGCGGTGCGAAGCCTCCAGGCCCGATTGAAACCAAGACCGCTTATTGGGTAAAGCAACACGTCACCGTGCGTGGCAAACCCGATAAGAACCCGATTCCCGTAACCCCGGCAAATATCGAGGCCGGCAAGCAGGTGTTTGGCTACTACTGTGTTGAGTGCCATGGAAGAGACGGACAGAATACGGGGGTACCATTTGCAACCAAGGTAGATCCGCCGATTCCATCCATGGCCAGTGCTGAAGTGCAGGCATACACCGACGGCCAACTGAAATGGATCATTGATAACGGCATTTTCCCATCGGGTATGCCTGCCTCGAAGGGAATGTTGGGCGACCAGGAGGTGTGGCAGATGGTGTTGTATCTCCGCCATCTGCCCCCCGCTGGAAGTCTCGGGGAGCCAAGGGCGTACAGCGGTGATGAGTTTGAATCAAGCCAGGCCACGACCCCGCAGCCGAACTCGAACTAGGTCGAAGAAAATGACAATGCCATCCATTAAATCTGTGGTAGCGACGGATGTAATCGATCCGGTGATCGCCGGCGACCCGTTGCTCAGCAATATAGCATTGCCGCTGCGCAAAACTTACTACCCGCTCGGCTTCGCTGTAGAGATTGAAACCAACTCGGATGAGGTGTTGGCCGCGGCCGAAGAGAGCTGGGGCGCACTGCGTGAGGTCTTTTCTCTGCCGGCGCTGAAGATTCGCATTGCGCTTGGCGCAGGTAGTTCTGGATTGTGCCCGCCGCCTCCGGTATATCGAGGGCAAAGACATCTTCTATCGATCGTAGCTGACGCACAAAACTTTGCCGTATGCGACCGCTTGCAGGGGTTCGCCTTTGTGTGGCTCAACCAGGATGCGGTAGAACACAAAGCGTATCTGCGCTATCACTTTCTTGAAGCAATCGCACTGACGATGCTGGCCTCCTCTTATGTGACACCGCTGCACGCGGCGTGTGTTGAGCTCGCTGGCCAGGGAGTGTTGCTGTGTGGTAACTCCGGGGCGGGTAAGTCTTCACTTGCCTACGCGTGCGCTCGAGCGGGATGGAAATTTATTTCGGATGATGCAAGTTACCTGGTTCGACAAGGAAGCGGCCGGCTCGTCGTCGGCAACTCACAATTGGTGCGTCTCAGGCCATCTGCTGCCGAGCTGTTCCCAGAGCTGGAAGGTCTCAGCCTTACTCCCCGGGCTGCGGGAAAACCATCGATCGAAGTTCCGACGGCGCTTATTCCGAATGTGACGGCGGTGCCGCATTCCAGGGTCGAGTACATCGTCTTTCTCAATCGGAACGAATTCGATGTGCCGGAGCTCGTGCCCTTCCCCAAAGAACTCGCGCTGCAGTGGGCGAGCCATTCTCAAGTTGATACGGGGACAAACAGAGAGGTACAAGCGGCCATTCGTGAGTTACTCAACGCCCGCCTGTTTGAACTGCGTTATCGCACGTTGAGTGGAGCGATTGCTCGGCTTGAGGATTTGATCCGAAGGGGCGGCGAACGATGGTAGAGCTCAACCAGCTAGAGCGGTGTACCGGGGTTCTTCATTGCGGTACTGGAGGCTCTCCAACTAAGGGGCGCGGAAACTGTGGGCCTTTGGGAACTGACGGACGCAAAGTGGCAGGATCTTCTAAGGTGTTTGTGATCTCGCTCATCTGACGCTGCCTCTGATGAGAACATGCCGGGAGGATGCTCCGGGTTGGGTACTGTCGCGAGCCAATCGAAACCTCGCTGACAACAGGATGCGGGTAAAGCGGATCGAGACGGCCTATAGAGAGGCTGCCCAGGCGTTCGAACGTGCCGGGGTAGAGCACCTGGTTCTCAAAGGATTCGCTCAGTATCCAGACTTCACCGATTCCCTGGATCACCGCATGCAATCGGATATCGATCTTTATTGCCCGGAAGACTCCATCCTTGCCGCCCAGGCCGCACTCAGAAGTTTGGGCTACGAATCGAATCAAACGTTAGAGAAGTTTCCCGCGGACCATTTGCCCGAGATGACCAGAAAGAGAGAGTGGCGATGGCGTGGAAACGAATATGACCCCGAAATGCCGCCGGGCATCGACGTGCACTTCTGCTTCTGGAATTTCGCAGCGACGCGGCTTGCCATACCGGGCGTGGATCAGTTTTGGGGCCGGCGAATCGTCCGCCAGTCAGGCGACCTTAGTTATCCCGCGCTTTGCCCGATCGACAATCTCGCATTTAACGCGCTCCATATACTTCGCGATCTGCAGCGCGGGGACTGGGTCATACACCACGTGTATGAGTTGGCATGTTTCCTGCATACGCACGCAGAAGATGAGGCATTGTGGCAAACGTGGGTGGCTCAGCACGACGATCGGCTGCGCAGTCTGCAGGCGATCTCCTTCTGGTTGGCCCGGGAATGGTTCAACTGTTGCTGCGCGGACGCAGTCGATCGTGAGATGTCCAGGATCCCTGCTCCGGTGCGCAAATGGCTCGACAGGTTTTCCGCGTCCCCACTGACGCGGCATGTTTCACCCCAACAAGCATGGTGTATGGCTGCACCTCAGCCTGCTCGAGTCACGCTGGGATCAACTCCTCATCCTGGCCAAGGCCCTGCTTCCTGTTCGGCTTCCGGCTGTGGGTGCTCCCGGGCAGGACGCAACCAAGTCCCGCAAGATGCGAACGTTTTGGCCTTCACAGCGCTACGCGAAGTATGTATTACACGTCGCCTTCCGCGTCGCATTCCATCTTCGAACCCTGCCCAACACCCTTTGGCATGGCTTCTGTTGGTGGTTTGACCAGTGGAGGGTCAGTGCGCCGCGGACTTAAGCTGCTGCTTCTCATTGTTTGTTCGGTAGCCGCGATGGGGGTATCGTGCGCGGAGGACAGTCATTCGAATAGCTCGACGTATGTCTCGCTCGATAGTTGGATTTATCCTGCCTTCGACCGGCTTCACGCGCTCGGATATGCAGACACTGCGTATATGGGGCTAAGGCCATGGACCCGGCTCAGTTGCCTGCATATCCTCGAGCAAACCGCAACTCAGATCGGTCAAGCTCCCGGCGATGGCGAGGCGACGCGCATCTTTGCCGCGTTGACCAAGGAGTTTGCCGAGGATGGATCGGCGCCGCACGCAGAATTGGAGGAACTCTATAGCCGCTCGCTCGGCATCGCGGGCCGACCTCGATCAACGACTCTGCACATTTTGGCCAGACCATCATTAATGACTACGGGCGTCCCTATGAAGAAGGCTTCAACATGGTCGATGGTTTTATTGCCCGCGCGGAAGATGGGCGCTTCTCATTGGACCTGAGGGGTGAATATCAGCATGCTCCAGGACGTGCACGCCTATCCGCTATCAACGCTCGACGTGATCTCGCAGGTGGATGAAATTCCGATCCAGCCGTCCCAGCTATTGCCTGTTCCCCAAACCAATGTTTTCCGGCTATTGGACGCAAACGCCTCGTTTCACCTTGCAAGCCACGAGATCTCGATCGGCAAGAGCGAAAACTGGTGGGGGCCCGGTAAAGGCAGCAGTATGGCATGGAGCAACAATGCCGAGCCAATTTATGCATTTCGCATCAATCGCGTTGAGCCGCTTCACATCCCGCTCCTTTCCCGGGTGACGGGTCCCTTTCGCTACGAGGCTTTTCTCGGTGATCTGAAGGGCTGGGTCTATCCAAGGGAGCCATGGGTACAGGCACAGAAGTTCAGCTTCAAGCCCACGAGTGATCTCGAGTTTGGATTTTCGCGAGTGATTATCTTTGCCGGTGAAGGTCACGTGCCGTTAACGTTCGGATCCTTTTGGCACAGCTTTACCAGCTTCAGTAATGTTCCGGTCTCCGAAAAGCTATCGCGAAACGATCCTGGAGAACGCCACTCGAGCTTTGATTTCACCTGGCGGCTTCCGGGCGTGGCCAAATGGGTCACGCTTTACTCCGACTCCATCGTGCACGATGACACATCTCCCATCGATGCCCCTCGACGGGCTGCGGTCAACCCTGGAATATATCTCTCCCGGTTTCCCGGCGTTCCCCATCTCGATTTACGCGTTGAGGGTGTCAACACAGACACGCCGGCGGGAACCATCAATGGAGGCCACTTTATCTATTGGGAGGGCGAGTATCGCGATGGCTACACCAACAAGGGGAACCTTCTTGGCAGTTGGATAGGGCGCGAAGGAAAGGGCGGTCAGGCGTGGCTCACCTACTGGTTGAGTCCCAGGGAGAGCATCGAACTCGGCTATCGCAACGCAAAGGTCGCGGCAGGATTCATCCCCGGGGGCACGACGCAAAACGATTTCTCCTTGCGCGCCGTCGTCCGGCTTAAGAACGATTTGGAGCTGACCGGCTTCGCACAGTATGAAGCGTGGAAGGCGCCTGTGCTGGCCCCCGGCAGATTCCAGGACTTCACCAGCTCCGTGCAACTGGGCTATTTCCCAAAGCTACGATGGCACAGATGAAATCGTGTCCCGCTGAAGCTCACAAACTGCGCAAGCATAGATCAGCTCTGCTGATGGTTCAGTGGCTACTGTAATGGGCGATGGCCTGCAGAACCACCGTGCTGTCTTCACGCGGGTCTACTTTTCTCCAAAGCTGGGCAATCGTTCCGTCCGGTGCAACAAGGAAAGTATCTCGCTCATCGAATTTCATATCCTTGAAGGTCATCAATGGCACCCCGTAGGCCGCAGCGGCCTGACGCTCTGGATCGGCGAGCAGCTTAAAAGTCAGCCCATCCTGAGTGCAGAAGCTCTTGTGACTCTCGGTTGTATCGAGACTGACGCCGAGGACGACGGCATTCTTCGCCTCAAATTTGGGCAGATCGCCCTGATAGGCGTGTGCCTGGATCGTGCATCCAGTGCTCTTGTCCTTCGGGTAGAAATAAACGACAACCCATTTGCCGCGGTAGTCCGAAAGACTGACCGGCGTTCCGTCCTGGGACGGAAGCGTGAAGGCCGGAGCCTTCATCCCTGGCTGCAAATCGGTCTCCGCTCCGCGTGCAGTGGCCAGGTTCCAAGAGCAAAGTCCAATTATCATCAAGGATGATAAACGTTTAGAAGAGTTGATTCGCATAGTCCCTCACTTTGGAAATAAAGCTTAAATCTGTCGTTCCACTTTTGTTGATGTTGCTTGGCTCATGTGCCCTGGTAATTCAGTGAGCAGACACAGCGCCGGCACGTCGGGTTCTCACTCACGTTGAGCGACTGCCTGAAGAGCCGGGCCGCCTCACCGTTCACAACCTCTTCCAACGTAGACGACCTAATACTCCCAACTGGACGATGGAAAAAGCACGGCCTCACCGATCCGTCAACTTCGATCACGGCGGAAACCCAAGGCGCGTTGCAAATCGGAGCCTGGGGAGAAAGTTCTCCCAGATGCTCGCGGAATCGGCGCGGAATCCGCCTAAGCTTGTCGGGCGACTCCACGATGTATTTGCTGCGAATATCGTGGTCATGCTCCACAATGAGCGCTTCCATCTCGTCCTCAAGCTCCGCAACCTCTTGCGCCGTCAGCGCGATTTCGCTTTGTCTCTCTCCTGGCCACACCAGGGGACGATTAAACGCTTCCGATGTCAGGTCGGCCGCAAGAAAAGATACGGAATCAAATCCAAGCCATTTTCGCTGCTGTCACGGTAGCGCGAAGGTGACGATGATTGGCTTTCTGGACCGTGGTGCGGCAGGCGATCTCGATATCCGGATTTTGCTTCTGGATCGCCGCAACCCCCCGGGCGATTACATCGAAGGCCCCATTGACTCGCCGGATGCCGTCATGAATCGCCCGGGGGCCGTCGATCGAGACGATAACATCATCGAAGAGTGTGGAGACATCGTTTGCGCGTTTGAGCAGCAGCAGACCGGTCGTTAGCAGAGTGAGGCGAATATTCTCCTGGCGAAAGAAGTTGCACAGCGCGGGGAGATCGCTGTGCAGCAAAGGTTCCCCGCCGGATAGCACGACCTGCCGGACGCCAAGATTACGCAACGATGCTCGATGACGGTCCAGATCGGCAACTCTGACCTGCTCATGCGTCTCCCGCTTCCAGATGTCACACATGACGCAGCGGCAGTTGCAGTTGCTGTGGACATTCAAGATGAGAATCGGCATGGATGTCAGCCCGGAAGCGGGGGACGATGCAACATCTTCCTCATGCAGCAGGGGCACGACGCACTCTCTTTCCGCCGACGCAAAGATCGCTTCCCAGAAACTCTTCGGTCTCCGCGAATAGCCGGTCGATGGGAGCGCGTACCCATCGTGGGTGGCCATTCACTTCGAAGCGCTGCAGTCCCTGCTTCAGCCCGCCGGGAAGGCGCTCATAGAGACCATGGACCGGCAAGATGGATACGACCTCGCAACCATGACCAACTCAATCTGGTCGTTGGTCAGCTGCGCCAGAGTTTCTGCCGGGCTGAGGCCGGTATCGCGGACCACGACCAAATCCGCCACAGAGCCTGGCTTGATGCCACCTTCTCCTTGGCGCAGGCGCAGAATCTCCGCCGGGCGGCTGGTCACCATGGCATAGATCGAGTTCGCATCGAGGCCGGTCTGTGTGTGCACGAATCGGATCTCGTCGAGTAGGTCTCCGGCCGCGGTGAGCGGCGAATCGCTGCCCAGCATTACCGAGTCGAGCGAACGAATAAATCCAAGTGAGGGCGACCGGTGGAAGAGAAACTCGTTCGACGTGGGGCAGAGAATGACAGATGCACGACGCTGGTTGATCAGGGACACGCCTTGAGCAGTGCAACCGAGGCCATGGACAAGCACCGTGCGGTCATCGAGAGCGTGTATGCGGTCGAGATCAAAAACCTCTTGCGAGCTCTTTTCGTCTACCCCTTCCGCAGCATGCACAACGAACGGCAATCCGGCCCGGCTCTCTCTGAATTTGCGCGCGAGATCTGGCTCAAGCGAAGGCGAGTGTGCCCAGCCAAAATCTGGCACTACACGAACGGGGAACCCGGGGCTCAATAGCTCCTGGCTCAATGGGTTGTGATGGCACACGGTGGTTACGCCGCAGAGCAGATTGCGGATCCCTCCCCACCATAGACGGAGAGACCGCGGCACTTGGCGATATCGCGCAATACGCTCGGCCTGGTTCGAATGGATATCGTGTGCCCATTCCCCTGCGCTTTGGTAAGGCCCATCACCGATATTAGGAAAGAGGCTGAAATCGAGATGATCGTGCGCGTTGATCAGCCCGGGAAGCAGGAGAAACCCCGAAAGGTCAACAGTGCTTTCCGAAGAGCCGCTTTCGATCGAGTGAATAGTCCGTCCGTCAATGGAAAGCGAAGCGAGTGCCGATGCATCCGCTCCCACCGCGCAACGCCCTCCCGTAAGATGGATTGCGCCCAGAGTGTAAGAAGCGGCTTTGCGAACCCGCGGAGCACTCGGCGGCTTGCGCAACTGCAAGACATAAATCGCAGGAAGAGCCCGCGCGGATTCATACAGATCAAGCCGGCCGCATTCTTCGAAGATCTGCCTCTCTTCGATACCGAAGCTCGGCTCCATGAGGGAAACGACCTTGAATCCGCACGCCTGAAAAGCCTGCGTGATCTGGTGAAGAGACCATCTACGTCCATGGATCTGGGTGTCTGAGCCGCCGGCTTGAAAGCCCCTCTTCCAGTTACAGCGGGCCTCCGTATCCGGATGCATGTCGCTAAGAAATACAGTTGCGCCTGGACGGGCAACGCGATCGACTTCCTGTGCGAAGGCGTCAAGATCGTCAAGGTAGCTGACAACAAAGGAAGAAAGCACCATGTCGGTGGTGGTGTCGCCGACCGGAAGGACCGCGCAGCTCCCCAGGCGAAGGTCGCAGTTATGGTCCAGTTTGGTACCGGCAAGAAGCAGCATCGCCGGAGAAATGTCGACTCCGATCAAACTTCTGGGGCCGCGATCGGCCAATTGGTGTAGCCACCGGCCTGTACCGCAACCGGCATCAAGAATATCCAGGCCGCGAATATCCCCCAACCTGCTGCCAGGATCCGCTGTTCCAGCGAAAGCAGTGGGTTCGGCTGGGTGTCATAAACCTCCGCCCAGCTATCAAAGACCTCGGATGGGTAAGGGGAGAGTTGGCTCATAAGCTCTCTCGCTTAGGCTTGCGAAGATTGATGAAGCTATTGGCCCACTGCAGTTCCACGGGGAAGCTGTAGATGCGCATCGCATAGCGCCACCAGCTCAGCACCTTTAAGAGTACGCGGCTCCATTGGGGCGCACGGATGTCTTGAACCGTCGGCCAACGGGACGCAACGACGGTTTCAAAATTATCGATGAGTTTCTTGGTCCTGGTTTTCAGCCACGGAGCATGCGTGTCGATGCGAAGCGTGTAATCCAGCCATTCCTTGCTCGCCCATCCGGCAGGGCTATCCGGAAACGAAATCTGGCTATCAACATCTCCGTACATCTTTCCCGGCTGCGGCGTGGGAGTGTAATGCTGCATGATGATCTCGGAGTCGGGGTTGATTCGTTTGAGCTTGCGGATAAAACTTACCGTCTCTCTTGTATCGCGCTCCGGATCTCCTGGGTTGCCGATGACAAACGAGAATTCGGGAATGATGCCGAACTCGCGCGTGCGATGGGCCATCGCCAGTGTTTCCTCGGTCGTGATGCCTTTTTGCATCTCTTTGTAGCACCCAATCGGAGCCAGATTCCGCTCCAAAGAAGATCATCGCGCAGCCCGCCTTCTTGATCGCCTCGAGCGTTGCATCCGAGTAGCGGGACATAATGTCCACCCGGGCTTCGCACCACCATCGCAGGTTGAGCGGTGCCAGCCGCTCGGCCAGCTCCCGGGCGTGGTCTTCACGAAGAAAGAAATTCATGTCGTAGAACTGCACAGAGTCGGCGCCGTATCGGGCCGACGAGGTAGTTAAGAATGCTTACCGTCCGCTCCGGAGACTCCATGCGTTCCGCTCTTCCATAAGCAGCGTGGACACCGCAGAAACTGCAGTTGAAAGGGCAGCCGATGCTGGCATGATGCACCGCGGTGCGCTTTCCGAAGAAGGAAGGCCGCAGGTATCTGTCGACGGGAAGACGATGAAAGGGTGACCAGGGAAATTCGTCCGGACCCTTCATCGGCCGCTCCGGATTCGTGCGATGAAAACCAAAGACGTCTTTGTAGCAGAGCCCAAGAACGGACTCCAGCCCGCGCTTTCCTCGTAGCGCGTCGATCAGCTCAAGCAGGGTATCTTCGCCCTGGCCGCGGACCACGTAGTCAACGTACTTTGCGTTGAGCGCGGTATCCGGGTAGAGCGATGGAAAGTAGCCGCCCCAGACAATCGGCACCCGCGGGCGCAGCCGGCGTATCTCGCGGCAGGTCTCCATGGCCGCCACCATTTGCGGCCCGGGCATACAGGAAACACCCAGAAGCTCCACCTGGTGAATATCGATCGTGCTTACGATGGCCCCGGCCGGATCGTCCTCCAGGTTACCGTCGATAATTCTGTACTCTTCACGGCCCTCCAACACAGCGGCAAGCGCAAGCACCGCTAGCGGAAGCCGGCAGTTGCGAGGCTTGGTGGCTCGAGGATGGAACAGGATAATCATTGAGCAGCCTTGGCGGCGTAGATTCTGAAGCGGGATGGTTTGCGTCTGCGTCGTAGTTTCGCGAGTAGCGGGCGCATCTGCCAGCGTATGCCGTAGTAAGGTTCATGAATCTGCCAATGGATGTAGAAGCGTTTTTCCAGCTCGTCGAGTCGCTGGTCGGTCAGATATTCCAGGCTCTTCAGTTCGTCGGAGGGAAAGCCAAAGCGCTTCACGAAGAAGGCGCGGCGCTCTTCCAGCATGCGGCGGCCGCTCAGCTCATCGCTATACCATGGGGTGTCTGCGATCAGCACCGTTCCGCTCCTGCGCGTACAGCGAAGCGCTTCCGCAAATGTCTTTTCGTAATTCTCCGAATAGTGGAACGAGGAATTGAAGATCACCAGGTCGAAGTACCCATCGCCGAAGGGCAGGTTGTCCAGTTCTGCTTGAAACCGTGGGAAGAGAGCAGGCAGCCGCTGCTCGAAGTGCCTTGCGGCGCCAAGACCATCTTGATCGTTGGTGAGTAGGTCGACGGCTACGGGTGCATGGCCCTGGCTTGCCAGACGGTAGCTCATCCAGCCGTTGCCGGCGCCCAGGTCCAGAATGCGCAGCCGATTGTGCGTCAGGGTAGTAATACGCGGCAGAATCTTCCGCTCGATATAGCGAAAGGTGCGCGCCCGCATCGCCCACTGTCCGCTGTGCAAGCCAGAAAGATCGCGGTAGGGAAGTGCGAGGTAGTAGTCGGCGGTTGTACTTCCCCGGCCTTCCGCTGTGCGAATACATTCATAGTCCTTAACGAAGCGCGCATAGCGCGCGGCGCGCTCGGGCAAGAGCGCTTTCCATATACCTCGCTCGCAAGCCAGCCTGGTTTTGCAGGTGAAGCAGTCAACCGCATCCCCATCGGGCAGGCAGCCGATCGAGCCGAAGCAGCGCGGGCAGCGCAACGGAACTCCGGCGCTCTGCTCCTCGAAGACTGAACCTAACCTCCGCTTGCGGGCTCACCAGCATCACACCTCCACCCGCTCAAAGTGCAGGAGCATGTGGTCGCCGATCGTGCGCAGCCAGGGCAGGCGAGAAATTCGCTTATCGATCCGGCGAAGCAGGCGAAGCGCCCTCGGATATTTGCGCGCCCATGGTTCCAGATACGATGGCGGAACCGCGATGCCTATTCCAGTGCAGGAGCGCAAGAGAAAGTATGGGGCAAACATCCTCTTGATCGCCCGCAGGGTGGGATACTGTACCTTCACACTGAAGCCGTATACCTTTACCGTTGCCGTCCCGGAAGTTCTGCGGAATGCCTTGCGAAATTGGCCCTGGAAAGCAAACCAGATCGTCTCAGCGAGACAGAACCGGGTGGAAAAACAGAGTAGGACTGGGGCGTCCGGCGTTACCAGGGCTGCCAGATCGCGCGCAGTTTGCTGTAAATTCGCAACACAGTTCAATCCAGAGAAGTTTGACAATGCCCCATCGAACAGATCGTCGGGACGGAGACGAACAGTTGCTCAGTCGGAAGGACCTCGAAGTGGATGGGCGCATCCGGGGCTTCCGCTTCCATCCGCTGGCGCGCCGTCCGGATCATTTGTTCCGACGCATCGCAAGCAACAACAGATATGCCATTCCGCGCCAGGAAGAGCGCATCTTCCCCGGTGCCGCAATTGATTTCCAGGATATGGTCGCCGGGTTTAAAGGTCTCGGTAAGCACCTTCCACACAGCTCCGCGCTGGGCGCGGCCGATCATGGAACGCGTAAACAGGTCGTCATACCTGGCCGCGAGACTGTCAAACGCCTGTACAGTCTGATTCTCAACCTCGGCGAGGTTGTTCATGCTTCCACCTCAGAGAGAGACGAGAGCAGCCCCGCCCGAGCCTGTTCGATGCTATGGCGAAGACTGGCTGCGCTTTCGGAATCTGCCGCAGGTGTGCCGGCCAGGCGGGCAAGCTGCACTTCTTCTTTAAGAAGCCTGTCCGCGTACCTGTAAAACTGCTGTGAATGCCGCCCCTTGATCTTGAGATCTCGATCCGAGCTTGTTGCCCACGGCTGCAACTGGACCAGGCGATCAGACATCTTCTTGTAGTAAGGAGTTCCCTTGATCGGATAAGAGACGGTAGTGAAGAAGATATCGGGTTGCGAAGTGCTGACATGGCGGATGGTAGCTTCGATATCTTCCAGATCTTCTCCCTCGTAACCCCACATGAGAAACATTCCGCTCTGAATGCCGCGCTCCCGGCTCATGGCCACTGCTTGCTGTACCTGTTCGATCTTGACTCCACGATCCATGGAATCGAGAATGCGCTGCGATCCGCTTTCCGAACCAATCCAAATGCGAAAACAGCCCAGCTCGGCCAGTAGATCAAGCATCTCCGGGTTGAGGCGATCTGCGCGCGAGATGCACTCGAAGGGGATTCTGAGATTGCGCGCGCGCATCTCCGCGGCATACTCACGAAGCCATTTGTGGTTGATCGTGAACACATCGTCCGAAACCCAGACCATGTCTGGGCTGTACGTGTTGATCAGCCACTCCACCTCGTCGACCACCAACAGGGGGTTGCGCCGGCGGTGGGTCTGCCCGAAGACCTGGTGGCTGCACCAGCGGCACTTATAAGGGCAGCCGCGCGCGGTGATGAAGTTGACCGACCCTTTTCCGTGCGCATCTCTCCACGTCTTCACGTAGCGGCCGATGTCGATGGCCTGGCGAGCCGGCCAGGGTTGGGCATCGAGATCGGCAATCTGCGTGCGTTGCGCGGTTTCGTGCATCTGCCCCGAGGCGTCGAGGTACGCGATGCCGGCGATCGCCGAGTAAGAGTCTGCCCCGCAACGGAAGGACTCGAGCAATTCCTGCACCGTGAGCTCGCCCTCGCCAAAGACAACAAAATCCGCTCCGGCCTGCAGGTATTCAAGAGCATAAGCACCGGGTTCAGGACCGCCGACGATTGTCTTCCAGCCCGCCTCACGTGCAACCTTCAGCGTTTCCACGACGTTGCTGCGCGTCATCAGATTCGCATAGATGCCCAACACCGTAGGCTTCTCGCTGCGGAGATGATTGAAGAGCGCTTCCCGGCTGGAGAAGGTCGTGTCGAATACGTCGACGTCGAAACCCTGTTGTCCTCAGGTGCGAGCACAAATACAAAATTCCCAGAGGGTGCGTAGGGCTTCATGATCTGAAGCTCCTTGGGGTCTTCAAAGAGAAAGTAACCGTGCGCCAGTAAGAGCTCAGCCATGAATACCTCCCGCCTGGGCGACCTCGAGATGAACAAGCTGATCTCTGCTGCCCGCCGTGGCCGGCGGCGTGAAGATGGTGGCCTCAGAGTTTCTGCTGCCCGGCTCGAGGGCAAATACTTTTTCCCAAAGGCGATTGCACTCCTTGTTGCCGGCGCAGAGCCACCGTTTTGCCATGAATCCACTTCGGCGTGGAGGGCGTTGCGCAGAGACAGGTAAAACTCGTCTTTGTAGGTCGCCTTGAACATGAGACACAGGTCATCGCTATCGGTCCAGTTCGTCTTGGAGCCGATCTGTTCCTGCACCCGGTCGTAAAATGCAGTGCCGGGAAGGGGATAAGAGAAGGAGACGCCTATGTCATCGGGACGCGTGTTACGCACCAGGTCTATGGTTTGCTGGATGTCCTCCCACTGCTCTCCCGGATAGCCGAACTGCAGGAAAAAACATGCCCGAATACCTGCGTCGCCAAGCCGCCCGCGTGCGACGACTACCTCTGCGACGCGCAAGCCCTTATCCATCGCATCGAGTACTCGTTGCGATCCAGACTCCACACCCATCCACACTTCAGCGCAACCCGCTCGCTTAAGGTTGGCGACTGTCTCCGGGCTCATAAGGTCGGCGCGGGATTGTATCTTGAACGGCAGTGCGCACTCGCGCGCCTCAATCTCGTCGGCAAACTGTTCGGTCCAGTGCTGGTTCAGCGCAAAGATGTCATCGCCAAACCATATATGCTGCACTCCGTAGGCTTGCTTGAGCTCACGGATCTCATCTGCGACAGAGTCGGCACCACGAACCTGGAATTTATTTCCAGAGATGGGTTTAGCGCACCAGTTGCATCGGTAGGGGCAACCGCGGCTGGCGACCACATTGGTAGAGAAGCGGCCGTGAGCCGAAACCCATGCCTGCCGGTAAGGCTCAAGATCAATCAACTCGCGTGCCGGCTTGGGCAGGTTCTTCCAATTCGCATTGCGCGGCGCCTGCGGCGAGCTCTGAACAACCTTGCCCGCCGCGTCAAGCCGCAACACGCCCGGTATCTTGGTTGAGATACCGGACTCGTTCAAAATGGAAGCACAAAGCTCCGCCAGGCTTTCCTCAGCTTCGCCCACAAGCACGAAGTCGACGCCATTGCGCAAATACTCTTTGGCGTGGTCTGTGGCGTCGGAGCCGTGAGCGATCACGATCGCTCCCGCCTTTCTTCCCGCCTGTGCCAATTGCCAGGCCAGCTCACGCATGCGCGTCAGGCACATCTTCGACAGAAAGTTGAAGTCGTCTTCATAGATGGCAAGTATCTTCGGCTTCTCTTGCTGCAATGCCTTCGGGAAGCCGGTTACCGGGTCTTGCAGCATGGAATCAAAGACCGCGGCGGAGAATCCACGCTCCCTCAGGGCAGTAGCGGCGTAGAGGGTCCCGAGCGGCGGATACGGTTGCATCTTCCGTACCTGCTTGGCGTCATAGGGCAGATGATACGAGTGCGCCAGAAGGATATCCGCCACGAGTTACCTCAATTCGTTCATTTAACTAGCACGCACTTGCGGGCAGTTTAGGAAGTTCCTGGCCGGTGACGAGCGAACGGCGCAAGGCAAATCGCTCAGAGAGTGCGGCCAGCCAAAGTTCCCAGGGAAAAAAGCATTGGCTCGAATTCAGACGCCAACGAATCGGCGATTGAATTATGAATTGAACTGCGCGCCGTAACAGCGAATGATTCCCCGTCTGGCGGCACAACTGGCTGTTGAGCAAGAAATATTCAACCAGCCGCTCCAGGCGTGCGAGCTCTTTGCCTTTAAGCCAGGGAAGCATGTTCGCACCCAGCGGCATATCCATCCATTCACGCAAGGAGTGTGGCTCGGGCACACCAAGTTCCCGCAGTTGCGGCCATATGGGAATCCCCGGATAGGGAGTAAAAATATTCGGCGAGAAGCTGACATTGGGAAACTGCCTCGCAATATCGCTCATGGTTTTGAATGTGATGGTGCGATCGGCCTCGGTTTCACCGGGATACCCAAAGATGAGATTGAACGTCACACGGATGCCGGCGAGATTCGCCTTGCGCGCGGTCTCATACATCTCGTTGACTCGCTGGTGGCGCTTATTCATGAGCTTCAGCACAGACTCAGAAGTGGATTCGGTGCCGAAACCCATATGCGAAACGCCGCTCTTGCCCAGCAGGAGCACCTCCTCTTCGCTCATCCGGCAAAGAAAGTCTGTGGAAGCCTGGAACGTCCAGCGAAATTTCACGCCGGATGCGAGTATGCCGCGGGCGATCTCGAGCGCCCGGGCAAGATTGACGGGGAAGTTCGAATCGAGCATGGCGACTTCTTTAATGCGATACCTGGTCACCAGGTCGGTGAGTTCGGAGACCACGCGCTCCGCCGAGAGGGCATTGAAGCGGCGCTTGTAAAAAACCATGTCGGTGCAATAGTTGCACGCGTAGGGGCACCCGACGCTGGTGGCATATCCAATTTTCCGTTCGCCGCTGAGCTTCTCATATGCGTCAAAGTCGGTGAGGTCAAAGGCGGGGATAGGAAGCGCATCGAGAGGCTCCACGCGGCGGTCGGGGTTGTGTCGGCGCTGCCCATTGCTCTTCCACGAGACTCCGGGAATGTTGTCCAGGGACCGTTTCTGCAGCAAAGCTTCGGCCACCTCCACCAGGGTGACTTCGCCCTGGCCGCGGACGACGACATCGACGAACGGTTCGCTCAAAGTCTCATCCGGCAGCAGCGTCGGATGCCAACCGCCAAAGATAATTGGCAGCCAGGGAAGGTCGCTCTTGATCGCGGCCGCTACTTCCACGGCGCCCTTGATCATCGGACCCGTAAGCACCGAGATCCCGAGGCATAGCGCGTCCACGCTTTCACACTCGATGTGGGTTCGATAATCCGGATCGATCGCCGCATCGATCATCCGTACCTCAAAATTGGCCTGGCGCAGAGTAGAAGCGAGGGCGAGCAGGCACAGCGGCGCGCCGAGCGGCGGCCCGTCATACGGCGGGTAGAAGAGGATGACCTTTCCGCGCGTCAGCATGTGGCCTCCACGTGCGTTTGGCTCCAGCCGCTTTGCATCGACAGCGGGCTTCAGCGCGGCCGTTCGCTCTTTCAGCTTCTTGTTGAGCCAGAGCTCCACTGGAAACCGGTAAGCGTTGTGGTCCAGTCGCCAGCGCGCGGGCAGCGAGATGCATTTCTGCGCCAGCCGGGTAATGGGCTTGCGCGTGTCCGCCGAGATGGGGATGCGATCGAAGGCAATGCGCAGATAGTCTCGCATCACCTGCAGTTCCTGGTGGTCGCGGCCGTTCAGCCAGGGAAGCTTGGTATAGCGGGGAAAGAAGTCAACCCAACCTTCCAGCGAGTCTGGCGTCTGGATGCCAAGCTCCGCGACCTTATCCATGATGGGAGCGCCCGGATAGGGAGTAAAGATATTGGTCCAGAATTCAGCCCCGGGAAGACGCCGGCACACGTCCATCACGAAACGAATTGTCTCCTTGCGCTCTATCGCTCCTTCGCCCGGAAAGGCGAAGATGATGTTGAACGATGGGCGAATGCCCGCCGCCAGGCAGCGGGCGGCGCTTTCATAGATTGTGGGAAAGTCCTGAAAGTCTTTGTTCATGGCCTTCCAGACCTTACGAGAGCCGGATTCGGCGCCCTGGCATATCTGGTGGAGCCCGCTCCTGTGCAGCAGCTTGAGGTCTTCGAGCGAGAGCCGCGCTGTCAGGTTCGTGGTCGCCTGGATGCTCCACTTGAACTGCGCGCCGGCGCGCACCAGCCCCTCAGAGATCGCCCGCGCCCGGTCGAGGTCAACCAGGAAGTTGTCATCGACGATCCAGAGCATCTCCAAACCGTATCTGCGGCTGAGATCGACCGTCTCCTCTACAAACTGCTCGGCGGGCAGAGCATTCCACTTTCGCCCGTAAACACCCGCGTTGGTGCAGTAGGCGCAATTGAATGGACAAGCCAGGCTGGAGGTGTACATTGCCCAGCGCTTTCCACACAACCGCTCGTACGCATCAAAGTCCGCCAGGTGATAGGCCTTCGGTGGCATGTCGACTAGCGGTTTCAGAGGCCGCTCCGCGGTAAAAATCAACTTGTTGTCGCGTTTGAAGCCGATGCCTGCAACAAAGTCCGGCGCCGATCCTTTCTCAATGTGGTTCACCAGCTCCAGCAGCGAGTCTTCGCCCTGTCCCTTAACCACGTAGTCGATGTACGGGGCTTGCAGGGTCTGCGTAGGCAACAGCGATGGGTGCCACCCACCCAGGATGATAGGGAATTCAGGGTTCCATTCCTTGATGGCGCGAGCAATTTCAACCGTCTCACGGATCATCGGTCCGGTCACAAGAGAGATACCAAGGCAGAGTGCGTCACGCACTTCTTCGAGTACGCGTTTCTTATAGTTTGGCGTGATGGTGGAATCGATCAGGCAAATCTCGTACCCGGCACGGAGTAAAGGTGTGGCAACTGCCAGAATGCCCAAGGGCGCCGTCGCATCGGAGCTGGCAAACGACGGGAAGAAAAAAACAATTTTGCGGGACTTGGGCAACCTGCACTCCTCGCTTGAATAGGACGATAGATCCTTCCCTGGGCGCAGTTGTCACATGGATGTAAGCGGTTTGTCACGTATTCCTCGCGGTTTGCGCACCAGCTATGTCTCTGGGCTGTCATTCCCTTGTCATTTCTCGGCGAGCTGCTCCCCGGGACCTCGGGCCAGCGGTAAGCTTGAGTTCCGCGATAGTACATGTTGGGAGGAAACGTGCATTTCAAGTTAGATGAGCGGAGCGTCGCCACGTCCCGGCTGCCTGTGCGGCATAACCTGCTTTCGCTCCTGCCAGCGCTGGAGATAGCGTGTTCCGCGCTGCTTGCTGCGTTGCTCACTTTGGAAGGGAATCCTTCCAGGATGGCGCATGCTCAATACCGATTTTCCTAATTACTACCTTGTCGCCCGGTTGCTTCGTGAAGGATACAGCCTTGACCGGATCTATGACTGGATCTGGCTGCAGCGAATAAAAGATCATTGGGGGCTGGACCAGGCTCTCGTCGGTTTTGCCGGCCTCACCCCATTTTCAGCCCTTCCGGTTGTGCCTCTCGCCCTCTTCCCGGCTATCGTCGCAAAACGCTTGTGGATATTGGCGAATGTGTTGTTCCTGGGTTCGAGTGTCGAGCTTTTGAGCCGGGTAACCACCCTGGGCAGGCGCCGCGTTTGGTTGTTAGCTCTGCTGGCCATCTTCCCCCTGCGGACCAGCTTCTTGTTTGGCCAGATGCACCTTCTCGTGCTGCTTCTTCTCGCCTCCGCTTATTACTTCCATCGCAAGGGAAAGGCAGATTGCTTGTGGCGTCTGCCTCGCGATCGCGGGTGTATTGAAAATCTACCCGCTCCTGCTTGGCGGATATTTCGCCTGGAAGAGGCAATGGCGGCCGGCCCTCGCTATGCTCTGTGCGACCCTGCTTTTAGTGGGTGCCGGCTATTTAGTGTTCGGCGCCGGCTTAATGAATATCTACGCCACGCAGATCCTCCCCCGTAGCCTTCAGGGAGAAGTGTTGGACCCATACAGCGTGCACGCCGCATCCGGCGCCGCTCTGTTTCATCGCCTTTTTATTGCCGAACCCGCCTTGAACCCGGCTCCGCTGCTCAACTCGCCATTGCTTTATGCGCTTCTCTATCCTCTATGGCAGCTGGCTATATTGGTGCCTCTACTCGTGGTCTGTGACACCCGAGGCAACCAGCCTCGCACCGGCCAGCTTGAATGGGCAGCCTTTGTATTTGCATTTCTTGTTCTGTCGCCCGTGCCGTCCAGCTATCACTTCGTAGTGATGATCTTCTCCATGGTCCTGCTCGTGGATGTACTCCTGGCGCGCGGGGAGTATCGTGTTGCCGGCCTCGCCGTCGCCCTCTACGGCCTCATTTCAATCATCGACCTTGCTTCCGCGGGTCACGGTGCCTTGTTCGCGCGCCTTTGGCTCGCACTGCTCTTGTGGGCAGTCTTTCTCTTCTGCTCGTGGCCTGACCGGGAGCAGCGAAAGCTTCTGCGAGCCGATTCTTTGCGGGCCGTCTCTCTATGTGCGGTGGTTGCGGTTGGGTGGAGCACAAGTGCGTACGGGTATTATCGCCACTTTGCCCACCTGGGCCGGGAGACCTCTTATCGTGTCTCGGAGCCCGTGGCCGCATATCTTGCCAGCGGTCTCCGGCCAACATCGAGCGGCTTTGTATTCACAGCGATGCTGCCACGCGGATATCGTGTCCTTGACCAGGCAGGGCACGATGTATGGCTAGCTGGCAACCAACCTAAACCGGTCGACGAGCTATCCTTCGCGAGTGTACCGAACACGCACCCTCAGCTTCTGGAACTGGCAGACAGCACTGGCTCGCGCATCGTAGCCGTATCGAACGCCGCGTCTGCGAAGGGTTCGGGAGATACTCGCCTGCTGTTTTCCGATGCCGAATCCCCCGCCATTTCCGCCGACGGAAAGTACGTGGCGTTTATTCGGGAAATCGAAGGGAGGGGGACAGTATGGATCGCTACCCTGGATCAGCGCGGCAAAGTGGAGAGCGGACCAAACCGGATCGTGGAGCAACCCTACGATGTTCGAGATGTAACCTTTGCATCCTCGGGCTGGATGATGTTCGCCGCCAGGGTGAACGGGCGAATCCGCATCTTTACCATGGTTCCAGGAGAAAAACCAAGGCTGTTCCTGTCTCTGGACGAAGAAGTCGACTCGCCGGCAATCTCGCCTAATGAGCGGTTTGTGGCCTTCAGAAAGCTGGTGGGTAGCCGCTGGCAACTAGCCTACATCGACGTGGCAACGGGGCGCGAACATATGCTTACCTCTGGCGATTGCAATGCGTATAGCCCAGCTTGGATAGGCCCGCTTAAGATTGCCTATGCCACGGACTGCGGCCGGGGTCTCGGTTTGAGCGCGCTGGCCGTCCGTGACATTGGTACAGAGAGTGATTTTCCGGGCGCCCGGCCTTAATAGGCGCCGACCGAAGCAAGCACGGCACGCGCGGTCCTCAGCAGAACTCTCAGATCATGCGGAAGAGACCACGTCATCACGTATTGCATGTCGAGAGAGACCCGCGCCGCATAGGAAAGCGTACCTCGACCGCTAACCTGCCAGAGGCCAGTGATTCCCGGCTTGACGGCGGCGTAGAGGGCAAATGCGCCGCCATAGCGGCTGATCTCATCATTCACGATGGGCCGTGGTCCGACAAAACTCATGTGGCCGGCCAGGACGTTCACGATCTGAGGTAACTCATCCAGGCTTGTCCGCCGAAGTACGGCGCCAAGCGGAGTAACGCGAGGATCGCGGCGGAGCTTGTAGTGCTCGGCCCATTCTTGTCGCGCGAGAGGGTCGGTGGCGAGATAGGCCTCCAGAATGTCGTCGCTGTTGGCGAACATAGTTCGAAATTTGTACAGATGGAATTTACGGCTGTCTTGCCCGACACGAAGGTGCCGGTAGAAGACGGGCCCTTTCGAAGTGCACTTGATCAGGAATGCGAGCAGCAGGCAAACCGGGACGAGAAAGGGTAGCAGGACGATCGCAAGCATGAGATCGAGCGCCCGTTTTACCACCCTGTAAGACCATGAGTGGCGGAATGAGTCATAAGCGACGTCTCTTCCGTCGAGAGGCGTGTCACCGGTTTCGCTGTCAGAGGTTGATAGAGTTTGCATCGCGTCGCACAGCGTGTGACAACATACTCCTGGTTCACAGTGTCCGATGAAATTGCCTGTAATTTGTTAGAGGTGTGTCTTTAGATTGTCACTTCTTGGTGATGCAGGAGAGCAGGAGCCATCTCTTCCGTGTCGATCGATCCTCGCATGCTGAGAGCTCCGATCGCCAGGAAAACTGCTTCATATTTCCAGTTTGCCTGGAAGCTATCGGCGAGAATAAGCCCTAAGCAGCAAGCCGATACCGAGCATACCATTCACCTCCCAGACGCGGGCAGCTACGCATCCCAGGAGCGCGATCCATACGGTAAGCCCAATGACGCCCCACTCCACCAGAAGCTCCAACTCCGAGGTTTGCATGTTGACCGTATCCGGGAAATACCCGGTCTCGCTGGCATACTCGCCGTAGCGTCCCGGGCCGATACCAAAAAGGCTTGCTGCAGGATGAGCCTCGAGCAAGTAGCAGCCCATAGTGAATATGAAAGCTTCGCTCGCTCACACTGCCTCCGTTGACTCTGGTCACGATGCCGGTGGTGGCGGAGGTCTCTTTCACCGTGAGCGACTGAAACTCAAAAGCGCACACTGCGATGGTCACAATGATGGCCAGCGGCCACGCAATCCTGGGATGCTTCTTCCCCATCCGCGGCAGCGAAAACAAAAGACCTACCGTGCCAGCAAGTAGCACCTGATCAGCCAGAGAAAATAACACGCCCAGCACCGCAAAGGTGATGCCCCAGGAAGTCCACCTTGTATATAGTCCGCTTTTCTCGAATGAGGAACAGGACGACGACCATCGAAAACATGAAGAGCCCAAAAGGAGGAGATTCAAAGAATAATCCCCCCATACGGGGGATAGGAATTCCATTGAACCAGATCGTCTGGCGAAGAAGATAAGCGCGCGTGTAAGAGACGACAGCTGCCGGTGCAGGCGCCACGCCAAATGCAACCAAATGCAGGTAAATCCCGGCCCCTAAGCCAAAAGCTACGGCAAGAATAGAACAAAGCAGAATTACCCGAGGCCGGTATACCAGAAACCAGCAACTCACTAGGAACCAGCAGAGATTGAGCAACAATCGTAAGGGTTCACGGAGCGCGTCGTAGAGAGACGCGGGGGGCCGTAAGACGAATCCCGGAAAGAGCACAAACTATGCTTAGGAAAAACAGCACTGCGGCCCCAATCAAACTGGCCGCAACTCTCCGTTCGAGAAAGTCTCCCCAATGCGGAAATAGAGCCAGCAGCGCTGCCAGTGCCAACAGCAGGGTGGGGTCAATCCATGTGGTCCCGGTCATCCCCAGGAGAAACTTGGAAGCTACGCTGATCGGGATCGCAACCACGGCGATCGAATATAGGACGGTGGCAACGCGCAGGCTCACACCCGTCCCCTTTCCTCGCGGCCTTGCTTACCCGCCGTAACAGATGCTGATAGATCGAAGTATAAGCACGACGCGTCCTGAAAATGTACGTGAGATGTCACCGTTTTGTCATTTCCGCTGGAGATGCGTATTTGCCCGGTGGTCACCCGTTCAGCTTTCCAAGCAGGTCTTCAGCCGCTTCTGAAGGAAGGCAGAAGATGTTGTCAAATTCCCGCCTGCGATCTCTCACATTCTTGAGACGCCAGCCTGATCGCGTCCTCAGTGCCGCTTCATAGCTCACCGCGTGCATCCATTGCTCAAAAAGCTCCGATGCGTCTACGCCGCGCCTGGCGTAGTAGGCGTCGTTTATCTCCATGTAGAGGACTGGGCGAAAGCGCCGAATGATCGTTGTGGCGCCGGCAAGGAATTTATCCTCATGACCCTCGATATCGAGCTTAATGAAATCAACATGATCGATGCCCAGCGAATCGAATGTTTCGCCATCCAGAGGGGCGACTTCAATGGTTGTCCATGCGAATTTGCTATCTTCAGAATCAATTACAATGGCGGCATTCCCGGTCTCGGCGCCATTCTCAAAATCCTCTCGCAGGCTGATTGGTAACGTCGCATTTTTGTCTGAGAGCCCGAAACCATGCAACCGCACGGTGGCATTCAGGTGGTTTCTGCGAACGTTTTCGGCCAGGCGCGTCAGATTTGCAGGGACAGGTTCGAATGCGTGCAGACAACCACCGGAGGTGAGTGCGCGAGCCAGCGGAATCGTCCAAAAACCCACGTTCGCGCCGACGTCCAGGACAATCGAGCTCGGGCTTATCAGTTTCAGGACGCTTTCGATCGCCTTGGTTTCGTAATCCCCCGTGTAGTAGGCGGATAATTCCGTTCCCGATCTCAAATCGAGCAACATTTGATGACCCATCCTCATGGGAGCCCACACCTTGGAGCATTGAGGATGCGGGATACACCTATGAGCGATTCCGGAAATCTTGCCCCTCCCTCTGATGTCGGGAGTACGTCTCAACACGAAGGCACATGAGCGTCTAAGCAGCTGGCTGAATTGTTCCAAGAGAATGCCTTGAAGACGACCATACAGCCCTTCGCGAATCGAACATGTCACGTTCCCGTCAAGAATTTGTAAGATCTTTTCCGGCCACCAGGCGATAGACGCCAATCATGCGTTCCTCGTAATGAGCCATTGTAAATTGCTGTTCCACCTTGGCTCTGGCAGCCTTTCCCATCGCCGTGGTTGCCTCAGGGTTCTGATAATGCCAAAGGATTGCTGCGGCGAGCGCGCCGGCATCTCGTGCCGGTACAATCGTGCCCTCCACTCCTTGCGTAATCAGATCTTCCGCGCCGGATCGATCGGTGGCAACCACCGGCAGGCCACAGGCCATGGCCTCAAACAGGACACGTGCCAGGCCTTCGTTGACCGAAGGGAAGGCAAAGAGATGGGAAACTCGGTAGCACTCCGCAATTTGAGAGGGAGGCAATATGCCGGTGAGCCGTACGTTCGGCAGAGCATACTTCTTGATGACGGCGTCCATCTCCGGAGCTATCTCGCCGGCCAATACCAGCTCTGCATCTGCAAGATCAAGCTGCTTCCATGCCTGCAGCAGGTACGGTACACCCTTGGCAAGTTCGACCCTGCCCACGTAGCAAACTCGGAAGATGGCCCGCGGTTCAACGACAGCCGGCGGGCTAAAAAACTGATGGTCGACGCCGGCGTTGACCACGATGGCTTTTTCACGGAGCCCTGCGGCTGCAAAACTCTGGCCCGCGATCGTTGAGGGGACGATGATGTAGTCAGCAGCGTTCGTACTCACGCTCCAGACGCCAAATCAGCAGCCGCGGCAGCGTCGCGCGGCAATTGCGCGGCAGAACCCCGAATGCCTTGCATTCCTCGATAACGGCTTTCTGCCAGTCCCTGGCATGCATGGTGGCGTTTTCGATCATGGTGATGGCGCCGAGCCGCTTGGCTTTCTTCATGCTGAAGAGACAGACTCCCGTGCAGCCGTGATAGATCGTGCTGGATGGGATCCATCGCGCGAAGAGCCAATCGGCGAGCGCGGCAAGAAATACTGCGGGCAGGGTCCGCGAAAACTGTGATCCCGGCAAGCGTCTCCATATTCCCCAGAGAATGCGGTGGGCGTGTCTATAGAACGTGTATCGGTGAACCAACCTGAGGCCCTCTCCGTTCGGATCGAAGATCTCAACATCTGGCCAGGCGGAAAAAGCGCGCCGCAGCATATCTTGCTGCTGCAACGTTGCAGCGAGCTTCTGAAAAAGGCTCGACGAGAGGTTTAGGGTGACCGTCACTGGCTTTGTTTTCATAGTGACTGGCTTCAGTGAGTTTCCGATAGGCCCTCTAGTGCCCAGATTTCATTTTCGAGGCTGTAGCATCTCGCTTAAGTAGTCGTGGGTTCCAGGGATTCGCTCAAGATGAGGGTAGCGTAAGCCCCCTGCATACTGGATCTCGCGGGATTCGACCGAGTCGAAGTTGCGCACAATGACGGTGATCTTTCCGCTTCGTGGATGATGCGATCGCTTCGTTCAGCACATCGGCGGAGTAGGCATGCCCATCGACGGCGATGATCTTCATGTGCGGTCCCAGTCCCGCGTTATAGGCCGGCGAACCTGGCTAACACATCGGTCGAGCGTACCGTCCTTGGCGACGTCGACTCCGATGGAATACCACGCATAGTATGAAGTTGGGCGCATAGGCCTCTGCATAGAAAGGCTCTTTGTTGGGCGTGGCGTTATACACCAGCCGCCAGCCCGCAGCCTCCAGGCCGTCGGTCGGCGGTTTATTGTTAACCCGGTAAATGCGGCTCTCGAAAAAGCTATGCCAGTCGTAGGGGCATATGGCCGCAAGCGCAGCCTCGACCTCCTCCCGCGTTATAGGGAACGACGATCGGCCCGGTATCATGTTGGCCGAAGAAGGTGCGCAGGAAATCATCGAGCGAGAGGCGGTCCTGCGATTGTTCACGGATGATGGTATCGGCGCCCAGCCAATGAGCGCGCCTTCGTCGTAATAGTCCTGAGCGCGGCGCAAGCGAGAACCATGCAGAGTCGACGTTGCGTAAGTACCCAGTCTTCCGTAGCTGTATCGACTAAAGCGGTGGTAGCGCGAGCTGGTTCGTGCGCAAATCGGGCAGCCGTTTGCGCCAGATAATCGCGCATATAGGCTGCATCGTTAAAGCCGGAACGGGTGGCCAGCAGCATCCCAATATATTCGTTGAGCCCTTCATACACCCAAAGCAGCGACGTCCGTTCCGGGCCCTGGTAATTGGGCTTGGAGTACAGTTCTGCCGGGCGACGGTATTTTCCGTCCCAGGAGTGCGACTGTTCATGGGCAAGAAGCGGCCAGCCGTATTTTCGTAGTTGATCTTTCTTTCCCAGCCCGGCGTCACCGATGGCGTTGTATGGTGACTCCTCGTGTTCAAGCCCGTCGTATGGCACCGCGTCACTCTGCGACACCAGAAGATGTAATGTCTGCCAATGGCGGAAACCGAACATCGCCCTATCCTGGTCGACAAGCGCGCTGAACAGAGCGGCAGCGTGCGCGTCGTCCGCTTTGTCGATGGCGGTCTGGCTATCGCCGGTGACGTCGAGTTCCGCAGGCCAGTTCGAAGACAGCGTCATCACCCGGAAGAACTCACCCGCGAGCACCGGCGAATCGATCAGGCGTTCGAGCGAGACCGGGGCAAAACTCACCCGGGCGCCGGTCTGGTTGGATAACTTGCAGCGCACTCCCATATTTCCAGTTCGCTGGTAAGAACGACCGATGGTTCGATCATAAACGCGCGTTTGTCAACATCGCGGGGGTAAAGCAGTACGGTGTTCCACGCAAGCAGGAGCTGATGATCCGAGATGGTATTTTTCAGCAGCACATCAAAGTCAACCGTCAGGGTATGGGTGTCGGGGTGGCACTTCCACGCGAATGGTGAAGATGTCATCCGGATCGCGGGTCCAGGGCAGAGTTACGTCTCCGGAAACGGATCTGGAGCGAGGCGACATCTTGAATGGACCCGGTCGGCCCGTGTTCGCCTGGAATCCACCGAGGGTACGCCAGTGCCAGGGCGCCAGGCTGCACGCCCAGCTCCTCATGCACAAAACTGATGCGTCGCGCGGCTTGTGTCTCATCCACTACTAAGGTCATGGCTGCCGTGGATGCGGTCTGAGCACGCAGACCGTTAAGTTGGCACTTACTGCGAGCACAACGGGCACCACGCATTTCGGCGATGCCAGCGCGATCATGCATGTCCTCCGTGTAGATTTAGCATAAGAAAGGCGGACGTTATGTCCGCCCTCTTGTTACGCGGGTTTGACCATATTCAAGTAAGAGCCGCCAGCCTCCACAAGTCAATCTACGCGAACGTAGGATCGATGACCGTACGAACAGCCTGAACTGAGTCCGCTGGAAACTGCCCTAGCCGGGCGTGTTCTCGAACGGTTGCTTCATCGGGGGCAATATACACGCAATAAATCTTGTTATCCGTAACGTATGACTCGATCCATTGGATCTGCGGCCCCATACTCTTAAGTACGTTGCAGGATGCTTGGGTAATAGCGGCCAGCTGCTGGCGGTCCAGCGCGCCGGCGCCGGGTATGGTGCGCTCAATAATGAATTTGGGCATAATGTCCTCGGTCATCCAATGTAACACCTCGACCTGATTGCGAACCGCGATTCCCGCAAAATCCACTCCCTTTGAAAACCGTCGCCCATCCTACTAACGCACGGTCGCCCTAATGCACGGTCGCCGCCCTCGATCAGTCGCTGCTCGCCTGGGTGTAGATATTTCCGGCAGGTCAGTAAAATCTGCGTTCACAGCGATTTACAACATTATTCTTCGCCGGCGGCATCTAACCAAAGTAGAGAGGTTGAGCATGCGAACGCAAAAGCCATCTGTCAAAATCGAGAATTGGGCGGTTGTGCCGGGGCTCAATACTGCGGGCTACCAATCTTTGCGGCCTGGCAATTTATTGGTGGGCAAAGTATTTGGCCATCCGAGGATCGAGGAGGGAGCATTCGTCTTCTCCTCTCCTATCGTGAGCCTCGACATGAATAACCAGGCGGTAGGTACCAGGAATACGGTTTACCGCCTTGGCGAAGCGAGCCCGGGCTACAAAGCCTGGGCCCGGGAGCACGAGAATGCCGCCGCCTAGCTTAGAAGCGGCGGCAGCACCTCTGTCGCCGCGCCCAGAACAATCTGATCGAACGCGCCCGCGTTCAAAGGCTTCTCCGGGCCCACATAGATAGTACGGATACCACGCTGGTTGGCAATGTGCACAAGCCCTGCGGCGGGATAAACAGATCCCGAAGTGCCTACAACCAGAAGGTGCGTGGCGCGATCGAGCTCGCGATAGATGCCTTCCATATCCAGTGGAATCTCTCCAAACCAAACGATGTGAGGACGGACCGGTGCGCCGCACTCGCTGCAGCTGGGAAGAACAGGTTTCGTAAATAGCGTCGTCCGCAAAAGGAAGGTTGCATTCCACGCAGCGTGACTCGAAAAGCGTCCCATGCATATGGTGGACGCGTTGCGAGCCGGAGCGCTCATGCAGGTCATCCACATTCTGGGTGCAGAGGTAAAACCGGTCGCCTAGCAGGTGCTCGATTGCAGCGAGAGCCACGTGTGCTGCATTCGGCTGTGCTGCGAGCGCATCACGGCGTCGCATGGAATAGAAGCGCCAAACCAGTTCGCGGTCGGCATGCCAGGCTTCCGGGGTTGCGACCTGATCGACCCGGTAGCCGTTCCACAATCCACCAGAGCCGCGGAAGGTAGCAAGCCCACTCTCTGCCGAGATGCCGGCGCCCGTCAGAACGAAGAGCCGGTCGTGCTGGTTGAAGGATCACAAGATTATTTTAGCGATGTTAATTAGCCGCCGCCGCGGTGTGCGCCGCAAGCGCCACGGCTCCTGGGTGGCCGCCTGTCGCTGCGCGCCGCCTTTTGCTTCTTCCACTGGCGCTACCCGGCACGCCGCCGGCACATTCGTCATCTGCTTGGCGAACACCCGGTAACTCGGCTGTCCCGGGCTGTAGAGTAACCCAGTAGCTCGACGAGACAAGCAGTGGTTTTCTGTGAGTTACCATCTGGTTTTCAAGAATCTTCACGCCGCACAACAGATTATTGCTGGGCTGCAGAATCGTTTTCGCCGGGTCTTTCTCTGGTAGCGTCTTATCCTGGTTCCAGTTGAAATCGCAGCCATACCGCGTTGCGTCCATGTAGGTCAGCTGCAGCAGCCCCTCACTTCGGACCATCCGTTTGGTAACCGTGTCCTCTATCGCTACTTCGGGCTCTGTATGGCGCACGTCTGTCGTAGGCTTCAGACCCGCCTCCGCGCCTGCGAGCGCCTGGAACGTGTAGGCCCAGAAGGCGCGTTTATCCGCATCGCTCATCACGGCAAACCTGGGACAGAAGGTTCTCACTCCCCGCGCCACTCTCGGCGACAGCATCTCTGGAGACAACGCCTTCTCCACAATTTGGTCCCACTGCGGGTCCCAGCTTTGTTCTCCCAGCTCGTCCTTCTTCTCCGCAATTGGCGTGGGCGGGGCCGGTTTCAGCTCCGGCCGAGGCGGTGGGTGCGTCGGGTGTGCAGTCGCCTGCGCAGCCTGTCTTCCGCAGCCTGCCAGTGCCAGCACCCCGCAGAGTGGTAATCCGGCCATCATCCATCTTGTTCATTGCGCGCGTCATAACCTGTTTTGTTAGATGCCGACTCGCACCAGGCAACCGATTTCCGGGAGACTTTATTATCCGGACCATCCCAATCCCGACCTCGCGCCCGGTGAGCGGGGGTAACTTGAAGTAACTACGGGCGCTTACGGTGCTTAGCGGACGCAACTCCGCGGCTCTACAAGGCGAGGCAAGACTCGCTCGATGAAGGAGTCTTTTTAACGGGGTTCCGCGTACTCCTCGCGGTAAGGTGCGAAGATGTCAAGCACCTCGGAGTCTTCCACCGCAGAGGCCTGATGGACCACATTGCATGGAACCAGGAAGCTGTCTCGCGTGGTTGCCTCGAAGACCCCGCCGGGATGCTCAAAGGTGAGATGCCCGCTGACGATATACACCATCTGTTCGTGCGGATGGCTGTGCCTGGCGCCGATCCAGCCCTTCTTCATCCTGTGCCGCACCAACATCATGTTCGGGCTGTAGGACATCACTTGCCGCCGCAGTCCCGGCTCCGGGTTGGACATCGAATCGTCCTTCGACGGCACAACATCAATCGCTCTTTGCGACATGAATTCTCCTGTATTAGCGGGCCATCCACCCGCCGTCCACTACCAGCACTTCGCCGGTAATATAGTCGCTGGCTGACGAGGCCAGGAACACCGCAGCGCCGGCAATGTCTTCTGGTTCGCCCCAGCGCGCGGCCGGAATTCGCGCCAGGATCTGGCTGTTGCGCACCTCGTCCTCTCGCAGCGCAGTGGTATTTTCCGTGCGAAAGTATCCGGGAGCAATTGCGTTTACCTGGACGTTGTGCGCCGCCCATTCATTCGCCAGGGCCTTCGTCAGTTGCGCAACGCCGCCCTTGGAGGCCGCATACGCCGGCACTCGAATGCCGCCTTGAAACGACAACAGCGAGGCGATGTTGATGATCTTCCCCTGCCGCCGTTCGAGCATATTTTGGCCGCCCAGCTGGCATAAGCGAAAAACGCTATTCAAATTCACTTGGATCACGTTCATCCACGCCTGCAGGTCGTGCTTCTCCGCCGGTTCTCGATAGATCGTGCCGGCATTGTTTACCACCACATCCGGGGCGCCCATAGATCCCAACACAGCTGCATACAGCCGATCCGCCCCGTCGGGTTTGCCAAGGTCCGCGGCGAAACTTTGGGTGTTGCGCCCCAGCGAGTGAATCATTGCGCTGGTTTCGTCCGCAGGGCGGCGATTGCCGTGGCATGCCACGGACGCTCCCGCCTCGGCCAGCGCAAGGGCGATCGCGGCGCCCAGCCCAGTGGCCGATCCCGTGACCAGCGCAAGCTTTCCGTCCAGCCGAAACCTATCAAGAATTCCCATTCCTTCGCCCGCCTCTTTTTCTTCGTGACGAGAATATTACTTTTTTCCCACCGACGCTTAAAATTGAGGTGAGATGTCAGGACTTGTCCAGATCGGGTCGCAGCCTTCGAAGCCGGCCGCCGCGGTGTGCGCACCAGCTCGGCGTACCAGCACGGTCGTATGGCTGCAGACTGTGACCCTGGCATGGATGCTCGTCGAATGCGGCGCATCTTTGTACGCAGCCGCAACTGCGCATAGTGCGGCATTGCTTGCTTTCGGCTCCGATAGTTTTGTGGAGCTGCTCTCCGCGGCCGTCGTCCTGCTGCAATTCTCTTCACCCAAATCCATTTCCGAACGCACTGCGGGGCGCATCAATGGAGCTCTGCTCTTCGTGCTTGCCTTCATCGTTGCCTGCACGGCGTTGCTCTCGTTGGCTCTTCACCGGCAGCCGGAACCCAGTCTTCTGGGGATGTTGGTGACTGCTGCGGCTCTGGTCGCGATGCCGATTCTAGCTGGCTTAAAGCGTAAGGAAGCGCGGCGCATCAATCATGTAGCGCTGGCGGCCGATGCGGTTCAGTCAGCCACATGTGCCTACCTGGCTCTTATCACCCTGGCAGGCCTGGCTGCGAATGCAGCTTTCCATATTCCATGGGTCGATTCGCTCGCTGCCCTGGTTGCGATACCCATCCTTCTCCATGAAGGGCGATTAGCCTGGCAAGGGCACGCATGCGGATGCTGCTGATCGCTATCCATCCATAGCATCAGAAAAATTAATAGCGAAACCACACGAGCCGCGGTAAACTGAAGGTCGAGTTAAGGATCAGCGCTATGTCAATTAACCCACAAACTCACTACCTCGCCCAAACAGTCCGACCCCTCAGCGTATCGGACTTCGCCGGCTTGCAGGAAGCACAGCGCCCCTAGGTACTTCGTTATCAGATTTACGAAGGCCCTGAGGCGCAGCCTCAGGGCCTTTCTCATTCCTGGGGCCAACTTTTATCTCATCGCATCGGCGCAGACGCCGATCTACCAGTTGTCCCGGGTGAGTGATCTATGCGTGTTTCTCGAAACAACCACAACGTGATGCGTGACGTTCTTGCCTTCCTCTTCCGCCATTGGCGGCGCGAGGCATGGTTGGTCACTGGTATTGCGCTCTCCATGGTCATCGCGACCATTGCCGACCTGTTCATGCCGGTCTTCGCGGGCCGTATCGTGGACGCAATTGCGGCCAACAACGCAGCGCATCGCCAGGCATTGCACGCCGCATTATCGGCCCTGGCGACGATGCTTCTGCTCGGGGGCGTCCTGGTGGCCGGACGCCACTTATCGCTGATGGGCATCAGCCGCCTGACCATACGGCTGATGGCACGCTTCGCCGGCGATGCTTTCTTTCGCGTGCAGCGCTTCGCGACCGATTGGCATGCCAACAACTTTGCCGGCTCGATCGTCCGTCGCGTTACTCGCGGCATGTGGGCGGTGGACATGATGGACGACACCCTGCTCCTGGCCTTGCTGCCCGCATCGATCGTGCTGGTTGGCAGCGGGTTGCTGCTGGGTTCGCACTGGCTGTCGATGGGCCTGATCGTGGCCATCGGCGCGACCCTCTATGTGGGGCTTTCCATCACCCTGTCGCTGAACTACGTGGCGCCTGCAGCCCGGCTGTCGAATGCACAAGACACCCTGGTGGGCGGATCCATGGCCGATGCCGTGACCTGCAATGCGGTGGTTAAGTCTTTCGGCGCCGAGGCGCGAGAAGATGCGCGGCTGGACCGCGTGCTCAACAAGTGGAGTCGACGCACCTATCGTCACTGGACCAATGGAACCCGCAGCGGCACCACGCAGTTGGTCGTGTTGCTGGGGCTGAGGGCTTCGGTGACCCTGTATGCCATCTGGTTGTGGTGGCAGGGCCGCGCGACGGCCGGGCGGAGTCACCTTCGTGCTCACCAGCTATTTCATCGTGCACGGATACCTGCGCGATGTGGGCCAGCACGTGGCCAACTTACAGCGTAGCGTGAACGAGATGGAAGATCTGGTGGAGATGCACGCGCTGCCTCTGGGCGTGGCCGACCGGCCGGAAGCCGAGCCAATCCGCATCCACCGGGGCGAGGTGTTTTCGACCGCATCTCCTTCTGCTACGCCGCGCATACTGAGCCGCTCTTTCATGACTTCACCCTGCGCATCAAGGCGGGAGAAAAGGTGGGCCTGGTCGGCCACTCTGGCTCCGGCAAGACCACCTTCGTCAAGCTGCTGCAGCGGCTCTACGATTTAAACGCGGGCCGCATCCTGATCGACGGGCAAGAGATCGCCCGGGCGTCCCAGGTGTCGTTGCGTTCGCAGCTTGCGCTGGTGCCGCAGGAGCCGCTGCTCTTCCACCGATCCTTGGCGGAAAACATCGCCTACGCTCGGCCGGAAGCAACCTTGGCGGAAATTGTGCATGCGGCGCAACTGGCCAATGCCCACGACTTTATCGTTCGCCAGCCAAAGGGCTACGCCACGCTGGTTGGTGAGCGCGGGGTTAAGCTCTCCGGCGGAGAACGCCAGAGGGTGGCGCTGGCTCGCGCCTTCCTGGCGGATGCGCCCATCCTGATTCTCGACGAGGCCACATCGAGCCTCGATTCTGAATCGGAGGCACTCATCCAGGAAGCGATGGCGCGGTTGATTGTGGGCCGCACCGCCATCGTGATCGCGCACCGCCTGTCGACGGTACGGATGCTCGACCGCATTCTCGTCTTCGAGCAGGGCCGCGTCGTCGAAGAGGGCACCCACGACGCGCTGGTCCGCAAAACAGAGGGCACTTACAAGCGCCTCTTCGAGCGGCAGGCGCTGGGCTTGTTTGTCGAGGAGGCCGACATGGATGAAGCGGAGGAGCTCAGCGCATGAATCTTACTTCGGGGTATAAACGGCGACTCCGACGCGAGAGTCAGCGGAACCGTAGTAGAGGAACCACTGATCGTGGAAGAACACCAACCCTTCCGCGAACGTGGTTCCCGCTGCGTACTGGCCGCTTTGTTCCCACGGCTCCTCAGGTTTGAAAAATGGCTTGTCTGTCCGCGCGATGAGCTTGCGGGGGTCATCGGCCGAGAACAGAGCCTGTCCGTCGGAGTAGGCGTTGGCGGCAATTCCCGGCGCTCCGTCGACCGCGGCGTTCTTGCCGTTGTAGATGAGGATAATCCCGTGATCGGTAAGCAGCGAGGGCGGCCCAACTTCGGGGAATGCGCTGTCGAAGTGCCCCGGCCGCCGTCGCAGCAGCACCACTGGCTTGCCCGGCGAGCTCTCGACCGGTGTCCAGTGGATCAGATCGGGTGATGTTGCCAGCCTCACCTCGATCTCTCCCCAATACATCCAATACTTCCCGTGAATCCTGGCGGCGATAAGGCGTCCGTTCGTAAGCTGGGTGACAATGCTGGCCGATTTGTAATCGAAATGCTGATATTTCTCACCCACCAGTGCCGGTCCATGTTTTGTCCAGTGAATCAGATCAGTAGAAGTGGCAATTCCCAGGTCGGTATTGCGGCGATTCCACTGGGTGTAGGTCAGAACATAGGTGCCGTCTTCGCTTTCAACCAGGCGAGGGTCTTCCACACCTCCCGGCCATTCCCGGTCCTGCTGGGAGTCGACATCAGGATAGAAAACCGGGGCCGGCTGGGTTGTGAAGTGGATACCGTCGTCGCTCGAGGCCATGCCAAGGCGAGAGGTGTGCATGCCGATCACCATGGTCCCGCTGTCGTCCTCGGCGCGATAGAGCACATAAACCTTGCCCTGCCTGACGATGGCCGCCGGATTAAAGGTGTGCAGCGCCTCCCAGTGCACCGGCTTGCCGGTAATCGGATCGGTAAAGACGGATTGCGGATTAGGCTGGATGATCGGCGCCGTCACCGGGCGCACGAATGGACCGAGTACCCAGTTCTGCGTCGACTGGGCGAAGCAGGGAACTCGCAGCCAGCAAAAGTGGCGATGCGGTAAAGGAAGCGGCCCACAGAGGCCCTCGATTCACGGACGATGGAAACGGCCACAAGAACACCCTTCATCAGGATGTGCCCCTCCATCGCATTCATCACATCGGCCTGGGTGGCATCCGGGCCCAGGCTCAGCTTGGTATCCAGCGCATAAAGCTCGAAGGTGTAGTGATGATACGGTCCGACTGCGCGCCGCGCCCATCCCCATGTACCCCACCTTCTTGCTTTGGTTCAGCGACTGAATCGATCCGTCCGGCAGCTGTGCTTGTGCCGGCACGGCTTGCGGCAGCTCCCGTGCCGTGCCTGGAATATTGAAGATCATCCAGTGAAGCACCTGGTCGGTCTTCTTCATCAGCGACGGTATCCGGGTCGATGCAAAAGCAGCGCGAAACTAACCGTGCCATCGGGCACATTCGACCACACCAGGTGCGGCGAAACCGGAGTTCCCGTCGCCGCCTGCGTGTACATGTCGGGAATAATCCCGCCGTCCTCAAACGCAGTCGTCGTCAAGGTCAGCCGGGGCTTGGTGTGGGGCGGGAGCAGCCGGGGTTTGCGCTGCCGCGCCGATTGTCGACATCAGTACCGCGATTACTACCAGCTTTCTTCATCGTCGCTGCCTTTCTTACTGCTTCATGCCATAAAAGACGTGCCAGACTTTTCCGTTCTGGCTTTCGGTAATAAACAGCGAGCCATCCGGGGCTTCCGCCACACCGTCAGCGCGTGCCAGCGCCTCGGTGGGGCTCATGAGGGGATCCTTGCCCGCGAAACCGCTGGCGAAGATCTCGAACTTGCCCGAAGGCTTGCCATCTTTAAAGGGCTGGAAGGTCACGTTCGAAGGCGCCTGCGGTAAGGGAGCGCGGTTCCAGGAACCATGGAAGGCGATGAACGCTCCACCCTTATATTTTGAGGGGGAATTGTTTGCCGGAGTAGAACATCACGTCCACCGGGGCCCAATGCGCCGGATAGCTTGCGACGGGAAGTGTAAATGCGCTGCACCGTCCCACCATCTTGCCGTCGCCGCCGTATTCCGGGTTCAGCAGCAGCTTCTGTTGGATGTAATCGAAAAAGCAATAAGGCCAGCCGAAATTCATTCCCTGGGTTGCGCGGTACATAGGCTCGGCTGGACGCGTAGCGTTTTCCTCGGCGGTGAATTTGTCCGGCCACAGAACATCCAATTGGTCGCGGCTGTTCATCACGATATACAGCGCGCCGTCGTGCCATGTGATGGCCGGCTCCTGGCGTAGTCCAGTTACAAATTTCTGCGCCATCCGATTCTTTCTGGTGCAGCTTGTTTTCATCAAACTTCCAGATGCCGCCATGTGTTTCCAGCAGCGGGCACGGATCTTGCCCCACGATGCCTTTCAGCCGGTCCTGTGACTGGCAGGCATTGGAGGGAGAGCCGATGTTGATATACAGCGAGCCCTTCCCGTCAAACGCAATGCCCTTGTCATGATGCTCGTGCTCCGTAGGCAGGCCTTCCACGATGACCTCGGGCGGCCCATCGGGTTTCAGTTGCCCTGGAGTCATCTTCCACCGCTCGACCGACTCCACCTTGGCCACGTACAGGTAGCCATTACGCAGCGCGATGCCCGTGCTGCTTCCGTCGCCGAAGTATTCCTTGGTCTCGAAACGGCCGTCCCCGTTCGCGTCGCGCAGCGCTACCACGCCGCCTTTCTTTTCCCTGCCGCTCTGCAGTGCGATATACAAATCGCCATTGGGTGCCACCACCGCGTGCCGTGCGTTGCCCACTCCGTCCGCGGCTGCCAGGGCGCAGAAGCCGGCGGGCAGGGTCAGTCCTCCGTTGTCTATATCGCAGGAAAGCGCGTCCTGCAAACAGCGCGGGGCTCGCCAGACAACACGCAGCAGTTGCCAACAATCCAATAATCCAGTGTTTGGAAAACATTTCCCTCTCCCCGGCAACCTCAAGTACGATGAGGGTAGTTTAATCTTTCCCAGGAGACGACGCGGGTGCTTGCAAAAAAGACGGTCATCCTCAGCCTTGGACTTATGCTGTGCACTTTCTCCTACCAGTTGGTCCGCGGCCAATCGGAGCACAGCTGGTGGCATATACACGGCCGACCAGGCTCATCGTGGTGAGGCCCTGTATAAGGCGCAGTGTACGTCTTGCCACGGCGACGCGCTCGATGGCACAGGTCCTTACCCCCGCTCACTGGAAATGATTTCCTGTCCAAATACGAGGGCCAGCCTGCGCTCAATGTCTACGACATGATCCAGAAGTTGATGCCGGCGACCGCGCCCGGTTCGCTCACCCGTCCGCAGGCGGCCGACCTTTTGGCTTATATCCTCAGCTACAACAAATTTCCCGCCGGGAAAACCGAACTGCCCAGCGACGAGGACAGCCTCAAGAAGCTCACCGTCCCAAAGCCCGCTCCAAAACTTAGTCCGTGAATGCCGCTTGAGAGAAGTGAAGGATCTGCTGTTCCCCAGCTGACTATTGGCCCAAAGCCTGGGCAATCGCACTTTCCGCCAGGGGTGCCATCACCGCGTACCCTTTCGCCGTCGGGTGAACACCATCCGACGAGAGCCCTGGAAGCATGGCGCCCTTTGCGTCAGCCATCGAGCTGTAGTAGTCCAGATAGACGAATCCATGACTCGAGCAGAAATCCTGCAGCCATTGATTGAGCGCGCGAATGCGCTCAACCGGCTTCACCTCCGGCTTCCACGGATACCCATACGCCGGCGTGATCGAAGCAAGCACTACCTTAATCCCGTTCTGTTTTGCGATCTCTGCCATCGAGGTAAAGTTGTCCTCGATCATCTGCTGGGTGGAGGGACCTGTATTTCCGGCGATGTCATTGGTGCCGGCGAGAATGACCACTGCCGCGGGATGCAGGTGTACCACGTCCTGTTGGAAGCGCACCAGCATTTGCGGGGTCGTTTGCCCACTGATCCCCCGGTTTACGTAGGGCTTGCCCGGGAAAAACACTCCCGTTGTTGGCGAACGTCCCCACCCATCCGTGATCGAATCCCCAAAAAAGACGACGCGCTTTTCGCCGTTGGCAACGGGCGGGAGCGCCTCGTTTTCCGCGCGATAGCGGGCCAGGTCTGGCCAGTCTTCCAGTTGTGCCTGCATTTGCTGCATTCGTTGGGCCTGGGAGGTTGGAACCGATGGTTTGCTCGCGGGCGCCGCGGTGGTCTGTGCCCACACGCATCCCGCGCAAAGCAAACCACTACATACCAACAAGCTTGGTTTCACTGGTTCCCTCTTCTGCAGCTATAGGTGATACCAGTGATCGGCTCCGAACACAAGGCCCAGCGTAATGAGAGCGATGACAATCTCTCCCACGGCTCCTACGATGAAGGGTCGCGCCCCCTGCTTACTCAGCTCGCGCAGGTTGGTGCGCAAGCCCACCCCGGCGAAGGTAAGCAGAAAGGCCCAGCGGGAGAGGTTGCCCACCGCCGTAAGTTGCGGTTTGGTAAAGAAGCCTACGGTGGCAAGCAGGGAGATGAGCAGGAATCCCAGGATAAACTTGGGGAATTTCCGCCACAGAAATGCGCCTTTATTCTCCACTTCGGCGGCCTGGCCTTTCGACGCCCAGTAGATGGCGTATCCCAGAACGATAAAGCCGATGGTGGCGTTGCGGCAGGTCTTGGCCAGCACTGCAACCTTGCCTGCGGCGTCCGAGTAAAGTGCTCCGGCTGCGGTAGCCTCCGCCGTATTATCGACAGCGAGCCCTGCCCACAGGCCGTAAGCACGGTCGTTTAAGTGCAGCATGTGTCCGACCACCGGAAAGAGAAAGAGAGAGATGGCGCCCAGCAGCAGAATCGCGGCGATCGCATACGATGAGTCCTCCTCGTCGGCATCGATCGCCCCCTGGGCGGCAATAATCGCCGATACACCGCAAATAGAGGATCCGACAGCGAGCAGGCTAACCAGCTTGGGCTTGAGTTTGAAGGCGCGGCCCAGGTACGTCATGAACGTAAGTGCAAGCACCAGTTCAATCGCGATCAGCACCAGCGAAAGGCCGCCCAGCCGGCGCACATCGCCCAGCAGAAAACGCGCGCCCAGCAGCACAATCCCGGCCTTGAGCCAGAACTCATAGGTTGCCACCCCGGCGCGAAAGATCGCGGGAACACCGACGGTATTCGAGATAGCCAGGCCAATCAGGATAGCCCAAAGTACATACTCAATATTCGGCAGCACCAGGTGGTGCGCCTTGCCGTACGACGCGATGAAGTGCTCGATAAACTTACCTGCATAGCCAACCACGGCCAGCAGCAGAATTCCAGGTATCAGGCCGGCTGCATTGGCCGGCCGAGTTGCGGTCTTTGTCGGTACTGCATCGGCGGATGTTCGGATTGCGGCGCTTCCCATGACTCTTCCTCTTTTCTCGCGATCTCCGTTACCAGGGAATGGTTTTCAGAACGTCGAAACGGACCAGCAGAGCCGCCGCGAGTGCCAGCAGAACCGCCCAGGTGTCGAGGGAAACGCGCTTAAGCAGCGATGGATGCGACATGTGGAAATACTCCTGTGGAGGGCTGTAGCTATCTATGGGATACGGCGAACTTCAGCGAGGAAGGAAACTAGCGACAACAACAGGCGGAGAGCCTGTTCATGCTGATGCGCGCAACGCTATGTTGGGCAAGGTACACGGAATGGACTTTAGCATAGCGGCCAATCGGTTGCAAGTAAGCGGGCCTTAAGAGGTTGGGTGAGAACGACCTCCATAAATCCAAAACCATGAATGAGTGGCCCGGGTCTCGCCGTTGAGACCTGGGATATGCTAGCGGGCCCGGGCCAGTAAGCCCTAATTGGAGCTGATGGAGTAACGAACCACAACCCCCTCGACATAAGTGACTTCGACCCGCCGGTCGCCGCTCGAATATTGAAAGGTTTGGGTTTTCAAGCCATCGCCGGAAACAGATTCCGATAACTGCTTTCCTTGTCCGAACAAGTTCGTCACGTCGCTCATCTTCATGCCGCGTTTCAGCTGAGCCGTTGCCGGAACGGCTGCGTCGCCGCCAGTGTTTTGCATGGGTGGCGGGGTTGCGGCCTGCTGTGGACCAGCAAAGCTTACGTAGTCCGCAAGCAGCTTCATCACCGCATCGGGGGTCTTTTGGTCTGCGGGTATCTTGCCCGTCCAGCGCAGGTTAAACCGGGAACCGCCCTGCAACCGCTGGTCCGCGATCTGTTGTGCCTTGATTTGGCTGGCCACCTGGGCCGCGCTTCGGTTGTCTGCGTCCTGCCGTTCCCGACGCGATCTTTCCCGATCGAGATCCCGCTGTAATCGCCTTCTTTCGTCGTCATCGGTGGTATTGGCGATCTGTTTTTCCAGTTGCTTCTCGTAATCGCTCTTTTCCAGCGTCTTGGGGGTGACGGTCGCGTTGGTGTCATCGCCAAAGGTGCCAAAACCGCCGCCGTCCAGCTGAAACTCGATCCGGTCATCCTTCACCACCATCGCGGTCACTCGCGCCGTATCGCCCTTATGGATGGCGACGCCATTGCTCTTCAGGCGATTGGCGTACTCTTTCCAGTTCATGGGGACGTCTTTGTTGTAACGCAGGTCGACCCCCTGCTGTGTACCCGGCATGTCGATCTTGAGCACCACTTCTTTGCCGGTGAAATAGTTCTGTATCGAGCTCGGATCGTTCTGCGCGCCCAGCGGCAACGCACAAAGCGCCACGGCGAGAAGAACTCTGCTCTGCGCGGATCGAAACACGTCTACTTTCCCTTTCCCTGGCGAGGGACGGCACGATAATAAGCGAGGTCCGGTCGCCGCTCAAATGATTATTGGGTTTCAGTGTGCCAGGCGGTAGACCTCTGAGCCCGCGAGAAGGAAAGCCCCGCTTCCAAAAACGTAGCTCGAAACAGCCCTATAGCCATTGGGGGACGCCCCGATCGGTTGGATGCAGCCCAGCCGGCCGTCCTGGTAAATATGAGATAACAGCCCCGCCCACGCTTTCTGGACAACCGGTTGGTATTTCGCCCGATCAAGAATGCCGTTGTTGATCCCCCATGCAAAGCCATAAACAAAAAACGCTGACCCGGAGTTCTCCGGCAAGGGATACGCAGCTGCATCCAGCAGGCCAGGTCTCCAAAGCCCGTCGGCGCCCTGCAGTCCAGCCAGCTCTTCTGCCATCTCTTTGTATTGGGCTATGTACTTCGCGCGCGAAGGATAGTCCTGCGGCATCTCGGTGAGCACTCGCGCCAGCGCGGCAAAGACCCATCCGTTTCCCCGCGACCAGAAGAGGCTGCTGCCATTTGCTTCGTGCTTATCGAGGAACGACCGATCGCGGAAGAAGAGATGGTTCGAAGGGCTGTAGAGCAAGCCGGATGTGATCCACCACTGGCGGTCCATAAAGTCCAGATATTTGCGGTCGCCGGTCGCCCGGCTGAGTTTCGCCAGCACCGGCGGCGCCATAAACAGCGCATCGCACCACCACCACAGCGGCTTCTCCCGATTATCGGGCAAGGCCATCACCGCATCCATGCCCTGCTGCGTAGGCATCATCATGGCCCGGTCGTGAGAGCGAAAGTAGAGATCCAGATAGGTCTGGCCGATCGCCTCATCGTCGGCATGCGCTACCCGCGGCCCCAGCTGCCAGTTAAATTTCCGAGCCATTTGCAACATAGCCTGCTGATATTTCTTGCCGTTGGCCACTTTGGGTACTGCCATAAAGCCGGTATAAAGGGCCGCGAAGGTCCAATCCTGGCTGAATCCCGGTTCAGCCTTTGCTAGTTGCCAATCGGCGACCTTCTCTATGGCATGGCGGACGTTCTTTCGTGTCAGCTCAGGCGACAGATCGGTTGCCAGGGGAGGCGCCGTTGCGGGTGTGTCGCCCACATAAATCGTTTGCTCAGAAGCTGGGATTTGTCCCAACAGGCCATGGGGAGTGAGCGAGATAGCCGCGGCCAAGCCAATCCACGGGAGGCGCCGGCAGGTAAACTTGGAATTCATAGGCGAATCTTATACCTGTTCGAGGGCCTGCCCGGCAAAGATCAAAGCAACCGAGTTTGAACAATACACATAAAAGTGAGATTCTTACACATCGGATTAATCCCGTGCGGACGAATATCGAAATCGACGATAAGTTGGTGAGCCAGGCTATGCGGACCAGCGGTGCTCGCACCAAGAAGGCAGTTGTAGAAGCCGGCCTGCGTTTGCTGGTAAAGACGCATTCGCAGACAGCAATCCGCAAACTCCGGGGCAAGGTGCAATGGGAAGGAGACTTGAATGGGTCTCGTATTGGCCGCGTTCGCGAGTAGTGTCCCCGGATGACTCTCGTGGATACGACTGTCTGGATTGATTACCTCGGAGGAAACGTCAATCCGCATACAGAGTGGCTTGACCGGGAGCTGAACCAGCAACGTCTTGGATTAACCGATCTCATCTTGTGTGAAGTTCTGCAAGGAATCCGAATGGATTCGGATTTCAGGCGAGTACGGCGCGATTTATCCAGGTTTGAGGTATTCGATACGGGCGGAGAGTTGCTGGCTGTTGCGTCGGCGCAGAACTATCGCTCCCTTCGGTCACACGGCCATACCGTTCGCAAGACGATCGACTGCCTAATCGCTACTTTTTGTCTGCTTGAGGGGCATGCGCTCCTCCACCGCGACCGCGATTTTGACCCTTTTGAGATACATCTGGGCCTTCGCGTTATTCACCCGTAGTTGGGAAAGCGGTGACAAGGGAAACAGAGGGACAGCGTTATTACGACCATCACATCGTCCGCTACGCCTTTCGTTCGCGGAGTCACTCCCTGGCGCCCCCTAAATCTGCGGGAGCGGGTGCTCACTCGACAATGACAGTCGAGTGAGCACTCCTCCTCCCTTCGAAAGAGAGCTGGCCGTCGAAAGGGAGATCGTCAGCGACATCCAGGCATTCGGCCGACGCGTCAGAACGGCATTGGAAACGTGATCGTCCAGGCATCCCCCTCGGGTGACACCGCGATCCCCACTCCTGCGCCGCTCTGCATCTCGACCCATTTGCCGCCGGTCTGCATCTGGTACACGCTGTAGTTAAAGGGGGGCCCCTGGGGGGTGATTAGGGGGGTGCAGCCGACGACCCATGGAGTTCCGTTGGTGAGTCCGCCGGAATTCGGTCCGACTCCAATATTGATCGCGCAGCCGCCCGTGGGGTTCGCGACAAACTTGCTTCCGTTCCAGGAAAGGATCTCTCCTTTCGCGTTGAGGCCCCATGCGTTGCCCTCTGGCGATACCGCGAGCCGGGTTGCGATGTCGCTCTGCATGTTGACCCATTTGCCGTCGGTTTGCATTTGGTATACGTTGTAGTTCCCATCGGCGGCTCGGGCGCAGCCGGTTATCCACGGAGTTCCATGGGTGAGCCCGCGCGAATTCGGTCCTACACCAATCGACGTGGCGCAGCCACCCGTTGGGTTCGCGACAAATTTACTTCCGTTCCAGTAGAGGATATCTCCCTTCGCGTTGAGCGCCCATATATCACCCTCCGGCGATGTCGCGAGCTGGGTTGCGATGTCGCTCTGCATCTTGACCCAGGCGCCCCCGGTTTGCATCTGGTAGACGCCGTAATTTCCGTCGGCCCCTTCGCTGCAGCCGGTGGTCCACGGTGTTCCCTTCGTCAGCCCGCGTGAGTTCGGTCCAACAGCAATCCAGCTTGCGCAGCCAAAGATGACGCCTGGCCGCGCAGTCGACGACTCTTGCGGAGTGGCGAGGTCGTCGAAATTGCTGCCGTCCCAATAGTAGATATTCGACGACAACCCGCTCCACTTGACTGCCCCGTGGGGGAGCGTGATGAGGAAATGCCGGTCGCCGAACTCGAAGGGAGCGCTCGCCGTGTTATCGGTAAGCAGGAAGACGTTCGGATCGGTGCTTGTCGTCACCGATTTGCCGGTTTGCGATGTGCCCTTCACCACCAGGGCGGACCCAGTCATCGTCACCGGCGAAATATCGATCCACTCGTCATAACAGTTTGTTGTTGCTGTTTTCTTTGGGCAATTTCCATCTGTCTCGCCGGTGTCGTCTTCAATAACGAACTCCGCGGTTTGGCCAAGAGCGCCATTCGTCAGGTATTTCGATTCAATCGGGTAGGACTGGCAGTCCGAGCTGTTGCTCTGAGTCGCACTCCCATTCTATGTTCTGCGTTTGGTCAATCATGATCGAGCACCCATATCCGCCCGCCATTTTCAAATGTCCCTTAGAGTCGCAATACCACTCCTGGATCAGGATTTTGTCGCCGCTGTTCGGGGTAAAGTCCACTCCCTCCTGATCGATGCTCACTTTCGGGAGATCGTGATAGAAATTCTGGCGGTGAATGCCATAGCCTGCGGCTGTCTGTGATGCGGAAACATCGACGATGGCCTGAAAGACATTATCGAGCCCGTTCCAGATGGTGGCTACGGTGGTTTTCGTCGAGAAGATATTGGGGGTTATCGTGGGGACAACCATGTTGGCGGTGTTCTCTACGTAACCGTAGGTTTTGGCGGACGTGGCGTTTTTCTGGTAAGAGCCGGTGAGCTCGGCGCCGGTCCAGTAGTTCGACGGGAAGAGGAAGACCGCCTCCGGCTCAAATGAAGGGGTGTTCTCCGCGGAAACATGGGCCGCAGCCACCTGGTGCGAACTCCGAGGCGCCGACGAAGCTCGCGGGGCCGCCTTGAGCTTGTACGCCGGCACGCTTACCGCCGCCAGCCACGTCTTGTATCCCTCCGGATCGTCCGCCGGATCGGGGCGCAGTCCGTAACCGGCCTCGACCAGTTGGTCCTGGGTGAAACTGAGCGGATCGCCAGTAAGTCCCGGGCGAAACGCCAAATTCGCCAGCGACGAGTCGAATGGGCGCTGAACGAAAGTGTCCTCGGACCGAAGATCGACGGAGTAGGTGTTGGCATTTCCCAGGGAATCGGTGCAATCAAGCGTCAGTTGGTCCACGCTAGCCGGACGAGTAGGACGCACGGCCAGGAACCGGACCACACCGTCCGCATTCGATCTGAGCGCAATGGATTGCGAAGGGTCCGGGTTGTCTTTGGGGTGAAGGACGCAGTCGTTGCCCGCGGGGACATAAACTGAAGCAGGTTCGAATTGGGCGCGACCGCCCGCCTCCGCGGCCTGCGAGTGCGCGCCGCGAGCGCACACCAGCAAACCCAATATCATGATGGTTGTGCAAAGTGCTTTGGAGCGACCGGAAAGACAGCTAACTGCCCCTAAGGGCGCAAGCATGATCGGCAATTCAAGACCTTTTGCCGTAACGGCGGGATTCTTCGTGCCATGCGTCTTCATTTCAGGTTTCCTCCTATCTGGGTTGACCCGTCCCCGACGGGGGTTGTTCGGCTGGTTATCCCAGACGAGGGACAGTTGATGGTTCACGCCAACGATGCCGTCGCCCGGCAGGATTTCCGTCCGGGTGCCAACAGGGTTGGCAATTCCCGCGGTCGTGGGGCCAGTCCTGAAGTCACCTAAGACCGTCGTCTCAGCTGGCGTCGGATTCATCGTTCGCTTTTCCTTGTTGTCGCGGTGTTGGTTGCGCGCCCTGATCCGGGATCGCGAATGCCAATTTTTCAGATAAGCTCCTCACCTTCATTAAGCGGAAACGCGGGGTCGAAACGCCTCACGCCGGGCGGATTTTTTTGGCGGCCGGGTTCGTTGGCTTCCCGGAACCTCCACGGACACTCAGGACCCTGACGATCGATCTTTGTTCGTTGGAGCGAGGACAGGCCTCGTCCGTGGGATGAAGATCCGGGGTACCCGCCAACAGAATTCTGAATGACAATCAGAGATTCGCAATCTCCACAACGATCTGTTGTACTTCGGCGGGCTGCAGTCCGTTCACACGCGCGACAAAGGCGCCGTTGATACTCGCCGTGAAGCGAGAAGCGGACGTCGCGCGCATTGGTCCTTATATGCGTCTTTGTGCTGCATAGCTGAGGATGCATGGAGAATTTAGGTGTTAGTAATGAATTGTCATCCTGCTTTTCCCCGTGCTTGAGATTGAGCGGCCCATCAGAGATTCGCTGGCGTGTGCGATCTGCTAGAGCGTGTTTGGATATCAAGTGGAGTTTCCCATTTAACGGGCCACTGGTGACTTCCGCCTATATGAGTCCCGCCATAGGGCCATCCTCAGGGGACGCGAAAAGGGGGCATGGAAATGCCTGAAACGGGGCTTGGTCGCGCCGGGTAGTCAAGTCAACATCGAGATGTCTGTTACCAGGAACCAGTCTCTCTTCGGAGAGGATTTGTGGGTAGACTAACCGGATGTTTCCTCCATAAGTTTCACAGTTGCACCACAAGCAATAGATGAGGTCGGCATCATGAGTCTCAATGAGAGAAATTCGAACGGCTTGGAACAGGACATGCCTTCCAACGCAGCGGCCAGGGAGAAGTACGCGATTCCTGTGCCAGCTAGATGTCGCCGCACTTTCCTCGCTGGCGGGACTGCCGTTGGTGCAGGCCTGCCGCTGGGGCAAAGAGCGCAAGCGGAAAGTTCTGCAGTCTTCGACGGCCCCCTTCTCAAGGAGTACGACGTCGCTACGAATGGCATCTCGTTGCACGTAACTGAGCAAGGGGACGGGCCAGCCGTTCTTTTCTGCCACGGGTTTCCGGATACATCCTATACATGGCGTCGGCAGATGAAAGCCGTCGCGTCAGCTGGCTATCGAGCAATCGCTCCGATATGCGCGGCTATGGACGCAGCTCAGCTCCAGCGGAAGCAGCCTTGTACACGCCGCTGCACACGGCCGGTGACTTGGTTGGTCTGCTCGATGCGCTGAATATCGCGAACGCTGTCCTCGTTGGCCATGACTGGGGTGCAACGCATGCGTGGAACGCTGCGCTGATGCGTCCTGATCGATTTAGAGCGGTGTTTTGCCTGAGCGTGCCTTATGTTCCGCGTGGGGATGTCAGCGTCTTCGAGCGAATGCGGAAATCCGGCCGTCAAGACGATTTCTACATGTTCGCGCAGATGCGACCGGACGCCGATCAAGTTTGGGCGGACGCCGCAGTCACCATTCCAGGGGTTCTGTATTGGGCATCGGGTTCTGCTCCAGCCGACAAGCGGTGGAGCCCTATGGATCCTGCAAAAAACCTCTATCGTCCGGCTCCCGGACCGTTGCCGTCATGGGCGGAGCCAGATTACGTCGCTCATAACGTCACGGAATTCTTGCGTACCGGCTTTCACGGTGGGCTGAATTACTACCGCGCTGCCGAACTGTTTTTCTATTTGTCAGGCGTTTGGAAAGGCGCGAGGATCACTCAACCTTCCTTTTATATGGCGGGGGAGGAGGATGGCTTGAAAGAGCTGTATCCTCCCTGGAAAAACTCCGAGCCGGCCTTCCCGGTCTCGTGGGAAGTCTGGAAATCGACAATGTGGGTCACTGGGTGCAACACGAGGCCTCTGCCGAGGTCAGCGACCAGCTCGTGAAGTTCCTGTGCGCGGTAAATCCCGCCTAGACGTGCCCTTGGATTCGTCAGGACCATTCGGCCCCCTTTGAATAAGCCCGAGCACAACAGCCGCCGGCCAAGCGGCCCACATCCCATGATCCTACGACTCGTTCAGATGGAGTCTCGATCCGCCCGGAGGTGCAAAAAGATGCCGGCAGGGAATTAACTCGCATAACTCGCTTAACTCGCACCTTCCGCAGAGAAAGAGTTGACACTTTGGGTGTCCTAAGGCGTCGACGCACAGCCTCTGCGGGCGAGCGAAGCCCGACACGCGATTCGAGCAGAATCTAACCTGAATATTCGTTTGCTGGGCCACGTGAGGTAAACCGGCCCGTCAGCACGCCACCCACAGACCCCGCAAGGCCGCGAACAGCAGACTCGAAGAGCCCAAGGTACCCTCTCTTCTCAGAATCGGAATAAAACCCAAACTAAACCGCCTGAATTGGATCTATACAAGTGACCCACGCTGACGGAAGCTTCCGGTGCGCGGCCATGGGAAATGAACAAGATAGCCGCCGCCAAGCCAATCCAGGGGAGGCGGCGGTTGGTAAACTAGGCGAATCTTATACCCGTTCGGGTCAGCAACTTGTGCCAACCGCGGGGGTTCGTTTCTGGTGGTGGGGTGTCTTTTGCAAAGGACGAGCCAGTTGCTGATCTTCGCGTTCGCGCTGATGCTTTGCGGCCCTTTGGCAACGGCCAAGAAGAAGCCACCCGCGTCCACGACGGTGACAGTTAATCTGCCGGCGGCGTCCCGCCTGAAGCAGGTGCAGGGCGACCAACGCATCCTGCATGCGCTTGATAGGCTGACCTTCGGCCCCCGTCCTGGCGAACTGGAAGAAGTGAAGGCCATGGGCCTGGATGCCTGGATCACCCAGCAGCTCCATCCCTCAATCATCGACGACTCTGCCCTGGACCAGCGGCTGGAACAATTTCCGGCCATGCGTCTCTCCGAACAGGATCTGACGCGTAAGTTCCCTCCGGGCAGCGTCATCCGCCAGGTCGAGAACGGCAAAATGTCCGTACCTCTGTTCAATGCCACCGAGCGAGCCATCTATGAGAATCAACTGGTCGCGGAGCGCAAGAAGCAGGAGCAGGATAAGGCCAAGGCGCCAATTCGTCCGCGCCTGCTGCCGTCGCCACGCGCCGCCCGCCGTGCCCCCTGTTCTTTCGGATGCAGAGGTAGCGGCGTTGCTCAGCCTGGCTCCGGGTCCGCGCATGGCCAAGGTGCTTTCCCTTCCGGCAGGCGAATACACGGCGCTTCGTCACCAGCTCTCTCCCGTTCAGCGCACCGCAATCGAAGACGGGATGTCCCCTGAGCAGCGCGAGACCCTGATCGCCCTGGATAATCCGCGGCAGGTGGTGCAGAGCGAGTTGCTGCAAAGCCGGGTGTTGCGTGCGGTGTATAGCCAGCGTCAATTGCAGGAAGTGATGACCGACTTCTGGTTGAACCACTTCAATATCTTTCAGGGCAAGACCGGCGAAGAGATCTACAGCCTGGTCTCGTACGAGCGGGATGCGATCCGTCCCAACGCCTTGGGCAGCTTCGAGGTACTGCTGTTTGACACCGCAACCAGCACCGCGATGATGACTTATCTTGACAACGCCGTTAGTACAGGTCCCCACTCGCTGAATGCCATAGGCGGCGCCGGGCGCTCCTTTGGCAACCGCCCCTTGTCACCTCCCAATGGCGGCAGCCCCAAAGGCCTTAACGAGAACTATGCCAGGGAGCTGATGGAGCTGCACACACTGGGTGTCAACGGCGGCTATACGCAGCGTGACGTGACCGAAGTGGCCAAGGTCTTTACCGGATGGACGATCGAGCAGCCGCCCAAGGGTGGACCGCGCTTCGTCTTCGATGAAAGCCGCCATGAGCCTGGCGCCAAGCACGTCCTCGGCGTGGAAATCAAGGAAAAGGGTTTTGCAGAGGGTCTCGAAGTCTTGCACCTGTTGGCCACCAGGCCGGCGACCGCGCACTTTATCTGTCGCAAGCTGGCGGTTCGCTTTGTCAGTGACAACCCTCCGCAGAGCCTCGTTGACCGCCTGAGCGCGATCTTCCTCGCTTCCAACGGGAACATTGGCGAGGTGATGCGCTTTCTCGTGCAATCCCCGGAATTCTGGTCGGTTACTTCCTATCGCGCCAAGATCAAAACGCCTGAGGATTTTGTGATCTCCGCCACCCGGGCAGGAGGAGTGGACGTCCAGGACGCCGGAGTGCTGGTGAAGGCCATCGGGGATCTCGGGCAACCCCTCTATGGGCGGCAAACTCCGGATGGCTACTCGATGCTCTCCGATCCATGGGTAAACAGTGGGGCCCTGCTGGCACGAATGAATTTTTCCCTGGCCCTGGCGGGCAATCGCTTAAGCAAAGGCGTCACTGTGGACTGGTTGAGCCAACTTGGCGCGCAGGCATTGCCGCCCGAGGAGCAGGAGCGCCAAATAGAGAATCTCCTGTTGCACGGCCAGACCTCAGAGAACACCCGCAATCTGATTTTGCAGCAGTTGGCGACGGCTCCTCCGCAGCCAGGCAATGGCAAGCCGATGCCTGCCGCTGTAGCCGCAAACCAGCCGGCCGCCCAGCAGGCAGCCGTGACCGCAGGATTATTGTTCGGTTCACCCGACTTCCAACGCCGGTAGCAGTTTCGCAATTGGTGTAGACCGAAGCGATAGGCCTTTTCGTGGTTTTCTCTCAAGGAAAACCACACCTCGCGATTCTCGTGAGGCCACAGTAATTGCGAAACTGCATTAAGATCATTGTGCCAGTAACTGCTACAGATTCTTCCTCTCGTAAGCCAGATGCCTTTCCCGTCACGCCGCTAACACAGAAGCAGTAGAGGACGTATCGATTCGGTAAGGTATAAATCGGGAAGAGAAAAACTGATTTTCGCACTGCCTTCAACATATCAGCCTGGACTAAGCGCAAGAACGGGATCCAAGTCGACTGCGTACGGCAGGCCAACACCAGGAAAGTTCGTTTCGCCCCAAGACCGCGTGTTTAGCGCGATCGCCGTCTTGCGTGCGCCGGAACCACCTGGGCCGTCAGCGGCATAGAGGAATCATGCCATGCATCTGAGTCCCCGTCACACCCTGGTGGCAGGATCCGTCAGTGGAGTACTCCTTCTCCTGGCAGCTTGTGCAAGCAATAGTGGCTCCAACCCATCTGCTGCCTCCACGCCGCTTACTGTAACCGTAACTGGCTCGGCCACGGTAGCGCTCGGTTCCACCTCGCAATATGCGGCCAAGGTCACGGGCTCAAGCAACCAGGCAGTGACCTGGAATGTGAACCAGGTAGCCGGCGGCACCACTCAGTCGGGGACTATTTCCGCCACCGGCCTTTACACTGCGCCAGCGGCCATGCCTTCTTCGGGAACGATCGTGATCGCCGCGCTAAGCGCCGCTGATTCCAGTATCTCGGGCATCATCTCCGTTGCTCTCCAGGCACCCGTTAGTGCCACGACTTCAGTAACTGTGACTGGACCGGCAACGGTCAATATCGGAACTCCCGCCCAATACTCGGCTGCCGTCGCCGGCACGCAGAACCAGTCTGTCACCTGGGCGATCAACAGTGTAGCTGGCGGTAATGCGGCCTCCGGCACCATCTCTGCGACCGGCTTATACACCCCTCCGTCGAGTGTGCCCAGCAACAGCGCCATCGTCATCACCGCGACTAGCGTGGCTACTCCGAGCGTCTCCGGCACTCTTGACGCAACCATTCTTCCTCAGAGTTCCCCGGTTACAGCCACGGCGGCAGCGCGCTTTCTCGATCAAACCAGCTTTGGCCCGACGGCCGCCGGCATTGCTCATGTGCAGCAGATCGGCTTGCAGGCGGCGTTGGCTGAGCAATTCAACCAGCCAACAACCACCTACAGCCAACCTCCGTCGCCTGACTCGGAGTGCCCCCCCTCAAACTGGCGGTGTACACAATCAGATTTCGTCAAAGTAGCGGCTTGGGGGAACGACCAACTGCGCCAGCGAGTGGCCATGGCTCTAAGCGAGATATGGGTGGCGCCGGTCCAGCTGGATAATGCGCTGCCCTTCATGCTTAACACCCTAGCTAACGATGCGTTCACCAATTACCGCACCATCATGCAGGATGTGGCCCTCTCGCCCCAAATGGGTGAATACCTCAATATGATGAACAGCGGAAAGCCCGCTCCCGGGCAGATCGCCAACGAAAACTTCGGCCGCGAGATGATGCAACTCTTCAGCCTGGGACTGAATCTCCTCAACGCCGACGGCACACCTCAGACCGACGGCAGCGGCAATCCAATCCCCACCTATACCGAGCTGCAAGTAGAAGCGTTTGCACGAGCTTACACCGGCTGGACCAACGCTAATCCCGATGGTAGTTCTCCCTCAAAGTTCAACTACACTGCTAACTGGCGGCATGCCATGGTGCCGGTCGAGAGCGAGCATGACACAACGGAAAAGATACTTCTCAATGGGTCTACTCTGCCCGCGGGGCAGACCGCGGAGGAGGATCTGAAGGGCGCGCTCGACAACATATTTGCCCACCCCAACGCTGGACCATTCATTTGCAAACAGCTCATCCAGCATCTGGTTACCGGCAACCCTAGTTCCGAGTATGTGCAACGTGTTTCCGAGGTTTTTGCCGACAATGGCAGCGGAGTGCGAGGAGACATGAAGGCCGTCATTACGGCGATCATCCTGGATCAGGAGGCAAGAGCGGGAGATGCACAGACCGCCGACCCGGCGAACTCCAGTCCTGCTGTCGATGGTGGTCATTTGCGAGAGCCACTGCTTTGGACGATAAACCTAGTGCGCGGTCTAAGTGCGACGCAGCAAAATCCGAAGGATCCATACCCGTTCGTTTTCTTCATGAGCGAGGTGGCTCGCTTCGGGGAGGCGCCATTTACCCAAACGAGCGTCTTCAACTACTTCTCCCCCGAATACACGATCCCACAGACTGACCTAAATTCTCCCGAGTTCGGTCTGGAAAACACGGGGACGATCTTTCCCCGCCTATACCTGGCAGATAGCGTCATCAACAACGAAACCCCGGGCCTCACAGTCGATTTGAGTGCGAACAGCGCTATTGGGAAAAACGCGGCTGATCCGGCGCAGTTGGCGGATTATCTGGGAATGCTGTTCATGCATAGCCAGATGCCTACAGACATGAGAAATGACCTGATCGCCGAAATCTCAGCGATTCCTGCGACCGACCTGCTCTCGCGGGCGGAGGTGGCGGTCTATCTCGTGGTCACGTCCTCGCAATACAAGATCATTCACTAACACGATGAAGAGGAGTGTTATGCATAACAGCCGTCGCAGCTTTCTCGCTACTGCATCCATGGCCGCGGCCGGGAATGCGCTCGGGTTTCGTCCGTTTGGCATGTTGAACGCACTCGCCGCAACCACAACGGAATACAAGGCTCTGGTTTGCATCTTCATGTTCGGTGGAAATGATGGGAACAATATGCTCATTCCCTTCGACACAGCGGGCTACGGCAATTATTCGACCGTTCGTGGAGGACTTGCGCTGCCACAGAAAACCCTGCTGCAGTTGACTCCGCAGCCTGACTTCGCTCTCCACCCCAGCATGCCCGAGGTCCAGTCATTATTCAATAACGGCAACGCCGCCTTCGTGGCAAATGTGGGCACGTTGCTTTCGCCAACCACCCGGGCGCAATACCAGGCGAAGCAGGTAGCACAACCCACCAACCTCTTCTCTCACCCCGACCAGCAGTCGGAATGGCAAAACCAGATGCAGAGCGCCGAGGGTACATCCGGCTGGGCAGGACGCATGGCAGACAAGCTGAATACGCAGTACAACCCAGGCGCGCTGGTGCCTATGATCGCTTCTTTAAGTGGGGACGCTTTGTTCTGCAACGGAACGGCGACATCCCCGGTGTCTGTCTCCTCCGGTGGACCAAGTCCCGCCGCCTGTAGCAATCATTCCTACTGCAACGGGCGTCAGCAGACTGCGCAACAGTTTTCGGCGCTGAGCAGCGGCGTTTCGTTGATTCAGGCAGACAACAGCATTACCAACAATGCTTACAGCTATAACGCCACCCTGGCCGATGCGCTGGGCGCAGCCTCACCACTCAAGACCGTCTTTCCCACGACGGCGAACCCATTCGGCGCGCAATTGCAGCAGGTTGCAAATCTCATTCAGGTGCGGTCCGCGCTGGGCGTCACCCGGCAAATCTTTTTTGTGGGCTCCGGCAACTTCGATACCCACGGTGGCCAATTGGATACGCAAGCAGCGTTGCTCTCCCAACTCAGCCCGGCACTGGGAGCCTTCTATCAGGCACTGCAGGAGATGAATCTGGCAGACTCTGTCACGGCATTTACCTGCTCCGATTTTGCGCGCACTCTCCAGCCCAATTCCGCCGCCGGATCCGATCACGCCTGGGGCAGCCACCACATCATCTTTGGCGGGGCCGTGAAGGGGGGCAAGATCTACGGAACATTTCCTACCCTCGCGTTAGGAGGTCCCGACGACGCTAGCAGCAATGGCCGCTGGGTTCCCACCACAGCTTCCGCGCAATACGCATCAACTCTGGCCCAATGGTTCGGCCTGCCGGCCAGTGACCTGCCTTATGTGCTGCCTTACATTAGCAATTTCAGCACCAACAACCTCGGCTTTCTGGGTTAGGCCCGGGAGCATTACTCGATACCCAGCTCATGTTGCATCCGCTCCAGCGATATGCCCTTGGTTTCCGGGTAGTACTTCAAAATCAGGAAGAAATCGATCACCATCATGGCGGCAAAAAATATAAACGGGTAAGCGCCGGAAGAGCCCGCCATCACAGGAAATACGAGCGAGATGATTGCGTTCGTTACCCAATGAGCTGAGCTGCCAAGCGCCTGGCCCTTCGATCGCACCCGGTTAGGAAATACCTCGCTGACGTACACCCAGATCACAGCGCCCTGCGATATGGCGAAACAGGCGATATACGCCATCAGCAGCCAGACCAGCCAGTGCAGGTGCCGATGAGTCATAAAGACGTAGGAGACTGCGGTCAGGCAAATCGCCAATCCCACCGTGCCCACCAACAGCAGTTTCTTTCGCCCGAATTGATCGATCACCGACATCGCCGCCAGGGTGGCCACAAGATTGGTTGCTCCCACCGCAACTGCCTGCAAAGCGCCGGAGACTTTCGTTGCTCCCGCCAGCGAGAAAATATCGTTCAGGTAATAGAGGATGGCATTGATTCCCGACAGCTGGCAGAACATGCCGACCGTGATCGCGAGAAATATAGGGAACCGGTACTGGCGAGAGAACAGGGGATCAGAAGATGCCGCTCGCTCCTGATGAATCGACCCGACAATTTCGTTGAGTTCTTCTTCCGGTTTTGGAATGCCGGTAAGGCGAAGCACCGATAGCGACTCATCGAGCTTGCCCTGCATAACCAGCCATCGAGGGCTGCGTGGAATACCAAACAAGGCAACCAGGAACAAAATCGCCGGCGCCGCCGAGATGCCGAGTTGCCAGCGCCATTCAGTGGCGCCAAGCTGCATGGTGTCGATCCATGCATTGGACACGTAGGCAAGCAGAATGCCGATGACCACATTGAGCTGAAAGCAGCCAACCAGGCGTCCGCGCCAGGCGGGAGGGGCGATCTCGGCGATATACATTGGCCCCAGGACCGAGGAACCCCCGATGCCGAGACCCCCGATAAAGCGAAAGAAGATCAGCGCCGGCCAGTTCCAGGCAAATGCGCACCCCAATGCGGAGACCACATAAAAGATGGCCATCACCCGAAGGCTGTCCCGGCGTCCAAACTTCTGTCCGGGGAAGCCGGCAGTCATGGCGCCAATTACCGTGCCCAACAAGGCGCTGGAGACCGTAACCCCGAGGAGCGCAGGGGATAAGTGGTAGACCTGCGTCAACGCATTCGTGGTGCCGGAGATCACCGCCGTGTCAAAACCAAAGAGCAGTCCTCCGAGAGCGCCCACCACGGTGCTCTTCACAACATGAAAGTTAATGGTCATTTTTCTCCGCTGTTTCGTTAGGTAGTTTCAGTATGTAGAACGTTAACCCAGGCACTGGATTGTCGTTGAATCTCCCCGTCTCTTCAAATCCCAGCGACCGGTAAAGGGCCGCTGCTTCCGGCATAGCCTCATTGACCGTATCCAGCACCACGGCGCCGCACCCCTGTGACCGCGCCCACTCGATGGCGGCAACCACCAACCCGCGTCCCAGGCGGAGCCCGCGAAAGCGCGGTTCAACCCACAGCCGCTTCATCTCGCCGGCGCGCGTTCCATCCGCCAGCACCCTTTCCGTGATCGCGACACAACCGGCAGCCTCGCCCCCAACCCGCGCCAGCAGCAGGTCAGCCTTTTTCTCCGCATATTTTCCTGGCAGGCTGCGAAGCTCCGCATCATAACCGACAATGCAGACTCCGGCGGAGCCCGCGGGGCAAGCGGCCAGGTATTGCCCGTAATGTGTCAGCAGCGCGCGCGCCACCTCTGTCTCGTCCGGCCAACGTGCGACTGCGATTTGGTACTTGTCTGGGTCCGCTGTCATGCGCCTTCCCAGCTTACATTGCACCTGGCACGGCAATGTCCATACAATCCCTGGCATGAAGATATCAGCGCGAAATCAATTGCGAGGCAAAGTAGAGACGGTTGTTCTTGGCGTCGTCACCGCGAAGGTGGGGGTTCGTGTGGGAGAGAATCTCATTGAGAGTGTCATCACCCGGCAAAGCGTGGAAGACCTTGGCATCAAAGTCGGGGATGAGGTCACCGCGGTTATCAAGTCAACTGAGATTATGTTGATGGTCGACTAAGTGGGCAGCCGTCGGACAAAGATTGAGTGGCCCATGCAAGCCTTGTTTTGGCTTGAGTGGGATACCGCGGCACTCAACCGCCCGCCACCGCCGCGATGACCAGAAAGGGTTCCGCCTCCAGGACCACTGCTTCGGGCAGAGGGGCATCCGGCGGTTCATGCGAAAGATCCTCGGCGCACGCAAAGAATCTCAGGAACGGCCGGCGCTGTTGGGTGACGTGATCGCGTATGGTCCCCCGCAGTACGGGGTAGCGTTCCTCAAGCGCGTCCAGCACGGAGCGCTGTGTGACCGGGCCCGCAACCTCCAGCTCAACCTCGCCGTTCACTCCGGCCAGCGTGCGAAGATGTGCAGGCAGCACAACACGAATCATGACAGTGTCTGTACCTCGACCGAGAGCACGGCCGGGAGATCCCGGGCGATCGGGGACCAGTTGTCTCCGCCGTCCGGCGACGCGTAGACCTGTCCGCCGGTCGTGCCGAAATACACCCCGCATGCATCGAGCGAGTCGACGGCCATCGCATCGCGCAGAACGTTCACGTAACAATCACGTTGCGGAAGACCTTTCGTCAGCGCCTCCCACTCGTTTCCCCCCATCCGGCTGCGATATACACGCAGTTTGCCATCGGGCGGGTAGTGCTCTGAATCGCTCTTGATGGGCACCACGTAGATGGTGTCCGGCTGGTGGGCATGCACATCGATCGCGAACCCAAAATCGCTGGGCAGGTTGCCGCTGACCTCCTGCCATGACTCTCCCGCGTCATCGCTGCGCATCACATCCCAATGTTTCTGCATAAACAGCACGTCCGGGCGCTCTCGATGCAGAGCGATGTGGTGGACGCAGTGGCCCACCTCAGCAGACGGGTCGGGGATGTGCTGGGATTTCAGACCACGGTTGATAGGCCGCCACGTCTCCCCCGCATCATCGGTACGGAAGGCCCCTGCGGACGAGATGGCAATGAACATCCGCCCCGCATTACTCGGATCCTGAATGATGGTATGCAGACACATTCCCCCGGCGCCCGGCTGCCAGTGGGCTCCTGACCCGTGCCGCCGCAGACCGGGAAGTTCCTCCCACGCCTGCCCACCATCGACCGAGCGAAACAGGGCCGCGTCTTCGACCCCGGCATAAACGGTATCCGCATCGGTGAGCGATGGTTCGAGATGCCATACCCGCTTGAACTCCCATGGATGAGGTGTGCCGTCGTACCACTGGTGCGTGCCCGCGACCCCGTCGTATACAAATTTGTTATTCACCGGTTGCCAAGTCTTGCCGCCATCGTCGGAGCGCTGAATCAGCTGTCCGAACCAGCCGGTGGACTGGGACGCATAGAGCCTGTTTGGCTCAGCGGGCGATCCCTTGACATGGTAGATCTCCCAACCGCCGAAGTGGGGACCGCTGATCTCCCATTGTTTGCGTTTACCGTCGGAGGTCAGGATAAAAGCCCCCTTCCGAGTGCCAACCAGTACCCTTACCTTGCTCATTGTTCTCTCCTTTGTGAGCTTTCGCTCAGGCCCGTCCGCTTTCTGCTGCTGCGCAAACCCCGGCGCGCTCCAGCAGCAGGGCGCGCTCGCGCGAGTTACGGGTGAGCGTGGCCGCAAGCTCGAACTCCGCCCGGGCCTCGTTGAAGCGGCCGACTTTGGCCAGCAGATCCCCGCGCACGCTCGGCAAGAGATGGTAATTCTTCAGCGAGGGCTCGGAGCTTAGCGAGTCGACCAGCTCAAGACCGGCTTGCGGGCCGAACGTCATCGCCACCGCGACCGCACGATTCAGTTCGACGATAGGAGAAGGTGTGAGCTGCGCCAGCGCGTCGTAAAGCGCGACGATGCGCGTCCACTCCGTATCTTCCGGCGTAACCGCGCGCGCGTGACAGGCGGCGATCGCTGCCTGGATCGCGTACGGGCCAAGCGCAGCACCCAGTTGCCCGGCCCGTTCCAGCGAGGCCAGCCCGCGACGGATGAGCAGTTGATCCCATTGCGCGCGGTTTTGCTCCAGCAGCAGGATAGGCTCGCCTGACGGTCCTGTGCGCGCCCGGGAGCGCGATGCCTGAATCTCCATCAGCGCCACCAGGCCGTGAACCTCTGCCTCTTGCGGCACGCACTCCGCCAGGATTCGTCCCAGGCGAAGCGCATCCTCGCACAGGCCGGGTCGTATCCAGTCTTCACCAGAGGTCGCCGAGTAGCCTTCGTTGAAGATGAGGTAAATAACCTCCAGAACCGGCGCGAGACGAGCGGCGAGCTCTGCCCCGCGGGGCACCTCGAAAGGCACACGCGCCTCTGTGAGGGTGCGCTTTGCGCGAACAATCCGCTGCGCTATGGTGCGCTCCGGGACCAGGAACGCACGCGCGATCTCCACGGTTGACAGCCCTCCCAGCAGCCGCAGAGTGAGCGCCACCTGTGCCTCAGTGGAGAGCACCGGATGACAGGATATAAACACCAGGCGCAGCAAGTCGTCTCCCACATCGTCGTCAAGCGAGCTGGCCAAGTCAGGTACTTCCATCTCCCTGGAGGCAAGCTCGCGGCCGAACTGGTCGAGTTTGCGGTCGAGTCGCGCGTTGCGCCGAAAGCGGTCGATGGCTCGATGCTTGGCAGTCGCCATCAGCCAGGCCCCGGGATTATCCGGGACGCCCGATTGCGGCCACTGCTCCAGCGCGGCCACCAGAGCGTCTTGCGCGAGATCCTCGGCAACGCCGATATCGCGCACCATCCGCGTCACCCCGGCGATCAGCCTGGGCGACTCGATTCGCCAGACCGCGTCAATCGTCCGATGTGCGTCGGCCATCACCGTTCCCAATCACACCATCTTCCATCCTCCGCTGCAAGCTGGACACCCGCGGTAACCGGCTCACGCCGTACCGCGCTTTCCCGACTGCAACTCTGGGAACACGGCTGCTGCTTGCTGCAGGTCGGCGGGAAAATCCGCAAAATCCTGCACTTGGCGCACCTCCACGATGCAGTCGTCGCCGGGGCAGCGCTTCGCCCATTCGATGGCTTCCTCTCTGGATTTCACCTGGATCATCCAATAACCGCCAACTACTTCCTTGGTCTCCGCAAAGGGCCCGTCGGTCACCTTTGCCTTGCCCCCGGCAAAGGTGACCCGCGCCCCCATGGAAGGGGGGTGCAGCCCATCCAGCGCCAGCAGCACTCCCGCCTTTTGCAGAGACTCGTTGTACTTCATCATCGTCGCTACCGCCTCGGCGCTCGGCATTGCGCCGGGCTCGGCCCTCTCGTATCCCTTGGGGATCATCAGCATCATGAATCGCATGGTCGTCTCTCCTGTGTTTTGCTGCATTTCCTGGCGAAGCCGGCTGCGTTTACTCGCGGGCG
>CAWIRT010000034.1:0-123462 GCA_963838445.1 uncultured Acidobacteriaceae bacterium
CTCAACCAATCGGAGACTCTGATTCGCGAGAGCAGTTGCCCATCCACCCTGATCGTTCCAGATGTGGGCTCAAGAAGCCGGCAAAGCAGGTTGATAACTGTCGATTTGCCCGCCCCGGAGGGGCCGATCAGAGCAGTCGAACGGCCACGCCGTAGCACAAAGCTGGCGCGCTTGAGTGCAGGTTCGTCACGCGACCCATAATCGAAAGTAGTCTCGTCAAACTCAATCTCTTGGCGCAAGCCGGTAAACGCGAGATCGCCGCTGGGTGGTGCCGGCTTCCCAGCCGCATCGAGCAGCCACTCAACCTCGTCGAAATGACCGGCCGCCGACGCAAACGTCGCCCCGGATTGTTCCAACACTCTAAGGTGGGGCTGCAGCCGGTTCATGAGCACTAGAAAGGCAACGAGCACAGGAAGAGGGACGCGGCTGGATACAGCAATAATCAAGACGATGAGAAATAATATTCCGTGCAGCCCTTCAAGAACTGGGCCCTGGATGCCTGACGTTCGCTCGCCTCGAAGTATTGCCCGGCGAACATTCTCAGAAGCGGTCTCGAAGCGCTCATGTTCCTCGGCCTGTTCGTCGAAAAGGCGAATCAGGCGCGCTCCGAAAATGGCAAACAACATGCGATCAGCCAGCAACTCATTGGCCGCTACCGTCCGCCGGCTGAGCACCCGCAATGCAGCAGTAAACCTCTTCTGAACGAGTCGTGCACCCAAACCGCCAACTGCGACCACGAGCGACAACCGCCAGTTGACCAGAAAGAGCACGACACCAAATACCATTGCCGCAGAACCAGCAGCGATGCGCTGCAGCAGAACCCGGACCGCCTCAGACGCCTTCCAGGAGTCAGTCGTAACAATGTTTACCAGCCTTGCCGGCTTCTCAAGAAGAAAGAACGGATAGCCAAGATTTTGCAGTCGCTTGGACATGCCACAGCGAATGTCCTGACCGATGCGACCGTCAACCCATGCCGCAAAAACATTTGCCGCAATCTGAAATCCTCCCTTTATTAAAACGAAAGCCAGGATAACGGCAGTAATACAAATTACCCTCTTGCCAGGGCTATATCGGCCGGCGAAGTTTTGGATGGTTGCGACGACTCCACCGGATTGCATGCTCGGCGATGCACCGTTGACCACCGAGAGCAGCGGAATCAACAGGCTCACGCCCATTCCTTCAAGCAGTCCGATGATGGTCGCCAGCAGCGCAACCACGCCCGCTGTCCAAAAATATCGATGCATCAGCGCAGCGAGATTGGGATTCGATCCCGCGGGATTCGGCATTCTCATCGCTGCGACAGCCTCCACGTGGATGCTTCGAAAAGGACTTACTGCGCTATTATCAACTATACTGCGCTGAATCACTCTGTGACTCTAAAGGGCTATGGCGGAATGAGTACCGGGGGAACGTCGTCTGATCAAACCGTGACCGTCGTGATCACGACGTACAACGACGCCGATTTCCTTCAGGAAGCTTTGGCGAGCGTTGCTCTTCAGCAGAAAGTTCCGAACCAGATCCTCGTCATTGATGACGGCTCTGAAGTGAGCCCGGCGCCAATCGTCGCGCTTTTTCCCGAAGCCACCCTTATTCGCAAACCAAACGGCGGTCTTGCCAGCGCACGCAACGCGGGTTTGAAGGCGGCTTCAGCCAAATTCATCACGTTTCTCGACGCTGATGACAAGTTTCGATCGAACGCGATCACGTCTGGTCTCGATTGCTTCGCGCGATCTCCGGATGCCGCGATGGTCTACGGAGGCCATGTTCGTATCTCAGCAGATGGCAGCCAACTCGGCGACGATAACTATCACCCTACCTCGAACGACCCGTATGCGGACTTGCTTGCCGGCAACACCATCGGCATGAATGCCTCCGTGCTGTACCGGCGAGATATCCTGCTTGCAGTGGGAGGGTTCGACGAAGTGCTAAGTCTCTGCGAGGACTACGATATTTACCTGCGTCTCGCACGAAAGTATCTTGTTGCCTCTCATCCAGAGATCGTGGCCGAGTATCGGTGGCACGGCCGAAACGTGTCGAGGAACACTGCAAGCATGCTTCGTGCCGTGCTCGCTGTGCACGATCGTCACCGAGAGCAGACAGGCACTCGAAAACAGGCCTGGCGCACAGGTCGGCAAGCCTGGAAGTCCTGGTACAAGATTGATCAACGAGAGCGTTGGGATGGAGAACAGGGGGACACGCCTTTGCATCGGACTGACCTTGCGCGCATGGCACTAAAGCAAGCGAAGAGCCGGCTTCGAAATGGACGGCTCCACAGACTGTACGCGCGCATCCTAGGAACTTGGCCTCCTCCCCTGCGCTCCGTTCGACTCGGCCAGCTTGGGACAACCAGGCCGGTCAGCCTCGACTTCGGGTGGGATCGGGGGATTCCGATCGATCGCTACTACATCGAAAACTTTCTTCAGGCCCGTGCGACTGACATAAGAGGTCGCGTGTTGGAGATCGCGGATGACGCATACAGCTCTCGGTTTGGCGGCTCTCGAATCACCAGGCAGGACATCCTGCATTTGCATGCCGGAAACTCAAAGGCTACTCTCGTGGGGGACCTGACTCAGCCCGGCGTACTGCCTGAGGATGCGTTCGATTGCATCGTGCTTACGCAAACGCTTCACCTGATTTACGATATGAGGGCCGCGCTGAATCAACTCCACGCCGCCCTGCGCCCGGGTGGTGTACTACTGCTGACCGTACCAGGCATCAGCCAGATCGATCGCGGCGAGTGGCAGAAAACCTGGTATTGGAGCCTAACGACCCAGTCGCTGACCCGCCTTCTGAGCGAGGTCTTCGACATCACGGAGTTTGTGGTTGAGAGCAACGGGAATGTTTTTGCGGCAGTGGCCTTCCTGCATGGCCTCGCGCAAGGGGAGGTCCCCCCCGCGAAACTGTCGGTCAACGACGCGGCTTATCCGGTGATCGTCACGGCGCGGGCCCGGAAAATGATGCGAGGCACCGAAGGGCCGTGATTTCAGGACACAACGCCCAGGGTTTCGATCACCACGATTTCCTGAACGCGGAACGTTTCCTTGACCGAGCCGGCGCGGATGAATCGTTGATCACAGCGAGCGAGCGCCATTGGTAAGCCGTCGACACGCTTGGATGCGCCATGACGGCCTGCCGGACAATCGCCGCAAATGAAACCTGATCGGTTGTTGAATTATGCCGGACGTAGTCGAAACCTAAGCCGGGCGTCGACGGACGGGCTGAAAGCGTCGTCCCGCCAGACCAGGTGGCCGGCCAGGACTATCTGGCGCTAACAACGCCTGCCGAGGAGTGCTTATTATGATTCGCGCCCAGCGGGCAATCGCGGCGGCCGTGCGAGCTTTCCGTCCGAAGCCAATGGTTCTTATGTACCATCGCATCGCGGAAGCGGACTATGACCCCTGGTGCCTCGCCGTGTCGCCCGCTCACTTCGACGAACAGCTCGCCGAACTCGGTCGCGAGCGGGACGTCATGTCACTCGCAGAATTCGGAACGTTGCTTGCTGCCCGACGGCTGCCCAAGCGAGCGACTGCTATCACGTTCGACGATGGCTACGCGTGTAATGCGCGCGTGGCGGCACCGATCTTGCATGCCCACAGGCATCCGGCGACGTTTTTCCTCACCACAGGGGCAATCGGTAGCGAACTGGAGTTCTGGTGGGATGAACTAGCGCCGCTCCTGGTGGAGACGTGTGTACCGGTCACCGCTCTTATAACCGTGGGGGCGAAACAGTTCGAGATCGACTTCGCCGCACCCCTTGTTCCCGCTGAAATACTTAAAGCCTGGCACTGGACTTCGCCGTCGCGACACGTGCGACTTCAAAATTACATGGATATCTGGAGGGAGATGCGTGCTTTAAGTCACACGGCACAACGCGTCGCACTCGATTCGATGTGGCAAGCTTGCTCAGGACGACCAATTTCGCGAGACGATTATCGGCCGCTAACCGCGCAGGCAGTGAAGACCTTACAAGTCGCGGGTTTGTTCCATATCGCGCCTCACTCGGCCACTCACACGGCCCTAAGTGGTCTCCCTGAGGAAGCGCAGCGGCTCGAAATCGTGAGCAGCCTCGAAGCCTGCGCGACACTGGCAGACAATACCATAGCCATATTTTCCTACCCTTACGGCGACAACTCGCTGATCACCAGGCGGATCGTTCATGATGCCGGTTTCGTCATGGCGTGCGGCACGGAGCCGCGTGTAGTCAACGCGACGAGCGATCCTTTCGCGATTCCGCGCTTTCCAGTACCGGACCTGCCATCATTGGTATTTTGAAACAAAGACAAGGCAACCCACGACGACTACCACACAGGCACTCCCGCTTAATATCTGTCACAAGGGCAGTGGTCTCGGCCCCAAGCCAGACGACCATTACCCTTGGGCAACGCGCACAGTAGTCGCACGTAAAGCGACACCGAATGACTCCGGCGAATTATCTCCAATACCTCAAGGTTTTTTCCCTGTGCAGGTCCTTTCAGAGTCAATTCCGACCGTAACTCATCGGCAACTTCCTCGACCAGGAGAATGGTCTGAAAATAACCCTGAAGGTATAGCGTCTCAAATCCCTACAACGCCCTTCATCTCGCCGACCTCAGGAACCTACTCAAAAGGACTCACTATAACAATCAGCGACGGGACTCCCGGAACTACCATCCACTACAACCGGCGGGTCGGCACCAATTAACCGAACCGCCTCGGTTGCTTTTGGCCCTCGTGGAACAATGTCCACCCTCGAGGAGGTACGCCACAACACCCTTGTCCAAATTGTGCAAGTGAGCCTGGCGGATTTGATCCCCCACCTCTGTCTTCACTCTGGAGGGGGCGCCCATATTGGTCTCAGCGCACTCCGGATTTCCTGTCGAGCGGTCTGACTTTCGCGAACTTCAGGCGATTTTCCCGGGTGAAAGCCGCACACGCGGGTGTCGGCAGTACCCCGTGCCGGATACATGGGCCGAAAACGGATTCTTCAAATACCTTCACCCACTCGCCCAATGGCCGCTCGCGCCGCGGCAAGGCTACTCCTTCTGTTGGCTCATCTCAGGAGCCTCAGGGCTATAAAAGTTACTGCCGGTGGTATTACCCGACCATTGTTTAAACACGACGAAGAGGAAGATTGTGTTCCCGACAAGGTATCGTTTCCAGAGGCGTCGCGGCTCCATACACAACCGCCACAGCCATTCAAAGCCTACCTTCTGAATCGTCACTGGAGCACGCTTTCGAAAGCCGGCTAAAAACTCGAAACTGCCACCGATCCCCATCATCACCTTTGCCGGTAGATATGCATAACGCTCGATCCAGTATTCCTGCTTTGGTGCACCGAGTCCCACGAAGAGAAGGTCCGGTTTGGCCGCTTCGATACGTTTGGCCACTCGAGAACACTCATCCTCATCATCCAGGAAGCCCCTTGGAGGACAGTCGACCCCGGCGAACACAAGCTGCGGCAGATCCTTGCTCAATCGTTCTGCCGCACACGCTGCTGCACCTGGACTGCCCCCAAGGAAATAAACACTCTTGCCACTGGAAGCCGCTGCCTCGCATAAGCGCACCATCAAATCCGCTCCCGCAACGCGCTCTGGAACGAATTGGCCTAACCAGCGCGATGCCCAGACTAGGGAAAGTCCATCGGCAACGCTTAAGTCGGCACGGCGCAGCACCTCGGCAAAACGAGTCTGTTGATGAGCGATCTCGACAAACTGCGCATTCATGGTGACTACATGCGCCGCGCGCTCTCTCACCCCCTCAAGCATCGAAGCAACCCGATCAACCGCTTCGCTCATGGTTACTGGATCAAGAAGGACCTTGTCGATGCACACGCGTTCCATTTCTTATCTCCTCAAAGCTTTACACTTAATGGCTCACGTGTTGCGCAGGCAGCAGTGCAACCAGCCAATCGAGGGTTCGTTGTTCTCGTTCTTTTAAAGATGCAGAAGATCGGTCCGTGGAGAGCAGTACTCAAATATCGTAGATGCTGTCTCCGGCCGGTTGCGTACTATCTGCAACACTGTCAGTGGCGTTACGCTGGTAACTTAAACTCCAGCTGTCTCCACGTTTAGAAGGAGAGACGCCGCATTTCTCCGTCTTCTTGCACAGGGCTAAGCGGATGTAAAGTGGAAGGAAGGACGACAACGGGACAGGAGTAACCGTTTTTGGCCGAGTCGTGGTATCGATCGCCGGCCGGCTATTTTTAACGACTTAAGAATCGATGGCACTCGCTTCGACGCGAGAAGACTCAATGCCTCGCCGCGAAACAGGGGGATAACCAGCACCGTTTACCTCCAGGTCAGTAACGTTTCGGACGCCACTGCCTTACCAGCAGATTCGAGTAAGGAATGGGTCCCGACTGAGACGCTAACCGGTCTTTCGCTCAATTCGTTGAGTTATAGTCACCGAGCAAACACTAACGATCCGTCGGACCTGCCATGCTCAGCACGCCTTCGCACCCTGGTTAAATACAACAGAGACACTTCGCCATCATTCAGGTTACCGTTGAATCCTAAGCTTCTCCCTGTTGATGGGTTGCGTCATTGTCACTATGTTAGCGACATTTGTGATGAGCACCTGTTATTCAGGCACACAGGCAGCAATCTTGCACAAGCAACCTGGGGCCGCAGCTAATCTGGACGGGCCAGCTCACCGTCTTTCAATGGCACTGCTGACTGAAATCAGCTTAGCCCAGAGCATCCAGACGATCAAACACAAACTCCCTCTTTCGCACTACCTTTAGTAATGTGCAACCACTTCTAATATCTGGACAACGTCCGGCGCGGATATGATAAAACCATGAAGCCAACATTTGGGCCCCACCCAGCTACCAGATTGCCACAGTATATGTTTTGATTGCAGAATGCGCTGCCTGAGGGAAACATCTTCACCCATTGGGCGGAGACACAACCGTGAATCAGTTCGAGGCGGGACTTGCATTCCAGCGCTTTGCGCCATCACTATTACCTTATGGAGAAACAGTTCACTCACTTACTTCTGACCAGATTCAACACGGCGACCGATTTCGCACCGTCCCGCCTCGGCTTGCAGACGGAGTGGCTCACTGCCCGCCTTGCGCTCTTCGAGCAATTTTGCCTGCCCTCTGTGGCGGGACAGCGGGGAGCAGATTTCCATTGGGTGGTCTTCTTCGACGCAGCCAGCCCAACCTGGCTACGCGAGAAGATTGCAGCTTACGGGCCTCTAATCAAGCCTCTCTATATCGAGGGTGAGGCAACGGACCAGGTGATCGCTGATAGTGTCGTTCGTTCCGGTCTGGTCAGGTCGCCCTACCTGTTGACCACTCGGCTTGATAACGATGACGCCCTGGCTACGAGCCATCTTGCCCGGGTGGAGAGCGCCTTCAACTACCAGGATAGGGAATTCGTTGAATTTCCATTTGGCCTGCAGATCTTCCGCGGCCACCTTTACGATGTTTACTGGCCCTCGAATCCCTTCCTGTCGCTGATCGAGAAAGTACAAAGTGGAAATCGCTTTAGCACGGTACTGTGCGTAGCGCACAATCGCGTCCGCTCCGCGGGGTCGGTTAAACGCATCGTGTGTTCGGCGCAGTGGCTACAGGTGTTGCACGGCTCAAACCTCCTCAATGCCCTGCGTGGCTGGCCGCGGCTTCGAAGCCGGTCTCATCCTGGTTTTGCGGTGCACTGGCCGCAGGTATCAACCGCGGACTCGATAGCCACCCGGGTCACCCATTCCGCCGCATCCTACAGCGTGAGAGCGAACAAGCTAGCCGGGAAGCTAGTCGCTCGACTCGCCAGATAAGCCGCGCCACACATTCAACTAATCAAATGCGTGCTGGCCCTCGAGCCGCGACTGATAAAGCATTCATTCGCGCCTGGCACTTTCGTAATCACAACGATACCTCCAATCATTGATACAAGCGTTGGTCTCGGCGACAATGAACGCACTAGCGGTGCGCCCTAACCCTTGGGGACAGCAGTTCGTTCGCGCACACCCCTTTCAGATGGGTGACCGCGCGAGGCGCCACAGCCTGGATCAAATACTCATGGAGCGATTTTCCTGGCAAAGTCTGAGTCTCGCCTAACCTATCGTCCAGATATTGATGGCCTGCGAGCTGTGGCCGTTCTGCTGGTAATTGCTTACCACCTGGTGGCCTTGAAGATCTGGGGCGGGTTCATCGGGGTTGATGTCTTCTTCGTTATCTCCGGCTTTCTCATCAGTTCAGTGATTCTGAGGGAAATTGAAGAGGCGCGTTTTTCGTTGCTCGCCTTTTATGAACGGAGAATCAGGCGCATACTCCCTGCCCTGATGGTGATGTTGTTTGTGACCGCCGTCTTTTCTTGCATTTACCTGCTTCCTTCCGAGCTGAAAGACTTTGCTAAATCGCTGGTCGCTGCCATATTCTCGGCATCGAACATCTATTTCCTGCAAAGTTCCGACTACTTCGCAGCACCGACCGCGAGTAAGCCACTCCTCCACACCTGGTCCCTGGCGGTCGAAGAGCAGTTCTATATTTTCTTTCCGCTATTTTTGCTTCTGCTCCGGCGTTGGGTCCCCGGTAAGTTCAGGCAGTCAATCGTCCTCGTAGCCGCGACGTCCTTCGCCATCAGTGCATTCGGGGCTTATGCCTTTCCAACGGCGACCTTTTATCTCCCCTTCACAAGAACGTGGGAATTGCTGCTGGGGACCATGCTCTCGCTGGATGCTTTTCCACGCATTCGATCAGTGTTCTGGAGAAATGTCGCGGCCGCAGCCGGCCTGGCGGCGATTGTGGCATGCGGTTTCGTCTACGGAGCACGCACCCACTTTCCCGGTTTAGCGGCAGTGCCTCCTTGTTTAGGGGCGGCATTGATCATCGCTGCAGGGCAGGAGGGAACCTCTTTCGTGGGCCGGCTGTTGTCACTCAAGCCGGTGGTATTCCTCGGGTTGATCTCCTACTCCTTGTACATATGGCATTGGCCGATCATCGTTTTTCAGCGAATGAGTATGGTCCAGGTTCGCGATGCGTCCAGTCGAAGCGTGAAGGGTGGCCTTCTGGTTTTGACGATTGTGGTGGCAACCATTTCCTGGCGCTATGTGGAAACCCCCTTTCGCAAGGGCCGCTTCATGCTGAAGGGCGCCACAGCCTTCAAATTTGCGACCGTCAGCGGCATAGCCCTTACGACTCTCGCGTCCGCCATTCTTGCCCTGCACGGATTGCCTTCGCGGTATACGCCTGAGGAGGTGGAGATTTCCTCCTACATGGAGCGAGAAGCTCCCTATCGGCTAGGCACCTGCTTTATTTCGTCTGGAAAACCCTCTACCGACTTCGATGTATCGACCTGTCTGCATCTGGATCCTCATAAGAAAAACTACCTGCTGCTCGGCGACAGCCATGCAGCGCAACTTTGGTACGGGCTCGATACCGTGTATCCGGAGGTCAACATTCTTCAGGCGACCGCCTCCGGTTGTGAGCCAACCCTGCAGAATGTTTATATGTATGGCGATCAATGCAGTCCCATCATGCAGTACGTCTACCGGGACTACCTGCCCAAGCATCATGTCGATCGGCTTCTCATTGCAGCGCGTTGGGAACAGGGGGATCTTCCGCGTTTAGATGACACCATGAGAGAACTCAAGCAGCGAGGGCTCAACATTGTGCTATTCGGACCCATCGTGCAGTACGATTCACCGCTGCCACGGCTCCTGACGGCCTCATTGAAAGAGAACGACCCGTCTCTGCCGTTCAAACACCGCCTGAACAAGTATCGCAAACTGGATGAGGAAATGGCTTACCTCGCCGCGAATACGTGGCACGTTCCTTACGTCAGCTTCTTCCAGCTACTTTGCCCGCAGAACGCTTGCACTGAATACGCTCAAAAAGATGTGCCCCTGCAATTCGACTATGGTCATCTTACCCAGGCCGGATCAATGCTGGTTGCCGAGAGGTTGAAGGCAGAGAACTCCCTCGATTCGCGCTAGAGGCGCAAGAGCCGCAACTCCGGTCCAACGGCCAGGTGAACGGTTAAGCTCACACATCCCCCAACTAAACCTGTCGTGAAATTTGGACTATCCCGTTCTCTGCCCCCTCTACCTACGATGCGTAGGCGGGGCCAAGCTCTTCACGGCGTAGATAGTAGAGCGCGGTGAGCCAAAAGACTACGACCAATAATCCATCACAACCGAGGCTCGTCCACGCCGCACCACGCCAGGACCAACGCGGCAAAATAACCAGGTTCAGACCAATATTGAGCAGCGCAACGATCACCTGGATACCGGTACGAATGCGTTGTAGCCCGGCGCCGGAAAGAGAATCAGCCAGAAACACGTGAAAACAGCGCAGTAACGGTATAAGGGCCAACCAACGGAGCGCCGGCACAACCGAATCGTACTTCGGTCCCAGGATGATCGGCAAAATTGGGGCGAAGAGCCAAAGCGAGGCAGAGGCAAATACTCCATAGGTGGCGGCTTTTGGGATAAGCGAGAGCGCGTAGGGATAGGTAGCCCGTATACCGCCCACTCCCTTACGAAAGAACTGCGGATACGCCGCCGAAACGAGAGAGCGGACGGGGGTCATGCTTACGTCCACGACGCGGTAGGCAGCGGCGTAGACCCCGGTTGACGCCAGGTCCGACAGCTTGCTCAACATGATCTTGTCGATGTCGTTGTAGACGGTAGTGGCCGCGCTGCCAATGCTGAAAAATACACCCTCCGCAACATCCTCTCGTAGCGCTGCCAGATCAAACGTTGGCACGCCCCAAAGCTGCGATCCCTTCCACATTGCATAGACGGTTCCAAAAAGGCTTGTGACCAGATAAACCAATACCCATCGATGAAGCGTAACCCGAGGTGCGGCCAGCATCAGCACTGTGATTCCGGCAAGTCGTAACAAACTCACAACCACACTTTGAATGGAAGTTTGCGACATCCGGTTCGAAGCTGCAAAACCGAAGGAGGCTAGTTCCGTGATCTTCATGAATATCAGGTCTGAGATACATACCACGATGACAACGAAGTAGCCGCTCTTGAAGTGAAAGGCGGCATTGATTCCGACCACCAGGGTGGAAAACACTGCGCCGGACAGCACTGTAAGCAGCAGACCATTACCCCAACAGACATCTGCGTTTCGTTTGCCCGAACGCACATTCTTGATGAAAAGATTAGGGGTGCCCATGCCCGAGAAAGGCCCGAGAACGGCGGCCATGGCAACTACCGCCACGAACGCACCATAAGCGTCGGGTCCCAGCGATCGCGCGATGAGAACGAAATAGGCCGCCTGAATTACCAGCCTTAGACCCAGCCCAATGGATAGGTGAGTCGTGTCCCTCACCAGGCCTTCCCTCTTAAATCGCGCGAGTAAGCTCAGAAATCCTCCTCCCTTCTTTCATCGTCGGCGGAGATGAAAATCGCCCTAGCTCAAAATGGACGCGGGGCAAACGTTACAACAGATCGGAGACCGCCTCTTGAAACCTTTTTACCGCATTTGTCCAGGAAAGGCACTGATGAAAGAAATCGTAGGCTTGCCAGGCGAAACGTTCGTAGGTTTCGCGGTCATGCAGAATGCCCATCGCCGCGATCGCCCATGTGGAGACGTCCGCCTCAGCCGGGAGCAATATTCCGTTAAGATTCTGCTGCACAAGAGACGAATTCCCCCCCACGTCGTTGGAGATAAAAGGAACCCCGAAGGCGTTGGCTTCAGCCAGAACAACAGCGGCGCATTCCGCTTCCGTGGGCAGGATCAGGAGATGGCTTGTACCCAGCAGTCCCTCCAGCCGGCGAACACCCTCCGGCGTGTATTTCGAGACGTGGCCGAGAAGTGATACGTAGGCGGGAACGACGAACCCAGAGGGAGGCCGGCAGCCTACGATTTGCAGATGCACGTTCAGGCCGCGTTCCCTTAACTCACCTGCAACTTGAATGGCTTTGGCCATTCCTTTACGCGTCCAGTCAACCCCGATGATAATCAACTTTATCTCCGCTAAGTCACGCCGAGCGAGCAGCCGCATAAGGTCCGTTCGGCTGGGAGTCTTCAGCAGATTCGCGCCGTAGTTGATGACTCGCACCTTCTTGGGATCCAGCTTATAAGAGTTCAGCGCTACATCTGCTGCCCATCGGTTCGAGAAAATCGCTAGGTCGCATGCCGTCAGCGATTCCTGTTCGAGTGCGTGAGAGCGAAGAATTGCCCGCCCGGAGAGGTGTTGGTATCTAAGATAGCGACCAATCAGGCCGGAAACTGAAGAGTCGGCCCACAGGACGAGTGGCATTTTGGTTCTCATGCCGCCGGCATAGAACACAGAGGTTGCGAGCAGCAGGTCAAGATCAGGGTTCTCATCGGCAATATCGACGAACAATTGCCGGGTACTGGCCGGCAATCAACCGGTGTCTCTCCCACAGCAATTGTTTTCTGGTCAATAGCCACCGCAGCCGGTTGTGCAACCTCACCCAGGTGCGATGGCGCAAGGGATAAGGGCCAAGGAAGTGAACCTCGTTCCCGGCCGCGTTCAAGAAATGGGCAAGATGAAAGGGGGTTCCCGAGTACGATCTCACGTCCGCGGGGTCTTCCAGTCCGAGCAGCCCAATCCTTAATTCTTTGGAGGAGAAATCCATCAGCTACTTTCATTCACACGTCTGTGTCTTAGAATCGCTGGGTGCTATCAATCCTGATGTGGTTTTTTGCGCCGGCCGAAATGACATCTGGTCGAGGTTCCGGCTCTTACGCAACAGAAGTTCTATCGGACAGCGGCAAGCCCTGTTCATGTTCGCTTAGGCTGGCGCCGCGATGCTTGGCCATGGCTGTTTGCTTCAATCCGATGCAGGCCAGCAGGAACAAAAACCACACCAGTTGGACCATGCCCAGAGAACTCTCTCCGATGTTGTAGACCAGAGTAGTGATAATCACCACGATGCACCAGCGCACGTAACTGTCCTGGCCGCTAGCCACGAAAGCAGCGTATGGCATTCCTCGCCGCTTGTCCCGTTGCGAGCAGATCAGAATGACACCGGCAATGCCCACTTGCAGCCACATATCCAGAAAGCCATTTTGCGCTTGCATAAGGCCCAGCCGGAGATCAGCACGATATTCAAGGATGGGCCTTGCAACCCGGTCCAAAAAGCTCCGTATCCATAGCCCAGAACCGGTTGCTTTGACGATGGTTGTCCAAACGGCAGCCCAGATGACGGTGCGCTCGCTCAGGGTAGGATCTTTGCCCACAGCGGGCAGCAGAAGAGCGGCATGTGGCATAGACAACATAGGTGCCATCGCAAATACTGCGATCACTAACATGGAAGCAAAAAGCGCATCCCTTAGGCGGCATCTTCTGCAGCAGCCACAGGCTGGCGGAGAGGCCCATGGCCAAAACCGCCAACGCCCATCCTGTGCGCGATTGCGACATCACGATCATGGTGCAGACACATCGCCGCATAGACTGCGCGGAAGATTTTTTGAATGGATCCGGAGGCTCTCCAGTGGATCGCCGTCACCAGCAGAAGGGTGCACACAGCGGCACAATTTTGCTTGTGAGCAAAGATGCCGCGCCAATTGTGGCCCGGAGCGCCCGAGAGCTCGGAACCAGCAGCGATAGACCGATACTGAGCGCAAGGGCCACGCCGCCGGCTAACATCAACAGTTCAAACTGCGCGCTGGGATCAAAGCTGCTTCCGATGTACAAGGCGAATAGAGTAAAAACGAGGAGGATCACTCCGCTCACCATGGTCTGGCGTGCGCTTTCGGACCATGCGCTCGAAAGTAGCGCCAGAATGGGAAGCGCGAGGAATAGTTTCATTCGCTGGCCGATGGCGAAGATGGCAGGCAGCCGGGTAAAGATCAGCGCGCTGCATAGAAGACAGATCAGGGCCAGGCCCAATCGATGCGATAGGGAGCTGCCTCCCGGTTCAGCCACGCGCATGGATACATCTCCGGAATCGGGCATGATAGCTGCCGTTAGTAGCGAAAAACAATAGCGGTAACAAAATCACCCAACCGAGCAAAAGATGCCACATCGGCGCGGCGAACGCAGGGTGCAACGCATCGATTGAATTCCGCATTGTGACAACCTCGACTTCGTCAACCATTCCGCGACCGCTGTTAACGGAGCGGCTCGGCCGATCAGCGCAAATTTTCTCTATCGCGTCCGCAGACAGCGCTAGTAAGCCGGCTTTTCCTTCAGGTTCTCGTCCAGCAGACCCGGGCGATGCGGAGCCCCGTCAGGCCGCTGGAACTTCGGTGCGTGCACCGAATTCAGCCAGTTTCCTTTGTCGCTGAAGCGTCCAGAAAATTAACTGGTCGACATGGCCGGCCGGCACCACATCGAGCAAATAGTCGGAGTAGCATCTGGCTACGACCGCGTCGCGGAGTTCGGGGAACCGGCGACTTGGGTGTCGTTCACGTCCAGCTCGGTGACCATAACCCGCAGTCCGAGGGCTCTCACCTGATCGAGAAATCGATTCAAGGTCGGCACCACCTGCCGGCTGGGAAGCATCCAGGTGCGACTCGATGCCGACCGCCTGAATGGGCACTCCGCGCCGCACGCACTGTTGCAGCAGACGCAAGTTATCCCGTCGCCCCTTTTCGTGGTCGGGGATTCCCTGCTCAACATAGTAGATATTCAACACCCGGAGCGCCTTCGGATCAGCAGCAGCTGCAGCATGAAAAGCAATGTCGATATACTCCGGCCCCAGCAGGCTCAGCCATATTCCCGGATAAAGGCCATCATCTCGTTTGCTCCACGGAACAACAGGTTCATTCACAACATCCCAGGAATCGACCCTCCCTCGGTATCTCCCCATCACTGTCGTAGATGTGCTGCGTCAGATACTGCCGGGCATTTTCCTTTGTAAGGACGGAGGCGAACCAGGGCGGGTTCGTTCCCTCAGCATTCCAACAAAGGTTATGCCCGTGAACAAGCATTCCGTTTTGTTGCGCGAAGCCCACCATCCAGTCGGCATCGTTGAAATTATAGGAATCAGGACCGGGACGCAGCCTGGCCCACTTCAGCTCGTTGCCGGGAGTGAGCATTAAAGTTTGCCGATACCAGCTTGGCCAGGTACGGGTTCTGCAACTGCGCTCTTACCGACTGAACACCGACCTTTAAACCGCATCGAGCGCCCAGCGCCTTGAACGAGGTCGTGGTAGCGGCAACGGCGGAATCCAACAATATGGCCGGCATCGCCGTCATGCAACCCCATTGCAAGGCTGCTCTGGATGAATTCTCTTCGCTTCATTCAATATCCCGGGCATGGTTTTAGGAACAGTAACTATGGCAAGTTTAGCGCGTCCGGCGAGTCTAATTGCTTTCCATCTGGGCCGTTAGTATCGCACGCGGCTCCACGCAGGGTTTCTTGCTTGGCAACTCCGTATGCGCAAATCGACTTACGCAACCGATCGGTCGGCGCTTCGATCAGGATATGGGTCGCTTCAGCCAGCATAACAGCCACCACGAAGGCCACCGATCGCCGCCAGAAGCCTGGAATGAAGCAGACGATTCATCTCCAGCAAGACCGTCGCGTGCAGAAGATACAACGAATAGGACAGTATCCCAAGCCGGCCCAGCACGCGGCTATTCAGAATTCTTCCGACGGCAGTCTCAGGGACATGCACGACATAATAAAGCATCGGCGTGATGGCCAAAGCCTGTAACGTATAGCGCAGAGTTTCGCGAAAAACAACATTCCGAATGACCAAGGTTACGAGTAGCAGCAAGCAAGCAACCGGGCAGGACGTAGCGTTCAAGCCTGCGCCGTGCGAAAATCCGTTCGCATGCTCCGGTTTGCTCCAGGCACGCCAGCACACAACCAAACAGGATCGAATCTGCCCGTGTATCGCTTTGGTCCCTGGCCCATCTCAGACCATCTGGCATATCGGCGACCACAAAGCAGCGCCAGATCAGGATGGATGCACAGATCCAAACCAGTGCTTTGGCGATCTGCGCATAGTTCATCCGCCAGCGATCGAGGAAGAGCAACATAAGAGGCGGAAAGAGCAGATAGAAATGTTCTTCAACAGCGAGCGACCAGAGTGGCCCCAGACCCGGGAATCAGCCCGCCATGATACCAGTAGTTCTGATAATAGAACAGCTGCGAGCAGAGCCCACCAAGGCTGATGCCTGCCATCTGATGCGTCATCCAAAGATAAAGCAGCGTTGCTCCAGCAATCGCATACATCGGAGGAAAGATGCGCAGCGCTCTTCTGGCGTAGAACAGCTTTAACGAAATCCATCCGGCCTTTGCTCGCTCGCGGATCATGAGAGTCGTGATCAGGTATCCGCTCAAAAGAAAGAAGATATTCACGCCGAGGCGGCCGGGCACAATCCAATCGAGGCCCGCATGGGCTACAAAGACGATCAGAAACGATATGGCTCGTACTCCGTCCAAAGACGGAATTTTGCCGGAACGCGCGGGGGAAGCGGGCCGGAAAGACGGTTGATCAACACTCATTCGAGCGAATCATAACAGGCATTGTGGCTCTTCCATGCTGCGATATGGAGACGAATGGGTACGCTCGTAACTAAATTGTTAACCGTTACTTTAGGACCTTTGTGGCGCATTAAGGCGGTGACGTGGGTAATGGGCATGAGCGACACTTGAGGTACGCCGACGTTTGGGGCTGCAACGGCCCTACGGGCGCGATATTTCAATCGACCGCAAGCGGCAAGACCGAAGGTACGACCGAACATTGGTTATCAGGCAGCCTCTCAAGACCGTCCTATCAGACACCGCCACGATGGCTTGTTTCCGGTGGCGCACCTTCAACATCCTAAAGGAGACAGAAGACCAAACGTGAATCAGTCCATAGCGAAGGCTTCCCCCGCAGGCACCGATATTACGTTGGGCGATCTGATGCAAATCTATCAGCGCCGCCGGCGTGTCTTTTACGGCTTCATTCTCGGGATGGTGATCCTGACCGGCATTTACTGCATCTTTTGTACCCGGCGCTATGATGGCAGCGGCGTCATCCAGGTGCAGAAGGAAAGCCCGGATGGTCTCGGCCTCGACAACATCATGAGTGGTCCGGAGAGTGCCGGCGACGCTCTCAATACGGCGTTAGATTTGCAGACCGAGTCTGAGATTCTTCAGTCGGATACGTTAGCCCTTAGAGTCATCAAAGATTTAGATCTCGAACACACCAAGGACTTCCAGGGACATTTCAGTCCCGCAGGATTCGTGTTGGGATTGTTTTCGCCGCGAAGGAGTGGCATCGATCCGGCGGGCGCAAGCCTGGAAGATTCGCCGGTACGACGCACTCACTTGCTTAAGGTGTTCAGCAACAATCTCAAAGTAAAAGTCGATACCGGTAGTCGCCTGATCGACATCGACTATCTCAGCTCCGATCCGAAAACGGCTGCGGCTGTGGTGAATGCACTTATTCAAGGTCTGACTGAATACACGTTTCAGACCAGGCTTTCTGCGACCTCGCAAGCCTCAACCTGGCTCTCGGGCCAATTGGGGGCATTACGCAAGCAGAGCGAGGAACTTGAAACCAAGGTAGCCAACCTGCAGAAAGATATGGGCGTTTTCAGCCTTGGCGACAGCGACAGCCAAGGCAAGCCGCAGATCTACAGCACGGTGCTCGATCAACTTCAGCAGCAGACGACTGCGCTCGCGACCGCCGAAGCCAACCGCATCATGAAGGGCGCGCTCTACCAGGTGGTGAAAAGCGGCAACGCGGACTTAATCTCGGGGCTGGGGGGCAGCAGCATCGGCGGATCGTCGCAGAGCACAAACAATTCCTTCAATTTGATCCAGACTCTGCGGGCCCAACAGGCTGTCCTGTTGCAACAAATAGCGCATGACCAGGCAAAATTCGGATCGCAATACCCCGCTCTGGCAGAGGAGACAGCCTCCCTGCAAGGCATGAATCAATCGATCGAGGCACGAAATCGGGCGCCTCGCCGCCAGGGCGAAAAACGACTACGAGATCGCGCAGCAAGCAGAGCAAAGCACACGCGCCGGCTACGAGAGTGCGCACCAGGCTGCCGATCGGTTGAACGATAAATCGGTCGAGTTTACGATCGCGCAACAGGAAGCCAAAGACAGCCGCGGGCTTTATCAGGACTTACTGAAGAGACTGAAGGAAGGCGGCATGCTCGAAAACTTTCGCTCTTCCAACATCACCGTGGTCGATCCCGGCAGAGTTCCCGCTAAGCCGAAGAAACCCAACGTACCGCTCTATCTCGCAGTCGCTCTCGCTTTCGGCTTGTTTGGCGGCGCGGGCGCTTCGCTGTTTATCGACGCAGTGGATGACAAGATCCAGGGTGTTGAGCAATTGGAACAGCTGCACGGCGTGACATTGCTCGGCATCATGCCATTCGCGAAACCACGCAGGGGGCGCAAGGCGTTGGAGGCAGTGGCATCGCCCGCCTCCCCTTTTACTGAAGCGGTCCGTGGGGTGCGGAGCTCGCTGATGTTAAGCAAGAGCGGCGCTCCGCCGCAGGTCATCTTAATCACCAGTGCTCTGCCTGCCGAGGGTAAGAGCACGCTTGCCAAGAGTCTCGCAGTGTTGCTGGCAAAGCAAGGGCAGAAGAGTCTTGCTGGTTGAGGCCGACCTGCGCCGGCCCAGGATGCGGCAAGATCTTGATCTCCGCGGACCAGGGCGGGTTGAGCGTGATCCTGGCCTCCAGGGATGACGGTGAGTCAGGATTGGGTGCGGCGGTAGTCGCTGGACGATCTTCCCAGCCTTGACGATTCTGCCTGCCGGCCCTGTGCCGCCAGATCCTGCAGAGCTCATCGACTCCGCACGAATGCGCATGCTGGTCCGTACATGGCGAGACCAATTTGACCTGGTGTTACTGGATGGGCCGCCGGTGCTGGCGGTGACAGACGCCATACCGCTGGCAGGAATGGCGGACACCACCATCATGGTCGCGCGTTGCGGGCTGACGCCGCGTTCCTCGCTCAAACGAGCCTATCAACTCATCGAAGAGCATGTCGACAGAGCGCGGGTGCGTGTGGTGTTGAACGGCGTAAGACCCGGATCGTATGCCTACCACAACTATTACGGCTTTGCTTCCACCAAATCGATACCGGGGGGACACACATGCGAGCGCTTAAAACCTCGCTCCTCTTGTCTGCATGGTATTGCTCGGCGGCCAGCAAATGCATCTGCAAGCAGAAAGCCTGCTCATTGGGCCTGGGGACCAACTGCATATCCTGGTCTTCGAGACGCCTGATCTGGAGCAACATCCTCGCGTCACCGATGCCGGCGACGTTCCGCTGATGCTGCTGGGCAACGTGCAGCGTGGCTGGGCTTACTCCCGCGGAGGCCGCTGCCAGAATTCGAGCAAAAGCTGATTGCCGGCAATTTCATGCACCATCCGCAAGTAACGGTAACGGTCGACCAATACGCCACGCAAAACGTCGCCGTGCTCGGCCAGGTAAAAGCGCCGGGTACCTTCCCCATCACCGCGCCGCGCAGCATATTCGACATGATCGCGCTCGCAGGTGGACTTACCGACGTCGCCGATCGGTCCATCACCATTGAGCGGCACAGCGACCCGGCAAAGAAAGTAACTTCTTCTTCTCCAATAACGCCAAGAATGCGATCGATGACGCGGTAATGGTCTATCCGGGCGACAAAGTAATCGTCTCCAAGGCCGGCCTGGTCTATGTGCTGGGCGACGTGAAAACTCCCGGCGGCTACGTCATGAGCAACAACAGCTCCCAACTCACCGTCCTGCAGGTGGTTGCCGCGGCCGGGGGCACAAATCATTCCGCCGTCCCATCGCACGCGCGTTTGATTCGCAGGGATGGAACCAGCGGGTTATCACTGATAAGCCACTGCAACTGAGTGCCATGCAAAAAGGTAAGCAGGCCGATATCTCTCCTGCAACCGGGCGATATCGTCTACGTGCCTTTCAGTTACTTGAGAAATCTGGCGGTAGAGTCGAGTGGCGTTGTCGCGGCTGCAACAGGTGCCAGTATCTACACACTGCCGTAGCCTGGTGGTCTTCTTATAAATGGCTGGGCAATCTCTCCTAAGAGGGCAAATGAATCTTCAATCTCCGATAGTGAGCGCGGTGATCCCTACGCGTAATCGGCCGGATCTGGTAGTGCGGGCCGCGATGAGTGCGCTGCAACAGAGTCTCAACGGCCTCGAAGTAATTGTGGTAGTGGATGGACCAGATCAAGCTACGCTTCGCGCGTTGTGGGAAATCTCTGACCCGAGGCTGCGAGTGATCGGCCTTGAAGAGAGTGTCGGAGGTGCAGAAGCTCGCAATATCGGCGTACGCGCGGCGGGTGGCCAGTGGATCGCTTTATTGGACGACGACGACGAGTGGCTCCCGGGCAAGCTGGAAAAGCAGTTGGCTACCGCCCGCAAAAGCACCGCCAGCCGGGTGCTCGTAGTCTCTGCGTTCCTCGAACGCTCGGTGACCCGGGAGGATGTCGTGAGGCCGCGCAGGCTTCCCCGTCCGGGAGAGTCCATCTGTGAATATATGTTCGACTTTCTTTGTTACTTCCAAACCTCCACTCTTTTTTGTTCCCGCGAACTCCTTCTCGACGGTGCCGTTTCGCAAAGAACTGAAGGGCTTCCACGATATCGACTGGTTTCTCCGCGCCAACTCGCACCCCGAAGTAAAGCTTGAGATTGTTGAGGAGCCGCTTTCCGTGTATCACGCTCCGGAGCAGCGCGCTAGTATCACCACCGGCCTGGGCTGGGAGAAGCGCCTTGCCTGGGGCAAGCAAAATCGCGGGCTGATGACCCGGCGTGCTTATTCCCGGTTTATCGTTGGGTCCTGTGCGGGACCAGCCGTGCGAGATCAAGCGGGGGTTCGCGGGCTCTTCCGGCTGATGTGGGAATGCACGGTCCGGGGATATCCGACTCCGGTCAACATTGCGCTCTTGTTCGGCACGTTCCTGGTGACTCCTGGCGCCCGGCGAACCCTCCGTGATAAATGGTTCCTTCATAATCCGAGGACTAGTACCGCCGTGGGGCCTGGGCGGTCGTGGTCCTAGGCGGCACTGTGGCAGACGAATTTTTGGCAGATCCTCATCTCAGGTGCATGGCAGTGCACGCGATTTCTTTTCACCGGGTTTCCCGGCGCCGGTTCAAAACTCTGGAGCCCAGTAAATGAACTCTAGGCCGCTCGTTAGTATCCTGATCAACAATTACAACTATGGGCGATTCGTTAGCGAGGCAATCGAGAGCGCACTGGCGCAGACTTACGAGCATATTGAGATCGTCGTCGTCGATGATGGATCGACCGACGATTCTCTTGAAGCGATCGCTCGCTACGGCTATCCTATTCGGCTGGTAGCGAAGCAGAACGGCGGCCAGGCATCGGCCTTTAATTCGGGATTTGAGGCCTGCAACGGAGAGATCATCTGCTTTCTGGATTCAGATGATCTCTTCATACCTGGCAAAGTAACATCCGTAGTTGAGATATTTGAGCGCCACGCTCAGGTTGGTTGGTGTTTTAACCGGCTGCGCATGTTTGGCTCAGGAACCAGAGATCGCGCTTCGATACGGGTACGCAGCAGAGTCGGCGAGTTGGACGGTCGAAGGGCTACAGCTGCCGGCAAACCTCCGTTTCTTCCCACGGCCACTTCCGGCATGTCGTTTCGAAGAGATACTTTGGCTCGCATACTACCGATGTCAGAGCTAATCCGCATTACCAGCGACAATTACCTGAAGTTTGTCGCTCTGTCCCTCACAAAGGGATGGGTGGATTTGCGGGAGTTGTCACTTCAGCGTATCCACGGCGAAAATGCGTATACGAATCGACAAGCCGGCAAGAGGCGCATTTTCGGCCGAACTGGGCTGCTGACTGGAATTTGCCTACACGAGCGATTTCCGATACTGCAGCCGTTAGGGAAATCGATCTTCTGTAACGGTCTCGGAACGCTTTGGGCTACCGGTGGAATTGATCCCGATTGTGAGCAACTTGTCGATTCGTTTCTCGGGTCCTTTGCATTAGTCACGAGGTCGGCATTGCGTTTCAGAGCAGCTTGCAATTCAGCCAGGGAGTTGCTGTGACGCCGCCCAGCCTGACGGCTCACAGAGTCTACCCTTGCGCAGAACCTGATGACTGGCATTCCCGGTAAATGGCTTCCAATGCCCTGGTTTGACGATCGAGGTCAAAGCGCTCCGCAATCCAATCGATCCCCTGGGCGCTTGAGCTCTGCCAGAATGCTTCGTCTTGCAAGTAGCGCAGGATTTGCTGGGCCAGGTTTTCGTCATCACCGGCGGGGGCTAACAGTCCCGTTACTCCTTCTCTGATTGCTTCGGGAATGCCGCCAGTGCGGAAGCCGACCACGGGCCTCCCCATCGCCTGGGCCTCCAGGATAACCATCCCCAATCCTTCGCTGCCACCGTCGGGCGCGGTGACACTGGGTATGCACAGAACGCTTGCGCGGCGTATCCAATCCCGCACAACAGATCCTGGCTGGCTGCCCAGAAACTCAACTTGCAGCTTTAGATCTTGCGCCGATTTTTCCAACGAAACGCGCAAAGGGCCGTCGCCCACGATCACGAGACGCGCAGAAGGCTCAGCGTCCTGCACCCGGCGCATGGCGTGGAGCAAATGGATGCAGCCTTTCTTAAACACTAGACGGCCAACAAAAAGCACCAGTTTTCCGCTGCGATCATCGACCGGACGAAAAGTCTGACGATCAATTCCGATGGAATGTACCCGTAATTTTTCCTTGGGGAATCCGGCCTCGAGCGCACGGTCGCGGATGAACTCGGAAACGCATAAGAACAGCGACGCACGCTGCCAGAGCCGTTTTCTCCGCAGCAGATACAACTTGCCGGCTGGCGTCTTACCAAGGTGTTCGTCTGCCATGGTTACATCGTAGCCATGAAGAGTTACCACCAGCGGAACCCGCAGAGCAGCGGCCAGCGGCAACGCAGTCGAGCCGTCGAGCGCGAAGTGAGCGTGGATCAGCGCCGGCTGAGTGAGTTGGGCCTTCCGGTGAAACCACGGAGCAATGCCAGTCCAGTTGTACAGATTGGCTCCGCCCAGGGAGCGCAGGGACCGATTCTGCGCCAGCAAAAGAGCGTCGTGAGGAAGGGGCAAACTTTGTCTGGCCGGAAAAAGGCCGACGTATTGTGGGCGAAACGATCGGAGCGCGCCTGCCTGCGCCGCAATGAAGGTTTCAGAAATTGGCAACAGCGCTTTTCTAAATATGAGAACCGTTTCCATCGTCAGCGTGAGTACATGGTTGCGCGGTCAGGAATGTTGCTACCTTGCCTTTCGCGGTTATCTTATGCGTGAAGAGCTGGTGTCAGTTGTGTGTTGACCGCTGGCCTCTTGTCAGGCTCGCGCCGGGATTGACAGCTCATTCACAAACAAGTCGCGCATTTCGTCGGGCTTTGGGTCACGACATGGAATGTCCGGGAAAACAACATCAGTGAGCGTCCAGGATGGCGGCAGTAGATCGGGATAGAAACTTTTCTCAGTGACATCCCATTGCCTTGGCGCGATGACCACCTTGTCAGATCGTGGGTTCAGCCATGCCCCCCACCAGGAAAACGTGCTATTCGCGATGATGTGATGGCGGCAAGAAGACATGAGCCGCATGTCCTCATGGGCACTGAAGTCGTCATTGTGGTCGACGAACACAGCCCTGATGTTTCGCGGCAGGTACTCTTTCACCGACCGTATGTCGTCAGAAAATATAAAGAACGTGGGATCTACGAGCCGTTTCCTTAATCTGGAAATGGCATTTGCATAGTACTCGAACGGCAACTCGGCACGCCCGGTCGCTGGAATCATGCAGTCTCCCCGGCGAACGTGAATGGAGACCGAGTTTTGGTTCCTGCTGATTTGTGCCAATAGCTCAAGATTCTTTCCTTGTGCAGGTTTTTCAACGTCAATTCCGTCCGCAACTCGTGGGCAACTTCGTTGACCATGACGTAGGTATGCCAATAACCCAAAAGATAGAGCTTCTCGACATTCTGCTTCAGTGGTAGATCCGGCGAGAAAGAGTAACGATGGGCAGGGTTTTGCGCAAACACCTGGGCCCGCAGGACTTTTGTGAAGTGGGTAGATGCGGCATGAAGCCACTGTTTTTCTGTGAAGAAGATACGCTCGGAAAGCGATCGTTCCTCCATCGGCGCCGTGATCGAGTAATGCGATAACAAGTAGGGACGCGGATACCCGTGGGACTGAGCATTCCAATCCGGATCAACCGATATTCGCATTTCCGCGCCGTACCGCTTGGCGTAGTACCGAAGGGCAGAATACCGAAATAATTGGTTCCCTAAACCACCGAACTCTCTGAGAACTATCTGCAACGCGGCACCTGGCTCCAGACCGGTATTTTGCTGATACCCTATTTTCTCAGCAGGAGCGACCGTCCCAACACACTTAAAATCAGACCGGGAAGTCTTTCGTAACTAAAGATTTAGGCAACAACCCCCTCACCGAATCAACCCCAAATAATCCGGCTCATCCGCGATCGTCTTATACCGGAAAGCCCGAACAATCCCCCGGTCGCGCAGATAGAAAATCCCCGGCATCTGATCGGCATCTTCCTTATTCAACCCGATGCCATGCCTGCGTGCCGCGCCACCCGGCAGCCAGCTCTTCCACACCGCGGGCACCAACAACTGCGAAAAAACATTCTTTCGTGGCAACTGAAAGACTGAGCTCCCGTACAACGAAGCCTTCGGATCGCTCACCCGCTCCACGTCCGAAAGATGGTAGTAGTCGAAGTACGGTTTGGCCCGCTCCGGCGTGCCCAGATGCACCAAAAACCGGCCGGACGCCTCGCCCCTCAATCTCCCCACGAATCCGGGAAACATCCTCCAGCGTCTGGCGGCAAAAAGAGCATCCAAAATGACGAAGGAAAATCAGCAGAATGGGAGACTCATCCAGCAGCGAAAGCAGGGTTCGCCCGGATTCCGTGCGGTACTCCTGGAGCACCGCGGCCATCTCCGTTTCTTGCGGATTCGTCTGTTGCGGATCCAAAACCGGCAGCGTCATCTACCCCTCCCAGCGCCTCCGAAGGCAGGGGGTAACTCTCTAGCTACTGCCTTCCCGTTACCCGGCCTGCATCGTCCCGGCTGGCCATCCTTAAACAGTATCTTAAAAGATGACGCGGTGATGCTTCGCCGTCGGTCCATCGACTCTTTCGGGGGAGGGATTCGATGACCAGCTATGGAGAATCACCGCGTTCGTATTTGGTGGATCCCTCCGCGTGGTCGAAAATTTCTCGCCTAGGCCCTTGAACAAACCAAGAACCTCAGGGCACACGCGAGCCAGAAGCCTGGAATAGGGAAATCAGGCCGCTTTTAGTGCGTTTGGGGAGCCAAACGTCGACTTAGGGCGCATAGGGTGCTTAAGGCGCACTATTTCCCCGCCAAACGGCCGGCTGGCCGGCCGAGGAAAATCCCAGTCCGGCATCGGCCGGCCTATCGCTCAAAAGCGCCGTTTTTAGCCACACACCCGCAACCGGGCTGCGGAAAAACTCGTTTCTCTGAAGGCTACGGCCTTTAGGCCGTACAAAACCGCTGTGTAATGAATTCGGCTTTAGCCGCTGAGGGCTGCTTTCTTCTCAAAACCGGCATTCCGCAACCTGTTCAGCCCGTACATAAACCCACCAAAATCATTTGGCCTTTAAGCACTTGGGTACGTTCTTTGTCTCATTTCCCCCCGAGAGAAGCGCCCGGAACCCAACGTTTCCGCCAGGCCCCGGCTCTTTATTCGCCCCCGTGCTGTTCCATCAGCTGATGAAACTCCGGCGTGGTCCGTAGCGCGGCAAACTCCTTATCCTTCATCAACAGTTTTCTGGTCTTTGAACCCCGCTTCCAACGCCTTACGCAGGTAGACCAGGGATTCCTGCATCTTCCCCGCCGTGGCGTAGGTCTTGGCCAGGTAGTAGTTCACCGCGACCAGCTGCCGGCGCGTACTGGTTTCCTGCACAATTTGCGTCTGGCCAGGATCGAAGATTTTGGGGTTCAACTCGAGCGCCTTGCGATACGCTTCCATCCCGGGCTTGTATTTCTCGTCTGCGAAATACGCCGTGCCCAGGTTGCAGTAGGTGATCGCCGCATTCGGAGCATACTTGAGCGCCTGCTTGTAGGTGCGTTCCGCTTGCTTGTACTCGTGTTGACCATGGTAGACCGCAGCCAGGTTGTTCAGCGCGTCGGCATAGCCCGGATTCATGGCCAGCGCCTGCTGGTAATACTTCCGCGCCTGATCAAGCGCAAACATGTGGTGGTAAGCAACACCGATTTTGTTCCAGATCACAGCCGTTCGCTGGTTTTCGCGTTCGTAAGCCTCAATCGCGGCAGCGTAGTTTCGATGAACCATGAGCAGATCGCCTTCAATCTCTGGCGAGAGCGTGGCGGTCGCGGGTGGGATGGCCACATCGGTGGCCGAAGAAGACGAGTTGGGAGTTGCGGCGAAGGTGGTGTGACCGCACACCACGAGAGAGAACACAATACAAAAAACGAGGCCGGATGACCTGCGACGTTGAAGGTCATTCATACTTGCCTCCTTTCCTGACGACAGGGTCAGATGGACGCGGAACCCATACTACTCCCCAAAATTTGTGCAGTCAGATCACACTTTTGCGCCAGTATCCGTGATGCCATCCTGTCTGTTGATCGGCTAAACACGGCGGGGAGTCAGAACCCGTAACAAAGCAGCGTGTCAGAATGCAGCAAATCACCGGTACCCCACTGCCGCCGCCCCGCAGGCGCGGCATTTCGTCAAGCGGCGCTGGCCGCCGTCCCGCACTGTGCCGAGCAGAAGTGAAAATGCTTTAATACTGGAATCATGGCTTTTCAGCACGTCCAGCCTCGCCCGCAAGCTACGCTGTTGCTGTATGCGCATCCGATGCGGGCGACCAAGGGAGACTGGCCAAGAGGCTGAAAGCTGCCAAACCAAGTTTCTCGAAAGGCCTGCGGTCAACCCAGACTGCGGGCCTTTCGCTTGCAGCAAGATTTCAGAGGAGAAAGCAGATGTCAGAAAGCAAGAAGCAGCATCTCGCAACACTTTCCGTGCACGCCGGACAGGAACCCGACCCCACCACCGGATCCCGCGCCGTCCCCATCTACCAGACCACCTCTTACGTCTTTAAGGATGCCGATCACGCCGCCAGGCTCTTTGGCCTGCAGGAATTCGGCAACATCTATACCCGCATCATGAATCCGACGACCGACGTGTTCGAGAAGCGTCTCGCCGCCCTCGAAGGCGGAGCAGCCGCGCTGGCGACCGCTTCCGGCCAAGCCGCGGAAACCCTGGCCATTACCACCCTGGCCGGCGCCGGAGACGAAATCGTCTCCACTACGTCCCTTTATGGCGGTACCTACAACCTTTTCCACTACACCCTTCCCCGCCTTGGCATCAACGTCCGCTTTGTCGATGCCGATGACTTTGACGGCCTGAAGGCAGCCATCAACCCCAAAACAAGAGCCGTCTACACCGAGACCCTGGGCAATCCCAAGCTCGACATTGCCGACGTCGAGAGGCTCGCCTCCATTGCCCACCAGCAGGGCGTGCCCCTGATGATCGACAACACCTGCGCTTCCCCGATCCTTTGCCGTCCCCTCGAGTGGGGAGCCGACATCGTGGTTGAGTCGGCAACGAAATTTATTGGCGGCCACGGAAACTCCATCGGTGGCGTCATTGTCGACGGTGGCAAGTTCGACTGGAAGGCCTCAGGACGCTTCCGCGACTTTGTCGAGCCTGACCCGTCCTACCACGGCCTGTCCTACGTGGAAGCGTTCGGGCCCCTGGCCTTTATTCTCAAGGCCCGGGTGCAGGGTTTGCGCGACACCGGTGGCTGCATGGCGCCCTTCAATGCATTTCTGTTTTTGCAAGGGCTGGAGACACTCCACCTGCGCATGGAGAGGCACTCGCAGAACGCGTTGGCCGTGGCCAAGCACCTGGCCAGCTCATCCGGGCATTGAGTGGGTGAACTACCCCGGGCTCTCCTCCAGCAACTACGCCGCGCGCGCCAAGAAATACATGCCCGACGGCCAAAGCTCTCTGGTCACCTTCGGCATCAAGGGTGGCTTCGAGGCGGGCAAGAAGCTGATCAACTCGCTCAAGCTGTTCTCCTTGCTGGCCAACATTGGCGATGCCAAGTCGTTGGTCATCCACCCTGCATCTACTACCCATTCGCAGCTCACTGTTGAAGAGCAGCGCGACACCGGTGTCACCCCCGAGCTGGTACGCCTGTCGGTCGGGATCGAAGACGTTCGCGATATTCTCGCCGACCTGAACGATGCGATCGAGGTGGCCAACGGTCATTCGGCCAAGCCGGTGGAAGCACTCAGCGCTCGATGAGCGCCAGCCCCAGCGCGGCGCTGGTCGCACCCAGTTTCGAGGGAGACTTTTCTCCAGGCGAGGCATTCTCCCTCGAAGCCGGCGGAGTACTTGCATCCCCGACCCTCCACTATGCCATCTACGGCGAGCCCAATGCTGCGGGCGACAACGTCATCTTCGTTGCCCACGCGCTCTCTGGCTCGGCCCGAGTCGCGGATTGGTGGCCCCGCCTGTTCTCAGACGGTGGCTTGTTCCAGGCCGGCGCCAATTGCGTCATCGGCATCAATATCATCGGTTCCTGCTATGGCTCCACAGGGCCGGCTTCGATCGATCCGCTCACCGGCAGTTGCTATGGCCCAAACTTTCCCCTGGTCAGCATCGGCGACATTGTCACCTTGCAGGCACGCCTGCTCCAGGAACTCAACATCCATCGCCTCAAGCTGGTGATGGGCGCTTCCATCGGCGGCATGCAGGCATTAGAGCTGGCGATCCGGTTTCCGGAGTTGGTCGGGCGGGTCATCTCCATTGGGGCCGCGCCCCTGGGGGCCATGGGGCTGGGCCTGAACCATCTGCAGCGGCAGATGATCCAGCTTGACCCGGCATGGAAGGGTGGGCATTATCCGCCGAACCAGCCGCCGCGAGAGGGGCTGGCGCTCGCCCGCGCCCTGGCGGTCTGCACCTATAAATCGGCGGATCTGTTCGAGCATCGGTTTGCACGCAAACCGGATCGCAGCGGAGAGGATCCCTGGATCTCTTTGCATGAGCGTGGCCGCGGGCTCACGGGTGAACGGTTCGATGTAGCCGGATACCTCGACTATCAAGGCGAACGGTTCGTCGAGCGCTTCGACGCCAACTCCTATCTCGCGATTACCCGGACCATGGATACCTTCGACCCCACGCGTGGATACCCATCCGCGGACGCTGCGTTCCGCCGCATCCAGGCTGAAGTTATGCTGGTGGGTATCTCATCGGACTGGCTGTTTCCATCGCCGGAAATAGCTGCCCTCGCCACCCGCATAGCGAAGGCCGGCGTCCGTTGCCGGCACCGGGAGTTGATTTCCTCCCACGGCCACGACGCATTTCTGGCCGAGCCGGACGAGCTGGCCCGGTTGATTGAACCTTTTCTGGCATAGGAGGAAGATTGGCCATGAGTCTGAGCCAGGGGCAGCGGCAATTTTACGAAGCGAATGGGTATCTCTATCCGCTTCAGGTTTTCAGTGACCACGAGACGGCGGAATTTCGCCGGCAATTCGACGGCTACACCGATCAAAATCAAGATCGCCTGAGCAAGCTGATTCCCCGCGAGCGGCGCGCGGTTTATGGCCTCACCCATCTTTCCCTCCCCTGGGTCTATCAGATCGTTTCTCATCCCAGGGTCCTCGACGCGGTCGAAGGCGCCATCGGCCCCAACCTGCTGGTGTGGGGATCGGATTGGTTTGTCAAGTTTCCGGGTGACGCCGCATTCATCTCCTGGCACCAGGACGGAGCGTATTGGGGATTGCAACCGCCCAAAGTCACCACCGCATGGATAGCGCTCTCGCCCAGCACGCTGGAGAGCGGATGCATGCAGGTGATGCCGGGAACCCAGAAGACGCAGCTCCCGCAACGGGAAACGTTCGCCCTCGATAACGCGTTGTCGCGCGGCCAGGAGATTGCGTTCGAAGTGGACGAATCGAAGGCGGTCGCCTTGCAGCTTGCGCCGGGCGAAATGTCATTGCATCACATCGGAATTGCGCACGGTTCCAAGGCAAACCACTCCAACTACGCGCGCATCGGCATTGCCGTCCGCTACATCGCGCCAGAGGTCGTGCAGCAAGGCAGCGAGCGGCAGATTGTGCAACTGGTGCGCGGCAAAGACGAGTATGGAAACTTCGAAATCGTTGCTCCGCCGACTGACGCCATCAGCGCGGCAGAAATCCGGAAAGAAGCGGATCGAAGAGTGCTGAAGAATGTCTATCCGGACGCAAAAGCAGCCTTCGTGAGAAGCGAAAAGAAACCGCAGATCTCTCCACTACGCTTCGCTCCGGTCGAGATGACAAATTTGGTTTTGAATGAACGATGTCTCTTTCCAAGCAGATGCGTGGCGTGTCCGCCCCGGAAACAATTACGCTCGCCTCCGAACGGATTTGTCATCTCGACCGGAGCGTACCCGGATTTCCTGCCCTGCTGCGCTGGACACGACAACGCTTGCGGCTTTCGTTAAGGAAAGCCGCATGAAGTTTGCCAACGCCACCAACCTCAGAAGGAAATCCGGAGTAGCGTAGTGGAGAGATCTGCGGTTTCTTTTCGCTTCTACGCAGACCCTCTATCCCATCAGTCCCAGGTAAGGATTGCTGCCGAAGTTGCCAAAGTTAGGAAAGACTTCGTGGACCTGGCTGTCAGAAAGCCCCATCCATCTTCCCAGCGTTCCGCCGTATTGCTCAACGGCCGTGGTTGGGATCAGCCGGCCCGCACCCACGTCATTGGCCTGGTTGGCGCCCACGACCGGATATTCACCGTAGATATTCTGCCCGGCAACCCCTCCCCCGGCGACAATGTGGTGGCTGCCCCAACCATGATCGGTGCCATCGCTATTGGCAGTGAGCGTGCGGCCGAAATCGGACGCGGTAAAGAGCGTCACCTGGCTGCTCAGCCCGGCAGTGACCATAAGCTGATCGAAGTATTCGAATGCGGCGCCTAACTGGCTAAGCAACGTCGAATGGCGCTTGGCCTGGGTATCGTGCGTATCGAAGCCACCCAACTGCACAAAGAAAACCTGGCGGCTCACCCCCAGCGCAGTGCGGCCGGCAATGACACGGGCAACCGTCTGCAGCGACTGGCGAAACGCGTTATCCGTGAGCTTACCCGTCGCGGGTCGAGAAACTGCGTGGGGTTGGGCACGCCGGTTGGCCGGCCGGCGCCATGGCAGAGCCAAGCGCTGCCTGGGCTTCCAGCGAGCGGCGAACGATGACCGCATATTCTTTGGCGAAGAGATTGGTATCGTCGGCACTGATGATCGACTGCAGCGCGGCCGTTCCTTGCGCGGAACCAAAAAGAGGATTGGCCAACCCGTCCGCCTGCAGAGCCCCGGCCGAGCTCACGCGCAGCTGAAATGCTGTCTGCCCGGAGAGAAAGAGCGTGGTCCCACTGGTGCTGATGCAGGTAAAGGAAGCATTGCTATTCATGCTTTCGAACAGGTCGGCCATGCGGCCTCCCCATCCCCGGTTGGCGCCATCGGCGGCAACCGCCTCCCATGCATTGGTCTGATCGAAATGTGAGAACAGCGATCTGGGCAGAGTCGCCGTGCCCTTGAGTCCACTGGTCCTTGGTCACCGGGGCGATCAGGGTTCCGGTGTTGGCCACCAGCGCACAGCGGCCGGCATTGAAGAGATTTTGTATTCCAACGAGATAGGGGTTGAGGGCGAAGGTGCGGCCAGACTGCGCAGTCGTAGGCACTATCGGCAGCAGGTCACTCATCGAATAGGCCAGCCCCTGGGCGCCGCTGCGTGCCTGGGTAAAGGCTGCGAAGGAATCGGGGTCGGTGGCAATAAGCGTGCCGTGGCCGTCATTACCGCCCTGCAGATACACACATACGATGGCGCGGTAGTCAGTGGGCGCAGCTGCAGCATGCGAAGTCATTGCCGCGAGGGCGCGCATGCTATGCAGCAGCGGACTTGCGGTCACGCCGGCCATCGCCGCGTAGGAGGCCGTCTTCATGAACTGGCGCCGGGAATGGTCGATCTTCCGCATGGTCGGATAAACTCCTCAATGCTTCTTCGTCAATGCTGGGCAGTGTACTCAGGCGAAGCGACGGTTAGGAAAATGGCAGTCTGGGCGCGCGCCAGGAGCGCACTGTTGATTGCATCGGCGTCGCCCCCAGCGGGTACAGTGATGGCGTTGACCGCCCCCAGAATCTGGCTGCGCAGGGTGGATGACATATTGCCCGCCAGCAACAGCAGATTCACGCGATCCAGCAGTTGATCGGGGTTGTTAGCCAATGCCGTCTCCGTTGCCAGCGTCATATAAAGGTCGCCGTTGTTACCGTAGCCGCCAGAGAGCGCGGCTTGCATGCTGTTGAGATAGCCGATCACGGTGGTCACATCGGTGATCTCCATCTCGGGCGCGGTCAGTCCAGCCTGCTCGATGCTGGTGCCGGCGGGTATATAGCCGGGGGCGAACCAGTTGAAGATGCTGGGCGCACGCGAAGCCATCTCCGCGAAGCCGTATGCCGGATCTTCCGTGCTGCCGGCGTCGAAGGCGCCGCTGCGTGATTCCGCAGTGAATGCGCGGGCCATGTGGGCAAAGCGCACCAACGGCTCCTGCACCTTGCCATAGTTAGGACTGGTGAATGTCGGCGAATTGGTATTGCGAGCTTCGTCATCCATCAGAATGGCGGTGATCACTGCCTTCATATCTCCGCGCGTTCCCTGCCCGTTATCCTTGAACACCGCCGCCACTCGCTGCAGATAAGCGGGACTGGGATTGCTGGTGACCAGATGCTGGATCAGCTGCTTGGAAACAAAGACCGGCGTGTTGGGGTGATTAAACAATGTATCGAGCGCGAACTTCAGGTCGCCGTCGGGGTCTGACGAACCCGCCGGTATGGTCACACCCAGAAAGTCCTTTTCATCGGTGGAGTGATGATTGGGATAGGCGGTCAGAGGCAGCAGGTCCTGGCCAAAGCCGGGCCCGGCATAAGCGGCGCCGTAACCTGACCACGCCTGATCGCTGGTGTTGCCGTTCATGTTCCAGCTGAATCCGGTAAAGACCTTCGCCATGCCCACTACATCATTCAATCCGTAAGTAGGAACAGGGTTTCCGCTGCCATCCAGTTGGGTTGTTCCGTCGGGGTTGAGTTGATTGAGGCCGATGGTTAACAGCTGCATCACTTCGCGCGCATAGTTCTCGTCCGGATCGCGCGTAGCGTCGCCCTTGTCATTGGCCAAAATCGATAGGTAAATCCCCATCATCGGGCTGAGTGTCACATCCTGCAGTATCTGCCGGTAGTTGCTGAAGGCATCGTTGCCCAACATGTCGTAATAGTTGGCCACGCCGCGCGGCATCTGCCCCACAATCGCATCCTGGCTTGAGATCACAAAGAGTTCACTGAGCGCGAACTGCACTCGCTTACGTAATGCGTCTTTGCCGGTAAGGGTGCTGCTCCAGAAAGGCTGCTCAAAATAACTATCGCCGTAGGTCTGCAGAAACAGCTTCTGATTGCAGGTGGCGTCGCCGGCCGCGCATGCGGGCTGGGTGTTGAGCATGATCGCCCGCTCGGCGTAAGGCTCGTGCAGGGTATTAGGAATGGCAAATTGCTCGGTGAACCAGGCGTTGTAGCCGATGGTCGAGAGATGGTTGATGTCCGCCTCGGACCCGCCGAACGTTGCCTGCATCAGGAAGCGCGAGGCGTCCTGCGGCTGAACCAGCGGTGTCGGCGGTGTGCCCGGTACCTGCTCCACCACGTCGGCGGAAACAGCGGCTCCGGGATCAGGGTTGAGAACCTGCAGATCAAAGGGACCGGCAACGGTGGGGTCGACGGTCGCAGTCAACTGGCTAGACGAATTGAATTGTGTCGGTATCGGCGACCCGTTCTCGAGCACCGTGGCGCCGTTGATGAAGCTTCCACCCGACAGCACTACGGAGGTCGAACCGATATTGACGGTAGTAGGTGCAGCATTTAGCAAAATGGGGACGGGGTTTAGAACCTGGACATTCACAATCGTGACGGAGTTGGGATTATCTACGCTGGTGGCTTGCACCACCACCAGGTTTGGATTCGGCACAACCGCGGGCGCTGTGTAGACGCCTTTGGCGCTGATGGTGCCGATCTGGGTGTTGCCGCCGGCTACGCCATTCACCGTCCAGTTGAGGGCGGTATCCTGCGAACCGGTCACGGTCGGAGTAATGGTGATGGTGTTGTTGACCCGAACACTGGTTTCTGATGGTTGTAACTGGATGACTACCTGGCCTGGCTGAACCAGCGCGTTGATGCTCTTGGAAGATGCCGAACCAGGATCGGGGTTGACCACGGTCACCGGATAAGTGCCCGGCGTATTTTCGGTGACGATGGCTACCAGTTGAGTACCGGATATATAGGTGGTGGGAACCGCTACGCCATTCCACAGAATCTGAGCGCCATAGACAAAGGCCGATCCGTTCACCACGATTTGCGCCATCCCCTCGGAAAATGATCCCGGCGTGATTGTGGTAACGATGGGAATTGGATTCAGAACAGAAACGCCGTAATTGCCCTTGGACGAAGGGTAGATGTTGGCGGAGCTTTCAATCATCACCTGATTGTTTGGTAACGGTACGATGCCTGGCGCGGTGTACAGGCCGGTTCCAGAAATGGTGCCAACGTCGGCGTTGCCACCGGGAACCCCATTCACTGACCAGGTGACCGGCGCCTCGGTTTTAAACTGCATGGTCTGGGTCACACGCAGGTTATTACCGGTGCCCTGGATTGCCGACATTTTTATAATCGCAGCTTCATTCAGGCTAAAGCCGCAGCCGGCAATACCTAGACTAACCATCGCCAGGCACAGCGCAGCTGCACGGCTCTGCCCTCTGGTCGATGAGTTTGCTGTCCACATACTGCGCTCCGCACTTGACCGGACTTAGCTGGGAAGATACTGGGGCTCGGAAAGCGCGATGCTCGCCGTAGTGACAGTTTGAAAATACGCAAGGCAGCTACTTCCGTGAACAGTACTTTCGGGGGACTTAGGATGAAACCGGCGCCGGTTGGCGATGGAATTAAGCCGTGAAGTAACCCACGTGCTGGGGATTGAGAAAGTATCCGTTATTGCCTTAGAGGTTATCGTGCCAAGTTACCGGAGCGGATAAGGGCGCAAGAAAAAGAGGCAGCTCCGAAGGGCTGCCTCTTTCGAAAAGGGGTGCGGGTTTCCCGGCCTATGACGAGAACAACTGCGTCAGGTTGCTAAGGCGAAGCAATTCCTTTACCCGGGGGGACAGGTTCACCAATTCCAGCCTGCAATAGCCTTCTCTCAGGGCTGACACCTTTAGTCCCACCAGGGCTCCCAGACCGGTGCTATCCATGTAGCTCACGTCGGTCAGGTCGAGCACGATGCGGCCACCCGCGGGGATGAGGGGCTTAACCACTTCCTTTAGTTGACCCGAGGTTTCGTTCACCACCCTGCCGTGGCAAACGATGGTGGTGACTGGGCTGCTTTCGTCCCCAGATTTCTGAATTTCGTATTGGAAGACAGCCTCTGGCGTCGTCGTCATTTGATCTCCTTGGGCCAAGCCTTGCGCCATACTAGTCTTGGCGTTTGCGGTCTCCGCATTAAAATCTGGTTACTTCAAGCTCTCTTTCGATAGATCCAGGCAGAAACAGCGAAAAAACCGTTCCGGTGCGACGTCCAGCGGCACTGGAGCGCACGCTGAGATCGCCTCCATGCTTCTCGATGAGTTCGCGAGAAACCCACAAGCCCAACCCCGTACCCGTGTCCTTCTTGGTGGTGAAAAAGGGTTCGAAGATACGGTGGAGGTTCTCCGCGTCAATGCCGCAGCCTGTATCAGCCACCACCACGCGCGTTCCCTTCAAGGCGGGATCGCGTGGGCTGCGGGCAGCCCGTACCCTGACGCAGATGGCGTCGCCAGACCGGCAAGCATCGAGGCTGTTGGCAAGGAGATTAGAGATCACCTGGCGGAATTCTCCAGAGTTTCCCCAGGCCTTCTGCTCCGTTTTGACGTTCACGTGCAGGCCGACACGCGCCTGGGCTGCACGGAAAGAGTAAAAGTCGAAGACTTCACGGACAACAACATCCGGACGGAAAAGACTGGCCGCGGAATTCTCGCGATAAAAGCCCAGGGATTGGCGGGTAATGTGGGCGATTCTTTGCAACTCACGGTCGGCTTCCAGGAGATGGCGCCGAATGGTTCCGATATCCTCCTCACTACGCGCCAGATAAATGAGGTTGACCAGGCCTTCCAGGGGATTATTGACCTCATGGGCGATGGCTGCCGCCAGGCGCCCGGCCGACGCCAGTTTTTCAGCACGTATCAGCGCCCGCTCAGAGGCGTAGCGTTCGCTGATGTCGCGGAACACAAGAACGATGCCGATCATGCGCGCGTCCTTATTAAGGATGGGCGCGGCGCTATCATCGATCTGGAATTCGCGCCCATCTTTACTGACGAGAACGGTGTGGTTGGCAAGCCCCACTATCTTGCCGGACCTTCGCACAACCTCCACCGGGTTCTCCACCACCGCGCGGGTGCGTTGGTTATAAATGACAAAAATATTAGAGAGTAGAACACCGTCTGCCTCCGTCTCCTTCCATCCTGTTAACTGCTCGGCGACGCTGTTCATGAACACCACTTTGCCCTCGGGGTCGCAAGCGATCACGGCGTCCCCAATACTGCGCAGGGTGGTGTTCAGCCATTGCTCACGGGCGTAGGACTCGTCTCCCCGACGCTTCACTTCCTGCATTTGGAGATTGTAAGTACCGGCGAGTTTTCGGAAGAGCCGGCTAATCTCCCAGGCAAGCAACACACCGAGAATCGCGGCCAGCCCAATGAGCCCATAAAGGGTGAGGTTATCGACCCGCAGGGAGGTAAATGACCGGCTGGCGCGGATGCGTGTCTCAGCGGAAAGGAATTCGTCGGCGGAAGCACGCAGAGCGTCCATTTGCTGCTTGCGCAGAAGCATTTGGGCTCTCGAGTCCGCCGGCGGAGCAGAAAGCGCAATGGTTTCGCGGGCAAACTGCTGCCATGCGCGAGACGCCGTTTGCATGCGCTGCAAGCGGGCGGTTTGTTCAGGGTCACGTCTTATCAGGCTGAAAAGGGTTGCAAACTCGGGATCCAGGTCTCGGTTAGCTTTATGGTAGGGCTCAAGGAAGAGCCGGTCGCCGGTCAGCAGATATCCGCGCAGTCCTGTTTCTTCATCGACCATCAGTTTGACCAGGTTGTTGGCGTGCGCGATTACCTGGTCGGCCCGGTCAACCCGGCGAGCACTCTGTTGCGCCCGGCGGAATCCGTAAGCCGTAATCAACGCAAGCAATGCCAGGGCAATGATGGGCAGGGCGAGAAGGCGGACGAGCAAACGGCGATACGCGGCGGTATCCAAAGGGTCTCCCGAGACGGCCGGTCTACGGCGGAACATCAAACCGGAGACCGCTCTTGCGGCGTACTCTGCAATTTTGCCCGATCCCCTGCACTACAGGCAACGGAAGCGATCAGACGTCGTTGGTTCGACAACACGCCCCCAATTTGGTTTGATGTCACCCTCTGGGATGGGAGACACCATCCTCGGGTTGGGCACCTGGGGCGCTTAATTTCGCACTTTTTCGCAGGCGGTAAAAAACGGCCAATCCTACATCGTTGTTTGTGGCTCGATAACCAAATTCAAGCCGCAGTTGCCTTGTATGCTAAAGCGAGCAAGCAAGCGAGGAAATCATGAAAAACGGTCCAGTGCGTGTCGGCATCATCGGCTCGCAATTCCAGGCAGATTGTCACGCGGCCGCGATCAGCATGATTGAGGACGATATGTCGGTAGTGGCAGTTGCTTCCCCCACCGCAGCGCATGCACAGGGTCTAGCCAATCGTTATAAGATCCCCGCGGTTTACAGCGATTACCGGCAGCTGGCCAAAGATCCTCAGATTGAGGCGGTCAGCATCACTGCACCCAACTCCCTGCACTGCGAGATGACCCTGGCCATGGCGGAGGCGGGCAAACACGTCATCTGCGAGAAGCCGCTCTGCGTCACGCTCGACGAGGCCGACAGGATGATCGAGGCATGCCGCGCCAACGGGGTGCTGCTGCTTTATGCTGAGTCGCTCTTCTTTACCCCGAAGTACGTCAAGGCGAAGGAAATGGCGGACTCCGGCGCCTTCGGCAAAGTTCATCTCATCAAGCAAAGTGAGAAGCACTTCGGCCCGCATGCGGAATGGTTTTGGGATGTGAAGCGGGCCGGCGGCGGGGCCCTCTTCGACCTGGGCGCCGCACGGCATCGGCTTCGCGTACTGGTTTCTCGGGCGGCCCAAAATACTGAGTGTGTACACTCACCTGGGCACCTACGTCCACGGTGACAAGACACAACTCGATGACGAAGCAGTGAGCATCATCGAATTCGAAGGCAAAGCCTTCAGTGTTATCGAAAATAGCTGGGCCCGAAGGGGCGGCATGGATGACCGCATCGAAGTCTATGGCGAAGGCGGGCTTACAATTGCCAATCTGCAAATGGGCAACGCGCTCCCAACCTACAGCGAATATGGCTTCGGCTATGCGGTCGAGAAGGCGCCTACCACCAAAGGCTGGAGCTGGCCGGTCTTTCAAGAGCTGTGGAATTACGGGTTCCCCCAGGAGATGCGTCACTTCGCTCGCGCGATACGGGGCCTGGAAACCCCGCTGGTCACGGGAGAAGACGGCAAGGTTGTGCTGGGAGCTATCTATGCGGGTTACGCTTCGGCCGGCCTGGGACATAAGGTGACCTTGCCCTACACGCCGACGGCAGAACGGCCGGTCGATGAGTGGCTGAACAGGAAAAAAGCGTGACCCGCATACCCATGCTGGACAACATCCTGGCGCAGCCCGCAAGCCACCGCGGATTGCTGGCGCTTCACCGGAGCGATCAACACGCCAAGCTGCGCGCGTGTGCAGAGCCGATACGCCACGCGCGAGGACGAGTGATCTTTACCGGCATGGGCGGGTCATTGTTTGCGAGCCTGGCGGCGGTAAACCGGCTTAAGCGAGCAGGGATATCCGGTGCAGGCAATGGAGAGCGCCGAACTGCTGCATTACGGCAGTGCTTCTCTTCGGGCGGGAGATGTGGGCGTAGTGGTCTCACGCTCGGGGGGATCGATCGAACCGGTTCTGCTCGCGGAAAAAATGCTCAAGGCCGGGATGACCGTCATCGCGGTCACCAATGTACCCGGCTCCCGGCTGGAAGAGCTCGCCAACGTCACTCTTCCTATCGGCTCCCAGGCGGACAAGATCATCGCAGTGCAAACCTATACCGGCACCGTGCTTACCCTTCTGCTGCTGGCAGAGGAGGTGCTGGCCGGAGAAAGCGTGAAGTTCAGCGAGGCATGTGACGCCGCACTGCCGGCGCTTTCCACCTACATCGACGAATGCCTGCGCGAGAGCGAGCAATGGCAGGATTGGCTCATGGGCAGCCCCCTTTACCTGCTGGGCCGCGGACCAGCGCTCGGCTCCGTCTACGAAGGTGCGCTGCTGCTGCACGAAACGGCGAAGACGGCAGCCGTCGGTATGTCGTCAGGGCAGTTCCGCCACGGGCCGGCTGAGATTCTCTCAGACGATTTTCGGGCGGTGGTTTTCGGTACACCGCCGCCAACGCAAGCCCTCGACCGCGCGTTGGCCGACGATCTGTTTTCTGCAGGGGCGAGAGTCCGTTGGATCGGGCCCGCGGCGGACGTGGGTGACACCCGCGAGCACGCACCATCGCTGGTTCCCTGGCCGAAAATTGCGCCCGCGCTTGCACCATTGTTCGAAATTGTTCCTCTGCAAGCGGCGGCGTACCGGCTCGCGCTATGGCGCGACATCACTCCCGGCGATTTTCGTTTCGTCACCGAGGTCACCGCCTCGGAGTCGGGCTTCCTGACATCCAAATAAACAGCGATCAAACTGGCAGGTCAACGATGCAGCCATTCACACGCCGTAGCGTCATCAAGGGAGCACTTGTTTGCGGCGCGACTGCCGCTTTCGCAAAGGCGCCGCAGGCGACCTTTCCGGTTGATCCTCGTGCCCGGATTGCCATAGCAACCTATCCTTTCCGGGCAACGATCATTGCGCCGGGAAATCACGACCGGGATCCGAAAAAGCCGGGCATGGATCTAGCCTCATTCGCACGTTCTATACCGACAGAATTTGGCGTTCACGGCATTGAGCCACTGAATGCCCACTTTACTTCCACAGAACCCAGCGAGATACGGAAACTGCGTGCGGCCTTCGACGCCGCCGGCGTGCACACGGTGAACATCCCGGTCGACGAGCGGGTGGAACTCTGCAGCGACGATGAAGCCAACCGCGATGCGGGGAATGCGCGCTACCGCCACTGGATCGATGTGGCGGTAATGCTTCGGTCGCCGAGTATTCGCGTCTGGATCCCGAAGTGCTCCGATCCTTCTGATCTCCCCCGGGCGGTGCGGGCCCTTAAGCCGACGCTCGACTACGCGGCCACCCGCAACGTGGTGGTGAATCTGGAGAATGACAACCCTGTTTCTGCTTCTGCCGCGCGAACCATCTCGGCTATTGAGTTGGCTCATACTCCCTACTTGCGGGCACTTCCCGATTTTGGAAATGGGCTCATGGGTGGCGATGAACGCTTCAATGCGGAGGCCGTGAAAAGCATGTTTGCCCATGCCTGGAACATCGCTCATGTCAAAGACGCGGAAGACGTTCACGGCGAGCGGAAGACCGCTTCGTTGGCCGAGCTGTTCGGCATCGCCAAAGCTTCAGGGTATCGAGGCTATTACTCGATGGAGTCTGATTCCGACGTGGATCCCTTCGTCGACACCAGGCATTTGATTGAGCAAAGTCTTCCCTTGATCTGAGAAGAAAGCAGCAAACAACGCTCGCTACACCAGCGACGAATGTTTTAGGTGGCCCATTCAAGCCCTCTTTTGGCTTGAGTGGGCGACCACGCTTACCCCAAGCTATCGATGTCATCCCGAGGGATCTGCATTTCCGCGGACCCTTCCTGGAAATGTTTTTCGGCATGGTTTTGGTGGCCGGAAAGCTCTGAAGATCATCTGTTAACCAGCATCGCCGAGGTCCTTCGACTCCGCGCCATAAGCTCTCCGTCATGTGATAGATCCGCGAGGCGCTTCGCTCAGAGCCTGTGACTTTTTCGATCTTTTCGTGTTTTCTGCGTAGCTAACCGTATGCTTTTCACCTCCCACAAAGCCGTCATCCTGAGCGAAGCGCCGCGCGGATCTATCGCATAGCGGACGGCTTATGGCGCGCAGTCGAAGGAGCCCCGAAGGTGGTTATCTTGTCAATGCTGTTCGGAGCTTTCGACTACCCAAGCCCGAGAACTGAATTCTTCCTGCGGTACGCATTTGATGGTCACGGGTACATCTTTTCGTGCACTGTAATCATCTTCCATCCCCAAGTCTGTGCAAAATCTTTGAGCCGTGGCGGGTCCGCCAGGTGCGGGCTTCGGTGGTTGAAAGGCGCCAACGGCATGACTAGGATAAGCGCCCCTCGAGGTCCTTCGACTCCGCGCCCAAACGCTATAACACGCGATAAATCTGTGAGGCGCTTCGCTCAGGATGACGGCTTTGTGGGGGGTGAAAAGCATACGGTTAGCTACGCAGAAAACACGAAAAATAAAAAAGTCACAGGCTCTCAGGATGACGGCTTTGTGGGAGGTGAAAAGCATCCGCTAAGCTACGCAGAAAACACAAAAAGATCGAAAAAGTCACAGGCTCTCAGGATGACGGTTTGAGGTGGGGGCGAAAAACATCTGGTTAGGTGTGCAAAAAGACGCCACGGACCTTCCCTGGAAATGTTTTTCGACCAAGCGTAGCGAAGTGGAAAGACCTGCTGTTTTTCTTTTGTCACACCTGCTATTGCGGCAGGGTGTAGGCCAATAATTCTCCCGGATAGCCTGGGCCGCCGATGGCCACGACGATGTATTGCCTCCCGTTGAGCATGTAGGTCATCGGCGAACCGGTTTGTCCCGACGGCATGTAAACGGCTCCCGCGTCTTTGCCATTGGCTTTGTTGTAGGCACGCAGGAGAGCTCCCTTCTCACCCGCGGGATTGGTAAAGACTCCGCCCTCTCCCGCAATGACGAGGGTCTTGGTGGTCAGCACGCCGATTACTCCCGGCCGCCCGGTGCGAGGGATCTTCAGCCCCTTGAGCATTGGACTGTTACGAATCTCATCCGGCGTCTCGCCGTGCGTGATCTGCCATAGGATTTCGCCAGTATCCAGATTGATGGCGCTGATCTGGCCATAGGGCGGTCTCACCAGCGGCAGCCCTTGAATGGTAAGGCGATGGAATGCGCGCTCATGGGTATGGACTGTACCGACGAAGTACTTCACGTCGGTGCTGGCATCGTTCGGTGGGACCAGCCCCAGGCTACCCGCGACTCCCTGGGAGAAGACGTAATAGATGTGAGTTTGCGGATCATACGATCCACCCGCCCAATTCGTTCCTCCATTGGGATATCCAATGATCAACGTGCCCAGCGGTCCGCCGGCGTTGCTGACCACCGGCGGGGTAAAAACAGGCCCCAGCTTGTACTTGGAAACTAACTTGAGCGCCTGGGCTCTTAGCTCGGGAGTGAAATCGATGAGTTCGTCTGTGGTGAATCCATTTCGGTCGTAGAACGGCGGCTTGGTGGGAATCGGTTGCGTGGGTGAATACCATTCGCCGGGCACGTCGCCTTGCGGCACGGGGCGCTCCACGATGGGCCAGACCGGTTCGCCGGTCACTCGATTCAGCACGTAGAGAATGGATTGTTTGGTGGCCTGCGCCAGGGCTTTGACCGGTTTTCCGTCGACCGTAATGTCCACCAGGACCGGAGCGCATGGAATATCAAAGTCCCACACCCCATGATGAACCAACTGGTAATGCCATTTGCGCTGACCGGTCTTTAGATCGAGAGCAACCAGGCTTTCCGCAAACAAGGCATTTCCGGGGCGATCGCCTCCATAGGAATCCTGTGTCGGTGACTCAACCGGCAGATAGACCATGCCCAGGTCTTCGTCTACGCTGATCTGCGCCCAGACCCCGGTGTTTCCCGTGTACTCAGCGGAACCCTTCTCCCACGTGTTGTAACCGAATTCTTCCGGCCGCGGTATGGTGTGGAAGATCCATAGTCGCTTGCCCGTCCGCACATCGAAGCCACGCACATAGCCCTTGACGTTGCGTTTGCTCCTGGGTTCTTCGCCCGATCGATGAGCAGCGCCCACGATGATCGTGTTGCCGGCAACGATGGGTGTGGAGTGCAGACCTATATCGGCATTCACCAGGTCCATCTCCTGGTCATCGTTCAACCGCAGATCGACCACACCTTCCTTGCCGAACGTAGGAATTGGCGTGCCGGTCGTGGCATCCAGCGCGATCAGCCGGTAGCCAGGCGTCACGTAGAGAATTCGCTCTGACTTGCCGTCGGTCCAGTAGGCCAGGCCGTGGCCAGAGAGCCGCCGTGGAGCAACCATGGCGCGAGTACCTTCGTGTTCCGCGTGCATCCACAGCACTTCGCCCGTCGCCGGATCAAGCGCAACCACAGCGCGGCGCGATCCAGCGGTTGTGTAGAGGACACCATTGGCCATCAACGGTGTCGCCTCAAATTTATATTCAGGTTCGGGTCCGAAGTTTTCAGTTCTTAAGCGCCATGCGATTTGCAGCTGGTTGAAGTTGGAGGCGTTGATCTGATCGAGAGCCGAATAACGCGTGTTGCCCAGGTCGCCGCCATAAGTTCGCCACTCTCCACCAGTGGCACCAGTTTGCGCAGAGACCGTGAGGCAGATGCTCAGAACTGATATGGACAAAATGCGGCTAGCGCAGTTTCGCAATTGGTGTAGACCGGAGCGATAGGCCTTTTCGTGGTTTTCTCCCAAGGAAAACCACTCCTCGCGATCTTTATCAGACCACGATGATTGCGAAACTGCCCTAGCGCAATGCATATCTCTCCCGGACCAAGAAGAGATAGCAACTGATGCCGACCAGGAGCCAGAAACCAACAGCGACGAGCGGCGCGTTGAAGTTTCCGGTTTTTTGTATCAGCAAGCCGGTGATCCAAGGGGCCGCGATCCCCGCGATGTTTGCGGCCGTGTTCTGAATGCCGGCCACGCGGGCGGAGGTGGAGCGCGGCGTCAAGGTCTGGGTCAGCGCCCAATAGTTCGCCGTAGCCAGGCCGAGCCCGCTCAGCGAAAACACCGCCAGAAAGAGCGTCATCGAAGTGGAGTGCGAGAAGGCTCCGAAAGCCGCGCTGAACGCGAGCACGAAACCGGCTATGGTGAACGCTTTTCGCACCGTGACTGGATTACGCCCGCGAGCGATGAGCCGATCAGCCACCCAGCCCGCCAGGATTGCGATGGTCCCCGTTCCGGCAAATGACAGGAAGGTATACCAACTCGAAGCGGTCAACGAAAAACCAAATCTCTCTTTGAAGTAGGTTGGCATCCACGTCATGCAGAAGTAGACAAAGTACATGTAGCAGAAGGTCGCGAGGCAGGTGCCCCAGATAACCGGCGTGCCAAAAATGGCGCCCCAGGAAACCGATTCGCTGCCCCCCTCCGGTGCCAGCGCGCCCCGGCGATCATCTCTTACCAGAAATAGCCACGGAACCAGCCAGAGAATCCCGAGTGCTCCGTTGATCACGAACATCCATCTCCATCCGAAGCCCAGAACGAGATAGGTAGTAATCGGCGCACCTATGGCCGGTCCGTACTTGGTACCGGACATAAGAATGCCCATGGGGAGACCGCGTTCGCGTTCAGCGAAATTTTCCCGAATGTAACGCATGCTGGCAGGGATAGCGATGGCCTCACCAATACCGAGCACAATCCGCAAAACAATCAGGCCGTGCAACGAGCCCGCCAGCGCGGTGGCTGCCGAGGCCACGCTCCATAAGAACAGTCCGGCGGCATAAGTCCACTTGAGGCCGAACCGATCGACCGCCCAACCGGAAGGAGTTTGCAGCAACGTATAGGCCCAGAAGAAGGCCGATAACAGAATGCCCGACGCTTGCGCGGTAAGCGGAAAATTTACCCGAATCGCAGGAAGAGCGGCAGACAGGTTGATACGGTCGGTGTAGGCAATGATGACGCCCAGGGTGAGGAGCGCGACCACCAGCCACCGCGAGTTGCGCCGCGCAGGCACGGCGGCTGTGATACTCATGCCTCAGTAGACCTCGTACAGCAGGCGGCTATAGTTCTTGTCAGTCAACGTACCTTCGAGTATCGGCCAGAGCTGCTTGTGGGTCTCGGTCGCAATCCACTTCTGCCGCTGTGCTTCACTGGAAAAGGTGAGAACGAACTGGTAGTTGGATCCGGGGGGAGCGGCGCCTCGCAATGCCGACTTCAGTTTCAACATACGCATATCGATGAACCCAGGCTGTCGCGCCGCAGCCGGACGGAAACGTTCCTCAAAAAAACGCAGCATCTCCTGCTCTTTGGCTGGATCTACCGCCAGGTCGGCATGCAATTGGATGGGGCGATCTACGCTTGTCTGAGCCTTCGCAACCGCAGGCATCACCGCTCCGCCCGCCGCGGCCAGCATCGCTTTCAAGCACGTTCTGCGTTTCATTGGTAAAGCACCCTGGCACCTTCAGCCGATTATTCTGATCCAAGCATTATCTCCCTGGCGGATGGGGCGCGCCCAGCTCCGTGTCGAGCGCATCCTTGACAGCCGAGATACCGATAATCATAAGCTCCAGGTCCGACGACCCGTTGTTGGTGAAGGAGTGTGCCTCGCGGAAAAGGATGGGCACGCCATCCCCTTTGTGAATCGGTGCGGTTTCCCCATTCACCTGCACTTGGCCGTCGCCGTCCATCACGTAGTAGATCTCTTCCACGCCGGTGTGGTAATGCAATCCTTCCGACGCTCCGGGTGGAATCAGCAGGTGATCCACGTAGGCCCAGTTGGTCTCGAACACATCCGGATCGAGCGCTCGCCGGTATTGCACCGTGCCTTGCCCACCATGATAATTCGCGGCCGGCTGCAGCAGCGTCTTATCCAGCCGCATCAGCATGAACTGCGGGATGTCATCCTTCGCCGCCACCTTGTCGCGCGAATCCCCAAGGTTGAACGCATCATAATGACCCTTGGTCATGGAGACGTTGATGTTCAGGTAATCGACCAACTCGTTGGTCGGGTTGTAAATTGCGTGCGAGTGGCCTCTCCGCTGAGGCGCGCCGGCAGGCCCTTTAACCCGCGAAGTATGACTATCGACGGTGAACTCCGCCTCCCCGTCGAGGATGGTGAACATCTCTTCTACTGTGTTGTGAAAGTGTTCCGCGACGCCCCCACCAGGCTGCATCTGACAACGGAAAACAAAATTCAGGTTAACGTCCATGGCGCTGGCGGGAACCAGGGTCTGGCATTTCCTCAAGCCGACACTGCCGTGAGAATGCGCAGGCTCGACCTTGCTCAAATCCGTGTGCCCGATCCTTTCGGCCAGCGGCGCACGAGCCGGAGCGGTTTGCGAAGACCCTGCCAGGGGTATCAGCATCGCCGCCATCATCAGGCATATTTTCATAACGCTCCTACCAGTTCGTGATGGAACCATCCGGCCGGAAGTAGGTTTGTGCACGCGCAGTGACGGGTTCGGTGATTTCGGCAATCTGTGTCAGTAGCTTGTAGTCCAGCTCCACACCGATGCCGGGTCGTTCGTTGGGGTAGAGCTTGCCGTCTTTGAAGTCCAGGCACTTGGGCAGATAGTCCAGTGTGCGGCCCTGGTAGTTGTACTCCATCAGGAGCGGACCTGAAAATGTTCCGAGCGAGTTGACTAACGCGGCGGTAGCGATGGGGCCGGTGAAATGAGGAACGATGCCGACAAAGTGCGTTTCACAGATCGCGGCAATCTTCATCATCTCCGTGATGCCGCCGACATTAGGCAGCGTGGCGCGAACAAAATCGATGGAGTGATTTTCCACCAGCTTGTTGAAGTCCCAGCGATTGCCCCATTCCTCGCCGGCGGCGAGGGGAACGTTCACTTTGCTGCGCAGGATGGGAAGGTCTTCCAGAAACGCCTCAGTGCGCACCGGGTCTTCGACGAAGAACGGAGCCAGATCTTCGATCGAGTTGCAGCCACGGATGGCGTCCGGCAAGTCGAATCGCTGGTGGAAGTCGATGCACCAGTCGCCATCTTTGCCCACGCCCTCTCGCACCTGGGCGCATTCTTCGCGCATGTGAGTGATGCGCTCGCGGGTGTTGTAGGTGCCGTTTGCCGGCGCCTCGGAGGCACCGAACCGGAAAGCCCTATAGCCCGCTTCGATGGTGAGCCGGGCGCGATCCTTGAGACTGGTTTCGCGGGTTATCCCCGGAATGACGCCGGCGGTGTTGTAGCACTCGACGTGGTCGCGCACCATGCCACCCAACAGCTGGTGGACGGGCAGACCCTGCACTTTGCCCTTGATGTCCCAAAGTGCCAGGTCCAGGGCGCCGATGGCGTCGGTTCTCTCGCGGCCTGCAGGGTAGAAGAAGGCACGATTCATGTCTTGCCAGAGCCGTTCGATGTATTGCGGGTCGCGGCCGATGAGTCGCCCAGCCGATTGCGACAAAGTATCTTTCATGCCGCCCTCACCGATGCCGGTGATACCCGCGTCTGTCTCGATGGTGACGACCACGTCGCTCTGGTTGAACAGCGGGTTGGGATGCGGAGGCAGATAGGCTCGCACCCGTGTAATCTTCATCTTCGGCATAGGCGTCGCATAAGACGGCAACGTGCGCAAGCCGCTCACCATCGCGGTCGCGGCCAGGGAACGGAGGAATGCTCTTCTTTTCATAACTCGACATCTCCTTTAAACTCGAAACCTGTACGGGCTGCGGCGAAACTCCCCTGAAGGGTACGGGCTTTAGCCCTGGCACTGAAGGTTCATAGCGGGACCAGTAGCGAATAGGACGGGTGCCCCAGGTTCGCCAAGGCGTACCTGGGCCGAAAATGGCATATTTCGAATGCTTTCCCTGTCTCTCACGCGAATTTCCTGGTCGATTTGGCAGAAGCGGTCGTTGGGCTACGCCCATCTTTTTCGGCCCACGTACGCTTAGGCGAACGTGGGGCACCCGTCCTATTCCTATTGGTCCCGCTATGACACAGAACTCCGCCGCACTCTTTGTAAATCCCTGTTCTCACGCAGACACTAAAACGCATCGTTTCCGCCTCCGTCTTGTACTTCTCCGCAAGCGTTTACCCGTTCCGGTATGCAACTACTGCTGCTACTAAAGTTCTTGCCTTCACTTCCACTGCCCTGCGTCGTCTCCCGGCTTGTAAATCGATGAGCCTACGCCGAGGCCTCAGCGCTCCCGCGGCCATCCAGGGGGCGACTTGATGCACATCCACTCCGCCCACAGGGATAACAATAACGGACTTGGGAAGCACGGCACGCAGAGCCTTAAGCATGGGCGGACCCAGAACCTCCGCGGGAAAAAGCTTGATCGCATCCGCGCCGGCCTCCAGCAAGGCGAAGGCTTCGGTCGGGTTAAAGAACCCGGGAACGCAAACAGGCCCGCCTGTTTGGCGGCACGCACAATCGCAGTGTTCGCATGAGGAGTAACGATCAAGCTGGCCGCCGGCAGACGGCCACTTCCTCAACCTGGGATGGCAGCTGTCAGCGTGCCGGCGCCAATCAGCATCCGGTCCCCAAAGGTTCGCGACAAGATGGAAATGCTCTCGAAGGGGCTTGGGCGAATTGAGAGGAATCTCAACAATGCAGATGCCCGCCTGTTCCAATGCGGAGCAAATCGATTCCGCCTCGGCCGGCTGAACGCCGCGCAAGATGGCGACCAGGGGGCAACGTTCGAGCCATGCTCTTACGTCCAATGCAGCCTCCTGCCGATGGCCGCCAGCCCGAGTGCCGCTGCGTCCTCATCTTCCGCCGTGGACGCGCCTCCGCAGGCCTCGATGGCCTGCGCATAGAGATTACAAAGATGCGCTGCACCCACCAGATGAACATGGCTTCCGCGCGGCATGGTCGCGCGCACCTCATGCCCGATCAACAAACCCGAAAGGTATGAGGCGGACACTTCCTCCTTCATCTGCCCCATCAACGCCAGCGTGCGCACGCCGAAAAGATGGTGAAGCAACCCGCCGGGATCCGCGGAGCGATTCACTCCATCATGAAACGCGGTTTTGTCGACGGCCGCATTACTGGTCATGGTGCGTTCGAGGATGGTGCATTTACGCAGAGCACCATAAAGCTCGCCGGTCATGCAGGTGGTAAAACTCACAATCTTTCGATCGCTCAGTTGGATCCACTTGGAATGGGTTCCCGGAAAACAAACCAAGACCACCGTCCGCGCAAGCATCCAGCATGCCCATGGCCGCTGTCTCTTCGCCGCGCATCAGCTCCGGCACGCCCGCGGCGTCGGGCCCGATGACCCCGGGAACCAGTCGAACTTTAGCGCCGGAAAAGGGCACGGTAACAACGGCGTCCGCCAGCTCCTCAATGCCCGACAGGGCAAGGAAGATATTCCGCTTCGACCCAGCCCTGGCGGCTGCCGATCATGCCGCAGAGCAGGATATGCTTCTCGCCGGCTGCCAGCCAGACACCCACCTCGGCACGTAAGGCCTCTTCGAAATTCCCTTCGCCGACGCGAAGAATGCCCTGCGGCGACGAGCATCTCGCGAAAACAACTCCCTCCGCACTGACCCTAAACGCACGGAAATTGCTCGTACCCCAATCCACTGCAATCAAGGCTTATGCTCCTGGGAGTTCTCTCCTGACCCAATGTAACAAGGCGCCAGGTTCGATGCGTGCACCGGCATGGAGCCGATTCAGGAAGAGACCTACTTCGCCGCATAATCCTTGGTCTGCTTGGTGCCCGAGTTATATAGCGTGAAGCTTCCCTTGGGACTCGCGGTCAGAAGGAAATAATTTCCCGAATCTGCGCCCTGTGGATTGGCGATGTATTCCGCGGCAGTGTTGTGCTCCGCGCCTGCTTTCTCGGCAAAATGAAGCTGCCACAGCGTCTCCAGGCCGGGAGACTTCAACACCTCATCGATCACCTGCGGCGATCCTCCCTTGGTCGCGGCATTGTTCATGATGGCCACCCGGGGATGAATGCCATAGACCAATGCATGGCTGGAGCTGGCGTTCAGGCCATGATGCGACACCACCAGGATGTCGATGTGGCCCAGCCGATTGACCGGGCACATGAACATCATTTCCTTATCCCAGGTGAGATCGCCGAGATCGAGAATTTTCAGTTTGCCGAAATTGATCAGCACGCCCAGCGAATGGGAATTTTCACTGCGGTCCGTGGGCTTGGTTTCCGGCGTGCTGCAATATTGATTGGTCTCTCCCCCGCCGGGTAAAGAATGGTCGATCACGTTGCCATCGCTGCTGATGACGGTTACCTTCATGCCGGTTATGGGCAACACATCGCCGGGCTTCTCGACCATATGCTTCGTACTTGCCGGTGGCCAGCACCTGCTGGTAGGCAGCGTAGATTTTATCCGTCGGTTCGCCAGGCTTGGTATCGATGTTGGGCCGTGATCAATGAATGTGCCGACCGGGATGCGGTCGACCAGCTGGGGGATTCCACCACTATGGTCATCGTGATAGTGGGTCAGAATACGTAATCAATTTTGCTGATGCCGGCGTCTCTTGGTTGCCGCAAGAATGCGATCCGCGTCGCGGCCTTCGTTGCCGGGCCAACCGGTGTCGATGAGCAGAGACTGACCCGTCGGAGTAACAAAGAGCGTGGATTGGCCACCCTCCACATCGATGAAGTAAACCCGAAGATCGCGTTTGGCTGCCCAGGCTGCGGGCGGAGCGACCAGCAGCAGCGCAGTAAGGCAACCGTCAACGTGCGTTTTTGAACAAGATGCGTCATTTGCGTCCTCAGGGATTTCATTGTGGCGAAATATCCAGCGGTTGCATTCTATGTCATGGACGGGAAGTCTGCGGTAAGCGTGCTTTCCGTCCATGACTGATTTTTCTTAGAACTGAAGCCGCAGCGAACCCTGCAGGTTGCGTGCGTTCCCGACAATCGAGGTAATCTGGCCTACCTGCGCGTTGCCGACGGTCGCATTCGGATATCCGAATTGCGGATGGTTGAACACGTTAAAGGCTTCTACACGGAACTGCAAAACCAGTTGTTCGTGAATGGGGAAGGTTTTAAAGAGTGAGGTGTCAAGGTTTGTGCGGCCGGGGCCGATCAGCGTGTTACGCCCCGCATTGCCGTATGTGTACGGCGCCGGAGTGGCGTACGCCGAAGGACTGAACCAATGGAGGAGAGTCTTCGGGTAGGTCACAGGACCAATGATGTTAGGACGGCTGGATGTGCCCGTGTTGGTGGTAGAGGTCTGGAGAACTGGTGAGAACCAAAGACCACTCTGGGTGTACAGGGCTGTATTGAGTTGCCAGCCGCCCACAAGGAGGTCGGTCACACCACCGTCATTGAGAAACTTCTGACCTTTGCCAAACGGAAACGCCCAGAGCGAGCTCAAGGTTAAACGCTGGCGCTGGTCGATGATTGAGTTGCTGACCTCATGCGGGAAACGAGGGATCCTGAGGGTTCGGCCCAGCGTCGCCGCCGCCGAATTCGAGCGGCACATCGTCGATGGCGTGAGAGTAGGTATAACCGAGCAGCGCGCTGATCCCCTGGCTCAAACGCTTATCGGCGGTGAACTGGAAGGCGAAGTATTCCGCGAAGCCGTCGGAAAGATAGTAGTCCACGTCGCTCTGCAATGGAGATATGGAATAGAGTGGGCGGCGCGACTGGGTAGCGGTCGAACCGGGGATAGGTTGGTTGGCGTTCCAGGTGTCTTGCAAGTGCCGGCCGAGGTTTCCGACTCCGACGAACTTCAAGACCATCTGCAAGGGAACGATCTCCTGCTCGATTCCTCCGTTGAACTGCTCAGCGTAGGAAGGGCGGAAGTTCGGAGCTACCGAATAGCCAACTCCGTTGGGCGTGGGGGGAATAATGATCGGCTGCAAGGCAGGAAAGCCCTGGCTCACGGTTGGACCTACGGTGACGTCTCCGGGTTGGGTCTGGAGGGTTAAACCGAAGGGAAGATTGCGCGCCAGGCGCATGTTCCCCGCTTCGCTGCCGGATGCGTTATAGAAGAGGCCGACGCCACCACGAAATACCGTGTGGGGCAGAAGTTGATAAGCGAGGCCCAGGCGGGGACCGAAGTTGGGCCAATACCTAAGCACACCAGCCGTCTGGCTGACCCCGTTGACGCCGGCAATATTGTATTGGCCGGTGGCAATGTCGAAATTGGACCAGCGGTTAAACACTTCATCGGGGGGGCTGAAGTAATCCCAACGCAGACCATAGTTGATGGTCAGGTTCTTGGTGGCCCGCCAGTCGTCAGCAAAGTAGATACCGGCTTCGTTGAGCCGTATCCCGGGAAATTGATAGTTGTAATCGTGCGCATCCAGCGTGGGGAAGCCAAGCAGGAAGCTTGCCGCCGCATCGCCACCCTTTCCGGCCGGATTTCGCGAATCAGTAAAGGCTGCCGAAAAGTTGAAGCGGCCATTGCCTTCGTTGGTCTGATAAATCGTGAGTTGGCGCCGGCGGAAATCCGCACCGACCTTGATGGTGTGCGCGCCTCTCGTCCAGGTCAGATTGTCGAGTTCCTGGAAGGTGTTTTCTCGCCGGTAGAGGGGGAGAGAGCGGGTTTGGCCGACGCCGAGATAAGTCGCGGGAGAGAAGATAGGCAGGTTTTGCTCGCGCGGGGTGACATTGGAATTGGGAATCCCCAGCTCGTTACCCAGACCGGCCCCTGGTGCGAAGTTGATGGGGACATAATCGAGGCGGTAGCGATTGAAGCCGACACGAAAATCGTTTACCAGCGACGGGGTGAAGACGCGGACGTAACTTGTCGCCACATGCTGTGTCGGCTGGAATGAAGTTCCGGCAAACGATGCCTCATCGCTAAGACTTACCGGAGTTGAGATTCCCGGAATAGTGGTTTGCGCATAGGTGCTGGGAGAGATCGTGGTTGTGTTCTGGATCGACCAGCGGGCAAAGACGGAATCCTTGGCCGTAATCTGTTCGTCCACCCTGGCGTCTCCCTGGTCGTAGTCCTGAACCTGGATGCGGGCTTGCGAATAGTTGTTGAGCCGGGCAGTGCTGGTCGGAATGGGGTAGGCGTTGATCATCTTGTAAGCGATGGGATCAAAGCGAGTCCTGGGGAATGACGTTGTTGGGAAATGGGGTACGAAGAAAATTCCCGGGTTTAGCGGGATTCGGTACGGTCGTCAAAGGGTCGTAAATGAGCGTAGTCGGGAAGCAGTTCGCCAAAGTCGCCGGTCCGCATGCGCATGGTGGGGATGTTGCCCCGCTCGAATATCTGAACGCTATTGCGGAAGCCTTCGTAATCGACAAAAAAGAATGTCTTATCTTTGCCGTGGTAGACCTTGGGTATCACCACGGGTCCCCCGAGGGAGCCGCCAAATTGATTCAAGCGGAACGAGGGGAAGCTGGTCCCCGCTGCATTGAAGTAGGTGCGCGCATCCACATCCGAGTTGCGCAGGAACTCGAAGAGGCTGCCGTGGAGCTGGTTCGTCCCTGACTTGCTGATCACGTCAACCACCGCGCCCGAGTTTCGGCCCACGTCGGCGCTATATAAATTGGTTTGAATCTTGAACTCCCGGATCGCATCTATTGGCGGCCGAAGGGTCACAGAGAGAGTGAGGCGCTCGTTATTGTCCACGCCGTCGTAAAGAAAGTTATTGTCGCCTTCGCGGTTACCATTGGAGAAGATCTCTGAGCTGGCACGGCGATCGTCTGGCCGCGTACCGCTCATGATGGTTCCGCTCGCAGACTCTCCCACGCCGGTCACCCCTGGACTGAGCGTCGCGAGTTGGACGAAGTTGCGGCCGTTCAGCGGCAATTCGTTTGTCAGCTGCTGGTTGATCACCGTGCCCACGGAAGAGGACTCTGATTCGAGCAGCGGGGGATGGCCGGTCACGCTGACCGTTTCCGCGGTCTGGCCGACCTGGAGCGGCAGATCAACACGAGCCTGCTGGTTGACCTGAAGCTCAATACCCGTCTGTTCAAGTTTGCGAAAACCCGGGGCTTCGACGGTCAGGCTGTAGTTTCCTGGAGGAAGATCGGTGAGCACGTAGTCCCCGTTCTTCCCGCTGACGGTCTTGTGGGCAATGGCGGTATCTACATTGGTGGCAGTTACTGTCGCGTTGGGAACTGCCGCACCGGAAGCATCGAGGACGTTCCCGCTTAATTCGGCGGTGGCTATTTGTGCCCGGCACTGCGAGCAAAGCAGGAAAACTGCTGCCAAGAAACAAAGCGACTTTGCCAGCCAAGCCGCGATTTTTGTTTTCTGTTTTTTGACCACGGATGTTCCCTCCTAAAATCGTGCGGAGAAACCTATATCACCGTGAATCAACGATAGGCAACCATTTTTTGAATAGAATTCCGAAAATATGGATCTTCTATCGACAATTTGGTTTTAGTTCCGCTATTATCTGCCAACTGCGGGCCCGAAGGTTCCGCTATCATGAAGTCGATCGAACCTCTATGCTGAAGACCAAGACCGCTCGCCCGGCAAAGGCTGGGTCACCCAACCTGGCGAAGGCCGAGACCGCTCCCGAGTCGCGCGCCGGAGATCAATACTTCTCCCGCGCGGTGGGCAAGGCGCTGGAGGTTCTGGAGTTTCTCCAGGCCGAGCTAAAGCCGATATCGATGAACGACATAGCCCAGCGCATCCAACTGTCAAAAACATCCGCGTTTCGCATTCTGCGCACCCTTGAAACGCTCGGTTGCGTAGTAGTCGACGGCCGTGGCCAATACATCCTGGCCCCGGGAATCCACGCGGTCACGCCGACCCAGTGGTTGGGTAAGCTGCATCGCGTGGGAGTGCCCTACCTGGAGGCATTGAGCCGCGAACTCGCCGAGACCTCTACCCTGGCGGCCTTGTTCGAAAACCGAGTCGAAGTCATCGCGGTGGTGGAAAGCCCCCACGTGATCCGAATGAGCAACGTTGTCGGGCACATTCTGCCTCCGAACGCCAGCTCCCTGGGCAAGGCGATCACCGCATTTCAGCCGCAAGAGCAAAGGGAAAGATTGCTGCGGAGCTTTGGAACCTATCGATTCACCAAGCACACCATTACCGATCGCAAAGATCTGAACCGCGAATATGAGGATATCCGGCTGCAGAAGTACGCAATCGATCGAGAGGAGTGTGCCTATGACGGTATCTGCTTCTGCGCGCCTATTTTCGGCCCGAACGGACAGGTTTCCGCGGCAATCAGCTCCTCGATGCCCAAGACACGGCTGAAGGACAAAGCGCATGAAGAGGAGATTATCGCCGCAGTCCAGGCGACCGCCGATCAAATCGCCGTGGACCTGAAGAAGGCGTGACGGCGGCGGTACGCTGCAGGAACCCCCGCACGAGGGTTCTGAAGGGGACGGGCTTCAGAGTCTGCGTGAGATCTGCATTTTGGCTTTGTATCAGGGCACGACTTTCAGTCGTGCCGTACAAGGAAAGAGGGGCAGCCCTGAGCTAGTCGTCAGACGCTCAGCCCGCCGTTATCACTTGGGAACGAATGCGGCTTTAGCCACTGAGGGAACGACGCCGTCAAAGTAGAGACTTTTTCCGCAGGTTGTTTCGCCGCTGAGGTACGAGTTTAAAGTTCGGACTCAAACCGCTATATCCAATTTACGGAATAGACATCGGTAAAAAGGATTGTCGATTTAATTTCCTCATTTCAAGTTCAGCTTTTGCCTTGACGCTCCCATCCTCGAAATATATTCTTGGGCGGCTTAAGCGGAGGGCGCCGTCCTGTGCCCCGACTGACAAGCATGCGAGGAAACGATATGATGCGACCCGTGTATCTGCTACGGATTCTTTGTGCCTTTGCGCTCCTGCCCTTTTCTTCGCTGTGGGCGCAGACTCCCCTGGCGGCCAGGATCGGTCACACCGACCCCAGCAAGTACACTCGCAGCCGGTCCCACAACAGTGCCGGGGATATGGCGTGCGAACTTCTGGTTCCCCCCTCCGCCATGGACGTCAATCTCAACTTCATGCACCGGTGCGAAATCATGCCCGGGGGAGGCGTGGGGCATCACTTCCACAACACGACGGAAGAGATGTTCATCGTTTTCGACGGCCAGGCGGAGTTCACCATCGACGGCCGCACCTCGGTTCTCAAGGGAACCGTGGGGGCGCCCTGCCGGATGGGCCACTCCCACGCCATCTACAACCCCTCAGATAAACCGGTCGAATTTATGAACATCAACGTGGCCCAGTTCAAGGGCCACTACGATGCCTTCAATCTGAACGATGCCCGGGTCGGCGCTCCCAAGGATGCGATCCCAACGTTCATGACCATGAACCTGGATAAGACGCTCCTGAAACCCATCCCGGGTTATCTCGGAGGCCAAGGCACGGTACAGTACCGGCGGGCGCTCGATGCGGATGTGTTTCTGACTAACTGGGCATACGTGGACCACATCCTCGTTCCGCCCGGAGCGTCGATCGGCAAGCATTACCACAAGGGTGTGGAAGAGATTTTCTACGTACTCAATGGCGATGGCGAGGTGCAGGTAAATGCGGAATCCGCACCGATCCACAAGGGCGATGGCGTACCGATTCGCTTTAACGAAGCGCATTCTTTCACCAACAACGGATCAGCCGACCTGGAGCTGATGGTGGTTGGGATCTCAGCGCAAAAGAACGCGCTGGATACCGAGTTGGGCGAATTTCCGCACGGCCACTGAACTCAATACGGAGAGGATTCATGACCAAGAAGATTGATACCCACGCCCACCTGGGCGAATGCTGCGTTTTTGGCCTGCTGAGCACCGAAGAGGACATGCTCCGCCGCATGGAGGAATGCGGAGTGGATGCGACCATCGTACAGCCGTATCCAGGAGCTACGACCGCTTCTAAAACGCACGACCGCATCGCTGCACTATGCGCCAAGCATCCGGGCCGCTTCTTCGGGATAGCCAGTACCACGCCGCACGGGCCTCGCGACGCGTATGAGCGCGAGATGGAGCGGTGCATCAAGGACCTGAAGTTTGTCGGTATCAAGCTGCATACCATCGGGCACGGGGTGAATCCACTGTCGGAAGATGGGGATCGCGTTTTTGCCACGGCCCACTCCCTCGGCGTCCCGGCAATGGTCCACACTGGTCCCGGCGTGCCCTTCGCGTTGCCCGCGCTGTGTATTCCTGCCGCCCGCAAATATCCTGACCTGAAAATCATCCTGGCCCATGCCGGCTTCGCGGTGTTCACCGCCGAAGCCCAGGTGGCTGCCTCGGTATGCGGTAACCTCTATCTCGAAACATCCTGGTGTATCGGAGAAGATATCCGTTGGATGATCGACACCATTGGTGCGGACCGGGTGATGCTGGGAGCGGATCTCCCCAGCAATGTGCCGGTGGAATTTGCAAAGTACAAGGCGCTCGACCTTGCGCCCGACGTTTATGAGAAAGTTCTGGGTGGCACAGCCATCGATGTATTCAACTTGAAATGGTGAGGTGACGATGTTCGTCCTCTTCGTGGATATGAAACTGAAACCAGGGGCCCAGGCGGCCCTGGAGAAGACCTATACCGAGGTTTTCCGGCCTGCCATTTCCCGCCAGGAAGGTTTTCGCGGCGTCGAACTGCTGCGGCCGAACCAGGCAGGGGATCAATGGCGTCTCAGCATCGCTTTCGAGTCCCATGCTTTGCAGAAGAAGTGGGTGGCCATGGATCTGCATCAGGAAGTGTGGCCGCAAATGGAAAGCCATTTTGCGGACTACTCCGTGAATGACTACACCGCGGTCTAAGGAGCCCTATGGAACGCAACGTTCCCGAATATGTAAGCGCGTCGGTTCCCGTACCGCCCACCGCCAGGGTGCCCTGGTACAAGAGCACCTTTCCCAGCTACTTCGGCATTTTCCTGTTTGTTGGCTATTACCTCAAGCTGGCGGGGCCAACCATTGGCTATGCCAACGTCACGGTTGTCCTGTGGGGGCTGGTACTAGCCGGGCTGCTTTGTTTTGGGCTTTACTACTATGTGCCGGCGATGCTTGGCATGCAAACCGGGCGCACCCTGTACGTGGTGGGCACTTCTACCTTTGGAACTACTGGCGGATTTCTCATTCCCGGCATACTGATGGGCCTGTTGCAGGTTGGCTGGGTGGCCGTGGACGCCGCCATCGCCACCGGCTTCATCATGCGGGGCCTGGGCCAGACCTCGAAGATTCTCTATAGCGTCATCGCCCTGGTGTGGCTTTACTGCCTCGGGTGGGTGGCTATCAAGGGCATCCATTATGTCTCCCAAGTGGCCAAATTTCTGAATTGGATTCCCTTCCTGATGATCCTGATCGTGCTCTGGGCCAACCGGAGCGGAATTCCCCAGTACCAGCCTCCACACCACGAGCCGTTGACCGGCTTTCTGAATGCGCTGCTGGTCACCATCGGTTTCTTCGCCACCGCGGGCGCGGCCGGAACCGATTTTGGCATGAATAACCGCAACCGGAAGGACGTTGTTCTGGGCGGGGTCACGGGGATTGTTGCCGGCGCCGTGATTGCTGGTGGCGTCTCGGTTCTGTCGGTGGCCGGCTACCTGGGCCGGAATGCCGGATCGCCAAGCTACGACTACACCGCCGCGATTGCCAGCGTTGGCGCGCTGGCGCCGGTGATGTTCTTTCTTTTTGCCGCTGCCTGTCTGGTGCCGACCTGTTTTTCCGCGTTCATCGCGGCAAACAGCTTCAGCACCATGTTGCCCAAGGTTTCCCGGCCGGTGTCGACGCTGGTTGGTGTCACGATCAGCGCCGTCCTGGCCATTAGTGGCGTGGCCGACAATCTGATCGGGTTCTTCAGCATTATCGCTGCATCCTTTGGCCCCATTTGCGGCGCCATGGTGGCGGATTACCTGCTGGCGGGCAGACGATGGTCCGGGCCGCGGCGCGGCATCAATTGGGCGGGCTACATTGCCTGGGTCCTCGGGTTTGTGGTCGGCATGCCGGAACATATTCCCGGAATTCCGGCAGCTTTTGTAAAGGCTGACAATCCATCGGAGCTGTATGCGTTCGCGACCGGTTTCCTGGTCTATGTCATTCTTGCTCGCGTGGGATTGCGGCCGCCGGTTGTGGACATAGGAGGACGTAAATGATCAAGAGCCCAATCCTATTGTTGGCGTTCGCGTCGGCAGCGTGCCTGGCTCAACAGGCACCGCTCATCCCGGTTGTGCCGCTCGACCAGCGAATCGCCCACGCCGACCCGTCAAAGTATCGCACCATGAAGGCTGTCCATAATGGGCCGGGTGCGCTCGACTACCGGCCGCTCTTCGATGCCCAAACGCTCGAAACCAATCTGTTCTTCATGCACCGCGGGGTGATCGAGCCCAAAAGCGGCATCGGCGCCCACTTCCACAATCAGTGCGAAGAGATGTTCATCATCCTCGATGGCGAGGCCCAATTCACCATCGATGGACGCACTTCCACGTTGAAAGGGCCAGCCGGCGCGCCGACCCGGATGGGTCATTCGCACGCCATCTATAACGCTACCGATAAGCCGGTGGAATGGATCAATTTCAACGTCGGCACCATGAAGGGTGTCTACGATGCCTTTAATCTCGAGGATGGGCGGGTGGGCGTTCCGCTTGACCCAATTCCCACGTTTATGACCATGCGCCTGGATCGATCACTGCTGAAGCCGGTCGAGCATATGGATGGGGGTACCGGCACGGTGCAATATCGGCGGGCGCTGGATCCGACGGTCTTCTTGACCACCTGGTCTTATGTGGATCACCTGCTCTTGCCCCCGGGAACCACGGTGGGTCCTGTTTCCAAGCCGGATATGAGCGAGATCTATTACGTGATGGCGGGCGATGGCAGCGTGACCATTGGCTCCGAGACAGCCCAGATCCACAGCGGAGACGCCGTTCCGGTACGGCTGGGCGAGCGCCAGTCGTTTGCCAACTCGGGCAGCGGACCGCTGGAATTCATGGTCTTCGGCATCGCCAGCGACATGGCCGCCAAACAGGCCTTGATGGAAACCAAGCGCCGGCTTCGCTAGCTTTTTCCTTCCCTACCGGCCCCGGGTGCTCGACCCGAGCATTTACGGGATATGTAAGTTTTGGGCGTCAGGTTATTCTGATGGTTTGGAGTTCAATCCTTCTGCCTGGTCGCCACGATGCCAACCCCTGCCAATTTGAATCCCAACCGCACGTATAACCGCCTCCTTCTCCTGGTCGCGGGACTGGGCGGTCTGCTCTATGGGGTGGATGTCGGCATTATTGGCGGCGCGCTGCCTTACCTGGAGGCCACCTCCGGCCTCAATGCGAGCCAGTTATCGATTATCGTCGCGGCCGTATTGCTGGGAAGCGTGATCTCGACGCTCTTTGCCGGCCTGCTTGCCGACTGGCTGGGGCGCAAGCCTTTAATGGTGATCAGCGGGGCCATCTTTGTTCTGAGTATTCCCGTCATTGCCCTTTCTCATGGCTTCGGCCCCCTGTTTCTGGGCCGCCTGTTGCAAGGCGTCAGCGGAGGATTCGTAGGCATGGTGGTTCCCCTCTACCTGGCGGAGTGCCTGTCAGCTCAAGATCGGGGAAAAGGCACAGGAGCTTTCCAATGGCTCCTGACCCTGGGCATTTTCCTGGCCGCGATCATCGGTATCTATTACAGCTATCGCGTGGCTGGGCTCACCAGTTCCACGACGCCGGCGGACTTGCTGAGCGTTAAAGACCAGGCCTGGCGCCGCATCTTCTGGATGTCGATGCCGCCTGGGGTTCTCTTCCTGGTGGGTAGCCTGTTCGTTGCGGAATCACCCCGCTGGCTCTTCCGGCGCGGACGCAAGGAACAAGCTCTCAATGCACTGCTTCGATCGCGAACCAGCGAGCAGGCGGGGATCGAACTCGAGGAGATGGAGCAGACCTCTCTCTCCAGCCAACGTGCCTCGGCAGCGCGCGGGTCGTTGAAAGATTCGCTGCTGCAACGTAAATATGTTCTTCCGTTCCTGCTGGCCTGCGTCATCCTTTTCTGCAACACGGCGACGGGAATCAACTCGATTATTGGGTACAACACCGACATCCTGCTGCAAAGCGGCTTGTCGGATCTGCACGCGCATTGGGGTTATGTACTGTTCACGGGTTTCAATTTTCTGATGACCCTGGTGGGCATGACCCTGGTCGACCGGAAGGGGCGCAAATTCCTGCTCACCCTGGGAACATCGGGCATCATCGTGTGCCTGCTGTTTGTCGGCGTCCTCTTTCTGCGCACGGAAAAGAACCGGTTCGACGTCCGCGACGCGATCCAGTCCGAGGTACAACCGGATCAAAACGTTCTGCTGCACTTCAACCAGGAGGACGCCAAGCGGCTTCTTCCTCCCAATGCTTTCGCAGGGAGCGCCACGGACCGGTTATCCCTGACCGTAATTTATTCCTATGGAGGATTCGACGGGGCCACCAGGGCCATGCGTTCCGGGGACGGGGAAACCCCCGTCACCATCAAACGGCAGAGCAGTCTGCCCTCGACCAAGGTCGAGGCATTCTTTCGTGACCCGTTTGTAAACCTCGACGCCGCGCGGACGGCTCCACTCAAGATTGAGCACGCCTATATCGGTCTACTGCCGGATGCGGTCCATGGCTGGCTGGTGGCGCTGGGTTTATACGGCTTTGTAGCGTTTTATGCTATGGGCCCGGGCGTTTGTGTGTGGCTCGCGCTATCCGAGTTGATGCCCACGCGCATCCGATCGAATGGTATGAGTATTGCGCTGGTCATCAACCAGATGGTTTCAACCACCCTGGCGGCCATCTTCCTGCCGGTGGTCGGGAAGTATGGTTATTCCATGATGTTTTTCCTATTTTGTGGTTTCACCCTGATTTACCTGGTGACTGCGGCCTTCTTTCTTCCGGAAACGAAAGGCAAAACTCTCGAGGAGATTGAGGCCCACTTTGCCGCTGCGTAGCGTGCCGGGTCCGGAGTCCATGACCAAATGAGTTTCTTTTTAGCTCTGGATGCGGGTGGAACGAAAACAGATTACGTGCTCGCCGATGAAACACGCGAGCTGGCGCGCGTACGCACGGGCACCATCAAGCGCATGCGCGTGGACGCGGCGACCGCCTGCCAGAACTTGGAATCGGCTCTGGCCGAGCTTTCTTCGCGCACCGGCATTTCCATGGCCAACGTCACCCGCACCTGCGTGGGGACCGCGGGGGAAACGGTTCCGCTGGTGAAAGACTGGCTGCGGGAATCGATTAGCGCCAGGGTCGGCGGCGGCTTGCTTATTCTGGGCGACGTCGAGATCGCGCTGGAAGCAGCCTTTCCGGGGCAGGCCGGGGTGTTGGTGATGGCAGGCACCGGTTCCAATGTAGTTGGACGCACCATCGCAGGGGAGCTCATTTCGGCGGGGGGATGGGGACCCGCGCTGGCAGACCAGGGATCCGGGCATCTCATTGGCCTGGAAAGCCTGCGGGCCATTTTTCTGGCCAAGGACGAGGAACGCGAAACACTGCTTTTACCCGCGGTGCTGGATTTCTGGCAATTATCTTCTCTGCATCACCTGGTGGAATACGCGAATACTCTTCCCGCACCCGACTTCTCCACACTGACCGGGGTGGTGTTGAGTTGTGCGGACCAGGGCGACGAAATAGCCTCTGCACTCCTGCGGAAACAAGGGGAAGATCTTGCCTATTTAGTCCGGCTCGTCATCCGTAGGTTGCGGCGCGCCTCGACCGATGCAAGATGGACCCCGCCGATCGCCTACACGGGCAGCATACTGGAAAACGTTCCTCCTGTTCGTGACGCCCTGATGGCGGCGGTACAGCGCGAATTTCCCGCCGTGCAGGCGCCACAGAAGGGGGTCGATCCCATCGACGGCGCGTTGTGGCGGGCACGGACCGGAAACTTCTCTTGAGCTAACCCGAAGAAACTCACTCTTTTTGTTTCGCCACCTTGTAAGTCTTTCATGCGCCGTTCATATTCATCTCTCGTTTGCAGTCCTTTAAACTTCCTTTCCCCGTAAATTTCTATCGTCAGGGGATATGACCAGCATTATCAAACAAGCAATTCTCGGTCTTTTTCTGGCCGTGTCGCTATCGCTCATAGCCCCCGTTGCGCACGCCCAGTTCGACGTCGGGAGCCTGGTAGGAACGATCCGAGACCAAAGCGGGGCGGCTGTGGCCGGTGCATCGATCACCGCAACCAATACCGCGACCAACATCGAAAGCGCCGCCACCAGCAACGGCAGCGGCGACTATGAAATTCCGTCACTGCATGTGGGTGTCTACACCATCTCCGCCAAAGCGACGAATTACGCTGAAGCCGTGGCTCAGAACATCACCATTTCCGTCGGCAGCCGGCAGCGAATCGATCTGCAATTGAATGTCGGCCAGACGCAAACTTCGGTCGAAGTGTCTGACGTGGCTCTGGAACTTGAGACCGACTCAAGCCAGCGAGGCCAGACGATCACTCAGTACCAGACCGAGGCCTTGCCCCTGGTCAGCCGGAATTACTCAGACCTATTGGCTCTGGTCACCGGTTCCCGGCAAGCCCCGACGGCCGCCACCACCAGCTCTATCAACAGCCTGGTGCGTCAGGGCGCCTATAACGTGAACGGGCAACGCAGCATGTTCAATAACTTTCTCCTCGACGGCATGGACAACAACGCCTACGGCGAGAGCAACCAGGGTTTTGACAACCAGATCATCGCCATTCCCCCAGACTCGGTTTCACAGTGGAATGTGGTAACCAACAACGAGAATGCCGAATACGGCCGGTCATCCGGCGCCACGATTAACGTCGCTTCGGCGAGCGGAACCAATCGCTTCCATGGGGCACTGTGGGAGTTCCTCCGCAACACCGATCTCAATGCAGACGGCTACTTCAAACCGACCATCGTCGGCAACACGGGAAACGTGATTCCATTCCAGAAGCCAACCTTCAATCGCAACCAGTTCGGCGTGAACTTCGGTGGACCGATTCTTAAAGACAAGCTCTTCTACTTCGTCGACTACGAAGGGTTTCGGCAGACCCTCAAGCCGCTGAATGTGTTAACGCTCCCGACGCAGAACGAGCTCAACGGCATCCTGGTCGTTCCCGTACAGAACCCGATCACGGGAGCCGTTTACCCGGCCGGTCAACCCATCCCAGCCAGCGCCATCAGTCCCATCTCGCAGCAGATCATCGGTTTCTTCAAGCAAATACCTGGGCTGCCCACCAGTGGGCTGGCTTCGACTGGACTGGCAACCAATGACTACTCCAAGCTGGTCCCATTTACCGATGACTCCGATAAGGGCGACCTCCGCCTCGACTACCAGCAGAACGCAACTAGTTCGTGGTTTGTCCGCGTGAGTGACCGCAAGGAGACCGGGGTCAACTATCCCGCGATCCTGCTGCCGCTCGATGGCCAAACCAATGGCACCATCCGCATCCTCGATCAGCAGGTAGCGCTTGGCTACACCCACCTGTGGGGCGCTAATAAAGTCATCGATGCCCGTGTCGGCCTCTCGCGCACCAAGGCCGGCAAGTATTCACTGTCCATCGGCGATAACGCGATCACCATTCCCGGGTTGCCCTCCAATCCAACCGTCTCCGGTGGTCTGCCTTCCACTAGCATCTCCGGGTTCAGCGCGTTTGGCCGCCAGAGCACCAACCCCCAGTGGCAAAACCCGGCTCTGCTTGATCCGAAGGTCAACTTCACCTGGGTCAAGGGAAAGCACTCGCTGAAATTTGGCTATGAGTACGAGCACATCTGGATGGCCGTGAACGACAACAACCCGCTCTATGGTTCCTTCAGCTACTCCGGCGGCTATAGTCTGTGCCCAAGCACAACGGTGGGCGGCGTCAAGGTTCCGGTCAATCCGAATTGCACCAGCATCAACGCCGCCGTCACCGACAACTACTGGGCCGACTTCCTCTTCGGTACAACCAACAACTACTCCCTGGCCAACCTGTTCGTCGCCCATCTGCGCCAGACGATGGAAAGCGCCTACGCCCAGGATGACTGGAAGATTTTGCCGAAACTGACGCTGAACCTGGGACTGCGCTGGGAGTATGGATCGCCTTATTCGGAACAGCACAATCTGCTTTCAAACTTCGATCCGGTTTCGCAAACTGTTTTGACCATCACGCCGGGTTATGCGCAAACCAGCAGCGTCACTCCAGTTTCCGCAGGCGGGGTTTATGGAAAGACGCTGGTAAATCCTGATTTTGCTGACTTCGGTCCGCGGCTGGGATTTGCCTACGCGGCCACTCCGAGGATTGTGGTCCGTGGCGGTTACGGTATCAGCTACGTGCACTACACAAGGGCCGGGTCGGGCGACATCCTGGCCATCAATGCCCCCAATGCGCTGTTTGTATCGGTAACCCAGCCAAAGCCAGGGGCCGCGGGCTATCGCACCGTGGATCAGGGCTTCCCCCAGGGCCTGGCCACCACGTTCAACCCCAAGACAGACAACATCACGTACATTCCGAAAAACACCCGCGACAGTTACGTACAGGATTTCTTCATCGGCGTGCAAAACCAACTGGCGAAAAACAGCTTGCTGGACATCGCCTTTATTGGCAACCACGGAGTCAAGCTGCAGGGTTTCCTGAATGCCAACCAGATCAACCCTGCCGCGGGATTCGCCCGGCCCTATACCCAGTGGCCCAGCGACATTACTGCCGCGGTGAATGAGTTCTGGTCGCAATACCAGGCTCTGCAGGTGCGTTATGAACAACGCTCGGTTGCCGGCCTGACTCTGTTAAATTCCTTCACCTGGTCGCACTCGCTGGACAACGCCAGCGCCTCGCTCGAGGGCAACACCCCGTCGCCTCAGGACGAGAACAACATCGCCGCGGATTATGCCCAGTCCGACTACAACCTGCCAATCGCCAACATCACCAGCCTGGTCTATGACCTTCCGTTTGGGCGTGGAAAGCAGTTCCTGGGTCAAAGCAATGGCTTGGTGAACACCCTCGTGGGTGGATGGCAACTCAGCGGGATCAATACCATGCAGGCAGGGACGCCGTTCAACCTTACCTACACACCGAACTCCGCCAACGCTCTTTCACCTCAGATCGCGGCTACCTATCGCGGAGCCAACGAGTACCGTCCGAACCGCGTGCCCGGGGCGCCGCTGACCGAGAGGGTCAAGTTGTCGAGCGGGTACATTCAATACGTCAACTACACTGCGCTCACCTTACCCGCCACCAAGAGCGCCGGCGGAAGTCTCCTCAGCCCCTTTGGCAACGACAGCCGCAACCCAGGCAGGACGCCTGCGTACTACACCACGGATTTTGCGCTGAACAAAAACTTCGACACGCCTCTTGAAGGCCTCAAGATTCAGTTCCGCACCGAGATGTATAACGCCTTCAATCACACCAACCTTTATCTTCCGGCCAGCGGGTTAGGTGGAACCCTTGGCGGTGCGCCCAGCAGTGGAGGCAGCATCACCAGCACCTTCGAACCGCGTATCATCCAGTTCGGACTGAAAATCATTTATTAGGCTCAGGCTTAGTAGCCGCGTTGTGCCAAAACTCTGTCCCGACCGATCATCGAACTCTGTCCCCGCCACGATCGACGAACTCTGTCCCGACCACGATCGACGGGTGCCCCACATCCCCGATTTCCTGTGAAGATTCGTGGGTTCCATGCACCTCATGCGCCTTTCCTTAAAGAAAGGCGCACACGCGGTCTTGTCCAGCGCCGCGTGCAGGAAATTCGGGGTATCTCGCTCGTTTTTCGCGAGATGTGGGGCCAAACGCCGCCGCCATCAGCGTATTAAATTGTGGGTATGGGATTCGTTATCGATCATCTTGACCACCTGGTTCTGACCGTAGCCAGCATCGATGCAACCGTCGCCTTTTACACCTCTGCTCTAGGCATGGAATTGGTCACCTTCGGGAATCGAAAGGCGCTGCGGTTCGGAGAGCAGAAGATCAATCTCCACCAGGTTGGAAAAGAGTTCGAGCCAAAGGCAGTGCGTCCTACTCCTGGATCGGGGGACCTCTGCTTCATCACCAAGTCCCCCCTCGAAGAGGTAATTGCTCATCTCAACGCCCACAACTGTGCCATTGAACTAGGACCGGTTGCGCGCGACGGTGCCCTGGGCGAAATGATTTCGATTTACATCCGAGACCCTGATCTCAACCTGATCGAACTCAGCAATTATCTGTGATCCGTAACCCGGCGCCGTCGCTCTAACCGATTTGGGTCCACTGAGTTTCCTCCGAGTGCCAAAGCTCCGTGGGCAAAGGATCGTCTTGGCACGGTTTGAGGTTACCGCCCTTTTCGGTTACCTCGGTGTCGCTTTGGGTGACGAAGGGTCATCCTCATCTCTGCGTCCCCCGCTCGAACACCATTTTGTTGGTAAGCTGGATGCGACTTCTAAGCGATAAGAACTTTTTGCTTTGCGCCAGTCTCCCGGGCCTATAATTTTGCCGTCTATGACCCTTCCTGGCCGCCGCACTGATCCGCAACCCCGGAAGACATACCCTCCAGGAACCAGCTTTTCTGTCGCCACGGCACAGGGCGGCCGCGGAGTTGCCGGGGCGAGCCGGCCGCACTTTGTAACGATGGGGCGGCGATCGACACATCTATAAACGGACTTCTTCGGAAACTGACCGAATCACGGAGGCAACATGAATATTCGCAAGGTAGCAGCAATCGGAATCATCCTGTTGGCGACTCGGCTTACCTACGCCGACGCGAGCTACCAGGAGACGAGCCAGATTACGGGCGGTTCCATGATGGCCCCATTGAAGTCGATCAGCTTCCTGAGCAAATCCATGCGCGATGCGTTTGCGCCCATCACCACGACAACCATGATCCATGGCAACCAGAAGGCCGTGGTGGGCAAAGATTCCACCGAGATCATTGATCTTGACAAGGAAACCGTCACCCATATCGACAACGTACGCAAGACCTACACGGTGATGACCTTCGCCCAGATGCGGCAGGCGTTTGAGCAAATGCCCAAGCAGATGCAGCAAGCCCAGGATCAAGCGAAACAGCAACCGCAGGCACAACAGCCAAAAAGCGATGTGAAAACCAGCTTTGACGTATCGGTGAAGAATACGGGCGTAACCAAACAGGTCAACGGGTTCACGGCGCAGGAGCAGATCGTTACGCTACAGATGCACGCCACGGATGCGAATGCAGCTCCCACGGATGCCGCGAACAGCATGACCTACACAGTGACCACTGATGCATGGATCACCCCTGACCCGCCAGAAGTAAAAGAAATACAGGACTTTGACAAACGGTATGCCCAAAAGCTGATGGAGGGAGTCGATTTGTCGGCGTTCAAAGCGCAGATGACCCAAATGCAGACCTCCAGCCAAAATCCGGGCTTGTCGCAAATGTTCGCCGGCAAGCCGGGATCTGCCGATGCCATGGCGGAGATGGGGAAAGAGATGGCAAAGCTTCAGGGCACGCGGGTGATGGAGGTGACGAGGATGGGCGGCAGCGGAACCGGGCCCGCGCAAAACTCGGCTCAAACTTCAGATCCTGCCCCAGCCGCAGCGCCTCCGAGTTCGAACGGCTCGATGGCGGGCATGTTGGGGTCTGCGTTGGGCGGCTCCGCGTTGGGGGGCTTCCATAGGAAGAAGACGCCGCCACCTTCGGACTCAACAACAACCACCACCACCTCACCCGATGGTACGCAAACCACGAGTGCAGTCTTGATGGAGATGACGTTACAGAAATCAAATTTCTCCCAGGCACCCGTTTCATCGTCTTCCTTCGAGATACCATCGGGGTTCAAAAAAGTCGACTCGCCTATGTATGGGGCCGCGGGAAAATAACCAAATCCGGGGTAACCCCCCAAGGACGAGTCGATCGTAACAGCTGAAGGGACATAGCTGTCGTATCCCACCCCCATCGGTTCGTTATAGGGACAGCGGACGCAGAACGCTAGTTATTGCTGTCCGAAGCGGCAAGAGAAGAGATGAGCTTGTCAGCCTCCTGGCTGGAAGCATCGATGGTCTTGACCAGGTCCGCAACATCGCCCTGCAGTTCGGTCGAAGTGCCCTTCAGTGACCCGATCGCCCGGGAGTTCAGGTTGTGTTTTAGAAAGAGGACCTGATCGTGAAAGGTCTTTAGCACGGGAGCAATCTGGTCTTCGGTACGACGCATTGCGCGCATATACGTCGCCTGGCGTGACTTTGCGTTGCGCAGCATGACGGTGTCCTGCGACTTCAGTTTGCCGTTATCCATGGCATTGATTTCACCCTGCCACTCCTTGAACAGATCGTTGCTCACCTGGTCGATGGACTGGATTTTGTCATGCAGTTTGCCCGCTTGCGATGCAGCACTCTCGTAGTCGGAGTTCAGACGTTTGTAGGACTTTTCCAGTGATCCCCCTTGAAAGCCGGTCAGGGCCTGGAAAGACTCCATCGTCGTTTGCAGTTGCTGCCTGGTTTGATCCTGATCCTTCTTGGCGTCCTTAATGCGTTGCACCAGGATGTCGCGCTTCTCTTTTCCCAGGGTGCGCATCGTCTTGTAGTAAGTGGATTTGCAGCCGGCTAGCAAGAGGACAAGAGCAATAAGAGGAATGAAGCGGGTTCGACGCAAGACTTCTCCCTTTGATCTTAGAGCGCAGCGTATTCCTTCTTGGCTGCCACCAGCATGGGCAAATCCGCGTCCGCATCTTTCCAGATCGCGAAAGCCGCTTCGTATGCCTTCTTCGCGTTCGGCTTATCGCCACCCATGACATAGGCCCGTGCCAACCCCAGTTGCACTTGCGCGCGAAAAGGCGCATACCCCATCTGCACTGTCCCGGAGTTGGCCCGAACTGCAGATTGAAACGCGGTCAGCGCATGGCTGGGATCGTGCAGTTGAAGGTACGCCAAACCCTGCAGGTACGAACCTGGAAGATTCGCATCAAAGGATTTGGCTGGTTCGGCGGCATCCACTGCTTCCTGCGCGTGGCCTGCCGCCAAGGCCACGAACGCTCTCGACAGCGGCCCGTAGGCATCCTGGATCAGGGTGTCCTGGGGAAACTTCTTGCTCAACTCCAGCACCAGAGGGAGTGCCAGCTTGCCATTGCCGCACACCGCCGCTGCCAGAGTAACGGTTGTCTGGGTCTGCTTGCTTTTGTCCAGTGATAAGGCCTGTTGCACCACGGCCTCGTTCGACTCGCATAGCCCGGCCAATCCCAGCGCGGTCGCGCCTTCCAATAGAAAACCAGCCTGCGCGTCGGAAGCCTTGGCGCGCGCCGCCTGCTCCACCGCCCGCCGCATGGTGGACTCCGCCGTGCGGTACTGCCCGGAATACTGCTGGGACGCAGCGAGCGCTTGCGTCGCGGTAAACTCGTCAGGCCTTCCCGCTAACTGTGCCATGACCCTTTGCACTTGCTGCGGTTCTCCTAACAGGAAATAGGTCACCATGTAACTCACCAGGTCATCCGTGCTGCTGTTCAAGCCCAGAGCTTGCGTCCGTTCTAACTCCTTCTTCGCTTCAGCCATCCGGCCCAGCGCTACGTAGTCTGACAACAGATTTTCTGCTGCGATCGAATCCTGCGGATCCAGCTCAACGGCTTTCTGCGCATAGACGAGCCCCTGCTCATATTGCCCCAAATACTGATAGGCAACATTGATGTTGATGTAGTTATCTATCTGCCCCGGATAGGCCTGGATCGCTTCCTGCAGGGTTTCAATCACCTTAGGTATATCGCCGGCGACAACCTCATAATAGTGACCGGTGATATAGAGCCGCTCCCGCTCGCTCACATTCTTCGACAACTCATAAGCCTTGGAAAAATACTTGTTGGCCTTCGTCACCTGGCCTGAATTGATGTACACCACTCCCAGCCGCGCATAGGCCATGGCAAAGTTGGGATCCAGTTCCGTCGCGCGTAGATAGTGGCCCTCCGCCTCAGGAATGTCATGCGCCTTAGCATGCGCTTTATCCCCCAGCGCATAGGCGCGAAACGCCTCCAGCGACGATGTGGTCGCTTGCCCAAACGGCGTGTCCAGTTTCTTGATGCTTTCCAGGTCCTCGCCCAGCTTGCCTCGCATGGTCGCCGCAGCCTTGCCCAGGGCATCCAGGACGTGCTCCTTATCCGGCGCCTGCGCCTGCTCGCTGACGATTTCGTCGCCCGTGGCGGTGTTCTGCGCCGTCAACGTGATGACATATTCCTTGCCCAGGTTGGCGATGGTCCCGGTGATGATGGCCTTTATTCCTTCCCGCTCGCCGATCTCCCGTGCGATCGCAGGTGTGACGGCCGTGCCCTCAGGTTTGCCCAGATACTTGACGCTTTGCAACAGATGCTGCTGGCTCACGATGTTGATCACCGGAGACTGTTCCAGGTCGATCTGCAACGCCTGGTTCAACGTGGTGTCAAAAACCGGGTCTCCTGTGTGGTTGACGAAATCAGCCAGGATGATCGAATCCTTCGTGGCCTTGGTCCCCGCCGCGCTGGGCTCGCCGCCACTTGCCGCGCCACCCGGAGCTGGTGCAGCTCCAGACCGGTATTTCCACCATGCCAGTCCAACCGCAAACAGCAGCAGCACTGCCACGGCAGCTATCCAAGACCACCTTCGAGACCACTTTGGCTCCTTGGCGGCCGGCTTCTTCGCCGGAGGCCCCGGGTAAGCACTCAGGCTTTCCAGATCTTCCTGTAGTTCCTCCGCGCTGGCATACCGCCGGGCAACATCTTTGGCCAACAATTTGGCGACGATGGGATCCAGCTGCTTCGGCATCGCCGGATTCGCCGTGCTCACTGGTGGAGGGTCCTCGCGCAACAGGGCCGCGAACACCTCCGCCGTCGACCCGCCGCCGAAGGGAGTCTTCCCCGTCGCCATCTCGTAAATAACCGAACCCAGGCTGAACAAGTCTGTGCGCGCGTCCAAGGGCACGCCACGCGCCTGCTCCGGAGACATGTACGAAACTGTTCCCAGCGCCGAGCCGGGAGTGGTCAGCTCCAGCGTCGCCTCTCCTGGCCCCACCGCGGTCTCATCCGAGCTGCTACTCCCAGGCATCCCAGAGGTACGCGAGTCAACCGACGCAATGCCGGTTTGCTTCTTCGCCAGGCCAAAGTCGAGGATCTTGATCTGATGCTTGCCCCGCAGGGCGTCGACAACAAACAGATTTGCCGGCTTGATATCCCGGTGGATAATTCCCTTGGCGTGGGCCGCCGCCAGCGCCGCCGCTGCTTGCTGGGCAAAGGCCAGCACCTCTTCGGCGGGCAGGCCATTGCCGCCGGCTTTGGCGAGATAGCGCTTCAGCGTCTCTCCCCGCAGCAGCTCCATCACCAGGTAGGGGCGCCCATCCTGTTCCCCGGTGTCATAAATCGCGCACACATTGGGGTGGTTCAGCGTGGCCGCGGAACGCGCCTCGCGGAGAAAGCGCTCATGCGACACATGGCTGCCGGAGTGGGGAGTGGCTTGCGCGGGTGTGTCGTGGGCGGGCAGTGGCGATGGTGATCCGCTGCCCAGTTCCGCAACCAGATAGCTATCCGAAACCAGCTTCAGCGCGACCTCGCGCTCCAGACGGGTGTCCAGCACGCGATATACCTCGCCCATGCCGCCGGCGCCGATCTTCTCCAGCAGACGGTACGGGCCGAACTGTGTTCCTTCTGCGATCGCCATCGGTGCCAGCAGTCTATCAGTGCTGCCCTGTCAATGACTTAAGATTCGTTGTCTCTCAACGAAGCCAGTGAAAGCCGCGGAGAGAGTGTCGCAACTACGGCGCTCCCACGGCAGACCGCGGCGGGGCTGGATCATCTTCGCAATGCTATCCCTGCCCTGGGCTCTGGAGTTTCTATACTTGAGAGAGTGCGGAGAGATCCACGGAATACCCGAGTGTTCTGGAGCCACCGCGCGGATGCTTTGTATCAGGGCACGACTTTAGAGGCTGCGGAAAAACCCGAATTCTTTGAAGGGGACGGGCTTCAGCCCGTCCGCAATTACTTTGAAATGAATGTGGCTTCAGCCACTGAGGGGACGACTCTGTCCAAGCAGAGACTTTTCCGCAACCTCTGTAGCCGTGCCCTTCGTCCAGAGTTGGTTCTCACGCAGACTCTAAAAGCCCTAATCTTGTTGGCCTGGAACGGCCCGACAAAGAGGCTGCGGAAAAAGCCGGATCGAGTTTGCGCCGGGGATAAATCCCCGGCCTACCCTAAAACCGAGTTTTTCCGCAGCCTGTAAAGTCGTGCCCTGATACAAAGCCGAAACTTAGCATTCAATACAGCCACTCTTTGTTGAAATACCATACGCTACTACGGACGGGCGAGGCTGACGTCTAGCGCGCGGCTGAACGAACTAGCTGATGGCTGTTTAGTCTGTTCGTTGCGTGATTGAAACTTCCGGTTGGCAAAACAGAATCGGCTAAACTCTTAGAGGGCGGCATATTCCTTCTTGGCCGCCTGTAGCATAGGCAGATCCGCATCCGCGTTCTTCCAGGTGGTAAAGAATGCCTCGTAGGCTTTCTTCGCATCTGCCTTGTTGCCGCCCATGGCATACGCCCGCGCCAAACCCAGTTGCGCCTGGCCATAAAAAGGCGCCGTCGTTTGCAGGTTGCCGCCCGGGGACTGGGTCGTCAGCCGAAAGGCATTTGCGGCCTGAGTCGCGTCATGCAGCTGCAGATAGGCCAGGCCCTGCACGTACGCCGCCGGATAAACCAACGCGAACGACTTAGCCGGTTCCGCATCATCGATCGCCTCGCGCGGCTGGCCCGCGGAAAGAGCCACGAAGGCTTTCGCCAGAGGAATAAATACCCGCTGGATCAACGTGTCGTCCGGGTACTTCTTGCTTAAGTCCTGAGACATGGACTCCACCAGCTTGCTGTTGCCGCAGATGCCCGCCGTCAACACCGCGAACGACTGCGTTTGCCTGCTCTTATCCAGAGCCAATGCCTTTTGCACTGCCTCTTCGTTGCCCTCACACAAGCCGGCGTAACCGCGGCTGGCCGCGTTGGTCAGAATGGCATTCGCCTGCACGTCCGGAGCCTTGGCCACCCCCGCCTGATCGTAGGCTCGCTGGGTGGTCATCGCCGCCTGGCGGTACTCGCCGGAAAACAGCTGCGTACCCGCCAAAGCCTCAGTTGCCAGAAACTCGTCCGGCTGGCCCGCGACCAGGGTCATGAGGCGCTGCACTTCATTCGGCTCGCCCAACAGAAAATAAAGCTGCAGTCGAACAGTACGGTCAAGCGTGCTGGTGTTGATACCCAGTTTGTCAGCGCGCTCCATTTCAGCCCGGGCGTCATTCATCCGGTTCAACCCGATGTACGCGCTCAACAAATTCTCAGCCGCAATCGAATCTTCCGGCTGCATCTGCACAGATTTCTCGGCAAACGGCAGAGCTTTCTCAAAGTCGCCTAAGGCGGTATACGCGGCCGTTATGTTGATGTAGTTATCGATTTGGCCAGGGTACGTCTGGATGGCTTCCTGCAGTGCTTCCACGACCTTAGGCATGTTGCCAGTCACGTTCTGGTAGTAGTGGCCGGTGATGTAGAGCCGCTCCCGCTCACTTACATTCTTGGAAAGCGCGTACGCCTTGGCAAAATACTTATCCGCCTTCGCCACCTGGTTGGTGTTGATGTACACCACCCCCAGCCGCGCATAAGCCATGGCAAAGTTGGGGTCAAGCTCTATCGCGCGAAGATAGTGACCCTCGGCCTCGGGAATATCTCGCGCGCTCACATGCGCTTTATCTCCCAGCGCATAAGCGCGAAACGCTTCCAGAGATGAAGTCGTTGCCTGGCCGAAGGGGGTATCCAGTTTCTTGATACTTTCCAGGTCCTCCCCCAGCTTTCCGCGTATAACCCCGGCCGCTTTGCCTAGCGCGTCCAGTACGTGTTCCTTATCCGGAGCCTGAGCCTGTTCGCTGACGATTTCGTCCCCGGTAGCCGTGTTCTGGGCGGTCAGCGTAATGACATATTGCTTGCCTAAGTTCGCGATGGTTCCAGTGAGTATCGCCTTGACCCCCTCACGCACCCCGATTTCTCGCGCAATCTCGGGTGTCACGACCGTGCCCTCTGGCTTGCCCAGGTACTTCACGCTCTGCGCCAGGTGCTGCGTGCTCACGATATTGATCACCGGCGATTGTTCCAGTTCGATCTGCAGCGCCTGGTTCAGGGTGGTGTCAAAAACAGGGTCGCCGGTGTGGTTGATAAAGTCAGCCAGGATGATGGAGTCTTTGGCTGCTTTGGGCGCAGTGCCCGCGGCGCTCTCCCCACCCGGTGGTACCGCCACGGGGCGAAACTTCCACCACGCCAATCCGCCTGCGATCAACGCCAGCAGGATGACAGCGGCAACCGCCCAAGGCCACTTTCGCCCGCCGGCACTGGCCACCGTCCCCTTTCCGGATTGCGGATCCAGTCCGTCCAGTGCTTCCTGAAGCTGGTCTGCAGTGGCATAGCGTTGTCCGGGATCTTTGGCCAGCAATCTGGCGACAATGGGATCCAGCTTCTTTGGCATCGCCGGGTTTACTCCGCTCACCGGGGGCGGATTTTCGCGCAGCAGCGCGGCAAACACTTCTGCCGTCGAACCGCCGGCAAAGGGCGTCTTCCCGGTCGCCATTTCATAGATAACGGTGCCCAGGCTGAACAGATCGGTGCGCGCATCCAGCGGCTCACCCTTGGCCTGTTCGGGGGACATGTAGGCCACCGTCCCTATCGCCGAGCCGGGACTGGTTAGCTCCATGGTCGCTGTGCCTGGCCCGACTGCGGTCTCATCTGCACCGCCGGGAAGATCGTAAGTGCGCGATTCCGCCAGCCCCGCTCCGGGCTGCTTCTTGGCCAGGCCGAAGTCAAGGATCTTGATCAGCCGCCTGCCACGGCCGGCATCAACGACAAACAGGTTCGCCGGCTTGATATCCCGGTGGATGATTCCCTTGGCATGCGCCGCAGCCAGGGCAGAAGCTGCCTGCTGGCTGAACGAGATCACCTCGTCCGCGGTCAAACCCTTTCCCGGTGTCTTTGCCAGGTAGTGCTTCAGTGTTTCGCCCCGCAGCAGCTCCATTACCAGGTATGGCCGGCCATCGTGTTCACCGGTATCGTGGATGGAGCAGACGTTGGGATGATTGAGGGTGGCGGAGGAACGCGCCTCGCGCAGGAAGCGCTCGTGCGAGATGTGGGAGTTGGGTGTCCCGTGGACCGGCGTGACCGGAGAAGGCGAACCACTGCCAACGCCCGTGATGAGATATGTCTCGGAAACCAGCTTCAGCGCGACCTCGCGCTCCAGACGCGTATCCAGGGCGCGATACACCTCACCCATTCCACCGGAACCGATCTTCTCGATCAGGCGGTACGGACCAAACTGTGTTCCCTCTGCGATTGTCATCTTACCTGGCTACACGAGAAGTTACGGGACGATGAACGTGGTGCCAGCAGTCTATCAGCGCTTACACGAGAATGACTTATGATTCAGTGCGGCTTTTGTAGGAGAGAAACCGCGGGCAAACCTGGCTCGAAGTTCCTTCACAAAGCGGCGTATTCTTTCTTGGCCGCCACCAACATAGGCAGGTCTGCATCCGCGTCCTTCCAGGTGGTAAAGAAGTCCTGGTACGCCTTTTTGGCATTTGCTCTATCACCGCCCATGGCATAAGCCCGCGCCAGTCCCAATTGTGCCTGGGCGTAGAAGGGCGCCCCCACCTGAGCCAGGATGCCGTATTTCAACTTCATCGCCGATTGAAAGGCGCTCACCGCCTGCCCAGCATCGTGCAATTGAAGGTAGGCGAGGCCCTGCACATAGGATCCAGGGAATATGGAGTCATACGGCTTAGACGGCTTGGCATCTACCACCGCTTCTTCAGGGCGGCCCCCTGCGAGGGCCAGGAACGCCTTGGCCAACGGTAGATAAACGTCCTGGATGAGCGTATCTTCCGGAAATTTCTTACTCAGCTCCTGCGCCAGCGGCAACGACTGCTTGCCGTTGCCACAAACTGCGGCAGCCAGAACGGCCGATTCCTGCGTCTGCTTGTTCTTGTCCAGCGCGAGCCCTTGCTCCACAACCTTTTCGTTTCCTTCGCACAAGCCGGCTAAACCTCTGGCTGCCGCGTTGGTCAATATCGTGCCGGCCTGTACGTCTGGAGCCTTGGCGTGCTCCGCCAGCTCGAACACCTGCTGCGTGGTTGCGGCGGCTTGCTGGTAGCGTCCGGAGAACTGCTGCGTGACGGCCAGCGACTGGATGACGAGAAACTCATCCGGCCTTCCCGCCACTTGCGCCAGCGTCTTTTGCATTTCATCCTGTTGCCCTAATAAGAAATACGCGGCGAGGTTGATCCCCTCGTAATCCGTGCTGCCGCCCAAGCCGAGTTTGTGCGCGCGGTCTATTTCTGCTTTTGCGTCCTTCATCAACCCCAGGGCCACGTAATCGCCGACCAGGTTCTCCGAGGCAATTGCGTCATCAGGCGCCATCTCTACTGCTTTGCGCGCAAAGGGGACACCCTGCTCGAATTGCCCAATCGACTGATAGGCGACATTCAAGTTGATATAGCTGTCGAGTTGACTAGGATAGGTCTGGATCGCCTCTTGCAAGGTCTCGATCACTTTGGGCATGTTGCCGGTCACGTTCTGGTAGTAGTGGCCGGCAATATAAAGCCGCTCACGTGCGCTGACGTGCTTGGAAAGCAGGTACGCCTTCTCGAAATACTTGTTTGCCTTCGCCACCTGGCCTGAGTTGACATAGACCACCCCCAGGCGGGCATACGCCATGGCAAAGTTTGGATCCAGTTCCACAGCGCGAAGGTAATGGCCCTCCGCCTCCGGTATGTTCAGTGCTTTCACGTGGGCGGCGTCGCCCAGCGCATAGGCGCGAAAGGCCTCCAGCGAAGAAGTAGTTGCCTGGCCGAACGGAGTATCCAGCTTCTTGATACTCGACAGGTCTTCACCCAACTTCGCTCTGATGGCTGCGGCCGCTTTGCCCAGGGCGTCGAGCACGTGCTCCTTATCGGGAGCCTGCGCTTGCTCGCTGACGATCTCGTCGCCAGTTGCGGTGTTTTGGGCCGTGAGTGTGATCACGTATTGCTTGCCCAGGTTGGCAATCGTTCCGGTAAGGATAGCCTTCATCCCTTCGCGCTCGCCGATCTCCCGGGCGATGGCCGGGGTCACCGGAGTGTCTTCGGGTTTGCCCAGGTACTTCACACTCTGCGCCAGGTGTTCCTGACTCACGATGTTGATCACCGGCGACTGCTCCAGGTCGATTTCCAGCGCCTGGTTCAGCGTGGTGTCAAACACCGGATCGCCGGTGTGGTTAACAAAATTTGCCAGGATGAGAGAGTCTTTAGCCGCTTTGGGCACGGTGGCCGCTGCTCCCGTTTCGCCACCTTGGCCGCCACCATCTGTGGCCGCGGGTAACGGCGCCACGCCAGGCCGGTAACTCCACCAGGCCAGCCCACCGGCAAGCAGCACTACCAGCAATCCAACCAGCGAGGGCCACAACCACTTCCCTTTGCTTCCCACGGGGAGTGCGCGACTGGTTTGAACAGCCAGCCTATCCAGATCTTCCTGCAGCTGTTCGGCAGTGGCATAACGTTGCGCAGGATCTTTCGCCAACAGCCGGGCCACAATCGGATCCAGCCGCTTCGGCATGGCGGGATTCACCTTGCTCACTGGCGGCGGATCTTCGCGTAACAGCGCGGCGAACACATCCGCCGTCGAACCTCCACCGAAGGGCGCCTTCCCGGTCGCCATCTCATAAATCACCGAGCCCAGGCTGAAAAGGTCAGTACGGGCATCCAGCGGCGTACCGCGCGCCTGCTCGGGCGACATATACGCGACGGTTCCGACCGCCGAGCCGGGGCTGGTCAATCCCATGGTTGCTGTGCCCATGGTCGCTGTGCCCGGCCCTACGGCGGTCTCATCGCCGGCGCCGTTCGGCGGCAGGCCATAGGTGCGCGAGTCTGCCGCCGCCACCCCACCCTGCCTCTTCGCCAAGCCGAAGTCGAGGACCTTGATTTGCCGTTTGCCCCGCAAGGCCTCGATCACAAACAGGTTTGCCGGCTTGATATCGCGATGGATGATTCCCTTCGCATGCGCCGCTGCCAGGGCCGCCGCGGCCTGCTGCGCGAAGGCCACCACTTCATCCGCCGGCAAGCCTTTCCCCCCGGCCTTGGCGAGATAGTGCTTTAACGTCTCGCCTCGCAGCAGTTCCATCACCAGGTAGGGCCGCCCGTCCTGTTCCCCGGTGTCGTGTATAGAGCAGACGTTGGGATGGTTCAGCGTGGCCGCTGAGCGTGCTTCGCGCAGAAAACGCTCCTGGGACAAGTGGCCGGAATGTGGAGTAGCCGCCGGAGACGGCGAGCCGCTACCTAACTCGGTCGCCAGGTAGCTTTCCGAAACGAGCTTCAGCGCGACCTCACGCTCCAGGCGCGTGTCCAGCGCACGATACACCTCGCCCATGCCGCCGGCGCCGATTTTCTCCAGCAGGCGGTACGGGCCAAACTGTGTTCCCTCGGCGATTGTCATGGTCCCCGGTCGCAGAGCAGAAATTTAGCCTCGGATCTGGTGCCAAGTCTATCAGCGCAGTCATCTCTCTGACCTGTCATTCTCCGGGCAAACCCCGTATTCTCAGAGGCACCGCCAAACCCTTTGTTTTTGCACCGAGGTTTCGCACAACCCCTCAATTTCATGAAGATCCTGGCTCTGTCTTGCTTTTTGTTCCTCTTGCTCACTGCACCAGCTCTCGCCGCCGAGTCGCAAGATGCCATGAGTCGCGATCTGCTCGAGGTCACCGTACCTCAGCTGGAGCAGATGTATCGCGATCACAAATACACCGTCACCCAGGTCGTGCAGTGGTATATCGCGCGCATCGCAAAGTACAACGGGATCTATCGCGCGGTACAAGACGTTGATGCGGCGGGAGCCCTGGCCACCGCCGCACGCGAAGACGCGGAAGCAACCCCGCACGGCGCCTTGTGGGGCATTCCGATCGTCATCAAGGCCAACACGTCGGTGAAGGGCCTGATCACCACCGATGGATGGCGCGGCTACATGATCCCCGGACATGAGCTGATCGCACCGAAAGATGCGGCCATCGTTGCCAAACTGCGAGCCGCGGGCGCTGTCATTCTGGGGCAAACCAATATGCCGGACTTCGCCGCCAGCGACACCAATCGAAGCACCGCCTTCGGTCGTACTGGCAATGCCTATGACGTACGCTTCAGCCCCGGAGGTTCTTCCGGCGGAACCGTGACTGCAGTCACGGCAAACTTCGCCGTCCTGGGCAATGGAACCGACACCGGCAATTCGATCCGCATGCCGTCTGCCACCAGCTCGGTGGTTGGCGTATTCCCCACTCGTGGGCTGGTGAGTATCGCCGGCATCGCCCCGCTCGACTGGTTGCTCGACAATACTGGCCCCATTGCGCGCGACGTAACCGATGCTGCCATTGCCCTCGACGTGATGGCAGGCGAAGAGCCCCTTGCTCAGCCCGGTCCCTACACCGCCTACCTGAGGCCAGATGCTCTCAAGGGTAAGCGCTTCGGCGTGCCCGCATTCATTCTTGAGGGATCAGGAATTCCTTTTCAGGGCGTACCAGCTTCTGAATCGCCGAGCATGCTGGCGGCGGATCGAGCAGCTGCGCGCGTCCCTCTGCGGCCGGAGACCAGGGCCGCATTCATGAAGGCTTTAGAGGGGCTGCGCGCCGCTGGTGCGACCGTGGTCTTCGATGATTCCATTCTTCCCGACAGCTTCGCGGAATCGGCCTCGCGCATCTGCACCCTGGGCTACATCAGTGAGGGAACGGAAAACTTCCTCGCCGAATATGGGCCCCCGCAATACCGTTCCATTCAAGAGTATGCAAGAGTCGTTGGATCTCCCTTACCGCACGAGATCACTGACACCGGAGACAGCCACAATGGCCGGCCCCTGATGAAGCAGGTGACCCTTGAAACAGATCCGCAAGCCGAGGCCAACTTCCGCGCTCCACGGCGCAGGACCCTTGAAGCCTATAACCAAACCCTCGACCGCCTGCACCTGGATGGCTTTGTCTATCCGGCAGCACAGATGCCGCCGCCTGACGAGACCATGCCCCAGGACGGACAAATCAGTGGCGGCCCGCACAGCGATACCTATTGGGTAAATATGATTGGCGTTCCCGCTGTGGTTGTGCCCGGCGGATTCTATCCCGATGGTTTGCCATTCGGCCTGGAAATCTCAGCCCGGCTGTGGAGAGACGGCGACTTGCTCGGTTGGGCCTACGCCTACGAGCAGGCCACCCGGCATCGCCGGCCTCCCATATTAGTAGAAGAGGGTCTGTTGCCGAATGCGCGATGACACGCCGGCGCTCGATTCAACCGCCCACGACTCCCTTGCGGAATGCGCTGCATCACAACAATCACGATGGCACATTTACCGATGTGACCGGGAAGGCGGGTGTGGCCGGCAGAGACTTTGGCATCGGCGTAGCTGCCGCGGACTATGACGGTGACGGTTGGACCCCTATCCCCCTTCAGAGAGAATCCCTTGGCGGATTGCGGTCGCGACAGCCTCGGTTCTATCGGAGACCTGTAGTTTTTCCATGATCGAGACCACATGATGACGGACGGTATTCTCACTGATGTTGAGTGCCCTGCCGATTTCTTTGTTGGTCGATCCGTGGGCGACTAACTCAAGTATCTGCTGCTCGCGGCCCGTCAGGTCAGATCGCATCATGCGGGCCGCCAGACGAGCGCCAATATGCCGCGGCATATAACGTTTGCCCCCATGGACTTGAGTGATGGCCGCTACCATCTCGGCCTCCGTGGTGTCCTTGAGCAAGTATCCAGCGGCCCCCGCTCGTATCGCACGATAAATATCTTCATCTCTTTCGAAGCTGGTCAGGATAAGGGCATGGGGCGGAGAGGCCATTGATTTCAAAGCGTGAAGCACTGCTATCCCATCCATTCCGGGCATACGCAGATCGAGAAGAATCACAGCGGGACCCGCTTCGCGTATGACTGCCAACGCCCGCTCTCCGCTCGCCACCGAGCCGACAACCTCGAACTCCTCGTGGCCGGCCAACATACTGGCCAGCCCCGCACACACAACGGGATGATCGTCTACGATGAGTATGCGAATCCGGTCATTCTTCTGAATGCGCATGTATCAGGGGCTCCCACAGGTAATGCCACAATGCATGCCGGATCCCGGAAAATCCAAAAGCCGATTGACTGGGAACAACGACAGATATCTGCGTTCCGTTTCCGGGCACGCTGGATATTTCGAAGGTTGCCGACACTGCTGCTGCTCTCTTTCGCATCCCTCTCAGTCCGAATCCAAGCAAATCTCCACTCTCGACAAACCCGATCCCATCGTCGGTGACAGAAAGAGTAACCCTGTTATCTTCATAGAAGATCGCAATCCCCAGATGGGTTGGGTCTGCGTGGCGGATTGCATTTGCGATCGCTTCCTGCCCGATGCGCAACAGTGCGGTGGCTATGGCGGGGCGCAGTGGGCGCTGGTCTCCTGCAATCGATGAGGTAATACAGACCGCTCCTCCTTCTGCCATCTTTTGGGCTGACTTTTCAAGTCGTCGAAGTAGATCAAAACGTTCGTTTGGCTCCGCACTGTAAGAAGAGAGTGTGCGGCGAGCTTCTTTATGGCTATGCCGGACAAGGTCGCGGGCCAGGTCCACCTGCCGCTCGAGATTGCGAAAATCGCGAGGAATCTCCCGGCGGATTGCCTGTAGCTGGAAGCCGATCCCAGCGAAGCTCTGGGCCAGGGTGTCGTGTAAATCATGCGCCAGCCGTTCCCGTTCTGCGAGCACAGCCCGTAGGCGCCCACGGTCGTAAAGGCTCCGGATGATCTGGATCAGGAACAGCAATGCCAAAAAGGCAAAAGCGATCGAGACATAGATCGCATGCGGGACGGTCCACCAGGTGGGCATCTGAACCAGCGTGGCATCGTCTTCTGAGCGCAGAAGAATCTTGCAATGGACCTTCTCGGCGCCTTCAACGTCGTAGTTCCAAGCCCTGCTGACCCTGAGCGCGATAATGCCACGAATGCGGACGGTGCTCCCGTCGTGAATAGAACGCAGTTTAGGTTGCCGTCCCGCCGTCCAGCTCGGCTTCCACGACATTCGATCCGTCTCTGAGCAGCAGAGTCCGCTGGGATGGACCGCGTAGCTGCTGCATCAGGATTCCCTCAGTGCTGATCAGGTTGTAATTCAAGTTGCCCGAACATAAGTCGGCCAGTTTGACCGAAGCGGGAGCGAGAGGGGCACCCGAAGCGACACGTCGCAGAATAGCATCCTCAAGAATGGGACCTGAATCGCGCGGCGCAGGGAAGCCGAGCATGTCAACCCTGTCGCCCAGCGCAAGCTCCCTGGACTCATCCGTTCTCGCATAGAGCGCAGCGCCGTGGTCTTCTATCACCAGGCTTTCGCCGGGACGGTAATAGGTAATCGTCCCAGCGACGTGTACCCGGTGATGGAGATCGGTTCCGGAACGCCATTGCATCAGCCGCCCGATGGGCAGCAGCGGAGTCGACCAGGGTTCTGCAGAAGGGGGGCGCAGGAGAACGATGTTCTGCAGGCTGGACATGGCAAGGATAGGAGCAACCAGTTGGCGATTGTTGTTTTTCGACGACATTGCTGTTGCGGTAATTCTGACGGTCCCGTCCAGCATGTGATCAAGGGGCTCGGCGGCATCCCCAGGCATGGTGCCCATCAAGGTTCCGTTTCCGCTGTCGATCCTCACGATCAGGTGTTTCGACCGCCCTGAATTTTCGCGCTTGCCCACAGAACGTATAGAACCAGTGAGTGTGACGTATTGAGCGTCAAAATCACCGGAGCTTAGTTGCTTGAAAGTCACAGGAAGAGGTTTGGGAAGAGGGGCAATCCCAAGTTTGCGCACCGAGGCCGCATTCACAACGGGAGCGAACTTGCCTGGACCGATGCTCCCCTGCACTTCAACCTCGTCGCCGGGTGCATAGTCCTCAAATCTGTTCCAATAGACCCAAATCCCTTCCGTCGCGTCATGAACGACCAAACCACCCTCGACCGACAGGGTAATGACCCCGCGAATCAAAGCGGGATGACCAAGGTTTGCCTGGTCGAAGGAAAGGGATCGAATAGAAGCAACGGAATGAAGAACGACAGCCTGCGCAGCCGGCTGCTGGCCGTAAGCATGCAACTGCAACACCAGTAACGGGAAGACAAGCGGCTGGCAGGACCCAGGCGGACCGCCACGAGTGTCGCGAATCTTTCATACGCTCCCACAATCCGCTGACGAGCGAACGATGTCTCCGGGGGGCGCCCTGAGACCTTTTCCTCGCGGCCTTCCTTCCGAGCGCCTGTTCGAACCGAATCCACCCTTGGGACCACTCCTGAACTCAACCCCAAAAATAATGGCCCGTTTGTACGATGCCGACGTTTACAGAGACGCTTAGCGATTCGGCTCGCAATTCTAAACACTTCATTTTCAGACTGCAAGGACGGCAAGGACGGCAAGGACAACCGTTTGTTCCAAAATGATTGCAAGCGGACAGCATTTTCGATCTGACAGCAATTGAGAGTATTTTCCGGCCGGACAGGGGGTTTCCGCCGCTCACAATTCCGACGCAAGCACTATACGATACGACGCCCAGCCGGTCCAGCGCGGACACAGGATGGCGCATGGTCACGATTTCGAGAAGAAGACGTACTTTTAGGAGGTCTACGATGTTGTCGAAAAAGTTATTGGCACAAATGCTGACGGTGTCGCTCGCATGTCTGCTCAGCCTGCCGGCGATGGCTCAGGCCGTCCGTGGCCAGGTTCGCGGATTGGTTACTGACCAAACCGGGTCGGTACTCCCCGGAGCCAAGGTAACCCTCTCGAACGTCAACACGGGAGTTGTCACCGCCAAACCAACCGACAACGCCGGCATCTATGTGTTCGACTTCGTCGAACCCGGAACCTACACGGTAACCGTCGAAGCCGGCGGATTCGCCAGGCATGTTCAGCAGAACCTCGTTGTGCAGTCCAGCAGTCGAGTTAACCGTCGACGCTACGTTGACTCCGGGGGCTCTGCAGCAATCGGTCACGGTCACTTCCGCTCCGCCCCTCCTCGAGACCACCTCGAGCAACGTAGACTTGACCATCGACACCAAGATGGCGAACGACACGCCGCGGCTCGATCGCAATCCCTTCAAGCTGACATTAATCGAGCCGGCAGCCGTAAACACCCGCGGTGAGATGCTTCCGTACAATTCCTGGGCGGCCAACAGCGTCGATCTCGGGGGAGGCACCAACCTCAAGAACAACCTGCTGGTGGACGGCAATCCTATCGGAATCGGTCATAAGGCCGGCTATCCGCCGAACCAGGACGATGTGCAGGAATCCGTGGTTAGCCAGAACAGCGTGGACGCTTCCAGTGGCCACAGTGCCGGCGGCTTGATCAGCCTGACAACCAAGTCGGGCACGAACGAATGGCATGGGATGGCGTTCTATCTTGGCCGCTATCCCTGGCTGAGCGCGGAAGCCGACCGTACGCGCAACGTCACGAATGCACAGCGCCAAAACATGTACGGGGGCACCTTCGGCAATCCGATCCTCAAGAACAAGTTGTTCAACTTCTTCTCCATCGAAGACTGGAAGATCAACTCGCCGTACAGCTACACGGAGACGGTGCCGACCCCGCTTGAACGTGGGGGCGACTTCTCGCAAACTGTGGACGCCACCGGCGCGCAACGCCTGATCTATGATCCGTTTATCGCTCCAACGGTCGATCCCTCGACCGGCACACTGGTGCGTACTCCGTTTGCCGGCAACGTGATCCCTTCGAGCCGCTTCGATCCGATCACCGGCTGGTCAAGCAAAGCTCTTTCCTGACCCGAATAATGCCGGCCAAGGCCCGTTTCATTTGAATAACTTCGAAAAGAGCGGAAGCCAAGGCACCAGCTACCTCAACTTTTCCGATCGGGTCGATTACATCATTAACGATAAGTGGCGTTTATCGGGCTACTATGGCCGCTATCACTCCGAGGACAGTCAGACAAATCCGCTGAATAACGAGCTTTATCAACCAGCTGACAGTTTGCGTGGGGCCAACCAGGTCCTGGGCGACCTGATCTATACAGTGACTCCAAACACCGTCATCAATATTCATGGTGATTGGTTCAACCTCATCGACGCTTACGTCTCCAAAGGGTTGGGCAAGGACGGCTGGTCGAAGATTTGGGACAACAGCTGGTATGCCCCGTATCTGGACGCTTCGCCGAACGTGCCTGTTTACTATCCCAGCATGACTATCGGTGCGAGCAGCTTCGGCGGTCCTGGCTTCTTCTGGGACCAGCGTCCGAGTGCGGAAGCATTCTCTGCGCAGGTTGCCCAGACGAAGGGCTCACACTACATAACCTATGGCATCGATCAGCGCCGCGGCGGTGGAGTGGTTTTTGTCAGCAACACGGATAATTTCTACTTCAACCAGTCGTTGACTGCCCGCGAAACAAGCAACCCGGACCTGACCATTTCAGGAGATCCCTTTGCGACGTACCTGCTCGGCGCTCTCGACAACCATACGCAAATGGTGGGCGGCCCGGCGCCGGATCCAATCACCAACCACTATGGTCTCTATATTGGCGACACATGGAAGGCCACGCGCAACCTGACGGTCAACGCGGGTCTGCGTTACGAGTACGAATCCGCCTGGCACGACGCAAATCACCAGCTCTCACAAGGGCTCGATCTGACAACGACAGATTCAGCTATCAGTGCGAATCCACCTATGATGCCGTCGCAAGTCACCAGCATCGTAGGATCGAGTCAAAGTTTCGCAGGCGTCTGGAGCTTCACCAGCGGAAGTCATCCCGGAATGTGGAACGCCCCCAAGGGTGACTTTCAACCGAGGTTTGGTCTTGCGTACCGAATCAATAACCGTACCGCCGCGCGCTTTGGATACGCCATGTATAAAGAGCCCACGGAATTCAACTTCACACCCGCGCCCGTCTCAGGTTTCGAAGACGTGAACTTTCTGGAACCGCCGTTTTTCGGCGAGACCGGATACCAGAACGTCGCGCCGCTCTTGAACGGCGTTCCGCAAGCCACATTCCAGAATCCCTTTCCGGCAAGCAATCCACTCGTGCCCATCGCGGGCAGGGCTGCCGGCGGAAATGTCGGCCGTGGCGGATCCCCCCTCTTGTGGTACCCAAAGAATTTCGAAAAAGCCTACAACAACCGCCTGAGTTTTTCCGTGCAGCGCCAACTGCCCGCAGAATTCGTGGCATCGTTTACCTTCTTCGAGAACTTTGGAAATAAGCTCTACAATCAAGCGTTGAACAACACCGATCCGGCGATTCTGCAGTCCTACTCGCCCGACTACCTCAACAACACCAGCGTCAACAATCCCTTCTACCAATATGGCAGCCAGACGTTGCTGCCTGGACCGTTGTACAACCAGCAACAGGTGCCGCTCGGATCTCTGCTGACAAAGTATCCGCTTTACGGGCAGCTGTATGAGATTGGCGAGCGTGGCGCAAGTGAAAACTACAAGGACCTCGAGCTCCAGGTTCAAAAGAGATGGAGCAAGGGATACAACTTCCTGTTTGGATACATTTACATCAAAGAGAAGTTACAAATTAACACCTTCAACGACCTTACGCTGTATAGCAATAAGCTTCAGTGGCAGGACAGCAATCAACCGCACCACCGCCTGACTTCGGCGGGAACGCTCGAGCTGCCTTTTGGCCACAACAAGTGGCTCTTCTCAAACGTGCCGGCGGCCGTGGATACCATTATCGGTGGCTGGCAGACTACCGGTTTGCTGACGTATACCAGCGGCGACTATCCACGTTTTGCCAATTTGATCGTCAACAGTGATCCCTGCCAGAACATTCCGTCGGGCTACTACTTCAACCCGGCTGCCTTCAGCCCTCTGCCGGCGAATACCTACGTGCTGCGATCGAACCCGCTGCAGTACAACTGCATCGTCGGCCCCAGCTTCATAAACCTCGACGCCACCCTGCAGAAGAACATCCATCTGACGGAGCGGGTGCAGGCGCAATTGAAGCTCAATGCTTACAATGCCACCAACAAACTGAATCTGGCCGATCCGGACACCACCGTCACCGATACCGGCCTCTTCGGCCGAGCGATCTACCAGGGATCGCCGGCAGGCGAGTTCTCCGGGCAAACTGCTGTGTACGGTAATCAGGCGGGACGACAATTGGAGATCGGCGTGCGCTTGTTGTTCTGACCACTGCTCCGAGTGCCGTGGCATCGTAATCGTTGATAGCCGAACCTTCATGCCCGCCGCCCTCCTGACCGGAGTCGCGGCGGGCGTTTTGCGCCTTGCTATGCTGGTAAGCGGCTCTAATAATGCTGGATCGTAGAGAGTTTCTTCGAGTCGCTGCTTTCGCCGCCGCTGCACGCCTGGATGCTTTTTCCGCGCAGGCAGCGCAATCTTCGCCACCCCCTTCGAACGCAATTCAGGGAATGGCGTCCCGCGGAGTGAAGGCCGGCCCTCGTCTGAAGGGATCGGGTCTCCCGTTCCGGGCGCGCCTGACCGACGTGGCGGCGAAAGCGGGCTTGCACGCCGTGACGGTTTGCGGCCATCCGAACCATGCCGATTATGTAATCGAGGCCATGGGATGTGGCTGTGCCTTCTTCGATTACGACGACGATGGCTGGATGGACATCCTCGTGCTTACCGGTTCACGCTATGGCGATCCCGCCGGCGATGCCTCCAACCGTCTCTATAAGAACAATCGCGACGGCACGTTCACCGACGTTACGGCCCGCTCGGGCTTGTTTCGGACCGGGTATTGGTACGGTGTCGCCGTTGGCGACTACAACAACGACGGCTTCGAAGATCTGTTCCTGACCGGCTACCCGAACAATGCTCTCTATCGTAATAACGGTGATGGTACATTCACCGAAGTGACGAAGGAAGCAGGTCTACTCAATGCGGAACCACGCTTCGGCTCGGGATGCACGTTCGTTGACTACGATCGCGACGGACACCTGGATTTGTTTGTGTCGAACTATGTTCTGTTCGACACGAAATCTGTGCCGCGTGGCGGCGAGCTCTCCAGTTGCAATGCGGAGAAAGTATTCTGCGGACCGCGCGGGCTCCAGTATGGCCGCCACTCGCTGTATCGCAACAACGGCGACGGCACATTTCGCGACGTGAGCAGCGCGGCAGGTATCGAGAAGGCAAGCTCCGGTTACGGTCTCACCGTGGTTGCCGCTGATTTTGACAACGACGGCTGGCCCGATATCTACGTTGCCTCTGATTCCACGCCGAGCCTTCTTTTTCGAAACCAGCACGATGGGACGTTCGCGGAAGAGGCCCTGGACCGCGGAGTGGCCTTGAGCGAAGACGGGATGGAGCAAGCCGGGATGGGCGTCGGCGTCGGCGATTTGGCTTGCGATGGCGCCCTGGACATCGTGAAGACCCACTTCGCCGCGGATACTACGGCGGTGTACACCAATGACGGCAAAGGCGAATTTCACGACGATACTTACCGGTCAGGGCTCGGCAGCGAAACCCGGTACATCAGCTGGGGCGTTGGCATTGAGGACCTGGACAATGATGGCAATCCTGATGTTTTCTGGGTGACCGGCGGAATTTATCCGGAGCTGCAGGGCAGACCAGACCAACCTTACCGAGGACCGCGTATCGTCTTCCGCGGCCTCGGGAACGGGCGTTTCGAGCAGATCACGGCCGAAGCAGGATCAGGGGTCATCGCGCAACACTGTAGCCGCGGCTGCGCATTCGGTGATTTTGACAACGACGGCGACATAGACATTCTCACCGTCAACCTGTATGAGCCGCCATCGCTGCTGCGCAACGACGTTTCGGGCCGGGAGCACTGGATCAAGTTCAAACTCACTGGAACAAAATCGAACCGAAGTGCGATCGGGGCGAGGCTGACTGTGCGCTATGCCGGCAAGGTCCAGGTCCGTGAGTTGCTGAGCCAGTCATCGTACCTGTCGTCCAATGATCCGCGCGTACACTTCGGGCTCGGCAGCGCGACTTCGGTTGATGTGGAAGTGCGATGGCCGCTGGGTTTGGTCGAACGATTGACGAATATTGCTGCCGACCAACTTGTCTTTCTTGTCGAGGGTTCCGGCGTTCATAAGACGCAAAAGTTCGGTTGACCAGTATGCGTAGCATCGTTCTGGCACTGCTTTGCGCGGCAATGTTCAGTGGCCAGCAGTCGAAACTCGAGCAGGCATGGAAGCTCGCCGCCAACGGTCAGCGCGGTGAGGCTATTCACGTTTTGCAGTCATTGATCGTCACGGAACCACGCAACACGGACGCGCGGTTGTTACTTGGCAGTCTCCTGATGGAAGAGGGTGACAAGGTCGTCTTCTCATTGCGCAATTGAAGACCGCGGTCGAAACAACGCCCGCGTTCCGAAGAGGCGCAGAACGCGCTCGGTGAGGCTTACAACAAATTCGGCGAAACCGGCGCCGCCAAAGCAGCATTTGAGAACGCAGTTGCGATCAAGCCAGACTACGGAGTCGCGCAACTGAATCTGGGGCAGGTGCTCGTGTTGCAGGGAGATCTGAGCGGTGCAGCGAAGCATCTGGATCGAGCCATTGCTCTCCTGGGGCAAACGGAAGATGCGGCCGATGCGCATTATCTCCGTGCCAAGGTCTACTCAGCACAAAACCACCCACGTGCCGCCGCAACACAACTCGAGACAGCGGTCCGCATGCGTCCGGGCTTTGCGGGAGCCTGGTCTGACCTGGGGCAGGTCCGTAAGCAGATACTGGATGATTCTGGCGCGCTCACCGCATTCGAGCATGCTGCCGCTACGAATCCGAGCGATGCGGTTGCTCAATATCGGCTTGGCGCCGAATACCTGCATCAAGGCAAGACCCAGCCTGCGATCGACCACCTTCGTCAAGCCTACGAACTGAACCCGTCCGATCAGTCCACTCTGAACGCGCTGCAGATGGCCCTGCGGCAAAGCGGCGATATGGATGGGGCAGATCGTCTCAAGCAGCAACTCGCGGAGCTGCTCCGTGACCGTGATCGGAACAATCAAAACAAGCTCAAGGCCGTACAACTCAATAATGACGGAGCTGCCCTCGAAAAGTCCGGAGACCTTCGCGGCGCGCTTGCTAAGTACCGCGATGCGGCCCAACTGGATCCAAGCCACGCCGGCATCCGAACGAACTATGGCGTAGCGCTTCTGCGCATGGGCAAGTGGTCAGAAGGGCTCGACGAGCTCCATCAGGCTTTGCAACTCGATCCGCATAACGAACAGATCCAAGCAGCGCTAAAAGATGCGCTATCGCAGGCTCCGGCTGGCACGCTTCCTTCCTGGAAAGACGAAGTGCGCTAAATCAGATAGCAGGGTGGATCACCGAGATGAACATTGCATGTTAGACTTCGCCCATGAATTTACGCCTCCTTCTGTCTTTGTTGATGGTTTGCGCGACGGGGTTTGCCCAGATGGCGCCTCGTGCCCGCGCACTGGGGGTACCGTTCGACGGCACGCCCGGCCCGCTGGATGCCATCACCGATGTCAAGGGAGTGGAAGTAGGTGACACCACGCTGATTCACGGCGAGGGTAAGCTGGTCGTCGGCCAAGGGCCCGTCCGCACGGGTGTGACTGTGGTCTTCCCACGCGGCCGTGCCGATGCGGATCCGGTGTACGCCGGATGGTTCTCACAAAACGGAAACGGCGAAATGACCGGCACCACCTGGGTAGAAGAATCGGGTTTCCTCGAAGGACCTCTCGCGATTACCAACACGCATTCAGTGGGCCTGGTGCGCGACTCGATCATCGCATGGTCTGTAAAAAGCGGCCGGCTTGCACAACAACCGTGGTCGCTGCCCGTGGTCGCCGAAACCTGGGATGGGTACCTGAACGACATCAACGGATTTCATGTCCAGCAGGCCGATGTGTTTTCGGCCCTCGACACCGCGAAGACCGGCCCTGTCCCTGAGGGCAACGTAGGCGGAGGCACCGGTATGGTCTGCTATGGGTTCAAGGGCGGAGATGGAACTGCCTCCCGCGTGCTCTCGACCGATGCCGGCGGATACACCGTTGGGGTACTGGTGCAATGTAACTGTGGCAGACGTCCTCAACTCACCATCGCTGGAGTGCCCGTCGGTAAGCTCATTCCCGCTGCGCCCGCCAAGGCGATGCTGGAACCAGAAATAAGGGGCGATGTTGGATCGATCATTATCGTGGTGGCCACAGACGCACCGCTCTTGCCTGGGCAATTGAAGCGGCTTGCCCGCCGGGCTACGATGGGCCTCGCTCGCACCGGCTCCAGCTCGGGAAATTCTTCCGGCGATATCTTCATCGCCTTTTCTACGGCCAACCGCGGGGCCGGCAAAGAACCTGGTCCCAACTCTGTGCTCACTGTTTCGAACGAACGGATCAGCCCCTTGTTCCAGGCCACTGTCGAAGCAACGGAAGAAGCCATTGTCAACGCCATGGTTGGCGCTCAAACCATGACCGGCGTCGACGGTCATACCATCGATGCGCTCCCGCACGACAAGCTGACCGAACTCATGAAGCGTTCGCCGCAGGCAAAGTAGCTATGAAGCGAGCAGCCCTTGGCTTTCACATGCACTCCGGCTGGGGAGTGCTGGTCGCCGTTTCAGGAGATGCTCACTCGGTTGAATTGCTGGACCGCAAGCGCATCGTCGTCGCGGATCCGGAAGTGCGCGGCGCGATCCAGCCGTATCACTTCGCAGCCCAACTCGAACCTCCGGAGCAGGAAAAGCACCTGGCGCACTGCACGGCATCTTCCTCTCGGCTGGCCGCCACGGCAATCGCGGAAGTGGTCAAAGAGTTGAACGGCCGTCACTATGGCGTTGTGGGTGCAGCGATCTTATTGGCTTCCGGCCGTGCACTGCCGCCTTTGGCTAAGATTCTCGCGGCGCACCCACTGATCCACACCGCGGAAGGCGAATTCTTCCGCCAAGCCGCCTACTCAGCTTGCGAAGGTTTGCGGATCCCCGTCACGACAATCCCAGTGCGAGAGCTGGAAGCCCGGGCGAAGGTGGCCTTCGCGCATACAGCGGCCCGGGTGCAGCTCAGTATCGCAAACCTCGGCAGGTCGGTTGGTCCCCCCTGGACCAGCGACCATAAGACGGCCGCGCTTGCGGCCGCATTGCTTCTCGTCCGCTAAGTCAGGAATTTCTTTAGCGGTTCCCAGTAGTGCGCATGCCATCCCCATTCGAGGTGATCGAAATCTCCCACAGGGAAGCCTTTGTGGTCTAACGACACAAGGGTTCCTGAGGCCTTCACTGACCCGGAATGGAAGAGCTGTTGGGAAGGTGTCGAAGTAGATCTGTCTTCAAAGGACGTTGGCCCCCAGGTGGTGCGCGCCTATTTTTCTCGCCAGCACTTCGAGGATGTGGAGAATTCGTGCCCCATGATCGCGTTGCCGACCGACGTGACCCGGAGCGGCGAGCCTGCAAAGCAAGCGTTCGAAACCGTGTTCAGCGCGATGGTCAGCGTTCTGGAGCGCAGCCTGAAGCAGAGTCGTCGCGCCCGCTGCACCAGGGCCCAGGCGATCGCCGCCTTATGCGTCGGTGGCATGGTGGTGGCTCGCGCTTTGCAGAACCGAACCAACGGCGATGAATTGCGCGAAGCATGTATGTCGGTAGCCCTCGAGTTGGGTGGATGGGATTGACGAACGCCGTGCTTGAATCAAAGAACGAAGCCCCCTCTCCTGGACGGGTGCCCCATGTTCGCCCCAGCGTACATGGGCTGAAAAAGACGGGGCGTAGCCCCTTCCAACGCTTTGGTACGGGCAAAAAGACTGCGCCCAAGAGCAAGAGTTCTTGCGCATCGGAGTGAAAGCATTTGAAGAATCCGTTTTCGGCCCATGTACGCCCCACGGCCCGCCGGGGCAGGTGGGGCGAACATGGGGCACCCGTCCAGAACCGAGGACGGCGGTGGGAGGTCAAATCCGCCACAGCCGTGCCTGCGTGACTTAGTTTGGAAAAACGTGCGCACTAAGCGCACTATGCGCACTAAGTCAGCGAGTCACCCGATAGTAAGGGTGAAGAAGCAGTTTAAGCTTCATGTAACTTGATGCGGATTTAGCGAATTAGTGTCGAAAATTAAATTGTTAGGGCGTTTCCCAGCTGCCCGATTGCCCGGAGCGAACAATGGCTTCGATCACCGCCATATTCTTAATCGCATCCGTAACCGGGACGGGAACGCTGCCCCCTTCTCGCACGGCCCGGGAAAAATTATCGCCTTGAATCGTGAACTGGTTGCAGGCCGGGAAGGTCTCGGTACAAATACCACGCCCGTCGTCGATCAAAATGTGGCTGGTACGGTCCGGAGGCGGAGTGAACGGCATCACCATTTCCGATACGTCCCCGCGTCCCCAGCAATTGCATCCGCTGGTGATACACAAGCTGCATGCTGCAGGTAAACATCGCCTGTCCGGAAGGAAACTCGAGCATCGCCGAAGTCAATCGATCCACCTTCAACCGCGGGTCCTGGTCAAACAAACCCATCACCCGCACCGGTTCTTCGCCGAACATCCATCGCGACGTGTGGATGGGATAACATCCGATGTCCATCAAACTCCCACCCCCGTATTCCGGAATGTTGCGGATATTCGCAGGGTCGGTGTTGAAGTAGCTGAACACGCCTTGCATGGAACGGAGATCACCAATCCTGCCCGCGGCAATCAGTTCGCGGGCGCGCAACCACTGCGGATGGCCGCGCACCATAAACCCCTCGGCGATGATCACACCGGTGCGTTCCTGCGCGGCTAAAAGGCTTTTGGCCTCGGCCACCGTCACGCTCAACGGCTTCTCGCATAAAACATGCTTGCCCGCTTCGGCTGCTTGGATAGACCACGGCACATGCAGTTGATTGGGCAGCGGATTGTAAATCGCTTCGATGTCCGGATCTGCCAGCAGCTCTTCATAAGACCCGTAGGCCCGGGGAATGCCAAGACCGCTTGCGACGTCTTCGGCTTTGCGGCGATCCCGTGAAGCGATCGCGATCACCTCAACCCAATCGCTCTGTTGCATTCCCGGGATAACTTTTCTCACCGCGATCCCGGCTGTACTCAGAATGCCCCAGCGGACCTTTTTGCCCATACCAGGAATATTAGAGCCCAGAGCCACGAAAAACACAGGCCACCGTGCGGCAGAGGAGGAGAAGATCTGCGCCCAGCGACCAATGGGTGAGGTACTGCAAATCGTACATTTCGATGGATGCGGGATCGGCATTGCTGCGGCCGTCTATCTGCCACAGGCCTGTGATGCCCGGGCGCACGGAGGAACGGAAGGCAAGAAACTCCGGATTGAGCAGCTTGCAATGGTAGTCGGGTAGTGCACGCGGGCCCACCAAACCCATATCTCCGCGCACCACGTTCCAGATCTGCGGCAACTCGTCAATGCTGTAACGGCGCAGAAACGTGCCCACCACGGGCAGTATGCGCGGGTCGCGGGCGTCCCGGTAAATCCGCGGATCTCTGGCCTCAGGATTCTGGGCCATAAAGTCGCGCAGCCAAACGTCGGAATGCAAACGCATGCTGCGGAGCTTGAAAAACCGGAACGGCCGCCCGCCTTTGCCTTGCCGGTTTTGCGTGTAGAAAGCAGGTCCTGGATCGACCAGTTTGATCGCGAGGATGGCCAGCATGAGCACCGGCAGCACCATGATGCCCACCAGCGTGGCCACACAAAAATCGATCAAGCGGCTGCAGCCCAGCGCCAGGTAGGGCCTGGCAGGTACAGCAGACGGGATGACCGCTTCCGCCTGGGTCACACTCCCTCGCTGCTGACAGCGGAGATGGGAAACTTGCGCAAGCGGGTGACTTGCAGAGTGAGAAGGCCGAGGAACTGGGCCACCTGCACCACGTAGCGCCGCCACAAACGGCGAGGCTGCATACACAAACGGAAGAGCCACTCGCCTCCGGCTTCGCGCACCCAACGGGGGGCTTGGCGAACGGAACCGGCATGAAAGTCGAACGCTGCGCCCACGGCAAGCAGCAGCGGCGCGTGCAGACGGCTGCGGTTTTCGGTGACCCACAGCTCCTGCTTCGGTGAGCCTAGCCCGATCCAGACGACATCCGCCCCGCTCTCGTTGATGAGGCGAATGTCTTCGGCAAGCTCGCTTTCCGTGAGAGGACGAAACGGTGGCGAACAGGTGCCCACCACAGCAAGGCCAGGGAACTGCTCCTGCAACCGGGCTGCGAGCGTGGCAACGACACCAGGTTTTCCACCGTAGAAGAAGTGCCGGTATCCCTGACCGGGAGACCGCCGGCATAGTTCCAACATCACGTCGGGCCCGTAGACGCGCTCCGCCTGGGTGGCGCCAAACCACCGGCATAACCTCACCAGCATCATGCCGTCGGTAGCCGTGAGATCGGCGCCGTTCAAGGCAGAGCCAAGCTTCGTATTGCGCTGGCTTGCGGCCAGCATGTCCGACCCGGGGAAGCAGACAATGCGGGGAAGCCGCTCGGCAATCCATTGTTCCAGAAGATCAGCCGCAGCCAGAAACCGCATCGGATGCAAGCTGATCCCCAGGATATTAATGAACTGCCGAGCCTGTGGCTCACCCATGGGAGCTGCTCCTCGCTCGCCAATATGATTCATGCTCATCTCCACAGATTCGCCGGCGGATGATAAAGCCCCGCGTGGACAGGGACGCCGGAGAGGTTCGAGCCGAAGTGAAGATCGTCACTCGCCTGGCGCAGAAACGCAGTTACCGCATGGTCGAAGGCATCCAGGAAGATTTCATCCCCAGCACGAGGGGTCACGAAGCGATCGTTGTCGGCAAGGTAATGCTGCAGCAGCTCGGCCAACCCCAGCTCGGGTGTGAGGCGCCCGATGATATAACGATCCGCTCCCACCCGGCCGATGAACGCAGCCTCGCGATAAAGATAAACATCGCCCAAAAGATCGACCACCACGGAAATCTGCGGATAGCCTCGGCCCAGCATGTCGGTGTGCGCAACGCGCCGCACAGGCGCCGTTTCCACACCTTCCACTAGTCCCCGCATGCCGTAACCCAGATCCACTTCGAACTCCTTCATGCCTTCAGCAACGAAGAAACTCTGCAGATCGGTGAGCTCATCACGTAACCGGCCCCTTTCGTCCCCGCTGATGGCTGCCTCGCCCGACGCGGCATAGTTTTCCCGCAACGTCAGGAAATTGATTCCCTTCCGGTCAGGCGACTGGTCGGCGACCGAGACCAGTGCCTCTGCGATCTTCCGCAGATGATTGATCTGTCCACTCTGCACCACGTGATTAAAACCGATGCGGAGCTTCTCACCGCGTTCCGACTTCGCGCGCACCAGGTCTCTCGCGTTGGCAAGGACCCTTGTAGCCACGCCGGCGCGCGAGGTGGTAGCTTGCGCCGTCTCGTCGTCTGCCCCGTACATGGAGATACGCAGCGTATCGAGGTGCCAGAGCCCTTCATTCTTGGCCAGGAACCGCGATGTGAGCATCATCGCGTTGGTGTAGAGCTGCATACGATGGCCAAAGCCGGCGGCAAACCGAACCACTTCCGCGAGACCTGGATTGGTCAGAGGTTCCAACCCACCGGATAAGTAGAATCTACGCGGCAGGTCCCTGGGTGCTTCGGCGAACAGTTGCTTGAACAACTCATTCCCCGGGATGATGTCTTCTGGCTTGTACTGCTCTCCACGAGCACGCGCGCAAAAGCTGCAGGACAGCATGCACGACACCGCGGGATAAATTCCCACCGTAAATGGGTAGCGATAGGTTCCTTCGAGAAATGCCTTGATGGCGCCGGATTCGGCGATAGGCTGAATGGTGCTGCGGCGATAAGGAGCATCTCCGCCGAACTTGGTGAGATACCTGGCTGTTTCGCGATTGCGGTTGATTGCTGCCACCAGGGTAATGGCATCGTCGTAGTTGCAGCGGCAAGCTTCGGCGATATCACGCAAACGGCAAAATGGGCGGACGATGAGAATGCGTAGAGCAATCGCAGCCTTGCTGGTCCACGACTCGCGCTCCAATGCTCCGTACCGGCTCAACGCCTGGGCGTTCGAGACCAAATCACGGCCGACCCGCTCTGCGAGCGAGCGCAATGGACCGGGCGCATTGGGATCCACCTGGTCAACAGCAACATTCCCTGAAGCGGCGCGTTGATGGAGATGAGGCCGGAATTTGAACCGGCAAACGTACTCACAAAGCACCCCGCAGCGATTTGAGTGGCGTGGATCATTCGAAATACAGCCATAGAGAATTCCCCCTGAAAATTCAGGACTAAGCCATACGAGTCCGCGATCCTGCCGCTACGAGCAGGCGAACTTAACCAGCACTAATTCCAGGGGAAGAAAACGGGAGCTACCCAATTTCGAGAACACTGAACGGCAGAGCGATCAAACCGTGTTACAGGTGAAGCAAGGGATTGCTAATGATACTTCTTAACGCTTCTAGAGAACTAACAAAGGGAGATTAAGTATGTCCATCGAACTTTAGTAATCATCCTTGCCCTGCGGATGATATTCCTACCCTACACGGAAGTGTCGAGGCTAGATTCAACCCGTTTATAATGTTTTTGCTGGCCGAAGGGGTGGTAAGCACATCCACCGCTTTTGCCCATGTCGGAAGGTAATCTGGTTTAGGCCCAGGGGACGCGCGCCTTGACTAAAAAGGCAAATGCTGTTGCACCAGGAAGGGAGCACCCCTGTTGAGCAATCCTTACCTGTCGTAATTTCATTTTCAGTCATTCCGGACGGGAGTCGTTCTGGACACCTGACCACCCGGTGGAGATCTAAGGTTCTCTTGATTCATTGAGCACTCAGCGCGCCGCCAGACCATCTTTTGCATCCCAACCAGTTGCTTCTCTCACTGCAACCGGAAGAGATCTGGCATGATCAACGATTTGTGGTACAAGAACGCGGTCATTTACTGCTTATCCATCGCCACCTACCTGGATTCCGATGGCGACGGCATCGGAGACTTTCGCGGGCTCATGAGCCGCCTGGACTACCTGCAGGGGCTGGGTGTGACAGCGATCTGGCTGATGCCCTTTCAGCCCTCTCCCGGGAGGGACGACGGCTATGATGTCGCGGACTATTACGGAGTCAATCCTCGCTATGGCACCTCGGGAGACTTCGTGGAGTTTACGCGGGGCTGCCGGCAGCGCGGGTTGCGGGTGCTGATTGACCTGGTGGTGAACCATACCTCTGACCAGCATCCCTGGTTTCAGGAAGCGCGGCGCGATCCAAAATCCAAATATCGCGACTGGTATGTGTGGTCAAAGAAAAAACCAAAGAACGCTGCTTCCGGAGTGGTATTTCCCGGGGTCCAGAAAACCACGTGGACTTATGACGAAGTCGCAAGGGCTTACTATTTTCATCGCTTCTACGATTTTCAACCCGATCTCAATACCGCCAACCCTGAAGTGCAGGCGGAGATCCTCAAGATCATGGGATTCTGGCTGCAACTCGGCGTGTCGGGCTTCCGCATGGACGCGGTGCCGTTTGTGATTTCCTCCAAGGGAGCCAAGGTCGCCAAGCCCCACGAGGATTACGAGATGCTGCGCACCTTCAGCCAGTTCTTAAGCTGGCGAGAAGGGGAAGCGATCATTCTGGCGGAGGCGAACGTACTGCCGGGCACGGATATGTCTTACTTCGGGAGCGCAGGCGAGCGGGTCCAGATGATGTTCAACTTCGACGTGAATCAACATCTCTTTCTGGCCATGGCTACTGCAGATAGCCAACCGCTGAAACGGGCAATGCAGTCCACGAAGCGGCGCCCGGCAACGGCGCAGTGGGGCCTGTTTTTACGTAACCACGACGAGCTCGATCTCGGCCGCCTCGAAGACAAGCAGCGTGAGGCGGTTTTTGCGGCGTTTGGACCAACGCCCGATATGCAGCTATACAAGCGAGGCATTCGCCGCCGGCTGGCGCCTATGCTCGAGGGAGACCGCAGGCGTCTGGAACTCGCCTACAGCTTGATGATGACTCTGCCCGGAACGCCGGTGATTCGCTACGGTGACGAGATCGCCATGGGCGATAACCTCAAGTTGCCGGAACGCAATTGTGCGCGTACTCCCATGCAATGGTCCACGGAGCCCAACGCAGGCTTCACCAAAAGCGATAAACCGATCATGCCCGTCATCAGCGAAGGCCCCTATGGCTTCGAGCACGTGAACGTCGCCGAGCAGCGCCGCGATCCGAACTCCTTGCTCAACTGGATGGAGCGCATCATTCGCATGCGTAAGGAAGTGCCCGAAATTGGCTGGGGCGATTTTAGTTTCATCTCCGCGGGGGCCAAAGAAGTCCTGATCATGCGCTATGAGTGGCGCAATAACTCAGTGGTTCTGGTTCACAACTTAAGCTCTTTGCCGCGAGAAGTGAGATTCGCGGTAAGTAACGAACAAGGGGAAGCCTGCACATTGGTGAATCTTCTTTCGGATAACCATAGCCAACCTGAAGACGGTGACAAGCATCGCGTACTTCTGGAGCCCTATGGCTACCGATGGTACCGCGTGTGCGGTCTCGACTATCTGTTGAAACGCAATCCGATATAGAAATCGCAGCCACGAGGCTATCGGCTTGGTAAAAGTTGCATCCTACGGAAACAGGAGAGGCCTAGCAGTACTGATCGGGCCTCCGTAGGGAAAGTCGAGAGAATTCGAATGAAAAAGTTTATGGCTGTTTCGTTAGTAGGCATAAGTCTTGCCTGTGTGAGTGCCGCAAAAGCGGCTGATGACTCGAAACTGGACGCTCGCGTAGAAGCTGCGCACGCTGTCCTGCACGAGCTTATGGCTACACCGGACAAGGGCATTCCTCTGGATATTGCTGCCAAGGCCCATTGCGTGCTGGTTGTACCGGGTTTCAAAAAGGGAGCATTCCTGGTAGGCGCGCAGTATGGCCAGGGCGTAGCTACGTGCCGGACGGGAAGTGGGTGGAGCGCGCCGGTATTTATCCAGCTGACAGGAGCGAGTTTCGGATTACAAGCCGGTGGGCAGTCCACTGACTTGGTGCTGGTGGGCGTCAACGATCGAAGCCTGGACGATTTGTTGAAGGACAAGGTGAAGCTCGGTGGCGACATTGCTGCTGCGGCCGGGCCTGTGGGACGCGATTCTCAAGCGTCCACTACGGAGCTGGCGAACGCCGAGTTCCTGACCTACTCGCGTAGCAAGGGTTTGTTCGCCGGCGTTGACCTTACTGGCGACGAGGTCCACCAGAACTCCTCGGACACGCGCGAGTATTACGGAAAAGATATTCCGTACCGGACTATCTTGAGTGGCGCAGTTCCCACCCCTGCCGGAGCGCGTCATTTCGAGGCGACGGTCAACGAAATGTTCCGCAAGGGCCGCGCCGAGAGAGCATCAAAGTAAGGTTCGTCAGATGCGAGCGAAAAGCAGAACTTGTCGAGAGGGGAAGCGAGATGCTCCCCCTCCGTCGTTTTTTCCAGTCTTCATCGGCAACCAATGACGGGTACCCAACATCTCGCTCGTTATTTCGCGAGATGTGGGATCCCCAAAGATGCTAAAGACCCTAGACGTGTTGATGTCGTGAGCCGGATGCTTTCCAGGTTAGCACTTTAACTCTGAACGAAGCTCGGAGTCCTTTTGGAAGACGCACCCGAGGCCAGCCCAGCCTGCAGCGTCATCTGCGCCAACGTCGTACAAATCAGGTTCTGTTCGCCTCCACTTATCTCGGCTGCGGCTTTTTCAGGGTCATCGGTATAGTTCCACAAACCAATGATGATCCTCGCCCGGGATTGCTGTGCCCGCAGTCTGCCGATAGATACCGCGAGCATGGGAGATGGCGTATGGAGGCAATGCAGAAAGGCACACGACTTCAGGGTCCGCGCTGGCGACCTCCGCCAGCATTCGCTCCACACTTCCTATCGGGAGGGCCGTCGCTGAGTATCCCGCGCGCTCCAGCAGCTGGGCTAACATGATGCCGGCAATCTCATCGGCGTCGTCCCTTACGGGCAGGCATAGGATCTTTTCTTGCGCGGACCGTTCCACAGCAACCTCTGCCGTCGTGGAGTCGTCGCGCCTGAGGCTCAACTCATCGACCAAATCCTTCGTGGTTTGGGTAATGAAGCTGACGGTCGCGTCATCGAGTTCATTTCGATGACGATCCTGTTCCGCCAAATTCAGTGCCGGGATCAACACCGTATCGAAGAGATCTTCCAAAGAAGAATTCTTCAAATGTGTATCGAGCACCTGGCTGGCCTCACGCTGGTCGTTCGCCAGCAAGCGCTGGTAGTAATGCGCTTCCGGCGGCATGACCGGTTGATCTCCTAAAAGCACGGTGAGAAATTGCAAGATTGGGCACGTGCGCGCCCACCACCACCAGGCAGACGGTAAGGGGCACGGAGAGGATCAGGCCGATCGGCCCCCAAATCAGGCCCCAGAAAATGGCCGCCACCAGAATCGCAAGTGAGGATAGGCCGGTATGCTTCCCATAAACATGGGGCTCCAGCAGATTCGCCGTCACGATCTCCATGCAAAAGAAAATCGCCAAAATAAGAAGGGTCTTGGTCCAGCCATTGAATACTGCCACAGAGAGCGCTGTCGGCAGCAGGGCCCCGATCGGTGCACCGATGTAAGGGATGAACCGCAGAAGCCCAGCCAGCACTCCGAACAACAAAGCATGAGGCAGGTGCATGAGGTGAAGAACCACAAAAATGATCAGCCCGAAGGTAATATTCACCAGCCACTGGAAGCCCAGGTAACGGCTGACGCGATGACTGGCATCGTCCATGGCCTGGGTCATCAGGTTGAGCCGCCCGTGCCCGGTGAGCTGGATAAGCCGGTTGCGCAGATCCTCCCGCTTCAGAAGCATGAAAAACGTAAATACCGCGACCAGAACGACGGAAATCACCATGCCCAGCAAGCCGCTCATCGCATCCAGTCTGCCCTGGCTGCCTCCGACCTCCCGCACTGAGACCGGGCGGGCAGGGGAAGAACCTAACTCGGTTTCACCGATGATCTCGCGGCTATCGGCGAATTCTGAGCTCAGATCGCCAAGCTGCTTGCTTAAACTGTCCAGCTCCTTTTGGGCGCGGACGAAGCTGGTCGTCTTCGACTGGTGAAAGCTCTGTAACTTGTCATGGATGTTGTTCGTATAGGCCGGCAAAGCATCCGTGACTTCGACCAGCTGCACCAGGACGGTCCAGCCAACGGCCCCCAAAACAGCGCCAGTAGTGAGAAGCACGATGGGGATGGCCACGATCCTGGGCAGCCGGATGCGTTCCAGGCCCGTGACCAGAGGCGCCAGCACGAACGACAGAAGCAGGGCGAGCGCAAGCGGCAGAACCACTGTCTTCGCCAGGTAGAGCGACGTGATCAAGACCACTGTGACAATAACGGCCAGCAACTTCGAAAGCAGGCGAGAGGTGGCGACATCACTATTCCGGGGCATCGATCCACGTGGATGCCGTTCCTACCAACTGTGTTGCCAAATTGACGAATAGTTTCTCAGAAGAAAAGTTCACCGCACGGCTCTTCCCCGCACGCGGCTTCTCGCATCTATGCAACGGAAGGCAGAATGTAACGCCTGCAGAGGGAAACCCATGAGTGTTGAAAGCTTGCAAGAGTTATTCCTGGATGAGCTAAAGGATCTGTATTCGGCGGAAAAGCAGATTACCCGGGCTCTCCCGAAATTGGTGAAAGCGGCGACGTCGTCTAAGCTCAAGGACGCTTTTCAGAGCCACCTGCAAGAAACAAACGGCCAGATCGAACGCCTGGAGACGATTTTCGAAATGCTCAAGAAGAAGGGTACGGGCAAGACCTGTGAGGGGATGAAGGGCGTTCTCTTGGAAGGTACCGAGGTTGTGGAAGAGACCAAAAAGGGAGACCTGCGCGATGCCGGTCTCATCACCGCTGCCCAGCGCGTGGAACACTATGAGATGGCTGGTTACGGTGGGGTGCGCGAATACGCCAGGCTGCTTGGCCAAAAGGACATCATGGCGCTTCTGGATGAAACCCTGAAAGAAGAAGAGGCGGCTGACAAAAAGCTGACGATGATTGCGAAGGAGGTCAATGCAGCCGCATTGGGCAATTCGCCGATCGAGAAAGCCAGTTAGACCGTAGCTCAGGAAGAAAGGAAAGATACACAAGTGAGGAGAGCACGATGGCGTGTCATGAGGCAGCAGCGTTTGGTATTTTCGCAAACATTGTCAATGCGGAGGCCGCCATCGACGGACTGACGATGGCAGGATTTTCGAATCAAGCCCTTTCCGTCCTGTTGTCTGAAAAGGAAGAAGCCAAGGTGTTGCCTTCAGGGGTGCGACGGCCGGCGCCGGATTAGGTGGAGTCGTCGGGGGAGCCTTAGGGCTTCTGGCGGGCATAGGCGCCCTGGCTCTACCGGGCGTGGGCCCACTCATCGCTGCCGGTCCTATCATGGCGAGTTTGGCCGGTTTGGGTGTAGGCGGGGCAGTGGGTGGCTTTGTCGGAGCGCTTGTCGGCATGGGTATTCCGGAATTTGAAGCGAAGCTTTATGACCTCCGGCTAAAGGAGGGCGGAGTATTAGTGGCCGTTCACTGCGAGAGCTTTGAGGGAATTTCAAAGGCCAGAGACGTGTTGAAGTCAGTGGGCGCAGAGGACATTGCCACTTGTCTCGAAGAGTCGCTCAGCAGCTCTTGTGAGGACAGTGATGTGCGCTTAGCCACCATACGTAGGGGATCGTGCCGGCCTATCGTAGGCTGGCTACCCTGCTACGTGCCGGCTTAAGCGCGCACTTCTCTGGCGATTTGTTCCTCTTCCTGAATTCGAGTTTTGCTGAGGTCGTAGCTCTGCTGCAGGTTCAACCAGAACTCAGCGGTAGTTCCGAAATAGTGAGCCAAGCGCAGAGCTGTCTCTGGAGTAATCCACAATTTCAACTTCGCTTCCTGAGGACATCAATTTGTCTCGATGACAAGGTAGGAGCGATGGTGGGCGAGGCGGGGCTTGAACCCACAACCCCCGGCTTAGAAGGCCGGTGCTCTATCCAATTGAGCTACTCGCCCGTTGCTGCCATTGTATCGTCATCAGGCGCCCGGCCGGGGTTACATCAAGCGCACATCGATGACTGCCGCTAACGCGAGATCCAGCGCCTTGGCCCACCGTTGTTCTGCATGCTGAGCAGTCGAGCCGCAGCCCTCGACAAACCACGTCACGGCAAATCCAGATGTCCCCTCGACTTCAGCACGCCGGAGCACAAGTTCCACCCGGGCCGCGCTCGCCGGCGTGGAACGAAGCACCTCCGTGACCGCACGGATCCACCGCTCCTGACGTTCGAAACTAGCCAGGAAGGAGACGTCCCGCGCTAGCAGATCAACGTACGATCCGGCGCCAAAAGCTGTATCGCCGGGCTCGGCACCCATCTCGTAGGGATCGAAGGGCTCAGCACCTTCGTCCACGCTGCTGGTCCAGGCATCACACTTCGCCGTCCACAGCGGTGAGGTGGCGGCGTTCAGCAGCAGCAGTGCGGACCGCAACGGCGGCTTCGAACGGGCCTCTTCTATCTCATCTATCCGGTCCGCATCCAGGCGCAAATCGACGAATCTGCACTGGCGGATGTCGTCGTCAGACGCTGCCCAGGGAACGGTGATCACCGGGTCGCCGGCCGCCAGCGCAATCGTCCAATCTGCTTCCATCAGGCTTTGCTGGCCGAGAGCAGAAAGTCGAGCAGCACCTTCTCCGCCCAGTAGCCGTCATATCCAGTTGCCGCAGCCAGGAAGGCGCAATGGCCTCCATGCCTGGTCTCGACCAACCGGACCCGTTGATTGGCCAACAGCGCGGCGCGCGTGGACGGCAACATCCTGATGAAAGGATCGTCGAGCGCATGCAGAATCAGGGTGGGCACGGAAATTTGCGAGGCCACTCTCGCACTGGATGCTCGGTAGTAATAGTCATCCGCGCCGGTAAAGCCGGAGTAGCGGGCGGTGATCTGATCGTCAAACTGGCGCAGGGTCGCAATTCTTTCCAGGCCCACGGTCGAATAGATTTGAGGGAACAGCTCCGCCTTGCGTCGAAACCGCCTGCGCAGACCAATGAGAAACTTCCATTCGTAGACCCGGTTGGAGGGGTTGTGCAGCGCATCGGCGGAGACGCCCAGGTCCATGGCCGGCGAGACACCTACTACAGCTTTCAGGTAATCCGGCCGGTTTTCGCCCAGCTCACCGGCCAACTTCAAAACAATGTTGCCGCCCATGGAATACCCCACCAGGGCAAAGGCTCCGAGGCCCTTTTCGGTAGCGAGCGTGCGCATCACCGCTGCCACATCGCCCGAGAGCCCGGAGTGATACAGTGTCGGCGACAGATCCTCAGTGCCGCCGCAGTTGCGCATGTTCATGCGGATGATATTGCACCCCGCGGCCCACGCCCGCGTCGCATTGCCCAGCATGTATTGCGAACGGGAGGATCCTTCGAGGCCATGCAACAGCACCACGGTTGGGCATTGGCCGGCATTTGCCTGCCAATGGCAATGGCAAAGCACGTAGCTTGCGCCGCGCGCACGGACTTCGGCCTGCGCCTGCTGTACGCCCTGATGCCGCTATGCTGGGAGACTTGCTTTCCCCAGGGCCGCCCTTTCCTGCGTCGACTTCGATAAGGCGCGCCTCAGCCTCAGGCAAGACATATTGCCGAGGTTTGAAGTTACCGACTAGCGTCTGCAGGTGGCCATTGCGCAGAAACCGTCGCGGAAAAAATTCTTCCACCCGCGCCAGGCTGCTTACGGTTTCGGCCACCAGGTCGCTGGTTTCGCTCACCGTGCCCTCAGCGTGGTCAGTAAGGCGGCGGCCTGCAGCGCGCCCTTGGGTGTGTCCTCATGCTTGATGTAGGCGAAGACATCTCCCTGCGCTGCCCTTGCGGTCAGTTGCGTTTCGATCTGTTGCAAGTCAGCGGCCCCGTATTCGCTCTTGCGCAGCCGGTAGCAACAGAAGGGAGCGGTGACCACATCGGGTGTCGCGAGCTCGTCGCTCTCGGCCACGCATAGTGCAGCTTGATGCTGCCGGAGCAGGTCGAATATCTCGTCTGTGAACCACGATACATGGCGGAATTCAAACGCGACGCGTAGCGTGGCCGTGCGCTCCGGCGCGGCCTCTTTGAGGAAGGTCGCAAGCCTGGTGGTATCGGCTTTAAGATTGGGCGGCAACTGAAAGAGAACCACGCCCATCCTCCCGGCGCGGATGACCGGCAACAGCGCTGAGTAAAAGACAGAGAGCGCATCGCTGCACTCCTTCAGGCGCTTGATATGCGTAATGCGCTGCGGCGCTTTGAAGGAGAAGCGGAAGTCCGGCCCGGTTTGCGCCAACCATGCATCGATGGTGGCGGCGGACGGCAGATGGCGGAAGGTGTAGTTCACCTCGACGGAATTAAGCTGGGTCGCGTAATGCTCCAGCATTTTCTTGGAAGACGTCTTGGGCGGATAAAATTCCGGCTTCCAGGTGGGATAGGCCCAGCCGGAGCAGCCGAGCCAGATACGGGTCGCGCCGGCGCCTGGGGACGCGGTCTGGCTTGTATTAGGGTTCGGCGTGGAAGAGGAGGATGGGGTGCTCACGTGGGCGTCTTCCACCTGAAACTTAACTCCGCCAGGTGAAGGCAGGAGCGGCTTCAACTGGGGCGGCTAGTGGGGGTCGAACCCACGACATCCGGAGCCACAGTCCGGCGTTCTGCCACTGAACTATAGCCGCCATATAGACTTAGATTGTAGCATTCAGGTTCGCGCTCGCCGCGGCCTGGAAAGCGCCTTCCGAGCCTCTCCCGGGTCGACGTTCAGCCTATGCCCAGCAATCCACAACCCGAGATTCTGCCACCGCAAAAGGCTCGTTTTCAGAAGGCGAGCGGCTTGTTCGCTGACGAAAATCTCGATTTGCTGTCGCATTTGCTCGATGACTGGTTTCGTGTCCCGGGCACCTCGATCCGCTTCGGATTAGATGGGATCATCGGCCTCGTTCCCGGCCTGGGAGATATCATCGGCGGCCTCGCGTCCACCATCATCGTAGTCGCGGCCTGGGTGCGTGGCGTCCCTTACGTCACGCTGCTGAGAATGGTGGTCAACATCGGGATCGAGGTGCTCTTGGGAACGATCCCGCTCCTGGGCGATGCCTTCGACATTGCGTGGAAGGCGAACCGGCGCAACTATGCGCTGATCGTGCGCCATCTGGAGCAATCGCGGCGGCAGACCTGGCGAGACTGGGTCTTCCTGATACTGATCGGCATCACTCTGGCAGCCATCTTTCTGGCCCCGATCTTCCTCATTCTCTGGTTTTTGGAGTGGCTCGGACACCACGCCTGAAGAGGGTGGTTGCGCTACAATCGGTAGATCGGGGCGTAGCGTAGCCTGGTAGCGCATCTGCTTTGGGAGCAGAGGGTCGGGGGTTCGAATCCCTCCGCCCCGACCATTCAAATCAATCACTTAAGGCGCTAGACTCAGTTGACCCGGTTTGTTGTGCGGGGGAAATTGGGGCGACCATTCTAAGTCCTGCGACCTATCAGGAATAGAAATCGCTTCGTTTCGGATGTGACTGTGGTCCAAAGGTTCGCGAGGAGTGGTTTTGCTTGAAGAAAGCAGGGCAAACGGAATTGACACTAACGAAATGCGTTGGCATGGCGTGTGCATTTCCCTAGGGTCAATCCTGTCTATCCTGCTTTTCCCATCGTAGTATTCCTTGAGTACTGACCAGTTAGTCGTGATACGACGGGAGGGTCAACAGATCGCTGGTGCAGCTCACCGGCTCTGCGTTTCCGGAGAAGGCACCGTAGTCCTGGCCGGAAAACGAATCTGTTGCACTTCCCCGGGACAACTGGATGTAATCCGCTACGGTCGCGCCTGCACCGAAGTACGAGGGGTCGGCGCTGGAAACGCTGGTGGTCAGCGCTTTGCTATCGCTGGAAAGGCAACTGGTGCCGCTTGTCATTAAGATGACGGTGGATGCGGTCTTGGTGTAGCCCGTCCACGGTGTGCATTTGCCCTCTGCCGGCAGAGTAAAGTTGCGCGCGACGAAAGTCGTGCCACCATTTCCAAAGCCGCCGTTCACCGCGATGCAGTAGGGAGCTTCCGCGGCGAAGCTGTGGATGGGGGCGAGCAGGACTGACAGAACCACGAGCGAAGACTGAGCGATCGCATTGAATTTCATGACATCCTCCTTAGGGTTCCTTGCAGTGGAACCAAACTGAATTTGTCTCTCAAGCTCTCAATGCTTTGGCTTTGAGTTTGCTCGGACGCACTACCTAATGCATGCTGCGGCCCAAACGCGAATGTTCGGCGGTGCCTATGGGTTCTCTTTAATTTTCAATAACATGCGCGTGGGCGGCCCTGCCTGGGGAGGGGAAAGGTAGCCGAACGGCTACCTGCGCGGCGCCCATTAGTTCCGGCGGTGGTGAGGTGGATTTGTCAGGGGAGCAACCACGATGAGGGACGCGGTAATCATTGGAAGGGTGGACGATGAAACGTGATTCTCCGCTTATCGGGGTAGCGCGCAAGCGACATAGCCCCCTCCTGCCGGAGTGGCTGGATCGCGCCGGCCTCCGGCTCTCGCGAAAGTTCTTCGCGAGCAAAGGCAATTAGTCAGACAGAAAAGAAACCACAGGTCTCCCCACTACGCTACGCTCTGTCGAGATGACAATTCTGTTCAGGGACGAGATTCCGGGTTTCCAGGACAAGGTTGGCGCTTGCTTGCAACAAATTTGTCATCTCGACCGGAGTAGTCATGGGCCTTGCTGCCCACCCAAGACGATGAAAAACGCCTCGGTCCGGCAGCCGCTCTCTATAGACCGTTGCCCCTTCCTTTGTCATCCCGAAGCGAAGCCGAGGGACCTGCGGTGCGCCTGAACCCAAAACAAAAGCCCCTACGAGTGAATTCGCGGATCTAGCCCGAACAGTTTGTTCCTCACGCACCTCACCGTTCACTCGAGACGACAAGCCTCTCGACGTGCGTCCATTGGTACCGACACCCGGAGTGACGAACTGCGGACAGCCTCGCTCCCAAGCAACAACGGTTTGGGCAGCGCCTGCGAATTCACTCGTAGGGGCTTTTGTTTTGGGTTCAGGCGCACCGCAGGTCCCTCGGCTTCCCCGGATTTCCTGTCGAGAGTTGCGGCTTCGAACAACTGCATGTGGTTCTCTTTGAGGAGAACCACATAAGTGGCACCGGTGAGAGCTGTGAGTAGGAAATCCGGGTTTGCTCGGGATGACAGAAAGGAGAGGGTCGCTGAGAGGAGAGGACCGTTGCCAAGGGCCAGGGCGGCAGTCGGGGCGGTGGGGACGTCGATAGGCAGCCCTTTTGCACGAAATCAGAAAAAGTCACAGGCTCCGAGCGTACCCGGATTTCCTACTCCACCGCTCTCAGCAACGACCACTTATGTGGTTCTCCTTAAAGAGAACCACATGCAGTTGACCGAAGCCACAACTCTTGACAGGAAATCCGGGGAAGCCGAGGGATCTGCAGTTCAGCGGACCTCTCGTGGAAATGTTTTTGGACAGAGCGTAGCGTAGTGGAGAGATCTGTGGTTTCTTTTCTGTCTCCTTAATTGCCGCCCACTTCGATGCGGCGAAACATAGTGCCTATACTGGTTGCATTCGCAGTTGCATCTGAGGCAATGAAACCGTATTTGGAAAAGTCGATTTCCTTGGCCGCCTGATCGGGAGTCTCGCCCGCCTGCTTTGCCGCTTTAACCTTGGTCCACATGCCATCAAGATAAGCTCTCTGGGCCTGCAGAGCCTCCGGCCCGCGACCGCTCCGTGGCCGGGCACGACGGTCGTTAGTCCCCAGGACATCATTTTGTCCAGGGCTGCGAGCCATCTCTTGTAGCTGCCGCCGGCATCGCCTGCGTTGTTTCCGTTGAAGACCACCCACATGCAATTTGCGGGTTCGCGCTTGTCCGGTTTCTCTGCCACACATAGACGCCAGAGGCAAGATTCTTTACCTCTCCCGGCTCTGCATGCGCAGCGATGCCGCCAACCAACCCAACAGCAAGAACCAGAGACACTGCGAACCTGCACAACGAACGAAGAAATCCTGCTGACATATCTTTCCGGGTGATCGAAAGCTTCCTCCATTCTGCCCCGGTCTCCCTGTTTGGTAGTGCACGAAGATAGTTCAAAACGGAACTAATCGCCAGCTAAAGAACTTGACACTAAGTTAAGCGGGTATATTTACTTGCTTCGCGAAGGAATCGAAGAACTACAGGCACCTCTTGAATCGGTTTTCATTAGGGAACTAGGCGATATTCGAGGACGAACGAGGTCTAAATCATGGTCAAGCATCCGGGCAAAACACTTGCGCTGTGTCTACTGGCGATTTGCGCTTTCCCGAGAGTACGAGTTCTTGCGCAAGCCGCGCTTCAGGGACCAAGCTTTGTCCCCGATGCAAAGTTCCAGGGTTCGACGCTTGCTGGATGGCACGCAATGGGTCAGGCCGAGTGGAGCGCAGACAATGGCGAACTGATCGGCAAGGGAACCACCGGATCGGGCTGGCTGGTGCTCGATCACTCCTACCAGGACACGGGCTTTTACGCTGGGTTTCGCTGCGTTGGCGTTTGCGATACGGGTGTCCTCATCCGGGCAACGAAGACCGAGGGCGGCATGCGAGGTACTTTCCTTTCCATCAAAGGCACGCAGCTTGAAGGCGAGAGCCTGACCCTGGACGCAGCAGGCAACATTGCGGACCGGGAAAAGTTGAGAGATGCCGTGGGGCAAATTCGCTTCGCTCCTCCCCGGCCCGATCCGATCACGCTCAAATCTTCACCCGCGATAGAAAGGTTCGAAGCGCCGCCAGGAATGAACGTACCGTTCAAGTTCCCTGACCTAAGCCTGCGGGTTGGAGACTGGAACGAAGTAGAGGTGATGCTCGATGCAGACATCATGCGCGCCTATCTGAACAACGCTCCGGAACGGAATCAGTTGAGCTTGGCTACCGCGGATGAAGATTTGGACTCGTACGGGCCCATCGCTCTGTTCGTCGGCAAGGGCAGCGAGGTGCACTTCAAAAACGTCTCCTACAAAGACATCGGCCTCAGAAAGCAGCCCCTCGAAGAGGTAGGGAGCGGGTTCCGGATGCAGCGCGTGAACCCCTTCTACTACAACTGGACCGCGGCAGCGGCAGATTTCAATCACGACGGAAAGCTTGACCTGGTGGATGGCGGTTACATCTTCTTCGGTCCGGACTTCACGACATCAAGGGAGATGTACGCGACCCGGACCTTCAACCCTTCGACCGAGTACTCGACCTGGGTCCAGCATGCCGAGGACTTTACCGGCGATGGATGGACGGATGTCGTCGCCACCCACCTGGGTCTGGGCGCAGTGCTTTACGTGAATCCGGGAAACGAGGCGCGCCGGTGGAAGCAATATATGATTCTTCCGTCGATGCAGAGCGAGGATTCTCTGGTCGCCGACGTGGACGGGGATGGGAAGCCGGAGCTTATTTACATCGCTGACGGATACATGCGTTACGCCAAGCCTGATCCAGCCCATCCAACTGCGCCGTGGATCGTACATACCATCTCGCAGAAGGGGCCTTGGCAGGGTCATGGAATCGGAGTGGGTGACATCAACGGCGATAAGCTTCCGGACATCCTGGGCGCGGATGGGTGGTGGGAGCATCCTCCTCAAGGCAGCGGCGATCAGTTGTGGAAGTACCATCCGGAGGCCTTCGGCCGATGGGGGCGCATCGTTCCTGGAGGCGCGACGATGGCGGTCTATGACGTGAATGGCGATGGCCTGAACGACGTCGTCACAGCTCTGGAAGCACACGGTTTTGGGCTCGCGTGGTTTGAGCAGAAACGTGCGAAGAATGGAGATATCTCATTCGTCAGGCACATGGTGATGGATAACTACCAGACAGAGAATGCCGGTGGAGTGACGTTTGCGGAATTGCATGGCGCCGGAGTTGCCGATGTGGATGGAGACGGGATTCCAGACTTCATCGTAGGCAAACGGCAGTTTTCCCACCTCGATGACCTCCTGGATCCGGATCCCTATAGTCCTCCCTTTCTTTACTGGTACAAGACGGTTCGTGATCCCACCGCGCCGGGCGGGGCGAAACTGGTTCCTCACCTGATCCACAACAGCTCCGGTGCGGGAGACAACGTGTTGCCCGTCGATTTGAATGGCGATGGAATTATAGATATCGTGACCGCCACCAAGCGAGGGCTCTATATATTTTGGGGAACCTCCGCTCTGGCTGCGAAGTAAACAAGATCAACGGGGTGCTTGCGAACAAGATGGGAATACGCCGAGGGTGTGGATTTTTTCGACGCGCAGTCTTCTGCTTTCACGCGCTTGCTCTTTTGGGCGCAGCTGGTATCAACCGGCATCCCGGTTACGCCGCCGAAGCCAAGGCGCACACTACGTGGAACGCCTATGAAGGAGGAGTGGACTCGGCTCAATACTCTGCGCTGAAGCAAATCAATAAGTCGAATGTAAGCCAGCTGCAGCAGGTCTGGTTTTATTCCGCAGCCGGCGCTCGGCGGTTCGAATTCAGTCCGATCATCGTAGACGGCGTGATGTATGTGATTGGAAAGAACGACAACGTAGTCGCCCTAGACGCTGCGACCGGGCGTGAGCTTTGGGTTCACGACACCGGCAAGCCGCACATGATCAGCGAGCGCGGCTTCACTTACTGGGAGAGCAAGGATCGCAGCGATCGCCGCCTCTTCTTTGCCACCAACAATATTCTTCACGCGGTGGACGCGCGCACCGGCAAGCTCGTAGAGTCGTTCGGCGATCAAGGCAATGTCGATTTGCGGGAAGGGCTGGGACGCGATATCAAAAGCATCCGTGAGATCCAATCCGGAACGCCCGGGAAGAATCTTCGAGAACCTGCTCATCCTGGGCTCCACCACCGGCGAGGAATACGGTTCCCCTCCTGGCGATCTTCGGGCGTTCGATGTGGTGAGCGGGAAGCTCGTCTGGACCTTTCACACCGTTCCTCATCCCGGTGACATGGGTTATGAGACCTGGCCGAAAAATGCATGGAAGTACATTGGCGGGACCAATACCTGGGGCGGGATAACGATTGATGAGAAGCGAGGGATCGCGTATTTCCCGATCGGTTCTCCTACCTATGACTTTTACGGCGCCGACCGCGAGGGAGCCAACCTTTACTCCGACTGCCTGCTCGCGCTCGATGCTCGTACCGGTAAGTATCTGTGGCACTTTCAGATCGTTCATCACGATCTCTGGGATTACGATCTCGCAACTGCGCCCAAGCTGGTGACGGTAAAGCAAAATGGCCGCACAGTGGATGCGGTGGTGGCGCCCGGGAAGACTGGTTTTCTTTATGTGTTCGATCGGGTTACTGGGAAGCCAGTGTGGCCCATTGAAGAGCGCCCGGTTCCCCAGTCGACCATGCCCGGTGAGCATTCGTGGCCAACGCAGCCATTCCCGACGGCTCCGCCGCCTTTCGCTGTGCAGAGTTACACGGCGGACGATGTGAACCCTTATATTGCGGATCCGGCGGAACGCGCGAAGTTGCACGATCTGATCGCGCATGCCCGCAACGAGGGCTTATTTACACCGCCTGGATTAGAGAACGTACTCCAACCAACGGGGAACAATGGAGGAGCAAACTGGGGAAATGCAGCGGTAGATCCGGCCACGAACGTGTTGTATGTGCAGTCGAAGAATGCGCCCGCGATCCTCAAGCTCGAAGCGAAGCGTCCCAGGATGGAGATAAAGGGTTCTCCTGAGACCAAGGGCCAGCTTCTTTATATCCAGAATTGTCAGACGTGCCATACATCGGAACTGACAGGTCAGCCGCCGGCCGTTCCTTCGCTGGTGGACGTTGTCTCGCGTGTGGGTGCTGACCGCATCCGGTCTGTGGTGACGACTGGTGCGTCACCGATGCCCGCGTTCCCCGATTTGTCCCCTGAAGATCTGGACTCGTTGATCGCGTATCTCAGCGCCCCCGGCGCGGCGCGGGTGCCCCCGGACATCATTGCTTATCTTTCGGCTCCGTCGCTTGCTCCGCCGCCGGCTGCGCAGGATGGGTCGGATGCCGTTAAGTATTGGACTGGCTATGGATTCATCAGCTCCAAAGATGGGCTTTCCGCAGTCAAGCCACCGTGGTCGACCTTGACCGCGTATGACATGAATCAAGGGACGATCAAGTGGCAAATTCCTCTGGGCGGAGTGAGTGAATTGGAAGCGCAAGGCATCAAGGATACCGGTGGATACTTTCCCCAGGGTGGACCGGCGGTCACTGCCGGCGGCCTGATCTTCTCGGGCATGGAGTCAGATTTCAAGCTGCGGGCCTACGACAAAGACAGCGGGAAGGTACTGTGGGAACACGAGCTGCCGGCCGCTCCGCATGCGGAAGTGGCGGTCTACGAGGCCGGCGGACGGGAGTATGTGGTGCAGGCGGCATTGCCGAAGCCGATGGGCCCCAGTTATCAGTCGGTCCCGCAATCGGAGCAGCAGGCACAAGGCTATTACGTGTTCGCGCTCCCTAAGCCGGATAAAACAGCTCAGAAATAGGACCGCTCGGCAAATACCGGGCAGATATGGGGCACCCGTACATTCGTTACCCAATAGGCCGTCAAGAAATGCAGGCTAGCGAGCCTCCGGTGCTAAAAGCCCAATTCTTTCTCAGCCGCGACCCCTAGCTAGAGGAGTCGCGCATCTGCGCAAATTTGGTTCTACTCCTAAATCAGCTGTTTCAGTTCACTAGGAAAGCGCAAGCTGCTGTTCGACCAGGGTGGCCCAGTACGCAGCGCCGGTCGAGAGCACCGCATCATTGAAGTCAAATGCCGGATGGTGCAGCATCGGGTTGTGTTCGCCGGGGCGCTTTGAACCTAACATGATGTAGGCTCCCTGTTTGGCTTCCAGCATGTAGGCAAAATCCTCCGCGCCCATCACCGGCTCGGCCATCTCTACGACCTGCTTTGCTCCGGCCACACTGGTCGCAGCCTCGCGAGCCAGTGCCATAGCCTTAACGTCGTTGATGGTGGTGGGAGCGACCATGTGCATCTCCACTTCGACGCTCGTTCCGTAGGCTTGCGCAATCGATTCCGCCAACCGGCGGATTCCCTGCACGATGGTCTCGCCGGTGGCTGCATCCAGCCAACGCGCGGTTCCTTTCAACACGGCTTCACGGGGAATAGCGTTCGCCGCGACACCTGCCTGGAACGACCCGATCGTGACCACGCCGGAACGAAACGGATCGAGGGTACGGGAAACGATCGTCTGCAACGCATTCACCAGGGCGCTGCCGGCGACGATGGGATCGATGCCAAAGTGAGGCTGTGCGGCGTGGGCTCCACGGCCGACAATCGTGATCTCAAAGAAATTAGCCGCCGCCATGATAGGCCCGTTTCGCCAATGGAATTCACCCTGTGGCATGGTTGGGAAGTTATGCATGCCGAAGACGTGACGCATGGGGAACCGATCGAACAGGCCGTCATCCACCACTTGCTTTGCGCCGCCAATTTCCTCTGCGGGCTGGAAGATCAGGTAGGCCGTGCCGCGGAAGTTCCGGCTCGATGCCAGGTAGCGCGCCGCACCCAATAGCATGGTGGTATGTCCGTCGTGTCCACAGGCATGCATCACCCCAGGATTGGTCGACGCATAGGGTACACCGGATTGCTCGGCGATCGGCAAGGCGTCGATATCCGCCCGCAACCCGATGGCATCATCGCCGTCGTGCCCATGAATCACTGCCACCACGCCCGTCCCATTGAAGTTGTGCAGGGCGTCCACGCCGAACGACCGAAGCCGCTCTTGAATGACCGTGCTGGTGCGCGTTTCAGTGAAGCCGAGTTCAGGATGTGCATGCAGATCCCTGCGCCAACTCACCATTTCTTCGTGATTGCGCTCTATTTCGTCCAGTACCGGCATCGGGAGATCTCCTGCTCACAGAATTTTGATGGCAACACGGGGATTGACTGCTGCCAAAAACGTATCATGAGCCTGCGGTTTTCCTACCTTTCGCCTGGAACAGGCGCAAAGCCTCCTTGGCTGTCTACTGAAACGCGATCATTCGTGCACATAAAGAGCAATTCGGCGCAATCGGTGGTCAGCGTGGTTGGCTACCCTGATCACTGTCATCAGCTTCCGTTCCGCGCACTAACCCTCACAAAGACAAGGAGAGCATCATGACTACCATGACCGCAGAGAAGACCACCACGAATACGATCACCGTGAAGGACGGGACCACGATTTACTACAAGGATTGGGGCAAGGGACAGCCTGTTGTTTTTTCCCACGGCTGGCCGCTCAACGCGGACGCGTGGGATGCGCAAATGATTTACCTGGGGCAGCGCGGTTACCGTGTGATTGCACACGACCGTCGCAGCCACGGCCGCTCCGGACAAACCTGGGATGGGAACGAGATGGACACGTACGCCGACGACCTTGCGACTCTCTTCGAGACGCTGGACTTGAAAAATGTCGTGATGGTGGGTCACTCTACCGGCGGCGGTGAGGTCGCTCGCTACCTCGGCCGGCATGGTAGCAAACGAGTTTCCAAAGCTGTGCTCATCAGTGCTGTGCCGCCGATCATGGTCAAGTCCGAAAAGAATCCCGGCGGCTTGCCCATCGAAGTGTTTGACGGCCTCCGTGCTTCTGTCTTGAGTGATCGCTCGCAGTTCTTCAGGGACCTCAGCCTACCCTTCTTCGGCTATAACCGCCCGGGAGCCAAAATCTCTGAAGGGGTACGTGAGAACTTCTGGTATCAGGGCATGCAAGGCGGCTCCAAGGGGGAGTACGACTGCATCAAGGCATTTTCCGAGACGGACTTTAACGACGACTTGAAAAAGATCGACGTTCCTACGCTGGTCATGCATGGCGATGACGATCAGATCGTGCCCTACCTGGATGCCGGAGCGCTTTCGTCCAAATTGGTAAAGAATGCGCAACTCAAGGTCTACCCTGGTTTCCCCCATGGCATGCCGGTCACTCATGCGGATACGATCAACCCCGATCTGCTGGCTTTCATCCAATCGTAGGAGTTACCCGCAGGGGAAAGGGTCGTTCTTTTCCCTGCGGGTAACTGGTATACATCGGTACGCCCTACGGACGCATCAAAGTCCCGATGGCTGAAATTAAGCTGCTGTTCGTGGACGATGACGATGCACTGCGAACGGTACTTGGGGCGGTGCTAACCCGCCACGGGTTTGCCCTTACCGCAGTCAGCAGTGTTCCCGAAGCATTGGAACTGATCAGCACCCGGAAGTTCGACGTTCTGCTTTCCGATCTGAATATTGGAGAACCAGGTGACGGTTTTACGGTGGTCAGCGCCATGCGCCGCGTGCAGCCTGATGCATGCACCTTCATTTTGACCGGCTATCCGGATCTGGAAACGGCCATCCAGGGTATCCGCAGCCAGGTGGACGATTATTTCTCAAAGCCTCTGCACATCGAGCGATTATTGGGGGCAATCTCAGACCTGCGAAGCGGCAGGCGTCCCACCAGCAAAGCCCTCCCAACGCGCAAAGTGGCGCAGATTCTGCGCGAGCTGTCCTCCCTCATTTGCGACCGTTGGTTGCACCAGGTGTTGCAGGATCCCGAACTGGCAGCGATCCCCCTGACCGAAGCCGAAAGAAGCGACCACATTCCCGACATGATGGAGGAGCTGATCCGGCGTTTGGAAGGCCCACAGGAAGAGTTGAGCGACGTTGCGACAGACGCAGCAAGAAAGCACGGTAAGCTGCGGTATCAGCAGGGTTACACCATTCCGCAGATATTGTTTGAGGCTCGCGTGCTGCAACATGTGCTCACTGCAACGATTCACGAAAACCTGTTTGGCCTCGATCTCAGCACCCTGGTTGGCGATATCCTGGAGATCGGCGAAACGCTTCAGGCGGATGCGGAAATATCAATCCGGGTCTATCAGTCGCAGATTCCGCGTTCGTTGCAGACATCCTTCTCGTCGCTCTATCAATCGCCATACCTGGGCGTCGCGATCGCTGACGAAAACCACGTCATCGACGGCAACGACGCCTTTCTGCGGATGATCGGACAGACTCGGGCGCACCTGGTGGAGGGGAAAATCGACTGGCGTGAGATGACTCCGGAAAGATTTCGCACACTCGATGCGAGCGCCATGGAACAGCTTCGCGAGTTCGGTACCTGTGTCCCTTACGAAAAGGAATATGTGTTGCCCAACGGTTCTTCGGTACCATTCCTCGTTGGGGCGGTGCGTCTGAGCGCAGAACCTTTGCAATGGTCGGCCTACGTCGTGGAGTTGACAGAGCAGAGGAAATTGCAAGCCGCAGAAGAAAAGGTGCGCGCATGGGAAACGAGATATCTGCTGATCAATCACCTGGCGCATGAGCTGAACAACCCATTGGCTGCAATGACGTTTACGCTGCACCTGCTAAGCTCACACCCGCATCTACCCAACGACACCCAAGCCCTCGTCAACGACGCGAGCGTCATGCTTGAACGGATCGCGACCACCGTAAAACGAGTTCTCGCAGAGGTGCAACAGGGTCCAGTAGTTCAAAAAACACCCTGATACGAGCCTCAGGGGCATCGACGTCTCGTCTGCGCGACAAGCTTTCGTGTCCTCAAAATTTCGTCCGAAGACGTCAACTCGGGCATTGTTTCTGTTTGCACAACCTTTACAGAAGCGTTGCATCCTAAAACGTGGACGGAGAAAGCGTACCGCTCCAGGCTGGGCGCTCGGGGGGGTGCCCGGCGAAAATTGAAAGGCCGTTAATGCGCGGCTTGTTTAGCCTCTGCGGCGAGCATGGCAGCTACTTTGGCTCGGCGAATTCTTTCGCGAAGCTGCATAGTGACCGACCGATGACACCGAAGGCAAAGGGTTCGTATGTTGTCGAGGTCGCACTCGCCGCCCCCTTCTGCTACTGGCAGGACGTGATCAGCATCCCACAGACTGTTGCGAACTCGCGTCTTTAGGCCCCAATGGCGCATCAAGGCTTCGCGAGCAGCCCCGCGGGAACGCTTGAGCTTACTGTGCTCACTGATCGTGTCCACGGCACAGTGGGCGCACACTCCCCGGTCTCGCTTAAAAATGTGTTCGCGCAAATAGCCAGGCTGCGAGCGCAACTTCCACTCGTGCACGCAGTATTCTGAGCAGAAGGTGAAGCGGCGTGCGGGCACTTCCAGCGTGCACCATCGGCACAGGCCGCGCCCGTTTTTTCCGCGCGGCATCGTTTTGCGGTCGACCCATCCTCCGGTCATGATGCGAGAGGTGCTCATAGGCTTGTTGTAAATTCGCGCGCACTTCGAGCGTAAGTGTTCCAGCTCTATAATTATTGAAAGGTGCCGGGGGATATAACATGCGCGCGGCCTTGGTAGAAGATTTCCGTTTTCCACCGCGCTATCGGGAGACATCGCCGCCGGTTGCCAACGACGGCGAAATCGTGCTCCAGGTTCGTGCCGCCGCGCTGACCAACCTGGTACGCGGTCAGGCGAACGGATCCCACTACAGCAGTGTCACCAAGCTTCCCTTCACGCCCGGGAACGATGGCGTCGGCGTGGACGCGGACGGTGCGCGCGTCTACTTCTTCTCTTCCCGGCCGCCGTTCGGCTCCATGGCTGAATGGAGTGTTGCTTCGCGATCCATGACGATTCCTCTGGCCGCGGATATTGACGATGCGGTCGCGGCAGCATTGGGAAATCCCGGCCTCGCGACCTGGGGCGCGCTGCTCGGCAGGGCAAATTTCCAGTCTGGTGAGGGAGTTCTGATCAACGGAGCCACCGGCATCGCGGGAAAACAGGCTATTCAGGTGGCAAAATACCTGGGCGCGTCGAGGATCATTGCTACCGGCCGCGATGATCAAGTCCTCGCCCAACTGGGTGCTCTGGGCGCGAACGAGACCATCTGGTTGCATCAGCCGGAAGAGGATTTGCTGCGGAGTTTCCGCTCGGCTCTGGCAGGGGTGCAGGTCGTTCTGGACTACTTGTGGGGACCCTCCGCGGAACTGATCTTGAAGGCCGCGGCCGGCCATGGATCTCCGCAAGGCGAACCGCGCATTCGTTTCGTGCAGATTGGATCGATCGGCGGCAACGCGATCACCTTGCCTGCCCACCTGCTCCGCAGCTCCGGGGTTGAGCTGCTCGGTAGCGGTCTGGGCAGCCTCTCCGCACAACAGATCCTGCACTCGCTCACCAGGATGTTCGCGGCCGTAACCCAGGTGCACTTCGCGATTGACATACATCCGGTCCCGCTGGCCAAAGTCGAAGAAGCCTGGACATGGAAAGACGATGGACGCAGGATTGTCTTCATTCCGTAGCCGCAGATCCGGTTATTCCACTGGATACGGTCCCTCGGAGAATACCTGGGCGTGATAGCCCTTTGATCCGACCAGCCGCGCCAGAGCGCTTCCGATCTCATCGCCTGCTTGCAATCGCTTGAGAACCGATCGGAAATCGTGTTGCGGCCGCCACCCAAGCTCGCTTCGGGCGCGCTCATTCACGTAAACGCGATCGATACTTGAAAACGCCTTCCATTTCCGCCGCTCATATTCGGCCTCATATTCCGGAACACGTAACCGTAGCATTTCGCGCGCGCCGGCGCGTAGCCCCACGAGATCGTCCGGGAGAAATGGAGTGGTTGCACTGATGATGTACTTGCGGAAACCGATGGTGGCGGCCTGTTCCGCGGCCAGCAGATGTGCGCTGACGACATCTGCCAGGTCGACTCGCCGGTAGAGGTATTCGTTGGCCTTCGCATTTGCCCCTGGGTATTCTTGGCGCACCTTGTGGTTGTCATCATCTTCGGGGAAGAAGCGCGAGGTTCTCAGCACGACGCACGCCAGGCCCTGGTTGCGGAAGAACAATTCACACAGATCTTCCGCTGCGGCCTTGGTCACGCCATAAATGTTTCTGGGAACAGGCCTCACCTCTTCCGTGATCCATGCCGCGGGAGCGTCCGGAGGAGGCGCGAGAGCATCCCCGAACACACTGGTTGTACTGGTGTAGATAAAGGACTCAACGCCGGCTGCTGCGCCCTCCTCCAGGAGGTTGAGCGTGCCGGTCACGTTGGTATCGACAAAGTCCTGCCGGCTGTGGGTAGCAACATGAGGTTTGTGCAGCGTTGCGGCATGGAAGACGGATTGAACGCCACTCATGCAGCGACGCACCCAGGCTCGGTCCGTGATGGAGCCGGGGTGCGTTGTAAACGGCGACTCAAGGATGTCCAGGCTGATCACCTGGTATTGCAAATCTCGCAAGGTGCGAACCAGGGCCTCACCCAAGTGCCCGGAACTTCCCGTAACCAATACCTTCATGATGGTTCATGATAAATCGGAAGGTAGTTACGGGCCTTAAAGGGGTTGAAGAGAACAGCAGGTCACACGACGCAATCAGTCCCGAAGGGACGGTTGAACTTAGCCCAGGACGCTTGTCCTGGGTACATCGTGCAATATGATTTAGTCCCGTAGGGACGGCTGAAGGTTGTCCAGGATTGCGTTGCGGCCCATTTTCAGCCGTCCCTGCGGGACTAACGTCGTACATCCTGTTGACACCCACCCGCTTCCGCCCCTGCGCTTTTTTCTTTGCAAACTGCGATAGGGCTCTTTGCAGAGTGCGAATGTTTAGGAGTAGAATTCGGCGCCTCACCGGGATGCCCGGTTTCACGAGCCTATCCCGGTCTCTGGAGGTTGACGATGAAGATGCCGGAAAAGCAGGTTCTCCTGGTGACATTGGCCCTGGCCCTTCCCATGTTTCTAGGCGGATGCGAGCGCCACAGCAAATCGGAGCAGTACTTCCTGATCGCCACCAACATCGGTTTGCCCTATTGGCAGTCAGCACACGAAGGGTTTACCAGAGCCGCGGCGCAGTACGGCGTGACCGAAGACATGCGCGGCCCCGACACGTTCACTCCTGCCGTGGAAGTGGACGAGTTTCGCGCCGCAGTTGCGAGAAAGCCGGCGGGAATTCTGGTATCGGTTTCCGATCCAAGCCTGATGGGACCTGAAATCAACAAGGCAATGGCCGCCGGGATCCCTGTCATCACCATGGACTCTGATGCTCCTGACAGCCAGCGTCTCTACTTCATCGGAACTAACAATCTGGAAGCCGGGCGGTTGGGAGGCCAGCGGGTGGCCGCCGAATTGAATGGAAAGGGAAACGTGGTCTTCTTCACCATGCCCGGCCAGCCTAATCTCGAGGAGCGTCTTAAAGGATACAAGGATGTGTTTTCGAATTATCCCGGCATCAAGATCGTCGAGGTCTTTGACATGAAGGGACAGTCCACCGCAGCCATGGACAAGGCGCAGGAATACTTTGCCCGGACAGGGCCGGCCAAAATAAATGCCTATATAAGCCTGGAGTCTTCCTCCGCCAAGGACGTCGGCGAAGCCTTCAAACGCTCCAAGCCGGAAGGCGCCATCCTGATGGGGATGGACGTTGACCAGGCGACACTCGAGCTGGTGAAAGAAGGCACCATCCAGGCCACCATTTCGCAAAAACCGTTCACTATGGCTTTTCTTGGTCTCAAGGCGCTGGATGATCTCCACCACTACCCGCTCAAACCCCTGGCCCGGGACTACGGTTCCGATGCATCGTCGCCCATACCCGCGTTCGTCGACACCGGCGTGTCCCTGGTGGATAAAAGCAACGTTGATAAATTCCTGACTCCGCCGGCGAAGACACCGTAGACCCGAAAGGCGGGCGGCGCTGTTTTGTCGCCGCCGCGGTGTCCTTCATTGATACAAAAGTGCGTCCGCTCCGGGCATCGGTAACTACCCATTCTGGGGATCCCACCGCCGCGATAAACCGTCTATTGCTAGCTAGGTATCTGGACGGGAGACCCGGGCCCCACCATGCGAGGAATGGCGCTGAGATTCTTGCGACGTTCCGCGCCACGTGATTCCGCAACCCCTAGCGAAGATTCCCAAAGGCTGCGTCGCCGCGGCTTCATCCACAATGTGATCGCGCTGTACGGGGTGCAGGCTTGCAACTACGCGTTACCTCTCTTGACGTTTCCCTGCCTGGCGCACGTATTAGGCCCATCAGGATGGGGAGTGGTGTGGCTCAGCCGGCGCCGATCGTTATTCCCGCTCCCAAGCCGCAGCAACCGATCACACACAGCCGCCGCCGAAAGCACGAAAC